>CP144172.1:0-1239453 GCA_039636865.1 Dermatophilaceae bacterium Sec6.4
ACGCCACCACACCATCGTGCACCGCGACCTGCTCACCGCCGACGTGGACGCCCTGGGGGTCCACTGGGATCTCACACCCGGGCTGATGCCCCAACAACGTGCCAGCTGACGCGACACTGAGCATCACTCAACGCCGACAGATGTACGACGCCGATCGACTCGCGCTGGTGACAAACTCCCACCGCGCTAGAGGCTGAACCACCGGCCGGACCAGCCGCCCGCAGCGGTCCAGAACGTCGAGTAGACGTGGTTGTCCAGACCGGTGACGAAGAGGTCGATGATGTCCCGGTCGCGCGCCTGAGCTGTGACGCGCGCCCCTGGCGCGATGGTGAAGCCGTCGCCGAAGCGGTCGTCACCGAGCCAGAACCACTGCCCGCTCCACCCACTGCTGGCATCCCAGAACGTGCTGTAGACGTGGCCGTCGCGTCCGCTGACGAACAGGTCGAGGTGACCTTCGAAGCGGGAGATCGCGGTCACCGGCGCACCCGGCATGATCGTGAAACCGTCGACGAATCGGTTGTCGCCCAGGCGGAACCAGTGGTTGAACCAGCCGCCGCCGGCGTTCCAGAAGGTGCTGTAGACGCCTCCGTCGAGACCCGCGACGAACAGGTCGATCTGGTCGCGGAACCGTGACAACGCGGTCACCGGCGCACCCACGGGCACAACGAACTGGTCGGCGTAATTCGTATCGCCGAGCCAGAACCACTGCCCGCTCCACCCACTGCTGGCATCCCAGAAGGTGCTGTAGACGTGGCCGTCGCGTCCGGTCGCGAAGAGATCGAGATGTTCA
Organism: Dermatophilaceae bacterium Sec6.4; assembly: GCA_039636865.1. NCBI lineage: Bacteria > Bacillati > Actinomycetota > Actinomycetes > Micrococcales > Dermatophilaceae > Dermatophilaceae bacterium Sec6.4. The sequence continues at coordinate 791 of CP144172.1, forward strand.
GCGAAGCGGGAGATCGCGGAGATCGGGGTACCCGGCACCACCGTGAACTGATCGCCGAAGCGAGCGTCGCCCAGGCGGAACCAGTGGTTGTACCAGCCGCCGCCCGCGTTCCAGAACGTGCTGTAGACGCCTCCGTCGAGGCCCGCGACGAACAGGTCGATCAGATCGGATGCACGGTCGACACTGGTGATCTGGCTACCGACCGGGACCTTGAACTGATCGGCGAAATTCGTGTCGCCGAGCCAGAACCACTGTCCACTCCACCCACTGCTGGCATCCCAGAACGTGCTGTAGACGCGGCCGTCGCGCCCGGTCGCGAAGAGATCCAGGTGTCCGGGAGATCGACTCAACACACTGATGGGTGAGCCGGGTGCAATCGTGAACTGGTCGCCGAAGCGGGCATCCGCGAGTCGGAACCAGCTGGGCGACCAGCCGCCCGCTGGGTTCCAATACGTGGAGTCGACGCTGCCGTCGGTGCCGATGGCGAACAGATCGATCTGGTCGCGCGAGCGGCTGATGCTGGCCACCGGTGCGGGTGAGAGGCTGACGAACTGGCGTGAGTAGAACAGGTCGATCTGCCCCGCCCCTGCAGTGTTGCTGACGACATCGGTGTGCTGACCGCACTCCGTGACGCGGTCCGTGGCTGCGAACCCCGTTGCCAGTGCTGCGCTCCCGGTATTGACGCTGATGTTCCGCATGCTGGTCATCAACGTCGGGGGGTAGTCGCGACACTCAGTGACCGTGTAGGCCTCGAGGGTCTGCACCGGCATGACCAGCTGCCCGGTGACGTTCACGGACAGCCGCGTATCGGGAAGTCCGACGAATTCGCAGGTCCAGAACGAGTAGGTCGGATGCGTGGAGACCAGCTTCATCACCCCGGTGAGCACGTGGCCGGGTTGCACCTGCACAAGGGTCTGGGTGCGGAACGCGTCACCAGTCGCGCCGACCAGCCAACTCGCCAGCGCCCAACTGGTGCCACCGCCGGCTGGGGATCTGCCCCACTGCAGGACGGGCTGCAGAATTTGGGTCACCGGGTTGTCCTGCAGGCCGTTGAACAGATAGAGAAGCTGCCCGTTCTCTGTGCTGGGCTCGGGCGGCACGGTCCACGTCGTGGTCATCGACCGGATGATGTTGGCGGCCGGTTCGGTGTACGCGGCGTAGGTGATCCAGCCGCTGCCCAGACCGGGTAATTCCGGGGACGCCAAGATGACCTTCGGCGCGTCGATGAAGGTCTCGGTGAGCGTGTTGAAGCGCCTCATCTGCACGCCGTCGTGGCGCACGATCTCATCCGGCGCCACGAGATGGATCATCGAGTTCGGACGGACACCACCTGGGGTAATTCCGTAGTCCCCGGTCGCCAACAGCTGGCGAGTGCGTTTCGCCGTGAGGGCAGCCCGGTTGGCGACGCGATACTGGCCGGCCTCATCGGCTGCCACGATCTCGTCTGCACCGACGGTATGCACCTGGTCCGGTGTTCGCGGCCCGCCTGGCGTGTAGACCGACTTCAACTGCGATATGGGTTCCTGCGGTGTCGTCATGACGTTCCTCCAATGTCTTGTCATGTCCACAAACATCGTGAACGGCGCAAATCGCACGGCATGTGGTCTTTCGTCCGCGCACAATTCGACGTCGACAATGCCCGATTCTTTGAAGTCATCGGCACGGATTTCCCTTAGTGATCAGCTCCAAGGTAGATCCGATGCGCGCTAGCCTGAGGCAGGCGTTTCCGGATCGGACACGGTGACGCCGCGGGCACGTTTTAACTCACCCGCTCGCGCGAGATTGCCACGATGAGGCGCAAGCCTGGAGTCGGGGGAAGCGTGGAACTCAACCTCACCGAGGTCATGAGTTGGACGGTCCTGGCTCGCGAGGGCCACTACGGTCGAGCCGCCGATGAGCTGCATGTGTCGACGTCGTGCCTGTCCAAGCGGATCCAGCGACTCGAGTGCCAACTGGGGACTGCGCTGGTCGAGCGGGGGCCGGGTGGCGTACTGGCCATCACCGGCCCCGGCCAACTCTTCGCCATCAGAGCCGAACGGCTGCTCGATGACGCACGACGACTGGCGCGATCGGCACAGGAGCCCGCCGCGCCGGTCGTCGTCGGCGTGCCCGGGTTCGACGGCGCCCGGGTGCTGGAGCGCTGGGCCCGGCATCAACCGCGAGCCGTGCAGGACACCCTCACGACATTTGTGTGCTGGGTCGGGATCGCGTTCGATCAGCTCGACGTCGCTTTGCCGAACAAGCGTGTCGACATCATGCTGACGGCCGGTGCATCGAGCCAGCCGGGGACGGTGTCCACCCGGCTGTGGCCAATGACGCGGGTCGGCCTGGTGGCCAGATCACACCCGCTGAGCGACCGTCGGACGGTGCCCGTGGAGCAGTTCGCGACCCTTCCGCTGCTGCGTTCTGCCTCCGCTCCCCCCGATTGGATGTCGCTGTGGTGTCTTGGCGATGTGCGTCCCATGGACGAAGCACACGTGGTCGAGGTCGCACCCCGGGCGATGTCCGACGTCCTGGGCAGGGTCGCCCGCGGAACCGTCGTGGCCGTCAGTCACCCTCTCCTCGCCGCGGTCCTGCCTCCTCCGGTGTCCTGCGTGCGGCTCGAAGGGGTGCCACCTGCGTGGTACTTCGCTCACACCCGACGAGACGAACCGAGGCGCGTGGTGAACGAGGTCCTGCGAGTGCTTGAGGCAATGCCTGCGCGCTCACTTGCCTGACCGGCGAATCCCTCCAACCCACGAGAGTCAAACCCCAAAATGCCGGAGGTAGCGCTGTGGCGCGTCGCAGAAACTGCGGTAGTGCGCCACCAACTCCAGCTCCTCCCAGGCACATTCGTGGTAACCGCGGTCATCCAGCTCCAGCAACGTCGCACCGGGTAGGGCCGCAATGATGGGTGAGTGCGTGGCGATGAGCACCTGGACGCCATCGCTGTTGAGCATGCCCATCAACTCACCGACAAGCCGTAACTGCGTGGTGAACGAGAGCCCCGCCTCGGGCTCGTCCAGCACGTAGAACCCGTCACCGCGAAACCGACTCGTCTCGAACAAGGTGCGGAATGCTTCACCATGGCTGAGCGGGTGGAACTCCGGATCACGGGTGAGACGCGGGTTACGCGTGCTGTCCAGAAAGGTGAACAACCCGTGCATCGTCTCGGCCCGGATGAAGTGTCCCCACCGTGACGCGCCCGGCCCACGGAGGACCCGCAGCCACTCGTGCAATGACGACTCGCTCGTCCATGTCGTGCGCATGGCACCGGTCGAGCCGCCCTCGCCGTTCATTCCGTAGGCCATGGCGATCGCCTCAGCCAGGGTGGACTTGCCGGTGCCGTTCTCACCCACCAACACAGTCGCTCTGGCCAGGTCGAGACCGTCAGCCAGCAGTTGGCGGACCGGCGGGAGCGCGGTCACCCAGCTGGGCTCGATGACGGCATCCGGTTGCGCCTCGACGCGCCGCACCGGAGTCGGCGCCAGCCACTCCTCATCCACCCGCGCAGACTACGAGGTCAGGCCAACGTCAGGGCGTCAATACCGGCGCGGCCTGAACGCTCAGACTACCTGCAGCGCCGGGAGCGACGCACTGCTCCAGACGTTGTCGAAATCCAGGCCGCTGCGCTTGAACAACTGCGTGACGGGGCACCGACGTTCGGTCTCGGTGACCAGGCGCTCGAACTGGGCGCCGTCAGCGTCCGTCTCGATGGTCGCGCGTACCGTCACCTTCTCGAAATTGGCGTTACCGTCGGCTCCCCCGACCAGTACGGAGGTGTCGAGATCGCCGACGATCTCGAACGCCCACTCGCCGAGGGTGATGCCGAGTTCCTTGGCGACCAGGGAGGCGGTCACCTGATTGCACGAGCTGAGCGCAGCCAGCGCGTAGAACAGCGGACTCGGCGCTTCGTCCATGCCGCCGAACGAGGGGTAGGTATCGGTGGCGAACTGATGCCCACCCGCTTGAACGGACTGGGCGACACCACTTCCTGAGGCGAGGATGGTGAACGGCACGACCGTGGATTTGGGGGCAATCGACATGGGCGACTCCTAGCAGAGCTCAGTAGGCAAAGCGTGCTTGCGCGAACGGTGCTCGCGCCGGGTCGTCACCTGGAGCACCCCGCCACTGCGGAGGGTTGCCGCCCAGCAAGCCAGGGCTTGTCGCTGGGTCTCATGACCGCCAAAACTATAACCAATAGTTTGGAAAAGAGTCAATATATGTTTGGTGAGGAGCCCATGCGTCACCGCGTCTGACGAGCCTTGCCGACGAGGTCAGATGTCAGATCCACCGGCAGGCTGATCAGAAACGGCGCGCTCCTGTCGCCCGACCATCAGGAACCCGATCGCCGCCAACACCGCGCCCAGGCCCTCAGCCACAGCCGTGACCGACTTCTTCGCGAACCAGAGCGGCTCGTACATCGAGGGGATCGGCCCCAACGCGGGCACGTTGACGTACCGGTAGAGCACGACGACCACGAACGCGCTGGCAGCCACCACGAACGCCACGCCGAACGCAATCCGATTACCGAGCACCAGCACCAGGAGTGCCACGAGAAGGGCGGTCACCGATTCCGCGCGGAACAGCAGTCCCTCGCTCACGTGCCCTGGTGCAGTTGCCTGGCCGTAGCCGCTCGCGAGTTGCAGGTGCACCACGGCGTCCACCACAAGACAGGCCGCGACCAGAACTCGAAGCACCCAGCCGGCGGTACGGTCCGCGGTGGACCCTTCGATCGATCGAGCTGAGAGCGTGCGGTGAGCGCTCATGAGACGACCAGCACGCCGTGCATATTGCCGTGGTACTTGCAGTGGAAGGGGTACTTGCCCGGTGTGGTCGGCGCGGTCATGGTGGCGGTGCCACCACCGCCGTCGATCACCGCGTTGAAGAGCCCGGCCTTGTCCGAGGTCACCGTGTGCGAGACGCCGTCCTTGTCGGTGATGGTGAGCTTTGCGCCGGGCTTCACGCTGGTGGGCACCTGATAGTCGAAGTTCTTGATGGTGATCTGCACCGCGGCGGCGGGTTTGGCGGCCGCCGATGAGGAACTAGCTGTCGACGATGTCGAGGTGCCCGAGGCCGTCGTACCGGCCGAGGTCGAAGAGGCACTCGTAGCAGGTTTCGATGCGCCCTGTCCGGTGCTGGCCGACTGCCCTCCACCGCCGCACGCGCCGAGGAGAAAGACACTGCAGGTCGCGGCGAAGCGCGCCTGTCGTGAGTCGAACATTCATGACGAACCGTCCATTCAGGTCGGTAACAACGGAATATTCCGTCGCTATTGATTCGTCACCGTCGGACCCAGAGATTGGGGGTGCCGTCGGCGCGAGCGGTAAGCACCCGGTGCTGACGTGTCAGGAAACCCCCAGCATTCTCGTGTTTTCTTCTTGATACCGCGGTTCGCGGAGGTGGGGGACTACCCGCAACTGCCGTAACGGGGTCGGGTGGTCGTGGGAGAATGGACTGTTCGAGATGCGGCGAATCTTCGGGGTACTAGTCGTGGTCGTGGCGATGGTCGCCGCACTGTTCGGGGCCGACCCGGCACGTGCGGCAGCGGCGCAGGTCCGCGCGGCGTCGACTACCTCGACAGCTCGCAATTTCGTGTCACTGTCACCGGCGCGGCTGTTGGACACCCGGTCCGGACAAGGCGTGGCCAAGGGCGCGCTCCGCGCAGGCTCGACCACCGCGCTGCAAGTCGCGGGTCGAGTCGGGGTGCCGACCTCCGGGGTGGCAGCCGTCGTGCTGAACGTGACTGCGACAGGCCCGGTCGCGAGTGGTTGGTTGACCGCGTGGCCCGCAGGCGCGGCGCGCCCGACCGCCTCCAATCTGAACTTCGTGGCTCATCAGACCGTTGCCAACCAGGCCATCGTCAAGGTCGGCGTCGGCGGAGCCGTGGACCTCTACTCCTCCACCGGAACTCAACTGTTCGTTGACGTCAGCGGGTACTACCCGAGCACCGCCGCCTACACGCCGCTGGTGCCGTCTCGCTTGATGGATACCCGTCATGACTCGAGCCACCCCACCAAGGGCTCCACCACCGCCGTGACCGTCACCGGTCGGGCAGGCGTCCCGGCCACCGGGGTGAGCGCGGTCGTCCTGAACGTGACCGCCATCCCGCACGCGGGCAGCGGATGGTTGACGTTGTTCCCCGCCGGAGTCTCGCGCCCGGACGCCTCGATCCTGAACTACGCGCCGCACCAGGCGACCGCCGGAATGAGTATTGCGAAGGTCGGCGCCGGTGGCCGAGTCGAGGTCTACTCCTCACAGTCGGTCGACCTGCTGGTCGATGTCGTGGGATGGGTACCGGCCACCAGTGGCTACCTGGCGATGACTCCGGTACGCATCGCGGACACCCGCAACGGCACCGGAGGGGTCGAGGTGGGTCGCGTGGCGACCGGCGGAGTGCTTTCGCTCGCGATCGCCGGAGCCCACGGCATCCCAGCGAGCGGGGTGAACGCCGTCGAGATCAACGTGACCGCGACCGGCAGTACCGGCTCGGGCTACCTCACCACCTACCCGAACGGAGTCGCACGCCCGACTGCGTCGACGCTGAACTATCCGATCCGCGGCACCTCGTCGAACTCGGCCACCGTCAAGGTGGGCACTGATGGGCGCATCGACGTTTTCGTCTCGAGCGCCGCGTACGTCTTCGTCGACGTCGTCGGCTACTTCACCGCGCCACCTGCCCCTGGCGCAGACGCCTGGACGCAAGGCGCAGCCGACAGCGCCAACAGCGGTTTCAATCCGGCCGAGCACAAGTTGACCATCGCAACCGCCGCCACCATGCACACCGCCTGGACGGCCGACGACTTCGGAACACAAGGACCGGTCATCTCCGGTGGGTTGGTCTACTACGTTCCATTCCCCGGCAATACTGCTGACGCCACGACGCTGATGGTGAAGAACGTCGTCACCGGATCGACCGCCTGGACGCTGCAACTCCCGCTCGGCGTCTCCTACACCGCCGGCGCCATCACCGACGGCAAACTTCTGCTGCCGTTCCAGGCGGCGCCCGATGGTGCGGGCTTGCTGGCCGTGGATCTGAGCACACATCGCGTCACATGGCGCACCGTGCTGAAGGGCAATGGCAACTACGCGGGCCGGGTCATCGCGGCCAACGGCATCGCGTACCTCGATGACGGAAGTACGTTCAACGCCTACCGCGTCTCGGACGGCCAGGCGCTCTGGTCACACGCCGACACCGCAAGCACTGCAGCCGCGTCGTACGCGGCGGTCGGCGCCTTGGTATACACGCTGGGCGGTAGCAATCTGATCGCCTACGACGCTGCCTCAGGTCGCCGCGAATGGTCAACGCCCACTGCGCAGTACCTCATATCGGGGCCGATCATCGCCGACGGGCACGTCTACCTGGACGAAGGTACCGATATCCAGGCCTTCAACGCCTCCGGATGCGGACAGTCGGTCTGCGGGCCTGTGTGGGACACCGCTCTGCCGGACTATGCCGACAACTCCTTCATCGGCGCTGCCGGGAACGGGACGGTGTTCGTGACCTGGGTCGACAAGAGCGGCCCGTCGAACTGGCCGTCGTACATGCGAAGCCTGTCGGCGACGAGCGGGAAGACGAACTGGACGGTTCCTGTCGGAGGAGTGGGCGAGCCGCCTGCGCGAGCGGGCAACGTCGTGTGGTTGCAGGTGAACGACAACCAGGTGCAGGCCTACAACGCCGCCACCGGAAGCCGGATCAGTACGACCGATATCCCGGGCGCGAATGGTTACGGCCAGCCGATCGCGATCGCGGACGGGTCGGTGGTCATCGGCGCCGACAGCGCGATCGTCACGCTACGGGCCGGGGGTTGACAGCCACTTTCCGAGGCAGGCCCGGCATAACCGCAGGTGGTCACGACGTTGCACGAGGCGTACCTCATTGTCGACGAAGGGAACCTCATGCGTGCCGTGGTCTACACCGAGACCGGTGACTCCTCAACCCTGCATCTCGTGCAGCGGGAGGCGAGCGAGCCAGGGGCCGGCGAGGTGCGGATCCGCATCGAGCGCGCCGGGGTGAACCCGACCGACTGGAAGTTCCGCGCGGGCGGGATGGCCTTCCCCGAGATCGTCCCCGGCCAGGACGGCGCCGGCACCATCGACGCGGTCGGCCCCGACGTCGACAGTTTCTCGGTCGGTGACCGGGTGTGGACGATGCTCGCCCAGCATCAGCGCCCCGGCGGCACCGCGCAGGAGCAAATCGTGCTGCCCGTCGCCCACATCACCGCCCTGCCCGACAGTGCGTCCTACGACGTAGGCGCTGCACTCGGTGTGCCCGCCGTCACCGCGCACCGCGCACTGACCACCTCCGAGGACGGCCCGGACCGGCTCTCCCCCGGCTCGATGGACGGGCTGACCGTGCTGGTCGCCGGTGGCGCCGGTGCGGTCGGCAACGCCGCGATCCAGCTCGCGCGATGGGCCGGAGCCACGGTGATCAGCACCATCAGCAGTAATGAGAAGGCGGCGCTGGCCACAGCAGCCGGAGCCCAGCACGTCGTGAACTACCGCGAGGGCGACACCGTCGCAGCAATCCGCGAGGTTGCGCCCGACGGCGTCGACATCGTGGTGGAGGTGGCTCCCGCGCAGAACATGGCGCTGGATCTGCAGGTGATCCGACCCCGCGGCACCATCGCGGTCTACGCCAACAACGGCGGCGACGAGATCACCCTCAGCGTGCGGGAGACCTTCGCCACCAACGCCCGAATCCAGTGGGTGCTGCTCTACACCGTCGGCCAGGACGCCCTCCGCGCTGCGGCCGAAGACATCACTGCTGCAGTCGCAGGCGGAGGATTCGCGATCGGGCAGGAGCACGGTCTGCCCGTGCACCACTTCCCACTCGAGCGCACCGGCGAGGCTCACACCGCAGTCGAGGACGGCGCAGTCGGCAAGGTGCTGCTCGACGTCACGAACTGAGCGGATTTCTCAGCAGCGCGGGTGACCTCGGCTTGCAGGGCGCTCTGCTCGGAGTGACGACCAGCAGGAGTGACGACGATTCAGGTCGACGCCGTGTGGGGGGTCATCCGCACGTTGAACCGACCGGTGACTTCACGGTGCGGTGACCCTCGGCGGTCGCGCCCGCCAACGTTCCGCAACTCGAGGACTTCAGGGCAGAAGAGGTCCGCTGACAACCGCCCAGAGCAGTCCGCCGCCCAGACCGAACGCCACGCTGAGCAGTGCGGCCACGACCGCGGTTGCTGATGACCAGCGCCAGGCGGGGGTGGGCTGCTGCTGGTCGGGCTGAGGTGCTGGGGCGGGTGAGAAGGCGGGGATGATCCAGCGCAGGTAGTAGAAGAGGCTGATCAGGCTGTTGACGAACACGGCCACGGTGAGCCAGGCCATTCCGGCATCCCAGGCGGCGGTGGCGGTGGTGAACTTGCCCACGAAGAGCGCAGCCGGCGGGGTGCCGACGAGCCCGAGCAGCGCCACGAGCAGGGCTCCCGCGAGCCACGGCCGGGACCGTGACAGGCCCCGGTAGTCGGCGAGGTTCCGTCGTTCGGGTAGCGCGGTAATGACGGCGAAGGCGGCAATGTTGGTGACGGTGTAACCGGCGAGGTAGAGCAGCAACGAGGGCTGAGTCAGGTCGCTGCGGGTCGCGGCAGCTACCGGCACGAGCAGGAAGCCGACCTGGCTGACCGTTGACCACCCCAGTAGCCGCCGCGGGTCGTCCTGGAAGAAGGCGGCCAGGTTGGCCAGGGTCATGCTGATGACGGCGAGCAGCCCGATGAGGAGCGGCCAGTCGACGGAATCGGGCAGCACGAGCACGAGGCGGTATACCGCGATCATGGCCCCGATCTTGGGCACTGTGGTCAGGAAAGTAGCGACCGTGCCGTTCGCGCCCTGGGCTGCGTCGGGCACCCAGAAGTGGGCCGGTACCCCACCGGCTTCGAACATCAGCCCGGCCACCACCGCCAACAGCCCGGCTGCCACCGCTGCGGGGGGTGCGGCGGGGAGTCGGCGGGCCAGGTCGGTGAGCAGAGTGCTGCCGGTGACCCCGTAGAGCAGTGTCACTCCCAGCAGCAGCACGATTCCGAACAGGGCGCCCATCAGGTAGGCCTTCATCGTCGCTTCGGCCCCACGGGGTGTGCGTACCAGCCCGATCAGCCCGTAGAGCGGGATGCTCGCCAGCAGGAACGCGACCACGAGTACCAGCAGGTCTCGCGCGCCCGCGAGCATGATCGTGCCGGTCGTCGCGAACAGCACCAACGCGTACGTCTCGCTTTCGCGCGCTGATCCGGCGAGCTCGTCGCCGGCGACACCGAGCACGAGCAGCGCCCCCAGGGCGGCGGTGATGCGGGCGGCGCCGGTGGCGGTATCGATGGCGTAGGTCCCGTCGAAGGCCGCCTGGGGCGGGCCGCCCAGGGCCACTGCAGACACGACGATGCTCGCCACCAGGGCACTGGCTGCAATCACCCGGGTGATCCACTGGCGGTCGCGGGCGGTGAACGAGCCGGCCATCAGGGCACACAGCCCACCGGCAAACAGCAGGATCTCGGGCAGCAGTAGCAGCGGCCGCGTGGAGGTTCCCATCAGCGTCCGAGCAGGGTGATGAGGGCGGAGGAGGCCGGGTCGATGACCGCGAGGAGCGGAGCGGGAAAAATCCCGATCAGTAGCGAGAATCCGAGCAGGATGCCGGTGGCGCACACTTCACGGGAGCCCAGATCGGCGAACCCGATGGACTTGCCGGTCAGTTCGCCGGTGAAGACCTGTTGCAGGGCCCGCAGGAAAAGCGCGGCGGTGATGAGTATTCCGAGGAGCGCGACCGCGGTGACAGGCGCCACCGCGATGCTTCCGGTGAAGATTTGAAACTCTGCGATGAACCCCGACAGGGCGGGCAGACCAAGTGAGGCAAATGCCCCGACCGCGAAGAGTCCGGCCAGGCGCGGGGCAGTGTGGGCCAGTCCGCCGAACTGATCCATGTCGTAGGTACCGGCCCGGTCGTGCAGGGTCCCAGCGAGCAGGAACAGGGCACCGGTGATCAGGCCGTGGCTGACCATCTGGGTCACGGCCCCGGTGACCGCGATGCCCCGGGCCTGCTGGCTGTTCTGAGCTACGAGACCGGCAGCGCCGACCGCCATGACGATGTAGCCCATGTGGTTGACCGAGGTGTAGGCGATCATCCGCTTGAGGTCGCGTTGGGCCAGTGCCACCAGGGCGCCGTAAAGCACCGAGATGATCCCGATCACGATGATGACCCATGCCCATGCCCGCCAGGCCCCCGGCAGCATCGGCATCGCGATACGGACGAATCCGTAGGTGCCCATCTTCAGCAGCACCCCGGCCAGCACGGCCGAGCCGACAGCCGACGCATCGCTGTGCGCGGGCGGCAACCAGGTGTGGAACGGCACGACGGGAGTCTTGACGGCGAGGCCGAGCAGCACAGCCGCCAGGACTGAACCACCCGCCACGCCATGACCGGCCAGCGGCAGCTGAGCGGTCAGTTCGAGCATGTCGAAGGTGTGCGGATCGGAGTAGACATAGAGACCGATGAACCCCACGAGCAGTGCCAGGGACCCCAGGAAGGTGTAGAGGAAGAACTGCAGAGCCGATCGCAGAGCACCCGCGTGCCCCCAGCCCGCGATGAGGAAGTACATCGCGACGATCGACAGGTCGAAGAAGACGAAGAAGAGGATGAGGTCGGCCGCCAGGAACAGGCCGAGGCTGACACTTTGCAGGAACAGCAACAGCGCGGCGTGCAACCGTGGGCGGTCTGATTGACGCATTGAGTAGATCGCGCAGGCCAGGAACAGCACGACCGTCATCGCAACCAGTGGCAGCGAGAGCCCGTCGATCCCTACGTGGTAGCTGCTGCGGACCCCAGGGATCCAGTTCACCTTCTCGTCCAGGGCCAGCCGTCCGGGGCCCGGGGTGGTGTAGCGGGCCCACACGATGGCGACGAGCACCACCTCGACCGCGGCGGTGGCGAGCCACAGCCACCGCGCGCCGACATCACCGACCTGGGGCGCGAGGGCCAGTACGATCGCGGCCACCAACGGGAGGAAGATCACCAGGCTGAGCACGTTTACCGCCACATCAGGGGAAGAAGGAGCAGAAGAAGCAAGCCAGCAAGCACTGCCACGGCCTGCAGGTAGTACTGGTGCAACTGGCCGGTCTGCGGGCGGCGCGCCAATCGCCCGAGTTGCTGCACACCGCCCGCGAGACGGTGCACGGCGTGGTCCATGGCGCGGTCCAGGCCGGCCGCGAGGGCTGCCAGCCCGCGGGGCCCCGATGCCCGGGTGATGCTCCCCGATAGCGCCCATACGGCGCGATCGAGGTAACGGTCGACGTGGTCCAGTCCCCCAGCCAGAGCGAGGGTGGGGTCCACCACGATCCGGTGAGCCAGTCGTTCGAGACCGAGCCATTCGGTGGCCCAGGCGGGCGAGGGAGTCCCCCACCGCCACACCGCGAGCCCGACAGCGACGGCGATGACCGCAGAGATCATCAACTCGACGACAGACGCACCCGCACCCGTGTCGGCGCCCCCGCCGACAGCACGAGCGACCTCGGTGGCCAGTGGGGACAACGCGAACACCCCCAGGGCCGCGGCCCCCAGGCCCAGAGGCAGCAGTGGGATGCGCTGCCAGGCGTTCACCTCACCCGTTCCTTGCTCCTCCTCATCGAGGTGGGCCTTTACCCGGACCGCCTCGAGTTCGGAGGGTCGGCGCCAGATGACAACGAGGATCTTGGTGGCATACGCCGCCGACAGTGCCGCAGCCGCCAATCCGACGATGTACAACCAGGGGGAGGTCTTCAGGGCGGCAGCAAGCACGGCATCCTTGGTGGCCCACAGCGAGAACGGTGCAAAGCCCGCCAGGGCAGCCGCGCCGACGGTGGCGCACCAGCCAACCACCGGCCATCGGCGGGCCACGCCCACCAGACCATCCAGATGCTTGGTGCCCAGCGCCGTCAGCCAGGCTCCCGCAGCAAGGAACAACAGGGCCTTGGTGGCGGCGTGCGCGACGAGCTGCGCGGTCCCACCAGCAACCGAACCGACTCCGGCGGCGAGCACCACAAAACCGAGCTGCGAACCGGTGGAGGCGGCGAGCAACTGTTTGAGGTCGCTCTGCGCGATCGCCACGATTCCCAGACCGAGCGCGGTGAGCGCGCCGACCCACGCCGTGACGGTCGGGGCCCAACTCGTCGCCTCCAGCAGCGGCACCACACGCAACAGCAGGTACCCGCCCATCGCCACCATCGCCGCGGAGTGCAGCAGGGCGCTGACCGGGCTGGGTCCTTCCATGGCGCGCGAGAGCCAGAACGAGAAGGGCAGTTGGGCCGCCTTACCCAGTGCCGCGACGAGGATTCCGGCGGCGATCACGTCGCGCCAACCCGCACCGGCCACCGCGAGGTTGCTGAGCGAGAGCCCGGTACCGGCGGCCATCGCGGCGCCGGCCGCGAGGTAGAGCCCGAGGTCACCGGCCCGGGTCGTCAAGAACGCCGTCAAACCGGCGGATACGCGGTGTTGTTCCCACCACCAGAAACCGATCAACGCGTAGGACGTAGCGCCCATCACCTCCCACCCGGTCAGCAGGGTGGGCAGGGTCAGCGCAGTCGCGGTCAACGAGGCGGCGGCGGAGAAGAGCAACATCAGGGCGTTGAACCGGGCCCGGTTCTCCCGGACGTCTCCGGCCGCAAAGACGAGAGCGAGCAGCGTGATGACGGTGATGGTCGGTACGACGAACGCCGACAGGCCATCGACGCCGAGCGCGAAGTCGGACCCGGCGATGAACGGGAACGACACAGAGGGTCCGGTGAACGCCACGAAGAACGACAGGGCGGCGGTCAACGCGCTGACCGTCATCGCGACCGGGGCTGCGGCCCGTCGCAGTGCTGGCACGACCAGGAGCAGACCTGCGGTGAGGGCCGGTAACCCGACGATCATCCACAGGGCCACCGAGGCCGGCATGCTGGTGGTCCTCATTCGGCGAGGTCCCCGGCCATGTCGGTCATGTCTGCTTCGTGGTCGCGGTGCAGCAGGGCAGCCATCGCGAACCCCATTGCCATCTCCAGGGTCATGACCGCGATGATCACCATCAGCAGGACCTGCCCGCTGGGATTGGGTACCAGGAACCACCAGAAACCGGCCGCAGCCAGGATCAGCCCGTTGATCATCAGCTCCAGACCCATCATCACCATGACGACGACCTGCTGAGAGATGGCCCCGTAGAGCCCGATACTGAACAGGGCCGCGGCCACCAGCAGCACGGTCTGCAGAGTCATCGGCCCACTCCCCCGCGCTGAGGGTCATCGGGGGCATCGCGCAGGTCAGCACCGAACCGGTCATAGCGTCCACGCTTTGAGGCGATGGTGATGCCGGCCACGATGGTGGCGACCATGACCGGACTGACCACGGTCATCACGAGCATCTTCGAGCCCATCAGGGCCTCGCCCAGCGCTCGCGTGGTGTCGCCCAAGGGGGCACCACGCCGGGTGGGCCACGGGATCAGCAACGCCCCGGCCGCCAGGACGACGAACAACGCGATGGCAGCGCCGAGCGCCTTGCGGTTGTCGTGCACCATGCTCATCGGCATCAGGGCCGGGTTCATCCCCATGAACATGACCATGTACACCGCCATGATCGCCATCTCCATGACCATCATCAGGATCACGATCACACCGACGTAGTCCTGATGCAGCAGCAACACCTGCACCCCGACGGCCACGAAGGACAGTGCGAGCGCATAGGTGGCCCGGGCCATCGAATCAACCACGAACACAGCGGCGCCCATGACCACCGTCACGACGGTCATCACCCAGAACACGACATCGACGAACACGGCTTCAGTTCCTCCAGACAGAGATGACCGACACCACGAGCACCTGGACCAGCGCGGCTGGCAACACGATCAGCCACCCGACCTCCATGAACAGGTCCGGGCGCAACACCGGTACGCGGCGCCGCGCCAGCACCAGCACGGTCAGCACCACGAGTGTCTTGACCAGGACCCACAACCAACCCGGCAGCAACGGCCCGGCTCCACCGCCGAGGAACATCGGGACCGAGAAAGCCGCCCCCGCAGCAAGCAACGCGTAGCGTCCGGCGAAAAAGAGCAACCGGTCCAACCCGGAGAGCTCCGCAGCGACCCCGCCGGCGATGTCGGAGCCCGCCGCTGCTGAGAAGGGACCCCATACGGAGAAACCGGCCACACCGATGAGGTAGACCGCGAAAGCGACCGGCATCCAGGCCACGAACCACAGACCGTGTTGAGCGGCGACCACGTCGCTGACCCGCAGGCTGTGTGCGGCAATGGGCGGGGCGACGAGCGCAAACATCAGCGGCAGTTCGTAGGCGAGGGCGTGGGCCAGGAATCGGTATCCGCCGACCAGGCCGTACACGGAGTTGGGGCCCCATCCGGTCAACCAGATCAACGCCCACACGAACACATCCATCGCGTTGAACCAGACCACCCCGACCGGCGGATCGAACACCGTCCACGACCCGAGCGGCACGACGATGAGCATCAAGGTCGCGATGACCAACAACCCGCTCGACCCGGCCCGCCAGAGCGGGGTATCGGCCTGCACGGTTGTGCGACGACGCTGACGCATCAGGCGGGCAACCTCCCGCACGGGGCGACCCGGGACAGCGCGGCTTCCCTGGGCGCGAGAGGAGGCAACACCATCGACAGTCGCCGCGAACCATGCCAAGCCAAGAACGAGCACCCCGGCCAGGACGGCCCACCCGGGCGAGACGAGCGTGACCGGTGACGCCACGTCAACCACGTCAGGCACATGAGCCAGGTCAGCCACGGACCGCGTCCTGAGGCCCGTTCGATGCAGCAGCAGACATCGTGGCGGTGTCGATACCCAGGCTGGCCACGACGAGCCGAGCGGTGGCCAGGTCCAGACCGACCACCAGACGCTCGGCGACATGGAGTAGCTCCAGGAACGGCAGCACCGGGCGTTCGATACCAGCAAGGTCGCTTCGCGCGCCGTCGATCAGGCCCAGGAGGCGATCGTAGACGTCGCCCGAGTGTGCCCGGAGGGCATCTTCGAGCTGATCGGCGCGGCGCAGGTCCCCGATGCCGCGCAATGACCACCGCAGTAACCAACGACGCCGAATCCGGTGTTCCAGACCATCGAGCAGGTCGGTAGCAGATGCCGCAGCTGAACCGGTGATGAGCGCATCACGAACGCGTACGGCGGCTGTGTACCCATCGGCCCAACCCGCCAAGGCCAGCACACCAGCGACCTGATCACACCGCAGAGCAGCACGCTGCGTCGGGCCGGGGCGCCCGGGTGACCGATCGTTGTCGTCGAGAACATCTGCCTCGGCTGCAACGACGACGTCTCCCTGCAGCGTGGCACGCAGCACCAACCCGGCAGGCCAGAACGGCAGCACCGGACCGAGCGATACGTGCAGCACGTCCATCTCCAACCCGTCCCGGTCCTGCTCACCCTCGGCAAGCGGAATACCGCTGGGCGACATGTCCATATCCATATCCATGTCATCGCCCATGTCCATGTCATCGCCACCGCCCATGTCCATGTCGCCGCTACCGCTCATGTCATCGGGGTCGAAGCCACGTCGTTCATGCGCGTCACGAACCTGTCGGTCGGTGTCCAGCAGGTGGGCTTTCACTGCCTCCAGGTTCCGGCGGACGGCTACAGGGTCGGCGCCGTCGGTGACGGTGATTCGCGACCGTGGCCCCGGCAGTTGATCCCAGACCGATTCGATCTGCTGCGACAACCGCGATCCCGCAGTTCCTGCGACGACGAGGGCGTCCGCGTCGGCGGCAACAATTGCCAGCCGCCAACCGCGGCGGGCTACTTCATGCTCGACCGCCACCCGGGTGCGCCAAGCTCCCGGCGCCTGCACGATGAGCACGTGGGTGGCGTCGACCGCAAGGGTTGCGAACAGGTGTTTCAGACCCATCGCAGTGCCCCTTCGCGCCAGGCCCAGACGACGGCGAGCAGCAGCGCTCCGAGGAAGACGAACATTTCGATGACCGCCGACGCGCCACGGTCAGCGACCACTACGGCCCAGGGATACATGAAGAGCATCTCGACGTCGAACGCGAGAAAGGTCAAGGTCGCCAGGTACCACCGGGCGTGGTAGCGGGAAAGCGCGTGTTCCTGGGGGCGCCAGCCGGACTGGAACGGCAGGACGACCAACGGCTCGGATGACACCGCGGTGATCCGATGTAGCCCCCAGACGCTGGCAATACCAACTACTGCGGCGGCGAGAACCACGAGCGGGGCGAGGTACACGACAGGACTCCCAACAAGAACGGGCCAGATTTTTCGGAGGTGGCGAACGCGGTGCGTCGAGCCGCGGTTATGAGCCTGGGCAGCAGCCGGTCCTCAGGCCGGTCGTGGCGGCATCAGTCGGTGCCGCCGCCCGGGCGCGGAGAATCGTCGTCCTCCGGTATGTCGGTCCGGGTCAGGTCGATCAGTTGGCGCAGGCAGTGATCGCGCAACGGTGCCGGGAAGTCGTCGGCGAGCCGGTTGTAGACGACACGGCCCTCTTTACGCGTCACCAGCAGCCCCGCGGTGCGCAACAACCGCAGGGCGTACGAGACCGAATCCTCGCTGACACCCAAGGCGAGCGACAGGTCCCCCACACATAGCTCCTCGGTGACATCGAGCGCGTAGATCAGCCGCAGCCGTACCGGGTCAGCCATCAACGACAGCAGACTGGTCAGGCGCGAGGCATCCTCCACGGACGGCAGACGGGACCGCGCATGCGCCACCCGGGCCGGGTCGATCGGATGGTCGTGCTCTGCAGAACTCATCGTGATCCCTGCGACGTGTTCGACGTGCTGCCAGCGCGGTTGGTCTCCTCGTACTGCTGTGCGCAGTGCTCGGAGCAGAAATACACCGCAGCACCGGACGCATCGGTGCGCTCCGCAGCCGCGTCGGCGATCTCTACCCGCATCCCGCACATCGGATCCTCTGCGAACAGACCTGAGTCGCCAGTCTCCTTGTCCGTAGTGCCATGTCCACCGTTGCCGGCGCCAGTTGTGTCATAGCGCTGTGCGCAGTGATCCGAGCAGAAATACACTCCCTCGCCGGTGGGGCTGCTGCGTCGGGCGGGGGCGTTGGCGATTTCGACCTGCATCCCGCACACGGGGTCTTTGGCGTAGCGCCCACCGCTGGTGTCGCGGTGTTTGTACAACCAGTACAGGACTGCAAACCCGATGAGGGCGACGATGTTGAGGAAGGTGGTGTAGTTCCACTCGAAACCGGTGTGGACCACCATCGTGGGCCGCCCGGGCGCCGGGATGCGAACGAGGCGGAACAGGTACTCCACAGCCAAACCACCCACGCTCATCGTGGCCCACATGACGCCCAACAGCCGCAGCATGATCCTGGTGCCGTAGTACTTGCGGTAGATCGCCAGTAGCGGCAACGTGATGAGGTCGGCGAAGACGAAGCTGACGACACCGCCGAAGCTGATCCCGCCTTCCCACAACGCCGCGGCGAGTGGCACGTTGCCGACCGAGCAGACGAAGCTGATCAACGCCAGGAACGGGCCGATGATCACGTTCTCCAGTGAGGACCAGAACCCGTGCCCCGTCAGGAAGATCGAGCGCCAGAACCAGGTCGGCACCAGGGCGGCGAGGAACCCCGCAACCACGAACCCGATGAACAGTTCCTTGCGCAGCATGCTCAGGTCGCTGATCGTGTAACCCGAAGCGTCACCCCACCCGCGGCGGCTACGTAGCCGTTTGCTCAACGGTTCATCCTGCTGACCCGCAGCATCGTCATCCGGGGCGCTGTCATCCAGGCGCTCCCGCGCCTGCTGCAACCACCCGGCGGGGATCACGCGGGGCACGACCAGCCCCAGCAACATGATCATGATCGCGCCACCGACGAACTCGGCCAGCGCGAACTGCCACCCGATCAGCAACCACAACACGATCCCCAGCTCCAGCACCAGGTTGGTGGAAGCGACCATGAACACGATCGACGCGGTGAAATCAGCGCCCCGAGCGAACAACGACTTCGCCAACGCTGACGAGGCGTAGGAACAAGAGGATGACACCGCCCCGAAGAACGAGGACTTCGCCAACGTCTTGGGCCGGTGATCACCCAGCGCCTGCTGCATCTGGGTCCGCGAGACGAATGCCTGCACCGCCCCGGACAACGCGAATCCCAACACCAACGCCCACAACGTGGCCCAGAACATGAAGAACGCCGTATCGACGCCCTCCCACACCCCATGCACAATCTGCATTGCCAACTCCTGGATCTGCGGCCCCCATGTGTAGGTCGCCTATCAGGTTTACTCCTCTTCGACCCACCTACGCAAACCCGTACAGGGCTACGGGTATCGGGGGTAGATCTCTACTCCTCGTCACCACCCTGACCGGATCGGCCCCTTCGGGGTCGACCGCCCCCGCCGCCGGGACGTCGATCTCCTCCTCGACAATCCCGAGCGGCCGCTCAGCGCAGGTAGGAGACGACTGCCATCATTCCGCGCTCGGCGTGGTAGGCGTTGTGGCAGTGGGTCAGCCATTGGCCAGGGTTGTCGGCGTCGAAGAACACGCTGACCGTTTCCATCGGTTTGACGATGACGGTGTCCTTGCGTGGGCCGGTGGATCCGACCTGGAAGGTGTGCCCGTGTAGGTGCATCGGGTGCCACATCATCGTGTTGTTGGTGAAGTTCAGGCGCACCCGTTCACCGGCATGAATACCAAACGCTGACTTGTACGGGTCTCTCATGTCGAAACGTCGCCCGTTGATGCCCCAGTCGTACCTGCCCATGCCCCCGGTCAGGTGCAGCGTGTGGGTGACGTCGACAGTCCGCGACGGCAGCTGCACAGCGGGGTCTGCGGTTGTCGAACGCGACTCGATCACCTGACCGGTCAGCGTCTTCGGTACCGAGGACATGCTCGGTCGGGCACCGGACCCGGCCGCAAGAATCGCGAACGCAGACCCGGTCTTGCCCTCGGCCAGTGACAGCAACGGAACGGGGCGGGTCGGCACGGTGATCAGCGCGTCGATCCGTTCACCCATACCCAGCACCACGGCATCAGCTTGGCGATGCGTGACGGGATACCCGTCGGTGTGAGTGATGGTCAACGTCACACCAGGGATACCGACCCGGTAGGCGGTGTCACCGGCAGCATTGATGATCCGCAGGCGGACCCGCTGCCCAGGCTTGGCGGTGAAAACCTCGGGATCTACCCCGGACTTGCCGTTGATCAGATGCGCCGGATAGCTCACGTCCCCACCATCACCACCTAAGAACGGGCTCGCCGGTGCAGCCCCATTCTTATGAGACATCCCCGACATCCCGCTACCGCCGGCGCCCATCCCGGACATCCCGGACATCCCGGACATCCCGGACATCCCGGACATCCCGGACATCCCGGATCCACTCATCCCGCCCGCCAAGGTCGCGGCTTCCTTTTCGGGGGTCCGGCCGTCGATCCCGTCCAGCCAGTCGTCCAGCACGAGCACCCACTCGGCGTCGTACTTCAGCGGTTCGTTCGGATCATCGATGATCAGCGGCCCGTACAGCGCCCGTTCACGCTGTAACCCCACGTGTGGGTGATACCAGTACGTGCCCGGTTGAGAAGTTTTGAAGGTCGCGGTGAAAGAGGAGCCCGGCGTGGTCGCCGCTTGAGTCAGACCGGCCACCCCGTCGGCGTTGTTACGCAGTGCGAGGCCGTGCAAGTGCACCGACGTCGGTGCGGTCAGCCGGTTGTGTTGGACCACCGAGAGGGTGTCGCCCGCGCGGGCCCGCAGCACCGGCCCGGGCAAGCGACCGTTGTACCCCCAGGTCTGCACCGCCCGACCGGCCACGCTGGTACCGAACGGAGCCGCTGTCAACGCTGCCGTCACCCGCCGACCACTACTGGCCCGCTTGTCCTCAACCTGTTGCACCAGCGAATCAGTGGCCAACACCCGTGACCCACTGCCCGTGGCTGAACCGGCAGCGGCACCCTGAGAGTCACCGGTCGAGCACGCCGCCAAGATCGTCGTACCCGCCCCCACGGTCAGGGCCAACAAAGACCTACGAGTCACCCTCGGATCGAGCCGTTGCTTCTCCATGACTTCACAGTACCCCTCGGGGGTATGTGGCCGACCGTCGGACCAACCCGAAGGCGCCCCGGAAACTCGGTCGACATCCATAGCGCGATTCACGGCAGCGGCAGAGTCCGAAAACGCCATCAGGGGACCTTCCCGGGCTGTGGCGGTGCGGTCCCGGGCCGCGTTCTGGACTGCCGGCGAGGTCTCCGACCGGGTAAGTGGGCAGGATGGGACGTAGTACTCCGGACATGCTGCCGGTGCCGTTATCCGAGGGAGTTTCTCCATGTCGCAGGTCATCGGTCATATCGACCAGTTGGGGTGGGTCGCGGGCAAGGCGGTCTTGTTGTTCGTTGTGGCCCTGGTCGGGTTCCGGGTGGGTGAGCGACGCACCCTGGCGCAGCTTCGCCCGTTCGACTTCGTGGTCTCGGTAGCGCTGGGTGCGATCATCGGGCGCACAGCGACCTCGAACACCACCTCCTTCGTCACCGGCGCCGGCGCCCTCATCACGTTGTTGATCGCCCATCGGATCATCGCTCAGACCCGTCGTCGCTGGCGGGTGATGCGGATGGCGGAGGACCGACCCGAAGTGCTGGTCCTACAGGGTGGCATCCAAGGCCGCGGCATGACTCGTGCCGGCCTGACCGAAGGCGACGTCTACTCGATACTGCGCCAACAGGGGGTCGGCGATCTTGCGGAGGTCGATGTACTGATTTTCGAGGCCGGGGGCGGTATTTCACTGCACCGGGCTGGCACCCCGCGCGGCCCGCTGGTGGTGCACGCGTTGCGCGCCGCCGGGCTGTCCGAATGACCAACGGGAAGTCACCGGTCGAGCGGGCGAAAACGCCTGGAACTCAAGTCATCGGGAGCGGGCTCGCGGGCCACTCGGAACCGGCCTACCGGGTCCAAGCCGATACATGCTGGTGGTCGGTAGAGCAACGAAGCGAACCACCGCGCAACCACCCCACGGTCCGGGCGGAGGTGCAGCGTCAGGTAGACACACGTTCATGAGCAACAACAGCGGCGATTCCAACCTCCTCCGGGATCAGAGCGACGGGAGGCCTGCTGCGTCCAGGGTGGAGGCCTTCGCTGATCTCGCGCGTCGTCGTACCGCTGGGGAGATGGTGTTGTTGCCACGGATGTTGACCGGCTATGACCGCCGGGTCCATGTGCGTCAAACGATCCGGGAAGATCACGAGACGCGTATCGCGACCCGGAACGAGGAAACCCAAGCGAAGTTCGACAAGCTTGCCGGTTCCCTCTTTTCCTTCTTCCGCGGTACCGCGTTGTTGTTCTACCGCGACATGGTCGGCGAAGACGCCTGGATGCCAACGGTGTTGGCTGCCGGTGACGTGCACCCGCAGAACTTCGGGGTAGTACCCAACCGCGACGATGTACCGGTCTTCGGGGTCAACGACTACGACGAAGCGGCCTACGCCCCTTTCACGTGGGACCTCAAACGCGGCGCGACAGCGTTCATGCTCGCCGCCGGATACGAGGGGGGAAAAGGTAAGAAGAAACAACGCAGCATCGCGGGCGCATTTGTGCGCGGATACGCCGAGTACATTGCCTCCTACGCCGCCGATGGCACCGAGACGGGCGATGAACTACGCCGCGACAATTCCCCGCAGGTCATTGCCGAACTGATCAAGGATGCGACCTCGGGTTCCCGCTCGAAGTATCTGGCGAAGAAGTATCTCGATGAGACGCGGCAGCGTTTCGCGTCCAGCAAGAAAATCGTCCCGATCTCCAGCCGGCGTGAAGAGTTCCAGGACCTCATCGACCAGTACGTGCGCGACAGCAACATCCAGGTACCTGCCCGCGCGGCCGGGATGAAGGTCAAGGATGTGGCCGAACGTAAAGGCCAAGGCACCGCGTCGCTGGGCCTGACCCGCTACTACGTGCTGATCACCGGACCGGGCGCCGATGGAAGCGACGACGTGCTCCTGGAGATCAAACGGGCCCGACGGTCCGCGCTGACCGGGCTGGTACCCGCCTCCGACTTCAACTCAACCGATGCCGACCCCGCCACGGACCTCACTCACCACCACGGCGCACGGGTCGCGGATGCCCACCGGGTGTCCATGGTCAATCCTGGCGTTTTCTACGGCAGTCTCACCCATGAAGGCAACAGCTTCCTGGTCCGCGAACGGTCCTGGTACCGCGATGACGTGGACCTGGCCGACCTGTCCAGCGCCGACTGGCATCAGTACGCGCGGGTATGTGGTCGCGTCCTCGCCCGCGCCCATGCCATGTCTGATGAAGACGGCAAAATTGACCACGACATAGAGCCCGCGATCACCAGCGCTATCGGGGCGGTGGACCTCTTCGCCCAGGACATCATCCATTTTGCTGTCGACGCCGCCCACCGGGTACGCCGCGATCACGAAACCTTCCAGGCCGACCACGCCCTGGGCGCGTTCGCCACCCTGGACCTGGTCTACCGCTAAGCCTCGTTTCCTGGCCGTAGTCCGTCGGCGATGTCGACCGGACCCGAACAGTGAACTCGTCCCACGGGCAGTCAGCTGTGGACGCCTATCCCCTCCTGGTTGAGTTTGCCGGACCACATGACCTTCGCGTATCTTTGTTGTCCAACGACAATCTTTGATCTGTGGCCGGTGACCCGCACGGTTCAGCACCTCTTCGCTGGTCTCGTTCAGGCGGTAAGCGCGGTTCCTGACGGACCGGGGGTTTGCCGAAGAAGTATCAGCGGAAGTCATCGAACAGGCCCCGGAGAGCGAGCACCACCGCCACTACCTCGGACCTCACGTACCGAGCGCCCGATGTTTGCCGAAGAGCGCCAGCCACCGGACAGGGAGTGCAGATGAACACACCGCGCAACGAAACGCCCCACAACGCGCAGCGCCGGTGGATAGGCACAGCGCTGCGAGATTTCCCATGGGTGCACCTGGGCCTCGGCTTGACGGGCAACACGTTGTTCGTCATCGGCAGCGTGATGTTTTTCTGGGCGAGTGTGAAGACACTGGCGATCTGGTTGTTCGTCTTCGGGAGCCTCGGCATGCTGCTGGGCTCGGTAGGCGAACTACTGGTTCGCATCGAAAAGCGCCGTCACGGCAACGACTAGCGCTCAGGCCTGACTATGCATCCGATAGCGGATTCCGGGGTCCGAAGGCCACCCCACGGGTTAGACAGTGACAACAACCGATGGAAGGACAATGCAATGGCTGAAGAGGAACCCGGTAATCACGGCAACAGCATCGCGGCGTGGACGATGGTCGCCATCCTGATCCTGGGCTCGCTCCTTCTCGCGTTCGGTGTTGCGTTCGGTCGACATTCTCTGGATATCGCAGGTGTTGTCATCGGCGCCCTCGGTGTCGCAGCAGGCGAGATCCTCAGTAAAGCCGGCTTCGGCGCACCCGCATTGCGGGCGCCCGGCGACCAGGAAGGCACGCAGGCGTCACCGCAGGCGCAAACCTCCGGGCAGTGATCCGGAAGCCGGATCACTGCCCGAGTGTGCCCGACTGGTCCTGCCCGCGCAGGCACCTGAGCGTTGCGTCACGAAACGATCTGACGTCAATGCTGTGGGGGTTGTGGCGCGCCGCTCGACTGGGATCGCCTACGACGACCACCCGCTCGACGAGCGGACGGGTGAGGCGACCTGGCCTCGTTCGACAAGCTGCGGCCGCATCGTGAGGCTCTTCCAGGCGCGGTGACGTGTGGTGGTGCGAGCTGCTGCAAATCGGGCTTCGACCGGTCGTCGCGCTTTCCCGCGACGTAGTAGTCCCACGGCATCGCCGGGCACTGATTGCTCCCTGCACGACGACAATTCGGGGACTCGTCAGTGATAATTCGGGGACTCGTCAGTGAAGTGGTACTCGATCCCGAAGCCGGCCCAGGGCCGCGTCGTTCCGCGGCCAACCTGGACTCGGTCGAGAGCGTCCCTCGCGGTGCTCATCGACCGAACAGGCCGGCTGAGCGACGCTCGGATCCGTCAGGTCTGCGCCGCCCTCGCCGTTGCCGTCGACTGCTCCGACTGAGCCACGGCGATACGCCGGTCAGCGATCCCGTCACGGTCATCCCTGGGCATTGGGTTGTCGCTGGTCGTAGTCCCCACGGTGGAGTGTTGGGTCTGCTGTGGGGTTTATGAGGTCAGTCGTGCGTAGATGACGGTGTTGTTGCGGAGGTGACCGGTTTGGGTGTCGAAGGTGCCCCCGCAGGTGACGAGGCGTAGTTCGGGGCCGGTGGTGTTGGCGTACACGGTGTCGGTCGGGAAGTTGGTTTTGGGGTAACTGGCGGCCTTGTACACGGTGAACACCAGCACGTGGCCGTTTTGGGTGGCCACCCGCACGGTGGCACCGACCTTGACTTTCGCGAGGTTGTAGAAGGCTGCGGCGCCGCGAGAGCTGGTGGAGTGTCCGACGATGACCGCCGGCCCGTTCTGGCCGGGCATCGGAGATCCGGTGTACCACCCGGCGTGATCGGCGAGTTTGTCAGTGGGTACCGCGATGGCCCCAGCGGTCGTGGTTCCCAGACGCAACAGCGTGGACCCTTCGTTGATGCTGGGGATGTCGACCTTGGTCGGCGGTGACGGTTTCGCGGTGACTGTCGCCTGGGATGGTGCGCGGGAACCTGGGGTCGTCGAGGGAGGAGATGGTTTCGGTGCGGGAACACTTGTGGCTGTGGAGGTGGGCAGGGCTATCGCGCCGTTGTGAGGGGGGCGGTGCAGACCCCACACGATCGCGATAGCTCCGACCAGGACCAGACACGCGCACAGCAGCCCGATACCGATAGTGCGGCTGTGTGCGCGTGTCTGGTCACTCATGAGTGAACGTCTGTCTTTCTACCTGTTGATCAGACGTTGGTGTGCTTGCGACGGCGCATCAAGAGCACGCCAGCGCCACCCAGGGCGATCGCTGCCGCGCCGCCAGCCAGGGCAATCGGGCTGCTCGAGTCACTGGTGCTCGCGTAGTCGGTGTTCACTGAACCCTTGGGCATCGTGCCCATCTGGGAGGCCACCAACTGGCCGCACAGGGTCGGCGCGGTGCCGATCATCGCGAGCTTCTTGGTCGCTCCCGGAAGGGTCACACCCAAGGAGTTCGGCGTGGTCAGTGAGGCCTTGGGCGCGTTGGCCGGGTTCAGCCCGTGCACCACGATCTCGGCCTTGTTGGCCTTGATGGCCGTCAAGGTGGTCTGGTTGATGGTGAAGGTGCGCTGGTAGGTGAAGTTCGCGCCGCCGGGAGCAACGGTCACGTCGGCAGCTGCTGAGGGGTCAGTGGTGCCCTTGACGCTGAGGGTGGTGCCGATCGCCCCGTAGTTGGGGATCCCCTCTTTGACGCTGACAACACCGTTCTTGTCAGTGTCGTCCGCGACGGTCGGGCAGGTGCCCTGACCATTGATGTGGATGTGCTGCACGTGCGGGAACGGTGCACCAGCAAAGGCTGCCGGGATCCCCAACGCGGCCAACGTCTTCGTGTCAGTGGGCAACTTGTCCGCGAGACCGGACACGTGCTCGGTGACGGTGGCCTGGTCCCCCTTGATGGAGATCATGACCTTCCCAGAAACCGAGCCCGCCGGAGCGTTCGGCGTCACCGCAGCCAACGTGGCCTGGTAAGTGGTCGTGCCAGAGGTTCCCGCAGCATGAGCGGCAGGTGCACTGATCCCCAGGGCAGCAACACACGCCGCGATCGGCACAGCAGACAGCAAAACCTTGTTCTTCTTTCGCATGATGAGCTTCCTTCTTCCACACGTGACGACAAGGCAAACGCCCCACCGACTGTTGCGCATATTACGTCGCGCCCAGCAACCTAGATCGTGCGCGCCGGACATTCCCCGACCAACCAGACACCATCGGCTGCGTTACCGGCGTTGATTTACCCACCGGCCCTGGCACATTTGGCACAGGTCGCCCGTGGCGTTGGGCCACGGGCCACCCCAAGGATGTCCATCATGTCGAACGAACATCAGTGATTCGGAACACCCCAGAACCTGGATTGGATCACTATAAAAAATTCTCTAGACCAACGGCGCGGACCACCCGGTGACCCAGGTGAATCCGCCGACACCCGCGCCCCACGGTACGAGGGGCGGTCTGGCTGGCGGGCGAGGTCCCCATCTGTGCGCCCGAGGGTGACGAACTCCTGCCGACAGAGTTCTCCGCCCCCCGCTGACAGGACGTACCCAGATGACCACTTCACGAACAGCAGGTGCGATCGCCGCGACCTGCAGTATCTTCCTGCTCGGCGCTTGTGGCAGCGGCAGCACTGCCGCACCCAGCACCTCGTCGTCGGTGAGTGCCTCCCCCGCCGCGCCTACGACCAGCACGGGCACCAGTAGCGCGTCGACGCCCTCGGGTACGTCGACACCCTCAGCGGGTAGCTCCACCGCTGCGGCCGCGCCGGCCGCGGCGGCGAAGATCACCATCAAGGACTTCAAGTATCAGGTGCCGACCAGTGTCAAACCTGGCGCGACGATCGCCGTGGCCAACTCCGACGCCGTGGACCACACCGTCACCTCCGACACGAAAGGACTGTTCGACGCGGTCATTCCCGGCAGTGGGGGCACCCACACCATCACCGCACCGACCAAACCGGGCAAATACCCATTCCACTGCACCTACCACTCCAACATGCATGGCGTACTGGTCGTGTCGTGAGTAGGTCCTTGTGGAATCAATCACCGCGTTGGCCGTAGCTCTCCTCGAGTGCCGCGGACCGGACTGATTCGACCGCAGCAGGTCGAGTATCCAAACCGCTGGGCTGCATACCTGAAGGACGAGAGAGCCGCTTATCGGAGTCGAACCGATGACCTATTCATTACGAGTGAATTGCTCTACCGACTGAGCTAAAGCGGCGTGCGGTCGCGGTCGGCCTGAGCACAGCACGGGCCGCTCGAACGCGCCGCCGAGTATAGCCAGCAGCGCGCCTATCGCCCGAATCGAGCACCTGAAGGGTGACCCGCAGCGCTCAGCAGCGGGCGCCACCCGGCGGGACGGCGCCCCGCAGCAGATAGGCGTCCACCGTGTTGTTCACACAAGCGGACCTCCCGTATGCCGTGTGACCGTCGCCGTTGTAGGTCAGCAGGTGACCGTTGCTGAGCTCAGTCGCCAACCGCTGACTCCACTCGAACGGCGTGGCCGGATCACGCGTCGTACCCAGCACCAGGATCGGCCCGGAGCCCGCCGCCGTGATGCGGTGCGCCGTACCCGTCGCCTTGACCGGCCACTCCCCGCAGGTCAGACCCGACCACCCGAGGTAGGCACCCCACGTGGGCGCGAACGTGGCGAACGATTTCGCATCCTGCGCATAGCTGCTCAGCGACGGGTTGGACGGCTGGTCCAGACAATTCACCGCGCTACCGGCCTGCATGATGTTGCCCGCGTAACTGCCGTCGGAGTTCCGGTCGGCATACTGGTCGGCCAGGCCCATCATCGGGGTCCCGTCGCCCGCGAATGCCGCCTTGAACGCGGCCGTCAGCACCGGCCACGACCCCTTGTCGTACATTGCCTCGGCGACGCCGATCGAGGCCCAGCCCTCGGTCAACGCCCGCACGTCACCCTCACCCTTGACCGGGAGCGGCGTGCCGTCGACCTGCTTCAGAAACGCCCTGATGCGCGCCATCCCTGCATCCACGCTGCCGCCGAGCAGACATGACCCCGACGACACGCAGTTGGCGACGTAGGCCCTGGTCGCCGTCTCGAAACCCTTCGCCTGCCCCTGCGCGACCTGCTCCGACGTCAGGTCCGGCGGGACCACCCCGTCCAGCACCATCCGACCGACCTTCGCGGGGAACAGCCCGGCGTACGTCGACCCGATCAGCGTGCCGTAGGACTTACCCAGGTAGTCCAGCTTCGCGCTGCCGAGCGCGGCCCGCAGGATGTCCACGTCCTTGGCGACCTCGACCGTCGAGACATGCCCGAGCAGCGGACCGGCATGCGCGACGCAGGCAGCACCGAACGCCTTCGCCGTCGCTGCGGCCGAGCGCTCCTCGGCGGGATCGTCCGGCGTGGGGTCAGCGCCAAGGATCTTGTCCAGCTGCCCGTCCCCCACGCAGGTAATCGGTTCCGAGCGCTGCACGCCGCGGGGGTCGAACCCCACGACGTCGTAGGACTTGCGGATCGCACCGGTCACGATTTGATTGGCAGCTGCGGCGTAGTCGTACCCCGACCCGCCCGGCCCGCCCGGGTTGACCACCAGTGACCCCCTACGTTTACCGGTGGCCGGCACCTTATCGACCGCCAATTTCACCGTCACGCCATCCGGTTTTGCGTAATCCAGTGGCACGCTCAGGGTGGCGCACCGCACGTCGCCGCACTTCTTCCAGGCCAACGTCTGGCGGTAGAACTTCGCCAGCCCGGGCGACGGCGCGGCGGTCACCGAGGCCGGCACCGACGTCGGCGCATCGCCCGACGAGCTACTCCCACTGCATCCGGCCAACCCGAGCGAGACCGCAGCTGTGAACGCCACCACGCCGTAGGACGCCTGACCCCGGTTCATCGCCGGGCTTCCTTGTGCTGCAGGGAGATCGCCATCGATTCCAGCGCGAGCAGTGGCGGCACCGCCGCCTCGATCCGGGTGCGCGCCACTCCGATCGCATCCATCGCGAGCAGCAACTGCTCCGGGGTATGACTGCCCGCGACGGCCCGCACCTGCTCCCCCAGATCGGCGTTGACCAGCTCCACCGGCGCCCCGGTCGCCACCATCAGGGCATCACGGTAGATCGAGAGCAGATCGACCAGCGCCCGGTCCACGACATCGCGCCCGAATCGGGTGGCGCGGGTCTTCTGCTCCTTCTCCAAGGCCGACACCTGCGATCGGACGTGCGGCGGCTGGGCACGCGCCGTCGGGTCGGCGCCGAGCTGCTCCATCAGCCGGGTCCGCTCGGCAGCGTCCCGATCTGCCGACGCAGAGCTGCTCTCCTGGCCGGCGATCGCGGCGAGTGCCGCGGCCGCGGTCATCGCGCTACCCAGATCGTGGATCCCCCCGGCGTACCCCAAGGTCTTACGGCGCCGCTCACGCGCCTGATCGTCCCTGGCCAACCGCAGCGCGAACCCGACATGCGACTGAGCCGCACGAGCACAGTCCAGTGCCAGCTGCGGGTCGATTCCGTCGCGGCGAACGAGCAACTCCCCCACGGCCTGTGGCGACGGGGTCCGCAGCCGCACGTGCCGCGAGCGGCTGCGGATGGTGATGATGACGTCTTCCAGCGACGGCGCGCAGAGCAGCCACACCGTTCGCGACACAGGCTCTTCCAGCGCTTTGAGCAACGCGTCTGCGGCACGCTCGGTCAGCCGGTCGACATCCTCGATGACGATGACCCGCCACGCGCCCACCGAGGGCCGCGCCTGAGCGAGCACCGCCAGCTCGCGCGCCTGCCGCACCTGAATCGACAGACCGGCGGTCGAGACGATCTCCACATCCGCGTGGGTGCCGTCCAACGCCGTACGGCATTCGTGACACTCCCCGCACCCCTGTGTAGGGCACTCCAGCGCGGCAGCGAATGCCCTTGCCGCAGTTGAACGCCCAGATCCTGGCGGCCCGGTCAACAGCCAGCCGTGGGTCATCGCTGCGGGATCGCGCACCGCGTTGCGCAGCGCCTCGACAACGGTCGGCTGATCGACAATCTGATCCCACACGCTCATCTCGCAGTACCCACAGAGGCGGCCAGCCGGTCACAGATCAATGCGGTGACTTCGGTCGGCGGCAGCGTCGCATCGAGCACGAGGTAGCGCCCGGCCTCGGCCGCGGCGAGCTCCAGGAACCGGGCGCGCACCCGGTCGTGAAAATGCGCGGCTTCCTGCTCCAACCGGTCCCCGCCCGGCCCGCGGCGCGCCAGCCCGATAGCCGGATCGAGATCGAGCAGGATCGTCAGATCCGGCAGGAGACCATCGGTCGCCCAGGCGGACAAACCGGCGATCTCGCGAGCGTCCAGGTCACGACCGGCGCCCTGGTAGGCAATCGAGGAGTCCTGGTACCGGTCCGCCAGGACGATGGCCCCGCGCGCAAGGGCGGGGCGCACCACGGACTGCACGTGATGCGCCCGATCGGCGGCGAAGATCAACGCCTCCGCGCGCGCAGCGACGTGCTCTCCGTGCAGCACGAGCTCGCGCAGCGCGGACCCGAGCGCGGTACCACCGGGCTCCCTGGTCACCACGACCTCTTGATCGCCACCGTCGAGCCAGGCCCGCACGGCATTGATCTGAGTGGATTTGCCCACCCCGTCTCCCCCTTCGAAGACGACGAAAATCCCGGTGGGCGGTGGCATGACGATGAGCCTAGGTCACCGTCATGACAACCCACCGGGACGCCGTCATCGACCGCAGATACGTGGGGAACTGTTCGGTTACTTCCAGGCAAAGGACTGCGGGTAGCTGTCGTACTCCACCCCGGACACCTTGGCGCCCGTGATCTGGAAGGGAATGCAGGTGTCCTGCGACTTCCCCACGGGGATGACGTCGTAGTCATGGTTGTTTTCGCACCCGGGGACCGATGAGAAGAAGGTCTTGCCCTTCTGGCCGGCGCCGAACGTGGGGTGGAACTCGTACTGGTTGATGTCCGAGGCGTTTACCTTGCCCGCGCCGGTGCCGCCGCCCATGTTCGCGTAGTTGGCCATCAGGAAATAGACGGTTCCACCCGATTTGGCGATATTCCCGCCGTATACCGAGTCGGGCGCGACGACCAATTTCGTGGGCGTCATGCAGACGGTGGTCTTGTTGCTGTCCAGGAACACTGCCGGCTGACCGATCTTGAAGGTGGCCGTGTCCGGGCTCAGCTTGGTGGTGCACCCGGCGGGCAGCGCGCCGCTGGCCTGCGGCGTCGAGCCGTCCGACGGGCTGGCCGAGGTTGATGAACTCGACGAGCTCGACGTCGAGGTGTCCGACGGCGCACTAGAACTCGTAGAGCTGCTGGGCGACGACGAGGACGACGTCGGCACAGAACTGGTCGACGTGCTGCTGGGTGCCGCGACGGACGGGGCGCTGCCCGGGCCGCACGCCGCGAGGCCGAGTACGGCACTCGTGCTCAACGATGCGATGGCGACGCGGGCGAGAGTGATGCGCATGAAATTCCCCTTTGGTGGTCAATGTTGTGGATCCGACGGTCGGCCCGGTCGAACGGTTCCCGCATTGCGCACCAACTGTGTCGATCCGTTACTTCCAGAGGTAGCGGACCGTGTAGTTGTTGTAGAGCACGGACGTGGCTTTGGGGCCACTCACCTGGTAGATGATGCAGGTGTCCTGGGACTTGCCGGCTGGGATCGTGTTGTAGTCGCCCTTGTGCTCGCAGCCGGGCACGGAGCCGTAGAAGGTCTTGCCCTTCTGGCCGCTGGCGACGACCGGGTGCAGCTGCAGCTGGTTGATGTCGGATGCTTTGACCGGCTTGGTGCCACCGCCCACGTAGCCGTAATTGACGTCGAGGAAGTAGACGGTCCCGTTGGTCTTGGTGAGAGTGCCCTCGTACACCGCATCCGGCGCCACCGTCAGCTTGGTCGGTGTCATACACACGGTGGCATCGTTACGGTCCTTGAAGACAGCCGGCTGGCCGATCTTCAGGTCGGCGGTCTTCGGGCTCACCTTCGAGGCGCAGCCCGACGGCAATGCACCGCTCGCCTGAGGCGAGGAGTCGCTCGAACTAGAGCTGGACGTCGACGTTTCCGACGGGGTGCTGGAGCTGGACGGGGTGCTGGAGCTGGACGTGCTGCTGGGCGTCTGCGACGTGGAGGTCGAGGACGGCGCGCCGGTGGCCTGCGAAACCGACGGTGCGGAGCCGCCCCCGCAGGCCGCGAGGCCCAGGACGGCGGTCGCGCTCAGCGAAACGGTGACGACGCGGGCAAAAGTGGTGCGCATGGAGGGTCCCTTCGATGGTCTGAATTACCGGTCTGACGACCGGAACGGCCAGTCGGTTCCCAGGATAAAGACATTTACCATCCAGGTTGGGCGCCCTCAGCTCTTTGCGGTGGCGGCTTTCCGTCCAGCGGCCTTCTGCACTGTCGTCTTCGTCGCCGTTGCCTTCTTTGCCGTGGCCTTCTTCGCCGTGCTCTTCGTGGCCTTCTTGGCGGCCTTCTTCACCACCCGCTTGCGCGTGGTCGGGCCTTTGGCGCGCTTCTCGGCGAGCAACTCGAATCCACGTTCCGGGGTGATCGTGGCCGGGTCATCGTCCTTGCGCAGCGTCGCGTTGCTCTCACCGTCGGTCACATACGGTCCGAACCGGCCGTCCTTCACCACGACCGGCTTGCCCGACACCGGGTCCTCGCCGAGCTCCTTCAACGGCGCCGCCGCAGCACGCCCGCGACGCTTGGGCTCGGCGTAGATGGCGATCGCTTCGGTCAGGGTGATGTCGAAGAGCTGCTGCTCGCTGGCCAGAGTGCGCGAATCGGTGCCCTTCTTCAGGTAGGGGCCGTACCGACCATTCTGCGCAGTGATCTCGACCTCGGTGGCCTCCTCGCCTTCACCGTCGGTGACAGTGCCGACGACCCGCGGCAGACTCATCAACCGCAGTGCCGTTTCCAGGTCGATCGTCGACAGCTCCATGTCCGTGAACAACGAGGCTGTCTTCGGCTTCGCCTTTGCGACCTTCTTCTTCGCGCCCTTTTCGGGCTCGGGTGGCTCGGGCAGCACCTCGGTCACGTACGGGCCGTAACGACCGGCACGGGCGATGATGTCGTGCCCGGACTCAGGGTCCTGGCCGAGCACCCGACCGTCGTCGTCGGCCGCCTCCAGCAGCTCGCGCGCCTTGGCCGGCGTCATCTCATCCGGAGCGATGTCGTCGCCGATCGTCGCGCGACGGGGTTTCGCGTCCGGGTCGGGAGCCTCGCCGCTGACCTCACCGGTCGCCGGGTCCACCCCGGAGGGGACGACCTGCTCCACGTACGGACCGTAACGACCGACCCGGACGACCATCCCCTCGCCGATCTCGATCGTCGAGATACCCCGGGCGTCGATCTCCCCGAGGTGCTCCACCATCTCGCGCAGACCCTCGACAGTGCCACCCTGCTGACCGAAGTAGAACTTCTGCAGCCACTCCACGCGGCCGAGGTCACCAGAGGCGATCGAGTCCAGACCCTCCTCCATCGAAGCGGTGAAGTCGTAGTCCACCAGCGAGGGGAAGTGCTCCTCCAGCAGCCGGGTGACCGCGAACGCCAACCAGGTCGGCACCAACGCCGTGCCCTTGGTGCGCACATACCCGCGGTCCTGGATCGTCCCGACCGTCGCGGCGTAGGTGGAGGGACGGCCGATGCCGCGCTCCTCCATCGCCCGGATCAGGCTCGCCTCGGTGTATCGCGCGGGCGGGCTGGTCTCGTGACCGTCGGCCTCGGCGCGCTCGATGTCCAGCAGGGCGCCCTCGGCGACCTGGGGCAACCGGCGCTCCTGCTCCGAAGCCTCCGCAGCATCTCCGGCGTCCCGACCCTCTTCATAGGCAGCGAGGAATCCGCGGAAGGTGATGATCGTGCCGCTGGCGCTGAATTCGACCTGCTCGGCCACGCCGCTGCTGGCCACCGGAACGCTGAGGCGCACCGTCGCGGTCGAGCCGCGCGCATCGGTCATCTGCGAGGCGACGGTGCGCTTCCAGATCAACTCGTACAGCGCGAAGTCCTCACCGCGCAGCTCTCCCGCGACCTGCGCCGGAGTGCGGAAACTGTCGCCGGCCGGGCGAATCGCCTCGTGGGCTTCTTGCGCGTTCTTGGCCTTCTTGTCGTAGACCCGCGGGGTGGGTGTGACGTACTCCGCACCGTACATCTCGGTGGCCTGTGAGCGCGCGGCATTCAGCGCCGACTGCGACAGGGTGGTGGAGTCGGTCCGCATGTAGGTGATGTAGCCGTTTTCGTAGAGCCGCTGCGCGACGCGCATTGCGTTCTTGCTGGACAGCCGCAGCTTGCGGCTGGCCTCCTGCTGCAGCGTCGAGGTTATGAACGGCGCGGACGGCCTCCGGGTGTAGGGCTTTTCCTGCACAACGGTGACGGTGGCGGTGGCTGCCGCGACGGCGTTGGCAATGGAGGTGGCGCGTTCCTTGTCCAGCTGTACAACATTGGAGGAACGCAGCTCGCCGGTGTCGGCGAAATCCCGCCCGCTCGCAACACGCCGGCCGTCGACCGAGCTGAGCCGGGCCGCGAAGGTCTGACCGGAGCTCTGCGGGGTGAAGTCACCCTCGATATCCCAGTACGACGCCGTACGGAAGGCCATCCGCTCCCGCTCGCGCTCCACCACGATGCGGGTCGCGACCGACTGCACCCGCCCGGCGGACAACCCCTGGCGGATCTTGCGCCACAGCACCGGGCTGACCTCGTAGCCGTAGAGACGGTCCAGGATCCGGCGGGTCTCCTGCGCGTCGACCTTGGCGATATTCAGTTCACGGGTGTTCTGCGCGGCGCGCAGGATCGCTTCCTTGGTGATCTCCCCGAACACCATCCGGCTGACCGGAACCTTCGGCTTGAGGACCTCCAGCAGGTGCCACGCGATGGCTTCGCCTTCGCGGTCATCGTCGGTGGCGAGGATCAGTTCATCGGAATCCTTGAGCAGCCGCTTGAGCTCGGCGACCTTCTTGCGCTTGTCCGGATCGACCACGTAGTAGGCATCGAAACCGTTGTCGACATCGACGGCGAACTTGCCGTACGGGCCCTTCTTCATATCCGCCGGCATCTCCGACGGGGTCGGTAGATCGCGGATGTGGCCGATGCTGGCATCGACCACATAGCCGTCGCCGAGATAGCTGCCGATGCTCTTGACCTTGGTGGGCGACTCGACGATGACGAGTTTGCGTGACACGGGGCGCTCCTTGAGTTGATCGTGCCCAGGTGCAGTGGATTCGTCACCGCTTGGACCTCGGGCGATACGCACGGTAGCCGGTCCGACCTGGACATTGGCTGCGGACCCCCGGCCCGGCGCGTCAGATCTGCAGCAGTCCGTCGGCAACCAGGGCGGCGACCCGCGGTAGCAACCGGGCGCGCAGAGATGCCGCGTCCTGCTCGATCAGCTCGGCAATGGCATCGAGTGCTGCAGCGGCGATCAACTCCCCGTCGCAGACCGATACGAACGCCGCGAGCGCAGTGTCCAGCTGGATCGCCGTGCCGAGCCCACCGCCCTGGCGCAGCAAGATCACACTCGGATCCTGCGATCCCGGAAACCCGTGTCGCTCCTCGGTGACGTCGGATGCGACCCGCCACCGTTGCTCCAACAGGTAGGCGTCGCCGCCCTCGGCGAGCGCGGTGCGGGCGCGCAGCCCGGCGTCGATCGTCGGCCCCATCGTTGCGGCGACCGGGCCGGTCACCTCCACGAGGTCAACGAACGGCTCTCGACCGTTGGTGGGGCGTTGCAGAGTCACGATGCCGAACCCGATCCGCTCTACATCGCGGGCCGCGAAGTCCTCGAGCCAAGCGGTGTACATCTGGTCGTAGAGCGCTGCGCTCGCTTCGAAGTGTCCGTGCCCCCCGTCGCCGGCCCACAGTTCGGCGTACTGCGCGGGATCCTGCTCATCGCGCTGCACCACCCACGCGTCCAGACCTGTGCCGGCAATCCACCCGCCCACGACCTCGCGCCAGTCACCGCCGCGCGGCACCTCCCAGTTGGCCAGCAGCTGCGCCACCCCACCGGGCGCCAGAACACCCGGCAGATCACGGATCAGGCGCTGTACCAACGAATCTCCGGTCATCCCACCGTCGCGGTACTCGTACGCCGGCATTTCCTCGGTACGCGGGGTGATGACGAACGGCGGATTACTGACGACCAGGTCGAATACTTCGTGCGGCCCGATCGGTTCGAGCAGCGAGCCCGCCCGCAGATCGAGGTCGACCTCGTTGAGCGCGGCGTTGAATCTCGCATAGCCCAACGCGGGCAGCGACAGGTCGGTGGCCACCACCTGCCCGGCATGGCTGAGCAGGTGCAGCGCCTGCACCCCGCAGCCGGTGCCGACGTCCAGCGCCCGGGCCGCAGTGCGGCGCGGTGTCCAGGACGCCAGAGTGGTGGATGCCCCACCGATACCGAGCACGTGATCCTGGGGTAACGCCCGCCCGGTGACAGTTTCGGACAGGTCGGAGGCAACCCACCAGCGGTGCTGCTCATCGCCGTAGGGCCGCAGATCGCAGGTCGCCCGCATGAGCTGGTCGCCGTCATCATCAGCATCGGCCGGCTCCACCAGCTCCAACTCGACCAGACCCGCCACACCGCATGCCGGAAGCGCGCGGTCGATATCCGCGACGGACACCGCGACACCGAGCGTGAACAGCCGCATCACGATCGCGAGCGGCTCATCGGCCGCAGCGACGCGGCGGGCAGGCAGTAACTGCTCGCGGTGCAGGGCGGCGGATGCAACATCGCCCAGCAGTGCGTCGATCGCCTCGGTGGCGTAGTCGACCGCTGCAAGATCCATGCGGAGTCGTTGTACTGCCGGTCCGAGCCGCATCTGATCCCCTGCTCCCAACCTGGCCACCTCATCGCGCGTCACCGGGATGGGACGGGCCATGATGAGAGGGTATGTGCGACCCCCGACAACGAGTGGAGAGATGCCGAACCCGAACCAACAGCGCCCGGCCGTGCCGGCCTTCGACCCGGCGTCAGCGCTGGATGCCCTGCACGGGGTCGCCTCCGGCTCAGTGGTCCACCAACGCACCACGACACCACAGCCCGGGCGCACGACGTCGTGGCCTTCCTGGGTGGATTCGCCGGTGCGCGCCGCGGTAGAAGGTACCGGGGTCACCCGGCTCTGGACCCACCAGCGCCAGGTCGCCGACCTGGCCCACGCCGGAACGGACGTCGGTATCTGCACCGGCACTGCATCGGGTAAGAGCCTGGCCTACCTGCTGCCGGTGCTCTCGGCGTTGTCAGAGGGCCTGAACGCACCCACCGGCCGCGGCGCGACTGCCATTTATCTGGCGCCGACGAAAGCCCTGGGCGCCGACCAGGAAGCTCGGATCCGCTCCTACGCGATCCCCGGTATCCGCGCGGCAACCCTGGACGGAGACACCCCCACAGATGAGCGGCGGTGGATCCGCGAGCACGCCCATCTCGTGCTGACCAATCCGGATCTGCTGCACCACACCCTGCTACCCCAGCATGAGCGGTGGGCTACTTTCTTCCGCCGGTTGACGTACGTCGTGGTCGACGAATCGCACCTGTACAAAGGGGTCTTCGGCGCCCACGTCGCATTGATCCTGCGCCGGTTGCGTCGGATCGCCGCGCG
This sequence comes from Dermatophilaceae bacterium Sec6.4, assembly GCA_039636865.1. Lineage (NCBI taxonomy): Bacteria > Bacillati > Actinomycetota > Actinomycetes > Micrococcales > Dermatophilaceae > Dermatophilaceae bacterium Sec6.4. The sequence goes on from CP144172.1 coordinate 38,869, forward strand.
GTACTCCGCCGAGCCCACCTTCATCCTGGCCTCTGCCACGGCTGCTGCTCCCGCCGCGCAGTTCTCTGCACTGGTCGGCACCGACGTGCAGGTCGTGGACGACGACGCGTCTCCGCAGGGCCCGCGCACCTTCGCCTTGTGGGAACCGGGGCCTGCGCGGATCGAGGGCGACACCGGGCGACGCAGCGCCGTGGCCGAATCCGCGGATCTGATGACCGCGCTAGTCGCGTCCGGTGTCCAGACCCTGACCTTCGCGCGTTCACGGGTAGGCGTCGAAGTTGTTGCCGAGATGACCCGCGCGCACCTGTCCGTGACTGACCGGGTCGCCGCCTATCGTGGTGGATATCTGCCCGAGGAGCGGCGCGCACTGGAAGCCGATCTACGCAGCGGCGCGCTGCGCGGGCTGGCGGCCACCAGCGCCCTGGAACTGGGTATCGACATCAGTGGACTGGACGCGGTGGTCATCGCCGGTTGGCCGGGCACCGTGGCCTCCTTCCGGCAACAGGCCGGCCGATCGGGGCGCGGCGGATCGCCGTCGTTGGTGATCCTGGTCGCTGCCGACGACCCGCTCGACACCTTCCTGATCCACCATCCCGAGGCGATCTTCGACCGACCCGTGGAGCAGGCGGTCTGCGATCCGGGCAACCCCTACGTGCTCGCTCCCCACCTGGCGGCAGCTGCGGCGGAGTTACCGGTGACCGTGCAGGACAGCAGCTACTTCGGCGACGGTATGGTCCCGCTGCTGGCCTCCCTCGTCGCGCGAGGGGTGTTGCGACGACGCCCGCGGGGTTGGTTCTGGGCCCGCGAAGACCGACCGGCCGATCACTTCTCGTTGCGCGGGGACGGGTCGGACGTCGTGCGGATCGTGGAGACGAGAACCGCTCGCGTCCTGGGGACGGTGGACGGGTCCAGATCGCACACCGCCGTGCATACCGGCGCCGTCTACACCCATCAGGGCGCTCCTTTCGTCGTGAGCGCGCTGGACCTGGAGGACGGCAGCGCGCACGTGGTGCCCGGTGACCCGGGATGGTCGACGATGGCCCGGTCGGTCAGCTCCTTCGACATCGTCAGCTCCGACAGGAACCAGGTCTGGGCAGATTGCGAGTTGCATTTCGGCACCATCCGGGTGCGTTCGCAAGTGACCTCGTTCCTGCGCAAACTCCCGTCCGGCGAAGTCATCGGCGAACATCCGCTGGATCTGCCTGAGCGCCAGCTGGTGACCCGGGGCGTCTGGTGGACGATGCCGGAGTCGGTTGCCCTGGACGCCGGGGTCAGCGCGGAAGATCTACCCGGCGCCCTGCACGCCGCCGAGCATGCATCGATCGGAATGTTGCCCCTGGTCGCGCAGTCTGACCGTTGGGATATCGGGGGTGTCTCCACCGCCCTGCACCCGGACACCGGTATGCCGACCGTCGTGGTCTACGACGGCCACCCGGGCGGAGCCGGCTTCACCGAGCGTGCCTACGCGGCAGCCAGGATCTGGCTGTCGGCGACCCGTGCTGCGATCGAGAGCTGCCCCTGCCTGCACGGCTGCCCGGCCTGCGTACAGTCGCCCAAATGCGGCAACGGAAACGAACCGTTGGACAAACGTGGCGCTGTACTTCTGCTCGACCGGTTGCTGCGTTCGGCCCCGGACGCTCACCCGGCTGCCCATTCGGATGATCACCCGGCTGCCTCCGGGCCGGCGCGCGACCTCGCATGAGCAGCACCCAGACCCCACTTCGTCACCACCGCACTGGACACAACGACATCGATAGTCACTGTGTCACCTGCGGTCAGGCACGACACCAGTCGTGCCCCGTTGGCCGTCACCATTCTGTCCGCGCTCCCGCACGGGTCGCCCCCGCCGCTCAACAGTGCTGTCGCGCCCGCGAGCGCGCCCTGGTCGGCGGCGATCCTGGCGCGCATGCTCGCGTGCACGGCCGAGACCACGACGAGCCCACCGGCCATCACCAGCAGGATGACCGATATCACCCCCGCCAGCAGAACTGTCCCGCTGCCGCGATCGGGCGCCTCACGGCAGCGTCGTCGGCGCCGTCTCACGCTGCGCCACCCCCGTCGAATGCAACGAAGCGGACCCGACAACCCACCCGAAGGGGCCCCGGACCGGGCTGGTCACCGTTACCCGGATCAGATCGCCGTCCTCTTCGACACCGATCCCGGACCCCGCCGGTGCGGCACGCAGACCCTGCTCACGAACCACCGATGGGGCATCGCCGCGCGCTGCGGATCGGGACGCGACCCGGGCCGCATCTGCGCACCTGACCTGGTCGACACCCGCCGTCAATGCCCCGAGCGCGACCAACAGCACAAACACGACGGCGGGCAGGCCGACCGCCAGCTCGGCCGACACCATCCCGGCATCGGCATGGGTTCGATGCCGCCGATCGGCTCGGGGGCCGCTCACGACGCGACGCTGAGCGCCTGCTGGATGATCGAGGTCAACGCCGACTTCACCGCCCCGGACTTGACCACGCCGATCAACACCGCCGCGAAAGCGACTGCGGCGAGGGTACCGACGGCATATTCGGCCGTCGACATCCCCGCTGTTCGGCCTGCCCGTAGGGCTCGACTCCAGCGTGGGTGCGCCTGCGCTGCTCGGGTCTTCTGAACCGCTCGGGTCTTCTGAACCGCTCGGGTCTTCTGAACCGCTCGGGTCTTCTGAACCGCTCGGGTCTTCTGAACCGCTCGGGTCTTCTGAACCGCTCGTCGTGTCATTTGAACCGCTCCTCGTGTCATCTGTGACTCCTTCGATTTGGGGCACCGGGCCCTGTGGTTCATCCATCGGTCGAGGGATGAGGCGATGGGAGTGCGGTCATGCCGCACCAGCCAGCACGCCGCGCGCGATCGAGGCAACGACGGGTACGACGCTGAGCAAGGCGAAAGCAGGCAGGAAACACAGGCCCAGCGGAATCACGATCAGGACGCCGACCCGGCCTGCAGCTTCGTCCAGCCGCTGGTCTTCACGGCGACGAATGTCCTGCGCAGCGCGGCGGAGCAGATCACCCGGTGGTGCACCGGCGCTGACGGCCAACGCCAACGCGGCGGCAGCGGGCTTCCACACCTGCGGTAGACCGTCCCACGCCGATACCTCGTCGACGCCCCACCGAAGTGCCGCCGAGACCTGGCTCAGATGCGCGCCGACCTCGGCCCCCGCATCGACCGCCACCGCCTCGATGGCCACGACCATCGGTACTCCGCTGCTGAGCGCGAGCGCCAGGAGATCCAGTGTTTCGGCGACCGTATGCACGTCATCGGGCCGCACGCTGCCGTCCGGCTGGTGCACGGCAACCACCTCGCCCGACCCGCAGTACGCGACGCTGGTCGGCCACAGCAACGGCAGCGATGCGAGCAGCACGATCGCCCACCAGATCGGCGCTGATCCTGCCCCTGTCACTTCAGCGTCTCCGGTGCGCAGGATCTCCTGATCATCGCTGCGATGAGACGTCGACCCAGCCACGTCAACAGCAGTCCGAGGCCCAACGACACACGACCTACACCGCCGGAGTAGAGCTGGGTCGGGTCGATACCGACCACCATCGAGATGCCGACTCCGAGCAGCGGCAGCAGTGTCAGCACCTGCATGCTCGCGCGCGGTCCCGCTGTCGCAGCAGCGATCCGACGGCGTTGGTCCTGCCCCTGCGACATCAGCCGGACCGCCGCGGCGACCGCCTCGCTCAACCCGCACCCGACCCGATCCGACAGCGACCACGCACGCGCCACCGGACCGAGACCGGCCTGCGGGTAGCGGGCGGCCAACTGCGCCCAGGTGTCCGCGAGCGGCGCCCCACCGACTGCCGCACCGTGCAGCCGCAGGAGCTGAGCCCGCAGCTGAGGCTCGCTGGTGGTCCGTAACGCGACCGATGCCGCCGTGGAGACTGCGACCAGCGGCGGCACGCCTGCCTGAATGGCCGGCGAGATGCCCGCCAGTAACGTCTCGAACACTTCGCTCTCGTCACCAGCAGCGGAGCCACGTAGACGTCGCGCGACCATCCTCAGTGCCTCGCGCAGGGACATCCGGCGGGTTGATCCCGCCGCCGGGCGGTCCGGACGCCCGACGCTCAACGGCCAGCACCACAGCGCACCGACGCAGCACCCCAACGCCCAGCCCACGCCGCTCACGCGCGGACTCGCAGGATCTGTGCCAATGCGTCCCAGCCGCAGCCCCGCTCGAGCCGACCGCCCTCGCGGATCAGCGCCGGGTCAACTTGTAGCGCCGCGCCATCCCAACCGATCACCCCGATCTCACCGACGATCCGGACACCAGCCTCACGGCGCAGGTGGATGACCACCTGGATCGCACTCACCAGCTGGGTGCGCACGGCGTGCTCGGACATCCCCGCCAGTGCACCCAACGCTTCGAAGCGCGCCGGTACGTCGGAGGCCGCGTTGGCATGCACTGTGCCGCAGCCACCCTCATGACCGGTGTTGAAAGCGGTCAACAGCTCTCGCACCTCGCCCCCACGGACCTCTCCGACGACGAGCCGGTCCGGCCTCATTCGCAGCGACTGCCGCACCAATGTCTCCAATGAGACCGCGCCTGCGCCCTCGACATTCGGGGTACGGCCCTGCAATGCCACGACGTGCGGGTGGTCGATGCGTAGTTCGCGCACGTCCTCGACGACGACGATCCGTTCAGTGACCGGCACCAGGGACAGCAGCGCACCAAGCAGTGTCGTCTTGCCCGATCCGGTACCTCCGGTGACGACGAAGGCGGCCCGCGCAGCGACCAACTGACACAACACCTCGGCGCCAAGCTGCCCGAACATCGACGCGGCCTGCAAGGCAGCGACGGTCGGCGGGTGATCTCTGGGCACCCGCAGGCTGATATGCGCCGCGTGCGCAACCAGCGGCGGTAGTACTGCATGCAGCCGCACACCACCAGGCAGCAGCCCGTCCACAAACGGTGTGGTCTCATCCAGCCGTCGCCCCGCGGCGGTCGCCAGACGCACCGCGAGTCGGCGCACAGCGACGGCATCTCCGACATCGCACGACGTTTCCTCCAGCCCGTTCCCACGGTCGATCCACACCCCGTCGGTGCCGTTGACCAGCACATCGGTCACAGCACCCTGTTCGAGCAGCTCCTGCAGCGGGCCGGCGCCGAACACTTCGGCCACCATCTTCGAGCGCAGCGCAGCGACCCGGCCGGACCCGAGGGTGACCCGGTCCAATGCAGCCAGCGCGTCGACTGCCTGGAGGGTGGGCGGAGTGCCGCGCCGGATCTGGTCCCACATTGCTTCATCGACGCTCATGACGCGTCCCGACGCTGCATCAGGGCGTCCAGCAGGTGCTCGCACGAGGAGGCCAACGCGCCACGCGCGCCCGGGCCGATTCCCCGCGCGAGGGCTCGTTCCACCCGCCGCTCGGTCCGTATCCTGGCCAGTACCGGCGCCTCGACGACGTCGGCCACCTGCGTCGCCAGCACGGGCGATCCGTCCCGCAGCACCAGAACCGGCTCCCTGCCGCTCTGTCTCAGCGCGCTCGCGGTAGCGGCTGCGGCGCCAGTGCCACGGACCGTTGCGTGCACCACCACGACGACCTCGATCTCGACCGGCACGACCTCCAACTCCTCCAGGGAGCACGCGTCGATCAGCACCAGATCGCAGGCGGTGATGAGTGCCGCGACGACCGCAGCGACGACGTGCTCAGGTACTGCCGCGGGCTCACGACCGTGCGACAGGACACCGATCGAACCGGTCCCGGTCGACCTTCCGCTGACCGGCCCGACCCCCGGCAGGGCTTCGAACAGCGCGGAACCATCCAACTCCCCGTCCACGCCACACACCTCGCACCACCGCACTCCGGGTGTCTGCTCGATGCCGAAGACGACGTCGAGGCCGCCGCCGGTGGCATCCAGGTCGATGATCCCGACCGCGTACCCCCGTCGGGCAGCGACGGCCGCGAGCGCTGCCGTCAGGGTCGAGGCACCGGCCCCGCCACCGCACCCGATCACTGCGAACGGGGCACCCGTCGGCTGCGATACCGGGCCCGGGCCCGATGCGAGAGCGGAGGCAGCCACGAAGGTCAATGTGGACGTCGGTGCGGAAGTCGGTGCAGACATATCCGTACTTCACCGGCTGCACCGCCGGACGCACCAGTGATGGCCGCCGACGTGTGGACCGGTTCCACCGCACCGCGGGGATGTGGACGGGGCTGGCGGGTCACCTGTTGAAGGCGCCCCACTACGTCGAAGGCGCCCCCACCATGATCGGTGGGGGCGCCTTCACCAACGCGCGGGTGACCTGGTTACCAAGCGTGCACATGGCTGCTGCCGGCCCGTCCGTGAGGTGCGGGAACGATCTGGTTCATCAGTGAACTGCCTGCGCGTGGGTGCCTGGTCATTCGCGGTGGTGTGTAGTTATGACCTCAGGTCTACTCCTGCTGGGGCACACATACAAGGGTCGCGCCGGACACGTTTCAGGAGGACAATGCGCTAGTTCAGCCGGCCCGCCAGCACCGCGTCGCAGATGCGGCCGCCTTCCTGCGCACCGGCCGCTACCGCCTCTGCGCAGTGGATCAACCACAGGCGCACCCCGTCCGGCGTACCGGTCGCGTACGCCGCGAGCGCGCCCAGGTACTCCACGACGCCGCTGCGCCCGTGTCCCCACTCAGGCACCGAAACGCCGGTGGGGTCCAGTCCGCCCTCGACCAGCAGCGCCCGCTCGAAAGCTCTGGCGACCACGGCGTTACCCCTCGCGAACGGTCGGGCACAGGCGATCTCGGCGTGGGCGATCGCCGCGACCACGACGATCGGCGCGTCCTGCGAGGCGTCCAACAGCCCCGCGATGCCGCGCATCCGTTCCGCAGCTACCGATGCCGGCGGCGCTGACCCCAGCTCCACCAACTCGCGACAGTCCTGGTCACCGGTGCGCGGACGCCCGAGAGACTCCTGTTCAGCGAGGTCCGCGGCAGCAGCGACGTGCAGCCGCGCGAGGGCGCCGGAAGGCGCGGACCGCACCGCGGCGCCGAGGCGTTCGGTCTGTGAGGTCGCCCGTACCGCGCTGCGCAAGGCCTGTTCCAACGGTCCCGCCGGGTCCGGCCAGGCGACCGCTCCGCGCATCAGGTCGCGTACGACGTCGACGCTGAACTCCGCCCCGTCCAGGGCTGCACTCGCCCGCGCACCCCGGACCCGCGACTCGGTCGCGCCCTCGGGGATGCGCCGTCGAAGCGCAGGGTGCCACCGCAGCGCCGTACAGGTCTCGCGGGCATCGTTCACGGCATCCGCCACCCCGGGAAGTGTCAGCAGATCGTCCAGAGGTCCGGCCACGGACGACCAATTTAGCGTGGGCTGTCCGGGCAGGATCTCGCGTGCGTCCGATGGAGGGTCGAACAAGGGCCGCCAACCGCACGCAACGTCATAACCATCATGCTCGTTGTGCCCGCCGGTCCGCCCCTCCGGTGCTCCCAGTTCGCACCGATGCAGCACCACGAGATGGTGATCCGGATAAACTGGGAGTTCCATGGGAGCCGAAGGTCCCGGTCGGCACGTCGTCGAAGATCTCACCGAACCGCGAAGGCGGCCAACTCTTGTCTCTTCCCACCGACACCAAGAATGCACTGTTCTCCCGCGGCGAATGGCCCGAGGCCAAACGCGTCGCCGATCTGCTGCGGCTGGAGACAATCGGTGGGGCGATGCTGCTGGTGGCTGCGCTCGTGGCGATCATCTGGTCGAACACCCCCTGGGACGCTGCCTACTTCAGTCTGCAGGACTTCGAGTTCGGTCCTTCGTCGCTCGACCTGCACCTCAGCATGAGTCATTGGGCTTCCGATGGGCTGCTCGCGATCTTCTTCTTCACCGTCGGCCTGGAGCTCAAGCACGAGTTCCTGCGCGGCGACCTGCGTGACCCGGCCAAAGCAGTGGTACCGGTCATCGCGGCCGCCTGCGGAGTGGTCGTGCCCGCTGTCTTCTATGTGCTCGTCCAGCTCCTTTCCGGCGGTGGAGCCATCGACGGGTGGGCAATCCCCACGGCTACCGACATTGCGTTCGCTGTCGCGGTCCTGGCCGTGATCGGCACCCATCTACCGACGGCGCTGCGCTCATTCCTGCTGACACTGGCGGTGGTCGATGACCTGATCGCCATCACCATCATCGCGATCTTCTTCACCAGCACGATCAACGTCTGGGCCCTGTTCGGCTCCTTCGCCGTCGTCATCCTGTTCGGCCTCCTGATGCGCTTCGGGGTCCGCAATCCCCTGATCCTGGTACCTGTCGGGGTCATCGCCTGGGTACTGCTGCACGCCTCCGGTATCCACGCCACGATCGCGGGCGTGCTCCTCGGGTTGTCGGTACCGGTGGCGTACGACACTGCCCACAATCTCGAACACCGCATCCGCCCACTGTCCGCAGGATTCTGCGTACCGGTCTTCGCCTTCTTTGCGGCCGGCGTCAACTTCATCGACGGTTTCGCCGACGCCGTGACCGACCCGGTCACGATCGGCATCGTGGTGGGCCTGATCTGCGGCAAGACAGTCGGCATCTTCGGCAGCACCTTTGTGATGGCCAGGTTCACCAAAGCCAAACTGGACGACGGCATCGCCTGGTCGGATCTGTTCGGGATGAGCCTGCTCGCGGGCATCGGCTTCACGGTGTCCTTACTCATCGGCGAGCTCGCCTTCGGCCCCGACAGCGATACCGATCAGCACGTCAAGATCGGGGTTCTGGTCGGGTCCCTCCTCGCTGCGCTACTCGCTACAGCGGTGCTGCGTCGACGTAACAAGATCTACGAAGCCGCGTGGATCGAGGAAAACCGCGACGATGACCATGACGGCATCCCCGACATCTATCAACAGCGCAAACGACACGACTACCCGTAGCCTTCTATAAACTGTGGCCCGACCGCACGCGTACGAACCCACATCGCACCGAAGGAGACCCTCGATGGCTCAGAGCACCAAAGAGCAGCCCAGCACCTCATCCCGTGAGGCAGCTGGGCAGCGCACGCTCGGCCAGTTGGTCGCCGATGCCCAGACCGATGTCAAAGACATCGTCAAAGGTGAGATCGCCCTCGCGAAGATTGAGATCAAGTCCGATGTCGCCAAGGGTGGCAAGGGCGCGGGCATGCTGGTCGGGGCGGCCGTCTTCGGCCTCTTCGCGCTCGGCTTCCTGCTGACTGCGGGCGCCTGGGCGCTGTCGCTGGTACTGCCGACCTGGGCGGGCTTCCTCATCGTCGGCGGCGCTCTGCTGCTCATCACGGCCCTCCTCGCGCTGGTCGGCATCGGTGCCCTGAAGAAGATCAAGGGCAAGCCGGAGCGCACCATTGAAACCAGCCAGAAGGCTGTCGCAGCGATCAAGCCGCCGAAGGCCGCGTAGGGGCAGCGCCGGGCGTCACACCCGCCGGTAGCGCTCGGGTACGAGTCGTTCGTCGTGCTCGTCCCAGGGCACTGCATGTCCGGCGAGCTTCAATGTTTCGTTGAGCAGGATCGCAGTGAATCCCCAGATGTAGAGTCCGTCCACCTCGAACGCGGGTGCGGCGAACTTCCGCCCTGGTGCGACCGCAGTGAACCGGTTCGCCGGATCGATCAGGTCAGCGACTGACACCCGCGCCACTCTGGCGACCTCGGCCTCGCGGGCCACGACGGGCGATGGTGATTCCCACCAGGCCACCACGGGCGTGACCTGAAACCCCGTCACACTCAGCGGGAATATCGGCAACTGACCCACGACGTACACACCCTCGGCGCTCAGGCCTACCTCCTCGTTGGCCTCCCGCAACGCAGTGTCGCGAGGTGCGGCGTCCCCCGGGTCGACACCTCCGCCGGGAAAGGACACCTGCCCAGCATGTTTACGCAGCGTCTCAGCGCGCTGGGTCAGCAGGATGTCTTCGCCGCCACCGACGCGCGGGCCGAAGAGCATCAATACGGCGGACGCCCGACCACCGGAGCCCGAACCCGCCGCGAATCTCGGCATCCGCTGCGCGGCCTGAGCTTCGATGTTCTGCAACCACGACGGAACGGGGTGACCATCGCTCACCGAGGTGCCATCTCGTATTTGAGCAGCGCGCGGGCCTTGTCCGGATCGGTCTCGCCATCGCCGTACGACGGGCACCAGCGGGCCACCGGGCACACCCCGCAGGCGGGTTTCTTCGCGTGGCACATCCGCCGACCGTGGAAGATCAGCACATGGCTGAGCATCGTCCAGTCCTTGCGCGCGAACATCTGGCCGATAGCGGCTTCGACCTTGACGGGGTCGGTCTCCTCGGTCCACCCGAAGCGCCGCACGAGTCGCCCGAAGTGGGTGTCCACCGTCAGGCCCGGTATTCCGAAGGCGTCGCCGAGCACCACATTGGCAGTCTTGCGCCCTACTCCGGGCAGCGTGACGAGATCCTCCAGCCGGGGTGGGACAGCGCCGTCGTACCGCTCGACCAGCGCCTGACCCAAGGTGATCACCGAGTTGGCCTTCGCCCGGAAGAACCCCGTCGGACGCAGCAGCGTCTCCAGCTGCTCCCGATCCGCGCCGGCGTAGGCCGCGGCGTCGGGGTAGCGCTGGAACAACGTGGGCGTCACCTTGTTGACCCCGACGTCCGTTGTCTGCGCAGACAGGATGGTTGCGACCAGCAACTCCAACGGGGTGCTGAAGTCCAGTTCACAATGGGCATAGGGATACGTCTGCTCCAGCGCGCGGTACATCTTGCGGGCGCGACGGGTGCGCGAGACGGGGCTCTGCGTGCTGGTGTCGAGACGTTTCACCCGGTCGAGACTAGGCCTCGCTTCGATCACCCGGATGACATGGTGACGTGGCACACTTACCCCTGTGGAAACCGAAGCCGTGCGCAAGGCGCCGTTGTTCGCTGCTTTGAACGATACGGACGCGGAGGCGCTGCTCGCATCGATGTCGCGCACTCAGATTCCACGTGGCGCTGAGTTGTTCAGTGAAGGCGACCAGGGCGACTCCCTCTACGTCATCACCGCCGGCAAGGTGAAGCTGGGTCGGCGCTCCGTCGACGGCCGCGAGAACCTGCTGGCCATCCTCGGGATGGGCGAGATGCTCGGTGAGCTGAGCCTGTTCGATCCGGGGCCCCGCACTGCCACGGCCACTGCAGTCGCCGACACCGAGCTGGTCGGGCTGGCCCACCCGGACATGACCGACTTCCTCAAGGACCGCCCCGAGGTCGCCATGACGATGCTGGCTGCCCTCGCCCGCAGGCTGCGCCGCACCAACGAGGCGCTCGGCGACCTTGTATTCACCGATGTGCCGGGCCGGGTCGCCAAGGCGTTGCTGGACCTCTCCAGTCGCTTCGGGCGGCCGGTCGACGACGGCATCCTGGTCGCGCACGACCTGACCCAGGAGGAGTTGGCCCAGTTGGTCGGCGCGTCCCGGGAGACCGTCAACAAGGCACTGGCCGATTTCAGCGCACGCGGCTGGGTCAAGCTCGAAGCACGCGCGGTGACCCTGCTCGACGTCGAACGACTGCAGCACCGCGCACGCTGATGCAGTGCGTGCAACCGCATTACTGCTGATTCACTGCGCTAGTCGAGATAGTCCAGCTGGGCCGCCACGGTTGCCTTCGCGGCCGGCCAGACCTCTCGCGGCACGTCCGCATAAACACTTTCCACCACAGCCTGCACGACATCCGGCGCACCAGCCGCGCCGGCTGCGAGCGCCGCCCGTACCTGCTCCAGACGCTGCATCCGATGCGCGGTGTATTGCGCGACGACGGGAGCGGCGTCGGGGTGCGTGGGCCCGTGACCGGGGCCGAGCGTCATTTTTTCCGCGACGGCTGCCAACCGGTCCAACGAGTTCAGGTACGCCGCGAGCTCACCGTCGGGGTGGGCGACCACGCTGGAGCCCCGGCCCAGCACCGTGTCACCGGTCAGCAGCAGGTGTTCACTCTCGACCAGGAACGAGACCGAATCGCTGGTGTGCCCGGGGGTAAGCAGCACCCGGATCTGCAGCCCTCCGAGAGTGATCCGCTCGTTGTCGGAGAACGGCTGCCCGCGGCCGGCACCCCGCACGGGTGCGCCGGTCAGGTCTGCCCAGCGGTCTGCGGACTCCGCATGATCGAAGTGGCCGTGGGTCAGCAGCGTCAGCGCGACACGGGCGTCCTGCGCTGCCACCTGCGCGAGCACTGCCTGCAGATGCGTCTCGTCCAGCGGTCCAGGATCGACGACGACCGCATCCCGGGAGCCGGGCGCCGTCAGCACCCAGGTGTTCGTTCCGTCCAGTGTCATCGGTCCGGGGTTGGGGCAGAGCACCACCGTCGCTCCGGGTGTCACCGGGCCGCCCTGCCAGGTCATACCGGCAGCTGCGCTGTCATGACGACCTGGTCACCGTCGTAGTGAGCCACCGGCATCACCCGGATCACCTGCGGTGTCGAGCCGACGACTGCGGCCGGGGCATCCGCCTGTGTCAGACGTTCCAGATTCGTGCTCGTGGGAGCCAGCATCATCACCTCGCCCGCTGTCAGGGCAGCCAGGAGCTCGGCGGGTCGTACCCACCGGGAGACGTCCGCCTCGGTGGTCTGGTCGTCGGCGATCTGCCCCTCGGGCAGCAGCGCGGCGAAGAAGTAAGTGTCGTAGCGCTTCTTCTCGAACTCCGGCGTCACCCAGTGGTCCTGCAGCGACAGCAGGTCCGAACGGAGCACCAACCGCTCCTCGGACAGCACCTGGGACAGTGACGATTCTTTGGCCAGCAGGTCCGCGCGGTGCTGCTGCCACCTGACACCGCTCACATCCCGCAGTACAGATGTCCCGTCCGGGCCGGCGAGCAGTACACCGCATTCTTCGAAAACTTCCCGGACTGCCGCGCATACGAGTTCCACGGCGTCCTCGCGTGGGACGTCGAGCCGGGCTGCCCACTCATCCGGGCTCGGCCCTGCCCACGGCGGCTCGGCTTCACCGTCGCGGGGATCGACGCCACCGCCGGGGAAGACCCACATCGACGGCGCGAACGCCATCGTCGCGACCCGGCGCTGCATGAAGACCTCCACACCTGAGCCACCCACTTCCGCATCGCCGGACTGCCCGGCGCGCAACACCATCACGGTGGATGCACGCCGAGTGGGCGCACCGGCAGGGCAACCCGCGTCCAGCCAGGTCCGGACCACATCCTCCAGCGGACCGGCGGCAGGGTAGCGCTGTTCTCGGGTGGTCATCGGTGCGATCTCGACGTCTGCACGCCGGGTTCGTCAGCCCTGTACCGAGACGGTGATCTCGACCTCGACCGGGGCGTCCAGCGGCAGTACGGCCACACCGACCGCGGACCTCGCGTGCGCACCCTTCTCGCCGAATGCGTCGGCCAGTAGCTGACTGGCACCGTTGATGACACCGGGCTGGCCGGTGAACGACGGATCGCTCGCCACGAAACCCACCACCTTGATCACCCGGACGGTGTCCAGGTCGGGCACCAGAGACTTCACGGCGGCGATCGCATTCAGCGCGCAGCTGCGTGCCAGGTCTGTGGCCTGCTCCGGGGTGACCTCCGCGCCGACCTTGCCGGTCGCGGCGAGCTTGCCGTCGACCATCGGTAGCTGACCCGACGTCATCACGATGTTGCCGTCCCTGATAGCGGGGACGTAAGCAGCGACCGGTGCTGCGACCGCGGGCACCGTCAGCCCCATCTGCGACAGACGATCCTCCACACCCGACATCAGTTGCCCTTCGGACGCTTCAGGTAGGCGACCAGGTTTCCGCCGTCGCCCTGCAGGACCTGAACCAGTTCCCAGCCGTCCTCGCCCCACTGGTCGAGGATCTGCTTGGTGGCGTGCACGATGAGCGGGACGGTGGCGTACTCCCAGTTGGTCACGTGTTTTCTCCTTGGTGAAGGGGTAAGTCGGGATGGGTGCAGTCTGGCAGGACTCAGCGGGTCGGTGCGAACGGCACCAGTTCGCTCGGGACCTGCCCGGTGACCATCTGGCGCGCGAGCAATCTGGCCGTGAGCGGGCCGAGGGTGATGCCCCACATGCCGTGCCCGCCGTTGACGAACACCCGTGGCACCTTCGTTGCACCGACCAACGGCATGCCGTCGACCGTGACGGGGCGGCTGCCCACCCACAGGTCCTGCGGGTCATCCCAGTCCACTCCGGACAGCAGCGGTCGTCCCGAATGCATGATGCCGTCGACCCGAGCCATGCTCAGCGGTGCATCGGCGTCCGCGAACTCCATGGTGCCGCCCACCCGCAAGCGGTCGCCGTACGGGGTGCAGGCCATCCGCTCGTACGGGAAGTAGACCGGGCAGGCCACCGGGCTCGCCGAAGGCTCGGTGACGCCGAGCGAAAAGCTGTAGCCGCGACCGGCCTGCATGGCGGTGCGCACGCCGCAGCTTTTCGCCAGCTGTGGGAGCCAGGCGCCGGTGGCGATGACGACCGCGTCACCCGAGACCGGCTCACCGCTCATCATCTCCACGGTCACCCCGTGCGGACCGTGCCGCAGCGCGTGCACATTCGCCCCGATCCGCACCTCGCCGCCCCGTTCGCGCACCGCATCGGCGAGCGACTCGACATAGGCACCGGGGTCGATGTAGCGCTGCCCGCCGAGCCGGATCGCCTTCTCCACGTCGGGGCTCACGATCGGTAGCTGCGCACGCAACGTGGCGCCGTCGACCTCGTCGGCCTGCAGGTCCAGCCCGACCTCGCGGATCTGGGCGATCTCGTGCTCCAGCGCGGCGGCGTCCTCGGCCTTGCGGAACGCGGCCATGATCGGCGCTTCCTTCATCCGCGCGCTCACCCCGTTCGCCTCGAGGTGCGCGTACGCCTCGATCGCCTGGGCGTTGACCGGCACGAACTTGGCCATCGTGGCCCGCCACTGCCCCGGCGTACACCGCCGGGCGAAACCGAGCAGGAACCTGACCAGCTGGGGATCGGCCTTGAAGTGGATGTAGAGCGGCGACTTCGGGTCCAGCAGCGCCTTTGCGCCGTACTTGAGAACACCGGGCTCGGACAGCGGCACGCACAGCCCTGGCGAGATCCACCCGGCGTTGCCCCACGAACTACCAGCGGCGATACCGGACCTCTCCACGACGGTGACCCGCACCCCCTGCTCCTGCAGGTACCAGGCCGTCGACAGACCGACCATCCCTGCGCCGACCACCACCACGTGCAGATCGGACCCAGCGTGTACGGGCCGCAGCCCCTGGTGCGCCATTGCAGATGCTCCATCTCGCGTTGCGTCAACGCTTGTTCGCCCTTTTTCAATACTGTTTTGCGACCGTATCAGGGGCGTAGGGCGGGGTAAGACACCGCGATGTGACCGGCAAGTAGGCTCGCAATATGGCATCTGCGCTCGACCTGCTCCACCGTGTCGCGCCACCACCGGATGAAACGACGCCCTACGGTCCGCTGGCCGACCAGCTCTACGACCTGCGCCGCCCGCGCAGTGGAGCACGAAATGTGACGGTCGTCATCGTGCACGGCGGATTCTGGCGACCGGCCACCGATCGCACGCACGCCGGCCCGCAGGCCGAGGCATTGGCCGAAGCCGGTTTCCACGTCGTTGTCGTGGAGTACCGCCGTGCGGAACGAGGCGGGTGGCCGCAGTTGCGCGATGACCTGCTCACTGCCCTCGAAACGGTCGCTGCGCGCGATGACCTGCCCAGTGACATCGTGCTGGTCGGGCACTCGGCAGGAGGTCATCTCGTGACATGGCTGGCCGCGCAGCAGGCACCCGAAGCACGCGCAGTGCTCGCGGCTGTGTCGCTGGCCGGGTGCGTCGATCTGCACCGGGTGTTTGCGCTCGATCTGGGCAACGGCGCCGCGCAGGCACTGATGGGCAGCACCCCCGAGCAGGACCCCCAGGCCTGGGCGGCCGCTGATCCGGCGCTCCTGGGCACACCGCGCATCCCGGTCGTGGCCATCCACGGTGACCGCGACGACGTGGTGCCCGTTGACATCAGCAGGCGGTATGTCGCCGCCGCGCCTGGAACGACAACTATCACCTGCAGTGGTGCCGATCACTTCGATCTGGTCGATCCGCAGGCGCCCGCATTCCGAATAGTCCTGGACACCATCATCGAGCTGGCGGGGGATCCCACCGCGTGACCGCACAACTACACATCATCTCGGGCAAGGGGGGCACCGGGAAAACGACCGTTGCTGCCGCCCTGGCCCTGTCACTGGCACACGAGGGCCAGCACGTGCTGCTCGTCGAAGTAGAGGCGCGTGGCGGCATCAGTCAGCTCTTCGACGTGCCCGTGGGGGGCAAGGAGGAGACGCATGTCGCCCGAGGGCTCGGCGGCGGAGAGGTGCGCGCGTTGGCAGTCGACGCCAAGGCAGCGCTGATGGAGTACCTGCAGATCTTCTACAAACTGGGCCGGGCGGGCAGTCTGCTGGAGAAGTTCGGAGCCGTCGACTTCGCCACGACCATCGCGCCGGGGATGCGCGACGTGCTGCTGACCGGCAAGGTCTACGAGGTCGTCCGCCGCGACGCCCATCACGCACGGCGTGGTTTCCAGCCGTACGACGCCGTCGTCCTGGACGCGCCGCCCACCGGGCGGATCGGCCGGTTCCTCGGCGTCAACCGCGAGCTGTCCGGGCTGGCCAAGATGGGGCCGATCAAGAAGCAGGCCGACTCGATCATGACGATGCTCACCTCCGGACGCAGTCATCTGCACCTGGTGACCCACGCGGAGGAGATGCCGGTGCAGGAGACCATCGACGCGGCGGCAGAGCTGCGGGAGTTGGGACTGACGATGGGGTCGATCATCATCAACGCTGAGCAGGCGGTGCTGCTGGACCCCGATACGCGTGCGCTGCTGCAGGAAGCGGACTTCGACGAGTCGCCGCTTCGTGCCGATCTGACGGCGGCCGACCTGCGCGTGGGCCCGACCCTCGTCGACGGGCTACTGGACGCCGGGCGCCGCAGGGATCAGCGGCTGCGCCTGGAAGAACGCGAAAGTGCCCGTCTGGAAGATCTCGGTATGCCGATCGTCCGGTTGCCGACGATTCGCGACGGGATAGACGCCGGCGGACTACGCCAACTCGCGACCGCGCTACGAGAGCAGGGCCTGCAATGAGCACGCGCGACCTCAACATCGACACGTTGATCGCCGACCGGTCGATCCGCACCATCATCTGCTGCGGATCCGGCGGGGTCGGCAAAACGACGACCGCCGCGGCTGTCGCCATTCGGGCCGCCGAAGCCGGTCGATCGGTAGCCGTGCTCACCATCGATCCCGCCCGCCGCCTGGCGCAGGCGCTGGGCCTGGAGCACCTCGACAACGACCCCGCGCCCGTCGAGACGATCGACACGTCTGCGGGCGGCTGCCTCGACGCGATGATGCTGGACATGAAGCGCACCTTCGATGAGGTGGTGCTCTCGCATTCGACCCCTGAAAAGGCCGACGCCATCATGGCCAACCCGTTCTATCAGGCCGTCTCCAGCTCGTTCGCGGGCACCCAGGAGTACATGGCGATGGAGCGCCTGGGGCAGTTGCACCAGGAAATGTCCGGAGCCGACCCGCGCTGGGATCTGATCGTGGTCGACACCCCACCGTCCCGCTCGGCGATGGATTTCCTGGACGCGCCCAAGAAGCTCGGGTCCTTCCTGGACGGACGATTCATCCGGCTGATGACCGCGCCCGCCAAGGTGGGTGGCCGGGCGTACCTGAAGTTCGTCTCCATCGGGATGGGCTCGGTGACCGCGGTGATGGGCAGGGTGCTGGGCACCCAGTTGCTGACCGATGCCCAGACGTTCATCGCGGCTCTGGACACGATGTTCGGTGGTTTTCGCGAACGCGCCGATGAAACGTATGCCGCGCTCAGCGACGTGAGCACGGCATTTCTGGTCGTCGCCTCCCCGGAGCGGGACGCACTGCGGGAAGCCTCATTCTTCGTGGACCGACTCGCGACCGAAGGCATGCCGCTCGCCGGACTGGTCGTCAACCGCATCCAACCGGTGACAATCCCGTCGCTGTCGTCGTCGCGAGCCCTGGAGACGGCACAGGCGATGCAGGATCTGCCGAACCGACCTGATGGTTGGTCCCCCGCGGATACTGCGGCACTGCTACAGATCCACGCGGAATCCGCGGATCTCGCAGCGCGGCATCGCGCTGCGGTAGAACGGTTCACCGCTGCACATGAGGACATTGCCCAGGTGCAGGTTCCTGCCTCCGGCAGCGACGTCAACAACGTCGCCCAGTTGCGGCAGATCGGCGACGCGCTCAGCGGCGGTTAAGGCCGGTCGCCCGCCTGGGCGGCCTTGAACAACGCGGTCCAGGACACAACTTCTGGTCGGCGGCGTAGCAGTGCTCGACGCTCGCGCTCCGTCATGCCACCCCACACGCCGTACTCGGTGCGGTTGTCCAGTGCGTCCGCAAGACATTCTGCGACGACTGGACAGCCGTGGCAGATGGCCTTCGCATTCTGCTGGGCTGCACCTTTGGCGAACAGCTCATCAGGTGAGCCGCCGCGACAGGCTGCCCGCGCCGCCCAGCCTCGATCCCAGTTCGTTCGCTCTACCGCTACTGCAGTCATCTGGGACCCATTTTCTTAAGGTGATGCATTACCCGAACCAGTTGCTTTATGCAGGGTAAAGTATCAAGAATTCGTCCGGTATGACTAGAAGGAACTACCGAAAATAGCTCATGAGAGCTACTTCCTATCCGGGGGCCTTTCTACAACTGGCGGCGCAGGCTGGTTTGCACGGCACTCCACGTTAGCCTCTTGACCATGCGTGCCACCCGCCGGCTCGGTTCCGTGCTGACACTCCTCGTCGCAATGCTCGCGACGGCCATGGTGATGGGCCTGCTTGCTGCGGGTCTGCTGATCCCCGCCGTCGGAGGCGTCGGGATCGCCAGCAACAAGAGCATCGAACTCTTCAACGGGCTGCCGGGGAGCTTCGCGATGAACCCGCTGGCGCAGCAGTCGCGCATCCTCGCCGCTGACGGCTCGACCATCGCCACACCGTTCAACGAGAACCGCATCGTGGTGCCACTCAGCAAGGTAGCGCCGATCATGCGTAAGGCGCAGGTTGCCATCGAAGATGAGCGTTTCTATCAGCACGGTGGCATCGACCCCAAGGGCCTGCTGCGCGCGGTGGCATCGAACGCCCAGGGCGGCGGCACCCAGGGCGCCTCGACCCTCACCCAGCAGTACGTCAAGGTCGCCCTGCAGAATCAGGCGATAGCCGCTGGTAACCCGAAGGGCGCCAAGAATGCCGTTGCCCGTGAAGGTCTGCAGGGGTATGTGCGCAAGCTGCAGGAGCTGAAGTACGCGACGTCGCTGGAACAGAAGTATTCCAAGGACCAGATCCTCGACGGTTACCTCAACATCGTCTATTTCGGCGATCAGCAGTACGGCATCGAGGCCGCATCGCAGCACTACTTCAGCGTGCACGCCGCCCAGCTGACCCTGCCGCAGGCCGCACTGCTCGCCGGTGTCGTCAACCAACCGACGACCTTCGACCCGGTCACCAATCCCAAGAACTCCGAGGCCCGGCGCAACATCGTGCTGCAGAAGATGTACCAGCAGAAGATCATCACCTTCAAGCAGTACTCGGACGCCTCCGTCATCCCCGTGCCCAGCATGTTAAAACTGAAGAACATCAGCGGTAACTGTTCGTCCTCGAAGTACCCCTACTTCTGCAGCTACGTCCAGAACTGGCTGTATCAGCAACCTGCGCTCGGCAAGACCCGCACCGAGCGCCAGGCGGCGCTCAAGAGTGGCGGTCTGACGATCAAGACGACCTTCCAGCCCAAGATGGCTGCCATCATCGACAAGCAGCTGCGCGCCAAGGTCCCCGAGAAGAACGCGACCGATGTCAACACTGCCGCGGCCGTCATCCAGCCGGGGACGGGGAATATCCTTGCGATCGGTCAGAACACATCGTTCAGTAATTCGCCAGGTAAAGGCAAGACCTCTCTGGACCTGAGCAATGCGAAGTTCAACTTCGGGTCATCGGCAAAGTTCTTCGCGATCGTCACCGCGCTGGAGCAGGGAGCATCGCCCGACAACACCATTGACGTCCTGCCGCAGAACGTTACGCAGAAGGATGGCAACCCAGGTCGTAATTTCCCCTTCAAATCTTTTCGGGGCCCCTGCTTCAACGGCGGCGGGTCGTGGGCTGTCGGTAACGACTTCGGAGTCCCGCCGGGGCCGATGACCTACTCCCGCGCGACGGCATGGTCGGTGAACACCGCGTTCGCCCAACTCGCGCAAACGGTTGGTATCTGCAATATCGCGGACACCATGGTCACGCTCGGACTCGACCGTCAGTCGCTGGCGCTGAACCCATCGGGGATCATCCTCGGAACCAGCCTCGCGTCACCGATCGAGATGGCAAACGCCTACGCGACGGCGGCCGCCGGTGGGAAGTACTGCACACCCCGCCCCGTGACCTCGATCCTCGACGGCAACGGTAAGTCGATGAAGCTCGCCATCCCGCCCTGCAAGCAGGTGATGACCCCGCAGGTTGCCGCGCAAACGAGCAAGATCTTCCAGGCCGTTCTGAACCCCGATGACCCCAAGGCAACCGCCCACCAGGACGCACTTGCCAATGGCCGCCCGGCGGCGGGTAAGACGGGCACTGTGAACGAGGCGAAGAACATCTGGTTCGTCGGTTACACCCCACAACTGTCCACCGCGGTCTGGGTGGGCCACGGCGGCAAGAGTCAGACTCCGTTGAAGAACATCACCCTGGCGGGGAAGTACTACGGCGACTACATCTTCGCCAGTGACCTGCCCGCACCGCTGTGGAAGAACATCATGGACCTTTCGCTGAAGGGGCAGCCGAACAAGAACTTCCCCGCCGTGCCCGGCTTTAAGGACAACCCGACGGGTACGCCATCCAATTCGTCCTCCGGTGCCACTGCTCCGTCGAACCCTCCCCCGACGACGCAGTAGGCGTCCGGACGCTCAGCCCTGGTTGAGAGCGGACCTCACCGATGCTGCGACCTTGCTGCCGTCGGCGCGACCGGCGATCTGCGGCTGCAGCACCTTCATGACCTGGCCCATGCCCGCCATCCCGGACGCGCCGGTGGACTCGATGGCTGCGGCGATCATCGCGTCGAGGTCTGCGTCGCTCAGCGGCGCGGGCAGGTAACGCTCCAGCACGACGAGTTCGGCGCGCTCAGCGTCGGCCAGCTCGGGGCGTGCGGCGTCGTCGTATGCGGTGGCAGCCTCGCGGCGCTTCTTGGCTTCCTTGGCGATGCAGCCCATCACCTCGTCCTCGGTCAACTCGTGTTTGGTGGTGCCACTGACCTCAGCGGTCCGCACGGCAGCGAGCGCCATCCGGAGCGTCTGAATGCTGGTCTTGTCCTTCGCTCGCATCGCGGCGGTGAGGTCGCTCTGCAGCGTGTCTTTGAGCTTCACGTCGTTCGTCGTCATACGGGGCAGTGTGTCACCGGGTGTGAGGATGGGCGGATGCACACTCTGGCCAAGGCCGTCGGCACTATGGGTGCCGCCTCGATCGGCGCCCTGGGGTGGGCGTCCCTGGTCGAGCGCAACTGGTACGCCGTCCGGCGTTACTCGCTGCCCGTCCTGCCCCGCGGCTGCGCACCGCTACGGGTATTGCATGTCTCAGATCTGCACCTCGTGCCGCGTCAGTCGCGTCGGATCGCGTGGGTGCGCGGGTTGGCCGCGCTGGAGCCCGACCTGGTGATCAACACCGGCGACAACTGCTCTGACATCAACGCGGTGCCTGCCGTACTGCAGGCCCTGGAGCCGCTGATGGACTGCCCCGGAGCGTTCGTACTCGGCTCGAACGACTACTTCGCCCCGACGTTCAAGAATCCGTTGCGCTACTTCAACCTGTCGCACCAGCGCGGCGTCAATGCCGGAGGCGCGCAACTGCCGTGGCCGGAGCTGGTCGCGGGCTTCACCGGCGCAGGCTGGTTGAACCTCACGAATGCCCGCGCGACGTTGAGCGTGCGCGGTGTCGACCTGGAGTTCGTGGGCGTCGATGACCCACACCTCAACTACGACCGCTATTCACGCGTCGCCGGTCCGGCCGATCCTGCCGCCGACCTCACGTTGGGTGTGCTGCACGCGCCGTATACGAGGGTGCTCGATGCGATGGCCGACGACGGGGCCCGCGTCCTGCTGGCCGGGCACACCCACGGCGGACAGCTGTGCGTGCCCGGTTACGGCGCGCTGGTGACCAACTGTGACCTGGACCGCCTGCGGGCAAAGGGCGTGTCACGGTGGTGGCCGGGCGCCGCGGGCACCCCTTCCTCGCGCGCTCCGCGCGACGCTGCGTGGCTGGAGGTGTCGGCGGGGCTGGGGCACAACAAGTACACACCGGTGCGTTTCGCCTGTCGTCCGGAAGCCACGCTGCTCACCCTGAGGCCCACTTCGTGAGGTCGATCTCGCTTTTGCCGGGCCTGCCCGCACCTCCCGATTGGGAGATGTCTCAGCCTTCGCGGTATCGTGACCAGTGCTGCATCCGACTCGTGCCTAATCCGTGCGACGGGTGCAGCAGCCACGGGGTGTGGCGCAGTTTGGTAGCGCGCGTCGTTCGGGACGACGAGGTCGCAGGTTCAAATCCTGTCACCCCGACAGGCACAAGGAGTGGCCCTGACCAGCGGAGACGCGGTCAGGGCCAGTTGCTTTTTCTGGCTTCTGGGCAAACCGGGCACAACCAGGGATCTCGCAGGCGTGCCCATCGGCAACGCGTCGACCGCACTGGCCGATGACTCCGCCACATCTGCAGAAGTTGAGCCATTTACTGAATAACCGGGGCACCCCGCAGACGACGGGAATGCATAGGTCTCATACCTTGTTACCCGTACGACTGCACGGGTATTCGGACTTCACGAGGTGGGCATGAACATTTTGAGCGGTATCGGAGACGGCCTGAACGAGGCGTTCTTCATGTTCTGGGCGACCCTGTGGGCGTTGGTGCTCGGATTCACCCTGTCCGGGGCGGTACAGGCGTTCGTCTCTCGAACCCAGATGCAGCAAACCCTGGGCGATCACGCCCCCAGGACGTTGGCGAAGTCCTCGTTCTTCGGGATGATCTCTTCCTCCTGCTCCTACGCTTCATCGGCGCTGGCCAAGAGTTTGTTCGCCCGTGGCGCGGATTTCACTGCGGCGCTGGTGTTCATGGTCGCCTCGACCAACCTGGTGTTGGAGTTGGGAATCGTGCTGTGGTTGTTGATCGGCTGGCAGTTCGCGCTGGCCGAATTCGTGGGTGGAGCGATCATGATCGTGCTGCTGGGTCTGGTCGTTCCCCGGGTGCTGCCGGCGAGTTGGACCGACGCGGCCCGTGACCGCCTGAACGAAGGTAACGACGGCGACGGATCCGGCAACGCCCCAGGTGAGCACGACGCATCGCAGGATGAGCCGCTGACCCAGCGGATCCGCAGCCGTAAGGGGTGGGGCGACGCGTCGGGATACACGATCAGCGACCTCACGATGTTGCGTAAGGAACTGTTCATCGGGTTCGTAGTGGCCGGGTTTCTCGCGGCGCTGGTTCCGACGTCCTTCTGGCAGTCGATCTTCTGGACCGGGCACGGGTTCGCCTCCAGCCTGGAGAACGTGATCATCGGACCGCTGCTGGCGATCCTCAGCTTCGTCTGCTCCGTCGGCAACGTGCCCCTGGCCGCGGCACTGTGGCAGGGCGGCATCAGTTTCGGTGGGGTGGTGTCGTTCATCTTCGCGGACCTGATCACGTTGCCGTTGCTGGCGATCTACCGCAAGTACTACGGCACCGCGATGATGCTGCGGATGCTGGGCGTGATGTGGGCGACCATGAGCATCGGTGGTCTTGCGGTGGAGTACCTCTTCAAAGCACTTCAGATCTCTGCTCCTGGGCGCCCGTCGCTGGTGGTGCAGACCGGGTTCTCGTGGAACTACACCACCGTGCTGAACATCATCGCCCTGGTCGGGTTCGCGATCATCTACTGGCTGTACAAGCACCGCGACGCCGCAGGTGGACGCTTCGCGCAGGACCCGACGTGTGGGATGCAGGTAGAGATCGCCCAGGCCCCCGCTCACCGCACCACCCACAGCGAGGACGGGACGGGTGAAACGGTGTATTTCTGCTCAGACGGCTGCGCGGCCCGGTATGACCAACAGCAGACGCGCCCGCAGTCCACCGTCAACCGCACAAGCAACGACGCGAACGCGCATCAGCACGGAGGAACCTCATGAGCATGTTGGACCACGAGCACCCGATCGACCCGGTGCGGGTCGCGCATGCCCGCTCCCGGCTTCCGTCGGCCGAAGACGCCGGGCGGTTGACGAGTCTGTTGTCGCTGATGGCCGACCCGGTTCGGCTGCGGCTGATCTACGCCCTGGACGTCACCGAGGAACTATGTGTCGGGGACCTGGCCCTGGCGTTGGAGGTCAGCGAGGACTCGGTCTCCTACGCGCTACGCCTGTTACGTACTGCGGGGCTCCTGGTCACCCGCAAACAGGGCCGGGTCGTCTACAACCGACTCGCCGACGACTTCCCCGCACCGCTACGCGACCACTGCCTGCGCCAATTGGTCGCCCTGACCCGCACCGACAGCCACATCAACGACACCGACATCAACGACACCGACAACAGCCAGGGCAGTGCCTGATGCGAGCGAACTGCCCGGTCTGCCGCCGCATCAAAGAAGCGATGTGAACGCGGCCCCGACCCGGGTGCTGGTCGTAGATGACGAACCAGCCCTGGCAGGGATGGTCGCCACCTACCTGGGCCGCGCCGGCCACGATGTCCAGATCGCCCACGACGGCCTGGCAGCGGTGGACCAGGCCCGTCAGTGGACCCCCGACGTAATCGTGCTGGACCTGGGGTTACCCGGCCTGGACGGGGTCGAGGTCTGCCGTCAGGTGCGCACCTTCTCGGACTGTTTCGTGCTGATGGTCACCGCCCGCGACGACGAGGTCGACGTGTTGATCGGCCTGTCGGTCGGTGCGGACGACTACCTGACCAAACCATTCCGGGTGCGTGAACTCGTCGCCCGCGTGGCTGTACTGCTACGTCGCGCCCGGGTCGGCACTGCACAGGACCCAGGCGCGGCCCCGGTACGGTTGGGCTCACTGATCCTGGACCCATCAACCCGGGAAGTGCGGATCGGCAAGGATGACGTGAACCTGACGCGCACCGAATTCGACCTGCTGGCAGCCCTGGCATCCCGGCCGCGGGTGGTCTTGTCGCGCCGGCAACTCATCGACCAGGTGTGGGGACCCGGATGGGTCGGGGATGAGCACCTGGTCGACACCCACATCGGCCACCTGCGCCGCAAACTCGGCGACGCAGCGCCCGGGCCGTCGTTCATCGCCACAGTCCGCGGCGTCGGCTACCGCGCGATCGCGCCAGCATGAGCCACACCGCACGTCGTCGCCCACGGTTGGTGACCCAGCTACTGGCAGCCCAGGTGGGTGTTCTGGTCGTAGCAGCTGTTGTCGCGACCCTCGTGGCCGTCACCGTGGGTCCGAGCCTGTTCCATGAGCACCTGCAACGAGCGGGGATGTCCGGCACGGGTGACATGTCGGTGCACGTGGAGGAGGCATTCACCTCCACCGGTCTGATCACCCTGGTGGCCGCTCTGGGTGCGGCCCTCGCGGTCGCGACGGGTGCCACCGTCCTGCTCGCCCGGCAGGTGACCCAGCCGCTGGGTGCACTGCACGAGGCAGCCCGACAAGTCGCCGGCGGCGGGTACAACGACGCGACCATGCTGCAGACGAGCGGCCCGGCTGAGTTCGCGGACGTAACCACAGCGTTCGTGCAGATGGCCACCCGGTTGCAATCGGTCGAACAGGTACGGCAACGGATGCTGTCGGACCTGGCGCACGAGATGCGCACCCCGCTGGCCACCCTCACCGTCTACCTGGATGCTGTCGATGATCGCGTCGCGGCGCTGGACGAAGGCACCACCAGTGTGTTGCGCGACCAGGTGATCCGGCTCGAGCGACTCGTCCGCGACATCAATACGGTCTCCAGGGCTGAAGAAGACCCACTGCACGTGACCACCCTCGACATCGCCGAACTGACCCGTACGCTCGTCGAATCGTTTGACAAGCCCGGGACGGACCATCGAATACGGGTAACCACCCCAGGGCCCAGCGTGCGCATCGCTGGCGACCGTGACCGACTCACCCAGGTGCTCACCAATCTGGTCGACAATGCGCTACGGCATGCCGGACCCACCGGGCAGGTCGAGGTCACCGTGCGGCACTGCGAAGGACAGGCGGTGATCACCGTGGCCGACGACGGGGACGGAATACCCGCCGGCGCGCTCCCGCACATCTTCGAACGGTTCTACCGCACCGACACTGCGCGCGATCGGGCGCACGGTGGCGCGGGGATCGGCCTGGCCATCTGCTCTGCGCTGGTGCGGGCCCACCACGGCACCATCACCGCGCGCAGCCCCGGCCCCGCAGAGGGAGCCACGTTCACCGTCACCCTGCCAGCTCAGATCTCCATGAAAACTCCATCCAATCGTGAGTCAAACCCAGGGACAGGCGACGCACAGTGGACACCACGTCCACCCCACGTGACCCCCACCTGAAAGGCCACATCCGTGCCCACCCGCCGCACCCTCATCACCACCCTCGCCTCCGCGACTGTCGCCCTGACCCTGGCCGCGTGTGGCGGCGCGAGCAGCAACGCCACCAGCAGCGCCACCAGCAGTGCACCGGTGACGAGTACCCCGGCCAGCAAGACGCCTGCGGGGCGAACCGGTGACATCTCCTTCGCCCAGCAGATGATCCCCCACCACCGCCAGGCCGTGCTGATGGCCGACATGGCCCTGCGCAACAAGACCGCGTCGGCGAAGGTCCGCTCGCTGGCGACCGAGATCAAGAAGGCTCAGGGGCCAGAGATCACCACGATGACCGGATGGCTCACCCGCTGGAACGCGCCCACCACCTCGGCAATGAGCGGGATGAGCGGGATGGATGGCATGCACGACATGGAGGGGATGATGAGCAAGGAGGACATGACCAGCCTCGGCGCCGCAACCGGAGCTACCTTCAACCGCCAGTGGCTGACCATGATGCTCGCCCATCACCGCGGGGCGATCACCATGTCGAACAACGTGCTCAAGACCACCAGCACCCCGAGCGTCCAGCAGCTCGCGCGGTCCATCATCAGCGGCCAGACCACCGAGATCACGACCATGCGCACACTGCTCGCCAGCACTGCCTGATCCAGCCTCAGGATGAACCGTCAGCACCGGGCGTGCTGGCGCCCGCCACCGCACCGGCTGTGCGGATCTCCCTGCTGTTCTCAGTTGGCCGCGGTGCCACTGGGGTTGGCGACAGTACCGCCGTCGGTGGCGGCAATTCCACCGGTCCCGGTGGGGACCCCGTCGACCGGCGAGCCGTATTCAGGGGTGTAGGTGGAGCTGTTGCGGAACGTATCGACGAACTTCTGCATCCGCGGATCGGTAGGGCTGGTGACCTGCAGTTGGTGCCCCCACGACGACAACACGATCGGACTCGGTAGCGAGTTGGATGCCCAGGGACTGAGGTCCATATATCGGTTCTTCGCGCCGACAAGCCTCGGATCCTGTTGCCCCAGAGACGCCTCGGGGATCAGCGACTGTCTGGTCACGAATGCCACCAGCTGATCCACCTGGGCGGTGGGCAGCTTCGGGTCATAGGTGATCCAGATCGCACCGTGCTCCAGGGTGTGCACAGCACGCTCGTTCGGCACCGGTTTGGTGTAGACGCCCGCGTTCATCCACGTCGCGTCGTGCGGGCCACCGACCGGTGGCGTCACGGCGTAGGTCACCGCACCGCTCACGTGGTCGTGCCCGAGCGTGCCCGCGTTCGCGGTTCCAGTGCCGGGGTATCCGCTGGTGTCCCATGCCAGGACCCCGGAGATACCCGAGGTGTCCTTGACCCTGGTCGGTGCCGGCTGGGTGGTTTTAGGTCCGGTCACGGCCGAAGGCAGCACCTGTTTGCCGGCTTTCAGACCGCCAGCCGATGTGCCGCCACCACCACCTCGAGTGGCGACGAACACCCCCACTCCAGCGATCACCACGACCAGGACCACCGCCAGCACGAGCGGAATCAGCCACCCTGGGCGGGGCCTCTGCTGCTTCTTGAGTGCCGCGAGTTTTGCAGCGCGATCGGACTGCGACGAATCAGGCATGCACACGATCCTAGGTTGGACACCACCGGCACCCGGATTCACCACGCAGGTTCTCAGCCGGATCCCGGCTGCAGCAGAACGTTGACGGTGGGGCCGATCACGGTAACCGCCGGCGGTCGTATGCCGCCGGATCTGGTCAGTTCGGCGATCTCACCCAACGCCCCCGTCACGCTGCGCTGACTCGGCATCCCGGCATCAGCGATCGATGCCGCGGGCGTTTGCGCATCGAGACCGTGCTCGATCAGGTACGTCGCGATCGCGCCGAGGGTACGCACCCCCATCAGCACCACAATCGTCAGTTTTGTCTGCGCAATGGCTGACCAGTCGACGTCGTTCCGCGCGTCGTCAGGTGCCACGTGGCCGGACACCACCACGAAACCCTGCGTCAGGTTGCGGTGGGTGACCGGCACTCCCGCAAGCTCCGGAGCAGCGATCGACGACGTCACACCAGGGATGACCCGCACGGGCACCCCAGCCTGCACGCATGCATTCCATTCCTCCCCGCCGCGGCCGAATACAAAGCTGTCGCCGCCCTTGAGCCGCACCACCGACCGTCCCGCCAGCGCCTGCTCGACGAGGATGGCGTTGATCTGTTCCTGTGGGGTGAACTGCCCCTTCGGAATTTTGCCGACGTGGATGACGAGTGGCCGGGGTTCCAACTCCTCCAGTACACCCAGCGGTGCCAGCCGGTCACACACGACGACGTCCGCCTCCCGTAAAGCCGCCATCCCGGCCAGCGTCAGCAACCCAGGGTCACCCGGCCCTCCCCCGACGAGCACCACCTGCCCCGAGCCCGACGAAGGCGCCGGGCGCACTGCGGACTCAGCCGGCCGAGCCAGCGGATCGCGTAGGACCACGTCGTACGCCGAAAGGTCGGGCTCACCCACCACCTGCACCAGGTTGCGGGACGCCAGATCGGCAAGCACCGGGTCGGTCGCGGATCCTTCGACGTGCACGCGAGCGCCGCCGTCGGTGAGCCTGTGCAGAATCTCCGCGACGCGCGGTCCCGCCTCCCTCACCAGCACCAGTGCGCCGTCGCCGGGTATCTCGATCCTCATCCCGAGTGCCCCCGCATCGCGGCTGCCCGTACCGCCCGCGGCACGACACGGCCCGGCAGCAGATCGGGCGCCGGCTCGACGACTCCGATCCGATCGGCGTATCGGATCACGCCCGCCCACGTGTCCGTGGCGATATCGTCCGCGTCGTCCTCCGGCCATCCGTCGGAGATCCGCAACGTCCACTTCTGCAGCGGTAGGTAGAGCACTTGTGTCGCAGCGAGTTCTTTTCGGGTCGAGCCGCGCACCTCGCCGGTCCGACCGGGGATCAACCGCTCGGTGATCGCCTCCAGGGCCTCCCGGTGCGCAGACCCGCTCAACGGTGAGAACTGCCCGAAGATGACGGCACTCCGGTACAGCATCGAGGATTCGAACGCCGAGCGCGCGACAACGACCCCGTCCAACGCGGTCACCGACACCGCCACCGCGACGCCTGAGGCAATAGCGCCCATCCATCGTGACCCGGTGGACCCGTGCACCACGATGCCGCCGTCGAACCGGGCCACCGCCGTAGGTAACACTGCCGGTCGACCGTCGTGCACGAAGGCGACATGGCCGAGCACACACGAAGCAAGAAGCTCCTCCAGCCGCGCCCGGTCGGTCGACATCTTCTCCGGCATCCGCGCTGGCCTGACATCCATTCCGGCATATTCGCAGGTATGACTCGACACCCGCAGGCATGCCCACCGGCAGGCGGGTCACAGCCTGGTTGCGACCTGGGAATTCCTTTCGTCTCCGAGTTTGCTGGGTGTAAATTATGAAGCACATGGCGACCGCGGGGGCCGCCCGAGCCGGAAAGTCGGATGAGCACTTCTGATCTGTCGCCAGTCGGCCTGCTCGGCCAACTGACGGTTGCAACACGCGGTGATGACGGACCGGGAGAAGCGGTCTTTCGCATCAGGGGTGGCACCGAGACCTTCCTTGCACATTCTCCCGAGCCGCTGATGCGCGGCCAGGAGATCGTCTGCGTCAAAGAACTCGGCGCTCGAGTGGTGGAGGTCGCCCCCTGGGGCGAACGCCTCGACTCGGGGCTCCGCCTGTAAGTCTTTTCTGCTGCGCCCCTCGCTGGTGCGCGGTCCTCATCTCATCAAGGAGCAATATGTTCGGGTATCGGGTTCCGCGTGCTGACCAGGCAATGCTCATCTCCGGCGGCAAGGGGTCCGGCACCCAACCATTCCGTGTCGTCACCGGCCACGGAGCATTCATCATCCCCGTCTTCCGTAAAGTGCAGTTTCTGAGCCTTTCGCTGTTCGAGGCCGAGGTGGAGGAGCCGTGCGTCACCAGGCAGGGCATCGCTCTGCACGTCAAGGCAGTCATCGCGGCGAAGATCGGCTCCGACAACGACTCGATCGTGAACGCAGGCCAACGGTTCCTGTCCGATCAGCACCAGATGTCGATCCTGACCGGACGCATCTTCGCCGGTCACCTACGCAGCATCATCGGATCGATGACCGTCGAAGAGATCATCACCGAGCGCCAGAAGCTCGCCACCGAGGTGCTCGAGGGCTCCAAGGAGGAAATGGGCCGGATGGGCCTGATGATCGACGCGCTGCAGATCCAGAACATCGATGACGGCGGGCTCGGCTACATCAAGGCGATGGCTGCGCCGCACAACGCGCGCATTCAGCAGCACGCTCAGATCGCGCAGGCCAACGCCAACCAGGCGTCTGCGGAGGCCGAGCAGCAGTCGCTGCGGATGCAGTCGCAGTTCGAGCGCGACACGGCGGTGACCAAGGCCGGCTACATGGCAGAGACCCAGTCCGCCCAGGCGAACGCGTCCACTGCGGGTCCGTTGGCAGAGGCACAGTCGCAGCAGCAGGTCCTGGATGCTCGCACGGTGCTGGCCCAACGCAACGCCATCCTGCGCCAACAGCAGTTGGTCGCCGAAGTGATCAAGCCTGCTGAGGCCGAGGCCGAACGGGTCCGCATCCTCGCGCGGGCCGATGCGGAGAAGGTGCAGATCCAGGCGGCTGCTGCGGCGTCCAGTAACCGGGTTGCGCTCGACCAGGCGTTGATCGAACAGTTGCCTCAGATCGTGGAGAAGGCTGCGGCGGGCCTGGCCGGCGCCAACATGACGGTCCTGAACGGTTCGGACGGGCTGTCGGATCTGGTCACCGGCCTCGCCGGTCAGGGCCTCGCCATCTTCAACGCGCTGAAGCACGATGTCGGCTCCGAGCATGACAAGGAAGCCCGGTCGGCCGACGGCAGCGCAGCCTCCACCGATGACAACACCAAGCGCATCGAGCCCCGCAACTGACATACGGGCCGCTTGCCTGAAAAGTTGTGGGAACGTGCGCGCTGTACAGAGCGCGCACGTTCCCACAACTTTGATCCGACGAAACTTTGCACACACCGCAGTAGGTGCATGATGGTCAGGTGACTGCCCACGCCGCCCTGGACAAGTTGACCGCCGTCGATTCCCTGCTGTCGGAGGAGGAACGCGACCTCGCCTCGATGGTGCGCTCCTTCGCCGACGACAAACTACGCCCGCATCTGCCGCAGTGGTACGAGGCCGGTGAGATCCCTGCCCGCGAGATCGCCAAGGAACTCGGCGCCCTCGGTGTGCTCGGGATGCACCTGGACGGGTACGACTGCGCAGGTGCCTCGGCCACGATGTACGGCCTCGCCTGCCAGGAGCTGGAGGCCGCCGACTCGGGCCTGCGCAGCCTGATGTCGGTGCAGGGATCGCTGGCGATGACCGCGATCCACCGCTTCGGCAGCGAAGAGCAGAAGCAGCAGTGGCTGCCCCCGATGGCCGCCGGTTCGGCGCTGGGTTGTTTCGGCCTGACCGAACCTGACTTCGGTTCCGACCCGGGCGGTATGCGCACGCGTGCCAAACGTGACGGAGACGATTGGGTCATCAACGGCTCCAAGATGTGGATCACCAACGGCACCGTCGCCGACGTGGCCGTCGTCTGGGCCCAGACGGAGGAAAAAATCCGCGGCTTCGTCGTACCGACCGACTCCAAGGGCTTCACCGCGACCGAGGTCGGTCACAAACTCTCGCTGCGCGCCTCGATGACCGCCGGGCTCTCCTTCGAGGACCTACGCCTACCCGGCGATGCCGTGCTGCCTGAGGTCTCGGGCCTACGTGGGCCGCTGACGTGCCTGTCCGAAGCGCGCTTCGGCATCATCTTCGGGGCGATGGGGGCCGCTCGCGACTGTCTGGAAACCGCCCTGGAGTACGCCGACTCGCGCATCATCTCCGGCAAACCGCTGTCGGGGTACCAGCTCACCCAGGCCAAACTCGCCGACATGACGCTGGAGTTGATGAAGGGCCAGCTGCTCGCGTTGCACATCGGACGGATGAAGGACGCAGGCACCCTGCAACCGGCTCAGGTCAGTGTCGGCAAGCTCAACAGCTGTCGTGAAGCAATCAAGATCGCCCGCGAATGCCGCACCATTCTGGCCGCGAACGGGATCACCACCGACTACCCGGTGCTGCGGCACGCCAACAACCTGGAGTCGGTGATGACCTACGAAGGCACCTCGGAGGTACACCAGCTCATCATCGGCCAGTCGCTAACCGGACAGGCCGCCTTCCGCTGACCCGCCGGACCACCTCACCGACCGGGGGTCAGAGCGGTTCGAGGATCCGGCGCAGGAATGCGCGGGTGCGCTCATGCTGGGGATCAGTGAGTACCTGCTCGGGTGGGCCGGACTCCACCACCACCCCGCCGTCGATGAACAGCACCTGATCGGCCACCTGCCGCGCGAATGTCACCTCATGCGTGACCACGACCATCGTGCGACCTTCGTCTGCCAGATCCCGCATCACCTCCAGCACGTCTCCGACCAGTTCCGGGTCCAACGCCGACGTCGGTTCATCGAAGAGCAGCAGGTCCGGGCGCAGGGCGAGCGCACGCGCGATACCGACGCGTTGCTGCTGCCCCCCGGACAGCTCGAACGGGTGCTTGTCGCCCTGATCGGCGAGCCCCACCTTCGCCAGCAGCTCGCATGCTTCGAGCCGTGCCTCCTGCGCAGGGCGGCGCTGTACGACGATCGGCCCCTCGGTGACGTTTTCCAGCACCGACCGGTGCGGGAAGAGGTTGTGACTCTGGAAGACCATCCCGCTGTGCGCGCGGTACTGCGCGATCAACCGGGTCTGGGCCTTCGGCAGTCGCCCGCCGCGTCCCGGTGTGATCGAGGAGAAATCCACGCGGGTGTCCGCAATCTGTACGGTGCCCGCGTCCGGGATCTCCAACGCGTTCAGGGAACGCAGCAGGGTGGTCTTGCCCGAACCCGACGGACCGAGCACCACGGTGACCGACCCGGAGCCCACGCTCAGAGAGATGTCGCTGAGGACCTCGTTGTCCCCGAATGATTTTCGCAGGCCCTCAACCTGTACCAGGTCACCGGTGTACTGACCGGTGGATGCCTGCTGGCTCGATGTTTTTCTACTCATTGCGCCACAAACCTGTTCAGTCGCCCTTCAAGACGGTCCTGGCCGAATGCCAGCACCACACACACGATCCAGTAGTAGAGGGCCGCGACTCCGTACAGCTGCAGATAGTCGAACGTCGGCGCGGCAGCGTCCTGGGCCTTGCGCAGCAGTTCGGTCACCAGAATCGTCGACGCCAGCGAGGTGTCCTTGACCAGCGAGATCAGCTCGTTGGACAGGGGTGGGACCGCAGTCCGCGCGGCTTGCGGCAGGATCACCCGACGCAACGCAGTGCGGTAGTTCATCCCGATCGTCGTCGCGGCTTCCCACTGGCCACGCGGGATGCTCTCGACCGCCGATCGGATGATCTCGGCTGCGTAGCCACCGACGTTGAGGCTGAAGGCAATTGCGGCAGCCAGGAACGCCGGGAACTTCACCCCCAGCTGTGGTAATCCGTAGAAGATGATGAACAACTGCACCAGCAGCGGAGTGCCTCGGATGATCGAGATGTAGAGCCGTGCGAGCGCGGAGGCCGCCGCTCGGGTGGACATCCGGGCGACCGCGACACCGAGGGCAAT
Organism: Dermatophilaceae bacterium Sec6.4; assembly: GCA_039636865.1. Taxonomy (NCBI): domain Bacteria; kingdom Bacillati; phylum Actinomycetota; class Actinomycetes; order Micrococcales; family Dermatophilaceae; species Dermatophilaceae bacterium Sec6.4. The sequence continues at coordinate 72,843 of CP144172.1, forward strand.
GATCAGTCCGGCCACGAAGCTGATCGCGGTCAACGGCAAAGTGCCGGTGATCAACCCACGCAGCATCGGCACCAGATTGCTACGGACCGTGTCCCAGCTGCTGACCTTGGTGGATGCGGCTTTGAAGTAGGTGTCGTAGATCTTCTGCAGCGAGCCGTCCTTCTTCATGGCCGCGATCTGCGCGTCGATCTGCGGCATGAACCCGCTGCCCTTGCGTGCCGCGAATGCCGACTGGCTCTTGTCCGGAGTCTCGGCAACGATCTTGAAATCCTTGGCACCGCTGGTGGTCAGGTAGTTCTGGACCGCCAATTTGTCGTTGACCACCACGTCCACCCGGCCCTGCGACAGCAGATCCATCGCGAGGTTGAGTTGCTCGACGGTCTTGGTACGGGCGCCCGCCTTACGCGCGACATCGCCCCAGTTGCTGGTACTGCTCTCGGCTGCGAGCCGGCCCTTGATGTCGGCCAGCGAGGTAATCCCCTTCTCGCCCTTGCGGGTAACCACGACGCCAGTCGTATCGACGTACGGTGTGGACAGGTCGTAGATGGCCTGCCGCTTGGGGTTCACGGTGATCTGGTCGGCGACCATGTCGATCCGACCGGCCTGCAACGCCGCGAAAAGGCTGTCGAACGGGACCTGCACGAACTGCACCTGCACGCCGAGCCGTCTGGCGATCTCCCGCACGACCTCTACATCGAAGCCGGTGAGCTTGCCGCTCTTCTCGAAGTCGAACGGCGGATAGGTGCCCTCGGTGCCGACTTTCAACACCTTGGGCACCTGGGCCGCCTGCGGACGAACTGCATTCACGGTGGTCACCGGGCCGGCTGACAGTGCTGCACCCGCGGCGGGAAACACCAGGAACCCACCGAACGCTACCGTCAGGAGCAGGCTGAGCCAACGATAAAACGGTAAGCGATGGTTATGGAGCACGCACAAACTGTAATGCCCCGACCGACGTGGCCCGGCACACGCTCAGCCGGTGGCAGCGGCCGTCAGGAAGCTCTGCACGATCGGCAGACAGGTCACCCCGCCGTACCCGCCCGTTTCGACGAACACCGCGAGCGCCAGATCGCCCTGCACGGCAATCATCCAGGAGTGGGTCTGCGGCGGGGTATCTGTGCCGTACTCCGCAGTGCCCGTCTTGGCCAGCACCGGCGCACCGGGCATCGACTTCAGACCGGCGGCGCCGCCCTCGGTCACGACGCCTCTCATCAGCGCCTGCAACGAGGCAGCTTCGGCGCTGGTCAGTGGTGTTGCCGGTGCCTTGGGGGCTGCCGGCTTGTCGGTGGGCACCAGGTAGGGCGACACCCGGCTGCCGTGCGCGACCGAGGCCGCCACGGTCGCCATTCCCAGCGGGGAGGCGAGCACCCGGCCCTGACCGATCATCGAGACCTGATGGTTGCCGCCGGTGTCTCCGGGCGGCACACTGCCGAAGAACGAGCCGTCGCCCGATGGCTGGGTCAGGCCCAAGGACTCGGCTGCCACAGCGAGGGAGGCCTGTGTCGCCCGGTCGGCTCCGCGGATCATCACCGTGTTGCATGAATTGGCGATCGCCGTCTTGAACGGAATTCTGCCCAACTTGTCCTTGGGGTAGTCCGGAAAGTTCTTCACGATCCGGCCCTGCACCGAAATGGTCGGGGTGCAGTCGACGGTGTCGGTGATCTTCAGTCCGGCGCGCAGCAGAGCGAGCGAGGACACGACCTTGAAGGTCGAGCCCGGCGCGTATCTGCCGAGGAATGCGGTGTTGTATCCGTTGGATCCCGCGCCCGAGGCCGCCACGAGGATCTCGCCGCTGGACGGGCGGATCGCGACCAGTGCCGACGCGCTTCGCTGCGCCTTGAGCAGCTGCTCCGCGACGCCCTGCAGATCCTGGCGCAGCGTTGTGCGCAGTGGCACCGGGGCGGTCCCGCCGAGACTGGTGAGCACTCGCGTCGACTGGGGCCCGTCCGCGCCGGGCAGCACCGCGTTGATCCGCAGGGTCGGCGCACCCCGCAACTGTGCGTCGTACCTACCCTGCAGACCCCCGGACCCGACCATGTCGGCCCCGGACACCGGATTTCTGCTCGTGGCAGTCGCCTTGACCGAATCGGCGGTCGCCGGGCCCACCGTGCCGAGGATCGCCCGCGCGAAAATCGATGAGGATGCGAGCGGCCGCCGGTCGTTCAGCAGTACCGCGCCCGGTATCGCCCTGATCTGGGCGGCTTTCGCGTCGGGAACGGTCTCGGTGCGCAACACGATCGCCTCGACGAAGGCCGCCGGACCTCCGGCAGCGACCTGCTTCGCGTAGGCAGGCGCATCAATTCCTACCAGCGTCGCCAATTTCGTCGCCGCAACCTGTTGCCCGGCGGCGCCAACCTTCGTCTTGTCGATCCCGACCCGGTAGACGGGCCGGTATTTCACGATGGGCGCACCTGCCCCGTCGGTGATATCGCCACGGTCGACAGCCACGGCAACCGCGGTGAGGTGCTCGCCGGTGTGCAGATCAGGATGCACCAGCGACGGCGCCCAGGGCGTACTCCACTTCCTGCCCGCCGCGTCCTTCTCCACTGGCGATATCGCAACCTTGTGGGCGTAGCTCCACTGCCGGCCATGCACTGCCCAGGTCGTCATCAACGAGACCAGTTTGCCGTTCGTGGTGGTCTTCGCCGGGTCGGCGACCACTGTGGTCACCCGCACGGTGTGCGCCGTCGCCCCCAGTCCCCTGGTGACCGCCGCGAAAGAGGCATCGACACCCTGCGCCGAGACCGGACTACCTGCAAAACGGCCCGATTGCAGCGCTGTGGCCAGCGCAGTGGCCGCCTCGGCACTGCCGTCATCCGTTGATCCAGACCCGCTGCAGGCAGCCAATACTGCGGCAGGTAGCGCCAAACCGGCCGACAGGACAACCCGACGGGTGGCTGTCGATGGGGTATCCCGCGGCACAGATCGGTGGGTCATGGCCGACACATTAACCCGATTCGACGACCGCGATTCCCCGGCGACCACGGTCAGGAGACCACAAGTTCAGGAGACCACAAGCTCTGCAATCTCCAGCAGGTTCAGCGCGGAGCCCTTACGCAGGTTGTCACCACACACGAAAAGGTCTACCGAACGGGGGAAGTCCTCCAGCTGCCGGATACGGCCGACGAAAACCGGGTCAGCGCCCACGACATCGGCCGGGGTCGGCCACTCCCCCGTCTCCGGGTCGTCCAGCACCACCACCGAGTTCGCATCCTGGGTAAGCGCATCGACGATCTCCGCGCGGTGCACACGCTGCTCGAACGTGGCGTGCACCGTCATCGAATGTGATGTCGTGACCGGCACCTGCACACAGGTCGTCGCGACCCTCAGCGTCGGCGCCTCAAGGAGCTCACGCAGCTCACGGCGTACCTCCAGCTCCTCCTGCGAGGAGCGACCGTCTCCCTTGCCGCCGACCCACGGCACGACATTGAAGGCAATCGGGCCGGGGAACGGACTCTCGCCGGAGACGTCGGACAACTTGCGGCGGACATCGCCAGGATACTGACCCACGCTGCGGTCTCCGCCGAGCTCGTCCACTTCGTCGTACAGCCGTTGCACGCCGACCGATCCGGCGTCCGATACCGCCTGATAGGTCGAGATGATCACTTCCTGCAGCCGCCATCGACGGTGTAGGGAGGCGAGCATGTTCACCATCGTCAACGTCGTGGCGGTCGGGCTGGCGATGACTCCCCCGCCCCCTGCGTACCGTTTCGCGGCTGCCGGATTGAGCTCGGGAACCACCAGGGGCACGCCCGGTTCCTCCTCGAAGGCACCCGAGCTGTCGACGACGACCGCCCCGGCCGCGACTGCGCGCGGCCCCCACTCGCGGGCGACGTCGTACGGCACCGCGAACACTGCGACATCGACGCCCACGAACACCTGGTCACTCAGCTCGTGCACAGGAACGTCGCGCACGGTGTTGCCCGCCGAACGTGATGATGCCACCAGCCGCACCTCACCCCATACGTCACGACCGGTCGGTAAGAGCTGCAACAGTGCCTGACCGACCAGTCCGGTAGCCCCGACGACCGCCAACGTCGCGCGATTCTGCGTCATTCTATGATCAGCTCTCCCCATTCAGCGACTGGAGGCGATGACCTCCGCGATCTGCACCGTGTTCAGCGCCGCCCCCTTGCGGAGATTATCGCCGGACACGAAGAAGACGAGCCCGTGCTCGCCCTCCACCGACTGATCCTGCCGGATACGCCCGACGTATGACGCATCCTTGCCCGCCGCCTGCAACGGCGTGGGCACGTCGGTCACGACGACCCCGGGTGCATCACCGAGGATTTCGGCTGCCCGCGCGGCCGTGATGGGTCGTTCGAACTCGGCGTGGATCGCGAGGGAATGACCGGTGAACACCGGAACCCGCACGCAGGTGCCGGACACCAGCAGATCGGGCAGTTCCAGGATCTTGCGCGACTCGTTGCGTAGCTTCTGCTCTTCGTCGGTCTCCAGCGAACCGTCGTCAACGACCGATCCGGCCATCGGCACCACGTTGTAGGCAATGGGCGCGACGTAGATGTCGGGTGGCCCGACCGCTACGGCTGCGCCGTCCAGCGCGAGAGCTTCGATGGCGCCTGCCGCTACTCCCTGCCGCACCTGGCCCGCGAGCTCGCGCACACCGGCGAGCCCCGAACCGGAGACTGCCTGGTAGGTGGCGACGGTCAGGCGCCGTAGTCCGGCTTCGTCGGACAACGGCTTCAACACCGGCATCGCGGCCATCGTCGTGCAGTTGGGGTTGGCGATGATGCCCTTGGGCGGGTCGGCGATCCGACCCGGGTTCACCTCGCTGACCACCAACGGTACGTCGGGGTCACGGCGCCAGGCCGAGGAATTGTCGATGACGGTCACGCCCGCAGCAGTGAACTTCGGCGCGAGTGCCGCTGAGGTCGATCCACCGGCGGAGAAAATGGCAATGTCCAGACCGCTCGGGTCTGCGGTCGCCGCATCCTCCACGGTGTAGTCGTCGCCGCACCAGGTGATGATTTTGCCTGCCGAACGCTGAGAGGCGAACAGCCGCAAGGACGCAACCGGGAAGTCACGCTGTGCCAGCAGATCCAGGACGACGGCACCGACCTGGCCGGTTGCTCCGACGACACCGACCTGCAGTCCGTCATTCATCGTCCGCTCCCTCCGTGGACCACGGCCGTCTCTCCCTCGCTGCCGTCCAACCCGAACGCAGTGTGCACTGCGCGTACCGCGTCGTCGAGCTGGTCATCACGGGTGATCACCGAAACCCGGATCTCGGAGGTGGAGATCATCTCGATGTTGATCCCGTTGTCGGCCAACGCCTGGAAGAACGTTGCGCTCACACCGGGGTGGCTGCGCATACCGGAGCCGACGAGGGAGAGTTTGCCAATCTGATCGTCGTACTGCAGCGAGTCGAACCCGATGTGCCCCTTGGCAGCCTGCAGGACCTGGACGGCACGCTGGCCGTCCGTCTTCGGCAGGGTGAACGACACATCGGTACGACCGGTCGCCAGCGCGGACACGTTCTGCACGATCATGTCGATATTGATCTGGGCTGCGGCGATGGCCTGGAAGATCTGGGCAGCCATACCCGGGGAGTCACTCACTCCGACGACGGTGATCTTGGCCTCGCTACGGTCGTGCGCGACGCCGGCGATGATCGGGTCTTCCACGGGTGCTCCTTCGGAATCGTTGACGGTGCTGCTCGAGGTGGCGTTCGGGTCGATGACCCAGGTGCCTTCGCTATGGCCGAACGAGGACCGCACGTGGATCGGCATCCCGAACCGGCGGGCGTACTCCACGCACCGCAGCATCAGGATCTTGGCACCGGAGGCAGCCATCTCCTGCATCTCTTCGTTACTGATGCGGTCGATCTTGCGGGCAGTAGGCACGATCCGCGGATCGGCGGTGTAGACACCGTCGACATCGGTGTAGATCTCGCACACATCGGCTTTGAGCGCGGCAGCGAGGGCGACGGCCGTCGTGTCCGAACCACCGCGACCCAGTGTGGTGATTTCGTTGCTGCCCTGGCTGACGCCCTGGAATCCGGCCACGATCACGATGTGACCGGCTGCGAGCGCCGCCTCGATCCGTCCCGGCGTGACATCGATGATGCGGGCTTTGCCGTGCGCATCGTCGGTGATGACCCCCGCCTGGGACCCGGTGAAGGATCGCGCCGAGTCGCCGAGGTTGGCGATGGCCATCGAGACCAGGGCCATCGACATCCGCTCACCGGCGGTCAGCAGCATGTCCAATTCGCGCGATGGCGGGGCCGGGGAGACCGCATCGGCCAGATCCAGCAGGTCATCGGTGGTGTCACCCATCGCTGAAACCACCACGCACACCTGATTTCCCGCCTTACGGGTATCAACGATGCGACGCGCGACACGCTTGATGCTGTCGGCGTCGGCGAGGGAGGAACCGCCATACTTCTGGACCACGAGACTCACGAGGCCCAAGAGTAATGATGTCCATATTTTGAGACATACAGCGACCACGCTTCAAGACGCTGCAGCCGGCGCATTGATGGTGTGACGAGCGCGACACGCTGGAGAGGGCTCTGAAGATGCGAACGCCGACCAGGGGTGACATCCTGGCACGATGGCTATTCGACCCACGGGGCTGGTTACGACCATGCCCGAGGTCGGGCACAGGGCTATTCTTCCGTCCGCTCTGCGGCTGTACCGCGCACCGGTGTGGTGGTACGAAGTCGCCCTTATCGTCGTCTTCGACCTGCTGTACGAGCGTCTTCGCAACCTGGTTCCGGACCACGAGATCATCGCGGTGGACAGAGGCCTGCGGGTACTGCACCTCACTCAGGTGATGCATGTCAACTTCGAACTGTCGGTCAACCACTTCTTCGCCGCACATGATGCGTTGGCCCAATTCGCGAACTACTACTACTCCTTCCTCAACATCCCGGTCACCGCCGGCATCTTGATATGGCTCTACGTCGCCAGGAAGCGTTACTACCGCTCCATTCGGTCGATACTCGCCATGACGACACTGTTCGGGCTGGCCGGGTTCTACCTGCTGCCGATGGCGCCCCCACGCCTGCTGGGTGTCGGATTCATCGACACCCTGGTGCAGTTCGGCACTCCCGGCTCGTGGGGCGATGCGTCCGTCGCATCTTTTTCCAACCAGTTCGCGGCAATGCCGAGCCTGCACTGCGCTTGGGCGCTGTGGGCAGGTCTGACCGTCCACCACCTGGCCAAGAACAAGATCGTGCGCGTTGTCGCGCTCATCTACCCGATGATCACCTTCATCGTCGTGATCGGTACCGCCAACCATTTCGCCCTCGACGGCATTGCCGGAGCCGCCATCGTTGCGCTCGCCTTCGGCATCCACCGTTCGATGCACGGCCGCGGCGCCTACGAGCCCGCGCCGCTGCTGCCCGACTACTGCTGAACGCCCGGCGCCTCTTCAGCGCAGACCCTTCATCAACGCCGTCGGTAGATCGTCGCGCCTTGCACCGTTGCGGTCCTCAGGTAGCGGCTGCTGACGAACGAGTTCAGCTGTGGGAAGTCACTGAGCGGATACAACCGATACCCGTACAGGTCCGAGGTCGAGGTATCGATGATCAGCTGGGGCGGGTGCGCCTGCACCGAGTCCATCATCGCCCGCGCAGCACCCGGAGTCGCGCTCACCAAAGTGGCCGGACCGAAGGTTCGGTTTCCCGACCTGCCCACGATGAAATCGGAGTGCACGAGCGCACCACCGAGCGGTCGATCCGCCAACCACTGCACCTGCGGCAGATTTCCCCACACCAGCACCGGTTGACCTGGCGAGGTGTGCGCTGCGACGTATCGGGCCAGCGGCCGTGCATCGGGCAGGGTTCGGAACGACCCCGGTGTAAACGCGGCACCGACGGCCAGAGCCGTGGTGGCCGCCAGGACGACGGCTGCTGTTCTGCGGGCCCGCGGACCGCACGACGCGAGCGCCGGGGCAGCGAGTAGTACCAGCGGTGGCAGGGACTGCATCCAGTAGTGCGCGAAGAACCGAAAACCTGAGATCCACGCCACGGTCGCCGTTGCCCACCACAACCACAGGTCGATATCGATACTGACTGCTCGTCGCAGCGAGCCGGCCCGACGTAAGCGCACGACGATGCCGACACAGAGCACCAGGTGCAGCCCGACCAGCAGTGCAAGGCCGCCGGAAAAACTGACCCAGACCATCGACCAGTTCGGAGCGGCCAGCAGGAACCCCTCGTTGGACGCGAAAACCCAGTGCCACGCCTGCCTTGCCGGTAACCACGGCAACAGGCCGGCCCCACCCACCGCGAAACCCCCCACGAAATACGCCAACTGCGACCAACGACGACCTCGACCGATGGCAACGGCGGCAGGCAGCAGGCCGATCAGCCAGGTCTGGCGGCACAGGACGGCGGCGGCAAGCGCGAGCCCAGCCAGCACAGCAGTAAGCGCGGTACGCCGCCGCGCCAAGACGATGGCCAGGGCACCGGGTGCCAGAGCGAAGTGCGCGTAATTGGCGCCCTGTCCGCTGTCCGGCAGAAAGGCCGCGGCGCCGGTGACCAGCAGCACCCCGGCCCAGACCCGCTCGGATCTGCTGCGCAACGCGACGTCGGAGGCTACGGCGCAACCGGCCACCGCCAGGAACAACGCCGCGAGCACGTGCACGGGTCGCAGATCGACCGAGCCGAACAGCCGAAAGGTGCCCTCGTACAGAAAAGTCGGCAGCGGCGGTTTGCGGTCGATAGCGTCGATGTAGAGGCGGCCCCCGTCACGCAGGGTGATCGCCTGATCGGCAATCGTCGCCTCGTCGGGGTCGAAGAGCTGCAGGACATAACCCGGTATCCGCACCGCGAGCGCCAGCAGCGTCAGCCCGAGGCACAACACTGCGAATCGCGGGATGTCGGCAGCGTCGGGCTCCACCGGTTCCAGTGGCTCTACCGGTTCAGCCGGTGCACTCCCTGCCCCTGCCGGATCAACCACTGATCAGGCGGCGACCCTCGAAGGCACGGCCCAGGGTGACTTCGTCGGCGTATTCGAGGTCACCACCCACCGGCAGGCCCGACGCCAGTCGTGAGACGGACATCCCCAGTGGCGAGAGCAGTCGGGAGAGGTAGGTGGCGGTTGCCTCGCCGTTGAGGTTGGGGTTGGTCGCGAGGATGACCTCCTCGATCGGCTCAGCACCGAGTCGACGCATCAGCTCGGTGATGCGCAGGTCATCCGGGCCGATTCCGTCGATCGGGCTGATCGCGCCGCCCAGCACGTGATAGCGACCGCGGAACTCACGGGTGCGTTCCATGGCCATGATGTCCTTGGGTTCCTCGACCACGCAGATAGCGGCTTGGGAGCGCCGCGGGTCCGAGCAGATCCGACACAACGCCTCCTCGGAGACGTTGAAACACATCTCGCAGAAGCGCACCTTGTCCTTGACCACCGAGAGCACATCGGTCAGCCGCTGTACATCGGCACGGTCGGCCTGCAGGAGGTGGAACGCAATACGTTGGGCCGACTTCGGACCCACCCCGGGCAGTCTGCCGAGCTCGTCGATCAGGTCCTGGACCACACCTTCGTACACAGTTGGTCAGCCTACGTGCCCGTCGGCGGTCGCCGGTCGCTCGTTGTAGTCACTACAGCGGGGCTGCCCGGACAACTCAGCGACCGCGTCCATGATGTGATCGGTCAACCCACGTCGGGCCCGGCCGGACGGCATGTCGGCATAGCCGAGCAATGGGTCGATGGGCTTGCCGAACCGGACCGTGAACGGCGCGCGGTGGACACGGTTGTCACCCGGCGGCTGCACCCGGTCGGTGCCGACCAGGCCGACCGGCACGACGGGCACGCCAGCAGTAAGTGCCAGGTAGGCAACACCGGTATGGCCACGGTAGAGGCGCCCGTCCCGCGAGCGGGTGCCTTCGGGGTAGATGCCGAACGCATCCCCCTGAGCCAGCACATCGAGCGCCAGCTGCAACGACTTCGCGGCCGACTGGGCATCATCGCGTTCGATGGGGATCATCCCCATCGTCTCGAACCACAGCCGCGACGCCGTGCCCTTGACGCCGGTGCCGGTGAAGTAGTCGGACTTGGCCAGGAACCGCACCTGACGCGGTGCCACGAGCGGGATCACCACGCTGTCGATGAATGAGAGGTGGTTGCTCGCGAGCAGCACGGGACCGTCCAGCGGCACATTGTGAGCGCCCTGCACCTGCGGTCGCATGATCAACCGGGTGGCGGGGGCGACCACCGATTTCGCCGCCCGATAGAGAGTGCGGTCAGTCACGGTGATCCTCGATGACCACGCCGCCGAGGATGGAAGCCACCACAGGGATGCCCACCTCGCCCGCGTCCTCGACGTCCTCGTCGTCGCGGGAACCCTCGTCACCCTCGTAGTCCGCAGGTACGGGCTGAGGCGATTCGGCTGGATCACCCTGCCGGGCAGCGTCCTGCTCGCCGTTGGACTCCGCTGCAACCGGCGATTCGGGCCCGCGGGCCCACCCCGGAGCCGGCGCCTCGGACGCGCCCCACCCGCCCGGCTCGACGACCGGGGCGGGACGACGCCGCGCGGGGATGCGCGAGGAACGTCGTGCGGGCGCTGAGTCAGCATCGGAAGTGGTGCCGGAATCGTTGCCTGCGCCATGGGAGAGGTTGGCGTCCTCCGGACCGGGTGGCGGCACTCTGTGCTCAGCGGGCAACACCTCGTCGACGACATCCCGGGTCTGCGTGGCCGGGGCAAAATCGCCGGCGCGGTCGGGAACTGTATCTGCGACCTCGGCGGCGGGTCCGACATCGGCGGGGCTCGACAGGTCCGGCGGTGCACCTGTGTCGCTGTGCGCGTGGACCGTCACCGTGATGCCCAGAATCTCGTGGACAGCCTGGGCGACGACATCACGATGCGCACTGCGTTCAACGGTCGACGCGAGCCCGGCGCTGCTCAGTGACAACACCAACCGCGGGGAGTCGTACTCCTGCACCTGGGCGTGCTGGCTGAGCAGAGCCCAGGTCACTCGCCTGATCCGCGCGATCGCATCGAGCACATCCGGCCAGGCGCGACGTACGGCGTCCGTGTCGACGGAACCGATGCGTGATACACCGCTCGCAGATCCAGTTGCCGGTGCGTCGGTGCGGCGGTCGTCGGTTGCAGGTCCGTCCGAGGCAGACCCGGATGGGGTGGATTCGGATGGAGTGGGTTCGGCAGCCGACTGCCGTCGCGGGCTGCCCTCGTCCTCCGCCGGCTCCTCGGTAGCGCCCTTGACGGGCGCGCGATCTGGAATGTCCCGGCCCTGGGAGCGGACTGCGGTCGCATCGTGGTCGGGCTCGACGCGTCGCGGCGCGGCAGGTTCAGCAGGCGCTGCGCGTTCGGTAGTGGCGGGTTGCGCGCGGTCCGGCACCGCAGCCGGGGACGAAGCGCTCGGCTGCGGCGCTGCGGGCTGGACGGGCGCGGCAGTCGGCGAGCCTTCGATGTCCAGCCGACGTTCCACGCGATCCAACCGGGCTGCGTACCCCGCCTCACCCTGGGCACCCGGCAGCAGGACCCGTGCGCAGATCAGCTCCAGCTGTAGTCGGGGCGCCGTCGCGCCGGTCATCTCGCTCAGCCCGGCGTTGACGATGGTCGCGGCGCGGGTCAGCGTTTCGGCTCCGAACGCTGCAGCCTGCTGGCGCATCCGCTCCAGTTGATCCTCTGGCACCCCACGCAGCACCTGAGCGACCCCCTCGGGGACGGCAGCGACGATGATCAGATCCCGCAGGCGCTCCAGCAGGTCCTCCACGAACCGTCGCGGATCATGACCTGACTCGATGACCTTGCCGACCTGCCGGAAGGTTGCTGCGGCGTCGACGGCGGCGAGCGCATCCACGGTGGCGTCGAGTAGCTCGCTGTCGGTAAAGCCCAGCAGCGCCGCCGCACCGGCATAGGTCAGGCCGCCGGCGTCGGAGCCCGAGATCAACTGATCGAGCACCGACAGCGAGTCGCGCACCGATCCCCCACCCGCGCGGGTGACGAAGGAGAGCACACCGGGCTCGACCTGAACCTGCTCGGACTCGCAGAGCTGCCCCAGATAGTCGGTGAGGCGTTGTGGCGGCACCAGATGGAACGGGTAGTGGTGGGTACGTGAGCGAATGGTGCCGATGACCTTGTCCGGCTCGGTCGTCGCGAAGATGAATTTCACGTGTGGTGGCGGCTCCTCGACGACCTTCAGCAGGGCATTGAAGCCCTGCGTGGTCACCATATGGGCCTCATCGATGATGTAGATCTTGTAGCGGCTGCTGGCGGGACCGTACGCCGCACGGTCCCGTAGGTCGCGCGCGTCGTCCACCCCACCATGGCTGGCCGCATCGATCTCGATCACGTCGATCGTGCCGGCCCCTCCTCGGGCGAGCGCAACACACGAATCACAGGTGCCGCAGGGACTCGAGGTCGGACCCTGCTCGCAATTCAGGCAGCGCGCGAGGATGCGGGCACTGGTCGTCTTTCCGCAACCGCGCGGCCCGCTGAAGAGGTAAGCGTGATTGACCCGGTCGGTCTCCAACGCCCTCATCAGGGGCAGCGTGACGTGCTCCTGACCGATGACGTCGGCGAACGTCTCGGGCCGGTAGCGGCGATAAAGGGCGGTGCTCACGTGGGCACTCTATTGGTCAGGTCCGTCAGGGACCGTTCCTCGCCGCACCGCTCACGACGCTGCGCACCACGTGGCACCGAGGTCGGGGAAGGATTCCGCCAAGCTCGCTCGTAGTCGGGCCGAGACCGCGGACAGCAGCCGCGACACCTGCATCTGGCTGATGCCCAGTCGTTCGCCGATCTGCTGTTGGGTCAGATCATGGCCGAAACGCAGCTGGATCAGCAGTCGCTCCCGCGGGGTGAGGGCCCGCAGGCTCTGGGTGAGTGCGAGACGAATCTCCACGGCATCGATCTGCGAGGGCTGCGGGTCAGCGAGGCGATCACTGATCGAGAGCCCGGTATCTTCGGTGAGCATGCTGTCCAATGACGCGGCCGTGTAGCAGGAGGCGACTTTGCGCGCTTCGTGCACCAGTTGCACGTCGATGCCCAGGTGATCGGCAACATCACGCGCGGTCGGCACATCGGCCATCGACTGCTCCAACGCACGGGTGGCCAGCACCACATCGGTGTAGGTGTCGTAGAGGCCGCGCGGTGGGCGGACGGCCCACCCATGATCGCGGAGATGCCGTTTCAACTCACCGTGGATGGTGGCGCCGGCGTAGGCGGCGAAGCTGTGACCGAGCTGCGCATCGAAGCGACCGGCGGCCAGGACGAGAGCCACCGCAGCCACCTGCTGCAGGTCCTCCAACTCAATTCCGCGGTGGGCGTAACGGCGGGCGATGCTGCGGGAGAAGCCGATGTGATCGCGGACCAGGTCGTCCGGCGTTGAGCTGGAAGTAGGGGGTTTACTGACGCATGATGTGGTCAACGCAACAGATTTCTTTCCGTGCGGTGTCGGCCCAGCTGCTCTAGGCCGACATCTTTGGTTGTACTGATCCGGTACTGCACGGGGTGCGCGGCTGGAGCCGCAGCCCCCCGTGGGTTCTGAGCTCGCCGATCGGTTACCAGACCCGTCGCCGAGACCCACCGATCGGCACCAGGTTGATGACTACGCCGATGACGAGCAGGACGATTCCGACCCAGAGCAGGAACTTCACGCTTGCCACAAGCAGGGCGAGCACGATGAGGATGATGCCAAGAACGATCATTAGGTTCCCTAAGCAGTTGATAGAACTCCGATTGACTGGACTACTTGAGGTTTCCACCCTTTGGGGGGCAGCGGTACACCCCTAAGGGGGGTTAACGTCAGGCATGGGTGAAATGTCCGGCGCCGAGCCGAAGAACCAACCGCACCAACCGATTACGGTCGCGCTCGTCGATGATTACGACGTCGTCCTGCTGGGGGTCAAGCAGATCATCGACCAGTACAGCGACCGCGTCGTGGTGACCGAGATCGACACCAACCGACCTGTCCAGAAGGACGTCGACATCGTGTTGTACGACGCGTTCGCTCAGCCGGAGGCCGACAAAGATGCGATAGGCGTCCTGCTCGCCAGTTCGCATGCCTCCCGTGTCGTGATCTACACCTGGAATTTCCAAGCAGAACTCATCGAGCAGGCCAGTGCGCTCGGCGTGCATGGATACCTGTCGAAATCGTTGCCGGCCAGGGACTTCATCACCTCCCTGGAGGCGGTGCACGCGGGTGAGGTCATCGTCAACGGCACACCTACGCGGGGCCGCACCATCACCGGCCTGGACTGGCCGGGTCGCGGCGAAGGACTGAGTGACCGCGAGTCAGAGGTGTTGGCGTTGATCACCCAGGGGTTCAGTAACGCCGAGGTGGCCCGCCGCACATTCCTCAGCCCCAACACCGTGAAGTCCTACATCCGCACGATCTACCGCAAGATCGACGTCTCGAGCCGTACCCAGGCGGTCCTGTGGGGCATCGACCATGGCTTCTCCCCCGATCATCACCGGATCGACGGTTGGCGGGTGTGACGCCAGCAATCGACGACAGCAGCCGAACACACCGCCGTCGGACGTAAAGGATCCCCCACGCACCTGGAAGAGCACGCCTGCCCTTGCTGCATTCCTGCCCTGGGGGAGTTCGGCGCGGTACCACCGCGTGGAGGACCGTGAAACAGTCTAAGACACTCTCGGCCCACGGGCCCAGTTGGACCGATTCACACCCGGACGCTCCGAGCGGGTAACCTCTGCTCGCCTGGAGGATTCGCATAGTGGCCTAGTGCGCACGATTGGAAATCGTGTTGGGGATGAAACCCCTCAGGGGTTCAAATCCCCTATCCTCCGCCAATGTTGGACAGCCGATCCGCGACAGCGGCTCGGCTGTTTCCAATCAGATTCATCATGGGTCGGGAAAGCGGGCGCGCCGCCGCCCACAACAGGGGCTATGCCCGGCACACTGGTGGCGCTCGACCTGTTTACTTCAGCCACACACGTCACAGAGGCATCATGCGCACCAGGGGAACCGTCGCCATCGCGGCCGTCGTCGCGACCTGCTCGCTCCTGGTCGGCTGCAGCGCGCAGCCGGCGCCGGCGAAGAAATCGACGTGCTCGACCGCAGGCCTACCCACCCCGACAGTCACCATCCCGGCGTCGTACATCCACCTCAATGTCATCAATGCCTCCAACACCGCCGGGTTGGCGGGCAAGGTGGCCACCGACCTGTCGTGGCGCGGCTTCAAGGTCATCGGTACGTCGACCGTATCCGCCGACAACCCCCGCCCGGTTCCCAAGTACGCCGAGATCCGTTACGGCACGGGCGGTTACCAAATCGCGCTGACGCTCGCCGCGCAGGTCGCGCACGCGACGCTGTACGACGACGGGCGGACCAACCCCTCGATCGACCTGGTGCTCGGCTCGGCCTTCAAACTCACGGCGCTTCCGCCGCCGGCGGCCACAACGGTGACCGTCAACGTGTACAACACGACCCCGCGCGCCGGTCTGGCGACCGATGTCGCCAAAGAAATGCGGGCGCGCGGGTTCAAGACCGATCAGGTGGGCAACGACCCGCTCGGAAGCTTCAACCCCGACCTCATCGCCATCGTGCGCTACGGCGCCAGGGGCGAACCGGCGGCACGACGGGTGGCTTTGTCAGTGGCGGGCTCAAAACTTGTCCTGGACGGACGGAAGGACACCTCTGTCGACCTGGTGCTGAGCACCAAGTTCAAGGCCCTCGTGCCCGCCGCGCAGGCAACCGCGCCCGCCATACCCCCACCGAAACGCACCTGTTCCTGACCTGCTGGGTATCCATGGGGCGCGGTCGCCCGCTTTCAGCACTTTCCCAGAATTTGCTGCATTCGCACAGCTTCACATCAGGTAATCTGCAGGAATAGCGTGCTGTGACAGCCATTTTCGCCGATATATAGATTACCCAACGGTAACGCCGGGGTCGGGGTGCACAGTGTGAAATATGACGAACACGCCAGTTGCCAAGCCCCGTAGCGGCGGCCTGGAAACTCGATCGATCGACTACGTCCCACTCACCGAGCGGCACGGCAAGTTGTGGCACCTCGGGCCGTTGTGGTTCATGACCAACGCCCAGATCGCGACGCTCACCGTCGGCCTGGTCAGCATCGAGGGTGGTGCGAGCCTGGACTGGTCGATCATCGCCATCGTCGTCGGCATCCTCATCGGCACCCTCTTCATGGCTTTCCACTCCGCGCAGGGCCCGCAGCTGGGCCTTCCGCAGATGATCCAGTCGCGACCACAGTTCGGCTACGTCGGCGCCCTACTGGTCTGGTTGTTCGCGTACGTGCAGTACGCGGGCTTCAACGTCTTCAACACGGTGCTCGCCGGTGACTCGGTGCAGCAGAGCACGCACACCTCGTGGCTGAAACCCTGGTACATCATCGTGACGATCATCGCGGCAGTCGTCGCGATCGTGGGGTACGACCTGATCCACCGCGCCGAGCAGTTCCTGACCTACGCGATGCTCGTGGTCTTCGGCATCGTCACAGTGATGCTCTTCACGCTGCACTACCCGGCCGGCACCTTCGCGCTCGGACAGTTCCGCGCGGCGCCCTTCCTCGGCCAGTTCGGGGTCGTGGCGGGTTATCAGATCAGCTGGGCGATCTACGTGTCGGACTATTCCCGTTATCTGCCGCCGGACGTCACGGTCCGCAGAACCTTCTACTGGACCTACGGCGGGTCAGCGGTCGGCGGCGCGTGGATGATGATCATCGGCGCAGTGCTGTTCGCCTGGAAGGGCAAGAACTTCAGCGGCAATGCAATTCCCGAGCTCTACCAGGTCGGCAACAAGGTCTTCAACGGCTTCGGCGTGGTTGTCCTGATGCTCGCGGCGTTGGGGTTGATCTCGGTCATCGCCCTGAACATGTACGGCGGTTCGCTCACCTTGATCAGTGCCGCGGACTCGCTGCGAAAAGTGCGTCCGACCCTGAGTCTGCGGATCGCCACCGTTGTGCTGACGGCTGTGCTGTCGGTGGTCGGGGCAATTGCTGCATCGGCCAACTTCCTGGGCAACTTCACCGACTTCCTGGACTTGATCCTCTACCTGTTCATCCCGTGGACGGCAGTCAACCTGGTCGACTACTACGTGGTGCGGCGCGGGCACTACGCGATTACCGAGATCTTCAAACCCCAGGGCATGTACGGCCGCTGGGGCTGGGCCGGGATCGTGGCCTATCTGGTGGGCTTTGTCGCGATGACACCGTTCTTCGTCGTCGGGACCGTCTACACCGGATTTATCGCAAAGGCCATGGGTACGGTCGATATCTCGTTCTTCGTGGGTCTGCCCGTGGCCGGCATCCTCTACTGGCTGTTCACCCGCCACCTCGACATCGACGCCGAGATCAAGGTGGCGGATCAGGAGGTGCAGGAGCTGGAGAAGGCAGCACTCGAGGGCACCCTGTGAGGTCAGCGCTGGTGCCGCCAGCGGTGGTGAGGTCAGCGGCGGCGGCGCGCCGTGCCGAACAGACTGCGGGTGATCTCGCGGCCCAGGGCCGACCCGGCCGACCGCATCATCGAGCGGAAGACCGGTGAGCTGGTCACCTCCTGGATGACCCCCCTACCTTCCTTCTCCTCCTCGGCGCCATTCGCCCGCGGAGCCGGGCGAGACCCGGCCGGCGCTACCGGCTGGGATTCCTGCTCAGGGGGCGCCTGCGGTGCCTTGGCCAGTCGGGCGTTGAGCATCTCGTAAGCAGACTCGCGATCCACCGTTTCGGCGTATCGCGGAGTGAGGGATGAGGCGCCCAGCACGGCGTCGATCGTCTCCTGCGAGCTCGGCGCCATCAGGGACTGGGGCGCCAGCATCCGGGTCCAGGCAACGGGCGTCGGCGCGCCGTTCTCGGACAACACGGTCACCACCGCCTCACCGATACCGAGCTGGGTGAGTAGCTCTTCCAGGTCGTAGCCGCTGTGCGGAAAGGTCTGCACTGTCGCCTTCAACGCCTTGGCGTCTTCGGGTGTGAAGGCACGCAACGCGTGTTGCACGCGGTTGCCCAGCTGGGACAACACGTCGCTCGGTACGTCTTTGGGCGTCTGGGTGACGAAGAAAATGCCGACACCCTTGGACCGGATGAGCCGGACGGTCTGCTGAATGGCGTCCAGGAAGGCCTTGGACGCGTTGTCGAAGAGCAGGTGGGCCTCGTCGAAGAAGAAAACCAGTTTCGGCTTGTCCACGTCGCCGACTTCGGGCAGATCGTGGAACAGGTCCGCCAACATCCACATCAGAAAGGTGGAGAAGAGCGCGGGTTTGTCCTGCACCGCGGCCAGTTCCAGGCAGCTGACCACGCCGCGGCCGTCCGGCGCGACCCGCAGCAGGTCAGCGGTGTCGAATTCGGGCTCCCCGAAGAAGTCGTCCGCGCCCTGGTCGCTGAACGCGATCAGATTGCGCAGGATGACACCGGCGGTTGCCGACGAGAGCCCACCCAGTCCTTCCAGGTCCGCCTTGCCATCCTTGGAGGTCAGGTGAGCGATGACTGCGCGCAGGTCCTTCAGATCCAACAGGGACAGCCCTTGACTGTCGGCCCAGTGGAAGACCAGCCCGAGGCTCGACTCCTGAGTGGCATTCAGTCCCAGCACCTTCGACAGCAGCGTCGGACCGAACGAGGTGATCGTCGCCCGGATCGGCACGCCCTTGCCCAGTCCGGCCAGAGAGTAGAACTCCGTCGGGTAGGAGGTGGCGACCCACTGCTGCCCGACGTCGGCGGCACGTGCCGTGATCCTGTCCCCGGATCGGCCCGGAGACGCTATGCCGGACAGGTCGCCTTTGATGTCGGCCAGGAAGACAGGCACCCCCTGGGCACTCAACTGCTCGGCCATCAGCTGCAGTGTCTTCGTCTTGCCGGTGCCGGTCGCGCCCGCGACCAGGCCGTGGCGGCTCATCATCGACAATGGCAACCGCACCGGTACGTCGGCGTGGGCCTGCCCGTCCAGCACGGCTGCGCCGAGTTCGAGAGCCGCCCCGTCGAAACCGTATCCGGCTTGGATCTGGGCAAGAGTTTCCGCGGAAGTGGTCACAAACGCGACCTTACTTGGCCGATGGTCGCGGGCTCCCACGATCGGGGCACTTCCAGCCGTAGCATCGGCGACGTGATCTTCAAGGCTGTCGGGGAGGGCCGCCCCTACCCCCACCACGGGTTGGAGACACCCGCTGACTGGAGCGCGGTGTCTCCGAGGACTGTGCGTCTGGAACACCTGACCACTACCAAGCGCCACCTGGACCTGGCGTTCGTGCTGGCTGCGGACTCCACCTTCTACGGCGACATCTTCGCTCACGTCGTGGGATGGAACAGCGAGTTCTATCTCGAAGACGGCCTGCACCGCGCACTCAGAGCGGCACTGCAGCAGCGGCCGATCCTGCATGCCCGGGTGCTCATGCTGTGAGCCTCAACGGTCTACAGATCGCCCGCCGGCGCCGTCAGGTCCGCGCCACGATCGTGCTCGCGCTCGCTGCGCTCCTGGTCACCGTCGGGCTCCTGTTTGCAATCCGTAACATCAACGCGCCGGGTGCGCTCCCATCAGGTTCCGCCACCTCCACCTGCGCGGCGAAAGCACTGCCGCAGGCGGGGTTCACCTTGAACATCTACAACGCCTCGGGCCCTTCCGGCAGCGCCAGCTCTGTCGCTACCCAGTTCGCGACAGGCGGTTTCAAGATCGGCACGGTCAGCAATGACCCCTACAAGCAGAAGATCGACGGGGTTGCGCAAATTCGTTACGGCAAGGGCGGTGAGGCCTTCGCGAAGCAGTACGTCGAGCGGGCGGTGCCCGGCGCGCAACTCACCCCCGACGGCCGTACCGACAACTCCGTCGACGTGGTGATCGGCAAACAGTTCCGTGCCACTGTCGCCAAGACTCCCACCGCGAAGACCTGCTGATCGCAAAACCCATTTCGCCACCACCGGACGACTCGGGTACTCTCGTCGGCGGTGGCGTGTCCGAGCGGCCTAAGGAGAACGCCTCGAAAGCGTTTGTGGGTGAAAGCCCACCGAGGGTTCAAATCCCTCCGCCACCGCCAGGGGCTGGCGACACAAGTTGTCGGCCGGAGCGACAAAAGTCGCTCGATGAAGTCGGGACCATCGTTTTGATGGTCCCGACTTCGTTGTTTCAGTAGCCCTGGTGGTCGCGGAGAGTGTGGGCGCCTGTGGCGCTAGCTCATCTAAGGCGTTTGGGCAGACCTGGTCATGTTGAACTGCCCCGGGTGGTGAGCTGAGAGCTTCGGTCGCTTAGATGTCGCGGGCCGGTTCGGCGCCGGGGGGTCCTGTTTTCGGGCTCCGGGGTGGGCGCGGGATGGAGAGCACGCCGTTGTCGTCGGGTTCCGCTTCTTCCAGGAAGGTTCGGACTTTTCGGATTCCTGCACTTGCTAGCAGGATGGAAGCCACGATCGAGTTCGCGGGGACCCCACGTGATCGGCGTCGGCTGGGTGCACCAAGTGCTTCCCTGGCCTCGTCTTTGCTGAATCCGTGGAACCCTTCCTGCGTTTCACGCAGCAGGTAGTAGACCCGACTGTGTTCTGGGGACGCGTACGGCAATGTCTGACGGTATTTGGCACCGTCGGAGGGCTGGATGGTGATGGTGCCTTGGCGGCACACCTTCGGCGGGTGCTGCTGGAGGTCGTCGCTGGGCGTGATGCGCGGTCGCAGGTCAACGCGCTGCCCATTGATGGTGGTCGTCGGGCGGGATTCTTCTGAACGGAACTTGAGGAGGCATTTCGCGGTCGGGTTCGCCCCAGAGGCCGGGCAGCCCACTCGTTCTGCTATCCCAGGTCGCGGTTTTTCCTTGGCGTGGAGGCCGTATCGGTCTCGTTCGGCGATCCGGGTGGCGTAGACCTCGGGGCTGATGGTCTTGGCGCGTACGTCCTCGGTGGCAGTGACCAGGGCAGTCGACATCGCTGCACAGTAGTAGCGCCCTTCCACTAAGGGCGCTCCTCCTGCGGAGCCTTGTGCACATTCAATGGGGTCAACGGGTCGCTTTCGCTGCGCCTTCACAATGACAGCAAACTTTCACTGAGGGTTCCGGGACTGCCCAGGGTTTGGTTGACAGGTTGACCTGCCACCTATTTGTGCAGCAGTCCCACGGAATCGGCTCGGATCGAGCAGGTCTTTGTGTGCCTCGGCGGTGTCAGCGAGGTGGACGACAGGTTGTTCACAGTGGCGGCTCTCTCGTTGGCAACGAAGTGGGTGTCGATCAGAAGTAAGGCCGCGGACCGTGGCGATATGTGACAGAACGTTAGACGTTGGAGTAACGCAGTTGCCTACCGAAGCCGTCAGCTCAGTTCAATTGTTCAGCAGTGCACCCGCCGTCCCACACCGGTTTCGGTCGGCGCGGTGCGACGATGTTTCCCGTGGCCGTCATAAAACCGTTGTCGTGGGGTCCGATCCGCATGCGTGGACCACGGTGAGTGCCACCGCTGGGGCAGCGCGACCGGGCACCATGTTGCCCACCCCGTCCGTGGGCGAGGAGGTCGCTTGGGTGCAGCGTTACCTCGGCCACCTCGCGCTCGAGCCCGAGGTGAGGGCCAGCCCCGAGTTTCGCGGCGGGCAGAGCGCGGCTGATATTGCTCTGGCGACCTTCGACGTGACGGGGTATGCACGGGCTCGAAACGAAGTTTGGCCCGAGCGGACGCGCGGCGCCAGCCGCTTAAGCCCCTTCATCCGTCACGGTCTCATCGACCTGCCCACGCTGTGGGCGCACGTCGCCGCCGGGCCCGTGGGCGACCGTGACAAGTACCGCGACGAGCTGCTTTGGCAGGAATACGCCCGCCACCTGCACGCCAGGCTCGGCGACGCCATGCGTCGGCCGCTGCGCCACGAGCCTCCCCGCCGCGACCGCGTCGGGCAGTGGGGCTGGAACCGCGAGATGGCGTGCGTCGACCTCGCCGTGGGAGAGCTCGAGACCAATGGCTGGCTGGTCAACCAGACCCGGATGTGGCTCGCTTCGCAGTGGTCTGTGCGGGCCGGGTTCGACTGGCGGGACGGGGCCGAACACTTCGAGCGCCATCTGCTCGACGGGTCAGCGGCCGCCAACCTGCTGGGTTGGCAATGGACCGTTGGGACCGGCACCGGAAAGCCGTACGGCTTCAGCCGCTGGCAGGTGCGCAAGCGCGCTCCTGGCCTCTGCGAGACCTGCCCGCTCAACGACCACTGCCCCATCGAGGGCTGGCCCGACTCTGATAGCGGGCCCACGGTGCCTGACCTGGACCCCCGACTGCGTGTAGACCCCAGCGCCCACGTCACCGCTGGGCCGGCATCGGTGGAGAAGCTCGACAATGATCACGCCCCCGAGGCGGCGTGGGTGACGTGGGAGTCGCTCGGCGACGGCGATCCGGCGCTGGAGGCCCATCCCGACCTGCCAGCCGTGCTCGTCTTCGATGAGAGGCTCCTGGAGGTCCGGCAACTCTCGGGCAAGCGTCTCGTCTTTGTCGCCGAGACGCTTGCCGATCTCGCCACCCGCCGAGAGGTCGAGGTGCATCTCGGCGACCCGGCTACGGTGCTCGCCGGTCGCCGGCTGGCCGCCACCGCCGCTCCGGTGCCGGGGTGGCGCCGGCTCGCCGCCCGACTCGAAGTCGAGCGGCATCCGTGGCCGTGGCTAGTGCGCCCCGGTTCCGGCCCGGTCACAAGCTTCACCACGTGGCGTCGCTCTAGCGGCGCCCCCACGACGGGTGCGGCCCGCGCCGGCTCGCGACGACCCCGTCAATGAGGCGCCCTGCGCTGGAAGCAATCCCACCATCGCTTTTGTCCAGCCTCAACGCGCTCCTGAACGTGGATCCCAACCCGCCTTCATGGACTCAGCAGCGGAACGCTCAGGTCGGCGTCGCCATCTGAACCGCCCCGGCATGTCCGGAGACTTTGGTCTGCCCGGGGTTCCGCGGAGTCGTGGTGGAAGTGCGATGGAACGATGGCGAGCAAACGCGGGGAACCACCTCTCTCGGTCTAGGCGTCGCCGCGCGTTGCCTACTGACGAGCAGACGGTGATTGTTCGTTTGAGTACGGGAGCGGCCGACCTCTGCCAATCGGATCTAGCCGAACGTGCACGCAAATACTGGCGCGCATCCATAGCAACACTTACGGATCGAGAGCCCGTAACACTCGTCGCGGCGAGTGGGGGTTTCGTAATCGGAGCATGGGAATTGCTCAGCTACGCCCGAAGCAACAGCCACCCGGGCCGGGTCAAATTTCAGCTCGGCGAACCCCGCGCTGACCTGCTGAACTGCGAGTTTCACGAATCAGGAAGTAAC
Organism: Dermatophilaceae bacterium Sec6.4; assembly: GCA_039636865.1. Classification (NCBI taxonomy): domain Bacteria; kingdom Bacillati; phylum Actinomycetota; class Actinomycetes; order Micrococcales; family Dermatophilaceae; species Dermatophilaceae bacterium Sec6.4. Next base: position 95,995 of record CP144172.1, read on the forward strand.
CCGCTCCGATACTGCCCTGGGCCGCGTCCTTGACCAGGTGGGAAATCAGCTGACTTGGCCCGGGAAACATGTACTGGTCGGCAGCGAAACTTCGCAGGTCAGCGCACTTGTGTCACCAGCCCGCCAGTCTGAGGCAGGCCCCGGGTTCATCCGCCCGGGGTCGTTTCATATCCGCGTCGCTTCGTATCTGCCGACACTCCCACAGGCGCCGACGAGGTCTCCGCCCTCAGCGCACGCGACGTCGCGATGCATCTCGATTCGGTATACCTCAGCGTCACGCATACCCATTGGGGCCCTATCCGGGACTACGGTTCTAAGACTGTTGGATCGAGGATGGGACCCATCATGAGTGAGACCGCTCCAGAGCCGGTCAGCAAGGCGAAAGTCATCGTCGCCAGTGTCTCGGCGGCGGTCGGTGCATTCCTCTTCGGGTTCGATTCCTCCGTCATCAACGGCGCTGTCGATGCCATCGCGTCGGGTTTTCAACTCAGCGCTTTCCTGAAGGGTTTCGCGGTAGCCATTGCATTACTCGGCTGTGCGGTCGGCGCCTGGTACGCCGGGCAGCTCTCGGACCGACTCGGTCGTAAAAAGGTCATGCTGATCGGCGCGGTGCTCTTCTTCGCCAGCTCGATCGGCTCCGCCTTCTGCGGCAGCGTCTGGGATCTGATGGTCTGGCGGGTCGTCGGCGGGTTCGGCATCGGTGTCGCTTCGGTCATGACGCCGTCCTATATCTCCGAGATCGCACCGGCAAAAATGCGCGGATCGCTCACCTCGGTCAACCAACTCGCCATCACCATCGGAATCTTCGCGGCCCTGCTGTCCGATGAACTCCTGCAGAACTCTGCCGGCGGAGCCGCCAAAGCCGCGTTCTTCGGGATGTCTGCCTGGCGCTGGATGTTCCTGGTCGGCGTGGTGCCCTCGGTCGTCTACGCGGTGGTCTCGTTCCTGCTTCCGGAGTCGCCGCGGTACCTCGTGCGCGCCGGAAAGAACGACCAGGCCCGCGACATCCTGCACAACATGGGTGAGCCGGACCCGGAGAAGAAGGTCAAGGACATCAAGGACTCAATCCAGGAGGAGGACCGCACCAGCTTCGCCGACATCAAAGGTCCACGCCTCGGGTTGCGACCGCTGGTGTGGGTCGGCATCATCCTGGCAGCATTGCAGCAGCTGGTTGGAATCAATGCGATCTTCTACTACTCCAGCACGCTGTGGAAGTCGGTAGGTTTCTCCACCGCCGATGCTTTCAAGACCTCGGTGATCACTTCCGTGATCAATGTCGTGATGACCTTCGTGGCAATTCTGTTCGTCGACAAGTTCGGACGCAGGTTGCTCCTACTGATCGGCTCCTGCGGGATGTTCCTCGGTCTGGGGATGGCGGCCCTGGCATTCTTCAACTCCACCAAGGTCAACGGGGAGATCTCGCTGCCGGGCTCATGGGGCATCGTGGCGTTGATCGGCGCCAATCTCTTTGTGATCTTCTTCGCCGCGACCTGGGGACCGATCGTCTGGGTGCTGCTCGCCGAGATGTTCCCCAACCGGCAACGCTCCTATGCACTGGCGATCGGCACGGTCAGCAACTGGCTCGCCAACTTTGTCGTGACGGTGCTGTTCCCCTACCTGTCCAACCGCATCGGGCTGGGCTACCTCTACGGCATCTTCGCGGCCTTCGCGGTGATCTCCTTCTGGTTCGTCCTGTCGATGATCCCCGAGACCACGGGCCAGGAGTTGGAGGACATGAGCGGCGGCACCAAGCGCGAGAACACCGCGTCCGCCGCCAGCTGATCAGCGAACCTGCGGCGCGGCTTTTCCAGCACCACGACGGGCCCGAAAGAATTCAGTCAGCAGTAGCGCACATTCACGTTCCCGGACACCTCCGACACAGCTCACCCGGTGCGGCGACGGGTTGTCGCTGATGACGTCCCAGGCACTGCCGCAGGCTCCGGCTTTGGCGTCCTGGGCGCCGAAGACAATGCCCGCCAATCGGGACTGCATCACTGCCCCAGCGCACATCAGACACGGCTCGAGAGTCACCACGAGCACACAGTCGTCCAGCCGGTAGTGGCCCAGATGTGCTGCCGCCGCACGGATCGCCAGCATCTCGGCGTGACCCAGCGGGTCGGCGCTACCAACCCGCCGATTGAGGCCGGCCCCGATCACTCCGCCGGACGCATCCACCACCACTGCGCCCACCGGTACGTCATCGGTCAACAGCGCGTCGCGCGCCTGTTCCAACGCCAGGCCCATCCATCCGTCGTGCGGCGTCTCAAGCGCGCCGGAAGTGCTTGCCATCACGCCGTAGAGTCTGATCCATGCGAGTCCAGGTCGCCAACCATCCGCTTATCGCGCACAAGCTCACCTATCTGCGGGACGAGCGCACCGACAGTCCGACCTTTCGACGGCTGACCGAGGAGCTGGTCACCTTGCTGGCGTACGAGGCGACCCGCGCCGTCCGCGTCGAACCCTTCAGTATCAACACTCCCGTCGCGCCGACGACCGGCATCAAACTCGCCAGCCCCAAACCACTGGTCGTGCCGATCCTGCGGGCCGGTCTGGGCATGCTGGAGGGAATGGTGCGTTTGCTGCCCAGCGCGGAGGTCGGGTTCCTCGGGATGCAGCGCAACGAGGAGACCCTCGAAGCGATCACCTACGCCAACAGGCTGCCCGATGATCTGTCCGGGCGGCAGTGTTATGTGCTCGATCCGATGCTCGCCACCGGTGGCACCCTGGCGATGGCGCTGAGGTTTCTGGCCGAACGCGGCGCCGACGACATCACCGCGGTGACGTTGCTCTGCGCACCGGAGGGCATCGAAGCCCTTGACGCCGCGCTCGCCGACCTGGACGTGCCGATCACCCTGGTCACCGGCGCCATCGATGAGCGACTGAACGAAAAGGGCTACATCGTGCCCGGCCTCGGCGATGCCGGCGACCGGCTGTACGGCGTGGTCTGAACACTTCCGGCCCCATCAGGGGCAACAACGCGCCCGCATCCCATCGGGGATGCGGGCGCGCTGTCGCGTCCTGGGTGGATCAGGGTGTTGCGCCGAGTTCCTCTTCTTCCAGGGCGGCCTCCTGCTGGGAGTGTTCGATGTAGATGTGCACCTGCTCCGGGCTCAACCGGGTGTAGTACGCCAGCGCCATGATCAGCCCCGAGAAGATGAACGTGACCACGAACGCCGACTCGAAGCCGAGCACGTTGGTCCCGCCGTCGTAGTTACCGATGTAGGACATGATCGCCAGACCACCGAGCCAGGGGATGTACCAGAGGCCACCCCGCCAGTCCCACTGCTGTTCTTTGCCGCGGGCGTTGTTCACGCCCCACATGACACCGAGCAGGACGACGCCGATCAGTACCGCGATGAAGAGCTTCTCGTTGGTCTTCCAGCCCGTCCAGTAGACGATCAGGTTGGCCGACCAGAACGCCAGGAAGGCGATGACCTTGGCGGCGGGGAGCCGGAACGGCCGCTCCTGGTCCGGGATCTGGGTGCGGAAGGCAAGCAGCACCAACGGGCCGGAACCGAAGGAGAGCACAGTCGCCGAGGTGATGAAGCCAACCAGCTGCTGCCAGCTGGGGAACGGCAGGAAGAGAATCAGGCCCACCACGAACGCCAGGAACATGCTGATCAGCGGTACCCCGTCCTTCGTTGTCTTGGCCAGCGCCTCGGGAGCGTTCTTGTTGCGCGCCATCGCGTAGGAGATGCGTGAGGTGACGGTGGTGTAGATCAGGCCGGTGTCGGCCGGGGAGACGATTGCGTCGATGTAGAGCAGCGTCGCCAGCCACCCGAGCCCGAGGATGGAGGCCACCGCAGCCAACGGTCCGAAGTCGTCGGCGAAGTTGACGTTGGCCCAGCCCTTGGAGATGTCGGACGGGTTCAACGAACCGATGAAGGCGATCTGCAGGCCGACGTAGATCAGACCGGTGACCAGCACCGAGCCGATAACGGCGATCGGAACGTTGCGCTTGGGGTTGTCGGTCTCCCCCGCCAGCTCGATGCCCTGACGGAAGCCGAGGTAGGAGAACACGATTCCCGATGTAGCGATCGCGGTGAAGACACCGTGCCAACCCTCCGGCTTGAACCCCTGCGAAGTGAAGTTGCTGCCCTTGAACTGCGTCAGCAGGAACGCAATGATCACCGTGACGATGATCAGCAGCTTCCACCAGACCAGCACGTTGTTGACGCGGGCAAACCACCGGATGCCGAAGTAGTTGATGACCACGAAAACAGCCATTGCGACGACCGCTGTGCCCAGACCGAGGCCCGTCAGGGTGTGTACGACAGAACCGTCCAGCGTGTGCTTGGTGGTGAACGGTGCGTATTTGGTCGCATAGGTCAGTGCGCCCTCTACCTCGATCGGGGCGACCGCCATACAGGCGACCCAGGTGATCCACCCGGTCATATAGCTGGCGAACGATCCGAACCCGATGTGCGGGAAGCGCACCACCCCACCGGACAACGGGAACATGGTGCCCAGTTCGGCATAGCAGAGTGCGATCAGCAGAATCATCAGGGCACCCAGCGCCCAGGAGATGATCGCAGCAGGCCCTGCAGCACGAGAGGCGTTCAGCGCCCCGAACAGCCACCCCGATCCGATGATCGATCCGATACTGGCAAACAGCAGGCCGACGGTGCCTACATGTCGACGCAGATGTGGATCCTCGCCTCCCTTGCCCGGAGGAGCATCTTCGTGCGGTGTCGACGTCATCAGCACACCTTTCCGGCTCCCCGAAGGGCAGCCTTGTCAGCATTCCTTGCTCGAACATCAACAAGCTATCCATGTCTGGGGGTCAGCTACCAGCAAAATTGTGGATGTAACCAATTTGTGTCACAACGAGACGCGGGTCATGGGCGTCGCGACACTCCGAGACTCGTCGTTGGCGGTGTCCCACGCGCCACTCCTGGCACAATCACCGGTGAGTAGTGCTGCGCTCCCTGCCGGCACCAATGTGTTTGCGGAGGAACGATGGCCACCGACCGGGTGAAGAAGATCGTCATCTGGGTGGTCTTTGCTTTCCTGATCTACTCGATCATCTCCGACCCCCATCACTCCGCTGACATCGTGCGCAACATCTGGGGCGTGTTGAAGTCGGGCGTGCAGCACATCGGCGATTTCTTCCACGACATCCTCAACTCGTAGCTGCGCATGGCCGGGGTGAGTCCACGCGCCGAGAGGGCCATGCGTAAATTTCTGCTGGACCACGAGCGCATCGTGGTCGCAGTGCATCAGCATTGGATGCGCGTTTTCGGCGTGGTTGCCGCCACCATCACCGGTTTCATTCTGGCCGTGCTGATCACTTTGATCAGCCCTGGGAGCGTCGGCCGGATCGTCGTCTACGCGTGGTGGCTGTGGTTCGCGTTGGCCTTCTACTGCCTCGCGCAGCTGGCGTTGTGGCGCCACGACTGGTTCGTGGTGACCGAACGTCGTTTGCTGCTCACCCACGGCCTGCTCGCGCAGCAGATCGGCATGATGCCGATGGCCAAGGTCACGGACATGTCGTTCAACCAGTCGTTCGTCGCGCGTTTTCTGCACTACGGCACGTTCGTCATGGAGAGTGCCGGCCAGGATCAGGCGCTGCGGAACATCGACTACATCCCGAACGCCGCCATCTACTACCGGCTGATCTGCGAGCAGATCTTCGGTGAGGACGATCCGGATGACGAGGACGACAACGACACGCGGCGCCACCATCGTGGCCGGAAAGGCGGCTCCAATGACTACAACGACCCTCGGGACTTCAACGACTACGACTACGACGACGACTACGACGACTCTTCGGATCACACCGACCCGTTCGGGCTTCCGGTGCCAACGCCGCCTGTTCAACTGCCGCAGAAGCTGACCCACGCGCAGCGACCAGCACCGTCATACGGCCCGAATCGTCGCCGGATCGTCCGTGCGGCCGCACTGCCGCAGGCACCCGACCCCAGCTGGTCGGTCAGCCACGAGGACGCGTCGCCGCCACAGGAGGTCCGCCCGCCAGGCGGAGACGACCCCCACCCCGACGACCCGTACCGCGGCGAGGTGGACCCCTACCCCGACAACCCGTACCGCGGTCGGGGCCCGTCGTGAAACACTCCCCGATGCATCCACCGCGCTGATCTCGGGAGTGAATAACGTATGACGGTCCGTCCGATCACAATCATCGGGCACAAGGCCCTGCACCAGTCGACGCGACGCGTCCAAACGGTGACGGACGAGGTGCGCGAGTTGGTTGCCGACATGTTCGAGACGATGGACGCAGCGGATGGAGCCGGTCTCGCCGCCAACCAGGTCGGGGTGCGGCTGCGGATCTTCGTCTACGCCTGTGCTGCAGCCGATGAGGTGATGCAACGCGGCGTGGTGATCAATCCGGTGTTGGAGAAGGGGCTCGTAGCCCCCGGTGAACCCGATCCGCACGAAAGCTTGGAGGGCTGCCTGTCCGTACCCGGTGAGAGTTTCCCGACGGCCCGCTCGGACTGGGCTCGCGTGACCGGCACCGATCTGGACGGGAACACCGTCGAGGTCGAGGCTCAGGGCGGCACCCTGGCCCGTTGCCTGCAGCATGAGACAGATCACCTGGACGGCAAGCTCTACGTGGAGCGCCTCACACCGACCCACCGCACGGCAGCACGCGCGACGGTGAAGGAACGCGGCTGGGAGGCCGCACGGCTGACGAAGTGGAACCCGACGGAGCAGGACGCCGAGGACGTGTGACCGCTTCCCCTACTGGCAGCAGTTGCACGCTCCACAGGTCGCCCGCCTGCTACTGACGTCACATGCTCGTCGGTCGTACAGTTTGAATATGCGCGCCACCGAGATCTCGCAACCCCATGCCTTCCACGGAGAAGGGCCCTGTTGGGACCGTGAGTGGGGTGGTCTGAAGTACGTCGACATGCTCGCCGGGGATGTGTTGTCACTGCGACCCGACGGTGGAGTGGACCGGATGCATGTCGGCAAGATCGCCGCCGCGCTGCGCCCGCGCGGGGCGGGCGGGGCCATCGTGGCCACCGAACGCGGCTTTGCGTTGGCGAGCAAACCGGACCTGTCGGACCTGCAGGTCATGGAGTCTCTCTGGAGCGACCCGAGCATCCGCTTCAACGACGGCGGCTGTGACCCGATGGGTAACTTCTACTGCGGAACGATGGCCTACGACCAGAAGGAGGGCGCAGCCTCGCTCTACCTGCTGAGCACCGATGGGCTCGCCTCGCAAGTGCTCACCGGGCTCACCGTGTCGAACGGACTGGCATGGACCGGCCTGGGAGACAAGGGTTTCCACAACGACACACCCACTCGCATCGTGTGGACCTTCGACTGGACACCCGAGGGTATGAGCGAACGGCGCCCGTTCGTCACGTTGCCGGAAGACCTCGCCGGAAGCCCCGACGGACTGTGCGTGGATGAGCAGGGCGGTGTGTGGACCGCGCTCTACGGCGGGTCTGCAGTGCACCGCTATTCCCCGGAGGGCGCCCTGGACCAGGTCATCGAGCTACCCGTGACCAATGTGACGGCGTGCACCTTCGGTGGCGATGACCTGCGCACCCTGTTCATCACCACCAGCCGGGAGAACGTGCCGGACGGCGAGCAACCGCTCGCCGGGGCGGTGTTCAGCTGTGAGCCCGGAGTGGGCGGGTTGCCTGCGCGACCCTTCGGGGCCTGAACCGGCCACCTGCGGCCGGCGGGTTCCGATTTCGTGTGTCGGTGGTGAGACGGTAACGTACGCTTCCGGCAGTTCGACGGCCTCGAGGTCGTCACTCCAGCACCCGTAGCTCAACGGATAGAGCATCTGACTACGGATCAGAAGGTTGGGAGTTCGAATCTCTCCGGGTGCACGCTGTGTTGAGACAGTAACGAAAACCCTGGCCCGCGAAAGCGGTTCGGGGTTTTTGCTTGACAGCAGGCGGATGTAGGCAGATTGTGAGCTACGCCACATTCGAATACGGAAGCGATGCAGATGTCCTCAACCGCTGGTCCCGCGTCTCCCGCCCGATCTCAACCGTCCCGCGGGAACCCGCTCGTACATCGGCAGTTGGCGCACTATCCGTCGACAAACCCCCGGTTCGCCTACCTGGCCATCACCGTTGCAGCGACCGTGGTCCTCTACTACGAGCTCTACATCCCCGGCGCCGTTGCCACCCAGATCATCACCTACTTCCACATCAGCTTCAGTCAGTTCGTCTTCATCTCGGTGGTCGGCAATCTGGTCGGGGCGTTCGGGTCGTTGGCCGCCGGGTTCGCGGACCGGTGGGGTCGCGCCAACCTCGTGGTGGGCGGTCTCTTCCTGACCGGATTGATCGTGCTGTTCGCTCTTCCCCACGCGTCCAACGGCACGGTCTACCTGCTGGAATTTGCGGTGTTGTCGATGGTGGAAGGCATGATCCTGGTCGCCACTCCCGCCCTGATCCGTGACTTCTCCCCCCAACTCGGGCGGGCCTCAGCGATGGGCTTCTGGACGTTGGGTCCGGTCCTCGGATCGCTGATGGTCACCGAGGTCTCCAGCCACACGCTCGGAGCGCACCCGGACTGGCAGTTCCAGTTCTACGTATGCGGCATCATCGGCCTGGTCGTCGCGGTCATCGCGTTGCTCTTCCTGCGCGAACTGTCCCCCGGCCTGCGCGACCAGCTGATGGTTTCGATGAACGACCGGCAGCTGATCGAGGCACGCGCCTCCCAGATCGACGAGAGCAAGGTGCACCAGGGCCAGTGGCGTCAAATGATGCGCCTGGACGTGGTCGGATCGGCGTTCGCCATCAGCATCTTCCTGATCTTCTACTACATCGCGGTCGGCTTCTTCGTTGTCTACTTCGCGACGATCTTCGGCTACACCCCGGAGCGCGCGAACGCGCTGGCGAACTGGTACTGGCTACCGAATGCCATCGCTCTGGTCGTCGCCGGACTGATCTCCGACAAGCTGGGCGTGCGCAAACCGTTGATGATCGTCGGCGCGGTGGTCAGCGCCATCGGCTTGTTCATCTTCGCCCTGAAGGCAACCACCCCCGGTACGTCGTACGAGACATTCCGCGCGCTGCTGATCCTGATCAGCGCGGCGCAGGGTGTCACCTACTGCGCGTGGATGGCCTCGTTCACCGAGACGGTCGAAAAGCACAATCCCGCAGCGACCGCGACTGGTCTGGCGACCTGGGGATGGACCATTCGGATTGTCATCTGCCTGACGCTGGTCGGATTCGGTGCCGCTCTTCCCGCCACGTCGATCCTGGTCGACAAGGGTGCTGAGGTGAAGACACTGGCGACCCAGTACGCGCCTCAACTGGCCACCGTCGGCGGCATAACGCCGGTGAACCTTGCTGCGCTGGAGAAGAATCCGACGTCTCCAGCAGCAGGCGCAGCCGCGGTCGGTGACCTGATCAAATCCGGGGTGGCAAAGTCTCCTGCGGATGCAGTCAAGCAGTTGACCTTCCTCGGCACCCACCCCATCCCGGCTGCGGACGGTGCCTACCTCAAAGCCAATGGAGCAGACGTCCAGAAGGCCGCCAAGGACAGCCCAGGCCAGTGGAAGACGTGGTGGATGATCTGCGCGGGAGCAGAATTGCTCTTCATTCCGTTCGTCTTCCTGATGGTCGGCCGATGGAGCCCGCGCAAGGCCCGCGAGGATGCTGCAGCACATGAGGAACTCGTGCAGCGGGAACTCGCCGCACTGCAGCCGCAAACCACCTGACACCCACGCTTGCTGATCGGCCCGGTCACCCGCTGTGGGGTGGCCGGGCCGATCAGTAGGTGGTCCCTCAGACAGCGATCCCTCAGACAACGATCACGAACCGGCCGCGGACATGGCCGGCAGCACTGGCAGCGTGCGCGTCGCCGGCCTGCTCGAGACTGAACACTCTCTCCACCGGCAACGTGAACGAGCCGTCCTGGAAAAGTTTCGCGGCCTCTGCGTACGCCGCCTCGTTGTTCTCCGGCTGCGTCGTGACCCTGGCGCCCTTGCCGGGTGCGCCGAAGTCCGCGATCGACACGACCGCGCCGGCATCACCGGTGAGCTCGATGAGTTCGTCGATCACGCCCGAGCCGGCGATATCCAGCGCCGCATCGACACCGTCCGGCGCGAGGCCACGCACCCGCTCGACCAGTCCGGCGCCATAGGTGGTGGCGGTGGCGCCGAGCTCGTGTAGGTAGTCCTGGTTCTTTTCGCCACCGGTGGCGATGACGGTGATACCGCGATGGACGGCAATCTGCACGACCGCTGAGCCGACCCCACCCGACGCGCCGCTGATTAGCAGGGTCTGCCCCGACCGGACGCCGACCAGATTCAGGATGCGCACCGCCGTCTCGACCGGGACTCCGTACCCGGCAGCCTCCTCGAACGACATCCGCTCGGGCTTGGCGGCCCAGTGGTCCAGGATCGCGTACTCCGCGTAGGCCGCTGAGCCCGCTCCGAAAACGGCATCCCCGACAGCAACACCGTCGGCGCCCTCGCCGACCTCGTCCACGACGCCGGACGCGTCCAGGCCCACCCCCGCCGGAAACTCCAGCGGCAGCTGGTCCTTCATGTATCCGGCCCGCACCTTCCAGTCCAGTGCATTGACACCCGCAGCACGCACGGCAATACGGATCTGGCCGTTTCCGGCGTGCGGCTCATCGACCTCAGCCACACGTAAGACCTCGGGGCCGCCGTACTCGCTGAACTGAACTGCCTTCATGACTGCACTCCTCGCATCGCGGCACACCGCGTCGATAGTGAGCGGCACGCTCCGATGGCACAACGGTCATCGAAGCGCGGATAGTCCCGATAACCACCCGTACACCGCATGGCTTCCGTTGGTCACCAGGCAGTCGCAGTAACCTGCAGCAGGACCTCACTGCCACACCGAAGGACGACGATGCTCGGCTTACCGGACGCCATCACCACCTGCCTGTTCGACCTGGACGGAGTCCTCACCGACACCGCCAGCGTGCACCGCACCGCATGGAAACAAACTTTCAACGAATTCCTGAAGGCCCGCGACGGGGACGGATTCACCCCCTTCGATGCCGGCAGCGACTACAACCGGTACGTCGACGGCAAACCTCGCCAGGACGGCGTGCGTGACTTCCTCACCTCGCGAGACATCCAGCTGCCCGATGGCAGCCCCGATGACGACGCGGATGCGGACACGATCTACGGGGTGGGCACCCGGAAGAACAACCTCGTCCATGAAGCGATCAAGCGCGACGGCGTCGATGTCTATGACGGCTCGCGTCGTTACCTGCAGGCCGCCCGCGACGCCGGCCTGCGTCGCATCGTCGTGTCGTCCTCGGCGAACACCGAGATGGTGCTGGAGGTGACCGGCCTGGCGCAGTACGTCGAAGGTCGCGTGGACGGCACGACCCTCGCGCAGCAGCACATCAAGGGCAAACCCGCACCCGATTCGTTCCTGGCCGGCGCCAAGCTCGTCGACGCCACCCCCGCCCAGTGTGTTGTCTTCGAAGACGCCACCTCCGGCGTCGCCGCCGGCAGAGCGGGCAACTTCGGTTACGTCGTCGGTGTCGACCGCGTAGACCACGCTCAGGCGCTGCTCGAGAACGGGGCGACCGTGGTTGTGCAAGACCTCGCCGAGCTGCTCCAGAGCGATTCAACCGGTGAGGACACCGACGCATGAGCGAGCATTACGAGGGATTCGTCGTCGAGCCGTGGCGGGTACGCGAGCTGAACCTGCAAACCGAAAACTTCGCCCAGGCAGAGTCGATCTTCGCACTGTCCAACGGCCATATCGGCGTACGCGGCAACCTCGATGAGGGTGACCCGTCGGGGCTGCCCGGCACTTACCTCAACTCCTTTTTCGAGAGCCGGCCGCTGCCGTACGCCGAGGCGGGGTACGGGTATCCCGAATCGGGCCAGACCGTCGTCAATGTCACCAACGGAAAAGTGATCCGACTGTTGGTCGATGACGAACCGTTCGACATGCGGTACGGCGCTGTACGTCACCACGAACGCACGCTGGACATGCGCACCGGGATCCTCACCCGCGACGTCTTGTGGGAATCGCCCGCCCGGCGGATGGTCCGGGTGCGTTCCCAGCGTCTGGTGTCCTTCACCCAACGCGCCATCCTGGCGATCTGGTACCAGGTGGAGGCGGTCGACAAACCGCTGCGCGTCGTCATCCAGTCCGAGATGGTTGCAAACGAAGAGCTGCCCGTCACCTCTGCAGACCCTCGCGTTGCGGCTGCGCTGAAGAAACCGTTGAAGTCCGAACATCATCTGGCGGGTGACACCCGCGCCCAGCTGATCCACCGCACGAAGGCGAGCGGTCTACGCGTCGCCGCGGCATGCGACCACATCCTGCACGGCGACCACGACTACGAGCCGCATACCTTCATCCAGCCGGACTGGTCACGGATGACGATCGGTGCACATCTGGACCCTGGTGAGACGCTCGGTCTGACCAAATTCGTCGCCTACGGCTGGTCCTCCGAGCGCACCGTGCCGGCCCTGCGCGATCAGGTGGACGGCGCCTTGTCCGCAGTCATCAACACCGGTTGGGACGATCTGGTCGCTGAGCAGAAGGACTACATCCAGGACTTCTGGGACGGCGCCGATGTGCAGGTCGACGGCGATGACAGTGTGCAGCAAGCCGTGCGTTTCGGTCTGTGGCACGTGCTCCAGGCCGGCGCCCGTGCCGAGGGTCGCGCAATCCTCGCAAAGGGCCTGACCGGACCCGGATACGACGGGCACGCCTTCTGGGATTCGGAGCAGTTCGTGCTCCCCCTACTGACTGCGACTGCCCCTGATGCGGCCCGCGACGCTCTTGTCTGGCGCCAGAGCATCCTGGATCTGGCACGTGAGCGCGCCGAGACCCTCAAACTCAAGGGTGCCGCCTTCCCGTGGCGCACCATCCGCGGTGAGGAGTGTTCGGCCTACTGGCCGGCAGGCACGGCCGCATTCCATATCAACGCGGACATCTCGGTCGCTGCAGCGCGCTACGTCTTCTGGACGCAGGACGAGGAATTCGACCGCGAGACCGCCCTACAACTGCTCGTGGAGACCGCCCGGTTGTGGGCCGACCTCGGCTACCACGGCGATGACGGCAAGTTTCATATCGACGGCATCACCGGGCCGGACGAGTACTCCGCAGTGGTCGCCGACAACACCTACACCAACCTGATGGCCGCGCGGAACCTGCGGTACGCAGCCGACACCGCGGAGCGCTGGCCCCAGGAGGCCATCGCGCTCGATGTGACGCGGGAGGAGATCAGCGGTTGGCGAGCCGCCGACGAAGCCATGGCCATGCCCTTCGACGATGAGCGCGGCGTGCACCAGCAGGACCGAGGCAGCACCGAGCGCGAGGTCTGGGACTTCGCGGCGACCGACAAGGCGGGCAACTACCCGCTGCTGCTGAACTACCCCTACTTCGACATCTATCGCAAACAGGTGGTCAAACAGGCCGACCTGATGCTGGCGATGCACTGGTGCGGCGACAACTTCACGCTGGAGCAGAAGGCGAAAGCGTTCGAGTACTACGAGCCAATCACCGTCCGGGACTCCTCCCTGTCGGCCTGCACCCAAGCCATCCTGGCCGCTGAGGTGGGTCACCGCGAGCTTGCGCATGACTACCTCACCGAGGCCGCGCTGATGGATCTACGCGACCTGGAGCACAACACCGGCGACGGCGTGCACGTCGCCTCGCTCGCCGGCGCATGGCTGGCGCTGGTATGCGGATTCGGCGGAATGCGCGATCACGGCGGCCAACTGTCGTTCACGCCGGCGCTGCCGAAACGGCTGACCCGACTGGCGTTCACGCTGCGCTGGCGAGGCTGCAAGGTGCGCGTAACGATCCACCCCGACCACGCGGTCTACGAGCTGGAGGACGGCTCGGGCGCCCACACCGATCTGTCGCACTACGGCGAGGTCTTCACCCTGACGACCGCCGAACCGGTGACTAGGGCCTTCACCCCGGTAGAGCCGCTCACCCCGCGACCAAAGCAACCGGCCGGTCGCGAGCCCATCACCAGCGAATAGCGCCTACTTCTTCGTACCGGGCGGATTGGGCTGGGTGGCGCCGTAGCGGGCGGCTACCCCGCCCGTCCCGGTCGGTATCCCGTCGACCGGCTCGTTGGTCTCCGGGCTGTAGGGCTTGCGGTGCCGGAAGGTGTCGATGAATCGCTGCATCCGCGGATCGGTCGCATTCTTCAGCCGCAGTTGGTGGCCCCAGGAGGACATCACCACCGGTGCGGGAAGTGTGTTGCCGCGCCACGGGGACAGGATGATGAAACGGTTCGCCTGACCGGCCACCTTGACGCCACCCGTGCCCTTCGGTTCGGGGATCAGGCTCTGACGGCCCACGAAATCCACCAGCTTCTGTACCTGCGCCTTGGGTAACGTCGGGTCGTAGGTGATCCAGACCGCGCCGTGCTCGACCACGTGCACTGCCCGTTCGCTGGGCACCGGCTCGGTGTAGACGCCGGCGTTCATCCACACAATGTTGTGCGGCCCACCCGCCGGTGGGGTCATTGTGTAGGTGACCGGTCCAGGCACGTGCGACACATGGATCGCCGTGCCGTTCTGGGTCGCGAGCGTCATGTAGCTGCTCTGGTCGTAGGCCACCACACCGGGTATGCCGGATGTGTCGCGCACCAGCTTGACCGGTAGCTGCACGGTGCGGATACCCGCCGGCGTCGAGGGGATCACCTGCTCGGAGTCGACCGAACCAGCGCGGGTGAACCACCAGCCGAGGCCGCCCGCGACCACCAGCACCGCGACGAGCGCCGCAATGATCACTGCCCGTCGGCTGTGCCCGGCGCCCCCACCGGTAATGGTGCTCATCGCAGCACTGTAGGCGGGGTTCCCGTTGCGCTCATCACGTCGTACGTCGTTTGGCTGAATACGGGGAGAACACACGCTTGCGAGCTACAGTCGAATCGTGTCGAACTGGAGGACGCGGGTCCGTGTACAACCGCAGCTCTGGGCGCCGGGCAACCCCGCCGGCGTCTCCAGAGGCGATGCTGCACGCCGGGTCGAACGCGTAACGCCGACATCCGATTCCGACGACGGGGCAGAGTCCACGGTCGTCCAGAAAGCCATTTACTTGGACGGCGTACGCCAGACAAATCCACACAGCATCAGCGCGATCATCCACCGGCTCGCCGAGCCGGACAAGGCCGTCGCCTGGGTGGGCCTGGCGAAAGCGTCACCGGCCCAGATCCGACAGGTCGGCGACATCTTCGCGCTGCACCGGTTGGCTGTCGATGACGCAATCAACGCCCATCAGCGGCCCAAGCTCGAACGCTACGACGACACCCTCTTCGTGGTCCTGCGACCGGCGACCTATCACGACGACACAGAGACCGTGCACCTCGGCGAGATCCATCTCTTCGTAGGTCCGGACTTCGTGGTCACGGTGCGCCCCACCGACGAGCCCGAGCTCGGACCCGTCCGACGGCGGATCGACGACGATCCGCACCTGATGGCGCTGGGACCCGACGCGGTGCTCTATGCGGTCCTCGACTTCGTCGTCGACGGATACAAGCCGGTGCTGGAGGGCCTCGAGATCGACATCGATCAGATCGAGGAGCAGGTCTTCGAATCGGATCCGGCGGTGTCGCGGCGCATCTACGAGTTGTCCCGCGAGGTACTCGCGCTGCAACGGGCAACCAAGCCGCTGCTGGATATTTTGCAGGCACTCCGCCGCGGTTACGACAAGTACGACACCGACGAAGAACTACAGCGCAATTTACGCGATGTCGAAGATCACGCAGTCATCGTGGTTGAACGCGTCGATGGATTCCGACAGACCCTGATGTCGATCCTCTCGCTCAACTCCACCCTCGTCGCGCAGACCCAGAACGAGGACATGAAGCGCCTCGCCGAAGTCGCAAACAATCAGGCCGACCAGGTCAAGGCAGCCACCTCATGGGCTGCCATCCTGTTCACTCCGACCGTTATCGCCGGGATCTATGGGATGAACTTCCACGCGATGCCCGAGCTCAATTTCCGATACGGGTACCCGATGGCGATCGGTCTGATGCTGCTGACCGTCATCACCATGTACACCGTCTTCAAGAAGAAGAACTGGCTGTAGCTCCTTGTCCGTCTTCCAAACCATCGGCCCTGTCCTGAGCTCACTTCGTTCGCATCGGCAGATCCGTCAGTGTTGGGTTTTGTCAGGTAAACGTTGCGTTGCGTCGCCTTTGCAACGCGAGCTGACGGGAAAGCCACAAAGGGCACCGACCGTGTGATCGGCGTCACATTCGATATCCTCCGGTCCGGTGGAGAGCTCGCGTCGGCCCCGATACGTTCGGGCCAATCCACCCATTCCATGCGGTGAACAACGCCCACAAGGACGGTCACATGAGCCTGCACACCTCCACTCCAATCGGCACCACCCACCCGAAGTTGGCAGCATGGGTGGCCGAAGTCGCGGAGCTGACAACTCCGGATGAGGTGCGTTGGGTGACCGGCTCCGACGAAGAATGGACCGAGCTGACCGGCAAACTCGTCGCCGCCGGTACCTTCACGCGACTGAACGAGGAGATCAAGCCCAACTCCTTCCACGCCGCCAGCTCACCGGAGGACGTCGCCCGGGTCGAGGAACGCACCTTTATCTGCAGCCAGGATGAGAAGGACGCCGGCCCGACCAACAACTGGATGGACCCACAGGAGATGAAGGACCTCATGCGCGGGCTGTACGCCGGGTGTATGAAGGGCCGCACGATGTACGTCATCCCCTTCGTCATGGGTCACCTCAATGCCGAAAGCCCCATGTTCGGTGTCGAGATCACCGACAGCGAATACGTCGTGGTGTCCATGCGGGTCATGGCGCGCTGCGGCGCCAAGATCCTGGACCGCATCGAAGAACTCGGCGACGCCGCACGCTATGTACCCGCGCTGCATTCGGTCGGCGCGCCGCTGGCCGACGGCGAACAGGACGTGAAATGGCCGTGCAATGAAGAGAAGTACATCGTGCAGTTCCCCGAGGAGCGACTGATCTGGTCGTTCGGCTCCGGGTACGGCGGCAATGCGCTGCTGGGGAAGAAGTGCTACTCGCTGCGGATCGCCTCGGCGATGGCGCGCGACGAGGGCTGGCTCGCCGAGCACATGCTCATTCTCAAGCTCATCTCCCCCGAGCAGCAGACCTACTACGTCGCAGCGGCGTTCCCCAGCGCCTGCGGCAAGACCAACCTGGCGATGCTCAAGCCGACCATCCCGAACTGGACCGTCGAGACGCTCGGCGACGACATCGCGTGGATGCGCTTCGGCAAGGACGGGCGGCTGTACGCCGTCAACCCCGAATTCGGCTTCTTCGGCGTCGCGCCCGGCACCAACGAGCACACCAACCCGCACGCGATGACGACCATCAACAAGGGTAATTCGGTCTTCACCAACGTTGCGCTCACCGACGATGGTGACGTCTGGTGGGAGGGCCTGGAGAACGAGCCGGCACACGCCACCTCCTGGAAGGGCAAGGACTGGACGCCGGACTGCGGCGAACTGTCCAGCCACCCGAACAGCCGCTACTGCACGCCGATCACCCAGTGCGACATCCTCGCTGCGGAGTACGACGACCCGCAGGGCGTGCCGATCTCGGCGATCCTGTTCGGTGGTCGCCGCAAGACAACCGTGCCGTTGGTAACGGAATCACGCGACTGGCTGCACGGCACCTTCATGGGCGCGACTCTCTCGTCCGAGACAACGGCCGCTGCCAAGGGTGAGGTCGGCATCGTGCGCCGCGACCCGATGGCCATGCTGCCCTTCATCGGCTACAACACCGGTGACTACTTCCAGCACTGGGTCGATCTCGGCAAGGACGCCGACGCGAGCAAGCTGCCCAAGATCTTCTACGTCAACTGGTTCCGCCGCGCGCAGGACGGCTCCTTTTTATGGCCGGGGTTCGGTGAGAACTCCCGCGTGCTGAAGTGGGTCATCGAGCGGATGGAGGGCAAGGCCGCCGCGATCGAGACCCCGATCGGTCACGTACCGACGCCGGAGTCGCTGGATGTGGACGGTCTGGACATGACCCTTGCTGAGCTGGAGGCTTCTCTGGCGGTGGATACCGAGGAGTGGAAGGCCGAGATCCCGCAGATCGAGGAATGGTTTGCCAAGTTCGGCGACACGCTGCCGACCCAGCTGCAGATCGAGCTGGACGGCCTGAAAGCCCGCCTCGGCGTCTGACCCCTCCCCCCCTCCCCTTCTCGCCGAGTGGCATAGACAAGTTGCGAGTGGCGCACTCCTGAGTGCGCCACTCGCAACATTTGTCTGCCACTCGGCGGATCGGGGCACGCGAATTAGGGTGGCCTTATGAGTTCGAAGAACAAGCGCCCGCAGCACGTCCTGCACGTCGTCAGCAGCGAGCGTGTCAGCCCGCACATCATGCGGGTGCGTTTCGGCGGACCGGCAGTGGCTGCGATGGGGCGGCCCGATGCGACCGACAGCTACCTCAAACTGTTGTTCACCGATCCGGCGCACCGCCTCACCCCGCCGTACGACATCGACGCTCTGCCGGTGGAACAACGCCCGGTACGACGTACCTACACGATCCGCAGTTGGAATGCCGACGCCACGATCAGCATGGATTTCGTCACCCACGGTGACCAGGGCATCGCCGCTCCCTGGGCCATGCAGGCGCAGCCCGGTGACCTGTTGGCGGCAACCGGTCCGGGCAGCGGATACCGCCCGAGTGGTGCAGCGAACTGGTACCTGCTGGTCGGTGACGACTCCGCCCTCCCCGCGATCAGCGCTGCACTCGAGGCGCTGCCCGAAAACGCACGCGGCCACGTCGTCGTCGAGGTCGATTCCCCTGCCGACGAGCTGCTGCTGACCTCACCCGCTGGTATGCACCAGCAGTGGCTGTACCGCCGTGGCGCCCCTGCGGGCGAGACATCGCTGTTACCGGACGCCGTCCGGGCCCTCGACTGGCCCGAGCAGGGCGCCGAGGTCTTCGCGCACGGCGAGCGCGGCTCGATGAAGGAGCTACGTAGGATCTTCCGCGACCTCGACGTACCGAAAGAGTCACTCAGCCTGTCCGGATACTGGGCGTTCGGCCGCAACGAGGACCGCTTCCAGGCCGAGAAGCGTGAACCCATCGGCCAGCTCGAGCCGCAGGACTGAGCGAAGATTCGACCCCGATTCGCCTGCTAAGGTCAGCCTCGGCGTCCGCTTACAGGACGCTACGTGAATTGTCAGGGGAAGCCGGTCAGATTCCGGCGCTGTCCCGCAGCCGTAGACGGCCCGCGATCATCAAAGACGCGATGTCGTAAGCCGGAATGCCTGCACTCGCGTCCATCACAGACTGTCGTGGACAGCAGTCTCTCGTGGTGCGTCCGAGTGGACGCGTGCCGCGCAGAAACGGCAAACTCCACCGGATTACGGAGTACTTCCTGATGAATAAAACCGCTCGCCGCACAGGTATCAGCGCCATCTCCGCCGCCGCGACCATCGCTGTCGTTGCGTCCTACACCGGTTTCGCCGGTCAGGCCTCTGCCGCCTCGACCACCGGTGATCCTGCCGCCGCTTCGTCGTGGCTGATCTCCCAGCAGGCTGCCGACGGTTCGATGCCGAGTCCCTACGGAGCCGGCTTCACCGACTGGGGATTGTCGATCAACGTGCTCTGGGCGATGAAGGCCGGGGGTGCGTCCAGCGCTGCCGTCAACAAGACCTGGGGCGCAATCTCCAGCAACCTCAAGGACTACGCAGGACCCGGTGACTACGGCATCAGTGCGGGCGCCTCGGCCAAAGCGCTCTTCGCCGCCGACGTCGTGAACGCCGACCCCACGAAGTTGGTGCAGAAGGACAAGAGCGTCATCAACATCCTGACTCAGACCAGCGATCTGGTGCTGACCTCCGGTGCCCAGAAGGGACGTCTGAAGGACCCCGTTGCCAATGGGGCCGACTACACCAACGCAATCACCCAGGCGCTCGGCGTGCTCGGTCTGGCAGGTGCGGGTCAGCGGGGACAGGCAGTCTCCAAACCGTTGGTGCAGAGCACCGTCGACTTCCTGGCCACCCAGCAGTGCTCGGACGGCTATTTCCGCCTCAGCTTCAACGACAACCTCAGTTGCGACGCGGCTGCCAAGACCAAGGCCGGTGCGCCCGCAGACCTGGACAGCACGTCGTATGCGTTGCAGGCATTGATGCTCGCGAAGCAGGACGGGTACATGGTGCCCGCCAACGCAATCACCGCGGGCGTCGGCTACCTGAGCAAGGTCCAGCGGGCGAACGGATCATTCGGGACGAACACCAACAGCACCGGTCTGGCTACTGCTGCGCTCGCAGGCGGAGGTGCAGCTTCTGCCGCGATGCGCGGGACTGGATATATTGCTGGCCTGCAGGCCGTCGGCTCCAAGGTCAAGGGCACCAAACTGGCCTCGAGCAATGGCGCGATCGCCTTCGATCAGAGTGGATATGACGCCGGCCTGAAGGACGGCATCACCTCGACGGCAGCCGACCAGTGGCGCCGAGCGACCGCAGACGCGCAGTTCGGTCTGGTACGAAAGCCCTTGGGCTCTCTGCTGAAGGATTCGGCACCGACGACCAGCCCGACCGGTCCGTCCTCGTCGACGTCCACTGCGACAAGCACGTCAACCGGCACCACGACCTCGACGAGCACAGCTACCGGCACTTCGACCTCGACGAGCACAGCTACCAGCACTTCGACCTCGACGAGCACAGCTACCAGCACTTCGACCTCGACGAGCACATCCACCGGCACTTCGACCGCACCGGGCGCGCCCAGCACATCGCCGACGGGTAGCCCGACGGACCCCACCGAGCCCCCCACTCCGACCGTTACCACCACCACCCTTCCGGTGACGGGCTGATGCTGACCCGCACTCGCAACAGCATTGCCGCGGTGGCCATTACGATGGCCACCGCGGGCGGTGGTCTGATCACCGCCGCACCGGCGCAGGCGGCCACCAGCTATGACGGTTACTGCAAGGATGCGACCGGAACCACTGTTGTCGTCGATTTCCGATCACTCGGGGGCGGTGTTGTAATCCGTTGCGCGACAGCGCCCCTCGGAGGTAGCGGGACCGGCCTGAACGCCTTGCAACGAGCCGGGATCCCGACCACCGGCACGCAGCGGTACGGCAACGCATTCATCTGTCGGCTCTACAACAAACCGTCGGCCTCGCAGAGTCTGGCAATTGCCGGCAACTCCAGCTACAAGGAACGCTGCCTCAACACCCCACCCACTGCCGCGCACTGGGCTTACTGGTCCGCCAACAACGGCGGTTCCTGGGTGTCCAGCTCGCTCGGAGTAGCGAGTCACACCGCGATCCGTGGCGGTTTCGAGGGCTGGTCGTTCACCCTCAACTCCGGTGATGCCGCACCACGGGTGAATCCCACCCGCCCCAGGCCCGCCGCCGCGCCGCAGCCGCCGGCGGCGTCCAACCCGCCGGCCACTTCGAAAACCACGCCGAAACCACAACCGAAGCCCACGACGTCGGGAACCGGCACGACGCCGTCCTCGTCGGCAACCGGTGGCAGCACGTCAGCCACCAGACCCGGTACTTCGCCAGCACCCGGTACGAAGAGCTCGACATCCACTGCCGGCGGGGCGAAGCCGTCCGCCAAGAAGCCATCGGCCTCCCAAAGCTCCAGCGCCTCGACGACTTCGAAATCAGCTGCTGGTTCCTCGTCCGCCAGTGGTACCCGCACAGGCGCGGGCGGTGTTCCGGTCGCCAACTCAGATCAGCTTGCGGCGCTGGCCAAAGAGCAACAGGCTTCGGGCTCCGCGATCAACCTGCCCACCGTGCTCGGTGTCGGTCTCCTTGCCGTGCTGGCGCTCGCCGGAGGTGGCGTGCTGGTCTACCGCCGGTTCCGGTGAGCAGCCGTCCACGCTCGGTGCGGGCGCCTCGCGCGTCCCGCCTGCCCCGGACCGTCCACCCCATCGCCTGGTGGGTGTGGGCGATCGGGATGGCGACCGCGTCGACGTGGACGACCAACCCGTTGTTGTTACTGCTGCTCATCGCGGTGACGACAGCGGTGGTGCTGGCTCGTCGCGGTGATTCGCCGTGGTCCCGGTCCTTCCGTCTTTACGTGCGCCTCGGCATTCTGATCGTGGTGCT
Source organism: Dermatophilaceae bacterium Sec6.4 (assembly GCA_039636865.1). Classification (NCBI taxonomy): domain Bacteria; kingdom Bacillati; phylum Actinomycetota; class Actinomycetes; order Micrococcales; family Dermatophilaceae; species Dermatophilaceae bacterium Sec6.4. The sequence continues at coordinate 117,967 of CP144172.1, forward strand.
GCGGGTGATCTTCCGAATCATCTTCGGTGGCGGCGAGGGCAACGACGTCCTCTTCCATCTGCCGTCGATCCCGTTGCCGCAGTGGGCCGCCGGAATCCAGCTGTTCGGTGACGTCAGTGCCCAGTCCCTGCTCGGCGGCCTCTACGACGGTATGCGGTTGGCGACGATGGTGATCTGCCTGGGCGCAGCCAATGCCCTGGCCAATCCCAAACGCCTGCTGAAGTCGATGCCAACCGGCCTGTACGACGTGGGCACGGCGATAGTCGTGGCGGTCTCGGTCTTCCCCCAGCTCGCAGACAGTGTGCTGCGGGTACGCCGCGCGCAACGACTGCGCGGTGGACTGCCCAAACGACACGTCATACGCGCCCTGCTCATCCCGGTGCTCGCGGACGCGCTGGACCGCTCCCTGCTGCTGGCCGCCGCGATGGACTCGCGTGGCTACGGACGGACCGGTGAAAGTTCACGCCGGTCCGCTGCAGCGACGGGCGCGCTGACGATCCTGGGTCTGATCGGGGTGTGCGCCGCGGTCTACAACATCCTGGACAGCAACAGTCCGACGTTGCTGAAGTGGCCGGTGCTCCTACTCGGCCTGGTGCTGGCGGCCAGCGGATTGGTGGCTGCGTCCAGACGCAGCCGCACAAGTCGATACCGGCCCGACCCGTTCGATGCCGTGCCGATCCTGATCGCCGCGGGCGGGGTGGGCGTCGCCGCCGTCATGTATGCGGCGACCCGTTATCAGGCCGTTCATCTCGTGCCCAGCCTGCAGCCGCTGCAGTTCCCGGTCATCGACGGGCTCCCGCTGCTCGCCGTCGTGCTGGGTCTGCTGCCGATTCTGATCGCACCGCCGACTCCACGGACCACCCTGGTCACCCCCGTCCGGTCATGGTCCAAGGCTCTCGAGGACGCGGCATGATCCGGCTGGAAGACGTCGGTGTCTGGTACGACGATGACGCACCACCGGTGTTGAGAGAGGTTGACCTGCAGATCGACGAGGGCGAGTTGGCCCTGGTGGTCGGGGTCACCGGAGTCGGCAAGTCCACCCTTCTCGGCCTGTTCAACGGCCTGGTCCCGCACTTCACCGGCGGGCGGCTGCACGGCCGGGTCACCGTCGGCGACTACGACACCCGTATCCATCCACCCCGTGAAATGGCCGATGTCGTCGGACGGGTCGGTCAGGACCCGCTCGCCGGATTCGTCACCGACACCGTGGAGGAAGAGCTCGCCTACGGGATGGAGCAACTCGCCGTACCCGCTTCGGTGATGCGCAAGCGGGTCGAGGAGGTGCTGGACCTGATGGGTATCGCCGAGCTGCGCGACCGCCCACTGCACACCCTGTCCGGAGGGCAGCAGCAACGGGTCGCCATCGGGGGTGCGCTCAGCGCCGGACCGAAGGTGCTCATCCTCGACGAGCCGACCTCGGCACTGGACCCGGGCGCGGCCGAGGACGTCATCGCTGTCGTAACGCGGCTGGTGCACGATCTGGGTACGACCGTCGTGATGGCAGAGCACCGGATGGAGCGGGTACTGCAGTACGCCGATCAGCTGATCCTGTTGCCTGGCGAGGGCCGGGTGCGCAGCGGTCTGCCCGCACGTCTGATCGCCGACTCGCCCGTGGTGCCGCCCGTCGTACGCCTGGGCCGGGAGCTGGGGTGGGCACCGCTGCCGCTGTCGATACGCGACGCCCGACGGATGGCCGGCCCCACCCGCGAGCGCCTGGCCCACACCGCGCTGCCCCCGGTTCTACGCATTGCCCAGGACGGCCCGGACGCAGTGCGGGCGCGCAAGGTCACCGTCGCATACGGCGGGCTGATCGCGGTCCGTGAAGTGGACCTCGCCCTGCGCCCCGGGTCGGTGACCGCGCTGATGGGTCGCAACGGGTCGGGCAAGTCCAGCCTGCTCTGGGCGCTACAGGGTGCTGGTCGGCGAGCGTCCGGGCAGGTCGAGGTACTCGGCGCCGACCCGGCACAGTTGTCGCCCGACGCAGCACGTCGGCGCATCTCGCTCGTGCCCCAGTCGGCGACCGACCTGCTCTACCTGGAGACGGTGGCCGCCGAATGTGCCGCGGCCGACCTGGGAGCGGGTGCCACACCGGGCACCTGCCGGGCACTGGTGGACAGACTGGTGCCCGGCGTACCCAGTGCCCACCATCCGCGCGACCTGTCCGAGGGCCAACGCCTCGCGGTGGCCCTGGCTGTACAGCTGAGCGCCGACCCGGCGGTGCTGCTGCTGGATGAGCCGACCCGCGGCCTGGACTACCTCGCCAAGGCGCAGCTCGTCCACGCACTGGATGCGCTGGCTGCGCAGGGTCGCTGCGTGCTGGTGGCAACTCACGATGTGGAGTTCGTGGCGCAGGTCGCTGATCGCGTCGTGGTGATGGCGCAGGGCGAGATCATCGCGGACGGCCCGACGCCCGAGGTCGTCAGCTCCTCACCGATCTTCGCCCCCCAGGTCGCGAAGATCCTGGCTCCCCGACCGTGGTTGACCGTTGACCAGGTCCGGGCATCGCTGACAGGAACACCGTGACCGATCAGAAAATCACCGGCCGGGCACCAGGTGGCGACCTCAGCGGCGACCTGGTCACCACCCTGGACCACCCCGCCATCCGGTTCACCCGAATGTCCGGCCTGGTGCTGAGCCTGGTGTCGGTGGCCGGCCTGATCATGTTCGCGTGGCCGCTGCTGGTGAAGGTGTCGCCCGCGGCCACTGGGCACAGCGTCGACGCACCGTTCATCTTCATCGCGATACTGCCGCTGCTGGTGCTGATCGTGCTGGCCCAGCTCTCCGAGGGCGGCATGGACTCCAAGGCCCTCGCGATGTTAGGTGTGCTGTCGGCGATCGAGGCGGCGCTGCGACCGTTGGGCGCCGGGACGGGAGGCGTCGAGACAGTCTTCTTCCTGCTCATTCTTGCCGGGCGGGTCTACGGGCCGGGGTTCGGTTTCGTGCTGGGTTGCACGTCACTTTTCAGTTCCGCACTGCTTACCGCGGGGGTCGGGCCGTGGTTGCCGTTCCAGATGCTGTGCTCGGCCTGGATCGGACTGGGCGCCGGGCTGCTGCCGCGCAAGGTCCGCGGCAAGCGGGAGATCACGATGCTGGTCGGGTACGGCATCGTGGCCGCGTACGGTTTCGGGCTGCTGATGAATCTGTGGTCCTGGCCCTTCGCCACCGGCGTCGAGGTGTCCTACTACTCGGGTCAGCTTTCCTATGTCCCCGGCGCCTCGGTGTTGGACAACCTGCACCGTTTCGGGATCTACACGCTGCTGACCTCGACCGGCGGCTGGGACACCGGGCGCGCGATCACCGACACGATCGCGATTGTGACGCTGGGTCCGCCTGTGCTCGCGGTGCTGCGGCGCGCCGCACGGCGGGCGTCCTACGACCCGATCCGCTCCACCGACTGAGGCCCGTCGGACCGAACCTCTCCTTATATACATAGCGCGCCTGAATAGGTGCAGGACGAAGGGCCCGCAGCACAGTCGCTGCGGGCCCTTCGTCGTTCAGTTGTTAAGGCGCAAACCTCAGTACATGTCGGACGGGTCCTTGTCCGTCCAGTTCAAGGTGCGCTCGACGGCCTTGTTCCACTTGGAGTAGAGCCACTTGACCTTGTCGTCGTCCATCTTCGGTGTCCATCGCTTGTCCTCGGCCCACTGCTTGCGTAGTTCGGCCTCGTCCTTCCAGAACCCGACGGCCAGACCGGCGGCATACGCCGCGCCCAGAGCAGTCGTCTCGGACACAACCGGGCGGATGACCGGCACCCCCAGGATGTCGGCCTGGAACTGCATGAGGGTCTCGTTGACGACCATTCCGCCGTCGACCTTCAGCTCGGTCAGCGCGACGCCGGAGTCGGCGTTCATCGCATCCACGACCTCACGGGACTGAAAAGCCGTGGCCTCCAGCGCCGCACGGCAGATGTGGTTGCGGTTGTTGAAGCGGGTCAGACCGACGATCACACCGCGCGCATCCGAGCGCCAGTGCGGCGCGAAGAGGCCGGAGAACGCCGGCACGATGTAGACGTCACCGTTGTCCTCGACCTTTTTGGCGTACTCCTCCACCTGCGGGGCCGAGTCGATCATCTTCAGGTTGTCCCGCAGCCACTGCACCAGCGAACCGGTAACCGCTACCGAACCCTCCAGGGCGTAGATCGGTTTTGCGTCACCGATCTTGTAGCAGACGGTGGTGAGCAGGCCGTTCTTGGACATCACCTTCTCTTCACCGGTGTTCAGAAGCAGGAAGTTACCGGTGCCGTAGGTGTTCTTGGCGGTACCGATCTCGAAGCAGACCTGACCGAAGGTCGCGGCCTGCTGGTCGCCCAGGATGCCCGCGATCGGGACCCCGGACAGCGGACCGGCTTCGCGGACCTTGCCGTACTCCTCCGAGGATGAGCAGATTTTCGGCAGCATCGACTTGGGCAGGCCCATCAGGGCGACGATCTCGTCGTCCCAGTCAAGGGTGTCCAGATCCATCATCAGCGTCCGGGAGGCATTGGTGACGTCGGTGGAGTGCACGCCGCCGTTGACACCGCCGGTGAGGTTCCACAGCACCCAGGTGTCCATATTGCCGAAGAGCAGGTCACCGGCTTCGGCCTTCTCGCGCGCGCCGTCGACGTTGTCCAGGATCCAGCGGGCCTTCGGACCGGAGAAGTAGGTCGCCAACGGCAAACCGACCTTCGCCTTGAAGATGTCAGCGCCCAGCTCGTTCGCGCCGGCGAGTTCGTCGCAGATGCGCTGGGTGCGGGTGTCCTGCCAGACGATCGCGTTGTAAACGGGCTTACCGGTCGTCTTGTCCCAGACCACCGCAGTCTCGCGCTGGTTGGTGATACCGATCGCGGCCACGTCGCTGGTCGAAGCATCGGCGTTGACCAGGACATCGGAGCAGACCTGCCGGGTGTTCTTCCAGATCTCTTCCGCGTCGTGCTCGACCCAACCGGACTTGGGGAAGATCTGCTCGTGCTCCATCTGCGCCGTCGCGACGATCTTGCCATCGTGGTCGAACAGAATGCAGCGGGTGCTGGTGGTGCCCTGGTCTATCGATGCAATGTATTTAGCCATGGTGCTGATCTCCTAGATAAGTGCTGCTCATGCTGATGTGGGGGTGCGGATCACATGTAGATACGGGCGACCAGCGCCGCAAGGACAGCGCCGACAAGGGGTCCGACGACGGGCACCCATGAGTAGCTCCAGTTGCTGCTGTCCTTGTTGGGGATCGGCAGCAGTGCATGCGCGATACGCGGCCCGAGGTCACGGGCCGGGTTGATGGCGTAACCAGTAGGACCACCGAGGCTGTTACCGATAGCGAGGACGACGAACGCGACGGCTAACGGACCGAGCTGCGACGGCGTCTTGCCGGAGACCAGGATGAAGAAGATCAGCACGAAGGTGCCGATGATCTCGGTCACGAGGTTCCATCCGTAGGACTTGATCGCCGGACCGGTGGAGAAGATCCCCAGCGACGGGGCATCCAGACGGTCATCGAACTGCTTCTTGTACGCCAGCCAGGCGATTACTGCGCCGAGGAAGGCACCGAGGAACTCGCCCGCGAAATAGACCAGCGTCGATCCGAAGGTCACGCTGACGCCCTTGGCATATTCGGGTGCACCGTCGACCAGCAGACCCACAGTGACAGCAGGGTTCAGATGAGCACCGGACTTGTAAGCGGCATAGACACCGCCGAAGACGCCGAGCCCCCACCCGAAGTTGATCATCAGGGTGCCGCCTTCGAAGCCACCCGATTTGGGAAGCACGGCGTTGGCTACCACGCCGATACCGAGCGTGAGCAGGATCGCGGTCCCGATCACCTCGCTGAAAAACACCGACCACAGACTCATATATCTCCTTCTTCGCCGCGGAGTGTTGCGCGGGATAGCGGTTCGAGTGATCTGAATCACACGGTGGCTGAATTTTGAGTGGGAACTTCCACCATGGATAGTGCCGAACTCTATGACGCACGTCACAGGGGCGCCACCCTGTCCGTTCGGCATTGCCGAACAAACTCCTGTTCGGCAATGCCGAACGACTCGAAGGAGGGCATCAGTCCGCGGCTAGGCTGCAATGGTGGCCAAATCAGTGCAGTCCGTGGAACGGGCTGCCAGCATGCTGCGCCTACTGGCCTCCGAAACCGAGCCGCTTCGCCTGATGCAGGTCTGCACTGCGCTCGATTTGGCGAAGGGCACGACACACGGCCTCTTGCATACGCTGGTCGAGGTGGGTTTCGTCACCCAGGACACTTCGGGCCGCTATCTGCTGTCCCCCGATCTGCCGCATCTCGGGTCCACCCACCTCGACCTCAACGAGTTGCGCTCACTCGGGTTGAACTGGACCGACACGCTGGCCGCGCGCACCGGTGAGTCGGCTCGACTCGCGGCCTTCCACGATGGCCAGGTCGTGGTTGCCCACCACGTCTTCAGAGCCCGCACCTCCCGATCCCGTCAGGAGGTACAGACCGGCTTCATGCTCCCCCTGCATGCCAGCGCGCTGGGCAAAGTGCTGCTGGCTTTCGACCCGGGTGCGGCGCGCAGCATCATCGGTACCGACCTCACGAGCCTGACCTTCCGGACCGTGGTCAATCGCAGTCAGCTGATGCGCGAACTCGCCGATGTTCGAGACGACGGATGGGGGGCCTGCGTCGAGGAAGCAGAACCAGACCTGGCGGATATCGCCGCACCGGTACGCGACTCCAGCGGACACGTGGTGGCTGCCATCGGCATCCACGGCGCGGTGGGCAACCTCTGCGACGAGCAGCTGCGGCCGTGGCCGCAGCTGACCCACGAGGTGACGACTGCGGCCCGACAGATCTCCCGTGTCCTTGGTCATGGAGCACTGTGATGAAGCAGCGGTACGTCGCGGCGCTGGATCAGGGCACGACCTCCACCCGATGCATGTTGTTCGACTCACGCGGTCAGATGGTTGCGCTCACCCAGCGTGAACACCGTCAGTACTACCCACGGCCTGGCTGGGTCGAGCACGACGCCGCCCAGATCTGGGACATCGTGAGCAAGATCGTGCCCCGCACCCTGGCCGATGCAGGCGTGAGCGTGGATCAGGTGGTCGGTCTGGGTATCACCAATCAACGCGAGACCACCGTGGTGTGGGACCGATACACCGGTGTGCCCGCACACCGGGCCATCGTCTGGCAGGACGTCCGCACCGCCGACCTGTTGCCCCGGGTCGTCGAGGGGATCGGTGCGCAGGTGATGCAGGAACGCACCGGTCTGCCGTTGTCGACGTACTCCTCGGGACCCAAACTGCGGTGGCTGCTTGAGCAGGACCCCTCACTGCGGGCCCGCGCAGAACGGGGTGACCTGCTGTTCGGGACGATGGATACCTGGCTCGTCTGGAACCTGACCGGAGGGCCTGACGGTGGCCGACACGTCACTGACGCCACCAATGCCAGCCGCACCATGTTGATGGATCTGGACACCCTCGACTGGGATGGCGAACTGTTGGCTGCCATGCGGGTCCCCCGGGCGATGCTTCCCCAGATCGCCCCGACGATCTCGACAATAGGGATGACGCGCAGCCCGGTCGCCGGTATCCCGATCACGGCCATGATCGGAGACCAGCAGGCCTCGCTCTTCGGCCAGACCGCGTTGGAGCCGGGCGAAGCCAAATGCACCTTCGGTACCGGCAGCTTCCTGCTGCTCAATACCGGCACCGAAGCGGTCCGCTCGCGGCGTGGACTGATCACCACCGTGGCCTACGAACTCGAAGGGCAACCTCCGGTGTACGCACTGGAAGGTGCGATGGCTGTAGCGGGAGCGTTGGTGAAGTGGTGCCGCGACAACCTCGGGCTGATCCGGTCGGTGGCAGAGATCGAGACCCAGGCGCTTACCGTGCAGGACAACGGCGGCTGCTACATCGTCCCCGCCTTCGCGGGACTCTTCGCCCCCCACTGGGAGAGCGAGGCGCGCGGCATCATTGTCGGCCTCACCGGTTACGTCACCAAGGCGCATATCTGCCGCGCCGTACTCGAAGCCACCGCGTGGCAGACCCGGGAGGTGGTCGAAGCCATGAACCAGGACGCGCAGGTCCCCCTCGCAACGATCGCGGTCGACGGTGGGATGACCGCCAACAACCTGCTCATGCAGATAGTCGCCGATGTCCTCGACGTCCCGATTGTGCGGCCGATGATGGCCGAGACCGTCGCGCTCGGCGCGGCCTACGCCGCAGGGATCGGGGCCGGCTACTGGCCCGACCACCAGGTGTTGCGCGAGTACTGGCAACCGGCAGCGGAATGGCTCCCCGCGATGGACCCGAACCGGCGCGATGCGGAGTGGGCAAACTGGCGCCGCGCGGTCCGGTCCTCGATCGAATGGGGCCATCGGGATTGACCACCGGACGGTGCGTGACGAACTGCCCGACTGCCCAGGTGGCTCCGGACATGCATAAACTCACAATCGACGTCAACCAACGAGGAGCCACGACATGGTGATGCAACCCTTCAGCGCGACGCTTTCGCCTGAACAGCACCAGCAGGCCTGGAATGACCTGCAGAACATCCACTTCGACGTGCTCGTCATCGGTGGTGGAGTCACCGGCGCTGGAGCAGCCCTGGACGCTGCGACCCGCGGTCTCAAGGTGGCGATGGTCGAGGCCCGCGACTTCGCGAGCGGTACGTCCTCCCGCAGCAGCAAGCTGTTCCACGGCGGTTTGCGATACCTGGAGCAGCTGAACTTCAGCCTCGTTGCCGAAGCGCTCAAAGAGCGCGAGATGATGATGACGACGATTGCGCCGCACCTGGTGCACCCGGTGCCTTTCCTCTACCCGCTGAGCCACCGGGTCTGGGAACGGCCCTACGTCGCCAGCGGTCTGATGCTCTACGACAACATCAACGGCAAGCAGTCGGTGCCGCGACAGAAGCACCTGACCCGGACCGGTGCGCTGCGCCTCTTCCCGAGCCTCAAGAAGGACGCGCTGACCGGCGCCGTCCGGTATTTCGACGCTCAGGCCGACGATGCCCGGCACACCATGACGGTGGTTCGCACGGCCGCCAACTACGGGGCTGTCGTCCGCAACTCCACCGAGGTCGTCAAGATGCTCAAGGAAGCCGATCGGGTGGTCGGTGCGGTCGTCCGCGATGTCGAGAGCAGCGAAGAGATCGAGGTCAAGGCGAAGGTCGTCGTCAACGCGACCGGCGTCTGGACCGACGACGTGCAGAAGATGGCCGGGGGCCGGGGCAGATTCCATGTCCGGGCGTCCAAGGGCGTGCACATCCTGGTGCCGCGCGATCGAATCGCCGGCGAGGTCGGCCTGATCCTGCGCACCGAGAAGTCAGTGCTCTTCGTCATCCCGTTCGGTCAGCAGTGGATCATCGGGACCACCGACACGGACTGGGTCTACGACCTCGCGCATCCGGCCGCAACATCCAAGGACATCGACTACATCCTCGAACACGTCAACACGGTGCTGACCACCCCGATCGACCGCGACGACATCCTCGGCGTGTACTCGGGCCTGCGCCCGCTGCTCGCCGGCGAGAGCGAGGACACCAGCCAGTTGTCGCGTGAGCATGCAGTTGCGCGTCCGCAGCCCGGTCTGATCTCGATCGCCGGTGGCAAGTACACGACGTACCGGGTGATGGCCGTCGACGCCATCGACGCGTGCGCGGAGGATCTCGGTGAGCTCAAGCCGTCGGTCACCCAGTACGTGCCGCTGATCGGCGCGGAGGGCTACAAGGCGATGCTCAACCTCAAGCACGAACTCGCCGCCGAGACCGGTCTGTCAGACTGGCGGATCGAGCACTTGCTCGGTCGGTACGGCTCCAAGCTGCACGAGCTGCTTGCACTCGGTGACGACGACCCGTCGATGCTCGAGCCGGTCAAGAACGCGGAGCAGTACCTGCGTGCCGAGTTCAAGTACGCCGTGACACATGAAGGCGCCAAGCACATCACCGACGTGCTGGCCCGGCGGACCCGCATCTCGATCAACACCAAGCACCGGGGCACTGACTGCGTTCAGGAATGCGCGCAGATCATGGGCGCCGAGCTCGGCTGGGACGAGGCTACGACAGAGCACGAGGTTGCTGCGTACGTCGAGCGGGTCCAGGCAGAGCGGGCGAGCCAGGAGCTGATGACCGACGAAGAGTCGGACGCCGCGCGCCGCGAAGCTGCCGAAACCCGTGGTGGGCTGCGTCAGGTCACCGCGACGAAATAGATCTGGGATACAGCGCGCCAGGCCCGATCTGTCAAAGGCTTCCCACAGGTAAGACACAGGTCGGGCCTGGACGGCGTACAGGGCAAACCGGTCTACTGGGCGTATGGCTTCTCCTGCGTTGAAACATCCCGATGGCAGCAAGGTGCGTGTGCTGGTCGTCGATGACGAGTCCAACCTCGCCGAGTTGCTCAGCATGGCGCTGCGCTACGAGGGGTGGGACATCAAATCTGCGGGCACCGGATCCAGCGCGGTGCGGGTCGCCAAAGAGTTCAAACCGGATGCCGTCGTGCTCGATATCATGCTGCCGGACTTCGACGGTATGGAGGTGCTGCGGCGGCTGCGCGATGACGATCCCACGCTCCCGGTGCTCTTCCTCACCGCGCGGGACTCCGTCGAGGACCGGATCGCGGGCCTCACGGCGGGCGGTGACGACTATGTCACCAAACCGTTCAGCTTGGAGGAGGTCGTCGCGCGGGTCCGCGCGCTGCTACGACGCTCGGTGCAGTTGACCGAGCCGGCCTCCCCCACCCTGGCCGTCGGCGACCTCACCCTCGATGAGGACAGCCACGAAGTAATGCGCGCCGGGATCGAAATCACCTTGACCGCAACGGAGTTCGAATTGTTGCGGTACCTCATGCGGAACCCGAAGCGGGTGCTGTCCAAGACGCAGATTCTGGACCGGGTCTGGCATTACGACTTCGGTGGCCAGGCCAACGTCGTCGAGCTCTACATCTCCTACCTGCGTAAGAAGATCGATGCCGGTCGTGCCCCGATGATCCACACCATGCGGGGCGCCGGATACGTGCTCAAGCCCGCCGCCTGAGCATCCGCGCCGCTGACAGTGAATACTGCCCTGCGCCCCTCCGGGTGGACACTGCGAACGAAGCTGGTCTCGTCGGTGCTGGCGCTGACGGTGTTCGTGATCTTCGGTATCGGTGCACTCATCGTCTGGGAGTTGCAGCGCACCCTGCACAACAAGGTCGACAGTCAGCTGACTACCTCAGCACAACAGATCAAAAACGGTCCCCCCGATTCTGCAGCCCTCGCCAACCAAGGCAATGGCAGCGGCGACTCACTTCAGGTGGACATGTCTGGCGGTCAGATAATTTGCTCCGACCCCACTGGTAGCTACATCTTCCCCAACTGCAACCAGGGCCAGCGTCGAGCGAACATCTATCGCCTGGGTGAGAGACCCATCCGGCTCACTGATCGTCAGGTGCAGCTCATGCTGAATACCCACCTGAGCATGCGACCCAGCACTGTGACGCTCCACAAGACGGTTCAATACCGGGTTGTCGAAGTGCAGCACTCAGTGCCGTTGGTGAACCAGCAGCCCATCGAGGTCACGACGATCATCGGGTTGCCGCTGCGTGACAACAAGGACACCGTGCAGCGGGCGGCGTTGGCCGTCATCTTGTTGTCTGTAGCCGGACTGATCCTGGTCGGACTCGGGTCGGCCTACCTGGTGCGTCGCAATCTGGAGCCGCTACGCCGAGTCGCGGCGACGGCAACCCGGGTCTCCACCTTGCCGCTGTCCACCGGTGAAGTCATCATGCAGGAGCGCGTCGCGCCGTCCGACACCGACGAGCGCACAGAGGTCGGCCAGGTGGGCGCGGCGCTGAACCAGATGCTCGACCACGTGACGGGTGCGCTGACCGCCCGCCAGGAGAGTGAGACTCGAGTACGGCAGTTCGTTGCCGACGCCAGTCACGAGCTACGGACACCGCTCGCATCGATCCGTGGGTATGCCGAGCTGTCCCGTCGCGAGCATGAACCGGTCCCCGAGGGCGTGCAGCATGCGATGAGCCGCATCGAGTCGGAGTCGACCCGGATGACGGCCCTGGTCGAGGACCTGCTGCTGCTGGCACGCCTGGACTCCGGACGACCCTTGGAACGGGAGCCGGTCGATGTGACCCTGCTGGTGATGGAGACGACCTCCGACGCCCGAGCGGCCGGACCCGACCACCGGTGGGCTCTGGACCTTCCGGAGGAACCCGCTGAGATGATCGGCGACGAAGCGCGGATCAGGCAGGTCCTGATCAATGTGCTGGCGAACGCCCGACGGCACACGCCACCGGGCACGTTGATCACCACCCGCGTCGGCGACACGAGATACGAGACGGTCATCCGCGTCACGGACAACGGCCCGGGTATTCCCCCGGAGCTGCTCCCACACATCTTCGAACGGTTCATCCGCGGCGACTCCGCACGGACCCGCACCGAGGGGTCGACCGGGCTGGGGCTGGCGATCGTCTCGGCCGTCGTCAGCGCGCACGGCGGTCGCCTGGAGGTCGCGTCACAACCGGGCGAAACATCGTTCACCATCTATCTGCCGCGTGCCGCAGCAGTGCCAACCTGAGCAGTGACAACCTGAGCGGATGATCGCGGGAGATGTCGAACATGCAGACAGCCCGAGCCGGCTGGCTCGGGCTGTCATCCGATGTCGTTGCTGACATCACTGTGCGGAGGCGGAGGGATTTGAACCCTCGATGGGGTTTTAAGCCCCAAACCCGCTTAGCAGGCGGGCGCCATAGACCTGACTAGGCGACGCCTCCAAATGCAAGCGTCCGCAAGGTTACCGGGGTCCTCGCGCCGGACCAAACCGGCCACTACAGATCGAACGCTGGGGTGCCGGTGCCGTAGTAGTGGACAATGGCGGACACTGAGCTTGACCTGTTGCAGGACCAACACGCGGAAGTAGGACATGGCGGAACGTGGCGGACCCGATCCATCAGACCATCGGGCACAGCTGCCTCGGTCGAGTCGTGATGGCTCCGGCAAGGTGGCGCCGCAACGAGGTCCTGCATCGGACACCGGATCCACCCCGTCCCGGCACGACGTCCGCGAATCACGCGTCCACGAAGTACGACGGGCGATGTTGCTGACAGCGTTGAGCGCGGTGCTACCCGGACTGGGGCTCGTGTTCACCCGCAAGCGCCGCCTCGGCCTGCAGCTGCTGGTCGGATCGGCTGTCGCCGTCGCGATCCTGCTGTGGCTGCTCCTTCGTAACGGTGTCATCCGAGGTGCTGCAAGTCTGCTGTCCACCGGTGGGTTGTACTTTCTGCTCTTCGTCTGCCTGATCGGGGGGCTGCTGTGGCTCGGCGCGATCGTCGCCACGTACGCCGAGACGACCGGTCGACGGTGGCCCCATCAGACCCGGTGGATGCACCGTCTCTTCGCGGTCATGCTCTGCGTGGCGGTAGGAGTGCCGGCTGCTGTCGCGTCGAACTACGTGTGGGTCACCAAAGGCACCCTGGACACCGTCTTCACCGGCCGGTACGGAGGACGCGATGCCGGTCAACGGGGCCCGGTCGGCGGCACCGACCCCTGGAAGTCGGTCCCCCGCGTCAACATGCTCTTCCTCGGCTCCGACGCCGGCGCCGACCGCACAGGCGTACGCACCGATTCGATCATGGTGGCCAGCATCGACACGCACACCGGCGACACGACACTGGTCAGCGTCCCCCGCAACCTGGAGCGGGTGCCTTTCCCCGCGACCAACCCGCTGCACAAGATCTACCCGAACGGCTTTTACTGCCCGTCGCGCGGCGCAGGTCACGACTGCCTGATGGACGCCATCTGGACCGAGGCGGGCACCAACTATCCGGCCCTTTTCCCCAAGGACGAGAAGAACCCCGGGCTGGACACCACGCGTGAGGTGGTCAGCGCGATCGTCGGGATGCCGATCGACTACACCGTCGTGATCGACCTGCTCGGCTTCCAGCGGCTGGTCGACGCCATGGGCGGAGTGAAAATCAACGTCCCGAAGGGCGGCATCGCGATCGGCGGCAGGATCGCGAACGGTCGCATCGTGCCGGGCAGCATCACCGGTCGCGTCCCGGAGGGCTACCGGAAGCTGAACGGGAATCAGGCGCTGTGGTACTCCCGCAGCCGCGTGGAGAACAGCGACGATGATCGCACGAGGCGTCAACGCTGCATGGTCAATGCCCTGATCGACCAGGCCAACCCGTTCACCATGGTCACCAAGTTCACCGACGTGATGGCAGTGGCCCGTCAGAGCATCACGATGGACGTGCCCCAGAGCCGCTTGGACGCCTTCGCCACCCTGGTCACCAGGATGAAGAAAGGGAATGTACGCAGCGTCAACTTGAGTTACCCGACCATCGCAAGCGGTAATCCCGACTTCGCGAAGATCAAGCGCCTGGTCAAGAGCGCCATTGACCGCCCACACACGGTCAAAAAGCCGACTCCCGCTAAAACGACGACCCCGGGTAGCTCCTCGAGCCCCTCTCCCAGCACCACCGCGAAGCCCATCGAGAACACCTCCGACTCCTGCTGAAACGTCGCTCACGGTCGACCGGTGCGCTCACTCAGCACCGATTGACCGCGCGGAATCATCCACCAAGACGACAGAATGCCCCACCACCCTGCGGGTGGTGGGGCATTCTGCAGGAGGTCTATCGCGGCGAGCCGCGGTGCTCCTTAAGCCTGTTGGTGACTCAGGCGTTGACGACGTTGGTCGCCTGCGGGCCCTTGTCGCCCTGGGTGATCTCGAACTCCACGCGCTGCGCTTCGTCGAGGCTCTTGTATCCGTTGGTCTGGATGGCGGAGTAGTGAACGAAAACGTCCGGTCCCCCACCGTCCTGAGCGATGAAGCCGAAGCCCTTTTCAGCGTTGAACCACTTGACGGTGCCCTGTGCCATGAGCGGTAACTCTCTATCTTTTCTGGAATGGAACTCCACTTGTGCGAAACTCCGGCTGCCGTTGGGAGGTGCCCCGCAGAGCGTGAACCGTGGCCCACATACAAAATGCCCGCTAACCTGCTGCGGGCACTTCATCGTCCTGCGAGAAACTCCAACTGCAACCAAGTAGGACGCTAGCACGAATGCATGGACGGCGCCTACCCCCCGTGAGCCACCACATCGACCCGGCCCACCTCTTGTCCTACGCCGTGCCCCATCTGACATCGCGCACCGTCATCCACGCATCCAGAAGACACCCGTGCGTCGCCATGGCTACCGCAACGCCGACCTGCAAGGCCGCGCTACCTGACTGCGTCTCCCCAGACAGCGTCATCGCGGATCTGCGCCTTGAGAAGTTTCCCGGCAGCGTTGCGGGGCAACGGGGCATCACTGATGCGAACATACTGCGGGACCTTGTAGTCGGCCACCCGCCCTGCGACATGCTTGAGTACCTCGGCCACGTCCAGGTCAGCGTCGCCGACGAGCACGACACCGACCTTCTCGCCCATGACCTCATCCGGGACACCGACGACGGCGGCCTCGATGACACCTGGAGCATCCGACAGCGCATCCTCCACCTCGATGCTCGCGACGTTCTCCCCACCGCGGTTGATCATGTCCTTCGCGCGGTCGACGATGGCGATCCGGCCCGCGTCGTCGACCGTCACGATGTCGCCGGTGCGGAACCATCCGTCAGCGGTCGTCGCAGGCGCGCGCCCACCCCAGTAGTGCTGCAGCACATTGGGTCCGCGGACGAGCAGCTCTCCGCGATCCCCGCTACTTCGACCGGCGGGATCAATCGCGATATCCACGACGGGCGCCGGGTACCCGATGCTGTCGGCGTGTTCTGCGGCCTCCGTATCGGGTAGGACGCTGACGATCGAGCAGGTCTCCGTAGCGCCGAATCCGTTGAAGACCCGTGCCGAGGGGAAGGCCGCCTGCAGCGAGCGGACGAGCGACGACGCGATCGGGGCGCCGCCGTAGCCCACGACGTGCACGCCGCTGACATCAAGATCGGCGAACGAAGGTTGGCGCAACATGAGGTTGTAGATCGCGGGCACCGTGACCAGGAAGGAGATGCGCTCGTCCACAATGCTGGCCATCATCACGCCGAGGTCGAGCGCAGGCAGCACCACGGAGGTACCTCCCACGTGCAGCGCGGTCAGTAGTTGGGCGTTGCATCCGGTGACGTGGAACAACGGCACCGAGATCAGCGTGCGGCACCCGGCGCCGATGCCTGGATCGATGCCCATGCAGCGCACCATCGTCTCGGAGTTGGACAGGAACGCCAGGTGCGTCGTCGGCACACCTTTGGGACGGCCGGTCGTGCCGGAGGTGTAGAAGATCGCCGCGATCTCCTGTGCCCGGGCACCCGAGTCGATGTGCGGCTCACCGTCCGGCAACGCAACTCCCGGCAGGAGCTGCACGGATGCGCCCGAATCAGTGAGCACGAACTCGATTTCGGGTGCGGCGAAGCGGGTATTGACCGCGACGACAACACCGCGGGCGAGCAGGACACCCCAGAACGCGACGACCCAGTCGGTGCCGGCCGGAAGCCGCAGCGCCACGCGGTCCCCTGGCGCGAGACCGCCGGCAACGAGTCCGCCGGCGACCCGTGATGCCCGATCCAGCAGCCGTGCATAGGTAAGTCGGTCGCCGCCGATCTCCACGACGGCTTCGACCTCGGGCGTGCGGGCAACCACATCCAGTAGCTCGCGGACGAGCGTCTCCGGCAGTGCGTCATAGACGCAGACGCCGTCGGCGCGGCGGTGCGTACCGGAGGTGTCGAACGGGTTCGACCCGCGCGGCAGTGCCTGCACCGTCATACCCGCGCTCCGCCGAGGTAGCGCGCCGGGGTGTCGACGAGCATCGTGGTGATCTGCTGCTCGCTCACGCCGTGCCCACGCAGAGCGGGCAGCACGTCATCGTGGATGTGGGTGAAATTCCAGTTCGGCGCAACCTGCTCGGCCACCCCGTCGGGTAGCCAGTCCATGTGACAGGACGCGTCGTGCGACAGCACCATCCGGTCGGCGAAGCCCTCCTCGGCGAGTTTCGCGACCGTTGCCACCCGCTGGTCGGTGGGCAGGTAGATGTCCAACCCGAAGCGGTCCATTCCCAGGATCGAGCCGCCGTCAATGAGCTCATGCAGGTAGTCCAGGTCGGCGGAGTCGCCACTGTGTCCGAGGACGATGTTGGCCGGGTCGACGCCCTTGTCGCGGAAATACTGCTGCGCAACCAGACCGGTCCGATGCGCGACGCTCGTATGCACGGTGATCGGAACTCCGGTCTGCAGATGCGCCGCCGCGACAGCGTCGAATACCCGCGACACCCCCGGGGTGAGGGCGTCATCGATGGCGCACTTCAGCAACCCGGCGCGGATGCCGGTGCCCCCGATACCAGTCGTGATGTCGTTGATGAACATGTCGATCATCACGTCATCCCCGCCGAGCAGGGTGCCCGGGCCGTGGAAGTGGAAGTAGTGCGGGACGTCGTTGTAGGTGTAGAGGCCCGTCGCCGCGACGATATTGATATCCACCTGCTCGTTGACTGCGGCGACCCGGACCACATCACGGCCCATTCCGAGCACGGTCGGGTCGACGATGGTGTCGACCCCCACTGCCTTCATGGCCTGCAGCCGGGCTACCGCGTCGGCCACCCGGGCCTGCTCGTCCCACCGCTGCGGAAAATTGCGCTCGATCTCGTCATCGCGGATGAACACATGCTCGTGCATCAATGTCGTACCCAGGGCTGCGCTCTGCACCGGGCCGCGGATCGTCTGGACCTGTGTCATGGCCACTCCTTCGGTCGTCAGGCGGAAGGGGCTCACCCGCCTATGACTGACCGTAATGGTGACCTGTGTCACCTGCACAGGTATCCGACGCGCGGAGGGCGAGGGATTCGAACCCTCGAGACGGTTACCCGCCTAGCGGTTTTCAAGACCGCCGCACTAGGCCACTATGCGAGCCCTCCTTGCTCGACGTGTGCCACTACGCATCGTCAACGCCGAACGCTGGTCATCCTAGTTCGCCAGAGCTGCGAGTCCAGGCGCCCGGCGGATCGAGCCCTGCACGGGGTCTCGCGGATAGAGTCGGCACCGACACCACCTTCTTAGGAGAGCAGACATGGGCAAGCTGTCGTTCCTCGTCGGACTGGCCGCCGGTTACGTCCTCGGCGCCAAAGCCGGCGAACGCCGTTACGAGCAGATCAAACTGCAGGCCTCGAAGGCGTGGGAGCACCCCGCCGTCCAGGAACAGGTCACCAAGGCCGGCGAACAGATCCGTGAGCGTGGCCCGGAAGTCGCGGCCGCCGCGGGGCAGGCCGCAGCGCGAGGCGCCGGGCAGGCCGTCAAGAATGCGGCAAGCGCCGGATTCCACGCCGCTACCGGCAAAAAGCAGGGTCCCGTCGTTCAGGGAAGCATTGCCGACGGCGCACCGGACGTGGTCGAGGGCCCCACGGAGGCCGATGGTGCGCTGCACGACCTCGACCCAGGGGTTGGGCAGGTGCCGATGGACCGCGACGACACGGTCCCCGTGGATGCCGATACCGACAGCGCAGAGACCAAGCTGACCTAGACCCGCAGTCCCGACCCGGGGCGTGTTTTTTGACACCGGGGCTCAGGCGTCTACGGTGAGGAACGAGCGCGCGCCGCGGAATACCGCAGTTATCGGACATATTCCGGGTAGCGTCGACGTCGTCGGCCAACCCGTCGGCGGACGGTTACGGCACTGTCGTCACCGCAAATGTTTTACTCGGATCAGTTTTTCTCTCAGACAAATAGACAGGATCTCCATGAACCGCACTGACCTTGCGAGCACCATTGCCCAGCGCACCGGCGTCAGCGTCAAGGACGCCACGTCCGTGATCGCTGGCTTCAACGACGTCATCCTCGAGGCCATCGGCCGCGGCGAGAAGGTCCAGCTGCCCGGTCTGCTCACCATCGAGCGCGTCGAGCGGGCCGCCCGCACCGGCCGCAACCCGCAGACCGGCGCCGAGATCCAGATCCCCGCGTCGCACGCAGCCAAGGTGACCGCGGGCAGCAAGCTGAAGGCCGCTGCCAAGGGCTGAACCCCTCCCAGCTCAACGAAAAGGTCCCCTACCGTGATCGGCAGGGGACCTTTCTCGTTGCACACTGGTTGCATATTGTCGCCAGGGCGTAGCTATTGCAGCACCCTGAGCAGAAGATGCGACCCCTGCGGCTGAGGCTGGTCAGATGTGGATGGCGGGATCGATCCAGTCGCCGTACGGATCCTCCCCGGATCGCGGAAACCGCACCCTGGCCGGTATCCCGGTCGCGATGGCCTGTGGCGGCACGTCCTTGACGACGACGGCGTTGGCGCCGATCTGAGCCTCGGATCCGATCTGGATGGGCCCCAGCACGCTGGCGCCGGACCCGATCGTCACACCGTTGCCGACGGTCGGGTGACGTTTGATGCGGTTCATCGAACGGCCCCCGAGGGTGACCCCGTGGTAGAGCATGACGTCGTCGCCGACCTCAGCCGTTTCCCCGATCACCACGCCCATACCGTGATCGATGAAGAACCGCCGCCCGATGGTGGCTCCGGGGTGAATCTCCACCCCGGTCGCCGCACGTGCGGCCTGCGACACCATGCGGGCAGGCAGTCGCCATCGCCCACCCCTGGACCACATCCGGTGGGCGGCCCGGTGCACCCAGATCGCCTGAAGCCCCGGAGAGGTCAGCACCATCTCGGTGCGGGAGCCGGCCGCCGGATCGCGGGCGATCGCTGCGTCGACATCCTCGACGAACGTCGCGACGACGCCCCGCAGTCCGCAGGCCGCGCGACCGTCCGTGAGAGAGGGCGGCACGGTCAGTCGACCAGGCCCTCGAAGAGAACCGTCGACAAGTAGCGCTCACCGAAGCTGGGGATGATCACCACAATGGTCTTGCCTGCGTTCTCCGGGCGGGCAGCGACCTGCGCAGCGGCGGCGAGCGCCGTACCCGAGGACAGTCCGACGAGCAGGCCCTCCTCGCGGGCGGCGCGACGGGCCCACTGCACCGACGTCTCGAGGTCGATGTCGATGACCTCGTCGTAGATGTCACGGTCCAGGATCTCGGGCACGAAGTTCGCGCCGAGCCCCTGGATCTTGTGCGGACCGGGCTTGCCGCCGTTCAGGATCGGTGATTCCTTGGGCTCCACCGCGATCATCTGCACGCTCGGCTTGCGTTCCTTGAGCACCTGACCGATGCCGGTGATCGTGCCCCCGGTGCCGATGCCGGCGACCACGATGTCGACCTTGCCGTCGGTGTCGCGCCAGATCTCTTCGGCCGTCGTACGGCGGTGCACGTCCACGTTGGCCTGGTTCGCGAACTGGCGGGCCAGGACTCCGCCGCGCTCCTTCGCGATCTGCTCGGACACGTCCACCGCGCCCTTCATGCCACCGGTGGCCGGGGTCAGGACCAATTCGGCCCCGAAGCCGCGCAACAGCGCGCGGCGCTCCTTGCTCATGCTCTCCGGCATGGCGAGCACCACGTTGTACCCCTTGGCCGCTCCGACCATCGCGAGCGCGATACCGGTGTTACCCGATGTCGCCTCCACGATCGTGCCGCCCGGCTTCAGCTCGCCGCTGTCCTCGGCCGCCTTGATGATGGCTGCGCCGATGCGGTCCTTGACGGAGGCACCGGGGTTGCCGTACTCAAGCTTGGCCGCGACGACCGTGCCGGTGTCACCGGTGTCGATGATCCGGTTGATCCGTACCAACGGTGTGTTGCCGATGGCCTGGGTGACGTCGTCGAGGATGGGCATGCAATCCGCCTTACTGATAGGGCCTCTGTCGAGGCATGACCGCGTTCGCTGCTGTGACAACGGCCGGGGAGTTATGCCTATTCCAACAGGTGGTTATCACGACGGCAATGCGGAGATCCGGGTAAGGCGCGCCCGCGCCGCTACTGACGGGTAGTGGCGCCGTAGGATCGCGGACATGTCCGCACTGCAGATCGTCGCCGGCCTGATCGTGGTCGTCATCACCCTGGTCGGAATCGCGCTGCTGGTCCGCGCCGTACGCCGAATGCTCGCGACCTACCGGCTGGGCCGGCCTGCAGCCCGCACCGACCGGCCCGGCGCCCGCACCGTCACGCTGCTGCGCGAGTTCCTCGGGCACACCCGCATGTCGCGGCTGCCCGTCGTTGCCGTGGCGCACTGGTTCACGATGGTGTCCTTCGGGTTGCTGTTCTTCACCCTGCTCACCGCCTACGGCCAGATCTTCGACCCGACCTTCGCGCTACCACTACTCGGACATTTCTTCCCCTACGAGTGGCTCGCCGAACTCTTCTCATGGGGAGGGCTGATCGGGATCTGCTACCTGATCTGGAACCGCCGCAAACTGCACCCGGCGCGTGCAACCGGTCGCGACGGTCGCTGGTCCCGGTTCTTCGGATCCACCTACTGGCAGGCGTACTACGTCGAGCTGACGATCCTCGGCGTCGTGCTGTGCGTACTCGCGCTGCGGGGATTGGAATACCGCATCGACCAGGGCGCCACCGCATTCCACTACCCGATGACGTTCTTCATCGGAAACGCGTTCAACGGACAGCCGGATCACACCGTCAAGGCGTTGATCGTCGTCATCGCGATGCTCAAGATCGTCATCTCGATGGCGTGGCTCATCACCATCGGGCTCAACGTCACCATGGGCGTCGCGTGGCACCGCTTCCTCGCCTTCCCCAACATCTGGTTCAAGCGGGATGCCGACGGCCGGACCGCGCTGGGCGCTTTGGCCCCGATGATGATCGGCGGCGAGCCGGTCACCATGGAGAGCCTGGAAGAACTCGACGAAGACGCCGTACTGGGTGTCGGAGCGGTCGAGGACTTCACCTGGAAGGGCCTGCTGGACTTCTCCACCTGCACCGAGTGCGGGCGTTGTCAGAGCCAGTGCCCAGCGTGGAACACCGAAAAGCCGTTGTCCCCCAAGCTGTTGATGATCACGTTGCGCGATCACGCAGCAGCCAAGGCGCCCTACCTGCTCGCTGCAGAGTCCGCGCGTGATGCGCTGCCCGAAGCAACCAGGACCGTCGGCCTGATGCCGCTGATCGGGCACACCGGGTACGACGTCGCGAGTCCTCTTGCCGCCTACAACCCGCATGGACCCGATGCGGTCATCGATCAGGACGTGCTGTGGGCGTGCACCACCTGCGGCGCATGCGTGGAGCAGTGCCCGGTCGACATCGAGCACGTCGACCACATCGTCGATATGCGCCGCAACCAGGTGCTGATGGAGTCGGCCTTCCCGAGCGAGCTGTCCGGGCTGTTCAAGAACCTGGAGAACAAGGCCAACCCGTGGGGTATGTCGGCGCGGGCCCGCTTGGACTGGGCCAAGGGGCTGCCGTTCGAGGTCAAGGTCTTCGGCCAGGACATCGAGTCGATGTCGGAGGTGGACTACCTCTTCTGGGTGGGCTGCGCGGGGGCTTATGAGGACCGCGCGAAGAAGACAACTCGTGCGGTGGCCGAGCTGCTGGACACTGCCGGGGTGTCGTTCGCCGTGCTCGGTGACGGCGAGGCGTGCACCGGCGACCCGGCACGGCGGGCCGGCAACGAGATGCTCTTCCAGGCGCTGGCCAGCCAGAATGTCGAGACCCTGAACGGGGCGGGTGCGACGAAGATCGTCGTCACGTGCGCGCACTGCTTCAACACCTTGAAGAACGAGTACCCGCAGGTCGGGGGCGACTACGAGGTCGTGCACCACACGCAACTGCTCAACCGTCTGGTTCGGGACAAGCAGCTCGTACCTGTCGCGCGACCGGATGAGGCGGACAAGACCGGCGCCGCGTCGACCGCCAGCACGGTGACCTACCACGACCCGTGCTACCTGGGTCGGCACAACAATGTGTATGCCGCGCCGCGTGAGCTGATCGGTGCGCTGCCCGGTGTGGAGTTCAAAGAGATGGAACGCTCAGGGATCAATTCCTTCTGTTGCGGCGCCGGCGGCGCGCGCATGTGGATGGAGGAGAAGCTCGGCACCCGCATCAACCTCAACCGGACCAGGGAAGCGGTGGCGACGGGCGCGGACCGGATCGCGATCGGCTGCCCGTTCTGCCGGGTGATGTTGACCGACGGACTGACCGCGGAGCAGGCGGCAGGCGACGCGCGCGAAGAAGTCGAGGTGGTCGACGTGGCGAACATGCTCCTCGCGGCCGTCCGTCGCGGCCCGACGGACTGATCCACCTGAAGTTGTGTGAACGGGTGCGCCCTAGAGAGCGCACCCGTTCACACAACTTCTCACCGGCGCCGGGTGGGCGTGAAGACGATCGGGAATTGCAGGGCGCCGGTGTTGCCCGACACCGGTAGCCACCTGCCCGGCCCGTCCGGCGCGGCGTCGGGCATCCGGGCAGCCAACAGCGGGAGCGCAACAGCCATATCGGTACGGGCGACGAAGTGGCCCAGACAGTGGTGCACCCCGCCACCGAAGCCCAGGTGCGGCGGGCTCTGATCGACCCGGGTCACGTCGAATGACGGATCCGGCATCGCCCGCGGGTCGGTGCCGGCAGCATGCGAGAGTACCTGCACGATGCCTCCGGCGGGGATATGCACGCCGTGCAGATCCACGTCGTCAATGGCCTCCCGCGTCACCCAGGTGACGGTCGGGTTGACCCGCATCACCTCTTCCACGGCAGCGCGCCCCAGGTCAGGTCGCTGCCCGAGCAGTCGCCACTGATCGGGATAGGCCAACAGCGTCTGCAATGCCAACCCCAGCTGATTTCGGGTGGTTTCCATCCCGGCGAAAGCCAGGAACACCAGAGAGACCGACAACTCGCGACGGGTCAGTCGGGAGTCACCCTCGTGAGCCTTCAGCAGGGTGGTGACCAGATCGTCACGAGGATGTGCAGCACGGTCCTGGATGACGTCCTCTACATACCCCGTCAGACCGACAAGTGCCGCCTCGATCCGCGGCAGATCTTCGCGCAGATTGGTGCCGAAGGACTTGCCGAGGTCATCGGCCCAGTGCGCAACCTGGGGCCACTCGTCCGTCGGTAGCCCCAGCAGCACACAGAGGATGCGCGCGGCATACGGCTCGGCGAACTGCGACACGAACTCCACCTCGCCCTGCGGGGCGAATTCGTCGATGAGTTCGCTCGCGAGGGAGGTGAACCCCGGCTGCATCGCCTCGATCGTGCGGCGCCGGAATGCCGGGTTGAGCAGCCGCCTCAACCGCGTGTGGTCGGGGCCGTCGAGGCTGAGCAGCACCTCCTGCCACCATGCGACGAACGGTCCGTCGTGCACGCCGTTCTGCGCCGGCCACCGCGCGTTGCCCTGCCGGAACCTGCGGTCGGTGAGCAACGCACTGGCCTCCGCGTAACGCAACACCGCCCAGCCGTAGGGCGTCTGCGCGCACCAGTCCGCTGCACGGGCGGCATGCACCGAATCTGACGTGACGTCGCACGCGGGATCGGACAGGTCCAGGTAGCGCGGGCTCATCCCCGAATGCTGTCACTCGCGGGCCGACTCCGCAGATCTTCTACCCGACCGATCTCACCGATCTCACCGAGCACTGTCCACATCGCTGCACCCGCAGACACTTGTCCACACGTCGAATGGCGCCCGCAGCGGGTCCCACCTGCCGCAGACGACGCTGTCGGACATGTCAGCTGATGCAGAACAGATCCGAGTCGCGGCCCGTGCCGTCAGCCGGTTCGCGGGGGACGCGCGAGCGGCAGGGGTTGCCGTCACCGGCGCAGGTCATACCCGTTGGGAAAGCCTCGGCGCCAGGGAGTTCCGGGATCGCCTCGCCGAACGCCACCGCGAATTCAATTCTCGGGCGGGTGATCTGGAGGAGTTGAGCCGGTTGTTGATGAGCCATGCCCAGCATGTCGAGGCCAACCAGTTGGCCCTGTTGAAAGCCGCACTGGCCGTGGAGAAAACAGCAATCGCGGCTGCCGAACTTGCGGGGACGATCCAGCACGGAGCGAGTGATGCCGCGGACTACGCCGTGCAGTCGGGCAGGAACCTGCTCACCACCATGAACCCGTTGAACGGTCTGCACTCCATGGGCCGTGTTCGATGAGCACCGCGGTAGTGCAGCTTTCGGCTCCCAGCGACGAAGCACAGCAGTTGCAAGCCATGCTCGCGGTCACCTATCCGCGGATAGAGATCGTGGCTGCCACCCCGACGCGGGTCGTGTCGTTTCAGGCCATTTACCAGGACGACGATTTCGTACTGGCCGGCGGAGCCGTCGGGGGGCCAGTGGTGACCTGCGGGACCGGGCCGGCTGCCGGCCTACCTGGTGCGATCGGTCAGCTTCTGCAAGCCCTCAGCGCGGCGACGTCGATCCCCCTGACTCCCCGGTTCGGACAGGCTCCCGTGCTGGTACCCGATGCGCTGGTCCTGGCCGAAGACGTACGGGCGGGGGCGTTGGATGATCTGGTAACCGCTCTGCGGGTAGCTCACCTGGACCGTGTTCCGACGTGGTTGAGCGATATGGCTCATGGCGTCTGCGGGACCTTCCTCGTGCTGGTGACCGACGCCCACACGACTCGGATCGGTCTGCACCTGGTCGGACTTCCCAGCGGGTGGGGAGTGCTCGACGACACCGGCGGTGCGCTGTCGATGACGCCCCGGCACTTCGGGGACGTGCTCGTCGAACTGAACGAGATGTGCCTCATCGCCGCCTCGCTGGTCGTTGACCTGTGATGCGTGACGTGTGATCCGTGACGCGTGACGTGTGATGGATGACGGGCCAGTCGCAATCAGCGGTGGTGCGGGCTCGACGGAGGCCCACTACGACGACATGCTGACCAGTGCCAGATTGGTCGATACCGCTGGTGACGCGGCGAGGGATGCGCAGATCCGTCTGGTCCGGACGATGACTGCTCTACCTACCGCCGGCGCGGTCCTGTCACCGGGCTCTGCGCTGCAGGTAGCCGGTCAGGGCGCGCAGCTCACGATCGGATCCAGCAGTTTGATTGCGCTCGGCCTGGAACTGGAGATCATGGCGCGCGGGGTCCGCCTGAGCGTGCAGCTCTACCAGGCCAAGGACACGGCAGTTGCGGCCACCCTGACCACCTTCCACTTCGGCACTGCACTTCCTCATGTCGCAATCGTCCTGGCCGGCGTCGCCGATGTTGCGATCCACGAAACTGCACTGGACATCGTGCTCGGTCCGATCCGCGACCCGCACCGGTACCCGGTCAACCCCATTGCAGTATTCGCGCGACACTTCCAGACGCATCTGTCCGCCGCTGAGCGGCACGACCCGGGCATCGTGGACGATGCCGTCCGCGCAGCACGGATCATGACGTGGGGTGTGCCCGGAATGGGCGGCAGCTTCGAGCATCAGGTCGCGACCATCCTGGCGGCCGGCTCGCACGTGGGCCTACTTCGCGATTCCACCCCGGTGAGGGTGACCCCGGTGAGCACCGTCTCCACCGTCAGCCCTGCAGCTACCGGCAGTATCGCCGGGCTGGTCAAAGCCGAAGCGGATACCGAAAGCGCGGGGAACTCCGCACGATCACGGCTGACGGTTGATCACCGGGTGGACGCCCAGGGCCACGGCCACTGGGTGGTCAATGTCCCCGGCACCGAAAGCTGGTCACCGACGATGCCACCCAACCCCTCGGATGTGACCGCCAACCTACGCGGCATCGCAGGGGTGGACTCCAGCTTGTATCCGGCGGTGAGCACCGCACTTGCCATGGCGATGGCCGCGAAAGGCATCAAACCCGGCACCGAACCGGTCATGTTGGTCGGCCACAGCCAGGGCGGGATCCTGGCAGCGCGCCTCGCCGCCAACGCGCAGTTCCGCACCCGCTACAACGTCACCCACCTGCTGACCATCGCGGCCCCGGAGTCGCGGATCACGATCCCGAAATCGGTGCAGGCACTGTCCATCGAGCACACCGCAGACCCCGTGCCACGGCTGGACACGATCGGCAGAACCGACGCCAAGAACCGCATCCGAGCCGTCATCGATCCCCGATCTTCGATGGATCCCACAAAAAAGGGCCTGATCGACGAGCACGACGGGCAGCTGTATGCCAGGACCGCCAAGAGGTACCTGGGCCCGGACAACACAAACCCGACGCTACGTCGTTGGTACACCGACACACACGGCTTCATGAATGGGACCGGCGACCGGTACACCTACAACCTCAGTCGTCCATGAAGAGTTACTTCCGGCCATCAGACGCCGACGGTTTCCTCCTCATCCACGGCGGCACCTTCGAACTGCGACATGTAGAGCCGGTAGTACGCGCCGCGTTCCTGCATCAGCTGTTCGTGCCCACCCTGCTCGACGATCGCGCCGTCCTGCATCACCAGGATGGTGTCGGCATCCCGGATCGTCGAGAGCCGGTGTGCGATCACGAAACTGGTCCGATCCGACCGCAGCGCAGCCATCGCCTGCTGCAACATCACCTCGGTGCGGGTATCGACCGACGAGGTTGCTTCGTCCAGAATCAGCAGCGCCGGGTCCGCCAGGAACGCCCGGGCAATGGTGATCAGCTGGCGTTCACCGGAGGACAGATTCGAGGCTTCCTCGTCGATCACCGTGTCGTACCCGTCGGGCAGTGCGCGAACGAACCGGTCCACGAACGTCGCCTCGGCGGCAGCCAGGATCTCTTCGTCACTGGCGCCGATGCGGCCGTAGGCGATGTTCTCCCAGATCGTGCCGTGGAAGAGCCAGGTGTCCTGCAGGACCATCCCGATGCGGGACCGAAGCTGCGAGCGCGGCACCGACGCGATGTCGATCCCGTCGAGCCGGATCGCTCCGCTGCTCAGATCGTAAAAGCGCATCACCAGGTTCACCAGCGTCGTTTTTCCGGCACCTGTCGGTCCTACGATCGCCACTGTCCGGCCCGGCTGGACCTGCAGCGACAGGTGCTGGATGAGGGGACGGTCGGCCTCGTACCCGAAGGACACATCCTCAAAATCCACCCGGCCGATGGTGTGGCCCAGCTTCCCTGTCCCATCTGTACTTTCTTCGGGAGCATCCAGCACCTCGAAGACCCGCTCGGCGCTCGCGACCCCGGACTGCATCAGATTGACCATTGACGCCAGCTGGGTCAGCGGCTGGGTGAACTGCCGCGTGTACTGGACGAACGCGGTGACTTCGCCCAGCGTCATCGTGCCGGACGCTATCCGCAAGCCGCCGAGCACACATACGACGACGTACTGCAGGTTGCCGACGAACATCATGATCGGCATCACCAGGCTGCTGATGAACTGGGCGCGGTAACTGACATCGCGTAGTTCGGCGTTCTTCTCATCGAACGCTGCCCGCACCTGGGGAGTACGACCGAAGACCTTGACGAGTTCGTGCCCGCTGAAAGTCTCCTCGATCTGCGCGTTGAGCTCACCGGTGTGTTTCCACTGAGCCACGAAATAACGCTGCGAGCGCTTCATCACCGCGCGGGTCACCAGCATGACCAACGGAATGGCGATCATCGCGATCAGCGTCAACCACCACGAAATGGTCAGCATCATCGCGACCACCCCGAAAACGGTCAGCCCGTTCACGAACAGTTGGCTCAACGTCTGCTGCATCGACTGGCCGATATTGTCGATGTCATTGGTAACGCGCGAGAGCAGTTCGCCCCGCGGCTGACCATCGAGGTACCGCAGTGGCACCCGGCCGACCTTGTCCTCGACCTCGCTGCGCAGGGCGCACATGGTGCGTTGGATCGAACGGTTCAGCAATCGGGCCTGCACCAGTTGGGTGCCCGAGGCAAACAGGTAGCACCCGAGCACGATGAGCAGGACCCGGGCCACCTGTCCGAAGTCGATACCGATCCCGGGCACGAGGTGCAGACGGTCCAGCATGTCTGCGTAGGTGCTCTCACCGCGTGCCCGCAGACCGGCCACTACGCTCTGCTTGCTCGCGCCGGCCGGTAGTCGGCCCGATATGGCACCGGAATTGATGGCGTCGACTGCGGTGCCGAGGATCCTCGGCGCAATGACGCTCAGCGTGACCGAGGCGATGGTCAACACGAACACCGCGATCATGCTGGCGCGCTCGGGCCGCAGCAGGCCCACGAGCCGGCGGCTGGAACCCTTGAAGTCCTGCGTCTTCTCAGCCATCCCCACGCCCATTCCTGGGCCGCCCTGCCGCCGCATCGGCGGACGATGGCTCTGGGTGCTCATGCCGCCTCCTGCACTCGCTGGGACTGGACGATTTCCCGGTAGGTCGGGCAGCTCCGGGCAAGTTCGTCGTGTGTGCCCACTCCCACCACGGCGCCGCCATCGAGCACCACGATCTGGTCGGCCTCAGCGATGGTTGAAATTCGTTGCGCGACAATAAAAACTGTCGCATCGCGAAGTTTGGGTGCCAGCGCTGTGCGCAACCGTCTGTCCGTTGCCAGGTCGAGCGCCGAGAACGAATCATCGAACAGATAGATGCGTGGCGAAGCGACCAGCGCGCGGGCAATACACAGTCGCTGACGCTGACCACCGGACAGATTGCTGCCGCCCTGATTGACGGGGGCATCCAGCCCACCGTCCAGGCCCTGCACGAAGTCGGTGGCCTGCGAGATCGCAATGGCTTCCCACAGCTGCTCATCGGTGACCTCGGGGTTGCCGTAGCGAAGGTTCGAGGCAATGGTTCCGCTGAAGAGATACGGCTGTTGCGGCACGATCCCGACGTGGCCCCACAAGTCGTTCGGATCCATGTCGCGCACGTCGACGCCGTCGACGCTGACGCTGCCTTCACTCGCGTCGAACAGTCGGGCCACCAGCGAGATCAGCGTCGACTTACCCGACCCGGTGGAGCCGATCACGGCGACAGTCTGCCCGGGGCGCGCCGTCAGGTTGACCCCCTGCAAGACCGGCTTGTCCGCGCCTGGATACTGCATCGACACACCCTCGAACCGGACGATCCCGCTGACCTCGTCCGGGACGACAGCATGTAACGGTGGCCGCACGGAGGGCTGAGTCTGCAGCACCTCTTGGATCCGCTCGGCGGCGACCGCCGCACGCGGGATCAACATGAACATGAATGTCGCCATCATCACCGAACTCAGAATCTGGATCAGATACGTCATGTACGCGGTCAGCGAGCCGATCTGGATCTGGCCGCTGCCGACCTGATGCCCGCCGAACCACCAGACCGCCACCGTCGAGAAGTTCATCACGAGCAACACGGTGGGAAACAGTGATGCCATGAGGTATCCGACACGGGTCGAGGTGTCGGTCAGCTCCTCGTTCGCCTTCGCGAAACGGGTCCGCTCGTACGGTTCCCGGACAAAGGCCCGGATTACCCGGACCCCCGAAAGATGCTCGCGCAGCACCCGGTTCACCGCATCGACACGCACCTGCATCTGTCGGAACCCGGGAACCATCCGGCGCACGATCAGCCCGACGGACACCCCGAGGGTAACCATCGCGACGATCATCAACGGTGCGAGCGGGGCGTCCTCACGTAGCGACATGACCACTGCGCCGACCATCATGATCGGCGCCGAGACCATCAGCGTGCAGGCCATCAGCAGCACCCGTTGGACCTGTTGAACATCGTTGGTGTTGCGGGTGATCAACGACGGGGCGCCGAACTGGTTGACCTCCCGAGCCGAGAACTGGGTGACCTTCCCGAAGATCGCCCCCCGCACGTCGCGTCCGAACGACATAGCGATCATCGACCCGAAGAATGCCGACGCCACTGCTGCACCCACCTGTACGACTGTGATGAGCAGCATCCAGCCGCCGAGCCGCCAGATCAGACCCGTGTCACCGCGGGCGACGCCGTTGTCGAGGATGTCAGCGTTCAGCCCCGGCAGATACAGCTGGCAGGCGACGCTCATCAGTTGGGCGATGACCAGTGCAACCAGTAGCGCTGCAAACGGCCGAAGGTAGTGCCGCAGTAGACGAGCCAACATTGTTCAGGCCTTCCGTGCGGATAGAGCCGATGACCCCGGTCGCCGCAACGCTCCGTACAGCAGGATGTCGACCGTCTGCTCGGGCGTGAGCGTGCGGCCGTGTGCAATTTCGTGATGACTTCCGGCAAAGGCCAACAGACGCACGATATGGACGAATTCCGCTACCGGCAGTGCGAGTTCGCCTTCGTGTCGCTCCAACAGCTGATGCAGTACTGACGCCGTGTCAGCACGGATTCGATCGGCGGATTCGCTGACTACGTGTCCCGGTGGCGCGCTCAGCCCCAGTGCTCTCATAATTTTGAAAGTGGCGCCGAGCCGGGCGTGGAGCACGCGGACGATATCGACGAGCAGGTCCCGCAACGGCTGCTCCGCGTCTATCCGGCTCAGTTGCCGCAAGAACTGCCCCGGATCGAAGGTGCGCTGCACGACAGCCGCGCGCAGCTCTTCTTTCGTGGCGAATACCCGAAAGATGGTGCCTTCGGCGATGTGCGCGGCCTGGGCGATCTGCCGTGTCGTGGGCATCGTTTCGTGCTCACGCATCGCCTCGATGGTCGCCTCCACAATCGCCGCCCTACGTGCCTCAGGAGTCATTGCGGCAGCGCGGCGCGACGTCGGCGGTACAGGCATACTCGCGAATCTAACATGAGTGAGCACTCACTCATGTCGGCACTACGTAGTGACGTCGCGCAGCGTTCGGGTGAGGAAGCGTGCTGCCATCGAATGCACCCGACCCGCGCGCCACATCAGCGGATGCGACCCGCTGACCGACTCGAACCGCGCATCTCCGCCGGCCTGCTGAATCCGACGCACCAGATCCTCGGACGCTTCGGCATCGGTGACCGTGTCGATGGAGCCGTGCACGACAAGCGTGGGCTTGCCCAGAAAGTCGTGCCCGTTGTAGGCATCCGACATCCAGGGGGCCAGTGATACGACGCTGCGGACCTCCGGACGCGTGACCACCGCAAACGCCAACCGGCCGCCGAGCGAGTGTCCGAGCAGACCGATCGGTAACCCGGGGTAGGTCGCAACCAGCCGGTCCAGTGCCCATTCGGCGTCCAGAATCGGCGAGCCGGCAGCGCCGTTCCAACCTCGAACGGCATTGCGCAGCAGCGCAACTTTGAGGTGGCCACCGGTGCGCCCGTGAATCGCGCGCGCAGCCAGGACCAGCCGCAGGTACCCGGGGTCGAATCTCGGCGTCGGCACCATGCTGCGCGGTGCGCCCCCGTGCAACGCGAGCACAATGCCTCGGGCCCGATATGCCGAGGGAAGTATGAGATGCGGTTGCGCGCCGTCATGCCTGGGGCCGACCTCCGTGCGCGCCACTAGACCTGTGTGCGGTGGAAGTTGCTGAACGACCGGCTGGCTGTGGGGCCGCGCTGGTTTTGGTAGTGCGAGCCGTACTTCGCGCTGCCGTAGGGGTTCTCGGCAGGGGAGGACAGCTGGAAGAAACACAGCTGTCCGATCTTCATGCCCGGCCACAGTTTGATCGGCAGAGTCGCGACGTTGGACAGTTCCAACGTCACGTGACCGCTGAATCCCGGGTCGACAAATCCCGCCGTCGCGTGGGTCAACAGGCCGAGACGCCCGAGGCTGGACTTACCCTCCACTCGCGCTGCGACGTCGTCGGGCAGCGTGACCTGCTCATACGTCGAGCCGAGCACGAATTCTCCCGGGTGCAACACGAAGGGCTCGCCCGGCTCAGCTTCCACCAACCGGGTCAGATCGGCCTGGTCGGCCGCCGGGTCGATGAACGGGTATTTGTGATTGTCGAAGAGCCGGAAATACCGGTCCATCCGGATGTCGATACTGGAGGGCTGGATCATCGTCGCGTCGTACGGGTCGATGCGGACCCGCCCCGCGTCGATCTGCGCGCGGATGTCGCGATCTGAGAGAAGCACAGGGCGAGATTACCGGGCCAACCAGGCAGGTCTGCCCTCAACCGGACTCCGCGAGAGTGGCAAGGACCGCGATACCGACCCGGTTACGCACTCCCAACTTGAGTTGAGCGCTGGCGAGATGGGTCTTGATAGTGGCCTCGCTCAGGAAGAGCTCGGCAGCGATCTCACCGTTGCTGAGTTCACGGGCAACGGCCCGCGCCACGGCGAATTCGCGCGGGGTGAGCTGGGTGAAGGCAGCCCTGGCCAGTTCGCGATCCCGTGAAGACGGTGTTGCAACCTGTTCGAAAAGCGCTCCGACGCTCGCCGCTGAGAGCGCCCCCCGACCCGCGTCAACATCGCGGACGGCATCAATGATGTGCCCGGGAGAGGCCGTCTTCAGCAGGAATCCGGCGGCCCCTGCCCGCACCGACCGCACGACTACATCGTCCAGATCGAACGTGGTCAGCATGATCACACGCGGTGCACCAGGCAGCTGCGCGATGGCCCTCGATGTGGTGATGCCGTCCTGCCGCGGCATTCGCACATCCATCATCACCACGTCGGGCGCCGTACGAGCAATCGCCGGGATGGCCTGGTCACCGTCGTGCACGGCTTCGACCACATCAATGTCGCCCGCTGCCTCCAGAATCATCCGCAGGCCCTGACAGACCAGCGGATCGTCGTCGACCAGTAGGACCCGGATATGACGACCCGCCGCACTCGGCGCTGTCCAGCTGGGTGTGTCGGCAGAACTCACGCCGGACCGCCCTTGTTCAACCGAGCCCACGGCAACAGCATCGCCACCCGGAAGGCGCCCTGCGGGTCGATGGTCGCGCGGAACTGACCGCCACAGTCTTCAACCCGCTCGCGGATCCCGGTCAGCCCGTTTCCCATTACCAGCTGTGCCCCGGAGTGCGGCCGACACCAGTTCGTGGTGACCACCTCGATTCCCGATTCCGGGGAACCCTGGACATTCAAACGTACCGGCGTGCCCGGCGCGTGCTTGCGCGCGTTCGTCAACAGCTCTTGGATGATGCGGTACGTGGTGTGACTGATCTGTGGGTGCAGCGTGGCCGCCTGGTCGATGAAAATGGAGGACAACACCGAATTGCCCGCGTCCAGTGATTCGGAGACCAACATTGGTATGTCTGCCACCGTGCGTACCTGCTCGGCGACGTCAGGCGAGTCCGGTGTCCGCAGCACAGTAAGCAGCGAACGCAGGTCGGCCATCGACTGCTGGGCGCCGTCTCGAACCAGCGCTGCGCTCTGCGCCATGCGGGGATCGGCGCCGGCCGACACCTCCAGCGCTCCTGCGTGCAGGCAGAGAAGAGAGAGTCGATGGCCGAGCACGTCGTGAACTTCCCGTGCGATCCTCTCGCGCTCGGCCTGTCGGGCGACCTCCGAGCCGAGGATGTCCAGTTTCAACCGCGAAGCGTTGCCGGTCTCCTGTGCTGCGGTGAGTTGGCGGCGGGCTCGGATCGCGACCGCGATCAACACCGTCGAACCCACCAGGACGGCACTGACCAGGGCCACCAGCCACCACGGGAACTCCCGACCCGGATCAATGGTGAAGATCGAGCGCCAGAACGACTGCACCGGGTAGCGACCTCTGGTGTCACGTCGCACTGACACCACAACCGCGGCGATCACCGCGATCACGGTGACCGGGACCTGCCAGTCACGGACCAGAACCACCACCGTGACGAGGCCCACCAGGGGCAGGAATCCGTCGATGGGCAACACGACGGAGGCTGCGCAGGCCGCGAGGGTCAATGGGACCGGCCATCGGCGGCGCCATACGAAGAGGACGATCAGGACGACGTCCAGGGTGAGGGCAACACCTTCGAGTGCATTCGTAGGGATCGTGGCGCCCTGCAGTGTGATTCCAGCACGGCGAGCGCCGGCTGCAGAGATCGCCAGAACACCACTGCAGACGGCGGCAATGACGATCAGCGTCGTGCGTACCGTGCTCCACCGCAGCCGGGATCGCCACCACGAGATAAGCAATCCGGCAGGCTCCATCCGCCCAATGTAGGGCCGGGGTCAGACAACTGACGATGACCGATCGGTTGGACCATGCTGCTGCGAATCCACCGATCGGCCAGGATGCTTCGAGCCGGTCGGCCGATGTGCCGGACCACCTGTTGACGCTGGACTTGAGTCACTCAGTCATCGACCCAGCGGGAGACACGACCATGTCCGACCAGTACCCACCCTCGAACGGCAACCAGCCCTCATGGGGTCCAGGAAACCCACCCGGGAACGGTGGCGGCCCACCGAAGGGGAACTGGAACCCGCCCTCGCCTCCCGCGCCGCCGGCCCCGAAGCGCAACTGGTTCGCGCGGCACAAGATCCTCACCGGCATCGGGGCCCTGATTCTGATCGCTGCTGCGGCATCTGCGGCGGGCGGCGGCGGATCGAGCGCTGCATCAGGATCCCCTTCGTCGGACACATCCATCTCCACAGCCGGTCCGACATCCGCGAAGAGCGCAGCGAGCACCCCGAAAACGTCATCTTCGCCGACAAAGAAGCCCACCGAGGCCAGCGCACGCAAACCAGGGATCGGTGCCCCCGTCAAGGACGGCAACCTGCAGTTCGTAGTGACCAAGGTCCGGACCGGGGTATCTCAGGTCGGCGATGAGTACCTCAACCAGAAGGCCCAGGGCCAGTACGTCCTGATCTCGATCACGGTGACAAACGTCGGTAAGAAATCCGAGACGTTCTCCGATTCGGATCAGAAGGTGCAGGA
The DNA here is from genome assembly GCA_039636865.1 of Dermatophilaceae bacterium Sec6.4. Taxonomy (NCBI): domain Bacteria; kingdom Bacillati; phylum Actinomycetota; class Actinomycetes; order Micrococcales; family Dermatophilaceae; species Dermatophilaceae bacterium Sec6.4. The sequence continues at coordinate 153,255 of CP144172.1, forward strand.
TGCACAAGGCCGCACCTTCAGCGCGGACAGCGCCGCAGGGATCTACCTCAAGGACAACCAGGTCCTGTTCGAGACGATCAATCCCGGAAACAGCGCACGTGGGGTACTCGCCTTCGACATGCCCGTCGGTGCCACACCCGTGTCGATCACCCTGAAAGATCTGTCGCTGTTCTCCGGCGGCACCACGGTCGCGCTGAAGTAGCCGAATCCGATTGCCCCAGTGCTGATCTCACACATCACGACCTCCCGCGATTACCCGGCCCGGGCGCGCCGGTGTATCGTCTGGCAGGTTCGCGAGTGTAGTTCAGTGGTAGAACATCAGCTTCCCAAGCTGAATATGCGAGTTCGATTCTCGTCACTCGCTCTACGCAGCAAAAGCGCCCCGCCCGACAAACCTGTCGGGCGGGGCGCTTCGCGTGGCGCTCAGGACTGGTGGGTGCCCATCAGCACGGCCCGGCCGAGGCCCTTGAAAACCAGGTTGAACGCGACAATTGTCGGTGAGACCGACGCGTCGACGCCGAGGGTTTTCGCGCCTACGGCATGTACGACGAAGTAGTAACGGTGCGCGCCATCGCCTTCGGGTGGCGCGGCACCGGTGAAGGCGAAACTGCCGGCGTCGTTGCGGACATGGAAGGAGGCACCGGGCGTCTGTGCACCCTCTGCGCCGGCTCCGGCGTCCAGGGAGGTCACCGACGCCGGCACATCCACCAGCGTCCAGTGCCAGAACCCGGACGGGGTCGGTGCATCCGGATCGAAGCAACTCACGACGTAGGACTCGGTGCCCTCCGGCGCACCGGACCACGACAACTGCGGCGAGGTATCTCCACTGGCGGCAACCTGCCCGGATTTCAGCGGCTCGCCGTGAGTGACGTCATCGCTGGTGAGGGTGAACGACGCCACCTTGGGCAGCGAATCGTATGGGTCGGGGGCTACGGGGCGTTCGAAGTTCGGCATGCCCTCGACAGTACCCACGTCAGTGATGCTCGGGATGAGCCCCGTGCTCCCTGCCCCCGGTGCGACACTCCGAACAGATGCCCAGCAGTGCGGCGTGATCGGGCACGAGATCGAAGTCCAGCTCCTCGCGCACCCGCTGCTGCAGCCCTTCCAGCCACCCGACAGGGATGTCGAAGAACCGCAGACAGACCGTGCACTGCAGGTGCGCGTGCTCCGGATGGGTGCTCTCGCCCGATACCGACGGTGCCACGTGGTAGATCGTCGGCCCACCCGGCACGTGGGTATGCGCGATGACCCCGATGGACGCCAGCGACTGCAAGGTGCGGTAGACAGTCGCCCTGTGCACCCCCGACTCGCGGGCGTCGACCTGCGTCGCGATCGCCTCGGCGTCCAGATGCCCACGACTCAGGTCCAGGACCTCCAACACCGCACGACGGGCCGGCGTGACCCGCTCACCGGTCTCGCGTAGCTGTTCCAATGCTTTTCGCACCGCGTCCGATTCGCCGATCATGATGCACCACGTTCCATCAGTGTGCCCAGGGTGGATCGCAGCTTGGAGGCAATCGTTGCCTGACGCACTCCGCGCGCCGCGAGATGATCGGTGACGCCGTCCAGGAAAGCGATCCCACCGTGCACGAGCTCGACCTCCATCTCGTGCCAGGACCGGTCCTGTTCCGGGTCGATGAAGTTACGCGCCGTGACGAGGTCATCACAGGTCGTCGCCAGGTGGACGCCACCACCACTCAGATCCCATTCAGTACGCCGGGTATCGACACGGCACACCGGGTGTACCGCCCGATCCGCGATGACCGTCGCCAGGTGGTCACGGAAGAGCTGCGGCAGCGTGCCGTCGTCCTGCACCGAGTCCAGCGGCAGCCAGATCTCCTCGCGGGCGTCCTCGCCGCGCGGCAGCTTCAGGTGCCACCCGGCATCGGTGCCACCGAGGCGGCGCCGCACTGTGATGCCCTGCCGCGCAAGGGTCACGTCGTCGGTATCGAAATACGTTGCCACGAGATGGAACCGACGCTCCCCGGACACCACGCTGACTGCCGGCCAATCCGCGGGGTCCGGTGGCTGCTGCTCGTCCTCCAGCGAGAACTTCCGCTCGATCTCCAGATGGGAGGTCGGCGTGACGCGGACACTCTGGCGCAACCACTCGGCGTACGCCGGGTCGATCGCCACCAGCGGGATGGCCACGATCGAGGGGGCCGGCTCGCTGTGCAGATCGCGTACCCGATCAGCCAACACCTCGAACGCCGCGCTGGTGGTCGCCGCGAACAGCAGGACCTCGCGACGGTGGCTCACCTCGCCGGGGGCAGTGCGATAGATCGACGTCGTCGGGGCCAACTGCTGAATGCCGGCAGCAAGACCCTCGGCGACGAGGGCCTCCGCGATACGTAATGCCTGCTCCTCGTCCACCGCGGTGATCTGAACCTGCACGAACTGCGACGTCACGTCGTCATCCTTGCTCATCATCGGCGTGCGGCTCGCAATGTGCGTCACGGTAGGACGTCATCTGCCCGAGAGTCCGCGCCGCGAGCGCAGCATGACCGATGGCGCGCGTCACGCAATCAGCGGCTGCTTCCAGGATGCCGTGCATGCCGGCGGCATCCGGCGCGTCCCGGGAACCGGTCGCGAGCGTGAAGACCGTGTCGCCGTCCAGCATGGTGTGCACCGGCCGCACGGCACGGGCCAGCCCGTCGTGCCCGATGCCCGCGACCTTCTGACATTGCGCTTTGGTGAGGCGGGCGTCGGTAACGATGACCGCGAGTGTGGTGGCGCGGCCGGGTTGCAGGTCGTCGCCGCCCGACCGTTCTGCCGCCGCCTCCCACGAATGCGCCGGACGTGCGTGCTCGTGCGGGTGCAGGCCCTCGAACTCGCCCGCGAGGCCGAACCGAGCGGCATACAACTCACCGGTCCTCGCATCCACGGCGGAGCCGAACGCGTTGGCCACCACGAGAGCGGCCACAACGGTGCCATCGGCCAGCAGCTGGCTGGCCTCACCGACTCCGCCCTTCAGCTCGCCGAGTTTGGCTCCGGTGCCCGCACCGACGCAGCCCTGCGGCCGTACACCTGACTCGCCGTCACCTGACATGCGTGCGTCGGTGTAGGCCTCCTGACCGAAGCTCGCGTCCGGCCGCGTCCAGTACTGACCCCCGCGCAGCAGGTCGAAGATGACGGCTGCGGGCACGATCGGCACCACCTGGCCGGGCGCCCCGATCCGGAAGCCGACGCCCGCCTGCGCCAGTTCATGCATCACCCCGTCAGCCGCTGCCAGCCCGAACGCCGAGCCGCCGGACAACACGATCGCGTCGACGCGGTCGATGACGTTACGCGGATCCAGGAGGTCGGTCTCCCTCGTGCCGGGCGCACCGCCGCGCACGTCGACACCCCCCGTCGCACCGCCGGTGGGCGCCAGGATGCACGTCGAACCGGTCAGCCAACCATCGCCGACGCGCTGGTAGTGACCGACGCCGATGCCGGGCACGTCGCTCAGGGAGTTGGTCGGGCCTGCCGCTGGACTCACTTCGGCATCGTCGCACGCGGTCCCGCACGCGTGGCGGTCCCGAGTCGACACCACCCCGCTCGGGTCGGACTACTCACCGGTAGGAGTATTGTTACTCACCAGTATTCGCGAGACCACCATCTTCAGGAGTTGGCCGATGAGCCATTACAAAGCCAATGTGCGCGACCTCGAGTTCAATCTCTTCGAGGTCTTCGGCCGGGGTGAGATCCTCGGCCGCGGGCCCTACGCGGAGGTCGACGTCGAGACCGCCACTGAGATGCTCACGCAGATGGCCGTCCTCGCCGAGGGTGAACTCGCGGCTTCCCTGGTCGACAGCGACCGGAATCCGCCGGTATTCGACCCCGGGACCAACTCCGTGACGATCCCGGAAAGCTTCAAGAAGAGTTACGCGGCCTACCAGGAGTCCGGCTTCTGGGGCGTCGACCTGCCCGCTGAGCTCGGGGGCACCGTCGTACCCCCGTCACTGAAATGGGCGCTCGGCGAACTGGTGCTCGGTTCCAACCCGGCGGTCTTCATGTATGCGGCCGGATACTCCTTCGCCAAGCTCCTCTACCTGATGGGCACGCCGGATCAGCAGAAGCTGGCTCAGCACGTCGTTGACCAGCACTGGGGCGCGACCATGGTGCTGACCGAGCCGGACGCCGGTTCGGATGTCGGCGCCGGAGCCGCGAAGGCCGTGCAGCAGCCCGACGGCACCTGGCACATCACCGGCGTCAAGCGCTTCATCACCTCCGCCGAGCACGACATGACAAGCAACATCGTGCACTTCGTGCTGGCCCGACCCGAAGGCGCCGGAGCGGGCACCAAGGGTTTGTCGCTCTTCGTCGTACCGAAGTTCCACGTCGACATCGAGACCGGTGAACTGGGCGAGCGCAACGGCGCGTACGTCACCAATGTCGAACACAAGATGGGCATCAAGGTCTCCACCACGTGCGAGGTCACCTTCGGCGACAGGCAACCCGCGGTAGGCACTCTGCTGGGCGATGAGCACAACGGCATCGCGCAGATGTTCCGTGTCATCGAGAACGCCCGAATGCTGGTTGGCACCAAGGCGATCGCCACGCTGTCAACCGGCTACCTCAATGCGCGCGAGTTCGCCAAAGTACGCGTACAGGGCGCTGACATGACCAACGGCGCCAAAGACGCGCCGCGCGTCACCATCACCCACCACCCCGATGTACGACGCTCGTTGATGCTGCAGAAGTCCTACGCCGAGGGATTACGCGCTTTGATGATCTACACCGCGACCCAGCAGGACATCGTCGATGCGGAGATGCTCACCACCGGTTCGGAGCAATTCGGTGCAGCATCCCCCGCGCTGCCGGCCTCGAAGCTGAACGATCTGCTGCTGCCGCTGGTCAAGGGAGTCGGTTCCGAGCGTGCGTGGACCCTGCTGGGTTCGGAGTCCCTGCAGACGTTCGGCGGCTCGGGTTTTCTGGAGGACTACCCGATCGAGCAGTACGTCCGCGACGCGAAGATCGACACGCTCTACGAAGGCACCACCGCCATCCAGGGCATGGACTTCTTCTTCCGCAAGATCGTCAAGGACCAGTTCGCGGCCCTCGGGATGCTTGCAGAGCAGATCCTGCAGACGGTCAAGGGCGGAGCCGGTGACGACAGCCTCGGGCGCGAACGCGAGCTGCTTGGTCAGGGCGTCGAGAACGTGCAGGCGATGGTGGAGAACATGGCGATGACGGCGATGAAGTCCATCGACGGCGAGCCGGACGCTATCTACAAGGTCGGTCAGAACACGACCCGCCTGCTGCTGGCGGCCGGCGACCTCACTATCGCGTGGCTGCTGGTGCGTCAGGCCGAGGTGGCGCAGGCCCGCCTGGATGCCGGCGACGCAGGTCGCGACGAGGCGTTCTATCAGGGCAAGGTCGCGGCAGCGCATTTCTTCACCACGACCGTGCTGCCCCGACTGACCTCCGACCGGGAGATCGTGGAAGCAATGGACAACGACCTCATGACGCTGCCCGAAAACGCTTTCTAGACCTGAGCGCCCCTGCCCTGGTGCACGCGGTCTCTGGTGAGAGACTTCGTCGTTGTGATTGAGAAGACGACGTCTGCCCTCGTTAACCATGACGTCGAGGTCATCACGATCTCGACGGGGGCGGGTACTGCGGTCCTGACGAATCTAGGCGCCCGGTTGCTCGAACTGCACCTCCCGGACAGGAACGGCAAGCTCGCCGACATCGTCCTGCAGCGGCCGAGCCTGGCCGATCTCGTCGACGACGACACCTACATGGGGTCCACGGCTGGTCGCTGCGCCAACCGGATCCGTGGTGGCGAATTACGTATCGACGGGACTGACCACCAGCTCTCTCTCAACGAGGGTTCCCACCATCTGCACGGTGGAACCCACGGCTTCGACCAGCAGATCTGGGCGGTCACGTCGGACGGCGCCGACGCTGAAGTGACCTTCAGTCGTGTCTCACCCGGCGGCGAGGAGGGCTACCCCGGTGTACTCACCACCGACGTCACCTACCGGTTCGACGGCGCGAGCCTGAGCATCCAGATCCGGGCGACCACTGACGCGAGCACCGTGGTCAACATCGTCAACCATTCCTACTTCAACCTCGCAGGCCACGAGAGCGGAGACGTCCTGGGCCATCTCCTACAGGTCCACGGGTCGTACTACACGCCCGTCGACGCAGAGCTGCTGCCGACCGGGGAGATCCGCGCGGTTGCCGGCACGCCGTACGACTTTCGCGAGCCCACCGCGATCGGAGCCCGGATCCACGACGTGGTCAACGCTGCGGCCGGCCGGGTCTCGTCCGGTGATGTGGGCTACGACCACAACTGGGTGCTGGCCGGCACCGGTATGCGCGAGGTGGTCAGGGTCAGCGATCCGGGCAGCGGCCGGACGATGACCTTGAGCGCCGACCAACCCGGCGTTCAGATCTACACCGGCGGCTACCTGGCCGACGTCAGCGCGAAGGCCCCGGCGGGCAAGTACGCCGCTTTCGCCGGTTTCACGTTGGAGACGCAGACCTTTCCCGACGCGGTCCACCACTCGCACTTCCCGCAGCGGGTACTACATCCGGGTGAGACCTACCTGCACCGCATGCGGTTCGACTTCACCACCGCCTGACTCAGCGAGGTCGACGCGCACCGCGTTCTTCTGGCAGGTAGGTACGTAGGACGGCGCCGGTCAAGGTTTGACGTAGCTGCATGAGGTCGCCGTGCAGCGCCCCCGTTGCTCGTGCTTGCACCAGCACGTTGCCGAATGCGGCTGCTTCGACCGGTCCGGCGATGACCGGCAGGTTGCATGCGTCGGAAGTGAGTGCGCAGAGCAGTTCGTTCTGTGCGCCACCACCGACGATGTGCACGACGCCCACCGGATGACCAGACAACTCCACCGACTGTCGTATGGCGACCGCATAGGCCGCCGCGAGGCTGTCCAGGATGCAACGGGTCAGCTGCACCGGACCGGACGGCACCGCTTGACCGGTCCGTGCGCACTCGGCTCGGATGCGGGCAGGCATGTCACCGGGTGGCAGGAACTGCGGCAGGTCGGTGTCGAAGACGGGTCCACCGTCGGGTAGGTCTGATGCGCCGGCGAGAAGCATTGCCAGATCAGCGGGTTCACCATCGAATGTCCACTGGCGCTGGGACTCCTGCAGCAGCCACAGGCCCATGACGTTGCGCAGGAAGCGCACGGTGTTGTCGACGCCGAGTTCATTGCTGAACCGCGCCGCCCTGGCCTGCGGGGAGGTGACAGGTTCGTCCAGCTCCACACCCACCAGGGACCAGGTGCCACACGAGATGTAGGCGAAATCTGGGCGCGTGGCGGGCACGCCGACAACGGCCGAAGCCGTGTCGTGCGATCCCACGGCAATCACGGGTACCTCGCCGACACCACACGCCGCAGCTACCTGCGCGGTCACTGCACCGATGCACGTACCCGGGCGGACGACCGGCGAGAGGAGATTCGGGGGTAGCGATAACTGTTCCAGCAGGTCGATGGACCAGTCACGCGTGCGGACATCGAGCAACCCGGTGGTCGAGGCGTTGGTCTCCTCGCAGACGCGCGCACCAGTCAGCCAGTAGCCGAAGAGATCGGGAATGAGTAGCATCGCGCGCGCACCATCCATCGACGCATCCTCGCGCGCCGCGATCCACTGATAAATCGTGTTGAACGGCAGCGCGAAGACTCCAGTGCGCTCATAGAGCCGGTCGGCGCACACCAGCGTCTCGACCTCGGCGGTCATCCCCGCCGTCCGATCGTCCCGGTAATGCACAGGGTTGCCGATCAGTGCACCGTCGCCGTCGAGCAGTCCGTAGTCAACAGCCCAGGAGTCGATACCGATACCGGACAGTGCAGAGTCGCTGAGGGCACCGGCGGCGCGGATGCCGCCGGTCACCCCAGCCCACAGACGCAGGATGTCCCAGTGCAGCGTGCCGTTCAGGCGCACCGGTTCGTTGACGAACCGGTGCGCCTGAACGAGGTCGACGCGCCCGTCGTGCACTGTCCCCAGCATCACCCGCCCGGAGGAGGCACCCAGGTCGACCGCGGCGTATGACGACATCCGGGCCTCAGCGCAGGAACGCGGCGGCCACGCCAGCATCGACAGGAATGTGCAGACCCGTGGTGTGCGACATGTCCCCACCGGCCAGCGCGAACACGGCTGCGGCCACATGCTCGGGCAGGACCTCGCGTTTCAGCAGGGTGCGCTGAGCATAGAAGGCACCCAGTTCAGCCTCTGGCACCCCATAGACGGCTGCCCGCTGGGCACCCCATCCTCCCGCGAAGATGCCCGAACCACGCACGACTCCATCGGGATTGACTCCGTTGACACGTACGCCGATGCCACCCAGCTCGGCCGCGAGCAGGCGCACCTGGTGGGCCTGGTCGGCTTTGGCCGCGCCGTACGCCACATTGTTGGGTCCGGCGAACACGCTGTTCTTGCTGGAGATGTAGACGATGTCGCCGCCCATCTGCTGCTCGGCCATCACCCGCGCGGCCTCCCGGGAGACCAGGAACGAGCCGCGGGCCATCACGTCGTGCTGTAGATCCCAGTCCGCGGCAGTGGTCTCTGCCAGCGATTTGGAGATCGACAGTCCGGCGTTGTTCACCACTAGGTCCACGCCGCCGAACCCGCGTGCAGCTGCGGCGAACGCCTCGGCAATACCTGCCTCGTCAGTGACGTCGACCGTCACGGCAATAGCCACATCGGTCGACCCCAGTTCTGTCGCCACCCGGGCGGCTGCGGCACCATCGCGGTCCGTGACGACCACGCACGCGCCCTCGGCGGCCAACCGGATCGCGATCGCCCGACCGATACCCGAGCCGCCACCGGTGACCAGCGCGACACGGGTGGCCAGCGGCTTGGCCTTCGGCATCCGCTGCAGCTTCGCCTCTTCCAGCAGCCAGTACTCGATGCGGAACTTCTCCGCCTCATCGATCGGTGCGTACGTCGAGATGGCTTCGGCTCCGCGCATCACATTGATGGCATTGACGTAGAACTCACCGGCTACCCGGGCGGTCTGCTTGTCCTTGCCGAAGCTGAACATGCCCACCCCCGGCACCAGGACGATCGCCGGGTCGGCGCCGCGGATCGCCGGTGTCTGCTGCGTCGCGTGCCGCTCGTAGTACGCGGCGTAATCCTGCCGGTAGGTCGCGTGCAGCTCCCGTAGCCGTGTCTCGACGTTTTCCAGCGGGGCGGTCGGTGGCAGATCGAGCACCATCGGACGGACCTTCGTGCGCAGGAAATGGTCCGGGCAGGAGGTACCGAGCGCAGCCAGCCGCGGATGCTCGGTCGCCGACAGGAAGTCCAGCACCTCGGCGCTGTCGCTCCAGTGGCCGATCTGCGGGCGGTCGGTAGAGGCCATCCCACGCAGGATCGGCGCGAGCGCTGCGGCTCGTGCCGCCCGCGAGGACGGGTCCAACGCCTCATACCCCGGAATCGGCGGGCCGAACGGCTGCGACCGACCGCGTTCGGCGATGAACGCCTGCGCCGCCGAGATGATCTCCAACGAGCGCGCCTCACACTCCTGGCTCGTGTCGCCCCAGGCAGTGATCCCGTGGCCGCCGAGAATGCAGCCGATCGCCTCCGGATTGTCACGGGCAATTGCGGCGATATCCAGGCCCAACTGGAACCCGGGCCGCCGCCACGGCACCCAGACCACCCGGTCGCCAAAACACTCCTGCGTCAGGCGCCCACCATCCGCCGATGTAGCGAGCGCGATACCGGAATCCGGGTGCAGATGATCCACATGCGGCGCATCGACCAGCGCGTGCATAGCGGTGTCGATGGAGGGTGCAGCACCGCCCGAGCCGTGCAGACAGTAGGCGAACGCGGCGACCATCTCATCTTCACGGTCGACACCGGGGTAGACGTCGACGAGCGCACGCAACCGGTCCAGCCGCAAGGCTGCAAGACCGGCGGACGTCAGCGTGCCAAGGTCGCCACCGGAGCCTTTGACCCATAGCAATTCCACCTCCTGGGAGGTCGCCGGGTCGGTCTGGACACCCTTGGCGGAGGTATTGCCGCCGGCGTAGTTGGTGTTTCGCGGGTCCGCGCCAAGCCGGTTGGACCGGGTGATCAGGTCATCGACGGTCGACATCAGGCTCCCCACCCGGCCTGCGTGCCGCCCACGCGGTCGGCGACGATTCGTTCGGCATATCCACTGTCGGCGTAGCCCTTCATCGGGTCATGTTCCAATCCTTGGTCGGCTCGCAGATCTGCGAGAAACGGTCGTACATCGGTGTTGTAGGCGTCCATCAGCACCCCATTCGCAGCCAGGACGTCCCCTGCGGCCTGAGCCTGTTCGAGCGCGACGAGGTCCAGGATCATCGCCTTGGCGGTGGCCTCCTGCACATTCATCACCGAGCGGATCTGCCCAGGAATCTTGGCTTCGATGTTGTGGCACTGGTCGAGCATGAAATTGACCTCGCTCGACGGGTCGAATCCGCCGCCGAGGCGCACCTCCAGCAGGATCCTGAACAATTGAAATGGATCAGCGGAGCCCACCATGAGGTCGTCGTCGGCATAGAAACGGGAGTTGAAGTCAAACGCACCCAGCTTCCCGGCACGTAACAGGAAAGCGACGATGAACTCGATGTTGGTGCCTGGCGCGTGATGGCCGGTGTCCACGCAGACCTTCGCACGGTCGCCCAATTCCATACAGTGCGCGTACGAGGTGCCCCAGTCCGGCACGTCCATGGTGTAGAACGCCGGCTCGAAGAGCTTGTACTCCAGGATCAACCGTTGCTCACCAGTCAGTCGGTCGTTGACAGCAGCGAGCGCCTCAGCGAGCCGGTCCTGACGAGCGCGGATGTTGTCCTGGCCCGGATAGTTCGTGCCGTCGCTGAACCATAGTTTCAGGTCTCGCGAACCTGTTTCGTCCATGATGTCAATACATTCCAGTAAGTGCTCCAGCGCCTTGCGCCGGATCCGGGGGTCTGGGTTGGTGACGCTGCCGAGCATGTAATCGTCGTCCTGGAACACGTTTGCATTGACAGTGCCGAGCAGGACGCCCTCGTCGCGCGCAAACCGCCCGAGCTTGTCCCAGTCGTCCACCCTGTCCCAGGGGATGTGCACCGCCACCGAGCCGGCGGCGCCGGTCATCCGATGCACCATCGCGGCGTCGGCAATCTTCTCGAACGGATCACGCGGCACGCCCGGCTGGGCGAAGACCTTGAAACGGGTGCCGGAGTTGCCGAAGGCCCACGAGGGCAGCTCGATGCGCTGTGCTCGCAAGACCGGTGCCGCGGCATCGAAGTCGACCATGGTGTCGTGCCTGCTTTCAGAAGAGGTGATGTAGCACCGTTACGGCGCTACTTCGATCAGTTGAATATCAAGTAGGTCTGCCACACAACGAAGTTCCGGGAGCAGGTTGCCCACCCCAAGTGCCCAGTGATGGCTGATGCCGGACGCGCTCCAGGCATCGGTCCAGATTCCCGGGTCACAGCCGAAATCAACGCGCGAGGTGGTGTTGCCGATCCGCAGCAGCGGCCCGGGCACCACCTCGCCGACGGAGGCGATGAAGTCGAACCGGCCGTCTCGACGTTGGGCGATCCCGAAGGTGGTGACCGGGCCGTGGCGTACATCGAACTCCACCGAGACGCCCCACCCACGTTTGCCGTGGAAGGTGCCCAGGCCGCGCAGCAACGGGCGCCGGGCGCTGATTGCCAGGTGTGCCGGGCCGTCGTGACCCATCTCCACGACATCGTCATGGAAGTTCAGTGCCTGAAATTCAGTGAACGATCCTCCACCGCCGAGCCGGTCGACGATCAGCATCGCCAGTGAGGTCCGCAGCTCGTACTCGCCGACCGTGGGGATGCCACGTGCGGTGAGCAGCGAGGCGCCCAAGATCATCCCAGCCGCGAGACGCTCGTGGATCTCGCCGTCGCGACCACGGTGGTAGTAGGCGAGGCTGTCCAGGCCGAAGTCCTCGACGAGAGTGTCGAGACCGACTGAAACCCTGGCGCCCCAACGGAAGTCGTCGTCCACGACGCTCGCATCGAGCTCGAACGTATCCCTGGCGAGCACCATCCGGTCCTCGACCTGAGCGTCGCTGACCTGCTGGACGGCCACCCGCAGGTCATCGAACTCGACGACCTCCAGGTGCCCGCCGAAGTGGACCGGCACGAGCGTGAGGTCGGTCGACACATCGAGCATCCCCGGGTAGAGATGGCCCATCAGGCCGTGCCGACCCTCGCGCAACGTCGCACGCACGCCGGCCGCCTTCACCCAGCGACCGATCCGCACCCAGGCGCGCTCGTCCTCCAGGTAGCCCGATACCGACCGGAAGTCGATCCCCGCCCGTTCAAAGGTGTTTGACATCTCCGGCAACGGGCACGCGCCGCAGTACGCGAGCCAGGCGCCGGTGTCGAAGCTCTCGTGATCCATTGCCTCGGTCGGTTGCAGATTGATCAACAGCACCGGTGCACCGCTGCGCTGCGCGATCGGCAGCAGCATGGATGCCGTCAGATACGTCGTGAGAAAACCGACAATCAAATCACATCCGGCGGCCCGCAACTGCTCGGCGGCCCGAGCACCGTCCTGCTCGTCGGAGATAAAACCCACATCGATGACATCACAGTCGAGGGCCTGCATCTGTTCGGACACCCGCAGCGCGCTGCGTTGCAACTGCGGCAGCAGGGTCGGGAACTGCGGCCAGTACGCGCCGAGTCCGCCGGAGACCAGACCGATGCGGGTACGCCGCACGCGTACCCGTGCCGGCCCGGTGCCCGCAGGAGGAGCAGATCTGTCGTCAACACTCATGGTTCTGCTCCTCACCGTTCCTCGGCTGCCCTTCATCGGCCAGATCGGCCAACTGCTCTTCGAGGGTGAAGACCCGCTCGAGCAGTTGCCGTCCCTCGTCGGGTCGGGCACCGTCCAGGTCCACGAAGAAACGAGACATCTCCTGCTGCCACTGCGCATTCACTGTTGTTGCCGCCATCGCCTGCTCCGCTGCAGCGAGATCAACGGCCTCGACGTAGCCGATCAGCAACCCGTCCGGCGCCAGGAACAGCGAATAGTTGTGCCACCCGCTGTCCCGTAGCGCCAGGAGCATCGCGGGCCAGACGGCCTCGTGACGTAGGCGGTACTGCGCGAGCAGATCCGGGCGGACCCGCAGCAGGAAGCAGTAGCGCTGCATCACGACGTCATCCGCCATCGATCAGAAGTTGAACTTGTCGATGTTTGCCTTGTTGAACACCGTCGGCGGTCCGAGCACGACCGAGGGGCTGTTCTGCGCGTCACCGGCCAGCACTGTGTAGCTGCCGAGGGTGCCCGCCTTGAAGGTGGCGCCGGCCTTGACCGAGGTAATCCCCGAGGCAAGGCTCGCCGCGGCGTATCCGGCGAGATATCCGAGCTTGCTCGGGTCCCACAGCTCGAAGGACTCCACGGTGCCGTCCTTGATGTATGCCTTCATCTGAGAGGGCAGGCCGAGGCCGGTCAGGGTGACCTTCACTTCTTTGTGCGTGGACAGGTACTGCGCTGCGGTCGAGATACCGACCGTGGTCGGGGAGATGATTCCCTTGAGGTTGGGGTAGGCGGACAACACACCCTTCAGGACCGTCAGCGACGTTGCCGGGTCGTCATTGCCATACACGGTCGTGACCAGCTTCATCTTCGGGTACTTCTTCAGCTGCTCCTTCATGTACCCGATCCAGGCGTTCTGGTTGGTCGCGCTGGCTGCGGCCGACAGGATCGCGATCTCACCGGTGTTGTTGATCTGCTTGGCGAGCAGGTCGACCTGGCTCGTGCCGATCCTCTTGGTGTCAGCCTGATTGATGAACAAATGCTCCGGAGCGTTCCCGCAGGAGATGTCGGAGTCGAAGGCGACGATCTTGATACCTGTCTTGGCCGCCTGGTTCAAGGAGGGGCACAGCGCCTTGGGGTCGTTGGCCGCAATCACGATCGCGCTGGCCTTGGCCTGGATCGCCGCCTGAATCGACGGGATCTGCGCAGCTGCAGTGGCAGCGGTGCCGCTACTCACGACGACCTTCCCACCCAGCTCTTTGAGCGCCGCCTCGCCACCCTTGTCCGCGAGGACTTCGTACGGGTTCTGGGTGTCCTTGGGGATGAAATAGACAGTCTGGCCTTTTTTGATCGCGCCTGAGGAATTCACCGAGGCGGGAGCCGATCCCGCTTTTGCGGGCTTGGTCGACTGCGAGGAGCAGGCTGCCAATGATCCAAAGACCAGGGCAGTGGCAGTCAGCGCGCCGACGCGCCGCGCCGAGGGAGAAAATACATTCATTATGAAACCTTTCATATGTGACTGGAATCGTGGCGGCCGAGGAGTCGCCCAGGTGAACGTTTCGTGCAGTGATGGGTTGAAAGAAGATGCTGCTCAGGCCGTCTGCCGGGTGCGCACGACGCGAGCTCGGGCGCGCCGGTAGATCTCGGCACCGTTCGGCACCACGACACTGATCAGCAGGAGGAGGCCGGTGACCACCTGTTGCTTCTCCGGCTGCACCTGCATCTGGGTGAGGATCACCTGCAGCGAACCGAAGATCGCGACCGCGATCACCACCCCGATGACCGTGCCTCGACCACCGAAGATCGACACTCCTCCGAAGAGCACGATGGCCACAACGTTCAGCTCCAGACCGATGCCCGCGGAGTAGCTCACTGATGCGTTCTGCAGGGTAAGCAGGATCCCGGCCAGTGCCGAGATCAGGCCGGAGAACACGTAGAGCCCGAAGCTGATTCGCGACACCCGGATACCGCTGAATCGGGCGGCCTCCGGCTGCAATCCGATCGCGTACAGCGAACGACCCAGCGGCGTGTAGTGCAGCACGACACCGCATCCGATCGCCAGCACGATGAAGATTCCGGTGGTGTAGGAGATGCTCATCCCAGGAATCGACTCCGTACCGATATTGGTCAGCGCCGCCGGGAACTGCTGGTCACCCACGCCGGGCACGGTCAGCGAACCGAGGAGCACCTGGGCCAACCCTCGAAAAAGCGTCAGAGTGCCGATGGTGACAGCGATGGACGGCAACCCGAGCCGTGAGATGAGCACGCCATTCAGCGCTCCCCCGATGACGCCGACCAGCAGAGCCCCCAGCATCGCCGGCCAGATCGCCCATCCGTGATGCCACAGGAAGCCCATGGTCGCGCCCGACAGGCCCAGCATCGAGGCCACCGACAGGTCGATCTCACCCGTCATGATGATGAAGGTCATCGGCATTGCCATCAGCGCGATGAAGCCGATGTTGATGCCGATGTAGAAGATCGATGACCCGGTCAGCAGCGACACGCCCTGGGTACTACCGAAGATTACGATACCGATCAGTACAACGACCAGGCCGGTCTCCCACCGGGCTGACCGGCGTAGCAGGGAATCACGGGTGGGGTCGGTCCCTTCGTAGGCGCGTTCGTCCTGCGGCGCGCTGAGCACATCAGAGGTCACGGTGAGCACCTTCCGCATCGCGCAGCTTGCGGGCGACCCGCAGGCTGAGCCATCGATCGAAAGCGATAGCGGCGAGCAGCAGAGCTCCGGCGATCGCTCCGTTCCAGAAGGCGCTGATGCGAGCCGCGACCAGCGCCTGGTTGACGGTGTTGAGTAGTAACGCGCCCAATGCGGCGCCGACGATAGTCCCACTGCCGCCGAAGATCGCGACGCCGCCGACCACCACGGCCGCCACCACCGTCAGTTCGTACCCCAACCCGGAGTTGTTGTTGACCTGGGCGTACTGCGCCACGAAGAGGGCTCCGGCAAAACCGGCGAGTGCGCCACTGATGACAAAGGCGGTGAAGATCCGTTTGGCCGCGGGCACGCCGGCCAGGTCTGCGGCTTCGGGGTTGGAACCGATCGCGTAGAACTCCCGACCGCTGCGAAAGCTGCGCATGGCGTACGTAGCGGCGATCACGATGACAGCGACGATGATCGCCAACCACGGCACGCCGAGGAATGTCTTGTACCCGACTGCGGTCATGGATGTCGGGATGACACTGGCGTTGATCTGTTTGCCGTTGACAACGACCCCGTCGACGCCGCGGATCACGTAGAGCATGGCGAGGGTCACGACGAGACTGGGCACCTTCAGCAGCGCGACGATCAGTCCGTTGATGGCGCCGATCACTGCTCCGATCAGCACGGCGATCACGAATGCGGACCACACCGGGATCTGGCGGCTGCCGAACAGGTCACCGATCACGTAGGCCGACAAGCCGAGCGTCGAAGCGACCGACAGGTCGACGTTACGCGTGACGATGACCAGCGTTTCCCCGACAGCCATCAACGCCACCAGAGCCGCACCGCTGAGTAGTTGTTGGACGCTGCCCGCATCCAGGAAGTGGCTGTTGACCGAGGTCGTGATGACGACGACGACAGCGATTGCCACCACGATCCCGAGCTCGCGGGCTCGCAGCAGATTCGCGATCCGGCCACTTTTCAGCGGCTGCAGGACGGCGGTCATGCGGCGGGCACCTGTGCCAGACCGCTGGCTGCGCGCATCACGGTTGCCTCGTCGGCATCGGCGCGATCGAGGGCGGCGGTGATGCGGCCTTCGTGCAGGACGACGACCCGGTCGGCCATCCCCAGCACCTCAGGCAGCTCCGAAGAGATCATCAAAATTGCCATTCCATTCGTCACGAGAGAGTCGAGAATGCGGTGCACTTCGGCCTTGGTGCCGACGTCGATGCCGCGCGTCGGCTCGTCGATAATGAGGACGGAGGGGTTACGCGCCAGCCACTTACCGAGCACGACTTTCTGCTGGTTGCCACCCGACAACGTCGATACCGGACTGGACATCCGACCGAACTTCAACTGCAGGCGCTTCGCCCAGATACTCGCCAGTCGGCGCTCCGAGCGAGCCCGGATCAAGCCCTTCGAGCGCAGCTCCTTCATCGAGGCCATTCCCACGTTCTGGTCGATGCCCATATCCATCACCAGACCCTGTTGGCGTCGATCCTCAGGTACCAGGCCGACCCCGGCGGCCATGGCCGCCCGCGGATCACCGGCAGCCAGTTCCTGCCCGTCGACTCTGACCGTGCCGGAGGTACGTGTATCAATACCGAAGATCGCGCGAGCGACCTCTGTGCGCCCGGCTCCGACCAGGCCCGCGAGAGCGACGATCTCGCCACTGCGCACAGTGAACGAGATATCGCTGAAAACGCCCTCGCTGCACAGTGACTCCACTTCGAGCATGGGCTTGCCCGGGGTCGTCACGGTTTTCGGGAACAACGAGCTGAGGTCACGGCCCACCATGGCGCGGATGATGGTGTCGACGTCGAGATCAGCGACCGGCGCCGTGCTCACGAAACGACCATCGCGCATGATCGTGACCCGCTGACAGCTGGCGAAAACCTCTTCCAGATGGTGACTGATGAACATCACTGCAGCGCCTTGTTCACGCAGCGTCGCCATGACATCGAAGAGTCGCTGCACCTCCACACTGGTCAGGGCGGCGGTGGGCTCATCCATGACCAGTACCCGCGAATTGAGCGAGAGTGCTTTCGCGATCTCCACAATCTGCTGGTCCGCGACAGACAGCCCTTTGGCCACTCGTGCGGGATCCAGCGCGACACCCAGCCGGGCGAAGACCTCCCGGGCATCGGCCTCCATCTTCGAGCGGTCGATCCGTCGCCCGGTGGTCAGCGGTTGACGACCCAGGTAGATGTTCTCGGCGACGCTGAGATCGGGAAAGAGGGTGGGCTCTTGGTAGATGATGGAGATGCCCGCGGCTTTGGACTCTGCGGGACCGCGAAACAGTCGAGGCTCACCGTCGACGGTGAGCACCCCGGCATCCGGGGCGTGTACGCCGGCCAGGATCTTGACCATGGTCGACTTCCCCGCACCGTTCTCGCCCAGCAGCGCGTGAGCTTCGCCCGGGTAGAGCGTGATCCGCCCGTCCGCCAACGCCTGTACCGCTCCGAAGCTCTTCTCGGCATGATCGAGAACGAGCGTCGGAGTGAGCTGACTGTCGTCGGTCACGAGTGCCCCTCTGATCGGCTGCGTGAGTGAAAGGTTTCACTCAATGGCAAAAACCTAGCTGCTGATTTGTGTGACGTCAACCACATTTCCCAAAATTCTTCAACCAGGAACTGGGATATTCCGGGGTAGAGTGAGAGAGGCCTGTCCGGCGAAACTACCTGGATTAATTGATACGTTTTAGATGATCCATGACGGATCGTCACCCTGAAGCCGGGCTTCGGGTCTCACTACTTGCACTCCGAGGAGGGCACTCATGCCGGGATCGGTCAGTGTCGTCGATGTCGCACGCCACGCTGGGGTGTCCCTCGGAACCGTCTCCAATGTGTTGAACCGGCCCAGTCGCGTTTCGGTGAAAACCCGTGAGCGTGTGTTGAACGCCATCGAAGAGCTGGGTTTTGTGCGCAACGAGGCTGCGCGTCAGTTGCGGTCAGGAAGCAGCCGCACGATCGGCCTGGTCGTGCTCGATATCGCGAACCCGTTCTTCACCGACCTCGCTACAGGGGTGGAGCGCGCCGCCGCCTCGTCCGGACTGTCCGTGGTTCTGTGTAACAGCTCAGACGACGCGAAGCGCGAGGCGCACTACCTGAGCCTGCTCCAGGAGCAGCGGTCCTTCGGCATCCTCATCACACCCGTAGGCGCCCGCAACCCCGCCATTGCGCGTATCCGCCAGTCCGGCACCCCTGTCGTCCTGGTCGACCGGGGATCTGGACGCGCGCAATGCTCGGTCTCGGTCAACGACCGGATCGGCGGGGAGTTGGCGGTCGGCCACCTCATCGCCCAGGGGCACCGACGGATCGCCTTCGCTGGTGGTCCTACGTCGTTGCGCCAGGTCGCTGAACGACTCGAGGGAGCCCGCAATGCCATCGAATCCGCGGGCCTGCCGCCGGCTGCCCTACAGGTTATGGACACCAAAGCCCTCACCGTCGCCAGCGGACGGGCAGTCGGCGTGCAGCTGTCGCAAGTGTCCGTGACGAAACGTCCTACAGCAGCTTTCTGCGCCAATGATCTGCTGGCCCTGGGAGTGCTGCAGGACGCGATGCTTCGGCGACTGGATGTGCCCGGGGATCTCGCGATCATCGGATACGACGACATCGACTTCGCCAGCTCTGCCACCGTCGCGCTCAGTTCGGTCCGACAGCCGCGGTCCGAACTTGGGCGCGCTGCAACCGAGTTGCTGGTGGACGAGGCGACCAATGCCAAGGAGCATCGGCATCGCCAGGTGGTGTTCGAGCCTGAACTGGTGGTGCGGGCCTCGACTGCCGGCGAGTCCGACCGCAGCTGCACGTGACGATCGCGATGACGAGGAGAGACAGATGCGCTTAGCGTTGTTCGCGACCTGCCTGGTGGACGGGCTCTTTCCCGACGTGGGCAAGGCAACGGTCGCCGTCCTACGCCGTCTCGGGCAGGAGGTGGAGTTTCCCTTGGAGCAGACCTGCTGCGGGCAGATGCATGTCAACACCGGGTACGGGCGCGAGGCCTACCCGCTGGTGCGTCGTTACGTCGACACATTCGAGCCGTATGACGCGGTCGTGACACCCAGCGGGTCCTGCGCCGGCGCGATCCGACATCAGCATCTCGAGCTCGCACGCCAGTTCGGCGACGAGGCTCTCCTCCGGCGGGTCGAGAGCATCGCCCAGCGCACCTACGAACTGTCCGAATTCCTGGTCGACGTGCTCGGCGTGACCGACGTCGGCGCCAGCTACCCGCACCGGGTGACATACCACCCGACCTGCCACTCCCTGCGCGTGTTGAGGGTCGGTGATCGGCCACTGCAATTGCTGCGCGCGGTCGACGGGCTGGACCTGGTGGAACTGCCGGACGCCGACACGTGCTGCGGCTTCGGCGGCACCTTCGCACTGAAGAACTCACAGACCTCCACCGCGATGCTCGCCGACAAAATACGCGCGATCCAGTCGACCGATGCACAGATGTGCGTAGCCGGCGACGCGTCCTGCCTGATGCATATCGGCGGCGGAATGTCGCGCCTGAGCATCGGTACAGAGACTGTCCATCTGGCACAAATTCTTGCTTCGACCAAGGACGCGCGATGACCACCTTCCTCGGCATGCCGACCGCCTCCCCCACCACGCATCTACGGACCAGTGAATCATTTCCGCAAGCCGCGCGATCCGGGCTCGCCAACTCCCAGCAGCGCCACAACCTGCGCGCCGCAACGACCACCATTCGCGCCAAGCGCGCTGATGTCGTGGCCGAGCTCGATGACTGGGAAGAACTACGGGCGGCGGGTGCCGCGATCAAAGACCACACCCTTGCCCAACTGCCGCACTACCTCGAGCTGTTCGAAGCTGCGGTGATCGCCAACGGTGGAACCGTGCACTGGGCACGCGACGGCGACGAAGCCAATGAGATCGTCACCCGTCTCGTTCGGGCTACCGGTGAAACCGAAGTCGTCAAGGTCAAATCGATGGCTACCGAAGAGATCGGGCTCAACGAAGCGCTGACCGCCGCCGGTATCACCGCCACTGAGACCGACCTCGCGGAGCTGATAGTCCAGCTCGGCGACGACCGACCCAGCCACATCCTGGTGCCCGCAATCCACCGCAACCGCAGTGAAATCCGCGACATCTTCCTGGGGAACATGCAAGACGTCGACCCAGCTCTCACCAACGACCCAGAGGTGCTGGCGGGCGCTGCCCGGGTGCACCTGCGGCGCAAATTCTTGTCCGCAAAGGTCGCGATCAGCGGCGCGAACTTCGGTGTCGCGGACACCGGCACCCTGTGCGTGGTGGAATCCGAGGGCAACGGACGGATGTGCCTGACGCTGCCGCGCACTCTGATCACCGTGATGGGCATCGAGAAGCTGGTCCCGACCTGGCGCGACCTGGAGGTCTATTTGCAGCTGCTGCCGCGGTCCTCCACCGGTGAGCGGATGAACCCGTACACCTCGATGTGGACCGGCGCCACCGAAGGGCAGGACTTCCACGTCGTCCTGCTCGACAACGGACGGACCGCGACGCTGGCCGACCCACGCGGCCGTTCGGCGCTGCGCTGTATCCGCTGCTCGGCCTGCCTCAACGTCTGCCCCGTCTACGAGCGGGCCGGCGGTCACGCCTACGGATCCGTCTATCCAGGGCCGATCGGTGCTGTGCTGTCCCCGCAACTGACCGGCGTGAAGGACAATCCGTCGCTGCCGTTCGCATCGTCGTTGTGCGGCGCCTGCTACGACGTCTGCCCGGTAGCGATCGACATCCCGACCATGTTGGTGCATCTACGCGAAGAGGTTGTGTTGTCGAAACGGACGCAGCACCGGTTGCCGACTGCTGAGTCCGCGAGCATGAGTGCCGCCGCGTGGACGATGACTTCCAGGAGACGGTGGACCGCCGCGTTGCGGGCGATGTCTCTGGGCCGGTCGGTGACCCGGCTACCCGCTCTGCCTCCGCCACTGTCAGCCTGGGTGCGCTCACGGGACCTGCCACAACCGCCGCGGGAGAGCCTGCGGGACTGGTGGGTACGCGAAGGGTCGACCGACTCGGCAGCCGACACCGCTGCCGACCCGGATGCAGGAACGTCGGATGCGCGGGGTCCGCGATGAACGCGCGCCAGGAGATTCTGCAGCGCATCCACACCGCCCTGGCGGACCGACCCGAAGCGGTGAGCATCGTGCGCGACTACCACCTGGCGGGCTCGCGGCCGGTGGATGTGGATATTTTCGCCGAGCGGGTGGCCGACTACCGCGCCACCGTCTACCGATGCGCGGCAGCCGACGCCCGGGACTGTATCGACGAGATGCTGCGGTCTCACTCGATCACCGAAGTTGCCCTGCCGCAGGGATTTCCCACTCACTGGGAGCCGTCGGTGCAGCTCACCGCCGAACCGGTGAGCGTGCCCGAGCTGGACCGGATCTCCGCCGTGATCACCACCTGCAGCGTCGGCATCGAGCAGACCGGAACGATCGTGCTCGACGCCGGGCCGGGTCAGGGCGCGCGAATGCTCACCCTCGTGCCCGACTACCACCTCATCGTGATCACAGAGGATCAAGTGGTCGCGGCGGTCCCCGACGCGATCGCAGCACTCGATCCGACTCGCCCACAAACCTGGATCAGCGGCCCGAGCGCCACCAGCGATATCGAGCTACGCCGCGTGGAAGGCGTACACGGCCCCCGCACACTCGACGTCCTGCTCGTCGCCCGCTGATCAGACGCCGCGTAGGTCCAGGTGCAGCTCGGTGGACGCGCCGGCTGCCAACACGACAGGGATGCCCCAGTCCTGTTGATAGAGATGACAAGCCGCGTATTCCGGGAACTCCCCGGTCACCGGGTCTCCGTCGCAGGCTGCCGCCCGCACCGAGATGTGCAGGGTGCCATCGCCCACCGCTGGGTCGAGCACGAGCGTCCTTGTCAGGCCGGGAGCGGTGCCATCACCTTCCCGGATCAGCGCCTGCGGGGTCGCAGACACCATCAACTGCGTCGGATCGCCATATCTGTTGTCGAGTTTCTGTCCGGTAGGCGGTTCGAACGCGATCCGCAGCGTCACCTCGCCCGGTGCCAGCAGCGTCACAGGTCGCTGAGTGCGGTGCGCCCCTCCCTGCACCTGCTGGGCCTGTGCGGGTACCGCTACCCGGGTCACCTGGTGCGCGCCGGACTCGACAACGAGTAGTCGCGTTCCCTCGTCACCTCGCTCGATGAGCACGTCGCTCGGCTCAGCCAGATCCGTGGCCAGCGTGCTGACCTGGCCGGTCTCCGGGTCGTAGCGTCGGATCGCCCCGTTGTAGGTGTCGGCGAGCGCAACGCTGCCGTCGGGTAGCTCGGTGACCCCGAGCGGATGCTGCAGCAGCGCCCGGTCGCCGGGTCCGTCGACGTGACCGAAGTCGAAGAGGCCCTGACCGATATGAGTCAAGACCTCGAACCCGCTGTCCTGCAGCGTGATCGAGCGAAGAGCCGATGATTCGGCATCCGCGATCCAGACCTTCGTGCCATCTGCGGAGGTCGCCAGGCCAGAGGGCTGCGCGAACCACGCGTCGTGCGCTGCACCGTCCCGCACGCCCTCCGCGCTGGTGCCCGCCAACACTGCGACAGTGCTGTCTGCCGGGTCCGTGCCCAGGTGCAACACCCACAACTGGTGCGTGCCGGCCATCGCGATCACCGCCCGGTCGATCCACCACGTGATGTCCCACGGTGTCGAGAGGTCCTGCCTGCTCGCTGCGCCCCCACCGGAACGCTCCCGCAACTGCCGACCGGTGCCCGCTTCCACGCGAATTCGTGCATCCGACAATCGGATCGATGCAATCTGGTGGTGGACACTGTCAGCCACCAGGACGTCATAACCGACTCGCTGCGCCACCTCGGGCGGGAGCACGCAGAGGCCTTGTGGCTCGGCGAATACGTCGGGCCCGCCATACCTCGCGCGCTCGGTCGTCAGGTCGCTCTCGAGATGGACGACTTCGTGGTGAGCCGTGTCAGAGATGAGATAACTGCCGTCATGCAGGACCTCCATCTTGCCCGGGAAGCGCAACGCCGTAGGTGCTGCTGACGGAGCGACATATGGTGAATCTCCGCGCGTCAGTGTGCCTTTGGCGTCATGCTCAACGATCAGTTCGTCGATCAGCACGCGGAGCCCGTGCGCGTGCCCCTCACCCGACAGTTGAGCGACGATGTACCCCTGCGGGTCGATGACCACGAGCGTCGGCCACGCGCGCGCCGCGTACGCCTGCCATGTCGTCAAGTCGGGATCGTCGAGCACCGGGTGCTCGACGGAGTACCGCTCGACGGCCGCTTCCACTGCAGCGGGCTCGCCCTCATGCTCGAACTTGGGTGAATGAATGCCGAGGAGCACGACTTCATCCGCGAATTCGCCCTCCAGTGGGCGCAGTTCGTCGAGCACGTGCAGGCAGTTGACACAGCAGAACGTCCAGAAGTCCAGGACGACGATCTTGCCGCGCAGGCTTTTCAGGGTGATGTCGACTCCCCCGGTGTTCAACCACCGTCGGCCGGCCAACTCCGGCGCCCGCACCGCTATCTTCGACCTTCCCACTGCTTCGCTCACAAATCCCTTAACGCACCGAGGGCGCACTGTCATCCCGCCGGATTCTCAGCTGGGCGGGCGGTTTGCGTTCGTGACCCTCCCTATTGCAACGGCCACCGACGTAAACCGGCCACCTCGCCCGGAATCGTGCACCTCGTCCACACCCCGTTTCCGCGACCGCAACCATCCACACCCCGGGTGCATCGGCGCCGCGCCTTCGCCGGCGGCAGTGCAGGGTCCTGCAATGAGCACCGAAATGCGCGAGCAGCAGTCACACCTTCCGATGACGATGAGTTATCCACTGCGCCTTCGGGTGCGCCATCAGGGCTACGTCTTCTCGCGTCGCGACGCACGTGAGTTCGGGGTTGCCGATGAACAGCTTCGCGCCTGGACCGCGAGTGGCGAGGCAGTCCGAGCAACACAGGGCGTCTATTACATCCCGTGCGAATCACTGACCGATGCCGCCTTCGACACCGAAACCGGCCGCCGGAAGGTTCGCGCCACCCTGCTCGCTATCGGTAAAAGCCATTTTGCCACCCATCAATCGGCACTGCTGGCCTGGGGACTACCGTTCGACGCTTCTCGCGACGCGCATGATGTGCACGTCGGGCGCCAGGCTGATCGCCATTGGTCGCGGCGGCGCGGCGTTCGACTGCATCGCGTGCCACCGGGCGCGACCATCGCCGAATGCTATGGGATCAGCGCAATCTGCCCTGCCTTCGCCATCGTTCAGGTGGGCGCAACCATCGGCATCGAGGCGGCTGTGATCGCTGCGGACTCTGCCCTCCACAACCGCCTGATATCGCTCTGCGATCTGAAGGAGGCAGTGCGATGGCTGAGTGGCACACCCGGTTGCGCTGCTGTCGCGCCGTTGTCGGACCTCGTCGACGCCCGGTCTGAATCTCCTGGCGAAAGTCGGCTACGGCTGATTCTCCGGGCGGCCGGGGTGCAGGTGACTCCCCAGGCCGTCATCCGCAACGAAGCAGGCACGTTCATCGCACGCGTTGACCTACTGGTGGACGACAGCTTGGTGATCGTGCAATTCGACGGGTTGCTGAAGTACCGCGGCGAAGCCAACCGGGAGGCACTCGTCCACGAGAAGCGCCGCGAGGTGGCCCTGCAGCGGCTCGGGTACCGCGTACTGCGCTTCGTCTGGGCTGATCTGTCCGACCCGCAGCAGATGTTGAGCTTGCTGCGCGATCTGACCTGACGTAGCCGGATTACGGTCGCGTGGTCATTTTGCGTCGTTGCCCTTCGCTGTTGCGAGGGATAACGACGCAAACCGCCCACCTCGTAGGGAAAGGGAAGGTCAGAGGCGGCGGTCGGTGAGGACGGGGAAGGACTCGCGGGTCGCGCGTACGAGATCAGGGTCGACCTGCACGCTCAGCACCTCTTCGTCGATGCCCGCCTCGGCGAGCACCTCTCCCGTCGGTGCTATGACGGCGGAGTGGCCGCCCATCTGCATCTTCGCGTGAGTGCCTGCGGTGTTACAGGCGAACACGAAGCACTGGTTCTCGATCGCCCGGGCCTGCAACAGCAACCGCCACGCTTCGACGCGTGGCATCGGCCAAGCCGCCGGGATGACGAAGGCTGTAGCGCCACGGTCGGTTTGCGCGCGGTACAACTCGGGGAACCGAAGGTCGTAACAAGTGGACAGTCCCGCTGACAGGACCGCCCCAGCACCAGCACCAGCACTGACATCGGTACGTGGTGCGGAAGGTATCTGCACCTGCACGAGTTCGGTGCCTGCGTCCATCAACTTCGGCTCACCGCCGGCGAAACCGAACCGGTGGATCTTGCGGTAGCTGGCAACGAGCCGGCCGGAGGGGTCGTAGACGACGGAGGTGTTCCACAGGTCATGGCCGTCGGCGCCGCGCTCACCGGACGCAGGCCGTTCGACCAGCGAACCGCCGTGCAGCCACACCCCGGCGTCGCGAGCGGCTGCGGCGAGAGCGGACCCGATCGGCCCGCTCACGTCCTGCGCTCGACTCGACCACTCACGGTAGGAGAAGCCGCCCGCGCCCCACAGTTCCGGCAGCACCACGAGGTCGTGCCCGGCAGCGGCGCGCACCAGGCCCGTCACGCGGGAGACCCGGGCCGACACAGACTCTTCGTCGTCGTACCCCAGTTGAATCAACGCAACCTTCACGATGTACTCCCTCCTCGCCCAGATCGGGTGGCCAGATAGTCGTTGTAGGCGCGCAGCTCGGCGTCACCGTCGCGATCGGCCTGTCGGGACTGCCGCTCACCTTCCGCAGTGTCCTTGCGGTACCACTCCCACGCAATCAGCATCGCGAGCATGAAGGTCGGAACCTCACCGGAGCCCCAGGCGATGGTGCCGCCACGTTGCTGGTCATTGATGACGTCGGTGACGTAAGGCAGGTGCAGCAGCGTGAAGAAGTCGCCGCCCAACAGCGCGGTTCCGGTCATCAGGGCGACCCCGAAGAACGCGTGGAAGGTGATCGCGATCAGCAGTACCGCCAGTCGGGCGGGCGGCGGCCAACGCTTCGGACCCGGATCGATCCCGACGAGCGCCCACGCGTACAGGTAGCCGGAAGACATGAAGTGCACGATCATCAGCAGGTGACCGGTATGGGTCGAGAGCGCGAATCGGAAGAGGGGGGAGTAGTAGAAGACGATCAGCGAGATGAAGACGAATGACGCTGCGACAGCTGGATTCGCGAGGATCGCCACCGGGCGCGAGTGCACGAGCAGGAGAATCACCTCACGCGGGCCGAGGGTGAGGTCATGGCGTTTGCGCAATGCCCGCAGCGCGAGCGTCACGACCCCACCACGCACCAGCAGGATGGGCACCAGCATCGATATCGCCATATGCCCGAGCATGTGCACGGAGAACATCACCGGGCCGTAGATCGCGGGGGCGCCGTCGACCATGTAGAGAAAGATCAGCCAGCCCAGGCACCACGAAACCGTCCGGATGACCGGCCAGCGGTCGCCACGCCGCGCAAGTCGCACGACCCATGCCAGGTAGACGGCGATACCGACCACCGCGACGGCGGTGAACAACCATTCCACCCGCCATGCGCCGACCCACGTCGAGATGTGCGGTGCGGGCGGGGTCGCGTACCCCGTCAGGTTGTAGGCGATGTCCGCCTTGCCCAGGTCGACCTGGACGACCGGCGGCGCCGACCGCGACAGCGCAACACCTGCAGCTATCGCCGCTCCCATCACCAGCGACTCGACACCGGCGAGACGCGCAAAGAGCATTCGCCCCGCAGAGGCGCCCCCGTCGTCCAGGCGCGCGATCACCCGGGCGCGGTACACAGCGCCGAACGTGCCGAGTCCGACCAGCAGCACACCCTTGAACAACACGAGCACGCCGTACCGCGACGCCAACCCGGAGAAGCTACCGACCCGTAAGGCGGCGTTCAGCACACCGGACCCGGCGACCGCGACGAAGCACCAGAGCGCGACAGAGGAGTAGCGGCGCACCACAACGGCAGTCCCCTTACCCAGGCGTCCCCACATCAGGAGCAGAGCCAGCAGCCCGCCAACCCAGATCGTGACCGCGAGCAGGTGGACCAGGAGGGAGTCGACGGCCACCTCATGCCCGTCGGAGCCCGCCGCGTGGCCGATGAGCGCGAGGGGGTACAGCGCGACGAGGGAGAGTCCGAACAGCCACGCCATGCCCTTCGCCTCGGGCCCCAGATAGGCCAATACCGCGATGACCGCGGCTATCAACGCCATGATTGCGGGAGCGCGCAGTAGCTCGATCTGCCAGATGGCCGCCCACGCCTGCTGGGTGAACCCCGCCGCGCCGAGCGGCGTGCCGGCCACGTCGGCGAAGGAGAGCACGACGCCTGCTGCGCCGATGAGGGCCCACCCCGTCGCCGCCCAGGCCGCGTAGCGGGCCAGCCGCGCGCGCCGCCTGGACGCGGCACCCTCCGGGACGAGGAAACCGCCCAGCAGCAACGAACCGACCGTCAACGCAGCACACAGATCACGCAGGACATTGGCGACGGGAATACCCCAGCGCACGAACGCGCCGGGGTCGCCGAGCTCGAGCGGTGCGGCTGCGCGGGAGAAGAACAGACACCCCACGACGACCGCGAGAGCTACCGGCGCGACCGCCCGCACCCAGTACGCCCGCACCGGCGCCGCCGGCGCGGGGTTCGCGTGCTGCTCGACAGACATACCCCAAGGGTAGGCAGTGCCGGTGACGGACCCGCTGCCGCAGGCGGGCGCGCCCACTAGATTGGGTGAATGCTGACCCATCCCAGGCCCCCGGTTGAACTGCCCGAGCTGGTCGACGCGTACGCCGAGACCGGTCAGGCGATCCTCGATCTGGGCATGACCTGCCACCCGGACGATTTCGACAAGCCGTCGCCACTGCCCGGCTGGAGCGTCAAGGACGTCCTGTCCCATGTCACCGGCACCGAACACCTGCTGAACGGCGGTCAGGACCGCCAGGTTCAGGTGCCGGACTACGAGTGGCTGCACAGCGATTTCGCCCGGTTCATCGAGCAGGCGGTGGAGGTGCGGCGCTCCCGCTCCGGCGGCGAGGTCGTCGGAGAATGGCGCGACCTGCTCCCCAAGCGCATCGCGGCCTTCGCCGACCCCGCGCTGGCGCCGGACGCAGTCGTCCAGGGACCGTTCGGCCCGACTGAGCTGACCAACCTGCTGCACCTGCGGGTGGTCGACATGTGGTGTCACGAGCAGGACCTACGCGATGCCCTGCACCGGATCGGCAATCTGGACTCGGCCGGGGCGGCCGCGTTCACCAGCGACATCCTGGCCGCGTTCCCCGCGCGGGCGGCTCGACGCGCCGACCTGGCGGCGGGAAGTGTGGTCATCATCGACTGCACCGGGCCGATCATGGCCCGTCAGGGGATCCGGATGGTCGAAGGCAGCGACGGGCGCCCATACGCCGAATCGCTCTTCTCCGGCACCGCGCACGTCGACAAGGTCGATGACGACACCGGTGAGATCATTCCGCTGCCGCTGGGCAAGATCACCACGATCCGCCTCAGCACCGAGGCGCTCACCCGACGGGGTGCGGGCCGGGTTTCGACAGCCGATCTGCGTTACACCGTCGAGGGCGATGAGGCTGCGGCCGTACGGGTGCTGGACTCCCTGGCAATCACCCCCTGACGTCGCCCGAGTGTCTGTGACGGACACCATATAAAACCAATTTGATTGATGGTCAATCTATTCATATAGTTGTGTGCTGCAAGCAACTAAGGAGTAGTCAATGCCCGTCAGTCTCAACGTCGCGTCACAGGTCGGGGAAGACCTGGTGCACGTGGTGAAGACCTTCAGCGCCCTTCGCCATCACCTGAGTCGGCTACACCCAGATGTCGAAACCACCGCGTACCCGTTGATCTTCACGCTCGCAAACGGCCCGATGCGGGTCGGTGCCATTGCCGAACGCATCCATTCCGACATGTCCACGGTCAGTCGCCAGGTCAGTCACCTGGTGCAGGCCGACATCCTGGCGAAGATCCCGGACCCCAACGACGGCCGCGCCCAGATCATCGCGCTCGCCCCGGACGGCGAGCGACTTCTGCAGGACATCCACCGCAACAGGGGTCAGATGTTCGCCTCGGTGATGTCGGACTGGACCGATGACGAGGCGCGTGACTTCGACGGCTACCTGAGCCGCCTGCATTCGGACCTGACCAACGACTTCAGCAACCACTGCGCCGCAGCATCGACCGGATGGGCCGCAGGCGCCGGCTCACCTATCAAGTCCCCACTCATCGGAAAGGAGTCGATGTGACTGCCACCACCAAGGCCGCACCGACTGCCGGCTCGGGAACGAAGTATTCCCACCAGCAGATCTTGCGCATCCTGAGCGGATTGATGCTCGGAATGTTCCTGGCCGCGCTCGACCAGACGATCGTCGCCACGGCGATCCGCACCATCGGGGATGACCTGCACGGACTTTCGGTCCAGGCCTGGGTCACCACTGCCTACCTGATCACCTCCACCATCACCACGCCGATCTACGGCAAGCTCGGTGACATGTACGGCCGTAAGAAGCTGTTCATGTTCGCCATCACGGTGTTCATCACCGGCTCGGCCGCCTGTTCGTTCGCCACCTCGATGTACATGCTTGCGGCGTTCCGGGCGTTCCAGGGCATCGGTGCCGGTGGTCTGTTCACCCTCGTGCTCGCCATCATCGGCGACCTCGTCGCACCCCGGGAGCGCGCGAAGTACACCGGTTACTTCATGGCCGTCTTCGCCACCTCCAGTGTTCTCGGCCCGGTCGTCGGCGGCCTCTTCGCCGAGACTCCGCTGATCCTCGGCATCTCCGGGTGGCGCTGGGTGTTCCTGGTCAACGTGCCGATCGGCATCGTTGCGTTGTTCGTCGTGTGGCGCACGCTGCACCTGGACACCGTGCACCGCAAGGCCCGCATCGACTGGTGGGGCGCTGTGGCTCTGGTGCTCACCCTCGTGCCTACTCTGACGGTCGCCGAACAAGGCCAGTCCTGGGGTTGGGGATCCGGCAAATCAATTGCTGCGTACGCCATCGCCGCGTTCGGTCTGGCAATGTTCATCACCGTTGAAACCCGGATGGGCAACGACGCGTTGATCCCGCTGCGCATCTTCAAATTGCGAGCCGCATCGGTGACCATCGTCGCCAGTGTCATCGTCGGTATGGGCATGTTCGGTGGCATCACGGTGCTCCCGCTCTACATGCAGATCGCGCATGGAGCCTCGCCGATGAAATCCGGCTTCCTGATGCTCCCGCTCGTGCTGGGCCTGATGCTCGCCGGGATCATCTCCGGTCTGATCACCTCCCGCACCGGTCGGATCCGCGGCTTCCCGATCCTCGGCACCGCGCTGGCCACGATCGGCCTGCTGCTGATGTATCTCTTCGTGACGGCAACCAGCAACCTGGTACTGGTGTCGTTCTTCATGTTCATTCTCGGCTACGGCCTCGGTAACTGCATGCAGGCGCTGACACTGATCGTGCAGAACGCGGTCCCGCCCAGGGAAATCGGAGTCGCCACCGCGTCTGCGACGTTCTTCCGCCAGATGGGTGGAACCCTCGGTGTCGCGGTCTTCCTGTCGATCCTCTACAGCACTCTGGGCAACAACGTCCGGAACGCCATCGAGGCGGCACCACAGGCCGTTCAAGGTCAGATCATCGCCAACAAGGGCGCCGTTTCTCAGTTCGCGAACGATTCGACGGTCATCAGCAAGCTTCCGAAGGAGGCGCAGCTGCCCTTCAAGGTCGGCTTCACCGACTCCATCCACCTGATCTTCATCGTGGCTGCCGCCGTCATGGCAGTCGGATTCCTGGTGCTGCTGCTGATGCCGAAGGTCGAGTTGCGTAACGAATCCGCAGCCGACGCGGTCAAGTCCGATGCTGCGCGGGCTCAGGCCGCCGCAGATGCCAAGAGCGGGAAGGACACATCGGGCGAGCCGGCCGAAGGCGACCGGTTCAGCGATTACGACAACGAACCGTCTGCGAGTGACCTGGTATCGACACCGGCACACGGCGCACGGCAGGACGAACCGGCGCGCCACCACGGCTCCGATGAAGCCCTGCTGAACGTCACCGGTGAAACCAGCCACGACGGTGCCCGGCACGCTGCAGCGGGCGGGGACTACCACCCGAGGCACGTCTCGGACTGACCGGCACCCGCCGCAACTTCGAGCCTCCAGTGCGCGCTCCGCGACCTTCACGGGTCCGCGGGGCGCGCACTTCGTTGTTCACACCGAAGTGCGCCGCCGAATACTCGTGCGGGATCATGGGATACGTGGACGAACTCGTGAGGCGCCTCAGCGCAGCCGGCCTGCACGCTCGCAGTGATTCCCTCACTCGGTCGCTCTACACCTCTGACGCCTCGCTCTACCGCGTCGCTCCGCTGGCAGTGGCCTTCCCCCGTGACGCCGAGCAGGTGCGGGCAGCGTACGGCGTCGCACGCGACCTCGGCGTGCCGCTCACCACTCGCGGCGCGGGCACCTCGATCGCCGGCAACTCCATCGGCGCCGGCCTGGTGCTCGACTTCTCCCGTCACCTGAACAAGATCATCTCGATCGACCCGACCGCGCAGACCGCCATCGTGCAGCCGGGCGTCGTACAGAACGACCTGCAGGTCGCGGCTGCAATACACGGGTTGCGTTTCGGACCCGACCCCTCCACCTCAAGCCGCTGCACGATCGGCGGGATGCTCGGCAACAACGCCTGCGGCTCACGGACCCTCAGCTACGGCCGCACGGTCGACAACGTGACGGGCCTGCGCGGCTTCTGGGGCACCGGCGAGCCGTTCGACCTGGTCAGCAACGGGGCACGGGCCACCGGACCTGCACCCGAGGCGCTGACCGCTCTCGGCGCGGATCACCTGGAGCTGATACGTACCTCGTTCGCGCGCTTCGGCCGCCAGGTCTCCGGGTACGCGATGGAGCACCTGCTGCCCGAGCGCGGCGTCGATCTGGCCCGATTCCTGGTCGGCTCCGAAGGCACGCTCGCGGTGATCACCGAGGCCACCGTCCGCCTTGTCCGCGACCCTGCGGTACGGGTGATGGTCGTCCTTGGGTACCCCGATATCGCCGCCGCCGGAGACGCATCGCCGGCTGTCCTCACGCATCACCCGACCGCATGCGAAGGGTTCGACCAGCGGTTGCTGGATGTGTTGCACAGCCGCGGCGGCAGTTCGCCGCCGCTGCCCGACGGCCCCGCATGGCTCTTCACCGAGGTGTCCGGCGAGGACGCCGATGAGGTTCTCGCCCGCGCGCAGGCGCTCGCCGGTGATGCCGCGCTCGGTGCTCATTCATCCCTGGTGGTGACCGATATCGCCCAGGCCGCTGCGCTGTGGCGAATTCGGGCCGACGGAGCCGGCCTGGCGGGTCGCTCCCCCGCTGGCAAACCCGCGTGGCCCGGCTGGGAGGACGCCGCCGTACCGCCGGCCCGCCTCGGTGACTATCTGCGCGATTTCGAAAAGCTGGTGCAGTCCCACGGGCTGTCCAGCGCTCCGTACGGCCACTTCGGCGACGGTTGTATGCACGTACGGCTCGACATTCCGATCGATGCACCTGGTGGACCCGGCTACCTGCGGTCCTTCATGGTGGATGCCGCGAAACTCGTTGCCACCTATGGCGGCTCACTCTCCGGTGAGCACGGCGACGGTCGCGCGCGCAGCGAGCTACTACCGCTGATGTACTCGCCCGAGGTCATTGACCTCTTCGGCGCCGCCAAGGCGATCTGCGACCCGGACAACCTGCTGAACCCGGGAGTGCTCGTCGACCCGGCGCCGCTGACCGCCGACCTGCGCTTCCCCGCTCGTAAGACCCCTACGCCGCTCGCCTTCGCCTGGACCGCTGACGGGGGCGATTTCAGTCAGGCCGTGCACCGCTGCACCGGCGTCGGTAAATGCCGCGCTGACAACACCGCCAGCGGTGGCGTGATGTGCCCGTCGTACCTGGCAACACGCGAGGAGAAGGATTCCACTCGCGGGCGCGCACGGGTGCTGCAGGAGATGCTCAACGGCTCGGTCGTGCAGGGCGGCTGGCGCTCACCGGAGGTGCACGACGCACTCGACCTGTGCCTCTCGTGCAAGGGCTGCGCGTCGGACTGCCCGACCGGGATCGACATGGCGTCCTACAAGGCCGAGGTCCTGCACCAGTCGTACAAGGGCCGACTGCGACCGGTATCGCACTACGTGCTCGGCCAACTGCCACGCTGGGTGCGTGCCGGCGCGCGGGTACCGCGAATCGCGAACATCGCACTGCGACTGGGTGACCGGGTCCCGCTCGCGAAGTCCGCAGTCGGCGTCGATTCCCGGCGCAGCATCCCCGCCATCGCCGCCGACCCGTTCCGCAGCTGGGCCCGCACGCACGACCTGGCGCCGTTCGATCCCGCGAGCAGCACCGGAAACGAGGTCGTGCTGCTGGTCGACACCTTCACGGACAACTTCTCCCCCGCCGTCGGTGCAGCCATGGTCGCGGTGCTCCGCGACGCGGGATACACGCCCAGGCTTCCCACGGCCTCAGGATGCTGCGGGTTGACCTGGATCTCCACCGGTCAGCTCGACGGCGCACGCAAGCAACTCGAGCGCACGATCGCGGGGCTCCTGCCGGCCGCGAGCGCCGGCGTGCCGATCGTCGGGATCGAGCCGTCGTGCACCGCGGTGTTGCGGCATGACGCAGCCGAACTGGTGCCGACCGCCGATGCGCGAGCTGTGCGTGATGCGACCGTCACTCTGGCCGAACTGCTCGCTCGCACGCCGGGCTGGACACCGCCGTCACTGGCCGGGGTGCGGGTGATCGCCCAGCCGCACTGCCACCACCACGCGGTGATGAGCTGGGCTGCCGACGCCGCGCTGCTCGCAGACGCCGGCGCCGACGTTCAGCGCCTCGGCGGATGCTGCGGACTAGCAGGAAACTTCGGTGTCGAGAAGGGCCACTACGAGGTCTCTGTAGCGATCGCGGAGCAACAGCTCCTGCCCGCCGTACGCGCAGCACGGCCGGGCGATGTGGTGCTCGCGGACGGCTTCTCCTGCCGCACGCAACTGGATGACCTGCTGGGCGCAATGCCGGACGGTACGTCTCGTGGGACACATCTGGCGGAACTACTGGCCGCCCACCTGCACTGATCGACCTCGCGACGTTGGTAGCAGCCGCGCGCCCTCTCGAGCGCGTAGCTGCTACCAACTCGCCTCAGCCCCAGATAAGCGCGCGCGCCGGATCCTCCAACAGCGCGGCGATATCGGCCAGAAAGCGTGATCCCAGGTCGCCGTCGATCAACCGGTGGTCGAACGAGAGTGCCAACTGGGTGACCTGACGAGGCACGATCGTGTCGGTACCGTCGGCGGCGGTGACCACCCACGGCATCTTGCGAATCGCACCGAAGCACAGGATCGCGGCCTCACCGGGATTGATGATCGGAGTGCCCGTATCGACACCGAAGACCCCGACATTGGTGATGGTGATGGTGCCGCCGGACATGTCGGCGGGCGGGGTACGGCCCTCACGCGCCGTCGCGGTCAGTCCGCCGATCGCTTCGGCGAGCTCACGCATCGACATGGTGTCCGCGCCCTTGACGTTGGGCACCACCAGTCCGCGCGGAGTTGCTGCGGCGATACCGAGATTGACGTAGTGCTTCGTGACGATCTCAGCAGATCCGTCATCGACGTCCTGCCAGGTCGCGTTGACGCCGGGATGACGACGGATAGCGAGGCACATCGCCTTGGCCAGCACCGTCAGAGGCGTCACCTTCAGTCCGGTGAACTCCCGATCGGTCCGCAGCCGGGCAACCAGATCCATTGTCGCGGTGACATCCACCGTCACGAATTCCGTGACATGCGGAGCGGTGAAGGCCGATGAACGCATCGCGTCGGCGGTGAGCTTGCGGACACCCTTGACCGGCGTCCGAGTCTCCCGCGAGCCGGCATCAGCCGGCGCCGGCTGCACCGAATCATCGGGACCAGCAGCGTCATTCGCCAGGTACCGCTGCACGTCTGCGCGCGAGACAATGCCTGATTCTGCACTCGGCGTGACCTGCGAGAGATCGACCCCGTGGTCTTTGGCGAACTTTCGCACCGGTGGCTTGGCCAGCGCCTTGCCGCCGGAGACCGGTGCAGCTGCGGCCGGTGTTTCAGCCACGGGCACGGGGGTCACAGGTACGGAGGCAACAGGGGCCGGCGGCTGCGGGGACGAGGACGGCGCAACAGGTGCCGGGGCGGCAGGCACAACGACTGCTGATCGACGCGCCCGACGGGCGGTCGGTGCGGGCGCAGAGCCGTACCCGACCAGATGCGGAACGCGTTCCTCGGGCTCGTCAGCCTTCTGCGTGTCGGCCTTCTCCTCCGGAGCCAGCGCCGTGGGCGTAGTCACCTCGTCCGGGTCGGTGGTGGCGGCGCCGGCTACCTCCACCGACACGATCGGGGTGCCGACCTCGACGGTGTCGCCCTCCTGCACAAAAAATTCTTTGATGGTGCCCGCCCAGGGGATGGGTAGCTCCACCAACGATTTCGCCGTCTCGATTTCAACAACGATGTCGTTGGTGGCGACCTCGTCGCCGACCTTCACCTTCCAGGTGACGATGTCGGCTTCGACCAGTCCCTCACCCGGGTCGGGGAGTTTGAACATTTGCAGAGTCATGCGGAAAGCCCCTCGGTGCTATCAGTGTCAGTAGGCCAGCGAGCGGTCGACGGCATCCAGGATGCGGTCGAGCCCGGGTAGGAACTCTTCCTCGAAGCGGCTCGGCGGGTAGGGGATGTTGTAGCCACCGACCCGCAGCACCGGTGCCTCCAGGTGGTGGAAGCACTCCTGCTGGATCTCGGCGGCGAGCTCGGCGCCCATCCCGAGGAAGGTGCTGGCCTCGTGGACGACGATCGCCCGGCCGGTGTCCTTCACGACACGGGTGATCGTGTCGACATCCAGCGGCGAGAGTGAGCGCAGGTCGACGACTTGCAGCGAGATCCCGTCCTGCTCGGCAGCCGCGGCGGCCTGCAGGCACGTCTTGACCATCGGGCCGTACGTCAGCAACGTCACCTGGGTGCCCTCTCGGACCACCCGCGCATCGTGCAGACCGAGGCGTACGCCCGCGTCGAGATCGACCTCTGCGCGCTCGTGGTAACGACGTTTCGGCTCGTAGAACATGACCGGATCATCGCTCTCGATGGCCTGCTGGATCATCCAGTAGGCATCGGCCGGGTCGGAGCAGGCCACGACCCGCAGCCCCGCGGTGTGCGCGAAGTAGGCCTCGTTGGACTCGCTGTGGTGCTCAACAGCGCCGATACCGCCGCCGAACGGCACCCGGATCACAATCGGCAGTCGCAGCGACCCCCGCGAACGGGCATGCATCTTGGCCAACTGGGCCACGATCTGGTCGAACGCCGGGTAGATGAACCCGTCGAACTGAATCTCGACCACCGGGCGGTACCCACGCAGCGCGAGCCCGATCGCAGTACCGACGATGCCGGACTCGGCCAGCGGGGTGTCGACGACGCGGTCCTCGCCGAAGTCCTTCTGCAGGCCCTCGGTGATCCGGAAGACACCGCCGAGCTTGCCGACGTCCTCCCCCATCAGCAGCACCTTCGGGTCGTGCTCCATGGCTGCGCGCAGCCCGGAGTTCAGGCCTTTCGCGAGGCTCATCTTCTGCATCGCCATCAGTGCCCACCCTCCTGATCGAACCCGGCCTGGTAGGCGAGGAACGTCGCTTTCTCGCCATCGACCAACGGGTGTGGATCGACGTAGATCTCGTCGAACATCCGCGACTGCTCGGGCTCGGGCATGTTCTGACAGGCACTGCGTACCCGTACGGCGAGCTCGTCGGCTTCCTTGTCGACGCCTGCGAAGAACTCTTCGTCCGCGTACCCCTTCTGGGTGATGAACCCGCGCATCCGCTTGATCGGGTCCTTCTCGCGCCAGATGTCGACTTCGGCCGCAGAGCGGTACTTGGTCGGGTCATCGGAGGTGGTGTGCGCACCGAGACGGTAGGTGAATGCCTCGATCAACGTCGGTCCCAGCCCGTTGCGCGCATTGTCCAGCGCCATCTTCGTCACCGCATAGACCGCGAGGACGTCGTTGCCGTCGACCCGGATGCCGGGGAAGCCGAAACCGAGGGCCCGCTGGTAGGGCGGCACCCGGAACTGCTTGTAGTTGGGCTCGGAGATGGCCCACTGGTTGTTCTGCACGAAGAAGACGACCGGAGCGTTCGCGACGCCCGCGAAGACCATTGCCTCGTTGAAGTCACCCTGGGCGGTGCCGCCATCGCCGGTGAATGCCATTACCGCGGTGTCGCGCTCGGGGTCGCCGGTGCCGACTGCGCCGTCGCGCTGCACACCCATCGCGTATCCGGTCGCGTGCAGCATCTGGTTGCCGATGACAATCGTGTACAGGTGGTAGTTCATCTCCTGCGGCGACCAACCACCGTGGTCGACTCCGCGGAAGAGTGCCAGCAACTGCTCCGGCTGGATCCCACGGCACCAGGCCACACCGTGCTCCCGGTAGCCCGGGAAGGCGTAGTCGTGCGGGGCCATGGCCCGCGCGGAACCCACCTGCGCGGCCTCCTGACCCAGCAGCGAGGGCCACAGGCCCAACTCGCCCTGGCGCTGCAGCGCGTGCCCTTCGGCGTCCAGGCGCCGTACGAGCACCAGGTCGCGGTACATGGAGCGGGCATCGGCCGGCTCCATCGCTTCGACGATCTCGGCATAGGGGGTGTTGGCGGGGGTCCGCTCGAGGCGGGTGCCCTCCCCGTCGACGAACTGGACCATGTCGGGCCCGCCGTCGGTAATGTCCAGTGGCGTCCCGGCCACGACGGTTTCGTGGTGTACGACGACATCGTGAGTGTCGGTCACGTGTGCTCCTGTTCCCTGCGGCATCGGTGGTGCCTGTGGTCGGTCAGCTGGTCACCGCGCGCCAGGGTCGCTGGCAGGCGGTGAACGGTGCCACGTCGTTGTGGCGCCAGTCACAACGACGCACATTACCGCGCTCGCCTGACTGCTCCGCCCACTGGCATACATATCTTGCGAATGCACTACTTATTACTACGCCGCTCGCGGTGTTGCTATGCCACTCGGGGGCCGGGCTTGGGGCGCAGGATGCGGTGGCAGGCCAACCCGAGCAGCGCGCCCAGGCCCGCGGCCACGACCGGCACGGCGTACCCCGCGTGCGGGCTCACGCTCTCGACCACGATCCCGCCGAGCGATGACCCGCCTGCGATACCGATGATCATCGCGGTCGAGACGAGGCTGAGCGACTCGGTCACCTGGTTGGGTGGCACGAGCGCGCTCGCGAGCTTGATGGTGACGATCAATGTGGGGGC
Organism: Dermatophilaceae bacterium Sec6.4; assembly: GCA_039636865.1. Taxonomy (NCBI): domain Bacteria; kingdom Bacillati; phylum Actinomycetota; class Actinomycetes; order Micrococcales; family Dermatophilaceae; species Dermatophilaceae bacterium Sec6.4. The sequence goes on from CP144172.1 coordinate 191,855, forward strand.
GGTGGCGATTCCGGCGAAGGTCAGGGCTACCGCGAGAAACGGCACGCTGCCCACGAACAGCACGGGCGCCTCCAGCAGGCACATGGCCAGTGCGCCGCCCCACAGCGCACGATTCAGCGGGATCGCGTTGTCCCGCAGGCCGTAAACCACGGCCGCGATCGCCGATGCCAATGCATAGAGGGCCAGGATGAACGCGGCCGCCTCCGGGTGGCCGAGCGACGAGGTCGTCGCAATGGTGACAATCTCGTTCGCGCCGAAGATCCCGCCGATCATGAAGGCGACGGCGCACACCACCAGGACCGCGGGGATACGCAGCACGGATTTGGTCTGCTCGTGGGAGAGCCGGTCCACCGGGGGTTCGGTATCGGTGCGGGCCAGGAAGATCAGGCTGCCGATTCCGAAGAAGAATGCCGCGGCGATCAGGCCCGCTTCGGGCAGCACCGTGGTTGCCAATACGACGGCCAACGCCGGACCGCCCACGAAGGTCAACTCGTCGATCACCTGCTCCAGCGACATGGCCGAGTGCAGCAACTTAGGTCGCTCGGACAGCAGATAGGACCACCGGGCGCGACTCAGATTGCCTGTCGTCCCGGTCACGGCCGACATCGAGTAGGCGAGGAACAACGTCCAGATGGGCGCACCGAGCAGGGAGACCAGGACCGTCCCGATCGACCAGAACGTCGACCAGGCCACCAGCGGCAGCGTGACGCGGCGCTGCCCGTAACGATCGACGGCGCGTCCGATCAACGCACCGGAGACCGCCAGGACGACCAGCGCGCCCGCGGACACCGCGCCGGCGAGGGAGTAGGACCCGCGACGGCTCGCGACCATCGCGACGACGCCTACCCCGAACATCGCGCCGCCGAGTCGCTCGACGGCGGACCCGATCAGAAATTGGCGGGCTCCGGTCACCCGGAGTACGTCGCCGTACCCGTGCGTGCTCATCGACGTCGTCGGTCAGCCGGCGCGAAACGCTGCAGCGACCTGGATCAGTCGGTCGTTGGCTGCGGTCTCGGCGATCGTCGCGCGCACGCCGTCGCCGGGGAAGGGCCGCACCGTCAGACCCGCGGCCTCGGCTGCGGTTGCGAAGGACAGGGCATCGTCGCCGAGCGGGAACCAGATGAAGTTCGCCTGGGTCACCGGCAGCTCCCAGCCCTGCGCGATCAGTGCTGCGACCACGCGGTCGCGTTCGGCGACCAGAGCGTTGACCCGCTCCAGCAGCTCGGCCTCGGCATCAAGGCTCGCCACGGCAGCCCGCTGGGCGATCTCGCTGACCCCGAAGGGTGTCGCGGCCTTGCGTAGGGCTTCGGCGATCCGGGGCGCCGCGACCGCGTATCCCACGCGTAGCCCGGCCAGCCCGTACGCCTTGGAGAAGGTCCGCAACACGGCGACGTTGGGGTGGGCTGCGACGACTTCCATACCGCGCACGGCGTCCTGGTCGCGGACGAACTCCAGGTAGGCCTCATCCACCACGACCAGCACCGAGGACGGCACCCGGGCGAGGAAGTCCTCCAGCTCCGCCGCGCCGACGGCAGGCCCGGTGGGGTTGTTGGGGGTGCAGACCAGCACGAGTCGGGTGCGGTCGGTGATCGCATCAGCCATCGCCGACAGGTCGTGCCGAGCCTCGGCGTCCAGCGGCACCTGCACCGAAGTAGCGCCCGCGAGCGCGATCACGATGGGGTAGGCCTCGAAGCTGCGCCACGCGTAGACGACCTCGTCGCCCGGGTCGCAGGTGATCTGCAGCAGTTGGGCGAGCACGCCCACACTGCCGGTTCCCGTGGCGATCCGGTCGGGGCTGACACCGAGCGCGCGACCGATCCGCTCGGTCATCGCTGTAACGGCCATATCAGGGTAGCGGTTCAGATTGGCAGCGGCATCTGCGACTTCGGCGAGCACCGACGGCAGCGGCGGGTACGGGTTCTCGTTGGAGCTGATCTTGTACGCCGTGACGTCGGTGCGCGTAGTCGCCGGTTTCCCCGGACGGTAGGCGGGTACGGAATCCAGCACGCGCCGTAGCGCTACCTCAGGTGGATCGTTCTCGGACGGGTGCGTCACAGCCGTGGGCCCTGCAGACCGGAGTCCAACTTCTCCAGCATTTCCCGACCCTGCTGGGCGAACTTGTGCTCGACGAGTACTTCGTAGCGGGTGGCGACGATGGTGCTGACGGAGGTGAAGTCGCGGCGTCCCTGCGACATCGAGTAGCCGATCGCGGCGTAGACCACACCGAAGACCGCACCGAAGACGATGCCACCGAAGATCACCGCAGCCTTGTTGCTGTTGGCGTCGAAGACCGACAGCAGCAACCCGATGAGCAACCCGATCCACGCGCCGGAGGCGACGCCACTACCGATGACCCGACCCCAGGTGAGGCGGGCGGTGACGCGCTCAACCTGTTTGAGGTCGGTGCCGACGATCATGCAGTTCTGTACGGGGAACTCGTTGTCGGAAAGATAGTCGACCGCGCGCTGCGCGCCGAGGTAATCGTCGTAGACCCCGAGGGATTGGGGGTAGTCCAAGGCCAGCAGGGATGCGCGGGCAGCCTGCATCGGGTTCTGATTGCTCATGACCCCAGTCTCTCATCGAGCGGTGGACGTCGCCGCTCGATGAGAGGGCACCGATCACCAGGCGGGGTCTTGACCGTTTTCCAGGTAGACGGTGCCGGTGCCCTCGTCGATCGCCTGCACGGAACGCTCGATGATCCGTGCCGTGTACTCGGCGGTGTGTGCACCGACGTCCTGCACCGCACGCCAGTGCGTGGCCGCGATCTCACGCGGCTGCAAGGCCCCCGGCTCCGACGTCACCCGCACGTCGAAAACGAAGAGCGTGGCGTCGTCCCAGCCGCGCCACGGTGGCAGCCAACTGACAGCGGCCAGCGAATGCACCGTGCCGTGCAGTGACAACTCCTCGGCTACCTCGCGCAGAACGGCGGTCGCCGGGGATTCGGCCGGGTCGACCACTCCCCCGGGTAGATCCCAGAACCGTTTGTACGTCGGCTGGCACAACAGCACCTCACCAGCTTCGTTACGGATGAGCGCCTGGGCAATGGCGCGCTTGGTCGGCAAGGTGGAGTTGAGCACCCGCGCGAACGAACCCCGGTCAGTCACGCTCGGGTCGTCGGCCAGCCGCGCGAAGATCGCCTGGTCGATGCGCGCACCGTCTATGGAGCCCGAGGGCAACGCGCCGCGGGCCGTGCCCTCCTTCAACATCCCTGCCCGCGCCGCGACACGACCGGACGCAGTGTCGCTGTCGGCAAGCCGGGTCTCGACCCGGGCAATCCCGAGGTTCTCGAAAGCATGCCGCAGGAGCAGCTGCAGGGCCCCCGCCGCGACCAGCTGGGTATCGGCCTTGAACAACTGCCACGAGACGACGGCGGTGTCACCCAACGCTTCAGCAGTGGCGCCGGCTAGCAGCAGCCCACCGATCACGACGTCGCTGTGCTCAATCGCCAGGCTGACCTTCGACCCGTCCTCCTCCTGGTCGGCCAGCCAGCGTTCCAGGCCTTCATCCAGGCCCGCATCGGTTTCGAACCAGCCGGAGGCCACAGCGCTCTTCTTCAGTCCGTGCAGGTCATCGGAGGTCCACGGGCGCAGCACCAGAGGTCCGTCGCGCAGGGTCGGCGTCGAGGCAGCAATCGGCATATACCGACTCTACGACGGCCGGCTCGAGGGCCGTCCACCTGCGCACGGACCACGCCTTCCTGGTACGGGCACAACGGCCCATCACGACAAAGCGGCGCATCCCCTGTCGGGGATGCGCCGCTACGCGACTGCAGAAGCAGACGTCAGCCGGTGACGGGCAACGTCGTGGTGGTGGCCGTCGGGGTCGGCGGCTGGGTGGCGGTGCTGGTCGGGCTCGACGTCGGGCTCACCGGACCGGTGGGGGTCGTGGTGTTCGTCGGCCCGGTGGTCGGGCTCGTCGTGCTGCTGGAGGAGCTCGAGGGAGGCGTGGTCGGGCTCGTCGTGCTGCTGGAGGAGCTCGAGGGAGGCGTGGTCGGGCTCGTCGTGCTACTGGAGGAGGAGCTCGAGGGAGGCGTGGTCGCAGTCGCGCAGCCGGACACCCCGCCGATCTCGACGTACTTACCCGTACCCGAAGCGGTCAGGTCGTAGTACGCACCAACAGTGATATCTCCTGCCGAGGCCAGGAAGGTGACTGAACCTGCCGCGTACTTGTTGCCGGTGAACTTGGCCGCCGAGACGGTCGTCTTGGTGGTGTAGGTGCCCGAGGCACCACCACCCTTGACGGCAACGACCGGCTTGCCGTTCTCGCAACCGGTGGCCACACCGATGGGGCCGGTCTTGAGTAGCGGCATCTCATAACCCACCACCGAAATGCCCTTGACGACCTCTGCCTTGGCAACGAATACGCCGTCCGGGTCGACGATGTTGCCGAACGCGAAGCCCGCCGATCCAGTAGTCGTGCTGTAGGCGACGCCATACAACGTGGGTTTGGCGGCTGCGGCAGAGCTGGTGGCACTGGTCATGATGAGGCCTGCTGCTGCGGTGAGTCCTACGGCGGCTGACGCGCCGAAGAGCGCTGTATTGCGCTTCATCGAAGGTTCCCTTCTAGCTGTGAATGGGTTGTAAATAAGTTATGAGGCAGTGATGTCGACTGGAGTCCCCGTAGGCAACTTAGCGAACATTGCCAGTGCCGCGCTCGGTACCCGCACACATCCATGTGAAACCTGCCCGCGACGGCCGTCCGCAGTGGGCCATCCGTGCACGGCAACCGTCCCCGGTCCGCCCCCGAACGAGTCCAAAGTCTCCGAATGCGCGCCCAGAGCGTAGATGACCGGGGAGAACTTCTGGGTCGGATCCACAAAACCCGCGAGCAGGAATGTCTGCCCGGTCGGAGTCGGGTCGGCGGACTTCCCGTGGCCGACCGTCCAGGTGCCCTTGCGCACCACTCCCTGCATGATGCTCATCGTGCCGCGTGCCAGCGAGATCTGTACCCGCCAGTTGGTCTGTGCGGTGCGCGCTCCGGAGGCCGGGATCCAGGCGAGCGAGCCGTTGGGCCTGGAGGGAAGTCTCACCTGTATCCATCCCGAACGGCGATCCACGATCGGCAGCCAGGTGTCCAGGCCGAGCTGGGTGGACGGGATCAAGGTCTTCGCCTGACCGCCGGGGGTCGCGAAACCCGGCTGATCCCGAGCTACCCGCACGACGTTGCCGTCGCTGTTGGCAGTCGCGGAGACCGGCAGTCCCGCTATTTTGCCGAATGTCGTGGCCTTCGGCAGCGCCGCGAGCTGCGCAGCGCTCAGCTTCGGGACTGGGATCGTGGGGGACACACTCGGCCCAGCCTTTGACGACGAAGGCGACGAGGTGGAACCGGATGAGGCTTTCGATGTAGGCGGTCCATCGGCAGTGGAGCCCGATCCACCCAGCACCTTCACCCCGACGACGATGAGGGCGAGGATGACGAATCCCGCTACGACCCCGGCGACGCGCAGACCCATCCGCTGCGCCATGCCGCTCCCGCGGCCGAACTTGCCTGCCATGAACCCCTCGAACTACCCATGCCGCGCGTATCGCTGGCGCGGCTGATCGTATCCGCCCTGGTTGCGGGCGGCGGCATTCCAGCGTTACTGGGGGCCGATGGACGCCACCTTCGCAGACGTCACCAGGAAGGTCGACAGGTTGCAGGTGCTCTTCACGCCGGCGACGACATGTCCGATGATCGTGAGAGTCGCGATCTGGGGCGGGCTGGGCTGGTCGCTCAAGGAGGTACGACGCCCGAGGGAACCGGCCACATCGCGCACCTTGCTCGGCAGGCCGGGGCCGGCGAGCGCGTACCGGGACCCGTCTGTGGCCACGAAAGCGACGCAGGTCAGGCCGTCGCCGCGCACGGTCCCCCGCAGGGTGACGTCGCCCGATGAGCTCGTCGACGGGGATTCTCCGGGCGCACTGGGCGGGCTCGGTGTGCTGCTGGGTGTGTTCGACGTGCTGGTGCTGATGCTGGCGGGCGCGCTGCTGCTGGGTCCGGTCGCATTGTTGCCGCACCCCGCGATGAGTACGAGACCCATCACGCTCCCACCGATCCAACGGCTGTTGATTCGTGTCATGGCTGTTCCTCCCGGCGTTCTGCTGTGTGCCTTCTCCCCTTCAGACGTCCGACCGGGCGCCTCGGTTGGGCTCGGCCGGATATGAAGAGACGCGGAAGGGCCCCGCAGTCTCCTGCGGGGCCCTTCTGCGATCGAGTCATCGACCAGTACTACGTCACGTCACCACAGGCAAGGGAAACGGGACGCTACTGAACGGGTTCTACTTGAACGCCTTGATGAAATTCATTCCGTTCGGCTCGCCGACACCGGTGACATTGTCCCAGCCCTTGGTGGTGACCAGGTTCTGCGGCTTGCTGTCGACTCCGATAACGATCCCACCGTTGGGGCCGCCGTACTGAGGCTTGCTGCTTGCCGCGAACACGCCCATCGTGCCTGCCCCGTTGATGTCGGTGATCGCCGAACTGTTGCGCAGCGCGTAGAGCTTCGGCGCAGCATTACCGACCTGCACGTTGTTGTACGCCTTCGCAAGCGCGACGATCGCGGCCACGATCGGCGACGCGAGGCTGGTGCCACCGTATGCGGCGTAGTCGACCTGGGTCGACACGAGCTTCCCGTTCTTGTCAACCGTGTTATCGGTCTGACGGATCAGGAACGGCGTGTACGGGTTGGCCAAACCGGCAACGTCGGGCACAGCGCGCATCGTCGAGGACGTGGTGACAACACCCTTCTGCCAGGTCGGGATCTTCGAGACTTCGCTCACGCCGCCGCCCGCACCGTCAGTGCCGAAGCCGGTGTAGAGGGAGTACTGCGCCTTGGCCGGGTCCTTCTGCACGAAGTACAGGTTTTCCCAGCCGGCTGCTGCAACAACACTGCCGGTCTTGGTCAGACCGATCGAGGTACCACCGACAGCCGTGATGTAGGCGCTGGAGGCGGGGTAACCGATGTGCGGCTTGCCGTCGGGCTTGCAGACGGTCTTGTCAGCATTGCAACCACCGAGGTCGTTACCGGCCGCGTATGCGTTGTTGCCGGAGTCGCCACTGGAGCCGAAGGTGCTGATACCGGTCAGTGCAGCCTGCTGCAGCGGACGATCCCAGGCAGCCTGGTCGGCCTTGCTCATGCCCTTGTCGTAGGCCTCACCGAAGGACATCGAGATGGTGGAGACCTTGTGCTGGTCAACCATCAACTGCAACTGACTGGTCAGTGCTGCGTCGGTGCAACTCGCCGCGCCGTAGTAACGGATCGGGGAGTTCGGGGAGATCGAGTGCGAGGACTGCACGTCGATGGACTGCTCGGACACGACACCGTAGGGGTCGCAGGCCGGCAGGTCCTTGTCCGGGGCAGCCACGGTGGCGGTGTAGTCCTTCAGCGTCGGGTAACCCGCCGCCGTCATGTACTCGTTGGTGATCTTCAGCATGTTCGGGTCGTTGCCCCAGAGCAGTACACCGATGGTCGGCGCCTTCGTCTGCGCTGCCTTGACGCCGTACATCTGAGTCAGATCCTGCGGGAAGTAACCGCAGATGTAGTTGGACTCCTTGCCGTAGCGGGAGACCGTGGGGTAGAGGTGATCGCCCCAGTAGTTGGCGCACTCCTTGTTGCCGTCGGAGCCGTTCGCGGCGCGCTTGACATTGCCGGCCGGGGCGCTGCGCTTCAACGTGGAGCGAGTCGACCCGGCCTGCTTGGCATTGTCGACGCGCGCCTTGCGCACGGTGTTCAGACCTGAAATGCCGGACAGGCCGAGGTTGCTGGGCACCACGGGGGTGCCGACAGCAGCGAGGCCACGACTGCCGTTGGCCGTTGCGGACCGCACGCTCACTCCGAGCGCACGGTTGATCCGCGAGACGGGCGCACTGACCCGGATCTGACCGGAGGAGGTGCTGACCTGGGTCACCTTCATACCCTGGGACGCGGCCCAGGCCTTGACCCGGGAGACCTGCGCCTTCGAGGGGGCAAAGAACGCCGCGTACTGCGCGGGCGTCAGGACGGTCCCCTTGGCCAGCAACCGGTCGGCAAGGGCCTGGTTACGCAGCGGCAGCTGCAGGCCCAGCGTCATGCTGGTCGATGCCGGTGCCGAAGCGCCGAAATTCAGTCCCCCTGCGCTCGTTACCGCTGAACTTGTGAGTGCGGTCTTGCCGCTGGCACTGGACGGACTCGCCAGTGCGGCAGCAGCCGGCACCACCGCAACCGTTGTCAAAGCCGCTGTAGCAGCGGCCAGGGTGCGACGCTTCATGCGTTCACTTCTCCTTGGCATTTGTGCGAAACCTGCATGGTGTTCTCCCCTTGGCCGCTCGACCGAGTTGTGGGGCGAGGCTGTGGCAAAAATGTGCCACGACTGGCGCAACCTTAGCGCCCTATCGGCGACTTTGGTTGCGTTCGCCGGACACCCTTTCTGCAGCTCCAGATCACTGCCGAAACAAGGCAACTTCGGCAGTGCCCACCGGACTTTACTGAATCCATATACGAAATTTACTAAGTCGCATATAGTAAAAATATCAACAGGTTGGTACAGCAGTTCAGTTGCTGGTGGCCTCGCGGGGTCGATGATGTTTCCGCGTCTGTTGCACAGTTCATCCTTCAACCAACAAAGGGCGAGATGACGACTCAAACCGCGCAGAATTCCTCCGAAGTCACCGGGCGGCCGTACTCGGGAAAGACTGCGCCACAGCGCGACTTCGAGCGGCGCGAACGCCTTCTGGAAGCCGGCCTGAATCTGTTCGGTTCCAAGAGCTTCGCCAAGACCACGGTCGAAGAGCTGTGCGGTCGCGCCAAGGTCTCGACCCGGCACTTCTACCAGACCTACGACAACAAGGAGGGGCTTTTCGCTGACGTGTACGACGCCGCCACGACCGGCTCTTCCGACCGCACGCAAGCGGCCCTGGCGGCGACCAGGGGCAAACCGATCGTGGAGCGCATCACGCCCGCCTACCTGGCCTATGTCTCACCGATGATCGAGGACCCCCGGATCGCGCGGATCATCTTCGTCTCGATCGTCGGCGTGAGCCCGACGCTGGAGAGCAAGCGACTTGCCTTCCGCGAGCAACTCGTGTCGCTCATCTGCAACGAAGCCACCCAGACAAGTGAACTCAGCGCCGACACCGCGCTCCAGCTGCGCTTCAGGGCACTCGCACTCGCCGGCGCGACCTCCACCATCATCTACGACTGGGTACTGCAGCCCGGAGCACAGACCGTGGCCCAGTTGCGGCAGGCTCTGGCCTCGATCACCACGCTGCTGCTGACCACCTGGCCGCGCTGACCCGAGTGCGGCTGCGGCACAGGTATCAATGCAGGATCGGGCGGATCGTGCCCAACTGGTCCAGAAAGACGTCGACCGCGATCGCGTCGTACCCGCCTCGGGCACGTTTGGGCGGGTAGAACCGCACGCTCTGGATCGGCGGCAGCTCCTCTCCCTTGGCCATCGCGGTGAGCACGCGGTTCAGGAATCCGTCGACGTCGCCTTCGTCGTAGGCGCGCGTGCCGGTGCGGCGGGCGAAGCGCATCTCCCGCACCCAGTCCTGCTGGGTATGGGTCCATTCGCGTTGCGCACCGGCCCGGTCACTCGTTTCTGACGTACCCGCGCGGGCACCTGACCCCGGCTTCGCGGCCGGGGTCAGGTTGGGCGGCGGTGCTGCATGGTCGAAGTCCTGCTGCCAGGAGGCGACATGGGCGAACAGGGCCTCCACGGCCGCCGATGCGTACCCGTCACGCAACCGAGAACGGCGCAGGGACAACACGGAGATCGGCGGTACCGGTCGCTGCTGGCGCATCAGGACGGCCATCCTGGCGATCTGCCGGTCGACGTCCTCGGTGTTGTAACCACCGCGCTCGTGGGGCAACCGGGCGGCGCTCACCGTCTCGACGTGCGTCGCAGTCCACGGGGTACTCATGCGCCCTATCCCATCAGTAGTGGTCAGCGACGGACGAGTCGACCGCATCGCCGAACCGCCGGCTCAGATGCCCACCATAGGATCGGCTCCCATGCGCGTTCTCGTCTCCGGGGGTGCGGGCTATATCGGCTCGCACACCGCCGTCCAGTTGCTCGACCACGGTCATGATGTCGTGCTGGTCGACGACTTCGTCAACAGCAAACGCACGGCCGTTGCGGCGATCGGGCAACTCAGTGGTCGCGAAGTGCCATTGCACGAGGTCGACCTGTGTGACGCGGCGCGGACAGATCAGGTGTTTGCCGAGCAGAACATCGACGCGGTCATTCATTTCGCCGGGCTCAAAGCCGTCGGCGAAAGCGTCGCCAAGCCGCTGGAGTACTACCGCAACAACCTCGACGCGACGTTCTCCCTCCTCGCGGCGATGCGTCGCCACGGCGTGCACCGGTTCGTGTTCTCATCTTCAGCGACGGTCTACGGCGACACCGCACCCAACCCGTATCACGAGGACTACCAGCCACTTTCGGCTGCGTCGCCGTACGGGCGAACAAAGGTGATCATCGAGGCGATCCTGAGCGACGTGGCCGCCGTCGACCCCGGCCTGAAGGTCGCGCTGCTGCGTTACTTCAACCCGGTCGGCGCGCACCCGTCGGGGCGGATGGGCGAGGACCCGTCCGGCATACCGAACAACCTGATGCCCTTCATCGCCCAGGTCGCTGTGGGACGCCGGGAGAAACTGAGCATCTTCGGCGGGGACTACCCCACCGACGACGGCACGTGCGAGCGCGACTACATCCACGTGCAGGATCTCGCCGCCGGCCACATCGCAGCGCTGGAGCACCTGGACTCGATGGCAACGCCGGTGCGCGCCTTCAACCTCGGCACCGGCACCGGCACGTCGGTACTGGCACTGCTGCATGCCTTCGAGCGCGCCGTGGGTCACGAGTTGCCGCACGAGATCGTCGGGCGGCGGGCAGGTGACCTGCCGGCGTACTGGGCGGACTCGACCCGCGCCGGTACCGAACTGGGCTGGCGGGCGAAGAACACGATCGATGACATGTGCGCCGATACGTGGCGCTGGCAGTCGCAGAACCCGCAGGGCTACCCCGGGTCCTGAGGCCGCAGACCGGAAAGTTACATCTGGTCGGGCGCCGTGATACCGAGCAGCAGCAGACCTTGCACCAGTACCGAACGGGTCAGCTCCAACAACGCGAGACGTGACTCGCGCACGGCATCGTCCTCGGCCTTGATGACCGGGCACTGCTCATAGAACGAACTGAAGGTCTGCGCCAGATCGGACAGATAGCTGCACAGCCGGTGCGGCTCAAGCGTCTCCCCTACCGCGACCACGACCCCGCCGAAGTCCAGCAGCCGCAGCGCGAGCGCCCGTTCAGCCGGCTCCTGCACCACGATCGGTCCGACCGGGTCGACGACGCCGGCTTTGGCCAGGATCGAGCGGATCCGGGTCGTCGCGTACTGCAGGTAGGGGCCCGTGTCACCCTGCAGCGCGACCATCCGGTCCAGGTCGAAGGTGTATCCGCTGTCGTGCGAAACCGACAGGTCGGCGTATTTCAACGCGGCGATGCCGACCTGGTGAGAGATCACGTCGCGGGTGTGCTGGTCCAGGTCGGGGCGTGAGGCCGCGATGACCTCTGCCGATCGCGCGAACGCGGCATCGACCAGACTCTGCAGCGATACGAGGTCACCGGAACGGGTCTTGAGGATCTTGCCGTCAGCGCCGACCACATTTCCGATCTGCACGTGAATCGGAGTCAGGCCCTGCACCCACCCGGCCAACCGTGCCGTCTGCCAGCACATCGAGAAATGCAGCTGCTGCGCCGCTCCGACCACGTAGAGCGCACGATCGACGTGCAGGTCGAGCGCACGGTGCCTGATGGTGGCGATGTCGGTCACTGCATAGCCGTAGCCGCCGTCGGACTTACGCACGATCAGCGGCAACGGTTTGCCGTCACGACCCTGCACACCGTCCAGGAAGACACACAGTGCGCCCTGGCTGATCTGAGCGATGCCCTTCTCCTGCAGAGCATCACAGATGCCGGGCAGCTCGTCGTTATAGGAGGACTCACCGTCGATGTCGTCGTCGGTGAGGGTGATGTCGAGCTCGGTGTAGACCCGGTTCAGGTAGACCCGGGACAACTGCAGGATCTCCTCCCAGAAGCGCAGGGTCTCGGGGTCCCCGGACTGCAGGAGCGTCACCCGATGGCGCGCGCGAGCATCGAAATCGCCGGCGCTACCTGCGGGCTCGGCTTTCTCGGCAGTTGTGAACTTGCCGCGGGCGGCACGGTAGAACGTGTTGGGGTCGCTCTCCAGCAGCTTCGCCTCGTCGCTGTGCTCACCCACCTCCAGCAGATGCTCGATCAGCATCCCGAACGGCGTGCCCCAGTCACCGAGGTGGTTCTGCCGGATCACTTCGTGACCGAGGTACTCCAGCGTGCGTACCAGCGCATCACCGACCACGGCACTACGAAGGTGGGCGACGTGCATCTCTTTCGCGGCGTTGACCGAGGAGTACTCCACGATGACCCGTTCACGCGCAGGTTCAATGACACCGAGGTGGTCATCCTGGCGCAGCGCGTTGAGGGCACCGGAAATCCACTGCTGGGACAGCGTGACGTTGAGAAATCCGGGACCGGCAACCTCAACCGCCTCGATGATGTCGCCACGGTCGAGGTGGTCCACAATCGACTGGGCAACCTCCCGCGGCGGGCGGCCGAGGCGCTTACCGGCGGCCATCGCGGCGTTCACCTGCAGGTCGGCGGCGGTCTGCCGTTTGTTGGCCGCACGGATGACAGGGTCGACGTCGGCCCACGCAGGCCCGAACGCTGCGGCCATCGCCTGCTGGATGTGCGGGGTGAGGGCGGTAGTCGGATCAGGCATGAGGCCAAGGATATCGACGCAGCACGGCCATCCCGAACCGATTTCCGTGTCGTCTCAGCTCCAGCTCAGCTGACATCGATACGGTCCGCACGCTCCGATCCGCCACCTGGAAAGTCGAACCTTGAGTCACCTCACCTACCTGCAGGCCAGCGTGATGGGCCTGTTGCAGGGCGTCACCGAGCTCGTCCCCATCTCCAGTCTCGGGCACTCACTGCTGGTGCCGGCCTGGATCGGCGGGTCCTGGGCGGACCTGGTGACCCAGCAGGGTTCGAAGAGCGCAACCCCGTTCCTCGCGTTCATCGTCGCGCTGCACGTGGCGACTGCATTCGCGTTGATCGCGTTCCAGTGGCGCGACTGGCTGCAGGTGCTCGGCGGGGTCGGCGACGTGGCGCGAGATCGCCGGATAAGCACGCCGCGCGCCCGCCTGCTCGCACTCCTGGTCGCCGCGACGATCCCCATCGGGATCATCGGGCTGGTGCTGGACAAACCGTTGCGGCATCTTTTCTCCCACCCCATTGCGGCCGCGATCTTCCTCACCGCGAACGGCCTGGTGCTGTTGACCGTCGAGTTGCTCACGCAGCGAACCGGCCGAAAGTCACGCGGATCGCACTCTGCAGGTGAGGGCGGCGCCGAACTGGACTTCTCGCACACCGGTTTCGGTGAAGCGATTGCGATCGGCACAAGTCAGGCCCTTGCCCTCCTTCCCGGCATCTCACGATCCGGGGTCACCATCTCGGCCGGCCTGCTGCGCGGATGGAGCCATGAGCGCGCGGTGCACTTCGCCTTCCTGCTCGCCACCCCGATCATCCTCGCGGCCGGAGTACTGAAGATCCCCGAGCTGTTCGGTCCGGAAGGTAAAGGGATCGGCGGTCAGGTGCTGGTGGGATTCGTCATTGCCTTCATCGCGGCGTATGCAGCTGCCCGCTGGCTGACCCGCTTCCTACGCACCCGCACGCTCTATCCCTTCGTCATCTACTGCCTGATCGCCGGCGTCGCCAGCATCATCCGCTTCGCCTGAACAGGATATTTTGGGGAATTGCGTTGCGGACGTAGACGATTCGTCATCGACCGACCTTAGTTACGATACCGTGGGGTTTCAACACGCCCCCCACGCGCGCATAATGAGAGGTAATGGCAACCTCATCTCACCACCCGCGCCCCCGTCTCGCCAACAGCCCGTTCCAGCCTCACCAGGAGCCGGATGTCGAGCACTTCGAGCTCAACGACCGCGTCTCGCACGACTCCTACGGAGTGGGCAAGGTCATCGGGGTCGACGCCAGCGGACTCACCGTCGATTTCAGCAGCAAGACGGTCCGCATCACCACGCCCTTCCGGAAGATGACCAAGATCTAGATTCTCCGGTCGGCGGCTGGTCGGTTTTGCAAAACTAGGCCGGTGAGCCGCCTACGACGTGGGACGGCTCCACTTGGACCACGCCGCCTGTTTGGTGGTGCCTGACAAGTCAGCCACCTGGCTCCACGAGCCTGCGACAGCAAGTGAACGGGCCGACTGTGCCACGCAGGTACCTGCGTGGCCGGTCATCGACAGCAGCTCTGTGAATGATTCACGACTGTCCCGCAGGGCGAGTTCGGACATCGCATGACGGGCGACCTCGGCCAGCTGTGCCGTGGGAAGTCCTTTGAGGTCTTCGGGCGACATTGCCACCACGCTCTCTCTCGCGAATATGCGCTAACTCCGGCGTTGCCTCTGACGCTGGCTCACGCTACGGCAGTGGCGTCGGAAGCCGGGGTGGCACGCAGGACGAAGTCCAGCTGGGCCGACGGATCATCGAAGGTGCGGATGAAGGACCGGTCCGGCCAGCGGTATTCCACGCACCGCTCGTCAGGTCGGTAGATGGCGGTGTAGAGCGTGCCGAAACCGCCCGCGAAATTCTCCGCCCGCACGGGCGCTTCCATGAAGACCTTCGCGAGTTCGTCCCGATCGGGTCCACCGTTAATGAGGTCCAGCAGCAGATCGTGCCGCTCCACGCTACGCAGTTGGCGCGCATGCTCGGGGAATTCCGGCGTCCTTCCCCGGTGGTTCGTCGCCGCCTGGAGCGGCCGGTATTCCGGTGCGGCGTCCTGGGCTACGTACGCGGTGACCGCCTTGCCGTGCGCGTCAGCAATGGTCAGGTTGTAGGCCATGGCCATGGGGATGGTGTCGAGCTTGGCCTTCGCCTCCTGCACCGTCGCGCAGGTCTCCAGCACGTAGCGAACGACCATCGGCACTGCGAATCCCTGCCCCGAGCCCGGTCGTCCACCGAATGCGAGGGACACCATGAGCCCGGCGTCGTTCATCCCGTCCAGCAGCCCCCAGAGGCAGTCGCTGGTACCGATGACCTGGTAGGGACCGAACCCGGTGGACAGCACCACGCGCTCCCACAGATCGGGGTTGTAGTCGTAGTTGCGCACCAGGGTCGGCCGGTCTCCCGTCAGTACCGCCTGCGAGCACCCCGGCGCGAACTGCGGTAGATCCCATCCGGTCAGGAAGCGCGCGAGAAGCTCGTCGCCGCCACCCAGCTGGACCATCCGCTGCCACGTCGGCAGCAGCTCGGGCATGTGCTGGGCCAGCAGCTCGGAGCAGATCTGCAGGCTGGGGCGGCGTGCCTCGCCCTCGCTGAGATACCAGGCCCGGTAGGCCGGCCAGGTGGCGTCGAGCAGCCCCTTCCACTGTGCGCCGGGCCGCTGTTCCCGGATGGCGAACATGGTCAGCTCACGCTCGTAGGTGGGGCGCGGCTGATGACCGACCGGCTCGCCGATCGCGGCGGGCCATTCGGCGGACCAGCCAGTGCCCACCCCATCATCGGCCCAGTGCTGCTGAGCCGGCAAAGGCTGCCATGCCCAGCTTCGACCAATGGCACTACCAACCTCGACAATCCCGTGCGACAGGGCCGCCTGAGCAGCCGGATCGCGGCGGCGGGACAGCTCCTGAGCCACTGCCCTCAGCAGTGACCCGAGGTCATCGGAGGTCGCGAGGGTGAGGTCGGTTGGTGCTTCAGCATCGTTCGTCAAGGTAAACATGACGTCAAGATTAAATTGACGACCTGGACGCCGTCAAGCCAGAATTGACTGGTGCCCGTGCGTGGCGGTACCTGTGGCGGGGTACAACAGGGTCATGCGTATCTTCTTCACCGGAGGCAGCGGTAAGGCCGGCCGACACGTCGCGCCCTACCTCGCCGATCAGGGCCACCACGTCACCAATGCCGACCTCGTACCGCTGGGCCACCCGGCGGTCACCGACCTGCGGGTCGATCTCACCAGTGCCGGTGAGACCTATTCAGCGCTCGCCGGGCTGGCGAATCTGGACGAGTTGGACCTGCCGGAGGCCCCGCGGTACGACGCCGTGGTGCACTTCGCGGCAATACCGCGCATCGCTCTCATGTCCGACGCGACAACGTATGCAACGAACGTGCTCAGCACCTACAACGTGCTGGAGGCCGCGACCCGACTGGGCGTGCGCAAGATCGTGTTCGCCTCCTCGGAGACGACCTACGGAATCTGCTTCGCACAGGGCGAGCGCCGCCCGCTCTACCTGCCCGTCGACGAGGAGCACCCGACCGTCCCCGAGGACGCCTACGCCATGTCGAAGGTCGCGAGTGAGGCCACAGCGCGGTCGTTCCACGCCCGCACCGGAGCGGACATCTACGGGCTGCGGATCAACAACGTGATCGAGCCGCACGAATACACGCAGTTGTTCCCCGACTTTCTCCAGGACCCATCGCTGCGACGCCGCAACATCTTCGCCTACATCGACACCCGCGACCTGGGCCACCTGGTGGCGCGCTGCCTGCACACCGATGGGCTGGGCTACGAGGTGTTCAACGTCGCCAACGCCGATATGTCCGTCGCGGCCACGAACGATCAGGTCCGTGAGCGCTTCTACGACGGCGTGCAGGTGCGCCGCGAGATGGGCCGCGACGAGACGTTCTACTGCATCGACAAGGCACGCGATCTGCTCGGCTATGCACCCACCCACTCCTGGCGCGATGAACTGACCGACCCCGGCGCCGAGGAAGTCCGAGCATGAAGCCGGGTCGATGAACATGCACTTTCGCGAGCATTGCTGCTGCAGAACGCCGTCGTTCCGGGGTCTGCACAGCGCGCGACCAGCAGAGTGCATGTTGGCCGCTGCGCGCGACGCTCCGCGCGTCAGCCGGCGACGTAGATCGTGTTGGTCGACTCGCCACCGGTCAGGAAGTTCGCGAAGCTGACGACATGCGCGTCGCAGGTATCGAAGACCTGAGCCAGCAGCGCGTTGAAGTCCTCATCCGGCGGGTCGTCCGACCACAGAGCGAAGACACCGCCGGGGGCGAGGTGCCGTTTCAGTTGGCGTAGCCCGTCCAGGCTGTAGAACGCGGCGTGGCTGGGGTGCAGCACGTGCCTTGGGGTGTGGTCGATGTCCAGCAGTACGGCGTCGAAGACACGGCCGGGCGCGTCGGGGTCGAATCCACGCTCGGATGCGGACATCGCGAAGAAGTCGTCGAAGACCAGTCGAGTGCGAGGGTCGCCCACCAACTCGGCGGCGCCGGGCAGTAACTCTTTTTCGTGCCACTCGATGACCTCGGCCATTGCGTCCACGACGATCATCGAACTGACGCGGACATCCTCCAATGCGGCCCGCGCCGTCCACCCCAGGCCAAGTCCGCCGACCACGACGTCCAGATGTGCGCCACAGGCCTGTGCGAGACCCAGCCTGGCCAGCTCCACCTCAGCGACGGTGAACAAACTCGACATCAGAAACTCGTCGCCGAGCTTCACTTCATAGACGTCGACCTTGAGCGTGGGCTCCACCCGGCGGCGCAGGCTGATCTCGCCGCGGGGGGTCGCACTGAAAGCCAGCTCTTCGAATCGTGCACTCACCCGACGAACGTAGTGCAGCCCCCGTGGTTAAGGATCAGGGTGGGACCCCGGCGATGGCGCTTATCTGGAGACCAAGGAGGCGCTGACCGGGCGAATGACCCTCAGGAAACCGTTACCTGCGACCGGTCGAAGGCGAGGTAGCCCGCGAAGTCACGGCCGACGCGCTTGGTCGCACCGTCGTAGAGGTCGGGGTAGCTCCAGGCCGCGTCCTTGTGGGCGCCGCCAGGCGTCGTGACGTCCCAGTACTGGGCGGCGCCCTTCCACGGACAGGTGTAGGCCGTCGAGCTGGTCGTGAAGAGCGCCGCATCGATGGAACTGGGCGGGAAGTAGTAGTTCCCCTCGATCGAAACGACCTCGTCCTCCGTGGCGGTAGCGACGACGACATCGTTGATGCTGACCTGCATGATCTGCTCCCTTGATTGCGGTGCTGACTCTTACGGTGAGTAGCGCCTTTCGAGCCTACGTTCCCAATCGTTGCGATCGACATGCACGTCGGCAACTCGAGCTCCGAGTACCCCGTCGTCGCCGGGGGTACGGGTAGCCGAGTCCGACGAAGTGCATGTCCGTCGCTGCACGAAACCGCCGACGCCCGTAGCCGTCAGACCGGCTCGAGCAACGGAGTACCCGCCTCTTGAGCCAGGGCAGCGATCTGTTGCGACACAGTCGACGTGCCGGTGCGCAGTGGACACGAATAATCGGCAACCGATTGACTTACCCTCATGAATTTCCTGAGCCGGATGCCCCCCGCTCGGCTCGGTGCCTGCGGTGCGCTGCTGTCGATGACGACGGTGCAACTGGGCGTCGCGGCATCCGTGGGCTTCTTCGACCGCATCGGCGCCCGGGGCACTGCATGGCTGCGCCTGGTCTGGGCAGCGGTGATCTTCCTGATCGTCGCGCGACCCTGGCGCTCGACGTGGACGCGAAAGAATCTGCTGACCTGCGCCGCGCTGGGCGTCGTCACCGCGGTGATGACGTTGTCATTCATGACCGCCGTCTCCCGGATCCCGCTGGGTACAGCGAGCGCGTTGGAATTCCTCGGCCCGCTCACCATCGGTGTGCTGCGGGGTAAGGGCTCTGCCCGGCTCTGGGCGGTGGCCGCGGCGGCCGGCGTCCTGCTGATGACGGGGCCGTGGGCCAGCAGCGCCAACCTCGTCGGCGTCGGTTTCGCGCTGATTGCCGGGCTGTGCTGGGGTGCGTACATTTTGCTCACCCAGCGCGCGGGCGATGCCGTGGAGGGGGTGCAGGCGCTGGCCATCTCGATGCCGGTCGCTGCGCTCGTTGCCACCATCATCGTCGGGCCATCGACATTCGGCCGGCTCAGCTGGTCGGTGATGGCCAGCGGCATCGGCCTGGCGTTGCTGATGCCGGTGATCCCTTTCACCCTCGAACTACTGGCGTTGCGTCGTCTGCAGACCGCGGCCTTCGGGATCCTGATGAGCATCGAGCCCGCCATCGCCCTACTGATCGGTGTGGCGCTGCTCGGGCAGGTGCCGCAACTGACAGCGGCTCTCGGGGTACTGCTAGTAGTCAGCGCAGGCGTCGGCGCGGCGCGCTCCGGCGCTCGCGACGGGGCCAGCGAGCCGGCCTGGAACACGTCCGAACTCATCGACCAGGCCGTGCGGTGATCGACACGTTCGGCGTACGCCTTCTCACGATGCCTTCAAGCAGGCTCCGTAGGCTCAGGCCGGGCAGTTGGACGGCCCGAATGCCCGCAGCACCCTGAGGAGGACAGTTCGTGAGCAGTCTGGTCGATCGGCTACTGACCCTGAACGCGATCCTGGTGTACGTCGTCGTCGGGCTTCTCGTGTTCGCCGAGGACGCGCTCTTCGTCGGCTTCGTGCTTCCCGGCGAGACTGCGGCGGTGCTCGGCGGGGTGGTCGCGAGCCAGGGCCGGATCTCCATCGTGGCGATGATCGCCATCGTGGTGGCTGCCGCGATCGTGGGGGACACCGTCGGATACGAAGTCGGCCGTCGTTTCGGACCGCGTCTGCTGAATTCCCAGGTCCTCGCCAAGCGTCAGGAACGACTGAACGACGCGCAGGACTTCCTTCGCCGACGTGGTGGTTGGGCGGTCCTACTGGGTCGGTTCGTCGCGTTCTTCCGCGCGGTGATGCCTGCGTTGGCCGGAACATCCCGGATGCCGTACCGCCGGTTCCTGGCTTTCAACGCGGTCGGCGGAATCCTGTGGGGCATCGCGTTCGTCATGGTCGGTTACCTAGCCGGCAACTCGTACAAGACCGTGGAGTCCTACGTGGGCAAGGGCGCGGCGATCGCGGTAGCGGCCGTCGTCGTGATCGCCCTTGTCGTGTGGCGGATCCGCAAGCACCGCGCCGAATCCGGCGCGGGAGGTTGACGGGTCAGCTACGGATGAAGTCCGCGACGACCCGGCCCAGTTCTGCTCCAGCATCCTCCTGCAGGAAGTGCCCGGCGTTCTGAATGGTCGGGTGGTTGCGGTTCCGGGCGCCGGGAATCAGCTTCTGCAGGATCGGCCCCATCGCACCGGTGATCGGATCGCTGTCGCTGAACGGGAGCAGAAACGGCAACTCGCTCGTTGAAAGCACCTGCCACGCAGCGCGGTTGGCCTCACTGGCCGGGTCGTCGGGGCGGGTCGGCACCAGGGACGGCATAGCTCGTGGTCCTGCTTTGGAGCGCTCGTCCGGGAAGGGCGCGTCGTAGGCCGCGCGGATCCCCTCAGCCACGGGGCGTGCACAGCCACCGGCGACCAGCCGCCCGATGTCGAGCAGCTCAGCATTCTCGACCGCGCGGCGGAACGCCCACCAGACCGGCGGCATGTCGAAGTCACCCGTCGGCAGGCCGGTATTGGCGGCCACCACCCGGGCAAAGCGGTCGGGGTGCTCGGCGACCAGCCGTAGCCCGACGAGCCCGCCCCAGTCCTGCCCGACGAGGGTGACGTCGTGCAGGTCGAGGTGATCGAAGAGCAGTTCCCTGGTCCACTCGACCAGCCGGGCGTAGGAGTAATCGCTGCGATCGATGGGTTTGTCGGAGCGGCCGAAACCGACGAGGTCGGGCACCACGCACCGTATCCCACTCTTTACCAGCACCGGGATCACGTGCCGGTAGAGGAAGGACCACGACGGCTCACCATGTAGTAGCACTGCCACCGGCCCGTCCGCCGGCCCCGCATCGACGTACGCCACACGCAGGGTGCCACCGTCGGGGTCATTGACCTGCGCGTAGGACGGCTCCCACCCGAAGTCGGGCAGGTTCTCGAAGGCTGAGTCGGGGGTGCGATAGGTCTCCATCTCAATCAGTCTGCACTGTGCCGCTCCAGGATGGTCTGGCCGAGCAGCATCCCCGAGAGCCACGCCGCCTCCACCCTGGGCTTGCTGGACCACGAGTCGCCACACAGTCCGATGCCGTCGTCGCCGAGGTGAAAGGCGCGCTCACGGGTACCGGCAGGGTGGGCCACCGACCACCGGTGCACCCGTGACCAGGTCGGCTGATCGCGGATGCCGAGCAATCTCGTCAGCGCCGCGCGCATTGCCGGCTCGGCGCCTTCCGGGTGGTCGAGGTGCTGCTTCGCGAGCGCCTCACTCGAGTGGGCCACCAGCACCGGGGCGCTGTCACCGCGGCGGCCACCGTCGTCGGCGATCCAGGTCAGATGCGGGTCACCGTTGACGAAGGCACCCTCGAAACCTTCACGCCACGAACGGGTTTCCCACCCGGCGAGCAACGCCATGGTCGGCACGTAGTTGTCGGTGAGCTGCTCCCTTGAGGCCAGGGACGCGTCGAGCAGACGTCGGGCCTGCGGGTCGGGCATCGCGAGCACCACCGTGTCAGCTGACCGCCCGTCGACCTCGAGGATGCCAGTGCGTCCATCACGGGTCACCACCTCGACGGCGCGGTGTTCTGTTGCCACCCCCGAGGCCAGGTCCTCGACGAGCGAGCGCAACCCACCCTGGGCGGCCCAGCGCATCGATCCCTGCTTCGGCTCGCCGCGCTCGCCGTCGTCATACACATCGAAGGTGTCGGTCCATTCGCGGGCCAGACCTCGCGCCTGCCAGTCGTCAACGACCGCGGCGAACCGGTCGTCGCTGACAGTGAAGTACGACGCACCGGTGTCGACGGGGTGTCCGTCAACGGTGCGCACGGCCATCCGCCCGCCGAGTCGACGGCCTCGGTCGACCAAGGTGACGTCGATACCGCCGTCCGTCAACACTCGGGCGCACGCAACGCCCGAGATACCTCCACCGACGACAACCACAGGATCCATGCACTCATCCTGCCTGCCCATCGGTTCGATGTGTTCGAGGGTCCGACGGGCATAGGCCATGACGTCGATCGCCGACCCGACCGGTGTCGCGTCACGCTGCGGTGCGGCTACCGCTCAGCACGCAGAAATCTCGCCGGGTAGTTGTTGCGCGCTCACCAACTGCTTGGTCGGGAAGGCATGCATCGGACAGATAGGACGCCGTCAATGTCGGGCTCTTCACGCCATCGCTCACGACTCCCTGCGACCACCCAGCCTCACCCAGCAGGTATTCGAATTGCACCTCGGGAGTGTCCCTGCCCAGAAACTGCACTGACCACCACAACTGATGTGGGTCAGGGCCCGTGGCCGAAGATCTCGCTATCCGGACACTTTTGAGTCCTCAGATTCGCTTGAATCGCGGTGTGGTCCACTGTTGTTGGTAGCGTTGGTACCAGCGCGACATCAACGGCGCAGCCTTCGCTGATCATTGGCAATGGGCCGGCGCCACGATGACAGTCACGTACTGCGGAGTCCAGTAACCACTCTGAACCGACAGTTGCGCGGCAGCTCGTCAGCGGATCAGGCCGCGCGCTTTCGCGGCGGCGACGGCTGAGGTGCGCGAGTCGACTTCGAGCTTGTCGTAGACATGCACCAGGTGGGTCTTGACGGTGGCCTCGCTGAGGAAGAGTCGCTTGCCGATATCCCTGTTGGACAGCCCTTCTGCGACGAGGCCGAGTACCTCGGTCTCTCGATTGGACAGCGACGTCGCGGGCGCGCGCATCCGGCCCATCAGTCGATGCACGATCGCTGGCGCGAGCGCGGACTGCCCGGCCGCCGCCGTCCGTACGGCTGCGGCCAGCTCTTCCGGTGGAGCGTCTTTGAGCAGGTACCCCGAGGCGCCGGCTTCGATCGCGGCCAGGATGTCGGCGTCGGTTTCATAGGTCGTGAGGATGAGGACCTTCGGGGGGTTCGGCCCCGCGCTGATCGCTGCAGTGGCCTGTGACCCGTGCATACCGGCTCCGAACTGCAGGTCCATCAGCACCACGTCGACGGGTAACTCGGCGGCGAGGCGGACGGCCTCTTCGGCGGATGCTGCCTCAGCGATGATCTCGAAATCCGACTCGGTGTCCAACACTGCCCGGAGGCCGGCGCGGACGACGGGGTGGTCGTCCGCGAGGAGTAGCCGGATCGTCATCTGCGGCTCACCGAAGGCACTGCCGACGTGCGGGTCTCTTCCGTTTCCGGTCCGATCGGGAAACTGGCGGCTACCGTGGTGCCCTGGCCGGGCTCCGAAGTCAGCGACCAGGTGCCGCCGAGGGAACGAATGCGCGAGCGCATGGCGGTCAGGCCAAATCCACCGTCGGCGCTCGCGGGCCGCAAAGGCACCGTGGCCGGGTCGAACCCGACGCCATCGTCCACCACATCGAGCGCAATACCGAGATCCATGTAGGTCAGTGTCAGCTCGGCGCGACTGGCGCCGGCATGCTGCACGGCGTTGGCGAGCGCCGACTGGGCGATCCGCAGCAGCCCGACTTCGTACGGCTTCGGCACCTCCCGCGGTTCGCCGACGAGATGGAAGTTCACGCTCAGCCCATCACGCTCCCGGGTGGTCACAGAGAGTCGGTCCAGAGCCGCGGGCAGCGAGGCGCCATCGAGGTTCATCGGCGTGAGCGCCCGCACCACCCGTCGCGCTTCGGTGAGGTTGTCCTGCGCGGTCTCCCGGGCGAGCACGACATGCCGGGCCGCAGTTTCGGGCTGATCGGGCAGCGCCCGCTCGGCGGCGCGCAGTAGCAACTGGATGCTTGACAGGCCCTGCGCGAGCGTGTCGTGAATCTCACGGGCGAGCCGCTCCCGCTCGGCAAGGACACCGGCTCCGCGCTCAGCGACAGCGAGGTCGTTGCGGGTCTCGCGTAACTGCTCGATCAGCCGACGTCGTTGCTCACTCTCACGGTAGAGGGCTTGATAGCCACGCACGACAGCGATGGCGACGGCCGCGCCGAGTACCGGACCGATGATCGCACCGAGCGCGAAACTGCCCAGGTGCCAGATAAATCCGACAATCGCGACCACTGTGGTCGCGACAACGGCGGCCAGACCCCACTTCCCCGGCAGGAGGTGCAGTTGCAGGAAGAAGAGCGGGAACGCGATCCAGACACCATCCGGGGTCAACACGAGCAACACCAACCAGGCCGCTCCCAGCGCGGCCAGCCAGTAGGCCGCAGCGGTGCGCGAGCTTCGTACTGAGGGCAGCAACGACCCGGCCGCGTAGACGAGGCCCATCAGCGCAGCCGCGCCGAGGACCGCCGGGGCTCGACTCGCGCCGTCGGCGAAGGCTCGCGCGACGGCGAGTATCAGCAGTCCCGCCAGCAGCAGGTGCAGGCAGATACGCAGTAGCTGAAGCGGCTTGTCCAACGTCAGTGGAGTCACGGCTGAGGACACCTCCCGGGCCAATTCTGCCGTGGCATCGAGGCAGGCGCATCCATCGAAAGGTGGATTCTCACATCGTCAATTCGTCACTGCGAGATAGATCTGCCGCGCGATGGAACCGGCTGCGAATCGCAGCAGAGTGGAGGGCACACCAATCATCGAGCGAAAGGAACCACAGCCTCATGTTCGTCGCGTGGAGGGATTTACGGTCTGCCAAGGGGCGGTTCGCACTGATGGGGACCGTCGTCATCCTGATGACGCTACTGGTTGTGATCCTGTCGGGCCTGACGGCGGGGTTGGGCAAGCAGAGTACGTCGGCGATCACCGGATTGTCGGCGGACCACATCACCTTCGCCGTGCCGTCGGGAAGTGGCGGACCGTCGTTCACCGAGTCGATGGTGACGCAGGCGCAGTGGCAGCAGCTCGCGAAGGCACCCGGCGTGCGCAGCGCGCATCCGCTCGGCATCACTTCGGTGAAGGCGAGCACGACCGGCGATGCGCGCACGGCTGGGCTGTCCGCGTTTGGCGTACAACCCACGTCCGGTATAGCTCCGGGCCCGGTCTCCCCCGGCAGCGTGGTGTTGTCCACCGGGGCGGCAGAGGCGCTGTCGGTGAGTCAGGGTGACCAGATCGTGGTGTCCGGGCGCGCGTTGACGGTCGCCGCGGTCGCCGGGGATGCCTCCTTCAGTCACACGCCGGTGGTGTGGATGAGCCTGGTCGACTGGCAGCGACTCTCACCAGGAGCGGGTAACCGCGCCACGGTGGTCGCGGTGACCACCGACTCGACCTCGAGTCTGGCGGCGACTGACAAGCGGCTGGGCACGGACACCATCGCCAAGAGCGACTCGCTGGCGGCGATCGGCTCCTACTCTTCGGAGAACGGGTCGCTGCAGATGATGCGCGGGTTGCTCTTCGCAATCTCTGCCCTGGTGATCGGCGCGTTCTTCACGGTCTGGACAATCCAGCGCAGCCGCGACATCGCCATCTTGAAGGCACTCGGCGCGACCACGCGCTACTTACTCCGTGACGCACTCGGTCAGGCAGTGGTGCTGCTCGTCGGCGGCACATTGGTCGGTTCCGCGTTGGCAGCAGGGCTTGGGGCGCTGGCCTCCGGAACGGTGCCGTTCGTACTCAGCGCAAGCACCGTGCTCTTCCCTGCGGCGGTGATGATCGCGCTCGGTGCGGTCGGCGCAGCCCTGTCCGTACGTCGCATCACCTCGGTCGATCCGCTGACCGCCCTGTCCGGCCACTGACCCTGACTCTCCCGAAAGGCACTCGCATGAGCTTGCACCTGTCCGACGTCACCCTGACCTACCCCGACGGCGATTCCCGCCTGACCGCGCTCGACAATGTGAGCCTCGACGTACCGGCAGGACGCGTCACTGCCGTGATCGGCCCGTCCGGCTCCGGTAAATCGAGCCTGCTGGCAGTCGCAGCCACCCTGGTCACCCCCGACAATGGAAAGGTCGTCATCGACGGCATCTCCACCGCGGGCAAGGACCGCAATGAGCTGACTGAGCTGCGCCGCCGCAAGGTCGGAATTGTCTTCCAACAACCCAACCTGCTCGCGTCGCTCACCGCCATCGAGCAGTTGGAGGTGATGGCGCACATCGACGGCCGGTCCCCTCGGGAAGTTACTGCTCGGGCGCGGGAGCTGCTGGACCAGGTTGGGTTGGCGCGCAAGGCGAACAGTCGCCCCGGGCACCTCTCGGGTGGGGAGCAACAGCGGGTGAATATCGCCCGCGCGCTGATGAACAATCCTGCCGTGCTGCTCGTCGATGAACCGACCAGCGCGTTGGACCAGGAACGCGGCGCCGAGATCATCGACCTCTTCACCACGATCACCCACCGCGACGGAATCGCGACCGTCCTTGTCACCCACGACCGGGCCCACCTGGGCGGGATGGACGCCATGTACGAGGTAGTCGACGGCCGGCTTCGCGCACTCACCGCTGCGTCGAGGTCCTAATCCGCCAACTTCAGTGCCTGGACGACAAGTACTGAGGCTTGAGTACTACAAACAGTAGTAATGTGGTGGTGCACCCACAACCGCATGCCGAGAGGGCACACCCGTGAGCAACCTGGACCTCGCACGGTGGCAGTTCGCCATCACGACCGTCTACCACTTTCTCTTTGTTCCCATCACGATCGGCTTGTCAGCGATGGTGGCCGGCTTCGAGACTCAGTGGCTGCGCAAGCGGAACCCCGAGATGCTGCGGCTGGCCAAGTTCTTCGGCAAATTGCTGCTGATCAACTTCGCGCTCGGGCTGGTGACCGGCATCGTGCAGGAGTTCCAGTTCGGCATGAACTGGTCGGCGTACAGCCGCTTCTACGGCGACATCTTCGGCGCGCCGCTGGCGTTCGAGGCGCTGCTCGCATTCTTCCTCGAGTCCACGTTCCTCGGAATCTGGATCTTCGGGTGGGGCCGGATCCCGGAGAAGCTGCACGCCGCGTGCATGTGGCTGGTGCACATCGGCACGCTGCTCTCGGCCTACTTCATCCTCGCCGCGAACTCCTTCATGCAGCACCCCGTCGGCTGGAAGTACAACCCCACAACCGGCCGCGCCGAGCTGACCGACTTCGTCGCCGTGCTGATGAACAAGGTGCAACTGGTGACGTTCCCGCATGTCATCGCCAGCGCCTACCTCGTCGGCGGCGGCGTCGTGATGGGCGTCGGACTGTGGCTGCTGCACAAGCACCGTGGCACCAAGGATTCGCAGATGTACCGCAAGGCCGCCCGCATCGGCGCAGTCGTGACGCTGATTGCGGGGGTCGGGGTCGCGGTCAGCGGGGACATCCAGGGCAAGATCATGACCGAGGTCCAGCCGATGAAGATGGCCGCGGCCGAAGCGCTCTACACGACTCAGAACAGCTGCGCCCCCTTCTCGCTCTTCACCGTCGGCTCCCTCAACGGACAGTCCGAGAAGGCCTCCGTCAAGGTGCCGTGCGCCCTGTCCTTCCTGGCCACCGGCAGCATCAACGGCAAGGTCGACGGCATCAACGACCTCAAGAAATCGCTGCCCGCACAGCTACAGAGGCAGGCTCGCGCTGACGGCATCCCCGCGCAGTACAGCCAGCCCGCCGACGCGGTCTACACCCCCAATATCCCGCTGGCCTATTGGAGCTTCCGGCTGATGATCGGCGTCGGGATGGCGTCCACCGTCGTCGCGCTCGGCGTCCTGTGGATCACCCGCAAGGGCCGCACCACGCTGGCCAAACCGTGGGTTTGGGTGGGCATCCTCGTGCCGCTGCTGCCGGTCTTCGGCAACTCCTTCGGCTGGATCTTCACCGAGACCGGGCGCCAGCCATGGCTGGTCTACGGGGTGATGACCACCGCGACCGGCGTCTCGAACGTCGGCGCAGCCACCGTGCTGACCTCGATGGTCGTCTACACGCTGCTGTATGCCGCGCTCGCTGTCGTCGAGATCAAGCTCTTCCTCGACTACACGCGCCGCGGTGCCGATCCTGCGCCGCCGGAAGATGGCAGCGCCTCCGACAGCGAGCACGACGCACCCGCACCCGTCTCCTTCGTCTACTGACCCGGCAACCGGAAAAGGACTACGACACATGTCTCTGGAAACGTTCTGGTTCATCCTCATCGGGGTGCTGTGGACCGGCTACCTGGTGCTCGAAGGCTTCGACTTCGGCGTCGGGATGCTGCTCGGCATCCTCGGCCACGACTCCCCTGCCACCCCGAACTCACCCGGCGAAGACGCGGGCACCCGCAAACGAGTGCTGCTCAACGCGATCGGTCCGTTCTGGGATGGGAACGAAGTGTGGCTGATCACCGCCGGCGGTGCGACGTTCGCCGCGTTCCCCGCCTGGTACGCCTCGATGTTCAGCGGCTTCTACCTCGCGTTCCTGCTGCTCGTCGTCGCGCTCATCCTGCGCAACATGGGCCTGGACTACCGCCACAAGCGCAGCGGCGCTACCTGGCAACGCCGCTGGGACATCATCATCATCACCTGCTCGGTGCTCGCGCCGCTGCTGGTCGGCGTGGCGCTGACCAACCTGGTGCGCGGCGTCCCGTTGGACAAAGCGGGCGACTTCACCGGCACCCTGCTCACGCTGCTCAACCCGTGGAGCCTGCTCGGCGGGTTGACCATCGTCGCGCTCAGCCTCACCCACGGCTGCTTCTTCATCGCGCTGAAGACCGACGGCCAGATCCGCCACGACGCCCGCGCGCTCGGCACCAAGGCCGGGCTGGTCTCCGCCGGCCTCGCAGTCGTGTTGCTCGCCTGGGTCAACGTGCACACCGGCACCACCTGGTCGTGGATCACCGCAGCCGTCGGCGCTGTCGCTCTGCTCGGTGCGCTGGCCGCAAACCTGCGCGGGCGGGAAGGATTCGCCTTCTCCGGCACGATGCTCACCATCGGTTTGGCAACCGCCACCTACTTCCTCGCGCTCTTCCCCGACGTGATGCCGAGCACGACGAACGCGGCCTACTCCCTCACCGTCACCAACGCCTCCAGCTCGCACTTGACGCTGCAGATCATGACCGGCGCCGCCCTGGTGATGACACCGATAGTGATCGTCTACTCAGCCTGGAGCTACTGGATCTTCCGCAAGCGGATCACAGCGGACACCATTGGGGTCAAACACGATCCTCTTACCCCGCTAGCTCCGTCAGAGCCACTCGCCGAAGCCCCGCACTGATGGCCAAGCCGTTCAACCCGCGCCTGTTGCGTCAGGTGCCGCAAGCACGGCGTCCCGTGGCGGCGCTCGGCGCACTCGGGGTGCTCAGCGGCGTTGTCGCAATCTCCCAGGCGATCGCCGTCGCGCACTTCGTGGTGGCGCTCGTCGAGCGACGCTCACTCACCGGATGGGCGATTACCGTGTTGGTGCTGCTCACCCTGCGTGGGCTGTTGTCCGCGGCGAGCGAGGTCACCGCCGCGTGGGCAGGCACGCGGGTGGCGGGGCTGCTGCGCCGCCGGGTGCTGACCGCCTGGTTGAGCCGTCCGATCGATCAGTCTCCCTCCGCGACAACGATGCTGACACGGTCGACCCAGGGCGCCGACAGCGTTGAGCCGTATGTCGCGCGCTACCTCCCGGCCCTGGTCAGCGCTGCTGTCGTGCCGCCGATGGCGCTGGTGGCGATGATCTGGACCGACTGGGTGACGGCGTTGATCGTGGTGCTCACCGTGCCACTGCTGCCGTTCTTCGCAGCGCTGATCGGAATGCACACCCGTGACGAGACCAACGACCGCTGGGCCGAATCACATCGCCTTGCAGGGCATTTCATCGACGTCATGCGCGGCCTGCCGACGCTGGTCAACTACCAGCGGGCCGACGCCCAGGTCGGCGTCGTGGCGGACGTTGGCGACCGGCACCGGCGCGCAACCGTCCGCACGCTGCGTACCGCGTTCCTCAGCTCCGCCGCGCTGGAGCTGCTCGCGACCATCTCGGTCGCGATCGTGGCGGTCTTCGTCGGTCTACGACTGACCTACGGCACGATCTCGCTCACCGTAGCGCTGACCGCGATCCTGCTTGCGCCAGAGGCGTACTGGCCGATCCGGCGAGTCGGTCAGGAGTTCCACTCCGCCGCCGACGGCGTCGAAGCCATCGACAACCTGCTGGATGAGTCGGCATCGATGCCGACTTCCGACGCGTCCATGACCGCCTGCTGCGCTGTGATCGACCTCAGCTATACCTACCCCGGCACTGCCTCATCGGTACTGCGCAACGTCACCTTCGCGCTGCCCACCCGTGGCATCACCGCGATCACCGGTCCGTCCGGATGTGGCAAGACCACCCTGTTGGAGTTGCTGGCCGGGCAGCGCACGCCGACTGCAGGAGACGTGTCCGTACCTTCGTCACATCTAGTCACTCAACGTCCTTTTGTCACACCTGGATCATTGCGCGAAAACCTCGGCACGGCAGCTCTGCCCGACGGCATCGATTGGCTACCGCAACCGCTGCACGACCTGCCCGACGGCCTTGACACCCGCCTCGGCGACGACGGCTACGGTCTGTCCGCCGGCCAGCGCGCTCTCCTCGCGCTGACCCGAGCGCAACTGTCCGACGCGCCGCTGACTTTGCTCGACGAGCCCACTGCGCACCTCGACGCCGACTCGGCACGCAACGTATACGCGATGATCCGCGAGTTGGGCGCAGACCGCGCCGTCGTGTTGGTCACTCACGACCCCGACTTGATGGCGATCGCCGACCAGCGCGTCGACCTGCCCCACCACGACGCCGATTTCCCTGCCCATCGAAAGGTAGCGGAACCGTCGAAAGTGAGCGTTATATCCACGCCGCTCACCGATATGCCTACCTCTCGATGGAAGAAACGCGGGCTGCTTCGGCCTGCTCCCGGCGTGCTGCGCGCGTCGTTCATCGGTGGCCTCGCCGCCACGTGCGGTGTTGCGCTGACCGCGACCTCCGGCTGGTTGATCGTGCAGGCCAGCACCCGCCCGGTCGTTCTCACCCTGCTGACCTCGATCGTGGCCGTACGCGCGTTCGGCATCGGACGGCCGATCTTCCGGTATGTCGAGCGAATCCGCTCGCATGATGCCGCGCTGCACATGCTCGCCCGGCGTCGCACCGACCTGTTCGCCACCCTCATCCCGCTCACTCCGGCACGCCTGGGCCGACGTCGCCGCGCTGACCTGCTCGGCGCCGTCGTACGCGATATCGACGACGAGGTCGACGTCCAGGTGCGCGCCATCGTGCCGCTGCTCGCCGCCACCATGACGTGCGCGATCGCCACCATCGCGGCAGCTGTGCTCTATCCACCGGCCGCGCTGATCGTCCTCGCGATCGCCACGATCGCCGGCCTGATCGGCGCGCTCGACTGGGCGCTGGAGCGCTCCGGCCAGCATGAGAGCCTGCACGCCCGCGCCACCGTGGCCTACGGTGCCACGTCCATCAGCCTGAACAACTCCGGGCTGCAGGCAATCCGGGGCGGGGATGCCGAGCTGAGGCGCCTCGACATCGCACATCTCGCGTTGGAACGCGCGGTACGACACCAGGCACGCGGGCGCGCCGCCGGGCTGGCCTTGAGCTTCCTGCTCACTGCCGCCGCCGCGATCGGCATGGCGGTACTGCTGCGTGCACCGCTCGCCGATGGTGACATCGCTGCACCCTTCGCGGCCCTGCTGGTGCTCGGACCGATCGCGCTGACCGACATCCTCGGATCGATCCCCGACGCGGTCGGGGCGCTGGCTCGGGGCCAGGCCGCCCGCCGGCGCCTCGACGTGATCACGGGACAGACACCCGCCGTGCACGACAACGGCCGCCAGATAGTCATCAGCACCCCGGCCGCCCTGGAGCTCTCCGGGATCACCGCATCGTGGACCGACGGGCCTCCCCAGATCAACGGCGTCGACCTGCGTGTCGAGCCTGGCGAACATCTCGCGATCACCGGCCCCAACGGCGTCGGCAAGTCGACCGTGCTGGCCGTACTGGCCCGCCACCTCGACCCGTCCGACGGGCGGTATGAGGTGGGGGGTCGCGACGCGCTCGGCTACTCCCCGGAGGCCGTACGCCGACACATCGCCGTAGTGGATGACGAACCGCACCTCTTCGCGGGGTCAGTGCGCGCCAACCTGCTGCTCGCACAACCCGACGCGACCGATACCCAGGTCGCGACCGCGCTGGTGGATGCCGGGCTCGGTCGGTGGCTGGCCGGCCTACCGGACGGGCTCGACACATCGCTCGGGTCGGACGCGCGCGGAGTATCGGGCGGTGAGCGCACCCGCATCGCGATAGCCCGTGCAGTGCTCGCCGAGCGCAGAGTCATACTTCTGGACGAACCCGTGGCTCACCTCGATCACCCGACCGCCGCAGCCGTCATGCGCGATCTGCACGCTGCGACGCGTGATGCGGCCGTGATTGTGGTCAGCCATCAGCAGATCGGCACTCAGGGATGCGACCGGGTGATCGAGCTGCAACAGATCACGACGGAGAGGGATGAATCGAATGCCTGCGAACGGCCGAGCCGAGCTCGGTGAGCTGGAGAGTGCCGTCATGGCGTGCCTCTGGGCAGCGCCGTCCGACGCGCCGGTCTCCGTGCGCGATGTACACGAATCGCTCCTCGCCGAGCGCGGATCCGCGTACACCACCATCATGACGGTGCTCGACCGCCTGACCAAGAAAGGGCTCGCGAGCCGGGTGCTCGACGGGCGCGCCTGGCGGTACGCCGCGACGTCCACCCGCGAAGAGCTCACCGCCCGCGCGTTGCACCAGACGCTGTCGCCGCTGGATGGCGGCGAGCGCCAGGCCACGTTCGCGCATTTCCTGGACGACGCCTCGGCCACCGACCTCACCGCGCTACGCGCCGCCCTGGCGGAGTTGGAAGCCAAGGAGGGCTGACTGCACCATCGAGCGGCTGGGTCCGAGCGCGAGCGGCGGCGGTATTTCGCCGCCGCTCGGGACGTATCGCCGCCGCTCGGTGCTAGTCGCTGAAGATGTCGGCGGGGGCTACGAAGGCCCTTACTTCTTCGCCGACCACCCGGTGCCGCCACAGGGTCAGGTGATCCGCGCCCTCCACCGGCACCAGCCGGGCACCAGGGACACGACGAGCGACCAGCTGGGCCTGCTCGAACGGTACGTCGGTGTCCGCGGTCCCATGGATGACCAACGTCGGCGCGCTGATCTGCTCGAACGGGTAGTCCGGGACGTCTTCGAAAAGTGCCATATCGACCTCGTAACCAGCTTGCCGCAGGTCGAACCGAGCCGAGGAGGAGATCACGGCACGGGTCGCATCGGTAGCAGGCGCCACCAAAAGGTAGGCGGCGATGACGCCGTCGTGCTGCGACATCTTCTCTCCGAACCACTTGCCGACCCGCTCGGTGGGCCGCAGCGCGGCGTACATCTCCCGCTCGGTGAAGGTCGCCACCAACGCTTCCAGCAGGACCAACCGGGCGCACCGAGCCGGATGCCGTAACGCGAACTGGATCCCGACCGGCCCGCCGCCGGACACGGCCACGATGATCGCCTCTGCGGCGCCGATCGCATCCAACACCTGCGCGTACAGATCGGCCTGCGCCTCCGGCGTCGGACCCGAGGTCAG
Organism: Dermatophilaceae bacterium Sec6.4; assembly: GCA_039636865.1. Lineage (NCBI taxonomy): Bacteria > Bacillati > Actinomycetota > Actinomycetes > Micrococcales > Dermatophilaceae > Dermatophilaceae bacterium Sec6.4. The sequence continues at coordinate 225,141 of CP144172.1, forward strand.
CGGCGTGCGTAGGTAACCCGGCCTCGACACCGACACGACTCGGTAGGCCTGCAACTGCAACCCTGCAGCCATCACCCGTGCCTGGTCGTAACCGCCGGGCGTGCCATGCACAACGAGCACGACGGGTGTCTCCTCGGCGCGTACCCGGGTCTGTAGCGGACCGGAGTCACACACTTCGACAATCCCGCAGGCCAACTCCAACAGCTGCGAACCTGCTTCGAGTCGCCGACCGCTGGCCGCCCGCCAACGGCGCAGTCCCACCGTTGCACCAGCCGCTGCAGCAGAAACAACCCCGCCACTGGCCGCCGCAATGTAGTTGCGCCCGATCATCGTGCTCCCTCACCTCTTGCATCCACAGCATCCACCTGCATGTCGCTCACTTCCACACCGTCATCGCCGCCAATACCAACGGCGCCATGAGTGCGGCCACTCCTAGCGACCCGGCCAGACCGGCGAGCAGTGGCCGACCATGAGCGGCGGTCAATTCTTGCAGGCGGATCTGTGCGAACTCTGCGTGCCCGAGCGTGCCACTGGGGTGTTCAGCACGCGCCAGCGCCACCAGGGCACGCGCGACCGGCACCCGGCCGACCTCGCGCGCAGCGGTGCGATCGGCCAGCAACTCGATCAGCAACGTCACGGTCTCCAGTGCGCGGTCACTGCGTAACCGGGAGGGCACGGCGGTGTGCCATACCGTGAAGAACTCCAACACAAGATCGTGGCGCTGTCGTAGATGCGTCACCTCGTGCGCGAGGACGGCCTGCAGCTCGTGCGGTGCGAGGGCGGCCACGGTGCCGCTGGTCAGCACCACCCGGTGCGAAAGCCCCGGCACGCAGTAGGCCGTCGCGGTGGGGTGATCGAGCACCCGCACGTCGCCGTCCAGTTGCCCGGCGTCGCCGAGCAGGTCGACCAGTTCGCGGTGCTCGCGCCGCACCCTGCGCAACCTGCGCCCCACGATGTGCGCCCGGGTGAGCAGCCGCACGATGAGCAGTCCCGAGATGAATGCGGCGAGTACCGCGAGCACGACGTGGTCAGCAGGTGACGGCAGACCCCTCGGCCTGCCGATGAAGGTCAGGATCGCCAGCGGAGCCAGCGCCAGGCAGGCGATCACCGCGCCGAGTGAGATGCACTGCCACAACCAGAGCGCCGGTCCGGGCACCGCGCGCAGTGCGACCCACCGCGGCAACAGCCGTGGCGCAGGCCAGGCAAAGGCGATCGCCAGCGCAATCAGGCCGAACAGGTACACACACACCATCCTCCCGCGCGCTCAGCCACCCGGTTTCCCGCCACTGGACCGGCGAGTCGTCAACCCGTTTTCAGACCGCTACTGAACGGGCTCCACACGGATGATGCGGCGCGCTGAGCGCACGTCGGGCCCGAGCTCAGCCAGCAACTCGTCCGCAGCAGCCTCAGCCGCCTCGTCGCTCATCGGCTTCAAGATGTCGAGGATGAAGAGTGCGGACGTGGTGTCCTCACTCAGTGCGGTACGACGACCCTGCCGCCAGTTCCAGCGGCGGCATGTCACGCCGGTGTCATCGCGCCAGATCACTTCACCTTTGTCGGGGTGCTCGATCATCTTCATGCCCCCGACGACGGTGTCGAAAGGCTCGTTGCCGGCCGACCGGACCAGTCGCGGCGACCCGTCGTACTGCTGCAGGTCCTCCCCACCGATCGGAATCTGATGGCGCACGCTGATCGAGTTGTAGATGTCAGTCAGGCGGTTGACGCGCGGCAACCCCTCCTCCACGCGTCGCAGCATTGCTTCGAGGCTGTGTCGGGTGCGCTGCGGCTTCACGCCGAAGCTGCGGTAGGCATCCCGCCAGGCCGCCACATGCGGCAGCTCTTCGATCGGGCAGTCGGTGATCGCCTCGTCCGCTGCGGTCTCGGCCGCCAGGAGCAGCGCCTCGCTCGCGTCGTCGCTGGGCCCGGGGACGACGCCGTCCACCGCGAGCAGCAGCGCCCGATAGTCCGGTCGCAACGCAAACACGGCGTCATCGACAACCGCACCCGCCAGAAACTGCTCCAAAGCGTCCTGCGTCATCGATAAAACCTTCCGTTCGAGGGGACCCACGCGAAAAAATGTGCCGTCCGGGAGGAATCTGCGCACCGGACGCCCCCATTCTCGCCGATAGGAGACCGACCTTCCTCCCGGACGGGACGGAGCGAGTCGGCGAACCGGACACCAGACGCACACTGCCCCGATGCGCGACCAGTAGGAGCACATCGGGGCAGTCAGCAGACAACGGACTCAGGCGGAGGCGTTCTCCGGCTCCGCCAGATGCCCGGGCTGACGCTGGGCCTGCGGTGCGTCCCCTCCGGTGGCGTCCTCCGGCTCCGCCAGATGCGCAGGCTGACGCTGGGAGTGCGGTGCGCCCGCTCCGGTGAGCTTCTCACCCTCCACGTCGACCCTCGGCAGGATCTTGTCCAGCCACACCGGCATCCACCAGGCCTTCTCGCCGAGCAGATACATCAGGGCCGGTACGAGCGTCATACGCACAATGAACGCGTCGAAGAAGACCGCGATTGCGAGCGCGAACCCGATCGACTGGATGAACGCCGCGCCTTGCAGGATGAACGCCGCAAAGACCGAGATCATGATCGTCGCAGCAGCCGCGACGACACGACCGCCGTAACGGAATCCGTCGACGATGGCCTCCTGCGCGGACATCCCGTGCACGTGCGCTTCACGCATGCGGGTGACCAGGAAGACCTGATAGTCCATTGCCAGCCCGAAGACGATCCCGATCAGGATGATCGGCATGAAGCTGACCAGCGGGGCTCCCTCGACAAGCCCGAAGAGACCTTTCTGGAAGACCTCGACGGTCGCGCCGATCGTGGCGAGCACCGACAGCAGGAATCCGAGCGTCGCGATCAGCGGCACCAGAATCGACCGGAAGACGACCATCAGCACCAGGAACGCGAGCACCACGACAACCGCCAGGTAGAGCGGCAGCGCGTTGGTCAGTCGGTCGGACACATCGGTCTGGATGGCCACCACACCTGTCACACCGACCGTCGTCCCGGTCTGCTGCTGGATGCCGGCCTGCGTGTCACGCAGCGCGTGCAGCAGTGTCACCGTCGCGTCATCGTCGGCGCCGGATTTGGGTGTCACCAGAATCTGAGCACCGGTGCTGGCCTTGTTCACGCCGATGATCTGGGCGTTGAGCACATCGTTCTTGGTGGCTGCCCACTGCACGACCTTGCCGTATTCGGTCGTGCGCGCCTTCGCGTCGCCGTTGATCTTGGTGCCGTCCACCACGATCAGCAACGGAGCCGCGCGGCCGGGGCCGAACGCCTGTGCCTGCAGGTCCGCAGCCTTGCGCTGGGTGGTCGACTTGGCAGCGGTGGAGTCGCTGGGCAGCGCCAGGTGCAGGCCGGCTGCCGGCACGGCGATCACGCCCAACACGACGACGACCAGGGCGACAACGATCGCCGGCTTGCGACCGACGAGACCGGCCCATCGGGTGCCGTTGTTGACCGAGCGACCGTCGGCGTCTTCCTTGTCCTCACGCTTGCGGATGGCACCGCCGAACGCCTTGGACTTGAAGATGCCGAGGATCGCGGGCAGCAGCGTGAGGGCGACCAGTACAGCGAAGAACACGGTTCCGGCGGCGGCCAGACCCATTGCGGTCAGGAACGGGATGCGTACCACCGACAGTGCGACCAGGGCGATGATCACGGTCAGCCCGGCAAACGTCACCGCGGTGCCGGCCTTGCCGACGGCCAACCCCATTGCATGCGCTCGATCGTCGGTATTCCGCAGCTCGGCGCGATAGCGGGACAGGATGAACAGCGTGTAGTCGATGCCGACCGCGAGACCGATCATCGTCGCGAGGATCGGTGTCGTCGTGCCGATCGTGAAGAAGGCGGTCGCCAACTGCACACCGATGGTGCCCATCGCAACACCGACGAACGCCGACACGATCGGCATGCCGGCCGCGACGAGCGAGCCGAAGGTGATGATCAGCACCAGGGCGGCGAACGCCACGCCGATCAACTCACTGCTGCCACCGGGATCGACGGCGGCCTGCATGCCGGAGCCTTCGACCTCGGCGGTCAACCCGCTCTTGCGGGCCGTGGCGAGGTCGGCGAGCACTGCGTCCTGAGTGGCCGGTTTGACGTCCGCTACGGTCGCAACCTTGAACGCGAAGTTGATGGTGCCGATCCGCGAATCCGGTGACAACGGCAGCAGTGTCTTGGCGTTACGGTCCGCGACGGCCTTCGGGGTGCCCTGTTTGGCGGCACCTTCGGTGGCCTGCTTGTACTGCGCAGCCGACGCCTTGACCGGGTTGAGCAGCGTGGCGTCACCCGTCTGTGGGGCCTTCTCCAAATTCGCGATGAGCGCGTTGACCGCGTTCGTGTACTTCGCCTCTTTGAGGGTGTGCCCCTTCGGCGCCGCAACCACGACCGTGACATCCGCAGAGTTCTCGGCGTTGCCGGTGCCAGGAAAGAGCTTCTGCTGCAACGACTGCGCCTGCAGCGACGGGATGCCCGGGATCGAGAAGGAGTCGACCAACGGCTTGCTGATCACCTGGGACAGTCCACCGAAACCGACCAGCACCACCAACCAGCCGATGATGAAGTACGGCCACTTCCGGTATGCCGTGCTACCCAGTCGATACAGCGCGCTCGCCATGAGGTCCCTCTCGCAGAAAAAAAGTGGTGCAGAGCCTCGCAACGACTCAGCGACAGCCACCACCATGATGAACGTCCTCGCGTCTGGAATCCACTCGGTACAGGGGTAGTGCTTGTGATAGTGAACACTTTCACAAGCAGTTCGAACGGCGCGTCGAGCATTCGACGTCGTGAGCTGGTCGCGTATCGGGGCGACACTGGTGGCAATCACCGCAGTAATTGCGCACGATAGAGCCAGAAACCGATCCCAGGAGGTCCGATGTCACATCCAAGCAACGGCGACGAGTCCGGAAACCAGTCCGGCGGTTTCAACCGCCCCAACAGCCTCGGCCAGGGCTGGGAGCAGGACCAGCAGCAGGACGCCGACCAGCAGGTCGACGCGCCCTTCGACAACGAGTCCAACGTCCAAGGCGACGAGCAGAACGGTGCGTACGGAAACGGCCAGAGCGGTCAGCCGGACGACTTCCAGTCCGCAGGGCACGGGTACACCGATGGGGCGAGCGCAAACCCTCAGTTCTCCCAGCCGCAGTTCTCCCAGCCTGAATCCGCGCAGCCGCAATCCTCCGAGCCGCAGTCTTCGCAGGCCGGCGGATCACAGCAGTCAGGCTCCCAGCAGTCGGGCTACTCAGGTAGCTACGAGCCGGTGGCGCCCTACAGCCGCCCGGATCAGCAGGAGCCGGCCGGTTACGGACAGCCAGCCGGACACAGCGAAGCTCCCGAACACGTCGCGCAGGGCGGGCCGGACGATCGCCAGCAGCAGAGTCAGCAGGGCTGGGCTCAACCGCAGCAGCAGTCCGGCGGATATGCCGCCCCGCAGGGCAGCTTTGGACAACAGGGCACCCAGGGCCAACAGGGCACTCAGAACTCCTTCGGTCAGCAGGCGCAGGCTCAGGTCGGCCAGGTCGTCAGCGGCGCGGGCGACGGTGTCGGGGCACTCATCAGCGACTTCGCATTCAAGAAGTCGCTGACCGAGAAGCTCGCGTCCCTGGTCTTTCTGGTGACGGTTGTGTGGGCAGTGCTGCACTTCCTGGCCAACCTGGTCTTCAACTTCGGCAGCCGGGGCGACGGCCAGTACTCGGTCAGCAACATGGGCACCGGTTCGGCGCTGGTCAACACGCTGGCGGACCTGGCGTGGCTGATCCTGGTCGTGGGAGTCGCGCGGATTCTGCTGGAACTCGCGGTCAACGTCGCCAGGATCGCCGGGCGCGAGAAGAAGTAGCGCCCGCCTCTTCATCGAGCGGCAGGGTCCAGGCTCGAGCGGCGGGGTTAGATACCCGCCGCTCGACGCCGGACCCCGCCGCTCGACGGTGACGGTTGACAGTTGGGTGGAGCCGGCGGTCAGAAACAAACCACGAACAGGTCTATGCGATATCCACGTCGGTGAGCAATGCTGGAGGCCTCGAGACCCTCGGTGCAGCGAAGGTCGCCAGAGGAACAGGTGCAGGGATGAGTGCGTTCGAGCAGTATCTACGCGAGGCAGCAGCGGCGCGGGACGCCGCGGGGCTGACCCGTCGAGTGGTCGTCCGGGGGGTGACACAGGCTATTGATCTCGCCGGAAACGACTATCTGGGACTGCGGCGTGATCCTGCCGTCGTCGATGGAGCCGTCGCCGCGCTGGAGTACTTCGGCTCCGGCGCCAGTGCGTCACGCCTGGTCACCGGCACGTGGCCGATCCATGAGGATCTCGAAGCCGCGCTGGCCGACCACCTGCAGACAGATTCGGCGCTGGTCTTCTCCACCGGGTACCAGGCCAATCTGGCCGTGATGACAGCCCTGGCCGACGCCGACACACTGATCGTCTCCGATGAGCACAATCACGCCTCGCTCATCGACGGTATGCGGATGTCCCGGGCAGCACGCATCGTCGTCGCGCACAACGACGTCGCGGCGTACGAACGGGCTCTCGCGCAACGCACGCAGACACGGGCCCTGATCGTGACCGAGTCGATCTTCTCCGTCCTCGGGGACACCTCACCGATCGCAGCGTTGTCGCAGCTCGCCACCCGGTACGACGCCCTGCTGGTAGTTGACGAAGCGCACGCCCTCGGCGTCGTCGGGGACCGCGGCGAAGGTCTGGTGTCCGCACTCGGACTCGCCGCCGAGCCGCACATCGTCATCACCCTCAGCCTCGCCAAATCCCTTGCCTCACAAGGTGGTGCGGTGCTCAGCTCGGAGTTGATCCGCACTCACCTCATCAACACGGCGCGCTCGTTCGTCTACGACACCGGACTGTCACCAGCCTCCGCGGGCGCCGCGCTGGGCGCCCTCGATGTGCTGATCGAACGGCCGTCGCTGGCCAAGGAGGTTCGCACCATTGCCGCCGAGCTGGCTGCTGCCTGCGGCGTTCCGACCCCTGATGCCGCGGTCATGTCGGTGCGGATGGCCGGGTCTCGCGAGGCGCTGGCCGCAGTCGATGTGTGCGCGGCCCACGGTGTGCGGATCGGTTGCTTCCGACCGCCATCGACGCCGGACGGCAGTTCCCGGCTACGACTGACTGCGCATGCCGGTCTGTCGACGCGAGATCTGCAGCACTGCGCCGAAGTACTGCAGCGAGTGGCTCGTTGACCGAACGGACCGTTGAGGCACCGACCGCGTGCCCGGTCATTCTCGTCACCGGCACCGGCTCGAAAGTCGGCAAAACCATCGCCACCGCAGCTGTCGCAGCAGCGCTGACCGGGCAGGGCCAACGGGTGTCGGCGATGGAACCGGCCTACTCAGCACCATCGGCACCCGCTGCCGGGGGCACCGTCGATGTCGCCGAAACCAGCGAGGTGTCACGCCTGACCGGAATCGATGCACGGCGATTCGGCCCGGCGAGCGTTGACGAACACGCGACCGCGATCGCCGATCTGGCGAGCAGCGGCTGCTATGACGCGGTCCTGGTCGATGGGACAGGCGGTCTGCTTGCGTGGATCGATGCGTCCGGCGGGACCCTTGCCGACCTCGCCACAGCTCTGCAGCGGCACGACCTACGCACCGGCTTCGTGGTCGTCGCAGACTCTGGCCCTGACGCGCTGAGCCATGCCGCACTCACCCTGGAAGTACTGAACGCCCGCAAGCTGGACCTCGTGGGGATCATCGGCGGGTCGGCGCCACGCAGCGACGATCTGGTAGGCCACACGAGGCTCGAGCAGCTACGGCAGGCAGCGGACGGACGGTTTCTGGGTTGCCTACCGCAGCACGCCGGTCAGCTACCGGTAGACAACTTCAGGGCATCCGCAGGCGATTGGCTGCTGCTGTGAAGGTTGACCTGATCTACTGAGCTGATGATGAGCAGGCAGCGCGAGACGCTGTGGGAGTACGAACGCGGCGCCCTGTGGGTACTACCCGGTCTCGCGGTCATGGCGGCGTTGTTGCTCGGCGGTCTGCTCTCCTCGATCAGCGTGCCCAACCGCTCCATAATGCACTACCTCGTCTTCGAGGGCACCTCGGACGATGCGCGCAATCTGCTGATCGGCATCACCGGCACCATCGTCACCGTCATCGCCCTGGTGCTCGGGCTGATGGTGGTCGCGTTGACATTGTCCTCGACGCAGTTCTCGCCCCGCCTGCTACGCAATTTCCTGCGGGACCGGCCGAACAAACTGGTGCTCAGCGCATTCGTCGCAACGTTCTCCTACTCCGCTGCCGGCCTCTACACAGTCGGGGTCTCGGCGGGCAGCCGGAGCGTCAACTTCCCCCGACTCGCCGTCACCGGCGCGATCCTGCTGCTCTTCGTGAGCCTCTTCGCACTCGTCTACCAGGTGCATCACGTCTCCCACTCGATGCAGCTGGACGAGATCATGCGGCGCGTGCAGAACGAGACGCAGAGCGTGCTGCGGCATCAGCGCGTGCGGCCGTGTGACACCCCTGCGCCACTACGGCCGCCCTGGGCCAAGGAGGTGTCGGCGACCCGGTCCGGATACGTGCAGACAGTGCATGCCGAACGGTTGATAGGTCTCGCCGACCGACTGCGGATGCACGTCGCGGTGATCCCGCGGATCGGTGACCATGTCGTGTCCGGGTCGCCCCTCGCGTGGGTGTGGCGCGACGACCCGGCCGATGCCCTGGGCGACGTTCACCTGCACGACGGGGCCCACCATACGGTCCGGCTCGGTTTCGAGCGCACCTCCGAGCAGGATGTGGCTTTCGGGCTGAGGCAACTGGTCGACATCGCCTCCAAGGCGCTGTCCCCCGCTGTGAACGACCCGTACACCGGTGTCCAGGCGGTCAATCACCTCGCGGTGGTGATGGCCACCATCGCCAGGCGCAGTCACGGCACGACGGTGCATGAGGGACCCGGCGGCGGCAGCGTCACGGTACCGGGGTGGACCTTCGCGGACTACCTGGATCTGACGTGCGCGCAGATCCGCCGGTACGGCGCGTCGGAGCCCACCGTCATCCGGGAGCTGATCAGCCTGCTCAGCTCGACCGCGCACCTCACCGACGACCCGGCGCGTCGGGCCGAGATCCTGCATCAACTGGACCTGATGGTGTCCGATGCCGAGCGGGAGATCGCCCAACCCGCCGACCTGGTCGACATCTATGCCGCGGCGAAGGATCTTCGGGACCGGCTGGCCGTGGCGCAGTCGCTGCATGCCGCCCCTGACCCGCCCCCGACGGTGGCCGCGAACAGCCCGGCGCTGCCCCCTCGTTGACCGAGGCTGTTGACTGGGACGATGCCCGCCCCCTACCGCGTCAGTTTCGTGTGCACCGGCAACATCTGCCGCTCCCCGATGGGCGATGTGATCCTGCGCTCCATGCTCGCCGACGTCGGACTCACCGAGGTGGTCGACGTCGATTCCTGCGGCACCGGCGAGTGGCACGTCGGGCAGCCCGCCCAGCCGCTGGCTCTCGCGGCCCTGGCCGAGGCTGGGTACGACGGGTCGCCGCACCGGGCCCGACAACTCGATGCGAGCTTCGTGACCGAACGCGATCTGCTGCTCGCCCTGGATGACGGGCATCTGCGGTGGCTGCGCACATTGTCCCGCAAGGCCCGCGGCACTGCCGAGGTCAAACTGTTGCGCGAGTTCGACCCCACTGCCGTCGAGGAAGGCACGCTGGAGGTCGATGACCCCTACGGCGGCACGCCGCAGGACTACGAGCGGGCCCGTGCGGAGATCGAGCGCGCCTGCGCGGGTCTGACGCGTTGGCTCGCATCCCAGCTGGCGACACGCTGATCCACGACGCGTTCCCTTCGGCGCCCCCAGCCGCGCACGGACGCCTGCTGTCACACCTGCTCGATAGGGTCGAGCTCGGCCCGAACCTTTCCCCGCCCCAAGGAGTACGACATGCCCGCCCGTGACGTCACCGAGATTGCTTGGCCGCCCGGCAGCCCCTGCTGGGCGGAGTGCGCGTTCGAGCCGGAGCACCGCGGCATGCATCACGCGCGCGACTTCTACGAGAAACTCTTCGGTTGGCGCACCGTCGAGGCCGACGAAGACCAGGGCCGTTACGTCACCTGCCTGAATGACGAGCGAGCCGCCGCCGGCCTCTCCCCGGAGCTCGAGGAGGGCGAGAAACCCGACTGGGTCACCTTTTTCGCCACCCACAACGTCGACGCCTCCGCCGAGGCCGTCACCCGAGCCGGTGGCCTCGTACGCACTGGGCCGGTCGACGTCGGCGATCGGGGGCGGGTTGCCTACTGCACCGACCCGGGCGGTGCGCACTTCGCGCTATGGCAGGCGGGGGCCCACCAGGGCTTCGGTATCGTCGCCGAGCCGGGTGCCGTTGCCTGGCACACCCTGCTCACCCGTGACATGGCCCTCACCCGGGCGTTCTACGCCGAGGTGCTCGGCTGGACCTATGAAGACCGCGCACCCGACCTGACGATGGCCGCACTGGCCGACGGCGCCCAGGTCGCCGGTCTGCACCTGGCCGACCACCTGCCCGACAATGTGCCCTCGCACTGGCTGATCCACTTCTCCGTCGTCGACCGCGACTCCTCCGCACAGATCGCGCAGAATCTGGACGCCGATGTGCTGATGACCAGCGACTCCCCGATGGGCCCCGAGGCACTGGTTCGCGGTAAGCACGGCGAGTTGTTCAGCCTCATCCAGGTCAGCGACTGAGCTGAGCCGCGGCCGAGACGGCCACCGAGCCTGTCGTACGACGCGCCACCCGCCGCCTGAGAGGATGGCCGTTATGCGTTCGCTGGCCTCCACCACCCCGCCCATCGCCCTCGGTGCCCTCGACGGCCGCTACCGGGGCGTCGTCGAATCATTGATCGATCACCTCTCCGAGCCTGCGCTCAACCGCGCACGGGTACAGGTCGAGGTCGAGTGGCTGATCCACCTGACCGAGGTAGGCGCCGTGCCAGGCGTACGCAGGTTGACGCAGGACGAGCAGCGTCAGTTACGCGAGATCCCCGAACAGTTCGACCGCGCCGATATCGATGAGCTTGCGGAGATCGAGCGGGAGACGGTGCACGACGTGAAGGCCGTCGAGTACTACCTCAAGCGTCGGCTGCCCCAGGTCGTCGGGGAGAGCGACGCGCCCGCGCTGTCCGAACTCATCCACTTTGCGTGCACCAGCGAGGACATCAACAACCTGTCCTACGCGCTGATGGTCCAGGGCGCCGTTACCAAGGTGTGGGCACCGAAGGCGGCTCGGCTGGTCGCCCAGATCTCCGATATGGCGCGCGATCTGGCCGACGTACCGCTGCTCGCACATACCCACGGGCAGCCCGCGACGCCGACCACGATGGGCAAGGAGATCGCGGTGCTCGCCCACCGCCTCAGCCGTCAGCTACGTCGTATCGAGGGCGCCGACTACCTCGGCAAGATCAATGGCGCAACCGGCACCTACGGCGCGCACACCGCCGCCGTGCCGGATACCGACTGGGTGACCGTCAGCCGTGATTTCGTGGAATCTCTTGGGCTGCAGTGGAATCCACTCACCACGCAGATCGAGAGCCACGACTGGCAGGCCGAGCTCTACTCCGACGTCGCGCGGTTCAACCGGGTGCTGCACAACCTGTGCACCGACTTCTGGACCTACATTTCGATGGGTTACTTCGCGCAGGTCCGCGGCCAGGGCACCGTCGGGTCCAGCACGATGCCGCACAAGGTCAACCCGATCCGCTTCGAGAACGCCGAGGCCAACCTGGAAGTCTCCAACGCACTGCTCGACGTGCTCTCGGCGACGCTCGTGCAGTCCCGGCTACAACGCGATCTGACCGACTCCTCGATGCAGCGCAATATCGGCACGGCGTTCGGGCATTCGCTGCTTGCGCTGGACAACGCCGGGCGCGGCCTGGCCGGTCTCGATGCCGTCCCGGAGACGATGGCCGCCGATCTGGACCGCAACTGGGAGGTACTCGGCGAGGCGATCCAGTCCGCGATGCGGGCGTTGGGTGCGGCCGGCGTTGCGGGCATGGATCAGCCGTACGAGCGCCTCAAGGAGCTCACCCGCGGGCGTCGGATCACCGGCGACGACCTCCGCGAGTTCGTGCGCGGCCTCGGCTTCCCGGCCGACGTCGAGGCCCGGATGCTGGCCCTGACGCCCGCGACATACGTCGGGCTGGCGCCGGCGCTGGTCGATCTCCTCGACCGTTGAACACCGAACAACCGTGATCCAGCATGACCGCCACCGGCGGTCATGCTGGATTTCCACCGGCGGTCAACGCTGTACTTCCGGACTGTCAAAGGCTGCTGCCGATGACACCGGCAGCCCGGGAGATCAGATCGTGACGGGACCGGTATCGGTGTCGAAGCTCACCGAGAGCAGTCCCGGTGTGCCGTGCGGAGCGGCGAAGTCAAAATGAATACCTGGCTCCCACTCGTCGCGGTCCACGCCGGGCTTGCCGTTCAGGCCGAGCCACTCGCGCACACGCGTCGGTGAGCCGCCGATCTGCAGACCCAGCAACTGGGCATGCGTGGGACCGTCGCCCGAGGGGTGTGGGGTGTTCTCGGCCCACTGGATGAAATAAGGGACCTGCGCATCGGAGGTCAGGCCCTTCAGGCCCAACTGCTTCCAGGTCAGCTCGACGCCGTCGGGACGGTGCCGGTTACCAGGCACCGACTGACGGCCCACCAAACCCTCCGCGATGCCGATGTCGTCAACCCGGACGCACCAGCCGAGCCAGCCACCGCCGGCTTCGGAGCGGGCGCGCACAGCCTGGCCGAAGGGCGCCTTGTCCGAGGCGGGGTGATCGAGCACCTCGACCACCTCGACGAACCGCTCTCCCCGCAACGGGATGATCGAATTGCGGGTGCCGAAGCGTGGGTGTATACCGCCGTCACTCGGCTCGACACCCAGCAATGCCCCGACTCTCTTCGCCGTTGCGACTAATCCATCAGCACCGGCGGCGTACACGACATGGTCGACTCGCATGCCGAGCATCGTCGCACTCATTGCCCCAATCTTCATATTCGGGTCACTGCTGAGCCCGACTTCCGCTGCCGCACGGCCTCGTACAGGATGATCGCGGCGGACGTCGCGACGTTCAGAGAGTTCGCCGCGCCCGACATCGGAATCGCGACTTTCTCATCGGCCGCGGCGAGCACATCACCGGTAAGGCCCTGCTTTTCAGCACCGACCGCGATCGCCACCGGCCCCGTCAGATCGACCTCGGTGTACGACGTACGGGTATCCGGAGTGGCTGCGACCAGTCGGACACCGTGCTCACGCAGCCACGCCAGCGTCTGCGCGGTGCTCGCTGTCGCTACCGGCAGCGCGAAGACCGTGCCCTTCGAGGCGCGTACGACATTGGGGTTGCCCCAGTCGGTCACCGGGTCGGCACTGATCACGGCATCGACCCCCGCACCGTCTGCAGTACGCAGCATCGCGCCGAGGTTGCCCGGCTTCTCCACACCTTCCGCGAGCAGAATCAACGCGGCGTCACCGACCGGTAGATCCCTCAGCGCACCCCCTGCGAGCGGCGCAACCGCTACGAACCCGTCCGCTCCCTCGCGGTAGGCGATCTTCTCGAACGCGGCGCGGTTCAAGCGCATCACCTGCGCGCCGCGATCTCCTGCCTCGCGCACCAGGGCAGCGCCGTCCGAGCCGGTCGCTGTCAGCTCCGGGCAGTGCAGCAACTGCCGCGGCACCACCCCGGCGTCCAAGGCGAGCCGCAACTCGTCGTACCCCTCGATCAGCGTCAGGCCCAGTTCGTCGCGTCGCCGGCGTTTGCGTAAGGCGACAACGTCCTTGAGGCGGGGGTTGGACGGGGAGGTGATGATCAGATCCGGCACGGGATGACCCTACGGCGGCAGAGTTCACGCAGCTGGAGGCCGCCCGGCCCGACGTCGCCGCCCGCACCCGGCACTGCCACTGCCACTGCCCGGGAACGTGACTCAGAGCAGCGAGCGCAGCACCATTGCGAGGCCGTCCTCCTCGACAGTGCCGGTGACCTCGTCGGCGACGGCTCGCACGGCCTCTGGGGCCTGGCCCATGGCCACGCCGCGCGCCGCCCACTCCAGCATCTGCAGATCGTTGAAATGGTCACCCACCGCGACCGTGTCCATCGGCTCGACGCCGAGCGTGCGACGCACCTGCTCCAGTCCCGAAGCCTTCGAGACACCCTCGGGGTTGATGTCCAGCCACGCGGTGTAGCCGATGGCGTAGTTCACCCCGTGCAGCCCCAGCCGCTCAGCGAGCGCAGCAAAATCGGCGGAGGTGCCACTCGGCGAGCGGAACGTGATCCGGGTCGTGCGGGTGGACTTCAGTTCCTCCCATGAGACGACGCGCTCGTCACCTTCGAGCTCCCCCACGGGAAAGGGCGCGCTGACAAGGTGGCCGATACCGAGCACCTCGCTGGCGAACACCCCGTCTGTCCACTGCCCCTCCAGCGCGGTCAGTGCCGCACCGGGGTCGAAGGTCACCTCTTCGATCACGTCAAAACCCCCCGCGCCGTCCAACGCGATGGTCACGGCCCCGTTGGAGCAGACGGCGTACCCCGCGCTGAGCCCGAGCTGGTCGGCGATGGGAACCGTACCGATCAACGAGCGTCCGGTCGCCAGGACGACGTGGTGCCCGGCCTGCCGGACAGCCGTGACTGCTTCGTGCACGGCGGGTGCCAGCGCTCCGTCGTGATGCACGATCGTGCCGTCGATGTCCAGTGCTATCAGGTATGCCACGGCGCCAAGCCTAAGCAGTGGGGGGCAGTCCGGGTCACAGCCGGATCAGGCGCACGCCTTCGTTGCGGTCCTGCACCAGTGCACCGACCGCGAGCGCGAGAATGACGAAACTGAGCAGGAGCTGCACCCAGATCGCCCACCCCACCGAAAACGTCGCCGGAGAGCCGAGCGCTAGCGCGTTGAGCGCGAGCTTGCTGTAGAAGTCGCCGACCTGGGAGAACACCACCACCGCACCGTAGATCGCTGTGACGACCTGTCCGAGCGCCGCAGCGATGGCCACCGCGAGCACCCACTGGGACGCCGGCCGCTTCCACCGCAGCACCGCGACCACGATCAGCACCGCAGCGAAAGCGCACATCACCCATGCGCCGAGGCTCGGACCGCTGACGGGTGCCGGTTTAGCGCCTGGGAGGTCCGTGCTCACCGCACCGAACCCATTGACGTAGACGTGGTAGACCTCGCCCTGGAAGACGCCCCCCAACCGGTAGGCGATGGAGGCGAACGTACCCAGGCACAGCAGGATCGTCGCTACTGCTGCGACGACGAAGAACACCGGCAGCGCCCGGGACCGCTTCGGCGCGACCGCCTCGTCGCCACCCTCGACGTCCCCGTCGTCTTCAACTCTGCTTTCTTCGTTGGCTTCGCCTCTGTCTGCATTCGCTTCGCTGTTGTGGCTCGCGTCGACAGCCGACGCGCCGCTCTTCTGCGGCGCTGTCCCCGGGTCGTCGTCGTCCAGGTCAGCATCGCCGTAGTCGTCCTCAGTCACCCCGAGAGGGTAACGAGCCGCGCTGTCAGACCGGTCGCAGCACCTCGTGGCCGATGAAGGGTTGCAGCGCGGCCGGCACCCGCACCGAACCGTCGGCCTGCTGGTGGTTCTCCAGGATCGCGACCAGCCAACGAGTCGTGGCCAGCGTGCCGTTCAGCGTGGCCACCGTCTCGGTGCGGCCCTCGGCGTTGCGGTGCCGCGTTCCGAGTCGACGGGCCTGGTACGTCGTGCAGTTCGACGTCGAGGTCAGCTCGCGGTAGTCACCCTGCGTGGGCACCCAGGCCTCGCAGTCGAACTTGCGGGCGGCGGGGTTGCCGAGATCGCCGGCGGCGGTGTCGATGATGCGGTAGGGCAGTTCGACCTTGGCCAGCATGTCGCGCTCCCACGCCAGCAGCCGCTCGTGCTCCGCTTCGGCATCCGCCGGGTCGCAGTAGACGAACATCTCGACCTTGTGGAACTGGTGCACCCGGATGATGCCGCGGGTGTCCTTGCCGTGCGATCCGGCCTCGCGGCGGTAGCAGGCAGACCACCCGGCATACCGTTTCGGGCCGTCGCTCAGGTCGAGAATCTCGCCCGCGTGGTAGCCGGCGAGCGCGACCTCGGAGGTGCCGGTGAGGTAGAGGTCGTCGGCTTCGAGGTGGTAAACCTCGTCGGCGTGATCGTCGAGGAAGCCGGCGCCCTGCATGACGTCAGCCTTGACCAACGTGGGGGTGATCATCGGGGTGAACCCGTGCTGGACGGCCTGCGCCATAGCCATATTGAGCAGCGCGAGTTCCAGCATGGCGCCGACACCGGTCAGGAAGTAGAACCGCGACCCGCCGACCTTCGCGCCGCGCTCCATGTCGATGGCGCCGAGGCGTTCACCCAGGGCCAGGTGGTCCAACGGTTCGAAGTCGAATTCCATGGGGCTGCCGACGGTTTCGCGAATGGTGAAATTCTCCTCACCACCGGAGGGCACCCCGTCGATGACGATATTGGCGATCTTGCGCAGACCCTGCTCGTAGGCTGCGCCGGCCTCGCCAGCGCTCGTCTCCAGCGCTTTGACCTGCTCGCTGAGTGCACTTCCGCGCTCGCGGGCCTGGGTTGCTGTGGCCTCCAATGCGGCGAGGTCATCCGGCTCCCCGCCCTTCTTGCGGGCGGCACCGAGCGCGCCCATCGCCGCGCCCACGTCCTTGCTCACACTTTTCTGCTGCGCACGAAGCGCTTCGAACTCCTGCAGCGTCGAGCGTCGCAGTTCATCGGCGCCCAGCACCTGGTCGACCAGACTTTCGTCGTATCCACGGGCACGCTGGCTGGCGCGGACGAGGTCGGGGTTCTCGCGCAGGAATTTGATGTCGATCACGCAGCTCAGGCTATCGGCGTGCGACGTGGGCGCCATTCGAGTCGACGCTGCGTGGCGCAGACGTCGTCGCGGGGGATGATCCCGTGGGTGACCGTCGGGTAGGTTTTACTGCACCAGGGCTAGGGAAGGTGTGTGCAGTGCGGCGAGCGGCGGTCATCGTCAACCCCACCAAATTCTCGGCGCTGGGCCCGCTCAAGGACAGCCTCGAGGACATTTTCCGGGCCTGGGGGTGGGCCGGTCCCCGTTGGGCGCAGACGACGATGGAGGACCCCGGCACCGGCCAGGCTCGGGCAGCCGTCGCTGCAGGCGTGGATCTGGTGTGCGCGCTCGGGGGTGACGGCACCCAACGGTGCGTGGCGCAGGGCCTGCTCGGGTCCGGTGTGCCGCTCGGCATCCTCGCGGCCGGCACCGGCAACCTACTGGCCCGCAATTTGAAGATCCCGCACGACCGGTACGCCGACGGGTTGCGGATGGCTCTCGGCGGTCGGGATCGGGCTATCGACGTCTGTCATGTCGAATTGGACAAAGCCGGCGACGGGGTGTGGGCGCCTCCGCAGGTCGGTCTGGTGATGACCGGTATCGGGTTGGACGCGGAGATCCTGGCCTCGGCCAACGATGACCTCAAGGCCCGGGTGGGCTGGTTGGCCTACCCCGCCGCAGGCCTCGGACACGTCGTCCACGACCAGATGCAGGCGCAGATCATCCTGGATGACGGGGCGCCCGAGCCGATCACCGGGATGTCGAGCGTGATGATCGGCAACTGTGGCCTGCTGACCGGCGGTATGCGCCTGATGCCGGACGCCGATCTCGATGACGGGATCCTGGACACGGTGATCCTGCGACCGGCCGGGATCATCGGCTGGCTGCCGATGATCGCCCAGGTGGTTGCCGGCGCTCGCCGCGAGACCCGCACCATCGGTCGGCTCCGCTCACAGATCATCGAGGTCCGCTGCGAGCAACCCGCCATGATCGAGATCGACGGTGACGTGCTGCACCGCGCGTACGCCACCAGGGTGACCGTGGACCCGCTGGCGTTGACGGTCCGTGTCCCCCGCTGATCTCGCGATTTGGACATGCGCAGCGGGGCATATCTGCCCCGCTGCGCATGTCCAAAAGGTGAGATCAGCCGCCTGATTCGGTGAAGGTCCGCTCGATCTCCGGACGGTGCTCGGCCTCGGCCAGGATCAGGACGTCGTCGCCGGCTTTCAACACGGTGTCCCGTCGGATGTTCACCAGGTCACCGCCACGCACCACGAGGCTGATCCAGGCGTCCTCGGGCAGCTCGTCCAGGTCTTCGATCCGGGTGCCGTCGGCCACCGAACCGGCCGCGACCATGAGCCGCACTGCGCTGTCGGGCTCGGAGCCCAGCCGGACACCGAAGGCAAACGGTTCCGGTTCGATGGTGTGCATCGGCAACCGCAGCCGTCGGGCGACCGAGGGCACCAGCGTGCCCTGGAAGGCCACGGACAGGATCACGACGACCACGATGATCCCGTAGAGCCGCTGCGCATCGGGCACCCCCGAATGCAGCAGCATGTCGCCCAGCAGGATCGGTACCGCGCCTTTCAGACCCGCGAAGAGTACGAAGCTCAGCTCCTTGGGTCGTAGCTTCGCCGGCCACAGCGTCACCCCGACGAACAACGGGCGAACGACGGCGCTCATCACCAGCCATACGGCCAGGCCCGGAACCCACACGTCCGGCTGGATCAAACTGCTCAGATCGATGGTCAGGCCGAGCACCACGAACGCGATGATCTCACCGAGACTCGCCATGGCCGCAGCAAACTTCTCGACCTCTCGTTTGTACGGCG
Source organism: Dermatophilaceae bacterium Sec6.4 (assembly GCA_039636865.1). Classification (NCBI taxonomy): domain Bacteria; kingdom Bacillati; phylum Actinomycetota; class Actinomycetes; order Micrococcales; family Dermatophilaceae; species Dermatophilaceae bacterium Sec6.4. Next base: position 243,750 of record CP144172.1, read on the forward strand.
CCCGTTCCTCACCGATCGCGATCCCCGCCACGAAGACCGCCAGGAAGCCGGATCCGTGCGCGATCGTCGCCACGCCGAAGATGATGAACGCGCAGGCGATGGTCCGCAGCGGGTAGAGCGCCTCACCGGGCAGCGGCACCACCCGCATGAACCACAGCAACGCCCGCGCACCGATCAGGCCGATGACCAGGCCCACGCCCATCTGCAGCGCGAACTCACCACCCACGTGCAACACCGTCCCGCCGTCGAGGCCCCCCGCGGTCAGCAAACTGGCCATCAGGGCGATACCGACCGGGTCGTTCGCGCCCGATTCGCCCTCCAGGATCGTTCCGCTGCGCCCGGAGATCTCCCGCTTGCCCAGCACCGAGAACACCACCGCTGGGTCTGTCGGTGCCACCGCAGTGGCGACGAGCGTCGCGAGATACCAGTTGATCCCGACCGCGAAGTGGATGAATGCCGCGGTGCCCAGCACCGTCAGGAAGGTTCCGAGCACGCCCACGAGCGCGATCGGCGCCAGCGCCGCTCGAAACCGGGACCACCCGATATGCAGACCGCCGTCGAACAGCACCATGACCAGCGCGACCGTGACCACCCGTTCGACGGTGCGCTCGGGAGGCGCGTGCAGGGCCGGGATCGTGGTCACCGCGACTGCGGATGCCACCAGCACGAGCAGCGGAGCGGGCACCCTCAGTCGCTCGGTGACCCGGTTGGACAGCAGCGCGAGCACGCCGACGGAGGCAGCGAGCAGCACAATGAAAGCAAATGTCTGGGTGTCGCCCACGTCAACCTCCGATCATCGTGTTGGGTCCGAGGCACAGTCTCGCTCTATCGACGCCCTCGTCCTGCAACGGTTTCAGTCTGCGACCGCGCGACCGGCCTCGAGATTCCCGTATGTCAGGGTGCCAGGCGCTGCCGATCCACCAGCGCACCGGCCTGTTTGACGGTACGGGTCCGCGGCGACACCTCCAGGCTGATGATGCCGGGTACGGCACCGATCTGGTCGGTGACCAGACGGTAGAGGTCTCGATGGTCGCGGCAGACGGCCACTGCCGTCAGATTGTGCGGTCCGGTGATCGCTGCGGCGAACGTGACCTCCGGCAACGCTGCGAGGGCGGTACCACAGGCATGCAGATCGGCCGGTGCGGCGGTCATCCACAACTGGGCGGTGACATTCCAGCCGAGCGCCTCAGCGGACAGGTCGATGTCCACTACCGCCATCCCACGCTCCAGCAAGGACTGCAACCGGCGACTTGCGCGACCCTCGGTGATTCCGGCGACCGTGGCCAGCTGGGCGTAGGAGGACCGACCGTCGAGCACCAGCTGCGCCAGGATCGCCTGGTCGTAGGTATCGGCAATCTGCACCGTCTGTGTGGCGCGCGGCACAATCGAGGGTGCCGCCGTACGCAGGGTCTGCTCCTGCCGGTCGGTCAGCGCGTGGGCGAGACCGGTCCAGTCGTCGGGCTGGCCCGCACGGAAGAGGTGCAGCGTCATCGCGGCGCTGACCCCGAGCACGGGAGCGGTCCGCGCCAACTGCTCCAGCAGCAGGTCTTCACGATCCTGCGCGGAGGGCGACCGGACGACGCACAGCACCTCCGCCGCACCCCCGGAGATGGAGACCCAGCCGACATCGCCGCGTTTGGCGAGGGCCTGGGCCAGCGCCAAGGTCCCGTTTGGTCGGCATTGGATGCGCACGATCCAACTGGTCTCGCCGAGGGTCTCCGCACTGATCACCCCCGTGACCCGTAGAACGCCCGCCGCGCGTAGCCGCCGGTATCGGCGCGCGATCGTCTGTTCGGAGGACTGCAGGACCTGCGCGTAGAGGCTGAAAGGCGCACGCGGCGCAACCTGTAGGCAGCGGACAAGAGCGCTGTCCAGATCATCCAGCGTGGCGGATTCTGCGATCACACATTCATTTGTAGCAGAAAGCACCAAATTCGACCGATGTCCGGGGATGTCGGGAATGCCCGGGCAGGCAGTTGAACTTGTTACTACAGTTCCGGCCATTTCATCGTGCCGACCCACATCACGCATCCTGCCCACGAAGAATCGAAGGAGCCGCCATGAGCGTCGCCGACAACGCCGCCGCCGAGGAGTCGACAGGACCGCCGCGCAGACACCCGGCGCACCTCGCCTCCGAGGCACCCACCCGGTCTCAGCGCAGCCCTGACAAAGGCGCCCAGGTTGCGGACGGTGAAGCCAGCGGTAACAAGTGGTGGACGCTGACTGCCGTCTGCTTCGGCACCTTCATGCTGCTGCTGGACGTCACGATCGTGAACGTCGCCCTGCCGGACATCCAGTCCTCGCTGGGGTCCAGCTTCTCCGATCTGCAGTGGGTCATCGACGCGTACGCCCTGACGCTCGCCTCGCTGTTGTTGACGGCCGGTTCGCTGTCCGACATCTTCGGACGACGCAAGCTCTACATCATCGGCCTGGTGATCTTCACGATCGCCTCCACGCTGTGCGGCGTGGCCCAGGACACCCTGCTGCTGGAACTGAGTCGCGGCCTGCAAGGCGTCGGTGGAGCCATCATGTTCACCGTGTCGCTGGCGTTGCTGGCGAGCTCTTTCCAGGGCAAGGATCGTGGCACGGCCTTCGGTATCTGGGGCTCCATCACCGGTGTCGCCGTTGCGGTCGGACCGGTCGTCGGCGGGGTGTTGGTCTCGTCGCTGTCCTGGCGGTGGATCTTCTTCGTCAACATTCCGATCGGTATCGCGGCCCTGGTCATTACCGTCCTGAAGGTCGGCGAGTCGCGCAACCCGAAGGCGCACGGCCCGGACTGGATCGGTTTCGTGGTGTTCACCGCATCGCTCAGCTCATTGGTCTACGCGCTGATCGAGTCGGGGCAGAAGAGCTTCAGCGACCCGGTCGTCATCAGCTGCTTCACGGCCGCTGCTGTGCTCATGGTGGGCTTTGTGCTCTTCGAGATGAAGACCAAGACCCCGATGCTCGACCTGAGTCTGTTCCGCCTGCCGACCTTCTCCGGTGGCGCCATCGCGGCGTTCGGCATCAGCGCCGGCATCTTCTCGATGCTGCTCTACCTGACGCTCTACCTGCAGAACGTGTTGCAGTACAGCGCGCTGCAGACGGGTCTGCGTCTGCTGGTGCTGTCCGGTGCGATCCTCGTGGTGGCCACCGTGTCCGGCCGACTCAGCTCCCACCTTCCGGTGCGAGCGTTGATCGGTCCGGGGCTGGCCCTCACTGCGATCGGCATGTTCCTGATGCGCGGACTGGATGCCTCCACCTCCTGGACGCACCTGATCCCCGGCTTCATCGTGGCCGGGATCGGCGTCGGGATGGTCAACCCGCCGCTGGCCTCGACCGCAGTCGGCGTCGTGCCACCCCGCCTCGCCGGGATGGCCTCCGGCGTCAACAGCACGTTCCGACAGGTCGGCATAGCGACCGGTATCGCGCTGCTGGGAACGCTCTTCGCCTCCCGGCTGACGAGTGCGGTCAGTAGCGCCGCAGCGGGTACTCCGCTGGCCGGTAAGGGTAGCTCGTTGGCCGCCCTGGTGCAGTCGGGTCAGTTGAAAACGGCGCTGCCCAAGTTCCCGAAGGCACAGATCCCAGTGGTGGAGAAGATCGCCGCGACCGGGTTCACCTCGGCGTTGAACGACATCCTGCTGATCTCCTCGATCGTCACCATCATCTGCGCCGTGGCAGCATTCGCGTTGATCCGCGCCAAGGACTTCCACAACCCCGAAGAGGGTAAAGACGCAACGGACAGCAAGGACACGACGTCCGAGTCGTTCGATGCACCCGAGGCGCCCGAGCTCGCTGAGCAGGGTGCGAACGCCTGACCCCGGTACCACTCACCTACCCTCAGGTGCTGCGTACCCTGGCCAACCAGGCGGCCGCGTCCTGGAAGGCATCGTCGGTGGCGGTCGCGAGTACGTGGGCGTCCTGGCCGTCGGCTCGAGGGTAGGAGCCGAGGAACCGGACGTCGGCTGCCACCCGCCGCAGACCGGTCAAGGTCTCGCCGACCCGCGCATCCAGTACGTGGCCCTCGAAGTCGAACGAGAAGCAGTAACTGCCCATCGCGCCACCTGTCGGGCGGGATTCCAGTCGCGAGATGTTGATGCCCCGCGCCGCGAACTGCTCCAGCAGTTCCAGCAGTCCACCGGAGTGGTCGTCGTACTGGTAGACCACGATGGTGGTCTTGTCGGCGCCGGTGGGTGCGGGAAGATTCCCGGGGCGCGCGACCAGCACGAACCTGGTGACCGCTCCGGTGCGGTCGCCGATGTCGTCGGCGAGGACGACCAACCCCGTGGCGTCCGCTGCGACGCGGGCGCATACCGCGGCCTGGTAGGCCTCGACCCGCCCCGCTGCGAGATCGGCCGCAGCAGCAGCCGTGGACAACGTGGGTACGTGGATGGCGTCCGGAAGGTTGGCGCCGACCCATCCGCGTACCTGCGCCCAGCCATGCGGATGGGTCCCGACGGCCCGTACATCATGGCTACGCACCCCGGGGCGAGCCGCCAGCACGAAGCTGATCGGCACCAGCACCTCGCCGACGACGGCGAGTGGATCGCCGGTGTTCAGAGCGTCCAACGTGGCGGACACCCCGCCCTCGACGGAGTTCTCGATGGGCACCATGGCAGCATCCACGTCACCGTCACGTACGCCCGCCAACGCACGGTCCACCGAAGCGAACGGCACCTGCTCATCGCCAGTGACATCGGTGCTCCCCGCAGACCCCCCGCCCGCACCCGACCATGCGTTGAGCGCAGCCTGGGTGAACGTGCCCACCGGGCCGAGAAAGCCGTAGCGCGTCATATCCGTTGCCGTCCGCTGTCGCTCACGAGCGCAGGGTATGTCAGCGCAGGGTCAGTTGGCGGCTCACGATGCCCGCACGCGCGCGGCGTTCCGCATCGCTCAATACCGTCGTCACCGCCGCCGCATCACCGAAACGCGCTGCCAATGCGGCGAAATCCTGGTCGTGCGAAAGGGGTTCGGCATCGCGGTCGACCTCCCACACCGGCACCAGCAGACCGTGCGCCCGGAACGCACCCAGCAGCCGACCTTCGCCCAATGATGCTGCGCCCGCGGCCTGCAGCCGCGCGAGGGCATCGGTCGCCGCCTCCTCGTCGTGCGGTAACACCCATCGCACATAGGTCCGCACGCCGATCCGGCACCAGTAGGCGTGCGCCGCGGACGGCAGCGCAACCGTCGGCGTGATTGCCTCATTTGCGCGGGCAAGCGAGGCGGCGCCCTCACCGTCGAGCTCCTGACCCTCGACCCAGAAGTCGAAACCGTCGTGCAGCGAGACGGTGAAGTCGTCTCCGGTCAGTAGGTCCTGCAGACGTGGCCCGGTCGCCGTCACCCGCGGTGCGTTGATCAGCGGTTCGCCCGGCGCGAGCGCGGCCGTGGCCAGTAGTGCCTGCGCAACATCACTGCTCGGATCACTGGAGGACGCACCGGTCTGCAGAGCGACGAACAACGAGCCGTCAGCGCGGTGCAGCCCGGGCCAGGCCAGCGGCAGCACGGAGGCGACGGTCGCCTCTCGAGGCTGCCCGTCGAGGCGGAAGGTCACAGCGGCGGTGGCCGCCGGCACGATCTCGCGCATAGCAACCCACCCCGCTTCGTTGGGCAACCCCTCGAACGGGCGCCTCACGAACGCCGGGGGCGCGGTGGACGGGTCGAACGGAATACGCGTGCGGTCGCCCTTACGGCGGGAGGCTTTACCCATGGCCCGGACTGTAACGAGCCTGGCGGCCACACCTGCGGCGACCTGCCGCAACAGTGGTCACTCCCGGCATCACTCCCCGGTGCCGGCCCAGGCAGCATCCACGGCGTGACGCACCATTCGGGGCCTGTTGGTGATGATCGCGTCGACGCCCAATTCGATGCACGCCTGTACATCAGCGGGGTCGTCGACCGTCCACACGTGCACCTGGTGACCAAAGCTGTGCTGCCGCTTGATGAACGCCGGGAATCGGCGCACGACGGCCATCCGGGTGCCGACGATGTCGACATTCGGGGGCAGCGAATCCACGAACCGCAGCGTGGTCGGCAGATCCATCAGGTGTACCCGTTCCAGCTGCGGGGCCAGTCGGGCCATTCGCTGGACGGCGAGACTTGAGAACGACATCAGCCGTACATTGATCCGCCCCGGGGTCAGCAGACCGAACTCGCCGAGCGTGTCGACCAGCACCCGCTCCACCTCGCCGGAGTAGCGGGTGGGGTGTTTGGTTTCGATGACCAGGTCGAGCGGCCGGTCGACCTTCTGCACCGTCCGGATCAGCTCGCGCAGCGTCAGCAGGTGCGCCCTGTCGCGCTGCGGCAGCTCGGTCTCGTCGGGGTGCGCCTTCTTCCAACTGCCCCAGTCGAGCCCCTCCAGGGTCGCCAGTTCCAACGCCGACACGACGCCCGCCCCGTCGGAGGTGCGATCGACCCGCCGATCGTGCACGCAGACGAGATGCCGGTCGGCAGTAAGCCGGACATCGCACTCGACACCATCGGCCCCGTCAGCGATAGCGCGCTTGTAGGCCCCCAGTGTGTGCTCGGGCTCAATACTGCTGGAGCCACGGTGGGCGATGACCATGGGAGGCCCACCATGCAAGGTCTGCAATCTCTGAACCGGCGTTCGCACCCGGACATCGTGCCGCAGATCAGCGCCCGACGAAAGTTGCAACACGGGGTTTGTCGATCCTTGCCTTGTTCACCACCCTCGTGTGTGGTTGGCTCAAGCACCGTCGACTCGGACAGGGTGGTCGGCGCAACTCTTCCTCTTCCTTGCGAGTGCTGCGTGAGCGATCTACTCGACGTCCCGGCGGTGACCGCCGATCGCGGACTATTCCCCTTTGCCCCCTTCGCGCCCGACGAGCGCGAGATCCGCACCCATCGGCTGCTGGAGCTTGCCGCCGCCTGCACGGACGAACGTGGGGCGGCCACCCTGCGCAACACGGCGATCGAGACCAATTACGACTTTGCCCGCGGGATCGCCCGCACGTACGACCGGCGAGGTATCGAGCTGGAGGACCTTCAGCAGGTCGCCCTGTTGGCTCTCGTTCTCGCCGTGCGTCGATTCGACCCCGATGCCGGTCGCAGCTTCACCGGATACGCCGTACCGACCATCTCAGGGGAGATCAAAAGATACTTTCGCGACCACGGCTGGATGGTGCGCCCGCCGCGTGCACTACGCGAGACCTACCGGGAGATTCAGCACGCGCTGGCAGAACTGGAGCAGCTCGGAGTCCACACACCTCGCCTCACAGATCTCGCGAGCCGGTTGAACGTTCCGCAGACCTCCGTGCAGTCGGCGCTGGCCATCCAGGGCTGCTTCACGCTGACCTCACTCGATGCTCCCGTGCATGGTCGGCCGGGAACGACCGTAGGAGATGTACTTTCACCGATTGTTCCGGATGAGACAGATCGTCTGATCTGGACGATCGCCGTCCATCAGCTGGTGGCCGGCCTGGGCGAGCGCGAGCGTGAGATCCTGCGGCTGCGGTACGAATCGGACCTGAGTCAGCGCGAGATCGCCGGGCACCTGGGTATCAGCCAGATGCAGGTGTCACGGTTGCTGGGCGCCACGTTGACCATGCTGCGGTCGACGCTGACCCGCGAGCTGGAAGACGTCGCGAGCTGAGGCGTGTCCTACCGCGCGACGTGCGTTAGGCATACTGGGAGGTGGTCGAGCAGCCGGCCGCTTTTTCCGCGGACGGCGTGGCACGTGGTGCGAGCCGTCACCGCATGGCTACAGGAGCTTTTGTGCTGCCCGACCTCGAGCAAATGCTGCACGACTACGCCGATGCGGCGCAGCTGTTGCACGCCGGCTCATCCGAGGAGCAACGCCAAACCCAAGGCACCCGGCTGGCCGTCGACCTCATCCCGGGCTGTAGCTGGGCGGGGTTGCTGCAACGTCGTCGTCGCGGCATGGCCGGCGTCGCCGCCACGCACGAGGTGGCCCGCGCGGCGGACAACTACTGCGCAGACCATCGGACCGGACCCGGCATCGATGTCCTCAACGGGCAGCCGTCGGTCATCAGCGCACGGCTGGCCACCGAAACGCGATGGGCTTCGTGGACGCAGTACGCTCACGAATCTCTCGGCATCCAGGCGGTGCTGTCGGTGCCGCTGCTCGGAATGTCGCGTTCGTTCGGCGCCCTGACGTTGTATTTCGCAGAGCCGATCGTCGATGATCAGGACGCGATGTTTGCCCGGGCGACGTCGTTCGCCACCCACTTCACCCTGGCGCTCGGCTGCGGTCTGATGATCGAGCACCAGGCGGCGGCGCTGGAGAACCGCACCGTGATCGGACAGGCGCAAGGAATCCTGATGGTCGGGTCGCGGCTGACGGCCGACACGGCGTTCGCATACCTGCAACGCCTGTCACAGCACTCCAATCGCAAATTACGCGACATCGCCGCTGAGGTGGTCGGCCAGCGTGGACCGATCCACCCGGTGCCCGAGCCGACACCGGACCAGACGTCTGCGCACCTGGACGGGAACACCGTGCATTCAGGCGGTGGGGCGGCGCTGCCTGAGACGGCGGTCGCCGCCGCGGATCCAACCGGCGGCTGATGGTTGAGGGCCCTGCCGATTTACCTGTGCATCGACGTCCTCGGTTTGATGCGGCATGATCGGTAGTGGGTCCAACAACGGGCTCTTGTAGTTCATATGCCTTTCTTGTCCCCTGGGTGTGTGCGAGACCCCGTCGGAGGCACTATGGGCCACCTGGATTCAGCGTCAGTGGAAAACTCTCCCGATAGAGATGCCGAACAGGTACCTCGGGAATTACAACGCCCGAGGTCCCCCTCGCAACGGATGCAGGTTGGAGTAGGTCTCGCGACCGAGCTGCTGGACGGTTGCGATCATGCCGGAATCACCCTCGTGCGCAGCGGAAAGTTCAGCGCAGGGCCCGCGACCGACGATCTTGTCGCGCACGGTGACCGGTTGCAGGCGGAGCTTGGGGAAGGCCCCTGCCTGGACGCAATCCGTCAGGGACGCACGGTGTACACACCCAACTTGGCGAGCGACCCGCGCTGGCCGACCTGGGGCGCGCAGATCCATGCCGAGCTGGGTGTCGGTTCGCTGCTGTCGATGCTGCTCTACACCGACGAGCGCTCGTACGGCGCGCTGAACATGTACTCCAACCGCACCGACGGCTTCACGCAGGACGACCTGGTGATCGCCGACGCGCTCGCGACCCACCTCGCGATGGCGCTGGCAGATGCGGAGGAGATCGAGAACCGCGGTGTCGCGATGGTCAACCGCACCGTGATCGGACAGGCCGAAGGCATCCTGATGGAACGCCTCGGGGTGCAGGACGACCAGGCCTTCGCCTATCTGCGGCGGATCTCCCAGGACACCAACCGCAAACTGCTGGACGTCGCCAGGGAGCTGGTGCTGACCAGAGAACTTCCATCCGGTGCCCCCCGCGCCGAATCCACAGCTGCGAAGGCTGTGTCGGCCTGACCTGGGCCGGCGCCGGGTGACTGCGCTAGGGCTGCGTCAACAACTGCCGCACCACGGTGGCATCGTGGAACTGCACGTCACCGGTGGGCAGATGCTGGACCTGTTCGTGGCCCTTTCCCGCGATCACCACGACGTCCCCCGGCCGCGCCTGCGCGATGGCGGAGGTGATCGCCGAGCGTCGATCGAGCTCGATGACTGTCCTGCTCGGGTCACCACCGGCTACGACCTCATCGGCGATCCGAGCCGGCGATTCGGTATAGGCGTCGTCGGTGGTGACGATGCAGACGTCGGCCAACTTCGAGGCCACCTGACCCATCAGGGGGCGCTTCGCGCGGTCCCTGTCCCCCGCTGCGCCAAACACGCAGATCAACCGGCCTGACGTGGCGTCCGCCACCCCGCGTGCAACCTGCAGCACCTCGCGCAACCCCACATCGGTGTGGGCGTAATCGACGATGACCTCGATCCCGCGCGACCGGGCCTCGGCAATGCGCTCGAAGCGACCCGGCACCTGCGCCATCGTTGCAACTGCATCGATCAGCGTGGGCCCGGACATTCCCATCTCCAGGGCAAGCGCCGCTGCGCCGGCGACATTGTGCACGTTGTAGTCACCGAGCAGCGGGGTGCGAATGTTCAGAACGTCACCGGAGGGGACGCGTAGCCCGAAGTACGTCTCGCCGGCCTCGACCCGGACATCCTGGATGCGGTAGTCGGCATCATCGCGGGTACCGAAGAGCAACGTGCCGTCGATCTCATCGGCCAGCCGGGCACCGTACTCGTCGTCGGCATTGGCCAGTTTGGGACCGGACGTCCACTCGAAGAGTCGCCGTTTGACCGCGAAATAGGACTCCATATCGCCGTGCAGATCCAGGTGGTCGCGGGTGAGATTGGTGAAAAGAGCTGCGGCGTAATGCGTTCCGTCGACGCGATGCAGATGGATGCCGTGCGAGCTGGTCTCCAGCACCACGTGCGTGACCCCCTCGTCACGCATCAGAGCCAGGTTGCCCTGCAACTGCGGCGCTTCGCCGGTCGTACGGACCGCAGGTGTGCGGTGGGCACCGACGACCACCTCGGCCGTGGTCAGCAGGCCCGTTGCCGGCTGCCCGTAGGCGGCGGTGAGGATGGAATGCAACACGTATGAGCTGGTGGTCTTGCCGTTCGTGCCGGTGATCCCGTAGACGGTCAGGCCACGCGAGGGGTGGTCGGCCAGCTCGGTCGCCAGTGCGGCGAGGGCGATGCGGGCATCGGTCACGATGACCGTCGGGATTCCTTCGAGGTCCGGCACCTCCCCTTCGGCCACGACGAGCACGGCGCCGGCCACGACAGCGGCCTGCGCGAAATCGGCGCCGTCCTGCGCGAACCCACGGATTGCGACGTAGGCCGCGCCCGGCCCCACCTGCCTGGAGTCATTGGTCACCGATGTGACCGGGTTCGCAAGCGGGGGCACCCGGACACCCAGGACACGGGACAGGTCGGTGGCAGCCAGCTTCACTCCGGGACTCTAACAAGCGCAGCGGATACGACGCTGACTCGATGACCGTTTCTCGGTATTTCTAGTCAATTCGCTAGATTTGGGTAGAAACGGCAAGCGAGCCAGCTACGGACAGCCCAGGACGGATTGCTCAGGACGGGCGACGCAGGCCGAGCTTCATGAAGACCTTGTTGGCCGCGCGCGGCGTCTGCGTCGCCCGCAGCTCCCGCAAGCCGGGCGCGAGTTCGCGGATCGCGACCTCGAGCCGCTCATGCAGGGTGAATCCGGCTGCAGGGCAATGCGAACAGGTACCGCTGAGGCGGATCTCGACGTGGCCTTCATGTACCGAGATGATCTCTGCCTTGCCTCCGTGCGACCGGATGTAGTCGCCGGCGCCGCCTTCGAGCACCTGTAACACCGCCGTGCGTAGCTCGTCGTCGGCCGTCACGGGCTGCTGTGCATCCCACTGCGCAGGCACGGACAACGCCTGCAGCAGCGCGGTACGCACCGGCTCGCCGTGCTCACGCCATCCCTGTCCGACCGGCAGCGCGATGTCTATACCGGCGGTGTGCACGTCGATCGAGGCCAGCGTGCCGGCTCGCAGCATCGTGCCGAGGTCACCGGGAGCACCGGAAACCGCCCCGAGGACCTGCAGCGTGCCCGCAGGGACGATCCACCGGATGACCTGCGGATCGGCGGTGGCCTCGGGGTGCAGCGCAAAAGTGGCGACGCTCATACGATCGCCGTCACGATCAGGCGGGCGAGGAACGCCATTCCCCACGCGAGTACGAACATGTAACCGAACGCGATACCCGGCCACTTCCAGCCGCCGGTCTCGCGGCGCATCATCGCGACTGTGGACATGCACTGCAGGGCGAACATGAAGAACACCAGCAGAGCAGTGACGGTGCCCGCGTTGAAGAGCTTCTGGCCCTGGTGCGCGCCATCGGTGTAGGTCATCGCCTTCAGCGCGTCACCGGGCGCCTCCGCATCCTGCGCGGACGCCACCTGTCCGAGGGTCGCAACGAAGGTCTCGCGAGCCGACAGTGACGACACGACACCGATATTGATCCGCCAGTCGAATCCCAATGGAGCGAAGACGGGCTCGATGGCCTTACCCACGCTGGCTGCCGCACTGTGGTCCAGCACGAACGACGCCGCGGCCACCTTGTCGCCCGGATTCACGCCCGCGCTACGCATCGCCGCATCGCTCTGCCCGGGGATGTTCAGCAGCGCCCACATGATGATGGTGACCACCAGGATGATCCGGCCGACCTTGGACAGGAACATCTTGCAGGCGTCCCACACCGACACGCCGACCGCCCGCAGGCTCGGGAGCCGATAACTGGGCATCTCCATGTAGAACGGAAGGACGGGCCCACGCTTACCGGTGAACCGTTTGAAGATCCAGGCCGTCGCCATCGCTGCGACAGCGCCACCGGTGTAGAGGGCGAACATGATCGTGCCCTGCGCGCCGACCGGCCCGATTCTGGCCGAGGAGGGAACGAGCAGGCCGACCAGCAGGATGTAGACCGGCAGCCGCGCCGAGCAGGTCATCAGCGGAGCGCCCATCATCGTGGCGATCCGGTCCTTGGCCGACGGGAGCGACCTGGTGGCCATGATGCCCGGGATGGCGCACGCCATCGAAGACAGCAGGGCGACGAAGGCGCGACCCTCCAGGCCGGCCTTGGCCATCACCCGATCCATCAGGAACGCCGCCCGCGACAGATACCCGCTGCCCTCCAGCAGCGAGATCAGCAGGAAGAGCAAGGCAATCTGCGGCAGGAACACCAGCACCCCACCGACCCCGCCGAAGATCGCCTGGGACAGGAAGCTGGCCACCCAGTGGTTGCCGATGCCGCCGGTGACAAAGGCACCGAAAACGTTGACCTGGGTCTCCACATAGTTCTGGATCGGCGCCGCGACAGTGAAGATCACCTGGAAGAAGGCGAACATCGTCGCGAGGAAGATCAGCGAGCCCCACAGCGGGTGCAGCAGTACCTTGTCGATGCGGGCGGTGCGGGCATCGATCTGCGCAGATTCGTACGCCGCGCTGTCCAGCACCGACGCCACCCAGCCACGCGACTCCTCGGTGCGCACCGGCGGCGGGATGATCGGGCTGGGCCAGGTGGCCACCTGCCCGATCGCATCTTTGAGCGCGCCCAGCTCATCGCGCGATCCGCTGCTCACAGCCACCACGCGTACCCCGAGCGCACGCTCGAGGCGTGCCACGTCCAACGCGCCCCCGCGTCGGGCCAGCTCATCACGGAAGGTGAGGACCACACAGGTCGGCAGGCCCCGCGCCAGCACCTGCGCGAGCAGACCCAGCGAGCGGCGCAGCGTGGTCGCGTCCATCAGCACCAGGAGAGCATCGGGAGTCTGCAACGTCTGCGAGGTCGGATCCAACGCATCGTGCACGACCTGCTCATCAGGACTGATCGGGTCCAGGCTGTAGGTGCCCGGTAGATCTTCGATGACGACACTGTGATCACCGATGCGGGCAAGGCCTTCATAGCGGGCGACGGTGACGCCGGGGTAGTTGCCCGTCTTCGCGCGCAGCCCGGTCAGCGCATTGAAGAGGGTGGTCTTGCCGCAGTTCGGACTGCCGACAAGGCCGACGTGCAGCTGGGTTCCGGATGGAGCCGCAGCAGCAGGAGCGGACCTACTCACGCGATCGGAGCGACCAGGATGGTGGACGCCTGGCTGGCGCGCAGAGCGACCTCACACCCCGCAACCCGGAAGATGACGGGGTCGCGCAGCGGCGCGCGGCGTACGACGGTGACCGCCTCTCCGGGAGCCAGACCCAGGTCGCACAGCCGACGAGCGATTCCGGGATCAAGCGTGTCGTCGTAGCCGAGCACCTGCGCCGACTGGCCGGGTGATACCTGCGCGAGGGTGGTGGCCGACGGAACACGCGAAGCGGAGGGAACGCTTACAGCGGCCGCGTGAAGCACCGCACGCGAACGATGTCCGGTGCGTCCGGCGAGTGCGAATGTCATTGGCACGAGCAGGTCCTTCGCGGGGGTTGAGGTGCGGATCACCTGGTGAGGCCATCCTTACTTAGCTGAGCCTAACCGATCACTGCCGCATCATGTCAACTGCCCTCGACTGGCGCAGGAGGGAACGCTACTCATCGGTACTTCATGATTCTGCCAGGCATTCATCAGCTTCCGCTGTCAAGGTCCCCCCGCCCCGAAATGTGACGTGATTCACATGCCGACGCTGGAGCAACCGACACCTCGGATGCCTCACCGATTGACTCAAAGGTGACGACAAGATGACAGCTGCACCCGCTAAACCAGAAGTCGAGGTCCGAGGTGGCGAACTACAGCGCTCCGTCGGCTTCTGGGGCCTGACCTTCGTCTCGCTCGGCTCCATCATCGGCTCCGGCTGGTTGCTCGGCGCACTCAACGCATCCAAGATCGCCGGTCCTGCCGCCGTCCTGACCTGGGTCCTCGGCGCCATCATTCTCGGCTCGCTCGCGCTGGTCTACGCCGAACTCGGTGGCGCGTACCCGGTCGCCGGTGGCACCGGTCGGTACGCCTTCTACTCCCACGGTCCGGTGGCCGGATTCGTCTCCGCCTGGGCGTCCTGGCTGCAGGCGGTCTTCATCGCCCCGGTCGAGGTGCTGGCCGCGCTGGCCTATTTGAACTCCGTCGGCTGGGTTACCAAACACTTCAACATGCTGACCACCGCGGGTCTGTTGAACCTGCGCGGAATCATCGTCGCCGTCCTGCTGATGATCCTTTTCACCGTCATGAACCTGGGCGGCGCGAAATTCATCTCCGAGAGCAATACCGTCATCGTGATCTGGAAGACCGCAGTACCGATCCTCGCCGTCGGCGTCATCGCGTCGTACTCCTTCCACCCGCACAACTTCACCTCAGGTGGCGGATTCATGCCGCACGGTGCGCACGGCGTCTTCGCCGCGCTGACCGGTGGTGTGGTCTTCGCGATGCAGGGCTTCGAGCAGGCCTGCCAGATGGCCGGTGAGGCGCGCAACCCCAAACGCGACATCTCCCGCGCGGTCATCTTCGCCATGGCGATCGGCGCCACCCTCTACACCGCACTGCAGGTCGTCTTCATCGCCGGCGTCAACCCCGCTGACGTTGCGAAGAACTGGGATCACCCGCTGGAGAAGGGCGACTACGGCGCCTACTACACCTTGGCCCTGGCCATCGGCGCTACCTGGCTGGCCACGATCCTGATCATCGACGCGGTGATCTCACCCGGCGGCACCGGCATCGTCTATGTCGCCACCACCGCTCGCCTCTCCTACGCCCTGGGCCAGGAGAAGGAAATGCCGGCAGCACTGGCAAGCACCACCAGCAAGGGCGTGCCCGCAGTGTCGATCATCGTCACCGGGGTGTTGGGCTGTCTGGCGTTCGGGCCGTTCAAGAGTTGGTCGGAGCTGGTCGACGTCGTGACCGGCGCTACCGCGATCATGTACTCCTTCGGCCCGCTCGCGCTCGCCACCCTGCACAAGCACGACTTGAAAAAGCACGACGGCTACCGCGCACCGTTCCCCAAGGTGCTCTTCCCGGCGACGTTCTGCTTCGCGAACCTGATCCTCTACTGGGGTGGCATCGACGTCACCTGGAAGCTTTTCGTGCTCCTCGGCGTCGGCCTGCTGATCTTCACCATCGGTTCCCTACGCACCGGCGGCACCCCGTTCGTGCACATCAAGTCCGCGAGTTGGATCCTTCCCTGGTTGGCCGGTCACCTGATCATCGGCAAGTTCGGCCAGTACGGGCACGGAGAACTGAAGGACATCCCGAACAACGTGGACATCCTGGTGATGATCATCTTCTCCCTCGCCATCTATTTCCTGGCCGACTTCCTGAGCGCCAGCCCGGAGTACGTCCAGGCTGCCATCGAGGCCGACCGCAACCTGGAGCCCTTCGACGAGGGTCTGGCAACCGCCTGACCAGCACCCGTCCTCGCTCAAGTTTTACGACACTCGACCGGCGAGTCGGGCCGATTCTCGCGAATCCGGCCAGACTCGCCGGTCGAGTGTCGTACTCCTGGGGCACCTAAGCTTGGTTGACGATGACTGATTCCGATAGCCACGACACCCACGATCACGGAGTTGTCGCTGACGCCGATGAGCGGTGGCTGTGGATCGCGGTCGGGCTGCTCGGGACCTTCCTGGTCGGCGAGGTCGTCGTCGCATTCGCGTCCAGTTCGCTCGCGCTGCTGTCGGACGCCGGGCACATGCTCACCGACGTTGCATCGCTTGCTGTCGCCCTCTGGGCGCTACGGCTGGCCCGCCGGCCGGCCGGCGGGGCGATGACCTACGGCTGGAAGCGCACCGAAATCCTGTCTGCCGCTGTCAATGCCGGCACGCTGCTCGTCGTCGCACTCATCGTGCTCATCGAAGGCGTCCGCCGGATGATCAACCCGCCGTCCGTGGACGGCGGCCCCGTGCTGATCACCGCGCTCGTCGGCATAGCGGTCAATATCCTCGTTGCCTGGTCGGTCTCCCGTGCCAACCGGTCGAGCCTGAACGTCGAGGGTGCCTACCAGCACATCCTCACCGACCTCTACGGCTTCATCGCCACCGCGATCGCCGCGGCAGTGATCATCACGACGGGTTGGGTACGCGCCGACGCCGTGGCTTCCCTCGTGCTGGTCGTGCTGATGGCACGATCCGGCATCACGCTGGCTCGGGCCAGCAGTCGCATCCTCTTGGAAGCAGCGCCCGACGGGACCTCCGTGGCCGAGATCCGTGAGCACCTCCTACGGGTCGACCACGTGCGCGACGTGCACGACCTGCACGTATGGACGGTCACCTCGCACGAGCATTCGATATCTGCACACGTAGTCGTCGACGAGGGCTGCTTCGGCGACTCGCACGCCCCGCAGATGCTCGACCAGTTGCAGGACTGCCTGCACGACCACTTCGGCATCGAGCACTCCAGCCTGCAACTGGAGCCCCCGTCCCACGCGGCTCACGAGGGCGCCATCCACTGAACCCAGTTCCGTCGAAGTTGTCTGAACGGGTGCGCCCTATCGAGCGCACCCGTTCACACAACATGCCGATCTGGAGGTCAGGACGGGTGGATCATCAGGGTGGGGTCCACGACCCGATCGAAGTCCTCGCCACTGATCGCGCCCGATGCGAGCGCCGCCTCGCGCAGTGTGCCGCCGGATTCGGCTGCTGTATGCGCGATCGCAGACGCCTTGTCGTAACCGATGACCGGCGACAACGCAGTTACCAGCATCAGCGACCGGTCGAGGTACTCCTTGATCTGCGGAAGATTCAGCTCGATGCCGTCGATGCAGTGCACCCGCAACAAGTCACACGCGTCACCGAGGATCAATGCTGAGTGCAGCACGTTGTTGATGATGATCGGACGCATCGCGTTGAGCTCGAAGTTGCCCTGGCTCCCGGCAAACGTCGTGCCCAGGTCGTCGGCGATGACCTGGATACAGACCATCACCGTCGCCTCGCACTGGGTGGGGTTGATCTTGCCCGGCATGATCGAGCTGCCCGGCTCGTTCTCGGGCAGGATCAACTCGCCGATGCCGCAGCGCGGACCGGACGCGAGCCAGCGGATGTCGTTGGAGATCTTCATGACCGGCACCGCGACGGCCCGGATGCCGGCTGACGCACCCACCATCGCGTCGAGTCCGCCCTGCGCAGCGAACTTGTTGGCTGCGGTGAGGATCGGCTCACCGGTCATCTGTGCGAGCAGCTCGGCGACCTCCTGCGCGAACCCGGCCGGCGCGTTGATACCCGTGCCGACCGCCGTGCCACCCAGGGTGACCTCGAGCAGCCCTGCACTGGACTGCTGCAGTCGATCGATCGCCTGGGCCAGTTGGGCGGCATACCCCGACCACTCCTGCCCGACGGTCAACGGGACCGCGTCCTGCAGGTGGGTACGCCCGGTCTTGATGACGTCGGACCATTCGGTGGCCTTCGCGTCGAACGAGGTGTGCAGTCGTTGCAGGCTGGGCACCAGGTGCTCGCGGAACGCCAGCAGTGTCGCGATGTGCATGGCTGTCGGGAAGGTGTCGTTGGAGGACTGACACATGTTGACGTCGTCGTTGGGATGCACCGGGCTCTTGCTGCCGAGCTGCCCGCCGACCAGTTGGATGCAGCGGTTGGAGATGACCTCGTTGACATTCATGTTCGACTGGGTGCCCGAGCCGGTCTGCCATACATACAGCGGGAAGTGCTCGTCCAGATCGCCTGCGATGATCTCGTCGCAGACCCTCGCGATGAGGTCGGCCTTCCACTGCGGTAGCCGCCCGCCTCGACCGTTCGCGATCGCCGCGGCCTTCTTCACATACCCGAACGCCCGGCAGACAGCCACGGGCATCCGGTCTGCGCCGATAGCGAAGTGGACCAGCGAGCGGGCAGTCTGCGCACCCCAGTACTTGTCCGCAGGCACCTCGATCGCGCCCATCGAGTCGGTTTCGGTGCGCGTGCCGGTCGCGTCGATACCGATGGGCAGGTTGTGAACAGCAGGGCCGGCGTGATCAGGATCAGTCATTCTTCGATGATGGCACTGCTGACGCCGACCGGTACAACCTCCCGGGGCTGGGGCAGACTTCGCTGTGTGACTCAGAACGGCGGTCCAATGGTGCGGTTGGTCTACCCCCACCAGCTCTTCACGCAGCAACTCGACGTCCCGGCCGACACCCGGCACGTGCTCGTCGAGGACGACCTGTACTTCCGGCAGTACCGTTTCCACTCCCACAAACTCGTGCTGCACCGGGCGAGTATGGCGAGCTTCGCGCAGCAGTTGCGGGAGGCCGGCTTCGATCCGCTGGTTATCGAGTCGTCCCCGGACGACACATCAGCGCACGAGCTGACCGCGGCCGTGCGGGAGCTGACTCCCGCCCGGATCACCGTCTACGACGTGGTCGACGACTGGCTTGCTCGTGACTGCACGGCAGCCCTGCGCGCGGCCGGTTACGAGCTGACGGTGGACGACGTGCTGGAGACACCCAATTTCCTGACGTCCCGGGCACAGTTCACCGGCTGGTTCGAGGCGAACAAGGCGCAGATGCAGTACTTCTACCAGTGGCAGCGTGCGCGTCTGGACGTCATGGTCGAGCACGGCAGACCGGTCGGCGGCAAATGGTCCTATGACGCCGACAACCGTAAGAAGCTACCGCGCGGCGAGCCGGTGCCAGCGGTGCAATGGCCGGCGCGCAGCCCTGCGGTGACGGAGGCCATCGAGTGGGTCCGACGCGAATTCCCGGGCGCGCCCGGGGATCCGGAGACCTTCGGGTGGCCCACCACGCACGCGGAGGCGGACGCGGCGTACGAGCAGTTCCTCATCGAGAGGTTCGAGAAGTTCGGCCCCTACGAGGACGCCATCGCAGCAGCACACCCGGTGCTCTTCCACTCGGCGCTGAGCCCGAGCCTGAACGTCGGCCTGCTCGATCCGCACGACGTTGTCGCACGGGCGCTGGACGCAGCCGATCAGCAGGCCGTGCCGCTGTCGTCCGTGGAGGGATTCATCAGGCAGGTGATCGGGTGGCGGGAGTACATGCGCGCCACGTACCATCTGTACGGACGCCGGATGCGGTCAGCGAATCAACTCGGGCACACCCGGTCGCTTGATGATGGCTGGTGGACCGGCCAGACCGGACTGGGCGCGGTCGACCACGTGGTCGGCGAGGTCCTGGAGCGCGGTTGGGCCCACCACATCGAGCGCCTGATGGTGCTCGGCAACGCGATGTGCCTGCTGCGGGTGGACCCACAGGAGATCTACGAGTGGAACATGGCGATGTTTGTCGACGCCTACGACTGGGTGATGGTGCCCAACGTCTACGCGATGAGCCAGTACGCCGCCGGCTCGGCGATCACAACCAAGCCGTACGTTTCGGGCAGCAACTACCTGCGCAAGATGTCGGACCTGGCGCGCGGCGACTGGGAAGCGGACTGGGACGGCCTCTACTGGACCTTCGTCCGCGATCACCGCGAGGTCTTCGAGGCCAACTTCCGCTCCCGGATGATGGTGGCGATGTGGGATTCGATGGACACCGACAAGCAGGTCGGGCACGTCCACCGAGCCGGCCGCTACCTGACCTGACCTTCTGCCCAGCTCGGCCGACGCCGACAGCACAACGCCCCGCCACCATCGCGCTGCTCGCGATGGTGGCGGGGCATTCTGAGCACTTACGCAGTCGCCCAGTCGGGGACCTTGTCCACCGAGGTCGGCGGGTCGTCCAGCAACGTGCCGGCCTTGCGCTCCGCGAGGTAGCTCTTCAGCTCCCTACGAACCACCGGCAACAGGATGTACACGCCGGAGAGGTTGATGAACGCGCAGAGGAAGAGCATCGCGTCGGCGAAGTCCAGGACCTGGCCGAAGTTCAGGATCGTACCGATGACCGTGAACACACAGAAGATGATCTTGTAGGACATCTCCTTGGCGGGGCTGCGACCGATCAGCGTCGTCCAGGCGCGCAGGCCGTAGTAGCTCCAGGTGAGCAGGGTGGAGAAGGCGAACAAGGTCACCGCGAGCGCCAGCACATTGGGGAACCAGTCCACGACGGTCTTGAAGGCCTCGGAGGTCACCACGACGCCGTCGGGTGCCGGTTTGCCGTTGGCAACCGCGGCCTGACCATCGACCCACGCCTTCGGCTCGGCGATGACGATGGTCAACGCGGTCATCGTGCACACGATCACGGTGTCGATGAAGGGCTCGAGCGAGGCGACGAAGCCTTCACTGACCGGACGACGGGTCTTCACTGCGGAGTGCACGATCGGGGAGGAGCCCAGACCGGCTTCGTTGGAGAAGGCCGCACGCTGGAAGCCGACGATCAGTACGCCGATGAATCCGCCCTGGACGCCGCTGCTGGAGAAGGCACCGCTGATGATCGAACCGAACGCCGGGAACACGCTGGTCGCGTTGAAGGCGATGACGGTGAGGCACGCCAGGATGTACAGGCCGGCCATGGCAGGTACCAGTTTGCTGGTCACGTTTCCGATCGACTCGACACCACCCAGGATGACTGCCGCCACCAGGGCCGCGAGGATCAGACCGAAGATCAGCGCTGCACCGTCGCTGCCGAGGAAACCGCTCTCGCCGCCGGTGACGTTCTTGGCCTGAGCAAAGGTCTGGTTGGCCTGGAACATGTTTCCGCCGGCCAGACCGAACAGGATGATCGCGACGGCGAACGCACCGGTAAGAATCTTCGCGGGGATCCTGCCCAACTTGGCAAAGGCCACCGGCAGGTAACGGAAGGGGCCACCTTCGACGCTGCCGTCCGCATTGACCTTGCGGTACTTCACGCCGAGCGTGCACTCGGCGAACTTGGTCGCCATGCCGAGCAGACCGGCACACACCATCCAGAAGGTGGCACCGGGGCCACCGATGGTGACGGCGACGCCGACACCGGCAATGTTGCCCAGGCCGACTGTGCCGGATACGGCAGAGGTCAGAGCCTGGAAGTGGGTGATCTGACCCGGATCCTGACTACGACTGAACTTTCCCTTCGCGACCTGCAGGGCCAAACCGAAGTGACGCAGCTGCACGCCCTTGAAGAGGAAGGTGCAGATGAGGCCGGCAAGGACCAGCCAGAAAACCACGATCGGACGATCGGTGCCGTTGATGTTGACCGGGTAGAAAACGATGTCGGACGCGAATTTGGTGATCGGCTTGAAGACCGAGTCGACCTTTTCCTCGAAACTCTTCAGCGCCCCACCTTCCGCGGCATGGAGGGAGGCAGCAAGTTGGGAGACGCTCATGAGAGTGGAGTCTGGACTATGGCCCATGTAATTTCAATCACACTCCCAGGTAACTTTAATGTATTGCCTGTATAAGCGCCTCAGAGTCCGCCGGATCCGTAGGGTCTGATGCCCCGGACAGGGAAAACGATACTGAATCGTTATGCAGCAAGTTCCGATGCTCGGCCCAGTCGTCGGCCCAGGCGGCTGCCGGCGCCCCGTCCGCCTGCCCGTGGCGAACAACGCGGAGAATGGCCGATATGACGAGCCCGGCGAACGCTGCATCACCTGTGACCGATACCGGCACGATGACCGCGCAGTGGGTGTCAGATGATGTGATGCGACCGGATCGGCAGCCGTGGGACCTGCTGGTCATCGGCGGTGGCACCGCCGGTCTTGTCGCCGCGCAGACTGCTTCGAGCCTCGGCGCCAGCGTCCTGATGGTCGAGCGGGCGCGCACGGGGGGTGACTGCCTGTGGACCGGTTGCGTGCCGAGCAAGGCACTGCTCGCGGCCGCCCACGCCGCCGCTGACGCCCGTGATGCCGCGCGGTTCGGAATACGCATAGACGGCGTTCGGGTCAACTTCGCCGAGGTGATGGCGCATGTGCACGACGCGATCGTCGCTGTCGAGCCGAATGATGCGCCCGACACGGTGCGGTCGGCAGGGGTGCAGGTCGCGCACGGTGCGGCCGTCTTCACCGGTGCGGACCGGGTGCGCTTCACCGCGAACGAGGGCGGCGCCTGCCAGACCGTCCGGTTCCGGCACTGCGTGGTCGCGACCGGATCGCAGCCACGGATGCCCGACGTGCCGGGCCTCGCGGATGCAGCACCGCTGACCAGCGAAACTGTCTGGGGTCTGAGGAAATTGCCACGTCGGCTGTTGGTGATCGGCGGCGGCACCATCGGCTGCGAACTGGGGCAGGCCTTCGCCCGGCTCGGTTCGCGGGTCACGATTCTGGAGAGCGCCGACCGGTTGCTCGGACCGGAGGATGAACGATCAACGCGCATCGTGCAGGAGTCGTTGGTCCGTGACGGTGTGCGGGTGCTGACGGGGATGTCCCTGGAGCGCATCGAGGCCGGCGTCGATGTGCACCGCGCGGATCTGGCCGGTGGCCGCAGCGTCGACTTCGACGTTGTGCTCGTAGCGACGGGTCGCGCGCCACGCTCCGTCGGGCTGGGGCTGCAGGCAGCCGGAGTCGACACCGATCAGGGCGGGCATGTCATCGTCGACAAGCATCTACGGACGGGAAACCCGCGCATCTATGCCGCCGGTGACGTCACTGCGCACCCCAAGTTCACGCACGTGGCCGGCGTGCACGGCAGCCTCGCCGGGTCCAACTCCGTGCTCGGGATACCGCGCAGCGTCCCCGCCGGGGCTCCCCCACGGGTGACCTTCACGCAACCCGAGCTCGCGGCGTTCGGTGTCGCTCCGGCGGCTGCGGCAGACGACGCATCCCTGACGGTGCAGGTCATCACTCACGACGTCGTCGACCGGGCGGTCGCGGAAAAACGCACCGCCGGACTGACTCAGATCGTCCTGGACAAGCGGGGCAAGATCGTGGGCGCCAGCATCGTCAGCCCGCGCGCCGGGGAGTCGCTCGCCGAGCTCGTGATCGCCGCGCGCGGCGGCCTCGGTGCGCGAGACGTCGCGAGCGCCATGCATGCCTATCCGACGCTGAACGATGCAATCTCCAACGCGGCCATCGCCCAGGTGCGCCGCCAGTTGGGCGCTACACCGGTGCGCCTCGTTACCCGCGCTCTGGCGGCCATCCAACGCCGTCGTTCATAGACCTGGACAGCGGCACGGCTTCACGACGGCCGTGCCGCCATCTGCAGATCGGCCCGTCAGACCATGGCTGCGGCAGCTGGGTTCTGGGCCCACAAGTCCGGGCCGAAGACTTCGTAGTGGATATTCGCCGACAGGATTCCTTTCGCGAGCAGCGCGGCTCGCGCCTCCTGCATGAAGGCCAACGGACCGCACATGAAGACCTGCGCCTCGCTCGGTACGTCGATACCGCTCAGGTCCATGCGCCCGGGAAGCGCCGGATGCAACGTCGGCGCGCTGTCTGCATCGGCCTCGTACCAGTTCTGCGCGGTGGCGTCATCCATGGCGAGCACCTGGCGGCGCAGGTCGGCGTAGAGGGCGTGATCGTGATGTGTGCGATCGGCATGGAAAAGGCGCACCGTGCGGCTCGGCTGACGCCGCGACAGATCCTCCAGGACAGCCGCCACAGGCGTGATCCCGATACCCGCTGACACCAGAACGATCGGACCGTCCGACTCGTCGAGCACAACGTCCCCCGCGGGTTGACTGACATCGAGCACGGCACCGGGTGTCGCGTGCTCGTGCAGCCAGGACGAGACCTGCCCGTCGGGCAGCCCACCCTCGCCGGATACCCGTTTGATCGTCACCCGCAAAGAGTCGCCGCGCGGACCGGAGGAAATCGTGTACTGCCGCGGCTGACGCTCGCCGTTCGGTAGATCGACGGCGATGGCGATGTACTGCCCGGTCCGATGGGTCGGGGCCTCGCCGCTCACCGGCGCCAAGATGAGAGAGAAGACGTCATCGGTCTCATCAATTCGCTCGACGACCCGGTATTGACGCCACGGGTGCGCCGGGTCGGTGCCGCCGAGCGCGTAGAGCTTGCCCTCCTCGGCGATCAGCGAGCACGCGAAGAGCCAGTAGACCTCGTCCCACGCTGCGGCGATCTCCGCAGTGACCGCGTCCCCGAGGACGGTGCCCACCGCTTTGAGCAGGTGATGGCCGACGATCGTGTATTCCTGCGCCGCAATGCCCAGCGACACGTGTTTGTGCGCGATACGCGCCATGATCGGGGTGAAGTCGGGCGCGTCGGGATCGATCAGGTTCACGGCGTACGCCACCACGGACGCAGCGAGTGCCTTGGGCTGCTCACCGACCGCCTGGTTGGCCTTGTTGAAGACACGCATGAGCTCCGGGTGCGCCGCGAACATGTCGGGATAGAAGGTGCTGGTGATCTCCTCGGCGTGCTGTGCCACTACTCCTGCGGTGGCCGCGACGATGCTCTCGGACTGTGGTGACAGATTCAACTGTGTTTCCTCTTCAGGTGTTCTGCGAGACTCCCGCTCGCTGGACTGCCTTATCTTTCCTACCGGGACGCAGGTCGGCTAGGGAACAAGGTCCTGGGCCAGCGAGCGCAGCCGTGGCATGGGCAGGGGCAGGGGCAGCTCTCGGCGTAGTACCTCGTTCTCCTGCGGATCAAGGACACTGTGCTGCACGCAGGCGGGCACCAGCTCGCCGGTCTCGGGGTGGGCCATCGCGTACGAGCAGGCAGCCAGTCGCTCCTGGGTGGCCGCGATCCGTGGATCGGTGCTGATCTGCCCGGCGAGTGAGGCCCGCCACGCCGGAGCAACATCGGCCGCGTCCATGAACGAGTGCATCACGAAGGTGACCGGACGCACTCCATGGCGCAGCAGCCGACGGATGCCGACCCTGCGCACCATCCGGCCGGCCCACCCGGTCGCGGTCACGACCACCCCCGGATGCCGGGCGCACACCCGTGCGACCTTCACGGCCAACAGCGACGGGGCGGTACCCGTGAAGCTGACCCCGCCGAATCGGGCGAAGAACACGTCGCGCACGTGCAGATCACGCGGATCCTGCTCCTGCAGCACCGGGAAATAGTCCGGCCCGGCGAAGAAACCGTAGGAGGTCCTGTTGCATCGCACGTCGCCGGTCTGCAGTACCCGGAAGGGCAGCGACGTACCGACACCGGCCTCGATCTGCGCCCACACCTCGTCGCCGGTGGTATCGCCATAGGTCTCGTGCCAGCGCCGGTCATCGCCGACAAAAGCCGCCGGTTGGAAGGAAAACAGACCGAAACCGAAGGCTTTGCAGTCCCGGATCACGTGGGCGATCTGCCCGAGATTGCTCGGTGTCACCGTCATGTTGTGCGCGAGGAAGAAGCGCACCCCGTGCTCCTCGCGCAGCCGCCGGAACATCGCAGTGAACTGCTCGCGGTAGGGGTTCAGGGACGCCTCGTCCGATGGTCGCGCGATCCCGCGCCGACCGAACATCAACATGTCGAAGTGCGCCGCGAACGACAGCCGCGGTAGTCGCTTCGTCCCGTCGGGAGCAATGGCCAACGCCCGCAGGTAGTCGTAGTCGAAGTCACCATGCGTCATGCTCATCGGTTCACGACCGTGCGCCCGCATCCGGGTGAGCACCTGCGCATGCTCCTGCGGGGGCAGCAGGGTGACCTCGCCGCCGATCAGTTGCGCGTGCGCGTGCGGACCGCGCAGTCGGCGCAGCAGACCCATCTGCCCGGTCACCTCTCGCAGCGTGTGCTCGCCGTCGACTCGCACTCGGTTCGCATCCCGCGAGTGGTAGCAGGGCGTACACGCCAGGTTGCATTTCGGGAACACCCCGTGGGTGCCCTCGCAACCCACCGCGTGCTGGCCGAGGGTCTGAGCGGGCGTGCGAACACCGATCGGTAACTGACTCCACCTCGTCCGCAACGCGGCGACTGTCTCCGGGTGCACCGGCCGGGTGGCCAGCTCAAAGCGTCGCACCCAGTGCGGAAGTCTCAGTCGCACGCCGGTCATGTCCGCCACCATGTGCGCGAGTGTCGCACCGCGGGCTGACACCAGTCGCCGACCACGGCCCGATGGATGATGTTCACCCGTCATCTCAAATCCACATCGTGAGACTCAAGTCTTGCCATGTGAGAACGTCGCGACGAGGCTGACCGGGTGGACACCTACACGCACGGACACGCAGACGCCGTGCTGCAGTCGCATCGCTGGCGCACTGCACAGAACTCCGCCGGTTACCTGTTGCCGTTGCTTCACCCCGGCCTGGAACTACTGGATGTCGGGTGCGGGCCGGGCACCATCACGGTGGACCTCGCCCGGATCGTCGCACCCGGAAAGGTGCTCGGTCTGGATATCGCGAATGCCCCGCTGAACGAGGCGCGCGATCTCGCCGCCCGCGCTGAGATCGCAGTGGATTTCGCCGTCGGCGACGTCTACGACCTGCAGCTGGCCGACGACAGCGTCGACGTCGTGCACGCCCATCAGATGCTGCAGCATCTGACCGATCCGGTCGCGGCGCTGCGCGAGATGGCCCGGGTATGCCGTCCGGGTGGCGTGATCGCCGTCCGCGAGGTGGACTACGCCGCCACCACCTGGTTCCCCGCCGACGAGGGTTTGGACCACTGGCTGCGGGTGTACTCCGAGACCGCCCGACGCAATGATGCCGAGCCCGATGCCGGCAGACGGCTGCGCTCCTGGGCACACGCTGCAGGGTTACGCGACATCGCCGCCACCACCTCGGCGTGGTGTTACGCCACGGACGTCGAGCGCGCCTGGTGGGGCAACTCCTGGGCCGGTCGTGCGACAGCGTCATCGTTCGCCGAACAGGCCGTCGCCTACGGCCTGGCCACCCCCGCCGAACTGGCGGAAATAGCCGCTGCCTGGCTGCGTTGGGCCGCAGCCGATGACGGATGGCTGAGCTTCCTGCACGGAGAGCTACTGATTCGAGTCTGAAATCAGCCCGTCGACTCGGCAACGAGCGCGATGGCGATCATCACAGCCGCGAGCGCAAAATACCCCGCCCTACGCATCACCCCGACCGATGTACGCATCGCCAGAACCGCTTGGATCGCGTAATACGCGGCGAATGCCCGGGACGCGACCGCAACGATCGTGAAGGTCGGCGTGGTGGCCGCGAGCAGTACCGCTGCGCCACCACTGACCAGGTACGGCGTGGGACCACGCATGAAGCGGGACAGGCCGCTCAGATTGCCCTGCGCAGCGACCGTGTCGGCCACGGCTGCGCTGAACTGGCTGAGCACAGCCGACAGCACCAGGGGCAGAGCGAGCCATGGCGCTACCCGGCCGGTGATGTCCAGCAGCGTGTTGTCGGGCCCGGCGGCGGTCCCCAGCCCCATGACCGGGGTCGCGACC
The DNA here is from genome assembly GCA_039636865.1 of Dermatophilaceae bacterium Sec6.4. Lineage (NCBI taxonomy): Bacteria > Bacillati > Actinomycetota > Actinomycetes > Micrococcales > Dermatophilaceae > Dermatophilaceae bacterium Sec6.4. The sequence continues at coordinate 271,269 of CP144172.1, forward strand.
GCGACGAAACCCAGGTAGATCGAGGCCGCGACCAGCTGCGCCAATCGCGAGGCCCGGACGCGGGTTTCGGCGTCGAACCGGTCGCCGAGATACTGCACCGTTTCGAAGCCCTGGACCGTGATCACGGTCCCACCGAGCACCAGCAGAAGCGAATCGGCGGGTGACGCCGACGAGGACGATCACTGCGACGGCCGCGCACGCCACGGACCGCTCCCACAGTGCGGAGCCACCGGGGGGCGCCTTATCGGTCGACCGTGCCGCAAGTGCAGGTTCGACGACGCGGACACAGTGCCGCACCGAGGTGCCCACCACCCAGGCCACTGCGCACACTCCAGCGGCGCCGAGCAGTGACAGCGGGCCGAGCGTGCGCTCCAGCACGGGCACGATGATCAACAGGCCGGAGCCGAGGATCGACGCTAGTGTGCGGTGACCGAGGCCCGCATTACTCGAGAGGGTGTTGGCACCCTATGGACTCGCTGCCGCTGCGAGGTTGCGCACTCCTGCGACACTCAGCGGCAGCAGCACGGCAACGGCGAAGAGCGCGGCACCGTAGATCGCGACGTGTTCGGCGCCGAAGATCGCCGCCAGTGGGATCACGGCCAGTTGCCCGACCGGGATCGCCGCGTAGGAGCCGAAGTCGTCGTAGGAACTGACCCGCGACATCATCTGCGGCGGGATGTGGGTATGTCGCGCGGTGTCCCACGTGACGCCCATGAATGAGGTCCCGAGCCCGGCCAGCAGGGCGCCGACCGCGAGCACCGCCACGCCGACTCCCAGCCCGAGAAGTAGCAGCGGGAGGGCTCCGAGGGCCTGCAACATCAGACCGAAGACCAGCGGCCGACGCACGGTCAACCGGAGCATCACCACGCTCATCACGAGCAGCCCGACCGCCCGGACACTCAGCACCGCGCCCCAGCCATCCGCACCGAATGTGTGCGTCGCGATCACCGGTCCCAGGATCTGCCACACTCCCGTCTGGACGGCGTTGACGACCGTGAAGGCCGCCGTGACCGACCAGATCCAGGACGTAGACCGGAAGTAGGTCCACCCCTCGCGAAGGTCGTGAGCCAGCCCGCGGGCCGGCGCGGCGGGTCGGTCGGGCAGTGCGACGAAGAGCATGCACCACGCGGCGATGAGGAAGGATGCTGCGTCGATAAGGATCGCGATGCCGCCGCCGACGGTGGCCACCAGCACGCCGGCCGCTGTCGGGCCGAGGACTCGGGCCGCGTTGCGCGCCGATGCCAACTGCGAGTTGGCCTTCTGCAACCCCTCGCGGGCGACCAACTGCGGGATGATGCCGCTCATCGCCGGGCCGGCGAATGCCTGCGTCGCGCCGTTGATGAACGCGAGCGCCACCAGGTACCGGATCGGCTGGTCGGTGATCACGCAGAAGGCCACACCGGCTTGGGATACGCCGCTGAGCAGGCTGGTCCAGCGCAAGAGCGCATCGCGCCTGAACCGATCTGCAATACCACCACCGAAGATCGTCAGGCTGATCATCGGCACCATCGAGGCGGTGAGGACGTAGCTCAGATCGGCTGCCCGGCCGGTCATCTGCAGCACGGCGAATGCAAGCGCCACCGGAGTCATCGAGCTACCGAGCACCGAGACGGTCCGGGCTATGAAGAACCAGCGAAAGTCGTGCGACCGCAGCGGGTTCGGCGGGTTGGCGGCTGAACCCTCGGCAGCCCTCGGCGGTGTGGTCACGATGTACAGCTTGCCTATCCGGGATTGTGATGGCTAACGTTTCGCGTGGAGGCGAAATATGGGGACGTGGCAGGTACCACCCGATCTACTCGCGTCGGCGCGCTTCGTCATCTCCGCAAAAGCCGAGATCGTGACGACGCTGATCGCGCTCTTCAGACCGCGCGACGCGACTGAGCGCGCCTTCCACACCGCGAACAAGGCGGCCTACGACGCGATGCTGGATCGGTTCCCGCAGCGTCGCACGCTGCTCGACTGCAGTTTCCGACCGCGGCGCGGCGCGAAGCCCGGGTGGATCGCGGACTACCTGAGCTCACCGCCGCCCTCCCCCACGGCGAGCATCGCGCAAGAGTTGGCGTGCATCGCCGAGCTGACTGGTGACCGGATGCGCGCCGATCTGCAGGAGACCATCCAGGGCGCTCTGCCGGCCGAACTCGCCGACCTCGACCTGGCCGAGTGCGCGGTCGACCTGCTGTCGTGGGTGTGGACCCATACCCTCGAGACCGACTGGCAGCGGCGGGAACAGATCCTGCGCGCCGATATCGTCGCCCGCACCAGCCGGTTGGCGACCCACGGCTGGGCTGCCGTGCTGCATGACCTCGGTCGCGACCGGGACTGGGTGGGCGACGGACAGTTGCGGGTCAGCCGCCTCGATGTGCCCACGCAGATCCTTCCCGCAGGCGCCGATCTCTACTTCATCCCGGTGATCGGGTCTGCGACGTGGATCGGCTGGACGCAAGGACGCACGTACGCGGTCTACTACCCCGTCACCGGTCGGCTGGCGCAGACCGACGCGTCCCGCAAGGGCGGGCTGCCACTGCTGATCGGCACAAATCGGGCAGCCCTGCTGCGGATGCTCGAGCACCCGGACAGCACCACGAACCTTGCTGCCCACCTTCGCCTGCCGATCGGATCCGTGGGCAACCACCTGCGCGTGCTGCTGCAGGCGGGCGTCGTCACCCGGCGCCGGTCTGGCCGCATCGTGCTCTACTGGCGCACCCCGCTCGGCGACGCCCTCGTGGCTGCGGACGGCACGGATCAAGCGCCTGGCTGAGCGGTTGAGCGCCGGTGCAGGCGAGACTGGTCGGCATGCGCATCATCTCGCTGCTTCCGTCAGCCACTGAGATCCTCTTCGACCTGGGTGCAGGCGACGATGTCGTCGGGGTCACGTTCGAGTGCGACTACCCGGCGCAAGCTCGGGAACGCACGATCGTGTCGTTCTCGGCGATGCCGGAGGGGCTGACTCCCCGCCAGATCGATGACTTCGTGACCGCAGCGATGGCGCGCGGCGACGAGCTCTACCGGCTGGACGCCGACGCGCTGCGCGGCCTGGATGCTGATCTGGTGATCACTCAAGACCTCTGCGCCGTCTGCGCGGTGGACGTATCCACGGTTGACGATGCGCTGACCTACCTGGGATGCCGAGCCGAGGTCGTGACCCTCGATCCACACACTCTGGACGAGGTGTTGACCTCGATCGGGACCGTCGGGCGGCTGACCGGACGCTCGGCGCAGGCCGACAGGAACGTCCGCGCGCTTCGAACCCGGTTGGCTGACGTGGCCTCAGCAGTTGCGGGTCGACCTCGGCCACGGGTAATGCTGCTGGAGTGGACCGAGCCACCCTTCGCGCCGGGCCATTGGATTCCCGAGATGGTGACCGCAGCAGGCGGCGAGTGCGTGCTCGGCAGTGCGGGCCAGAAGTCCGTGCGCACCACCTGGGAGGCCATCCGTGCCGCGTCGCCCGACGTCATCGTGTCGGCGCCCTGCGGATTTCACGCCGAAGCAGCCGCCGACCTGACCCGCGAGCTACTGCCGCTGGACGTACTCCCGGACGGAGTGCCCGTATGGGCGGTCGATGCCAACTCATCGTTTGCCCGCCCCGCCGCACGGCTTGTCGACGGCGTCGAGGCGCTGGCCGCGATCCTGCATCCGGACGTCGCGCCCACAGCAGACGCGACCGGCTCCACCACCATCCGCATCCGTTGACCGGGGTGCGCTGCAGGGTGGACGCGGTCATGACAATCCAAGAACAGGTGGATGAACGACACCTCACTGAAATTGACAATCGTTATCATTAGGAGGTGGAATGGGGCCACCGCCTGATTGGCGGGATGGACAACGGATCAGGAGTAGCAATGGCGCGGTGCGCTGTAACCACAACGGCTGTTCTCGCGGTAATCGCAGCCGCCACGATGACGGGTTGTGCCACCACGAACCCGAACGATGCGAAGCCCGCACCGGCCAGCGGTTCGGGCAGTAGTTCAGGTTCGGGCAAAGTCATCCAGGTGGCTGCGAGTATCAACGCGTGGGGCAGCATCCTGACCCAGCTCGGCGGTGACCACGTCATGGCGACCTCGATCATCACCAACCCCGACACCGACCCGCACGACTACGAGCCGACCCCCAAGGACGGCACGATCATCGCGAAATCACAGCTGTTCGTGGACAACGGCATCGGCTACGACTCATGGGCCTCCAAAACCCTTGCGGCCAGCCCGAACGACGCACGCAAGGTCATCACCGTCGGAACCCTTGTGGGCATCCCCGACGGCGGTAACCCGCACCGCTGGTACTCCCCGAGCAATGTCAAGACGGTGGCCAACGCAATCACCGCCGACCTGAAAAAACTGGACCCGAGCAGTGCTACGTATTTCGATCAACAGAACAAGAAGTTCCTCACCACCGACCTGGCGACGTACAACAAACTGATCAACGAGATCACGACGAAGTACGCCGGAACTGCCGTCGGGGCCAGTGAGTCGATCTTCACCCCGCTGGCGAGCGCGCTGAAGCTGAATCTGGTCACGCCGCCCAGTTTCCTCAAGGCGATCAGCGAGGGCACCGATCCGAGCCCGGCCGATCTGGGCACGATCAAGAACCAGATCTCCGCCAAGAAGATCAAGGTCTACGTCTACAACTCCCAGAATGCCACCCCGGATGTTGCCGCCCAGGTGAAAGCCGCGACGGCAGCCGGTATCCCGGTGGCGACTGTCACTGAGACGCTGTCCCCTGCAAACGCAACCTTTCAGGACTGGCAGTCTGCACAACTACAAGCCCTGATCACCGCACTGAAGAAGGCCACCGGTAAGTGAGTTCGATCCACGAGAGCAGTACCCCGCACGTCGTCGTCCAGCTATCAGGTGCGGCGGCGGCGGTAGGTGGGCGGCGCATCTGGTCCGGCGTGGACCTGTCGATCGAGGCGGGTGAGTTCGTCGCAGTGCTCGGCCCGAACGGCGTCGGCAAGTCCACCCTGCTGAAGGCAATACTCGGTCTGGTGCCGACCGCCGAGGGCACGATCACGGTGCTCGGCGGCAAACCGGGCCACCGCAACAAGCGGATCGGATATCTGCCGCAGCGACGGGCGTTCGATCCGTCGACGCGAGTGCGCGGGGTGGACATCGTCCGGCTGGGTCTGGACGGCGACCGGTGGGGCGTACCGCTGCCGTCGTGGGTGCCCGGATCAACCAGTCATCAGACGAACGAACGTGTCGAGGAAGTCATCGACCTGGTCGGCGCGACCGCCTACGCCCGCCGCCCGATCGGGCAGTGCTCCGGCGGCGAACAGCAACGACTGCTGATCGCGCAGGCGCTCGCCTCTCGACCGGAGCTGCTCATTCTGGACGAGCCGCTGGACAGCCTCGACGTGACCAATCAGGCCTCCGTCAGTGCCCTGATCCGCGATGTCAGCCGCAGCGAAGGGGTCGCTGTGCTGCTGGTCGCGCATGACGTCAACCCGATTTTGTCCTATCTGGACCAGGTCATCTACCTCGCGCACGGTGGTGCCGTGATGGGGCCACCAGCACAGATCATCACCGCCGATACGCTCACCATGCTGTACGGCACCCCGATTGACGTGCTGCACGACCACGCCGGGCGACTGGTCGTGATCGGCCAACCCGACAGCCACTCCCACCACCACGGTGAGCACTGATGGGTGCGGGCACGCTCAGCTGGAATCTGGTGAACGACCTACGACAGTTGCTGTCCTTCCACTTCATGCTCAACGCCATGCGCGCGGGCACCGTCGTGGCGATCGTGGCGGGCGCCATCGGTTACTTCATGGTGCTGCGGCGGCAGAGTTTCGTCGGGCACACCCTGGCCGTCGCAGGTTTCCCTGGAGCCGCGGCTGCGGTCTACCTGGGATTGTCGACCGCGTTCGGATACTTCGGTTTCTGTATCGCGGCCGCACTCGTCATTGCGGCGTTGCCGGGGTCGGGTCGGGCAGACTCGGGCCTCGGCGGGTACGGCGAGGAATCTGCCGCGATCGGTACTGTCCAGGGGGTCGCGCTGGCTACCGGATTCCTCTTCGTGAGCCTCTACCAAGGCTTCTCCACCAGCCTGACGAGCCTGCTCTTCGGCTCGATCATCGGCATCACCGACGACCAGGTCATCACCCTGCTGATCGCCGGCACCGTCTGCCTGGTTGTTCTTGTCGTCATCGGGCGACCATTGCTCTTCGCGAGCGTGGACCCCGAGGTGGCGCGTGCCAACGGGGTTCCGGTCCGATTGCTCAACGCCGCATTCCTGCTGGTGCTCGCAATGGCTGCCGCCGGCACCAGTCAGGTGACGGGCAGCCTGCTGGTCTTCGCGCTGCTCGTCGCGCCCGCCGCCACTGCCAGCCGGTTGACCGCCCGGCCCTCGGTGGGGCTGGCCCTGTCCATCGTGATCGCGCTGCTCGTGGTGTGGGTGGGCGAAGGAATCGCATTCTTCTCGCCCTACCCGATCGGCTTCTGGGTGACCACGCTCGCGTTCGCGCTCTTCCTGCTCGCCACCGTCTACCGCGCAGCATCGGATGTCCGGGGTCGGCGCCGACTGCGCCCGGACTCTTCGCAGGCGGCTGCGGCGTGAGCGGCTTTCTCGGCGCCGACTACATCCAACATGCGCTGCTGGCCGGAACCGCGATCGCGTTGCTGTCGGGCCTGGTCGGCTACTTCGTGGTGCTACGCGGACAGGTCTTCGCCAGCGACGCACTCTCGCACGTCGCCTATACGGGCGCGCTCGCCGCTCTGGCCGCTGGGTTGGACCTGCGGTTCGGGCTCTTCGCCGCCTGTATCGGCGTCGGTCTGATCCTGGGTGTGCTCGGTGGGAAGGGCGGCGGTGACGACGTGGTGATCGGTACGACCTTCGCCTGGATTCTCGGGCTCGGCGTCTTCTTCCTCGCGCTCTACACGACGCATGCCTCGACGCAGACCGGCGGCGCGAACGTCAACGTGCTCTTCGGTTCGATCTTCGGGATCAGCGCCTCGGACGCACGTACCGCTGCGTGGATCGCACTCGGCGGCATCATCCTGCTGCTGGCCATCGCGCGTCCGCTGCTCTTCGCCAGCCTCGACCCGGCGGTCGCCAGCGGTCGCGGCGTACCGGTGCGGGTGCTCGGCCCGGTATTCCTGGCCCTGGTCGGGGTCACCGCCGCCGAGGCCAGCCAGGCGGTCGGCGCGTTGCTGCTGTTCGGGCTGGTTGCGGCTCCCCCCGCCGCAGCCCAACTGCTCACGGCCCGCCCGTGGCACGCGTTCGCGCTCTCCGGGGTACTCGCCGTCGCCGCTGTCTGGATCGGCATCGTCATTGCTTATGTCGCCCCGGTGCTGCCGGTGAGCTTTACGATCATGATCACGGCTGCGTTGATCTACACCGGCGCTGCGGCGCTCGCTGCAGCCCGCCGGCGGCATACCCGGGCGGCTGCCGCGTTTGCGTCGCTGGCGACGCAAAAATAGGCCGAGCGGCACTATTCAGGCGCGTTTGCGTCGCTGGCAGCGCAAACGCGCGAAGTGGAGTCGCCGATCAGGGCTGCGAGTGCTCGGGACAGAGTCCGAAAAGTTCGACTGTGTGGGTGATCTGCGTGTAGCCCGCTGTTGCCGCGACCCTGTCCGCCCAAGCCTCGACCTCGGGACCGGAGACCTCGACGCTGCGCCCACACTCCCGGCACACGAGGTGGTGGTGATGAGCGTCCTCACCGTCGGCGGAGTGCGGACCACACAACCGGTACTGCGCCTCCCCTTCCGCATTCAGGACGATATCGGCGCGATGGGTGTCGGCGAGCAACGACAAGTGGCGGTAGACGGTGGTCAGCCCGATGCGCATCCCGTCTCCACGAATGACGGTGAACAACTCCTGGGCGGTCCGGAACCCGTCGGCGTCGGCGAGCGCACCCTCGATGGCCTGGGCCTGGCGGGTATTACGCTGCCGACCTCTTGCGGGAGCCTCCGCCGGGGCAGGCTGCCCATCTCCGACCTCGTCCACGTGCGCCCCTCTGTTGTCGGAAAGTCCTTCGCCGCACCGTACCTCGACCACAAATCCGAACGGACCGCCTTTCCGATAGCCTCCTGGGGGCGCGGCCGCGCCCCAGCGATCGAAAGAGCATTGAATGAGCCTGCGCCGCGCCCGGATTCTCGCCGGATCGACTGGAATAGCCACGCTCCTCGGCATGGGCGCAGTGGCCGTGCCGGCAGCACACGCCGCACCATCGCCCGCAGCCATCTCTCCTTCGTGTCAGATCGCGACCATCGGCTACGGCGATACCGGTGCGTTGGTCAAGGCGTGGCAGTGGCGCCTGCACAGTCGCTGGGTCGCGCTGAACAGCACGTTCGACCCGGCGACACTGACCATGACCAAATATTTCCAGACAACCCACGGATTGCCGGCGACCGGCGTGGTCGACCCGACGACCTGGAGCGCGATCGGCTCCTACCCCGGTTGTTCCAGCGTGCCGGCCGCGTCACTGGTCACCCGGTACGTCACCGCAAATGACACGCGCGCGAATATCCGGACGGCGCCCAGCTACAGCGCCGCCATCATCGGTTCCTACCCCGGCCGGTCCCAGGTGACCGGGGTGCTGGCCGGGGACTGGCTGCAGACCAGTCGCGGATACGTCAACCAGGGCACGCTCACCACCACCTCGGACCCGTCGGACACCAACGGCAGGATTGCGCTGAGCTCGATGTGCGAAGTGCCGCTGGCATGGAACGCCGCACACTCCTTCGACCCCGGCTACACCAAGAGCGCTCAGCGCTACCTCAACTGTTACGCGCTGGTGGGTCTGAATCAGCTGCAGAACGCCTACCGCGCGAAGTTCGGATCGTGGGCCGCCATCGATCTGACCTATCGTTCGTTCGCCGAGCAGCAGTACTGGTACAAACTGCTCGGCTTCCCGCAGGCCGCTGTGCCCGGCACGTCCAACCACGGATACGGCCAAGCGGTCGACTTCGAGGAGGGTGACGCCACCAACCCTGTAAGCCCCTTCGACTGGGGCCGGCCCGGGAACACGTGGTTACAGGCCAACAGCGAGCGTTATGGCTTCGTCAACCCCTTCTCATACGGCACTTTCGGGGAGAGCTACCACCACAGCTTTGTGGGTTGAGCGACGATAGAGGCGTCGTAACCCCGAGCTGACCCGAAGGACACCAAGACGATGACCCTGCAGATCGACAACTTCAAGCGAGTGACCGGCCTGGCGACGGGAATGATCGCCGCCGGTCAGGTGGGGTCGTTCATCGCCGGTCGGGTGATGGGCCGCCGCGACACGATCGACGTCGTCTGGGGTCCCGGGCTGTCGGCGATCGCCCTCGTCGGCGCGGCTGCCGGCACGGGTGACCGCACTCGCCGGACGGCGCTCGCTGCAGGCCTGACTCTGTGGGGCGGGCGGCTCGGCAAGCACATCGTCGAGGGCATCGCGGGCACCGACAAGGAAGACCCGCGGTACACCGAATTACTTGAGGGTGTCAGCCCGGCGCAGCAGTTCGTGAAACTGCACCTCACCCAGGCAGCCGCTCAATGGTTCATCTCGTTGCCGGTGCAGATCGTCGCCGCCAGCGGCCCGCCGCGCGGCTGGCGTAAGGCACTCGTGCCGGTGGGCTTGAGCGTGATGGTCGGCGGGATGATCTGCGAAGCCGTCGCAGACAAGCAGAAGAACGACTGGAAGAAGCGCGACAAGGACGAACGTCCCAAGGTGATGGATGAGGGTCTGTGGAGCTGGTCGCGGCACCCGAACCATTTCGGCGACGCGTGCGTATGGACGGGCGTGTATCTGGTGGCGGCCTCCTCCTCACCGGGTGAATTCACCCTCCTGTCGCCTGTCGCGATGGGTTATTTCCTGGTCGTCGCGACGGGCGCCCGGCGGATGGAGAAGAAGATGGAGAAGCGACCTGAGTACCGCGAATACCAGGACCGCGTCTCCTTCTTCATCCCGTTGCCGCCCAAGAAGTAGCTCCCTGCAGACAGGGGCTGCCTACTGGGTGGGCTGCGGGGATTCGGTGACCGTGGTGGTTTGAGTTTCCGTCTGGGTCTGTGTCTGTGTCTGCGTGGTGGTGGACGGCTCGCCGGTTACCGTCGTCGTGGAGGTAGCCGCCGATGCCGAATCGGTCACCGTCGACGGGGTGCTCGTGCTCGTGACGGTCGTGGTCGAGCCCGCGCCAGGGGATTTGGTGGACCCGGTGCTCGAGCTCAACAGGAACCCGACGACCCCGCCGACCACCAGAGCCAGCGCGATCCCTCCGGTCAGCACCCCGCCGCCGATCCCCGAGCGGTCCGGCGGCGGGGCAGGGGCGTATCCGCGGTTGTCGTCCTGATACGGCTGCTGCGGGGGCGGATTGTTGTACGACTGCGGCTCCGGCGAGCGCCCCTGCGGGATGCGCTGGGTGCGGTCCGGGTCTCGGTCGTCGTAGCCGCCATCGGGTCCATAACCGTTGCTCATGTCATTCACCCTGGCACGGACGGGCCGTCACCCGCCATTCCACCCAGCCCAGCGCGGCACAGCTGATTCACTGCCCAGCAGAACTCGTCAGCTGCTTCTGCACGGCGAGCGCGGCGGCACGAGCTTCCGGATCCGATGCTGCGACTCGATGAGAGGGCGACGCAACGACGGAGGGCCGCATCGTGTGGTGAGGGGTGAGCAATAGCTACACCATCAGCACACGATGCGACCCTCGTCGCGTGGAAGGGATCAGCTCTCCGAGGAGTTCGCAACTCCGCTCTGGATCTGTTCCATCACCGTGGAGTCGGCGAGCGTGGTGACGTCACCGACGTCACGTTTCTCGGCCACGTCGCGCAGCAACCGCCGCATGATCTTGCCCGACCGGGTCTTCGGCAACTCGGCCACCACGAGGATCGACTTCGGCCGCGCGATGGCGCCGATCTCCTTGGTCACGTGATCGCGTAGTTCTTTGATCAGGGCCTCCGGCGCTTCCCCGGCGCCCTTCAATGCCGACTCGCGCAGAATGACGAACGCGTTGACGGCCTGACCGGTCTGCTCGTCGGTCGCACCCACGACCGCCGCTTCGGCCACCTTCGGGTGCGACACCAGCGCCGACTCGATCTCGGTGGTGGACAGTCGGTGACCAGACACGTTCATCACGTCATCGACCCGACCCAGCACCCACACGTCGCCGTCTTCGTCGAGCTTGGCGCCGTCACCGGCGAAGTAGTAGCCCTTGTCGGCGTACCGCATCCAGTAGGTCTCCTTGTACCGCTCGTCGTCACCCCAGATGGTGCGCAACATGGCAGGCCACGGCTTGGTGATCACCAGGTAGCCGCCGTTGCCGTTTCCGACACTGTTGCCGTCGTCATCCACCACATCGACGGTGACGCCCGGCAGCGCCTTCATCGCCGAGCCCGGCTTGGACTGGGTCACCCCGGGCAACGGGCTCACCATCAACATGCCGGTCTCGGTCTGCCACCAGGTGTCGACGACCGGCGTCTTGCCGCCGCCGATCTGGTCGCGGTACCAGATCCACGCCTCCGGGTTGATCGGCTCACCGACCGATCCGAGCAGTCGCAGGCTCGTCAGGTCGTGCTGCGCAGGGATATCGCGGCCCCACTTCATGAAGGTACGGATCGCGGTAGGCGCGCAGTACAGCGTGGTGATCTTGTACTTGGCGATGATCTCCCACCAGCGACCCTTGTGCGGGCTGTCCGGAGTGCCCTCGTACATCACCGACGTCGTGCCGTTGGCGAGCGGGCCGTAGACGATGTAACTGTGTCCGGTGACCCAGCCGATGTCGGCGGCCGTCCAGTAGACGTCGGTCTCGGGCTTGAGGTCGAAGACCGCGTGGTGGGTCCACGACGTACCGACCAGGTATCCGCCAGTGGTGTGCAGGATGCCCTTGGGCTTGCCCGTGGTGCCCGAGGTGTACATGACGTAGAGCGGGTGCTCGGCGTCGAACGCCTCCGGGGTGTGCTCGGTGCTGGCCTTGTCCACTGTGTCGTGCCACCACACGTCGAGCTCGTCGTTCCAGGCGACGTCCTGGCCGGTGCGGCGTACGACGAGCACGTGCTGTACGCCGTCACACTGCGCCACGGCGTCGTCGACCGCGGGCTTCAACGCCGACGGCGACCCCTTGCGGTGGCCGCCGTCGGCGGTGATGACCACGTGTGCGTCGCAGTCCTCGATGCGGTCACGCAGCGCCGATGCGGAGAACCCACCGAAAACGACGGTGTGCGGTGCGCCGAGGCGGGCGCACGCCAGCATTGCGACGACGGTCTCGGGAATCATCGGCATGTAGATCGCGACCCGGTCGCCGGTCTTGACGCCCAGGTCGATCAGCGTATTCGCGGCCTGGCAGACCATGTCCTTCAGCTGCGCGTAGGTGATGTCGCGGGTGTCATCCTCCGGCTCACCGACCCAGTGGTAGGCGATCCGGTCACCGAGACCGGCCTCGACGTGCCGGTCCACGCAGTTGTACGCCGCGTTGATCTTGCCGCCGACGAACCATTTCGCGAACGGCGGGTTGTCCCAGTCGAGCACCCGATCCCACTTCGTGTCCCAACTGAGCCGCTCGGCGGCCTTGGCCCAGAAGGCATCGGAGTCCGTCTCCGCCTCGTCGTACGCTGCTGCAGTCACGTTGGCGTGCTCGGCGAAGTCAGCGGGCGGGGGAAAGCGACGCTCCTCGTGGGACAGATTCGCCAGGGTCTCGTTGCTCATCGGGTGCTCCTCATGATCTCGGGACTAGTGGTCGTCGGTCAGCGGGGGCCGACCGGCACCAGCGGCTTCTTGTGCGTGAAAGCCACAATGCCAGCAAATGATGCGTACCACGCCGCGAGCGCAGTTGCCAGGCCGAAGTATCCGCCTGCCTTGTGGATACCGTCGGAACCGGCGAATTCGCCCCATGCAAGGAGGAAGAAGGTAATGGTCAACAGGGCGAAGACCGCGAGGAGCGCAATGCTGATCTTGCTCGCTCCGACAGTCATGTACAGCGTGAAGATTCCCCAGACCAGCAGGAACAGACCGACACCCTTACCGACGTCACCGGCAGGCACCTTGTCCAGGTTGGAGTGACCGGTCAACCACCAGAACGAGACCCAGAAAGCACCGTAGGACACGAACGCCGTCGCGCCGAAGGTGTTGCCCTTGGCGAACTCCCAGATGCCGGCGATGAACTGGCCGATGCCGCCGTAGGCGAGCGCGAGGCCGAAGACGACGGGCTCGACGGTAGCCGGCACCCAGCCGGCGTTGACCGCGCTGAGCACGGCGGTGGTGAGAGCGAAGGCCGCGAGGCCGAGGGGCGCGGGGTCGGCGATATGCGCGCCCGGCTTGAGCTCAGGGGTTGGGTCGGTAGTGGACATTGAGTGTCTCCTGCGGTCATGAGGTTTTCCAGGGGCGCATCGCCACTGCACGGACAACCGCAACCTAGGACGCACCGCACTCCCGGGGCTGCCGTTCTACGCCCGCACTCGACGAGCGGCAGGATCCCTGCGTTGTGTGCTGGGTCACACTGCGATGAACGGTAGTTTCCACGCGACGAACGGCGCGCGCTCAGCTCGTCGAAACGCTGTTGAGAACCGTCAGTGGTGAAAACCCTCGGGGCCGCTGGCGGCGATCGTGGGCTGCGCACCGGCGTCGAGATGCTGGATCGCAGCGTCCAGGTGCTCCAGTAGCAGTTCGGCGAGCGTATGACTGAAACCGTTACGGCAGACGATCCGCAGCACCGCCAGATCCGTCCGATCGGCCGGGAACCGGTAGGCCGGCACCTGCCAGCCGTGTTCGCGCAGCGCCGTGGAGAGCGCGAACACGTCCCACCCCTTCACGTGATCGGTGGTGGTGAAGGCGAACACCGGCAGCTCATCCCCTTTGGTGATCAGCTCGAACTGCGGGTGTGCCGCGATCCTGGACGACAGGTAGGTCGCCACGTCCCGGCTGGCCTGATGCACCTCGCGGAAGCCTTCCCGGCCCAGCCGGAAGAAGGTGTAGTACTGCGCTATCACCTGTGCGCCGGGCCGCGAGAAATTCAACGCGAAGGTCGGCATATCGCCGCCCAGGTAGTTCACGTCGAAGACGAGTTCCTTGGGCAGCAGATCCTCATGGCGCCACAGCACCCATCCGACACCGGGGTAGACCAGTCCGTACTTGTGCCCGGAGGTGTTGATCGAGGCAACCCGAGGAAGCTGGAAGTCCCACAGCAGATCCGGGTCGACAAATGGCGCGAACAGCCCTCCGGAAGCTCCATCCACGTGCATCGGCACATCCGGCCCGCCCGATGCAGCCAACTCGTCCAGCGCGGCGGCGATCTCGGTGACCGGTTCGTAGCTACCGTCGAACGTGGAGCCGAGGATCGCGACCACCCCGATGGTGTTCTCGTCGCAGTACGCCGCCGCCGACTCCGCATCCAGGTGGAAGCGGTCCCCGCTCATCGGCACCATCCGGGGTTCGACGTCCCAGTAGCGGCAGAACTTCTCCCAGCACACCTGCACGTTCGCGCCCATGACGAGGTTCGGTTTACGGCTGGGGTCAGCGGTGGCCGCGACCCAGCGGCGCTTCAATGCCATTCCGGCGAGCATGCAGGCTTCGCTCGATCCGGTGGTCGAGCAGCCGGTTGCGTGCTCCGGGTCGGGCGCATGCCACAGATCGGCCAGGATCGCGACGCAGCGTCGCTCCAGCTCGGCGCTCTGGGGGTATTCATCCTTGTCGATGATGTTCTTGTCGAGGCAGTCGGTCATCAACGCCGTTGCCTGCGGCTCCATCCAGGTGGTGACGAAGGTGGCCAGATTGAGCCGGGAGCTGCCATCCAGCATCAGCTCATCCCTGATCAACTGAGCGGCGACGTCTGCCGGGACGGGCCCCTGCCGGAGCCTGGAGGCGGGTGGCTCCAGAGACTCACCGAGAGCAGGATTTGCCGAAGTCATCAGCGCATTGGAGGTGCGTCCGGCGTGGGATCGGTGATGGTGCGCACCTGAGTGAAGAGGCATGCCCGTTACTATCGCGCCCAACCCTGGGCGTTGCGCGCAGACGCCGTCCGTAATACGGTTGTCTGTCAGCTAATATTCAGCTACTTCCCATCCCCGATGCCGTGGCGCACCGGATTTTCCCGAAAGCAGAAGACCATGATCCGTCGTGTCGCCGCAGCAGCTGCGCTACCCATGATCGCCGGGCTGGGCATCGCCCTCGCGGCGCCCGCCCACGCCATCACCGACCACACCACCTCGGGCAGCACCACCCCGGGCCACAGCGCGCAGCGCCAGGCAATGCAGCATCAGTCGCTGCAGCGCGCCGCAGCAAAGATCAAGGCGAACAAGACGAGTGCGGACTCCCCGTTGGACGGCCCCTTCTACGGAAGCTGCCGGCTGATCGTTCCCACCACCGCGCGCGTGGTGCAGGACACCTTCGAGGTTCCGGTCAGGGTCACCGGCGGGTGTGCACTGCACCCCGGCCCGCTCGCGATCTGGTACACCGGGCCCAGTTTCGAAGACGCCACCGACGGCATCATCTTTGCCAATGAAAAGAGCTCCACCTGGGATCTCTACCGCGAGACCCAGCTCGGCACGCGCACCTGGAAGGCATATGGCGCGATCGACGAAGCCGGCAACAGCTATTCCCAGGACACCCCGAAGACCACCGTCAAGGTTGGTTCGTGGTCTGGTCTGCAGACCAGCCGCTCGGGCAACAAGGTAACGCTGGCCTCCCGCACGGTGCGGTACGCCACGAGCTTGGACCGCAACATCGCGTGGGCCGATGAGTCGGGCACGATCCAGTACCGCGCGAACTCCGGGTCGGCGTGGACCAACCTGAAGACGTTCAAGACCAACTCTGCGGGCGCCACCAGCTACAGCTACAACACCTCCCAGACGCGCGACTACCGCGTGGTCTACAACGAGAACCCCTATATCTGGGGTTCAACCAGCCCGACCTCGCGCCGCTGACACCAGCTGCCGAGCCAGAAAGTCAGGCGAACGCGCGCGCTTTGTTGAGCGCGCGCGTTCGTGCATCTCGCCCTACCGGCTGCGGGCCAGGTCGAGGTCCTCCGGGGTATGCAACCGCACCATCGTGCGTCCGACGTGCGCGGGCATCCGCGAGCGCGTGGCCAGTGACACCCCGATCATCGCGGCGAAGGCCAGCGGCACGGTGACCAGCGCTGGTTGGCTGATCACTGCACCGAGCGCGCCGCCGGGCTCGCGCCCCAGCAGCACCACGATCACCGCGGTCACCGACGAACCACCACCCACGACCAACCCTGCGATGACTCCTGCAGCAGTCAGCCCGCGCCACCAGATGCCCAGCAGCAGCATCGGCGCGAAGGTCGATGCGGCGACCGCGAACGCCAACTCGACGGCTTGCGCGACCGCGACCCCGGTCGCGGCCACCGTCAGGATCAACGCGCCGACCGTCGTCAGTACCGCGCCGACCCGGAACGCACGCACGCCGGCGAACCACCGCCCCAGTAGGTCCTGCCCCAACACCCCGCCGATGGAGACGACCAGCCCCGAGGATGTCGACAGGAACGCAGCAAACGCGCCTGCCCCGAGCAGCGCGCTCAACAGGTCTGCGCCCATCCCGCCGAGCATCCGGCGCGGCAACTCCAGCACGACGGTGTCCGTCTGCCCGCTGCCGACGAGATCGAATGCGAAGACCCGGCCCAGCACCCCGTACACCGTCGGTAGCAGGTAGAACACGCCGAGCAACGCGAGCACCCGCACCGTCGTACGCCGCGCGGAGCGCCCATCGCGGTTCGTGTAGAACCGCACCACAACGTGCGGCAGCCCCATCGTGCCCAGGAAGGTCGCCAGGATCAGCGAGTAGATGAGGTAGTTGTCATAGGGGCGTTGCATCGGCTCCAGCCAGTCGCTGGACTGCAGCCCGCCATGGGTACCCGTACGCGTGCTCCATACCCGCAGCAGGAAGAAGAGGGGTAGCAGCAGCGCCGCCAGTTTCAGCCAGTACTGGAAAGCCTGCGCGATGGTGATGCTGCGCATCCCACCCGAAGCGACGACGACCATGACCACGAGTGCGACGACGATGGCGCCCACAGCATCGGGTGCGCCGGTCAGCGCGTGCAGCGTGAGACCCGCGCCGAGTAGTTGCGGCACCAGGTAGAACGCGCCGACCAGCACCACGAGCACGCTCGCAACACGCCGCGCGACCAGGGACTCGACGCGGAACTGAGCGAAGTCCGGCAGCGTGTAGGCCCGCGAACGGCGCAGCGGCGCAGCGACGAAGACCAGCAGCAGCAGATAACCGGCCGTCCATCCGACCGGATACCAGAGCGCATCGACGCCATGGGCCAGGATGAGCCCGGCCACCCCGAGAAACGATGCAGCAGAGAGGTATTCCCCACTCACCGCCGAGGCGTTCAGTCCGGGGCCAACGGTGCGTGAAGCGACGTAGAAGTCACTCGTCGTGCGCGAGAGTCGAAATCCGAAAATGCCCACTGCGAGGGTCGACCCCACCACCAGCAGCACCGCCGTGATGGCGAGCACGACGAAGGTGCTCACGGATCACCCGCGCCCGCGCGTTCGCCGACCAGCTCGCTGAAGAGCGCCTCGTGCCGGTCCGCGCGCCAGGCGTAGGACATACCCAGGACCCACAGGAAGGGGTAGACCAACCCCCCGAGCAGGATCCACGGCAGCGGGACGCCGATGACCTCGGTCCGTCGAGCCACTGGGAACAGCGCGAAGATCAGCGGAAGCGAGCCGAGCGTCAGCACCAGGATCGCGACGGTGCGCACCGCCAGACGCAGCTGCGCGCGCATCAGCGACTGCACGTAGACCTCGCCGACCGAGGATCCGGCATCGATCTCGGACGCGACTGTGGTGCTGCGCGGACGACCGGTCAGCGGCCTGGTCACCCGCACCCGACGCGGCGGATCGGACGGGGTCGGCACACTCATCTGAGGCTGCTCACAGCGGCTCCGGCAACTGCATCCGCAGCGCCTCGCGCACCTGCGCCGTGTGTCGCCGGCTGACCGGCAGCAGCACTCCCCCGACCACGACGCTGGCCCGTCCGTCCTCGACCCGCACCTGCTCGATGTAGCGACGCGCGACCAGCACCGAGCGGTGGATGCGCAGGAATCCGTGGGCGGCCCACCGCTGCTCCAGTGAGGTCAGTGGCAGTCGCACCAGGTGGCTGTCGGACGCCGTGTGCAACCGGGCGTAGTCGCCGTGCGCCTCGACGTACCGCACCTGGGAGCGCTGCACAAAACGGGTGACCCCGCCGAGCTCGACCGGGATGGTCTCGTCGGTATCACCGCCGCCAAGTTGACCGGACACCGCGCCGCCACTCACATCACTGCCTGTATCGCCACCTGTATCGCGAGCTTCGAGGGCCCGGCGTACGGCCTCGCGCAGGCGCTCCTCACGCACCGGTTTGAGCAGGTAGTCCACGGCAGCCAGCTCGAATGCCTCCACGGCGTGCTCGGTGTGTGCGGTCACGAACACCACCCGCGGTGGCTCGCGGAACTGCTGCAGCACCGCCGCAAGCTCCAGTCCGTCCAGCCCCGGCATCGCGATATCGAGGAAGACCGTGTCGACCGGATCTTCGCGCAGGCCCCGCAGAGCCTGCGCGGCAGATCCTGCGACCGTGATCTCACCGACCCGCTCGTCCCGCCGCAACAGGTAGGCCAGTTCTGCACGAGCCGGCTGCTCGTCGTCGACGACCAGCGCCCGCAAGGTAGCGCTCACGGACGCACCCCCACCGCGAACTTCGGCACCCGCAAGGTGACTTTCGTGCCCGCACCCGGTGCCGTCTCGACGACCAGGCCGTAGTCGTCGCCGTACGCCGTACGTAGCCGCGCATCGACGTTACCGAGCCCGATGGAGTCCATCGAGGCATCACCGGCGAGCGCTCGGCGGACCCGTTCGGGATCTTCACCCACTCCGTCGTCCTCGATGTAGATGACGGCTTCGCGCGACTGGTCCTCGGCGTGGATGGTGATATGGCCACCGTCAACCTTGTCAGCGATGCCGTGGCGCACTGCATTCTCAACGAGCGGTTGTAGCGATAGGACTGGAACTGTCACGGTGAGCACCTCGGGGGCGATGAGCAGAGTGACCTTCAGACGGTCGCCGAAACGGGCCTGCTCCAGGATGAGATAGCGCTCGACGTGGCGCAACTCCTCCTGCAGCGTCGTGTACTCCCCCAGACGCTGCAGCGAATACCGGGAGAAGTCGGCGAAGTCCAGCAGCAGCTCGCGGGCACGGTCGGGATCGGTCCGCACGAACGAGGCAATTGCGTTGAGTGCGTTGTAGACGAAGTGCGGGGAGATCTGTGCGCGCATCGCCCGCACCTCGGCCTCCATCAGCCGGGTCCGTGAGGTGTCGCGCTCGGCGAGCTCCAGTTGGCTGGAGATCCATGCAGCGACCTCGGTGGCCGCGCGTACCAGGCTCGCCGAGGTGCTCTCGGCGAAAACCTGCAGCGTGCCGACCACGGTGTCCTGGACCACCAGCGGGCATACGACCGCCTTGCGTAACGGGCACCCGGCCGCCTCGCAGTTGAAGGACCGGTGATCGTGGACGCTCGTCCCACCATCGAGGATGACGCGACTCGCGAGTTCGGCGGCCCCCGCAGCATGAGCAGCCTCACCAGCGCCGTCCCAGGCCAGCAGGCCCTGCGTATCGGTCAGTGCAGCAGCTGTCGCGGGCAACAAGCTCCGCACGTGCCGGACCGACTCACCTGCCGACTCGGCACTGAGCCCACCCCGTAAGGCACCCGTCATCAACGTGGCGGTGTGCAGGGTCTGGAACGCCGCGCGATCGGCGGTGTTACCGAGCGGCGCGAGCCTACGACGCAAGCGCATGATGACCACCGATTCACTCTAGGGCGCGATCCCCGTGCTGCCGGGCTGACTACGCAACCCGGCAGCTGAAAGTGTCGGGCCTTTCGTCCCTGCCGGGACCAGTGCTCCTCCGACAAGCTGGAAGTCAACCCTCCGCCGGACCGGGTGGCAGGGAACCCACCGGAGGTACTGACCATGACGACAGAGTCGACCGACCGGATCGTGGTCGGCGTCGACGGCTCGCAGCCGAGTAAACACGCGCTGCAGTGGGCCGCATTCATCGCTGCTGCGACCGGCGCGAGCATCGAGGCCATCGCCGTGTGGCGGATGCCCGCGACTGCAGCGGGGCCGGGCTGGGCCGATGTGCCGGTCGAATGGGACAAGACCAAGGACACGGGCACCCAGCTGCACGCAGCTCTCGTCGAGGCCTTCGGGCAACACTTCCCGCCCACATTGACTGCGGTGGTGCGCGAGGGGAATGCGGCAAAGGTGTTGATCGACGCGAGTGCAGGCGCCCGGATGCTCGTCGTCGGCAGTCGCGGTCACGGCGGTTTCGTCGGTCTGCTGCTCGGATCAGTCAGCCACACGTGCACGGCACACGCATCCTGCCCGGTTCTGGTCGTACGCGGGGAGAGTCCGCCCACGCTTCCGGCTCCCTGAATTCTCAGCCACACCGAATCTCAACCGCACTGAATCTCAACCGCACTGAATCTCAACCGCACTGAATCTCAACCGCACCGAAGGAAGTGGGTCAGCATGTCAACGCGAACAGAACAGCCTCGTATCGGGTGGACTGTGGATCCCCGCACCAGCCACCGACTCGGCATGGCTCATGCGACCGACAGTCGCACACACGTGGCGTTGTGCGGCGCGAGCGCGCCATACCTGGGGCAGCCGTGGCCGGTGTCGGGCGATGCGTGGCCGTCGTCCTACTGCCGGTGCCCAGCGTGCGCCCGGCGGCTCTATGCTGGCCGTTTCTGATAGTTGTCTGAATATCTCCGGTATTCTGGCTGGCTGTCGCAACGACCTTCAGCAAAGGAATAGACATGGTCTCCCCAGAAGCTCCCACCAACACGCCCACCACCCCTTCCACCGGCCGCATTGTTGTGGGCGTCGATGGTTCAGAGCCGTCCAAGCAGGCCCTTCGATGGGCTGCGTTTGTGGCATCCACCACCGGTTCGAGCATTGACGCCGTTGCCACCTGGCGGCTGAACGGCTTCACCGCCGGGCCCCGGTTGATGGACAACCCGGCGTCCTTCGATCGCTCGGGCGAGGTCGCCAAGATGCTCGACGAAACGATCGCCGAGGTCTTCGCTGACACCCCACCGGCGGCATTGAACCGCGTCGTGCAAGAGGGCAACGCCGCAACGGTCCTCGTCGAGGCCAGTAGGGACGCCGGAATGCTGATCGTGGGCAGCCGTGGACGCGGTGGCTTCGTCGGTCTGATGCTGGGCTCGGTCAGCACCGCGTGCTCCGCACACTCCAAGTGCCCCGTCATGGTCATCCACGGTGACACCCCCGCGCCACCGGCCCACTGAGGCTCGACAACGCCGGGGTGCGCACCCGTCAGGGGGTTGATCCCGAGGCGGGCTACCTCGTCGACTGGTCCGAGTTGTGCGGACTGCCGGTGTGCTCGGAGGACACAGCCGCCGGCAGATCTGCCTTCAGCGAACTGGCGAGGATCAACAACGCCAGGATGGCCACCAGACCTGTGGTGACCATGCCGGTGTGCTGCAGCCCCCATGCTCGGTCGGCAAGTCCGACACCAACGATGGGCAGCGAGATGCCGACGTAGAGCACCGTGAACAGTGCCGAGGTGACTTCACCGCGTTGATCGGCGGGTGTCGGTCCCGTGATCAGCATCAGACCGGCCCGGAAACTGAGACCCTGGCCGATACCGGCGACCATTGCCGCCGCGACGATCAGGCTCATCGAGCGCAGTCCCAGCGCCGTGGCTAGGACCCCCATGCCTGCCGCGAGCAGGAGGCACCCGAGCGCCATCGCGCGGTTCAACGACAACCGCTCGACGCCGGCCTGACCGAGGACGGAGCCGAAGAAGATCAGGAAAACCGTCGCGCCGATGGCCGCGCGGTCGTGGATACCGATCAACTGTCCAAGGGCTGAGGGTATGACGGCTCCGAAGAGTCCGAGAACGACGAAGCCGGCAAATCCGATCACCGAGGCACGCACGAACTGGGCACGCACCTGGGTGGGCACGGCGACGCGAGTGACGTGCAGCCGGAAGCCTTTACGTTCTTTAACGGTTTCGGGTGCGGCCCACAGCAGGACGGCTGCAGGCACCAGTAGGACAAGGTCGACGACGAAGACCGTACGTAGCGGGTACCCGACGTACTGCGCCACCAGCCCGGCGAGCAGCGGTCCGAGACCGAGGCCGCCCATGTTGACGACGGTGGCCGCAAAAGTGGCCCGCGACCGGTCCGCGAAGTCGACCAGCTCGACCATTGCTGCGGTAGCGGTGCCGGTGAACAGACCTGCCGACAGGCCCGACAGCACCCGACCGATCAACAGCAGCGTCAGTCCGTCCTGCACCAGGAAGATCACCGCTGAAAGCGCTGACAACGCGACCCCGGCAAGTAGTACGGGTCGCCGTCCGATGCGGTCGGACAGCTCGCCGAGCAGGAGCAGGGCCACCAGCACTCCCGCGGCGTACACCGCGTAGATCACGGTGATCGTCAGATTGGAGATACTCAGCTGCTGGCGGTACAGCGGGTACAACGGGGTGGGCAACGTCGTTCCGACCATGGTCACCGCGAACGCGAAACCGATGCCTATGAGGCCCTTTCGAGATGCCGACATCGCTGCATTGTTCACCTATCCAGTCTGTCATGGCGACCACGGTCACCCGTGCGACGATCCCGTGATGACGATGTCTCTGCCGATCGGCGTTTTCCTCGATGATGAACCGCTGGATGCGCCATGGATCCGAGGGTGCCGGCGGGGTGCGGCTCCCGGCCCGGTGCTGCAGGTGCGCCGCGTCGATGACGCGACATTCATCCTTCGCGAATCGATGCGGGCGACCTGGGAGGCGCCATTCGTCTATCTGCTCCTCGGCGCGCGGCGCGCCTTGCTGCTGGACACCGGCGATGTCGCCGAGGCAGAGCGGATGCCGCTCGGAGCAACCGTCGGGTCGATCGTGGGCGACTGGGTCGCCGCGCATCGACTGAGCGACTATGAACTGGTGGTCGCGCACACCCACGGGCACAACGATCACACCCGCGGCGACGCGCAGTTCATCGGCGATTCGCCTGCCTACCCCTACCGCGCCACTGTCGTCGGCACAGCGGTCGAAAAGGTGCGGGAATTCTTCGGGTTCGACGCACCCGATTCCGCCACGCTCGATTCAGTGGTGCCGTTCGACCTGGGCGACCGTGAATTGTCGGTCACCCGCGTCCCGGGGCACGATGTTCGATCGATTGCAGTGATCGACCCGTCACGCGGCCTGATGTTCTCCGGTGACACCGCATACCCCGGGCGGCTCTACGTGCAGGACCTGACCGCGTTGCGGGACAGTCTGGACCGGATGCTGGCACTCGCCCACCGGCACCACCTGCGGTCGGTCCTGGGCGGGCACATCGAATACAGCGCCGATGGTGGTGAGCACCCGGTGGGCGTGCGGTTCCACGCTGACGAGCAGCCGTTGCCGCTCACCGTCGCGCAGCTGCAGCAGCTGCGCGATCTTGCACATCGGGGCTCCACCGTGACCGGTGTCGTGGCGGGCAGCCCGATGAGCCTGTGGATCGGCTCGTGCAACGGCGCGAAGGTGAAACTGGCGGGCGCAGCTGCGGTACGTCGATTACGCGGCATCGGCTGACCGAGCCACCGCCTGTACCTGGTCAGCTGGCTTGACCGACAAGTTATAGGACTACCGTGCGGGCATGTCGATTCCTTCCGCCGCACCGCGTGGTATGCCCAGCCTGCTGCGCGCCGCACGCAGCACCTACGCACGATCGGTGCGCCGGTCACTCACCAGCGACGGCTACGACGATGTCCCCCGCAACGGTGCCTTTGTGCTCGCGACCGGCCTCGATCGATCGTCGGCCACCGCCGTGCAGGACGCCCTCGGCATCACCAAACAGGCCGCCAGTCAGCTCATCGACACGCTCGTGGTCCGCGGGTACCTGGAGCGCCACCCCCACCCGAGCGATCGACGTCGCACCGAATTGGAGTTGACCGATCGCGGCCATGGCGCGGCAGCAGCCGTGCGCAGAGGTGTCGGCTCGGTCGAGCACGAACTGGCGCACCATCTCTCGGCCCAGGCCCGCGGTGAACTACGCGCGGCCCTCGGCCTACTGGCCGATCTCGGCGGCCCGGGTAGTGCGGCGCAAAGCGCGCCGCAGGAGCAGCCTGTGCGGCTGATGCGCGTTGCTCCGGTCTTTCCGGTGACCGATGTCGAACGCTCGCTGGAGCACTACGCAACACTGGGATTCCGTGTCGAGCCCTACCCCGACGGTGGATACGGATTCGGGCAGCGTGATGGTGTCGGCATCCATTTCAACGCGGTGCCCGACCTGGACCCGGCCACCAACAACAACGCCGTCTACCTCTATGTGTCCGACGCCGACGCCCTCGCCGCGCAATGGAGCTCCCCAGGGATCGGCGGTGAGACCATCCCACCCGTCGACACCGACTACGACATGCGCGAGGGCGCCCACCTCGACCCCGACCGCAACCTCATTCGGTTCGGCGCGCCACTGGTCCGCAGCTAGCGGTCCTCAGGCAGCGCCGCTCAGGCGCGTACGAGATGCGTTGTGCTCGTGCCGCTGTCACTGTTGCTGTCACTGTTGTTGTCGCCGAGATCTATCACCAGCGCACCGGTCGGCGCACCGTGCGGCGTCCAGCCTTCCCCGTCGTGCGCGATGCCGTAGAAAGTGGCCGGCCCGCCGTACAACCGCACGTCGCCGATCGAGTCCTCGAACGCTTCGTGCAGGTGACCGCTCAGCAGGATCAGCGGCTGCCCGTGCTCGCAGAGGCGTTGCTCCAGCTCATCGGCACCGGCAAGGGTGAACCACGGATGGGTGCTGCGTGAGCGGAGCGGGTGGTGCATGAGCATGACCGTCGGGCCGTCGCAAGCCTGCAGGACCCGCAGAATGTCGTCGGCACGCCCGGCGATCTCACCGGGCACGTTGGTCACGGCGCCGCGAATGCTCCACTTCCCCAGCGTTGCCGGAGCCGACCCGAATACGGTACGAACGATGTCGGTGTCGTCGTGGTTGCCCGGCACGGCGAGGAGAACCGGGGCGACCGGCTCGACCAGCTGCCGGACCCGGCGGACGGCCTCCAGCGATGCATCGTCCGCGATGTCACCGGTGAGGACGACGGCGTCATACGGCCCGTAGGATCTCGCGGCTTCCAACACCGCGACCAGCCTCGCCTCCGGGTCGATGCCCGGGTGCGGCGACACCGACCCAGGGCCTAGCAGGTGAGTGTCGGACAGCTGCAGCAGACGAGTCATATGCCGGCAGCCCGCTCAGACCGCGAAGAGCTGGGTGATGTCGCGGAACGCCTTGAACTCCATCGCGTTACCCGAGGGGTCCAGGAAGAACATCGTCCACTGCTCACCGGGTTCGCCTTCGAAACGCAGGTAGGGCTCGATGACGAACTCGGTGCCCGCCGCACGCAGCCGTGTCGCCATGGCGTGGAAGTCGTCGACATCGAGTACGAGGCCGAAATGCGGGACTGGCACCTCGTGCCCATCGACCGCGTTGGTCCCCGCCACGGCATTGCGCAGCCCGTCGACCTGATGGGTGACGAACTGGTGACCGGACATGTTCCAGTCCGTCCAACGCTCGGCCGAGCGACCACGCGCGAAGCCCAGTACCTCACCGTAGAAACGTCGGGCCGACTCGATGTCGTGCACGGGGATGGCGAGGTGGAAGGGCGGCAGGGTCGCAGACGTCATACGAGCACTATTGCCTCGCAAGCTGTGCCATGCCAGCCAATGCCGACGAGACCGGCTGCGTGCCGATCAGGAATCACTGATGGGCCCTCGTCCTGCGGTTTACAGTTCTCGGGTGCAGACTGCAACGCGCGGCGGGTTCGCGACGACCTACGCAAGAGGTTGGCATGCCCTCGTCGCAGCCGTGACGGGATCGGCTCTGGTCTTCCAACTCATCCTGGTGATCAACGGCGCAGCAGTGTTGGTCGCGACCGAGCCGCCGAGCACCGGCGAGCGACTGATCCGTTTCTTCAGCTACTTCACGATCCTGAGCAACCTGCTGGTCTTCTACACCAGCGCCACCTTGGCGACGGAGCCTTCTAAGAGCGGCCGTGTCTGGAATGTGTTGCGACTGAACGCAATGGCGGGAATCGTCGTCACCGGGATCGTGCACTGGTTCTTCCTTCGCCCGATCTTGCACCTGAGTGGCGGGCCGTACGTCGCGGATAAACTCGTGCACGTTGTCGTACCGCTGTTGGCAGTCATCGGCTGGGTCGCCTTCGGGCCGCGGCATCGGATCAGCTGGCGGATCTTCCTCCCATCGCTGATCTATCCCATTGCCTGGGTTGCCTTCACCCTGGTTCGGGGGGCGGCCTCGGGGTGGTACCCCTATCCGTTCGTAGATGTCGGGCTGCACGGCTACGGCGTCGTCACTTTGAACTGCCTGGGCATTGCAGTGCTGCTTCTGGGCGTTTCGGCTCTGCTGCTGTATGCCGACCGCTTGCTCGGTCGACGCACCACTACCCCTGAGCCCAGCCGGTAGGCGGATTACCCAGCTGCTGATGCGATACCAGTGCTGTAGTCATGCGACGGCTCTTGTCATGCGACGGCTCTGACAGACGGCATCAGGCCAGGAGTGAGATCCCAGGTGACACCGGTGGCCTCGACCCGCGCAGTGAGCAGGTCACGGTGCACGATCGTGTGATGTCGAGCGCAGAGCAGTGCTGCATTGGCGAGATTCGTGTCGCCGCCACACCACCACGGATTCACATGATGTGCATCGCACCAGTCCGGTGGCCGATCACAGTCGGGGAACGTGCATCCGCCGTCCCGGTGGATGATCGCCGCGCGTAGCCCGCCGGTGAAGAGGCGTCTGGCCCGCCCGACGTCCAGTGGTTCGGACCGCCCGCCAAGGACCATCGGGATGATGTCGGCGTCGCAGGCCAACCTGCGAAGCGTGCCGGGGTCGAGATGGTCGCCGTCGCTGGTGCGCCCGACACCCGGTAGGTAGGTGGGCGGTCTGCCCGCTTCCTGCAGGCCGGACAGCAACGTTTTGTAGTCGAGGGTGACGACCACTTTCGCCGTTCCGTTGACCTCACCGACAGCCCGCCCGGCGGCGCTGTCCAGGACATCGGCAGCAGTTTCCACCAGACGCACCAGAGCACCCGCACGGCGGTTGGCAGGGGTACGCAGATCGCGGTCGGGGGCGCTGCCCGCACCCTTGAGAGTCGCTTGACCTTCGGGGCAGGGCTGTGGCGCTGGCGCCGACAGGAACTGCAACGCGTGTTTGACCGTCGCGGCATGCCCGGCGGACAGATCTGCTTCGAACCGGGTCAACCCGCACTGCAGCTCGAACCAGCGCACCGACTCGCGCCGCTGCTGGACCTCTTCGTCACGCACCAGTTGCTCCGGAGCGAATTGACCGATGATCCGAGTGCTGAGTTCGGTCAATGCCCGTGACCCGAAACCGGTCAATGAGAGATACCGCAAGAGCATCTGGTCGCGGTCCGCACCCGGCAACTGCGCGCAGACCCGCGGCACCTCCCGTAACGCGACCAACGCAGCGGACACCGACGCAGACCCTGCGGCAAGGCTTTGCGCTACGACCAGATTGCGCGGTTGAGCACATTGCGTCGCAACCGCACCGACCCGGCGGATGACGACCGGGTCAACCCCACGAGCACGCTGCGCCACCCAGCCGGGTGCGCCTGTCGCCGTCGACCGGTCGACTGTCCCGCGCGTCAGGGCATCTGCGGCCACCAAGGCCGCCACATTCTCTGCGCGCCCCGCGACCCCCAACAGCGACCCCACTGCGCCCGCCAACTCGACTTCGTTCAGCTGATGAAGCGCACCGGGCCACTCCCTCAGCGACGCAACGAACGCTTCCAACACCGCGAGCAGTCGCGCACCCGTTCCAGGTCCAGCAGGAGCAATTTCCGGGGGTGGCGCCAGCGCGGTATCGATACTTGATGTACTCACTTTGTGCCCCTTTCCACGCCGCCGGAATGATTCGGACTGATGTACTTATCGTAACCATGTTCGATCATTTCAGCAAGGCATATCTAGACCGAATTCGTCTGCCGGACATTAGATTTCGCGGAAAAGTTATCCACATCCCCCACCAGAAATTGCCTGGTCAGGAAAGTTATCCACACATCAAGTTCTAATTATTGACAGTTTTTGTCGGCTCTTCGGATTTCAGCGTGGTTGGGGGTTTTTCGGTAGGGGTGGTTTCCTGATGCTGCGAGGAGGATCCTGAGGCGGTAGTGCTCGAAGGTGTGGAAGCCGTGGGCCAGGCGGCGGGTCTTTTCGATGATCAGGTTCACGGCTTCGGTTCCGCCGTTGCTGATGCGGTGGGTGTCGAATCGGGCCAGGACGTGCTCGCGCCACATTCTCAGCGTCCGGCCCAGGCGGGCGACTTCGGGGATCGGACAGGTCGGGAACGATTCGATGACCTTGACCGCAATCGCTCTGCCATCGGTGGGTTTCTCAGCTTGGTACATCGAGCGGACCTGCTGGTAGCAGTGCCACGCCAACGTCACTTCCCAGGTCGGGTCCCCGGCGAGCAGGCAGGCGTCGAGTGTGGCGAACTGCTTGACCGACAGGTGCTCGGACCCGCGGCGTAGCAGCCCGCGGATTTTGTACAGCGGATCGTCTTTGTGACCGCGCCGCCCCAGGGTGTCGTGTTGGACCCGGCGGCGGACCTCGTCCAGGACTTGGGTACCGAGTTTGACGACGTGGAACGCGTCCAGGACCGCGACGGCGTCGGGGAGTTCGTCGCGGATCGCGTAGGCGTACCCGCGGAATGGGTCCAGGGATGCTTGTTTCACCCCGGCAATAAACGCCGGGTCCTGTTGTTTGAGCCAGCTGGCGTAGGCGGTGCCGGTACGGCCGGGTACGACATCTAATAACCGGGAGTGCAGGCGGCCGTGTTCATCGCGGGTGAGGTCGACCATCCCGGTCACGGCCCGGTTCGCGTCCCCAATCTTGGAAGGGCGCCAAATGTGTTCATCGACGCCCAGGACACTGACCCCGTCCAGGCGGGACGGGTCGGCGAGCCTGCTGGTGGCTTCGATCTCGATGCGGTCCCACAGGGTGTGCCAGTCCACACCAAGGTGACGAGCCAACGCTGACACCGTCGTGTCGTCGTGTTCCAGCGCATCAGTGGCCCAACGGATAGCCCGGGTCGTCAGCTTCGCCCGCGGCGCGATGACCTCATGGTGTTCGCGGAACGTGCCCACCGGGCAGGACGGTTCGGCGCACCGCCAGATCCGTTTACGCCACGCCAGATCCGTTTACGCCACGCCAGGAGGGTGCTCGCCCCGAAAAACGGCGCGTCCGCAACGGTATGGACCCGCCGCCCGTGACCGACCGCGACCACCCCGCAGGACGGGCACCCGCCGATATCAGTATCGGTTTCGATGCTCACCACAACCCGGCCAGGATCCTCATGAACCACGGCAAGGACAGGGAAACCGGGCAGATTGAGCAGGGCATCGGCCCGAGCACACCAGCCCAGGCTCGAGCAACACGTACCGTCATTCGTGTCGAGGTCTTCAGTTCGTCGGGCAGCTTGGTCGCTCCCGATCCTGAAGGCCTCGACCCTCACCCCCGAACAGGCACGCCGAACACCTCAACCACGCTCAGATCCGAAGAGCTTATTTGTCTTTCATAGCTCTGGCCGGTTGTCCCGTCGAATTCACGCGCCCGAAACGACGGTGTGCCCGGACCTTGTCAGGTCCGGGCACACCGTCAAACACAAGCGATTTGCTCAGCGACCGGCGCGAGCTGCCTTCTTCGCGTTCGGCTCAGCGTCGTACCAGCCGGCCTTGGCCCCGGTGGTGACCCCTCGCAACCGGCGTTTGACGGCGCGACCGTATCGAGGCACCAACGCCTGACTCGGAGCTGGGCGCACCACAGCAGCAGGCGCCGGGGGTGCAGGTGGTGCAGCTGGAGCAGGTGCGGCCGCAGCAGGCGCGGCTACCGGCTCCGGCGCGACAATGCCCGGGTACCAGAACGGTGCCCACAGCTTTGACAGACCGGCCCGTTTGTCGTCCTTGACCTCGGCGGGCATGTCCCGCACGACGATTCCTGCCGACTCCAGATCGGCGACGATCTCTGGTGTGAACGGGCGCTTGCGCCAGGCATTGACCATGTACGTGCGGGTCTTGAGGTAGTCCAGGTAACGACGACCGTGCTTGTCATCGGCGCCGAGGTGGGCGAAGACCGCCATCCGCTCGGCGTGGGCGGGAGCGATCTCATCTGCGGGGAATTGATTCCACTCACGTGGTTCCGGGAAACGCGCGTCCGGGTCCTTCAGCAGGGTGCCCGCACCCGAGTGGGTCATTCTCATGCTCCACACCAACAGGTCGTTGGGGTTGTTCTTGCAGTAGATCGTCGGACCGGTCTCCAGGTCGCAGATGTCCTGGGAGCCGACCTTGAGGTTGAGACCCCCGGTGTGCTCGGTGTGGTCTTGCAGATAGATGCCGAAGCGAAGCTGCGTGTAGCGGTCGTCCCAGTCAGGTGCGGCCGGATCTTCACGATCGGTGTTGTCCTTGTGCCACGCACGGATCACGCCGTTGATGGTGGCCGAGCTGTCACCGCCGTACAGCACGCGATCGACGTTCAGCAGTTTCTTGGCAACAGATGCCATCCGCCCGTCGGCCAGCACGTGCCGCATCGGTGAGGTCGACAACTCTCCGCCCCCGCCGCCGCAGTGCTCCCGCACCTGCGACCGCATCCGCTCGACCTCTTCGTCGGTATAGGCGTCAGGGAGAATTGCGTACCCCTTGCGCCAAAACTCGTCAACGTCCAGTTCTGCCAGTGCCTGATCGAACAAGGCAGCCTCCCTCGTCATTGTCGGCCCGACCGAACCGTCGAGCACTCACGTTCAACCCGCCACCCCACCGACGCGTTCAGTGCTTGGACACTCACGTCACAGGATGAATGCAGGCATGTGATCTAGGAGGCTACCAATCATTTCTCGTGAGGACAGCGGCCCGCGCTGTTTAAATCATCAGATTCTTTCCTCGGGAGGGCTCTTCACGGGCGCGATGACCCGCCGATGAGCGACCCGCCTCTTGATTCGTTTGCGATACCGCGCCGGCACGACTCTTCCGGGCGACCACGCATCAGCGCTGGGCAGGATCCAGCCGCGCCAACGGGCGAGTAGGCACAGCCCCGCTCCGACGAGCGTCCCCGCGATCGAGCCCTGCGTCATGTAGCCCCGAGTGGACAGATAGGTCAGCACGCCGGCACCGGCAATCGCTGCAGTCGCGTACAACGTGCTGCCCCCGAGGATGCCCGGCACCCGCCGCAGAACGACGTCGCGGACCGCTCCACCACCCACTGCTGTAATAACGCCGAGGAGCACTGCCGGCAGCCAGCCGAGCCCGACGGCAAGGGACTTCGCGGCACCGGTGCTGGCCCAACACCCCAGCGCAACAGCGTCGACGACGGGCCAGATCCGCGACCACGTGATGCCCTCGACGTTGGCGAGATAGCTCACGCCGGCGCCCGCAAAGGCAGTGAGCAGGTATGCGTTGTCGGTCAGCGCCGCCGGTGGACCAGTTTGCAGCAGGACATCGCGCAATACCCCGCCACCCAGTCCCGAGAGCACCGCGAGCGTCGCGAAACCGATCGGGTCCAGCTTCTCCTGGCGGGCGATGAGCCCGCCCAGTACGGCGTTGGCGAAGACACCGCTGAGATCCAGCACCCGAAAGACCTCGGTCACACCGTCAACATGCACAACGTGCCTCTTTCATTCAGGGAATTACGCTGCCTGCGGCGGTTGGTCAAGTCTGCGAGCGCAGGTAGCGGCCGAAGTGGGGCACAGTGAAAGCGATACGACCGCGTTCGCCGGAGTAGATCAGCCCCTTCTTCAACAGCGCATCCCGCGCCGGTGAGAGCGACTGCGGTTTGCGGTCCAGCACGTCGGCCACTGCCGCTGTGGTCACCGACTCGACCGCGTCGGAATCGTCGGCGAGACCGGCTGCGTCGGCCATTCCGCGTAGATACTCCCGCTCCCCCGGCGTGGCCCGTTCGTAACGTGACCCGAAGAAGCCCACCGCCAGCTCGGCGTCCGCCTCCGGCGCCGCAACGCGCACGTCCGCCGCGGTGATCGGCGAGCACGGGGCCAGATCCCAGGCGACCTTGCCGTACGCCTGGATGAAGTACGGGTAGCCGCCGGTCACTTCGTACATCGCGTCGAGAGCATCCTGCTCGAACGCTGCGTCCTCTTCATGCGCGGGCGACTGCAACGCCCTGTCCGCAGCTGCGCGCGGCAGGCGGTCGATGCGCGCGTACCGGAACAGCCTCTCGGAGTAGGACTTCGACGCACTCAGCACTGACGGCAGGTGCGGTAACCCCGCACCCACCACGATCACCGGCAGCCCCGCCTGGCTGATCTCATGACACGCCGCGCACAACGCTGACACGTCGTCAGGGTGCAGGTCCTGCATCTCATCCACGAACAGCGCTATCCCGCGACCGACGTCCGCCGCGAGCCCGCCCACGTCGGTCAGCAACTCGACCAGATCGATCTCGATATCGCCGGAATCGGCTCGACCGGACAGTGCCGGCGCGTCGATGCCCGGGTTCCACTTCTCCCGCAGCTTCGCGCCCGGCGGGGTGTCACGCTGCGCGAACGCCTTGATGATGCCCAGCACCTGCTGCACGTCATCGCTCTGCGGATGTCCCAACTCGCGCACCGCCACATGCAGCGCCGCACTGATCGGACGTCGCAGCCGCTGGTCCGGGCGTGCTTCCCACTTTCCGGTGCCCCACTTCGCGCGAACTGCCGCCGAGCGCAACGCATTCAGTAACACCGTCTTGCCCACGCCGCGTAGCCCGGTCAGCACGATCGAGCGCTCCGGACGCCCCCGCGATACCCGTTCCAGCACGACCGAGAAGGTGTCGAGCTCGCCGTCCCTGCCGGCCAGTTCGGGTGGTCGCTGACCGGCGCCAGGCGCGTAGGGGTTACGTATCGGATCCACGATCGGACTGTATGCCGGTCTCTAGCATTTCCCTGATACATCCTTAGCGTGTCGCATCGATGCCTCCCCTCGCCAAGATTCAGCTCTGCCATCGCGGGCTACACCTGCAGTCGACCCCCCGTCGCACCCACGCTACGCGTCGACGTAGGCTCCAATTCAACTAAATTGGGCCGATCAATCAGCTGGGCCGCTCGCCGATGGCCAGTCTGCCCACACCTCATTGAGATCTCTGCGTTCGACGCCCTCACCTCGTGTTGCTCAGCGCGGATCGCGAAGCCTCCAGCAAGAAGGACTTCATGACCAGCGCCAGCAAGAACAGCGCCCAACGGGACGCCGACCACCAACACGACAACCGCTGGACGATTCTGGTGATTGTCGCGACGGCACAGCTGATGGTTGTGCTCGACTCCACGATCGTCAACATCGCCCTCCCGTCCGCACAGAAGGACCTCGGCTTCGCATCGAGCGACCGACAGTGGATCGTCACGGCGTACGCCCTTGCGTTCGGTAGCCTGCTGCTGCTCGGCGGCCGGATCAGCGACATCTTCGGCCGCAAATGGACCTTCGTCGGTGGCTTGATCGGTTTCGCGCTCGCCTCGGCTGTCGGTGGCGCGGCCGATTCATTTGCTGTGCTTGTCTCCTCGCGGGCGCTGCAGGGCGTGTTCGGTGCCATCCTCGCTCCGGCGGCGTTGTCGACCCTGACGAATGCCTTTCAGAACCCCGCCGAACGCGGTAAGGCGTTCGGCGTCTTCGGCGCGGTTGCCGGCGGTGGTGGTGCGGTCGGGCTGCTGCTCGGCGGGTTCCTTACCGAGCACCTGTCCTGGCGCTGGTGCTTCTACGTCAACCTGCTGTTCGCTGCGGTCGCCGTGACCGGCGCGCTGCTGCGCATCCGCAACGAGGTCCCGGAACATCGTCCGAAGATCGACGTCATGGGCTCGGCCACCGGCGCCCTCGCGCTGTTTCTCATCGTCTTCGGCTTCTCGCATGCCGACACCGACGGCTGGACCAACACCATTACGCTGGCCAGCCTGATCATCGGCGCGCTCCTCCTGGTGGCGTTCGTCCTGATCGAACAGCGCGTCGCCCACCCCCTGCTGCCACTGCATGTGGTGCTCGACCGCACCCGAGGTGGCGCGTACCTGGCCATCGGTATGTCGGCCATCGCGATTTTCGCGGTCTTCCTCTTCCTGACCTACTACCTGCAGCTGACCAGAGGCTTCAGTCCGGTGCAGACCGGTCTGGCCTTCCTTCCGATGGTGGTCTTCATCCTTCTCGGCTCGACGCTGTCCAACATCAAGCTGCTACCGCTCGTGGGTGCCCGGGCGCTGATCACCACCGGCATGGCGCTCGGGGCAGTCGGGATGTTCTACCTGAGCAGGATCGGCCCGTCCTCCGGTTATGCAGTTCACATTCTGCCGGCGCTGCCGGTGATGGGCCTGGGCTTCGGCCTCATCTTCGCCCCATCGATCAACACTGCGACCGTCGGAGTCGCTCGCAGTGAAGCGGGAATCGCCTCGGCCATGGTCAACACGATGCAGCAGGTGGGCGGGTCGATCGGCACCGCCCTGCTCAGCACCATCGCTGCCAACGCCACCACGTCCTACCTCGGGTCACGCACTGGTAGCTCCGCGGAGTCCAGCGCGGTGGTGCACGGCTACAGCGTCGCCTTCATGGTGTCCGCCTCGATCTTCGTCGCCGGGGCGATCGTCGTCTTTGCGCTCATGCGCCCGTTCGTCCGGCCTGCCAAACACCGAGCGGTCGAGGACGCACCAGAGCGGACAACGCCGTCGCGGTCGCGCCTTCACACCATTTCGGGTTGAGGTTCCGCAGCGGCGCGGGCCAGATTCCGGGCGTGCTCGATGAACCACACGTTCCAACCGCCGCACACCGCGAAGACAGCCAGTGCCAGCACGTTCGTGACTGCCACCGACTCATCCAGGCTGAGCAGCAGGACCAGCCAGATCTGCGCGACCCCGGACAGCACCAGCGCCACACCCCACACCAGCCCCATCAGGTAGAACCCCTGACGGAACGCCGGTGAGACCTCCCAGCCGCGCGTCAACTCCGCGCTGGCCTGCTCGTCCTCGACCGTCAGCCGCCGTGCGACAGCGAAGGTGAGCGGGCGGCGCAGTGCGACGGACCCCAGGAAGACCAACCCGGACAACACCGTCAGGGCCGCACTTTTGAGCAGCAGGTACCGCGGGTCGCCGGTAACCAGTGACAGCGCCAACCCGCCGGAGAACAAGAACAACAGGAAGCCCGCAAAAGCGTCCACCTTCCCTTGACGCAAGGCCAGCCACACCAGCCGAAGCATGGCTAGGACGGTCGAGGCCAGCAGCGAGGCGGTGACGCCGACGCCGATCGCGCGCGCCAGGTAGTAACCGCCGAATGGGATCACCAGGTCAGTGCCGAGGGTGCGCAGCAGCCCGCTCATCTGCAGCGACGGCGCGTACTGCCCACCCTGCGCCATCTGCTCATCGAACGGCGTTTTCACTAGTTCTTCCTTAGTCCTCAGCTCACGCTTCGGAAATTGCTGCCAACGGTGGTGTCCGCGCTGCACGTACACCTGGCCACAACGCCGCCAGCACCCCGACAATTCCGGCCACCACCAGGAAGGTCAACGCCTGCCCCCACGGCACCACCAGCACTTTCAATCCCTGGTCCTTCAACAGTCGGGTGAAGAGCACTCCGTAGACGATCCCGAGCACCAACCCCAGCAGCGCTCCGAACACCGCAATCAGGAACGACTCGAGGTAGATCGTCCGACGTACCTGTCGGCGCAACATCCCGACTGCGCGCATCATCCCGATCTCGCGGCGTCGCTCCACCACTGACAGCGCGAGGGTGTTGATGATGCCGAGGATCGCGATCACGATGGCGAGGGCGAGCAGCCCGTAGAGCAGCCCGAGCAGGTTGTTGACCTGGCTGGCGATCTGCCCCTTGAACTCGGCGCGGGTACTGACCGACACCACGTAATAGGACTTGGTGGCCGCCTGTACCCGCCCCTGTACGGCGCTCAGATCAGCGCCCGGATCGATGCGGATCAACCCGACGATGCCGCCCTGTTGTTTGGCCGGTGTCACCGCCCGGTAGGTCGCGCCGCTGACGATCCACGGACCGGCGAGTTGGCTGTCGGTGTAGATACCGGTCAACGTCAGCTTCACGCTGCCCTGCCCCGGGCGGGACAGCGTATGCGTGGAGCCGATCGCCCACCCCTGATTGCGGGCGAAGGTCTGGCTCGCGACGATGTTGCTGCCGGTCGGCGAGATGCTGCCCTGCACGGGTTTGATGTCGAGCACCGTCTGCAGCGGACCGTCGACGCCGCTGCCGGTCTCCAGGCCGCCGTCCAGCAGCCCCGCCGCCGGGTGGAACGTCGTCATCGACGCAACACCGGACACCTTCGCCGCCGCGTCGATCGCGCGTTGCGGCAGCAGCAACTGCTGTTGCGTCGTCAACACCAGGTCGGCCCGCACGTTGTTGTCGAAGAGCTGACCGACGCTGCCCTTGGCCGAAGCACCGATGACCGCGATACCGCTGACGATCAACAACCCGAGGGTGAGCGCGAAGGCCGTGGCCGCCGTGCGCCGCGGGTTACGGGTCGCATTGGCCGGGGCCAGCGTGCCGGGTCGCCCAAAGGGCCTGCCGACCAACCAGCCGATCGGCGGGATGATCACCTTCGCCAGCACCGGCGAGAGCATCAGCGCCGCGCCACCCACCCCGAGCAGGCCGATCCCCAGCAAAGAGGCACCGGTGCCGGTGTCGGTCGAGGCGGCGCCGAGGCCCGTGAGCACCACCCCGAGGAAGAGCAGCCCCAGCCCGATGATGGTGCGACGCGTCGAACTGGACGTCGAAGGCTGGCTGAACTCCTCACGCATCGCTTCTACCGGCGCGATCAACGATGCCCGCCGCGCCGGGATGTACGCCGACAGCAAGGTCACGCCGATACCGAGCACGAGCGCAACGATCAGTGTGCGGGCCTGCAGCACGAGGGCGCCCGTCGGCAGGCCGACACCGAACGTGTTGAGCAACGAGCGCAGCCCGATCGCCAACCCGATTCCGGCGACGATGCCGACCAGACTGCCGATGATGCCGGTCAGCAGCGCCTCTACCAGCACCGAGCGGCGTACCTGCTTACGGCTCGCGCCCACAGCCCGCAGCAGCGCCAACTCCCGCAGCCGCTGCGCGACGATCATCGAGAAGGTGTTGTAGATGATGAAGGTGCCGACGATCAGTGCGATGAATCCGAACGCGAGCAGGATGTAGTTGATGAACGACAGCGCAGTCTGGATGCCGTTGTTGGTGTCGTCACGCAGCTTCGTACCGGTCTCGACACTCACGTTGGAGGGCAGCGCCGCCCGCACCCTCGCGGTCAGCACCTCTTCTGTCACACCGGGTTTGGCAGAGATGTCGACCGCCCGGTAATGCGTGCCGTCCGACAGCAGCTGTACCGCCTGCGTCTTGTTCAGCAGCATCCCGATGTAACCGCCGGTCTCGGTTTTCGTCGCATAGATGCCGCTCACGGTCAGCGAGGTCACCGGCCCGTCCGACAGCACGATCCGCACTGTGTCACCGACCTTGATGCCGCCCTTCTTCGCTGCACCGGAGTTGAGGACCAGCTGACCGACCTGATTGGGGGCGGCGCCGGCGACGAACCTCGTGGGGTCGCCGATCTGATCTGGAGCGGGGGCGTAGAGGTCGGCGATGCTGGGCGCACCGCCCGTCTCGACCTTGGTGCCGTCAGGCCCGACCAGGACCGCAGAGCGCTCGACGCTCGGCGCGACCCGGTCGACTCCCTGCACGCTGCGGATCTTCGTGATATCGCTGAACGCAACGCCCGGGTCGTAACTGTTCGCCGCAGCAGCATGCGTTGCGATGCCCTTGTAGGCGTTGTCGAAGATGCCGGTGAAACTGGCCTTCAGGGTGTCGGTGAAGACGAATGATCCCGTCACGAATGCGGTGCCCAGCACAACCGACAACACGGTCAGGATCAACCGCACCTTGTGCGCGCGTAGGTTTCGGACCGATACCCGCCGCATCGGACGTTTGGCCACGTCTCAACGCTCCAGATTCTTCATCCGGTCCAGCACTTTGTCCTCGGACGGGTCGCGCATCTCATCCACGATCTTGCCGTCGCCGAGGAACAGCACCCGGTCGGAGTAGGCCGCGGCACGCGGATCGTGGGTCACGATCACCACGGTCTGGCCCAGGTCATCGACCGAGCGCCGCAGGATGCCGAGCACCTCCGCGGAGGAGTGCGAATCCAGGTTTCCGGTCGGTTCATCACCAAAGACGATGTCGGGTTTGGAGGCGAGTGCCCGCGCACACGCCACCCGCTGCTGCTGACCGCCCGACAACTCGCTGGGCCGGTGGCCGAGCCGGTCGCGGATACCGAGGGTGTCGATCACCGAATCCAGCCACTCCTGATCCGGTGCCCGGCCGGCCAGATCCATCGGCAGCGTGATGTTCTCGATCGAGGTGAGAGTTGGCACCAGGTTGAAGGACTGGAAGACAAAACCGATCCGGTCGCGACGCAGGGCGGTCATCTTGTTGTCCGACAGGCCGGACAGTTCGGCATCACCGATGCTGACTGTTCCTGAGGTGACGGAGTCCAGGCCGGCCATACAGTGCATCAGCGTCGACTTGCCCGATCCGGACGGCCCCATGATGGCGGTGAACTCACCGCGGGCCAGATCGACGCTCACGCAGTCAAGAGCCCGCACCTCGTTGGTGCCGCTGTTATAGGTCTTGACCAGGTCCACGGCACGCGCCGCGACCTGGGGTGGCTGTGCATGCCGTGCTGTCCGGGTGTCAGTGGCGGCCATGGCGTCAGTCTTTCAGTGGCAGGCGAGATCCGGTCATGCCGGTTGTCGGGAAGCTCCCAGGATGATTGTCACCTATGTCACCGACACGATCAGGTGCCACCGACACGATCAGCGACGGGCCTGCTGCGTCCAGCAGGCTCCTCGTCGGAGGGGTTAGGTTGCCTATATGCCGACCGGCCCGCGACCGCCCCGGGCGGTCACCACCGTCCACACCGAGCGCCTCACGCTCCGCCCGCTGACCGCACACGACGCCGACGACGAGCGAATCCTGGGTTGGCATACCGATCCGTCCGGGTACGAGCTGACGTACGAGCCGCCGTTCCCCGACCTCACGACCGCGTCCCAGCATCTGCACGCGTGGGTTCGCAGGTGGGAAATCCAGGGCATCGGCTACTGGATCGCCGAGCAGAACGGGCGCCCCGTCGGCATCGGAGGTGTCGACGAGCTGCAGCACGAGGGCACCCGGTATCTCAACCTGTCCTACCGCCTCGACCCAACAGTCAGAGGCAGCGGACTCGGTCGGGAGATGACCCGCGCTGCCACCTCGTTCGCCGCCGAATGGTGGCCCGACCTACCTGTGGTGGCTCGGATCGCCCCCCGCAACACGCCCTCGCTGCGCACCGCCTACCGCGCCGGGCTGACCGACGCGGGCACCTGGTGGCGCCCGCACGAGCCTGCCGGCAACGAAATGACCCGCCACCTGCAGACGCCGGTCGTACGGGTCGATGGGGTGCAGGTGGGGACATCGGAATACAACGAGCTGCTCGACCTGTGGTGCGCGGTCATCGAGACCGGTGGCTCCGTTGGCTTCGAACGGGGGGCACCGCGCGGCGCGGTCAAGCGAACTCTGGATCTCCACCTGGACGGTCCAACCACCACGCTGGTGCGGCTGCACGCTGCGACACCGGCCTCGCTCGAAAACCCCTCAGTAGCAGGTGAATTACTCGGATTCGGCTTCGTGGTCGGCCTGGGGTCCGTGGCGCGGCACCGATGCACCCTCAAGCGGGTGATGACCGACCCGCAGCACCGAGGCGCCAACCTCGGACGGCTACTGATGGGCGCGCTACACGCGACAGCCCGCGCGAACGACTACGAACTGGTGCAGATCTCCTACCGCGGTGGCACCGGACTGGAGAAGTTCTACGAGAAGTGCGGGTACGTCGAGACCGGCAGAGTGCCCGGCGGACTGCGGTTCAGTTTCGGTGACCGCGATGATGTCGACATGACCCGCCGCCTGGACGGGCAACCGCTGCGCTGATCACGACTCTGCCCGAGTCATGAACCTGCCCGCCGCTGCGCGATCCGGGTGATCAGGACGTCCAGCCCGGCGCCGAACTCCTCCTCGAACCGGTTCTCGGTCAGACCGACGCGCAATCGGTGAATGACCGGATAGGTGTTTTGATCCAGGTCGCCCAGCTCAGCGGGATCGTCGGCATCGGCCACCTCCTCGCGCTCCTGCGTCGTCCGGGTCGCGCTGATCGAACCGGGGACCGGGTCAGCGGGATCGACCGGGTCGTGGTCGCCACTGTCGTCGCCCGCCTGGAACGAACCGTCCCCGGGTAGGGGGTCGTCGATCACCATCTGGCTCGTCTCCAGCAGCAGGTAGCCGAGCAGGAAACTGTTGAATGTCCGGTAGGTGAAAAGCACGTCGTCGTCGGAGAATCCCGCGTCGCCGAGGTGTTCCAGCATCGTCTCGATCCAGCGCAATGACCGCAGCGGCGGGTTGACCCATGGCGCGCTGGGCGGACGGGTGGCTACCAGCGGAAAGGCATGCGGATGCGCCCGGGCATACCGCCGCACCCCCCAGGCGAGGCTGGTGAGGTAGGCCGCCCAGTCGTCGTTGCTTACCTCCTGCAGGATGTCGGCGTCATCGCCCAGCTCATCGACGATGTGGTCGACCACGGCATCGAACAACTGCTCGCGGTTGTCCACATACCGGTACAACGTCATGACCCGCACGCCGAGACGCCGGGCAACCGAGCGCATCGAGGCAGCCGCGATTCCCTGCTCATCGACCAAAGCGAGCGTCTCGGTCACGATCTGTTCGGTCGTCAGCCGGCGCCGCGAACTCCGGACCGGGTCCCCACCGTCTGTGCTCATCGCTCACCTCCACGCATGCATCAGTGCGGTCAGGTATCCGCGCACCTGACATTCCTGCGAAGTGTAGGAGCCCGGTAGATCGGGTACACCGAAGGCAGCTGTCCACCCTGCGTATGTACACCGTACGCAAATTTGCGTACGGTGTACATAACGCGGTCGACGCATCCATGATCGAGCCATGAGCAGGAGGCACCGATGAGCCACTCCGATGATGCACCCGCACCCGCAAAGCCCACCGACATTCCGAAGGCCGGGTGGTTCGCGATCTCGAAGCGAGCCGCCAGGCAGTTCAAGCAGGACAACGTCACCGACTTCGCAGCTGCGCTGACGTACTTCGGGATCCTGGCGATCTTCCCGACGATCCTGGCGCTCGTCTCGGTGCTGGGCCTGCTGGGCAAGAACCAGACCGACAACGTCGTCAAGAACATCTCGGCCGTCGCGCCGGGGGGCGTCACCAACGTCCTCACCTCGATCATCGACCAGGTGCAGGGCAAGGCGGGCGCGGCAGGAATCGCGCTGATCATCAGCCTCGCGCTGGCCTTGTGGTCCGCATCGGGATACGTCGCGGCGTTCATGCGCGCCTCGAATGTGATCTATGGCGTGCAGGAGGGTCGACCTATTTGGAAGACCGCCCCGGTGCGCTTCCTGGTGACGCTGGCCCTCGTCGTGATGCTCGCGGTGAGCGCGGTGATGGTGATCGCAACGGGCCCCGTCGCCTCGCAGCTCGGCACGGCGTTCGGCATCGGTGACACCGCGCTGCTGGTGTGGGAAATTGCCAAGTGGCCCGTTCTGCTGATCATCGTGAGCCTGATGTTCACGCTGCTCTACAAGGCGTGCCCCAATGTCAAGCAACCCGGTTTGCGCTGGGTCAGCCTCGGCGGGGTGATTGCCGTCGTCGGGTGGATCATCGCCTCAGCGCTATTCGCGGTCTACGTCTCCTTCTCCGGCTCCTACAACAAGACCTACGGAACGTTCGCAACCGTCATCATCTTTCTTGTCTGGCTGTGGATCTCGAATATCGCCCTGCTACTAGGTGCCGAGATCAATGCGGAGGCCCAGCGTGAACGCGCCATCCAGGCGGGCCTGGACGACGACGTGGAGCCGTTTGCGGAACTACGCGACACGCGCAAACTCGACGAGCCGCAGCAGCGGGAGGCCGCAGAGGCGGCCGACATCCGACGCCGCCAGATGGGCAGTTAGAAAATATTTGCGTACGGAGTACGCAACATGGGTAGGTCACCCATCAGGACCATTTCCCGACAATCGAAGGATCTCCCACATGAGCAACAATCAGACCGACGTCAAGGACAACAGCCCTCTGGTCACCCCTCAGGGGCGCACCTCCATTGCCGACACGGTGGTCGCCAAGATCGCCGGTATCTCCACCCGCGAGGTGGCCGGCGTGCATGACGTGGGCGGCGGTACAGCGCGCGCAGTCGGAGCGCTACGTGATCGGATCCCCGGATCACGCACCAACCACTCCCAGGGCGTCACCGTCGAGGTCGGCGAGCGACAGGCAGCAGTGGATATCGACCTCGTCGCCGAGTACGGCGTTGCCATCGCCGACCTGGCAGCAGGCGTCCGCCGCAATGTCATCAGCACTGTGGAGTCGATGACCGGGTTGGAAGTAACGGAGGTCAACATCACCGTGCACGACGTTTTCCTCGACGACGGAACGGGTGAGAACGACAACCGCGCGGAGTCCCGTGTCGAGTGAATCCGCCCCCGCCGCCACAGCCGATCGGGCAGAGATCATCGCGCACGCCGTGCTCGCCACCCCCGGCGTCCACGACCTGCACGCAGGCGCCGTCGGACAGGTGGCCACCTATCTGCCCGGGCGCCGGGTCAACGGCATCCGAGCCAGGCCGGACAAGCACGATGCAGATGGCGGATACGACATCCACATCGTGCTCGCCTGGGGAGCTGCGGCTCTCACTACAGCCGACGCGGTACGTGCATCCGTGCAGGCAGTAGCACCTGGTCGCGTCGACGTCACCATCGAGGACGTGGCGCCGAAGTCAACGCCACGACTGGAGACCTCGCTGTGAGCGAACGCTCGAAGGCGCACCGGGCGGTCGCTCGTCGGCTGCACCCGGACATGGGCGGTGACACACGGGAATACGTTGCGGCAATGGCTCGGGTAGATGCGCATTTCAAGCAAGCGACCGGCGCAGGCGACCTACACGTCGTGACCCGAAACCGGACCCTGTCGTCCCTCACACGACGAGCCGGGCGCGCTGCCAGCACCATCCGGACCCGGCTCCCCCGCGGCTGGCCGGGCGCCCGCCGGTACGGCCGGCTCTAGCCCACCTTTTTCCGCACCACTTCTTGCAAGGAGAACAGTCCATGAACCGTTCCGCTCTAGGCCTCCTGGCCGGCCTGCTGATGGCTGTCGCGATCATCGTCGGAGGTTTCTACGGCTTCCTGGTCGCCCTGGTCCTCGGTGTCATCGGCTACGTCGTCGGCGCACACCTGGACGGCGATCTGGACCTGTCCCGGATCATGCCGCAGCAGCGTGACCGACGTGGCTGAGGTGGCTGAGGTGACTGAGGCGGCCGGCGGAAAGCGGTCTGATCCTGCCGCACGCGGCGTACTGGACATCCGGA
Source organism: Dermatophilaceae bacterium Sec6.4 (assembly GCA_039636865.1). Lineage (NCBI taxonomy): Bacteria > Bacillati > Actinomycetota > Actinomycetes > Micrococcales > Dermatophilaceae > Dermatophilaceae bacterium Sec6.4. Next base: position 314,643 of record CP144172.1, read on the forward strand.
CAGCCGCGATCGAACACCTCGTGGAGATCATCGCCGATGAGGTACCCGGCACCGTCCGGTTCGCCAACACGCTGGACAAGCTACGGAGCCGGGGTTACCCGAACGCGCAGGCCAGCGTCCGTGGATCCACCACCTGGATCAGCCTCGATATCGCCGTGCAGTGGCCCAGCCCGGTGGAGTCCATCGCCGCCCACGTCCGGTCCCAGGTGCTCACCGAAGCGACCCGCCTGTCCGGTAGCGAGGTTCGGCGAGTGGACGTGACCGTGCACGTACTGTCCGCCGGCCAGGTCGGCCCACCGCGAAGGAGGGTGCAATGACCCAGGATGCACTCACAGCCAAGAACCCACCCCGGGCGACGCCTGCGGCCGCTGTCACCGGCACGATCGTGGCGATCCTCTTCGTAGCGCTCGCGGTCGTCGGTATCCACGACCTCTTCGTCACGCAGGGTTGGGCTCCGGGAAATTCGTGGACGCGAGACGCCGTCGACGCCGTCGACGGCACGACCCGCGCAGACTGGGTGGTACCGCTCGCGGTGGCCGCGTTGCTGCTCGGCCTGCTGCTGCTCGTCGTCTCGCTGCGGCCGCGACGCACAACCCATCGCCCCGTGGCCGACCGCGAAGAAGCGGGTGACGTATGGGTCACCCCCGCTGTCCTCTGCGCACTGGCCAGGTCTGCAGCGGAGGACGCCCCCGGGGTCCTGCACGCCACACCGAAAGTTTCCGGGCGTCGGATCAAGGTTGCGTTGCACACCACACCCGGCGCTGACCGCGACCGGTCGGTCGCAGCTGCCGAGCAGCTCATCGCCACGCGTATCGGCTCCCTCAGCGACCTGCGCGTGCAGGTTTCCGCCACGGAGGTCGGGGCATGACCCGGGCACCGTTCAAGACCGACCGACTGGCCACGATCATTGTGGCGCTGCTGCTGCTCGTGCTGGGTCTGGCACTGATCGACTGGCGCTACCGGCTCGTCTTCTCGGGTTATCCGAAGCGCATCTCGCTCGGCTCGCTGCCGTCGTGGACCGCCAGCGGCTGGTGGCCCTGGGCGTTCGCGCTCGTGGCCCTCACCCTGGGACTGATCGGGCTGTGGTGGTTATTCGCACACACGCGCAGCACAACCTCCAAGGCCGTCAAGATGCCACAGAGCAGCGAACACGGCACCGTCACCCTCGACACGTCGTCGTTGTCCGGCGCCGTCGCGAAATCCTTCCAGGACCTCGGCCCGTTCACGTCCGTCACAGCGACGACCACCGAGTTGAACGGGGCCAGGGCCCTGCTGCTGACCGCGCAACTGGACGAGTGCGCCGACGGCACCAGCATCGATGAAGCCGTCCGCACCCTGCACTCGCAGTTGCGGTCCGCCTTCCCCGACCAGGGCGTCACCGCGCGCGTCCTGCTCACCGAGCCCCGGACGCGTCGCAGCGCCCGGCCCGACAGGTCATCCATCCGGGTGTCCTGACACACCAGAGGAAAGAGATCCCCACGGGAATCGCAGACAAGGCATCCAACGCAGCCGAAGACCTCAAGGGCAAGGGCAAAGAAGCCGCCGGCGACGCCACCGGTGACGACAGCACCAAGGCCGAAGGTCAGGCCGACCAGGGCAAGGCGTCGGTGAAAAAGGTCGGCGAGAACATCAAGGACGCCTTCAAGAGCTGAACTCGTCCGACCCGTTCCATCCGTTTCTCGAAAGGACCACGTTCGTGATCTCCGAAAACCAGATCCAGTCCATCTCCGGCGGCAACGCCATCGACTCCGAAGGAAAGAAGGTCGGCTCGGTAGGCCAGGTCTACCTGGACGACCAGTCCGGTAACGCCGCGTGGGTGACCGTCAAGACGGGGTTGTTCGGCAACTCTGAGACCTTCATCCCGCTACGCGACGCGGAGGTCGACGGCGACGACGTCAAGGTGCCTTACACCAAGGACAAGATCAAGGACGCGCCCCGCGTCGACGCCGACCAGCACCTGGACCACGACGAAGAGCGCAAGCTCTACGAGTACTACGGCGTTGACTACGGCACCCCTGCCGCTGGAGTTGCCGGCACCAACGATCACGACCACGCCGACCACGCCGACCACGCCGACCACGCCGACCACGCCGACCACGCCGATCACGCGGATCACGACCACGACGGTCATGACCACGTCGGCGACGACCGGCATGACCGGAGCGACGAAGCAGGCGTCGTAGGCCATGACACCTCAGGTCCGACCACCGACGAGGCGATGACCCGCTCGGAGGAGCAGGTCCGGGTCGGCACGGAATCGGTCGAGACCGGCCGGGCGCGACTGCGCAAGTACATCGTGACCGAGAACGTCACCACCACGGTGCCGGTCAGCCATGAAGAGGTCCGCGTCGTACGCGAGCCGATCACCGAGGAGAACCGCGGTGACGCGGTCCGAGGCAACGACCTCACCGAAGAAGAGCACGAGGTCACCCTGCACGCCGAGCAGCCCGTCGTGCAGAAGGAGACCGTTCCGGTGGAGCGGGTCCGGCTCGACACCGAGACAGTCACCGGTGAGCAGGAAGTGACCGAAGAGGTCCGCAAGGAGCGCATCGACACCGATGGTGCCGAGGGCGACGACCGCCGCTGACCCAGTAGGACGATCCGCGCCGCAATCTCCGATGGAGTTTGCGGCGCGTTTCGTTCATCGCTCTGGGTACCTCGCGCGTAGGACAGCCGCCGCAGCGTGGCCGCTACGGACTGCGCCCTCCATCGTCGCGGGCCACCCCGTATCGGTCCAGGCGCCGGCGAGGACCAGTCCGTCGACAGGGGTCCTCGCGGGGGGCCGCAGCGCGCCGCTGCCCGGGGCGGCGCGGAACGTCGCGTCCGGCTCGCGGGTAACGAAGAAGTCCAGCACGGTTGCGTCGCTCATACCGGGCAGCAGGGCACACAGGTGCGGCATCGCCCACTCGCGCAACTGCGCCACCGGGGTGTCGACCAGGTCCTCCGCCGCCGAGATGGAGACCGCGAGATACTGCCCGTGCGTCAACCCCGACACTTCGGTACGGTCGAAGACCCACTGCAGCGGGCTGTCGACGGCGGCAATGAACTCGCCGTCCAGCACCGTACGGTCCAGGATCACGTGCAGGTTGACGATCGGCGCCGAACCGAGCCGCTGCGCCAGATCCGGCGGCAGGCCGAGCTGCTGCAGATCGGTGATCTTTTCCAGCGCTGTCGGCGGAACCGCCAGGACGACCGCATCGAACGTCGTCTCGCCGTCGGCGGTACGGACGTTCCAGCCGGTGGGCGAGGGCGCGACCTGACTCACCTTCGCCCGTAACAGCACCGACACCCCGGCGCCGCCCAGAGCGGTCGCGGCAGCGTCGCCGTGCAACTGCTGCAGCGGCACCGTGGCCCAGCCGATATCGGCGGCCGCACGGTCGCTCAACATGCCGAGCTGGAATACCGTCGCCGCCATCGCAAGCGAGCTGTCGTCCGCGCCGGCGTTGATCGTCGCCTTGCCGATCAGCTCCCAGACGGCCTCGATGGACCGGTCGCTGCAGCCCCGCTCACGTAACCACGCACCGAAACTCTGCCCGTCGACGCCAGGATCACGCACGTCGAGTCGCCGCATCGCCAGCGCCACCGGGGCGACGCGGGCCCGCTGCGAGAGCGGGAGCCACCGGTACCGCGCGAGCGCAGCGCCCAACTGCAGCGGCGCCGGCAGCCCGTTGCGACGCAGTCGACTGACCCGCGGGTCCAGCTCACTCGCCACCCGCACGTCGAGCCGGTCCTGCAGCGCGGTCTGATCGCGCACGCCCAGCCGGTCCAGGAAGGACAGGTACTGCGTACAGCACCGCATGAAGACGTGTTGGCCGTTGTCGACCCACAGCTGCCCGCGTCGGAAGGAATGGGTCAGCCCGCCGAGTTTTGCGCGCGATTCCAGCAGTGTCACCTCAGCGCCGTCATCGGCGAGACGCAGTGCGGCAGCTATCCCGGCCAGACCACCGCCGACCACGGCCACCCTCACCGGGGCAGCACTGCCCGGCTGAGCGCCCCAATCGCAACGCGGCCCTTCTCCAACGCAGGCAGCGAGAGACGGGCGTCATACACCTGAGTGGGGTTCTCGCGAATACGCAGCAGCAGTCGGTGGTATATCTGCGCCATTGCCGAGCAGCAGGCGGCACTGCGGCGGTCCAGGTGCGGCAGCAGGCGCTCACCGAGCTGGTACCAGTGATCGGCGCGGCCTGCAGCGAAGGCGATGTACTCGGCCAGCCGGGCATCGGGATCGGCCAATGCGCCGTGCTCGTCCAGTCGCAGCTCGACACCGAAGCGCTCCAGCTCATGGGCGGGCAGGTAGATCCGACCGATCAGCAGGTCCTCCCGGATATCCCGCAGGATGTTGGTCTGCTGCAGTGCAATACCGAGCTGGTCGGCGTACAGCGATGCGCGGGGGTCGGCGTCGTTGCCGAAGATCGACAGGCACAGTCGGCCGATCGACCCGGCGACCCGGCGACAGTAGAGCGTCAGCTCATCGAAGGTGTCGTAGTGCACACCCTCCAGATCCGTCTCGACCCCGTCGATCAGTTCCCCGAATGCCTCCAGGGGCACCGGGAAGTGCTGCGCGCTGTCGCGGACCGCCACGAGGACCGGATCGGTGGCGTTGTCCAGATCGCCCAGCCGGGCACGCACGGCCTCCAGTTCGGCGGTCTTGACCGCGAGCGGAGCGTCCTCGTCACCGATGTCGTCGATCAACCGGGCCAACGCGTAGAGCGCGCAGAGCGACCGGCGCTGGGGTGGCGCGAGCAACCGGATTCCGTAGTGAAAATTGCGGGCCTCCTCGCGGGTGATCCGCTCGCACTCGTCGTACGCAGCCTCGATCGTCACGCAGGTTTCCTTTCGGTGATCAGCAGCCGCAGCGCATGCCGCAGGACATCCACGCGGCGCGGACTCGGTACGGCGTCCCACACCTCCCCGTGGCTGCGCTCGATGGCATCGGCCGTAGCGAGCGCGCCCGCGACGAATCCCGCAACCGCGATACGAGCCCATCCTCGCAGGTCCGCCACCAGTTCAGGGCCCGCTACCAGGAGATCGCGGCACCGGGTGACCTGCTCCAGGACGACGGCGCGGGCGGCACCCCGGTGCTCGGGCAGGGCCAGATCGGCGCCCGACAGACCCCGCCGGACCAGATCATCGACAGGTAGGTAGACCCGACCCTGCGCGTGATCTTCCGCGACGTCCTGGCAGTGCTCGAGGATCTGCAGTGCGGCGCACACCTTGTCCGAGCGTTGCTCCCGGATGGTGCCGTGCTGCTCGAAAGCAGCCAGAACCAGTCGCCCGATCGGATGCGCTGAGAGTGCGCAGTAGTCCAGCAGATCCGCGAAGGTCTGGTAGGTCGTGACCCGCTGGTCCATCAGGTTTGCCCGGATCAGTGCATCGAACTGATCCAGCGGTAGATCCAGCTTCAGGGCGAACGGCTGCAGTCGGCGTAGCCGGGGATCCTGCGGAAGCTGCCCGGAGCCGGCCGCGCAACGCCGCAGGTCCACGGCGTACGAGGTCAGCTGAGCAACCCGGTCACCCTGCACGACGTCACCGAGATCGTCGATATGACGCGCGACGTCGTAGATACGGCTCAAGGCCTCACGGTGGCGACGAGGCAACACCCGCAGCGCTACCGGAAAATTCTCCGAGCGGGCCCTCCCGTCGATGTCGCCGTCGGCGACGCGATGCTGGGGTGACATGAAGGGAACCTGACTGTCGGGCGGCTCGGTCTGCCCATCCTCGCTCAGTAGACGTAGACCCGCTCACTCATCTGCAGCGCGCCGCTGGAGATGAGGTAGTCCTGCGCACTGGTCGACACCCGGCAGCAGCCGTGCGAGTCGGGGTAGGGCGGGATACTCGGCGCGCCGTGCACTGCGATGCCGCCGTTGAAGTAGAAGGGCTTGTAGAGCCCCCCGAGCGCGCCGTACTCCCATCCAATGGTGTTCTTGCGGTAGATGCTGAAGGTGCCACTCGGAGTGTTCGCGACCATCCGGCGCCCGTAGTAGGTGAAGGCCCGACCTGACCCGGTCGAGGTGTTCAGCGTGACGAGGCCGCGGCCCCCGCGCGCCACGATCAGCAGCTGGCGCGCCTTGTCGACCTCGATGTGGTCGCCGGAGTAACGCGGCCACACGCGGTACCGCATAGCGATGGCGTCCCAGGTCGCCGGGCCCACGACGCCGTCGCGCGGCAACCCGCGGTTCTTCTGTACGGCCCACACCGCCTGCTGCATCAGCGGACCGAAGGAGCCGTCGACCGCTCCCAGCCAGTACCCCGAATCGGACATGAACTGCTGCGCTGAGCGGACCCAGTTGCCCTTGTAGCCCATCCGCAAGGTGGGGCGACCGGCGGTCGCCGCGTCGGCCGGGCCGGCGAGCGCAGTGGCCCCCAGAACGGCGAGGGCCGAGGTGCCGGCCACGCTGGCGAGGAGGGTTCGGCGATCGATAGCGGTCATGATTTCTTCCCCTGTGTGCGATGTCACCGGCGAAACCGGTCTGTCTATGGTAGGACGCCGCTACGACAGAGTTGGTTGATCACAGGATGGTCACGACGTGTTGAACCTGCAGACGGTCTCCACGTCGGGTAGGCGCTCCAGTTGCCGCACCATCAGATCGGGATCCCCGCGCAGGCGCGCACTCAGCTCAATCCGCACCCTTTCGTCTGCGGTGCTGAACACGAGGTGCTCCAGCGTGGCGCCGCGGTGGCGCAGCACCCGGCAGATCCGCTCGAGCAGTTCAGGAGTCGAACGGGCCACGACCTCCAGGTGGGCGATCGCCATCACGCCTGCCCCAGCATCACGCCTGCTCCATCATCTGGGTATTACTGGCGCCGGGCGGGACGAGCGGCCAGAGGTTCTCCTGCGCATCGATCGACACCTGCAGCAGGAATGCTCCCGGCGCGCCGAGCAGGTCGGCAATGCCCTCCGCGACCTCCTCCTTGGCTTCGATCCGTCGGCCGGGGATCCGGAACGCCGCGGCCAGCGCGACGAAGTCGGGGTTGTCCTCCAGCGTGGTTTCGCTGTAGCGGCCGTCGAAGAACAGCTCCTGCCACTGGCGGACCATCCCCAGCCGCTGGTTGTCCAGGAGCACGATCTTCACCGGCAGGTCGTAGCGCCCCAGGGTCGCCAGTTCCTGGATATTCATCATGATCGAACCGTCGCCGGTCACACACACGACCATGTCCTCGCGCCTGGCCTGCTGCGCTCCGACCGCTGCCGGCAGGCCGAATCCCATCGTGCCGAGGCCGCCGGAGGTGATGAAGTCACTGGGGTGCTCGACGCTGACGTGCTGGCAGGCCCACATCTGGTGCTGCCCGACATCTGTCGTGACGACCGTGCGCGCCGGCATCCGGTCGGACAGCTCCTTGAGCAGGGCCGGTGCGTAGATGCCGGGCCCCGCGTGGTCGTAGCGCCATCCGTGAACCGCCGCCATCTCACGCACCCGTTGCCGCCAGGGATCGATCGACGGGCGTACCGCAAGCTGCGGCAGCACCCACCGCAGGTCATCGAGGATGCTGACGTCGGCTGCGCGAATCTTGCCGACCTCGGCCGCGTCGATATCGAGGTGGATGACCTTGGCGAGCGGCGCGAAGCCGGGAACATGCCCGGTGACACGGTCATCGAAACGGGCGCCGACGGCGATCAGCAGGTCGCACTCCTGGACCAGCAGGTTCGCCGCCTTCGTGCCATGCATGCCGAGCATGCCCAGATGCAGAGGCCGGTCGCCTCCGACGGTGCCCAGGCCCTTGACGGTCGACGTCGACGGGATGTCGCTGAACTGTGCGAACGCGCGTAGTTCCTGGATCGCGCCGGCTGCCAGGACACCGCCACCCACATACAGCATCGGGCGTTGCGCCGCGAGGATCAGCTCGCGGGCCGCACTGATGGCCACGGCGTCGACGGCCGCCGGCTCGGATCGGCCGACGGTCGCTGCAGCTGCCGGAACAGGCATCGCCGCCAGCTGCACATCCTTGGTCACATCGATGAGCACGGGCCCAGGGCGCCCGCTGCGGGCAATGTCGAAAGCCTCGTCCAGCACTCGCGGCAGGTCGGCAATATCGCGTACGAGATAGCTGTGCTTCGTGCAGCTCAGCGACAGGCCGAGCACGTCGACCTCCTGGAAGGCGTCGGTGCCGATGAGTGGGGACGCGACCTGCCCGGTGATCGCGACGATCGGCACCGAGTCCAGCAGCGCATCGGCGAGGCCGGTGATGAGATTCGTGGCACCCGGTCCCGACGTGGCGATACAGACCCCGACCTGTCCGCTGGAGCGCGCGTGCCCGATGGCGGCGAGGGCGGCGGCCTGCTCATGCCGCGTCAGAACATGGGTCAGTCCACCGTCGTAGAGGGCGTCGTAGAGCGGCATGATCGCGCCGCCGGGGTACCCGTAGACCGTGCGGATGCCGAGCTCGCGCAGCCTGCGCGTGATCCAGCGCGCGCCGGTCGTGGTCGATGCCTCGGTCGTGGTCGATGCCTCGGTCGACGCCGCATCGGGAACTGGGCTGTCGAGCAGGTCCTGGATCATGGCTGGTCCTCTGTAACTCTGGTCTGGAGATTAAAAAAGCGCCCTATCACCGGTGGGTGATGGGCGCGCGGTGTCAACCGGCTGCGGATCAGATCCCCGCGCGCCGACCGATAATCAGACGTCTCTCGTTGCTCACGCCCTCATGTTAACCCCCTGGCCGCGCGACGGCCGCCATCACGATGGCGACTACGGCGCACAGCGTCATGATGACCCCGAGCAGTAGCGGACCGTTCGAAGCGCCGTGAGCAGCCACTGCCCCGACGGCCCCGCCGATGATGAACTGGGTGGCGCCGAGCAGGGCCGAGGCGGCTCCGGCGGCGTGCCGGTGTGCCTGCATCGCCTGGGCGGTCACGATGGGCTGGCAGAGCCCGATCGCCGTGCCGACGGCGAAGAATCCGGGCAGCAGCAGCGCGAGCCCGAGGCCGGTCGGTCCGCTCAGCAGGACGGCCACTGATCCGGTCAGCAACACAACGAGGCCGCGCGGCAGGCCCACTCGCTCGGCCACCCGCGTGCCGAGGACAAGCCCCACGGCGTTCGTTGCGAACGCCACGCTGAACAGCTGCTCGGAGAAGCCGTAGTGGTCCTGCAGCACGAACGGCGCCGCCGAGATGTAGGCGAAGAGAGCCGCGAAGGCAAATGCCCCGATCAACACCTGGGCGACGAACTGCCGGTCGCGCAGCAGCATTCGGTAGGCACCTGCAGCATGTGCGATCCCGCCCTGGTGGCGCTGCGCACTCGGTAGCGACTCCGGCACCACTCGCCCGACGAGCGCGAAGATCAGCACGCCGAGCACTGCGAGCGCCACGAAAGCGATCCGCCACGACGCCACGCGCATCAGTTGGCCGCCGAGCAGTGGCGCGAGCACGGGGGCCAGCCCGTTGACGGCGAACATCAACGAATACAGCCGAACCAACTCCGGTCCGGACCGTAGATCCCGCGCTACCGCCCGGGCCAGCACGATGCCCGCCGACCCGCCGAGCGCCTGCACGAATCGGGCGCCGACGAGCAACGGCAGGGTCTGCGCGAGGGCGCAGACCACGGAGAAGGCGGTGAAGAGCGCGACGCCGGCCAGCAGCGGCGCGCGGCGGCCCCACCGGTCCGATAGCGGACCGACGATCAACTGACCCGCACCCAACCCGACCGTGCACGCGGTCAATGTCAGCGCAACACCACCGGGTGAGACCTGCAGATCTTGGGCGACCTGCGGCAGACCGGGCAGATAGAGGTCGATCGACAACGGCCCGAACGCCGACAGCACACCGAGGGCGAGAATGAACAGGCCGCGCGGCGTTGTCTGCGTAGCGGACCTCGTCACAACGCGACTGCCTCGAACCTGCCGTTGGGCACGGCGATCGCATCCTGAGCAGCAATCAACTGCAATTCCTGCGATCCGGACCGATCGGTCGCTTCGATGACCGCGAAGACCGAGTCCGCAGTGCTGGCCAGCGCAGTTGCGAGACCGTCGGTCATCAGCCGGGCGAGGAAGATCGCCGTGGTCAGATCACCGCTACCGCTGACCTGTATCGGCAGCTTCGGCGTCGTGACGCAGTACGCGCCGTCCGGCCCGACCGCGACCATCTGCAGGGAGCCCGCCGGCGTCCGGTCGGTCTGCACCGAGGTGACCAGGACCGTGGCCGGGCCCTGCCGGCGCAATGCCTCGATTGCGGCAAGCAGGTCGGCCACTGAACCGATCACGGTGCCGGTCAGGTATTCCAACTCGAACTGATTGGGGGTCAGGATGTCGCAAGCGGGCACAATGGCGTCCCGCATGAACTCCGGGATGCCGGGCCGGACGTAGAAGCCACGGCCCACGTCGCCCAGCACCGGGTCGGCGCAGTAGATAGCGGCCGGGTTCGCGGCCTTGACCCGGGCCACGGCGTCCAGCACGACCTCCCCGACGGCCGGGTCGCCCTGGTATCCGGACAACACCGCGTCGCAGGTGCCCAGGACGCCGCGCTCCTCGATACCGGTGATCACGTCGGCAACGACCTGCGGGTCGAAGACGATTCCGCGCCAGTGGCCGTACCCGGTGTGGTTGGAGAAGTGAACGGTGTGCACCGGCCACACCTCGTGCCCGAGGCGTTGCAGCGGGAAGACCGCAGAGCTGTTGCCCGCGTGACCGTACGCGACGCTGGACTGGATCGAGAGCACGTTCACCCGCGTCAGCGTATGCGGGAGAATGGGAGACATGAGCGACGACATCACTCCTGCCCAGTTGTCCGACGACGCCGTGCTGCTGGACGTGCGCGAGCAGAACGAATGGGATGCAGGTCACGCGCCGGGTGCCGTGCATATTCCGCTGGGCGACCTGCCGACCCGGCTGAGCGACCTGCCGTCCGATGACAGCACCCTTGCGGTCGTCTGCCGATCCGGGGGCCGCTCCTCGCAGGCCGTGGCGTGGCTGACCCAGCAGGGCTTCGACGTCGTCAACGTCGATGGCGGGATGCGTGCGTGGGAGTCGGCGGGCAAGCCGATGACCGCTGCGAACACCGCCTTCAGCAACCCGCACGTGCTCTGAGCGGGCAACCGCACCTGGCGTACGACAACCGCACCGGACGCGGCCCCGGTCGTGTCGTACGCGCGATGCGCGCCGTGATTCCGGGGGTGGCCGACGTGTGGAGTCAGGCCGATCCGTACGCGGATGCGTGGCACGCCGGCAACATCGCGACACTGCAGACGGCGGGGCGGCGGTGGATCGTGCTCGGTGACTCGATGTCGCAGGGCATCGGCGCCAGCGCATACGACGCCGGATGGGTCGGCCAACTCGCTCGCCGACTGGCTGCGAGCGGCCACGACCTGCAGGTGCTCAATCTGTCGGCCAACGGCGCCTGCGTGTCCGACGTGCTGGACCAGCAACTCCCGGCGCTGGAGCAGATCGGGGTTCGCCCGGGCGACGTCGTGACCGTGATGGTCGGCTCGAACGACCTCTTCGGTGGGCGTGCGCGCCGTGCCGCCCTGTCGGGGGCCTACGCGCACCTGGTGGCCCGGGTACCCCGCGGCACCATCGTCGCGACTCTGCCCCAACCCACCAAGGCCGCCGGCCGCGCCAATGTGCATGTCGAAGCAGCCGCCGCGTCGGGAGCCATCGTGATGTGCGACCTGCGGGTCACCGGTCCGACGTCGTGGCGTGGCTTGCTCGCGGCCGACTACTTCCATCCCAACGACGCCGGATACGCCGGGATCGCAACAGCGTTCGAGCCGACCCTGCTGGATGTGCTCGCATGAGCAGTTGGTGTGCGCAGCGCACGTGGCCTGCCTGGCTCAGCGGCGGCGGTTCGACGTCACCTTGCTGATGATCGTGGCGATCAGGCAGACCACACCGATCAACCGCTCGCAGGGGAAGCACAGAGGCGTACTATTTATTGCATACTGCAAATATTGTCCTATGTAGCACCCGCATCGAGGAGAACCGTGACTCAGTCCGATCAGATCGTCACCGACCTGCACACCATGCTCGAACGTGAGGGCAATGACCTCACGAGGATGGTCGAACAATCCCTGAAACAAGCCAGTGATCGCGCCCACCAGGACCTGGACCCCAAGATCCTGGCCGCGCTGGACTGGCCCACGGACCTTGATGGATATGACGCGTACCTGCGCTCCTTCATCGCCTGGGTGCCGCAACAGAGCGACGACGCGGCCTGGAAGGACACCGCACCGGAAGAGCGGTACGCCAAAGAGGTCAGCATCAGGCTGGCGCACTTCTTCTGGCTGGTCGACCAGCAGGTCGGCGACGACAAGAGCTCCACGCTCCAGAACAACGACGCGTTCGGGGACTGGCTGACCCAGTTCGCCCGCCAGTGGGGCAGCTTCCTGGACAGCCCCCAGTCCTTCAACCAGGACATTCTGGAGTCCTTCATCAAGAACGCTCCGGAGTACACGATCGGGGAGTCCCTGGTCAACGGGCACCCGAACGCGCCCAGCGGGTGGCTCACCTTCAACCAGTTCTTCGCCCGCGAGTTGAATCCGGGCCTGCGCCCCATCACCAGCCCGGGCGACAACCACGTGGTCACCTCACCGGCGGACTGCCTCTTCAAACACATCTACGACATCGACGACGAGTCCAACATCCCCGCCACCACCATCAAGCAGACCCACACCTACGGCAACATCAAAGACCTCCTGAAAAGCAGCGAATATGCGGACGCGTTCGCGGGGGGCACCTTCGTGCACTACATGCTGCCGCCCTCGTCATACCACCGCTTCCACACCCCGGTCGCCGGCACCGTCAAGGAATCGTTCGTGATCTCCGGAACGGTCTACATGGAGGTCGACCTCGCCGATCACGAACTGCAGTCCATGGACAGCACCGAAACCGGCTACGAGTTCACCCAGGTACACGGCGCGCTCACCCTCGACACCACTGACTCCGAGTGCGGCGACGTCGGCATCGTGGCCGTGGTCCCCGTAGGGATGTCCCACGTCGCGTCCGTCACCATGACCGCCGGCAAGGACACGACCCTGACCAAAGGCGCCGAATTCGGCTACTTCCAGTTCGGTGGCTCGGACATCATCGTGCTCTTCCAGGCCGGTCGGAACCCGCAGATCGACACCGACAAGGCGCTACGGCATGTCGGCAGCGTCATCGCCCGCATCGAATGAGCAGCTACATCGGACACAACTCAGGACACCTGCGCACGCTCCGCGGCGATTCCAAAGGGTGACGAGTCAGCGCTCGACTTCTGAGGTGGTGCCTTCCGAGCTATTTCAGTAGCCGGGACATTCGGCGGTCGGCGAGCACCTTGCCGCCGGTCTGGCAGGTCGCGCAGTACTGCATCGACCGATCCGCGAATGAGACCTCGCGCACCACGTCACCGCACACCGGGCACCCCTCACCGGCGCGGCCGTGCACCGCCATCCCGGCCCGTTTGGCGTCCTTGAGGTCCTTCGCGGGCTTGCCGGATGCCGCCGCGACCGCACCGAGCAGGATCGCACGCAACGCGTCGTACAACCGAGCAACCTGGTCATCATCCAGTGCACCGGCGACGGCGTACGGCGACAGCTGTGCCGCATGCAGCACCTCGTCGGAGTAGGCGTTGCCGACCCCGGCGATGATCGACTGGTCACGCAGTAGACCCTTGATCTGGGTGCGGCGACCGTCCAGAATTCCCGCGAATTCATCGGCGGTGAAGCTCTCGTGCAGCGGGTCAGGGCCCAGTGAAGCAATACCCGGCACGTCGCTCGGCGAGCGGACGATGTAGGCCGCGAGGCGCTTCTGGGTGCCCGCCTCGGTCAGGTCGAAACCGGAGTCGTCGGAAAAGTGTGCCCGCAGCGCTATCGGCGACTTGCCCGGCCGCAACACGGTGGCGGGCGCCTTCTCATACCAACGCACCCATCCTGCGCGCGCCAGATGGAAGATCAGGTGGATGCCGTCGACGTCCAGGTCGATGAACTTGCCATGCCGCTGCACGCCTGTCACCAGCAGCCCCTGGAACGCCTGGGGCGGCGGGTCGAAGGTCTTCAGCACGCTGAACGAGCCCAGCTCGACCCCTGTGACGGCCAGGTCGAGGATCCGACCGCGCAGAAAATCGGTCAGCGCCTGTACCTCGGGTAGCTCCGGCATACGGCGAGCGTATCCAGCCGGGACTGAACAGGTGAACGATTTGCGCCCCCGCCCCTTGCAATAGCGAGGGACGGGGACGCAAAGTGACCACGTAGCCGGGGTAAGGGGCGGTTAGTGACGCGAAGTGGACTGCTCGCGCCGGTAGTCGTCCACTGCACCGGCTGCGCCGCCGAACTCATCGCCGACTTCGCCTGCCACCTGGGCATCGTCCTCGGCGTGCGTGTGCCCGTCCTCGTCCATCCCCTTGTCGGCGGCCTCGAGCGTCTTGTGCGCGGTCGACAGCAGCCCGGCGGCGACCAGCGCGGCGACGGCGGCGATAGCGAAGGGCACGTGCAGGTTGAAGTGCTCGACCAGCTTGCCGGCGGCGAACGGTGCAAGGCCGCCGCCGAAGAACCGTACGAAACCGTAGGCGGCCGAGGCCACCGGGCGCTCAACCGGCGAAATCACCATGACGGCCTGCGTGGTGAGGGTGTTGTTGATACCGATGAAGATGCCGGCGGCGATGACGGCACTGACCAGGACGGTGCGATTGGTCGGCCAGATCGCGATGATCGCCAGGTCGATGGCGAACAGGCCGAGCGCGCCGTACAGCGTCTTCGCGGTGCCGAACCGACGCTGCAGGTTGGGCGCTCCGAAGACCGCGAAGATCGCCACCAGGACGCCCCAGGCGAAGAACACGAAGCCGAGCTTGATCGCGGACAGTTCCATCGGGAACGGGGCGTACCCGAGCATCGTGAAGAACGCCCAGTTGTAGAACAACGCCGCCATTCCCATGATGAACAGTCCACGGTGGCGTAGCGCCTTGAGTGGGGCGAGAACCGAGGTGCGATGGGTCGGCTTCGGAGTATCGGGCAGGAAGAAGATCGTGGCGAGCAGCGAGATCGCCATCAGTACCGAGACCCCGAAGAACGGGCCGCGCCAGCTGACCGTACCCAGCAGCCCACCCAGGAGCGGACCGATCGCGATACCGACACCGAGAGCGGTCTCGTACAGGATGATCGCGCCGGCGAAACCACCCGTGGCCGACGACACGATCACGGCCAGCGACGTCGCGATGAACAATGCATTACCCAGGCCCCACCCGGCGCGGAATCCGACGATCTCGCCGATGGAACCAGAGGCTCCGGCGAGCGCCGCGAAGATCACGATGAGCACCAGGCCGACAATCAGCGTCTTCTTCGCGCCGATCGCGCTGGATACGGCGTTCGTCACGAGCATGGCGACGGCTGTCACGACCAGGTAGCTGGTGAACAGCAGCGTGGTCTGACTCGGGGTCGCGTCCAGTTGCTTGGAGATCGCCGGCAGGATCGGGTCGACCAGACCGATACCCATGAACGACACCACGCACGCGAAGGCGACTGCGTAGACGGCCTTGGGTTGGTTGAACATGTTGGGGGAGCTGGTCTGCTCAGGGTCCCGTTGCATCATCGTCCTCAGAAAGTTGATTAGCTTTTCTATATATTAGACCAGAACACACCTCGGACATCAAGAAAATCGGGTCAGCTTCCTTCTTCTTCGGAGCGCGCGATGATCCGCTCGATCACCAGCGTGGCTTCGCGGACCGAGGCCAACTCCGACTCGGTCAAGGCATCCACGATCGGTGCCAGGACCTGACGACGCGCCAGCCGCACCTCGTCGATGACCGCGCGACCGGCGTCGGTCACATCAATCAGCGCCACTCGCGCGTCGTTGGGATCGGAGGTACGACTCACCCAGCCTGCCGCTTCGATGCGCTGCACCTGGGTGGTCATCGTGGGTTGGCTGCAGTGATCTGCGACCGCGAGGTCTCCGATCCGTGCCGGGCCGATCTCGTGGATCAACGCAAGCAGCCGCGCCTGCGCAGGGGGGGTGTCGAATTGAGCGTGTCGGGTTGCCCACCGTGTCAGCCGCGTCACGGCCAGCAGCAGCCGGGCTGCGGTCTCGTCATCGATGCTCATCGCGACATCTTATAGAGCCGCTATCCGGACGTCAGTCGAACGGGTATCTGCACTGCCTCAGCGGGGTTGGGCAGGACTGAACTTGCTGGAGGTTCGGGTCCAGCCGAAGGACAGCAGCAGCAGCGCGCCGATCAACAGCTCAGAAGATCCCAGCACACCGACCAGGCCCACCAGTGCGACCAGGATCGTCGGGTGGGCAACCCACAGCAGACCGATGCCGCGCCCGGCGCCGTTACCCATCAGGGCCAACGGCGGCGGTCCTTTGTGCACGAAGAACAGCTGGCCCGCGCTCAGCAACAGCGCAATCGACACAGCGTGCACGATTGCCAAGGATGGGGCGACACCGCTCAGGGATGCCGCGGCGAAAGCGACGACCAACTGCAGCACGGCGACCGGAAGCAGGTGCAGCAGGGTCTCGACCTGCCACGGGATACCGAGGATCGAGGGCTCGCCTGCCGTTTCGGAGTGATGCTGCAGTCCGCGGGTCAACCCTGAGGTGGTCAGGTGCGCGAGTACAACCACAATCGGCAGCACCAGCGGGGAGCGACTACGCACCACCGGCTCGATACTCGCGAGGGTGACGGCCGCAATCTGCACGATCAACCAGCCCAGCGACACCCAACCCAGCCGTTGCAGACCGGCGAAGTCCGCGCCGATCGTCGTCCGCCAGGGACCAGCGGCGCGAATCCGCAGGGGGCGGTGTCCCAACTTCAGTTCGAAGGCCTGTGCGCGGGCGCGACGCGTGTCGCCCGCGACCAGCGCCGAGCTGATGCTGTCGCTCATCAGCGACTGGGTACGCAACACGTTCATCGGCAGCGAATTCAGCAGCTGCCCCACCTTGGCGCTGTGTGCGTGACCGGCGGCTTCGCCGCGCAGCCAGGCGTAGAGGACGGTCGGCGCCCCGAGCAGCGCGAGCACGACTCCGAAGAGGACCGCCAGGCTGGAGCCGCCGCTGATCGCCAATCCGCCGGGCACCGCGATGCCCACCCCGAGCATCCCGCTGGCGACCACGACGCAGGTCGCCCGCCAGGCATCCTGCAGCGTCAGGTGCCGCGGCAGGTCGGTGGCGGTCACGAATTCCAGGTGACCCGGCTCTGGTACGACCGGCCCACGCCTGCGACCGGCGCGGTAAGCCAGTAGAGCCACCAGCGCTACCAGCGCTACCGAACCCGCGGCGTACAACAGCGGTGCGTCGTTGACACGGTCGCGGATCTGGGGCCAGGTCTGGAAGACGTAGTGCGAAGCCAGGATGCCGTAGACGATCCCGAAGAGCCCCACGACGTACGCGGTGAACAGAGCGGCGCGCAACTGGTTGGCCTCGCCGCGGTACCGCAGGTGGTGCGCTTCGTCCAGGCGCGCCTTGTCGCTCTGCTGCAGGTCGGTGTTCACGATTGCGGGAAGTGCTCGACGCGGGTGGCGGTGCGTTCGGTGAGTGCCGGGTCGTGGCAGACCCACACGACGGAGGACTGGGCGTCGACGCGCTCGCGCAACACCTCCGAGAGCAGCTCGCGGCGCCCGGTGTCCAGGCGTTGCTCCGGCTCGTCCAGCACCAGCAGCGCACTCGGACGCAGCAGAACGATCGACAACTCCACGAGTTGCCGCTGGCCTGAGGACAGCTGGGACAGGTAACGGTCGCGGTAGTCGTAGATGTCGAGGCGCTCGAGCACCGCGATGATTCGCGTCGCGGCGCCCGCGCGGTCACCGCCCCAGGTCTGGTCGACCAGGATCAGGTGGTCCCCGACGGTCAGGTCGCGGTAACCGGCGATCGGGCCGATCAGCGGTGCGATCACCCGGCGGGTGGCGCGGTCGCGCTCATCGATGGCGCGGCCGTCGAGGGTGATCGTGCCGGTGGTCGGCAGCATGTTGCCGGTCAGGATTCGCAGGAAGGTCGTCTTACCGGCGCCGTTCGGGCCGGCGATCACGACGTTCTCCCCCGGACCCACCCGCAGCGTGGTCGGCGGCAACATCGTGACCTTGTCAGATGTAGCGCTGACACCGTCCGCGAGGAGTTCCTTGAAGGTGCCGTCCAAGCCCTGATCGGTCATCAGAGCCAGCCGAAATGATTGTGTAATAAGGAGTAACCCACGAACGAGACGATATCGAGGATGGCGTGGGTGATGATCAGCGGCAGCACCCGGCGGGTCCGCAGATAGACCGTGCCGAGGATCAGGCCCATCACGATATTGCCAGCGAATCCGCCAAATCCCTGGTAAAGGTGATAGCTCCCGCGGATCAACGCAGAGCCGACAACCACCATCCACAGGCGGGCGCCGGCCTGGGTCCAGCGGGTGAAGAGGTACCCGATCATCACGACTTCTTCGACGATCGCGTTCTGGAACGCGGCGCCGATCAGGATCGGGACCGTCCACCAGTGATCGTTCAACGCGGACGCGACAACCGTCGTATTGGCCCCCAACGCGCGCGCTGCGGCATACAGGGCCAGCCCGGGGATGCCGATGGCGGCGGCCAGCAATGCACCCAGCGCCAGATCGTTGGGCAGGCGGGCCCGATCCAGACCAAAGTATCTACGACCGTCCCTGATCTCACGGCTGATCAGCAGGAACGCCAACGCGGCAGGCACCACCCCGAGCCCGATACCGATGATCTGGTAGGTCAGATCGAGCCAGGACTGGCTTGCCTGCGAAACGTTGAGCGTCGAGGTCTGTTTGCCCAGTGCCACGCTGCTCTGCAGCCGCTTGATGATCGTCAGGATCGAGTAGATCGCGGACGCACCGAGGCTGAGCAGCAGCACCAGGACCGTCTCGGTGGCCAGAACGCGAGGTTTGTACGGCGTGCTCGGGACTGCCAATGGTCCGCGCCACACGCTGCGAATAGCCGTCATACCCGGCTACTTCAGTGGGTGCGGGTTGGCGTGTAGGGGCTGACGCCGGTGACCCACGCGGGGTCGATCGGGCCGTAGATGTGCGGGTAGAGGTCACCGTTGCCCGGATCCTCGTAGCGCACCTCGGTGCCGCTCGCCCGGATCTGTTCGTCGTCGAGATCGAGCACGAGCAGGTCCGCCAGAACGTCCGAGTAGAAGTTCTGGGCCACGCCGTCGACCTGCGCCGGCGTGGAGCAGTGGATGAAACCGACCTGCTGGAGCGTGGCATCCCGGGTGGACACGACGTACGTCCCCGCCTCTCGTGCTGTAACCCAGTCCGATTCGAGGGCGAGGTGCAGAATCCGCATGGTGGCGAGACTACGCGGCGCGCGCTCCTGCGCCCTTGCTCAGAGCGGGCCCGAACGCGGCGAACAGCAGCAGCACGAAACCCGCGAGGACCCCGGTCCAGCCGGCTGACGTGGCGCTGTCGTGCAGCAACGTCGCGATGCCGCCCACCACGGCGACCGCGATCAGGCTGATGGCGAGCAGCCGGAAGATCGGGAGGCCGAAAGCCCCCGCGAAGGGTAGGAAGTGTGCGCCGACTGCCAGGACCACCCAGGGCACCACGGCGTTCGGCCGGTCGATGAAGCCGAGGACGCGGGCGCCCACCACGATGGCGAGCACCATCGCCAGCACCGCAAGTCCATAGGTCCGGATCGCGGCTCGCGGGGGCGGCTGCTGCGTGACTATCGGCCCGTGCAGCACGGTGAACCAGATGACGCCCGCGAAACCGGCCACCGCCAATACCCACCAGACGGGCGTGAGCGGCACCGCCGACGCGTTCAACAGCACGAACAGCAACCCGCCGACCGCCCCGATGATCGAACCTACTGGTCGACTTTTCATATTGGCACCCTAGAGCCGGCCGGGGCCGGTGTCTCCCGGGCTGCGTTCGGGCACGATCAGCGCCAGGAACTCCCCCAGCGTCACGCGTGACTCCAGTGGGTGACGCAGGTGCGCGGACGGCACCACGACGTACTGGTTGCGACGCCCGACCTTTTCTTTCTCCAGATACCCCTGGTCGACCAGCTCACGCACGATCTGCTGCACTGCACGCTCGGTGATACCGACGCTGTCGGCCAGATCGCGCATCCGGGCCTGCGGGTCGTGGCCCAGGGCGGTCAGCACGTGCCCGTGATTGGACAGAAAGGTCCACTCCCGGGGGGTCATCCCCGAACGATACGCGGGCGGACCCACGAAGCCGGTGGCTTGATTTGCGATGTTCTTCAATTCACGTATTATTTTTCGTGTGATCTGGTTCGTTGGTTGTCGCATCCTGGCTGTCCTCGCTGTCCTGACCGGACTGGCTGCCTCCCCGGCAGCCATCGCCGGCAGCCCCTGGTCGTGGGTATGGGAACCGGGCGGCGTACCGCTCGGAATCCACCTGGACGTCGTCGGCGTGGTGCTGCTGACCTTCGTCGGGCTGCTGGGGTGGGTCGTGAGTCGCTACTCCCTGACCAACCTGCGCGGCCGGGACCAGTTCGCGCGCAGCGGCGCGATCCTCTTCTTCGCACTGCTCGGCCTCTGCGTCACCGTCAGCGGCGCCAGTCTGGTGACCGTCGCGATCGGCTGGACCTTCAGCGGGCAGGCCGTGGTGGCGCTGATCTCCCGCGCCGGGACCCCGGAAGCCCGTCAGGCGAGCAGCACCATGCGGGTCACTCTGCTGATCGGCGACGTCTTTCTGTGGGCCGGCGTCATACTCGCCGCCTGCACCCTGCCCTCCCTGGACCGGACCCGGATGCAGGAGGTGCAGCCCGGATGGACCACGACTGCGATCGTCGCGCTGCTGCTCGTTGCCTGCATCGCGCGCAGCTGTCAGGTTCCCGCCCACCGGTGGCTGCCCGAAACCGCGGAGGCGCCCTCTCCGATCTCCGCGCTGCTGCACGCGGGCGTGGTCAACGGTGCCGGCGTACTGGTCGTACTCTTCTGGCCGCTCTTCGCGGCTGCCCCGGCGATGATGGCGGTCCTGCTGGCGGTCGGCGCGACCACCGTCGCGATCGGCGCCTGGTCCAGCCGGATGCGCTCGGACGTGAAGGGTCGCCTGGCCTGCTCGACCACCAGCCAGATGGGGTACATGTGCGTCGAGCTGGGGCTGGGGCTGCCTGGCGCTGCCCTGCTGCACGTCGTCGGGCACGGCGCGTACAAGTCGTGGCTGTTCCTACGCGCCGGAGGAACCGCGGCCCGCACCCGCACCGGCCGCGCTCCGCTTGTTGTGCCCCCCTCGCGCGTTGCGTCGGCGGCCACCCTCGCCGGCGTCCTGACGCTGCTGATTTCACTACCCGCCGGATACGGGTTGGTGCACGACGGGGGGGTGACCGCGCTGGCACCGGTGGTCCTCGCCATCTTCGCCTCAGCGCTCGCCGGGTCGGCCGCTGCCGGGTTGCGCCGCGTCGGCTCACGGACCGGATGGGCGGTCTGCGCCGTCTCGGGCGTCGTGGCCGGTGCCTACGTCTGGATGCTGCTCGGTGTCGAGCAACTGCTGTCGGTGGTGGCGCCACCGCAGGCTCTCTGGGGTCCGGTGATCGGTAGCGTCCTACTCGTCGTCATCGTCGTCGTCGCAGTAGCGGTCAGCCGCGGTGTCACCTACCTCGAAACGAACCCCGACAGTGCGCTGGCCGTTCGCCTGCTCCGCACCGCGATGCCCCCGCAACTTCATCTCGCGCAGCTTCACCGGGAACAACCGCGACTGGACGTCTCCCAACTGGAGCAGCGGGCGCAGCAGCCGCAGGTCGATGAACTCACCGCGGTCGGAGCGGTCGTCAGCGCTTCCTCCGTCGTCGGCCCGGCATGGCCGTTGCGCGACTTCGTGGCGGCCAACCCGCTGGTCACGTTGGAATCAATGGCCTTCGAGGATGCGCTGCAGATCGCCGAACGCGCGCACGGCGTCACCGGGCGGGCCGGGTTGGACTACTTCCTCGACCTGTACGCGAGCGGCCGGATCACTGACGCGCACCTGCGTGCAGCACTCGACGCGGAAGCCTTGGGCGATCTGGCGTCATCCATGACAGGTTTTGTGGCGGAAAGCCGCCAGTTGGCTGGTCTCGCGCAGGATCCGTCCCGGCGTGAAACCATCCGGCTGAGGGAGCCACGGTTGTGGGAGTCATTGTGGGCTCAACGCGGCTGGCCGGGCACGCAGGACGCCGACGGCCCGTGGCTGTTGTGGCACCGCAGCGCCGCCCGACCGCAGTACGACCGGGTCGTCAAGGTCCCGGGTGCCAGCGCGTTCGCCCGGTCACTACCGACCGACCCGGCTGCCGCCATCGGCTACCTCCTGGCCTGCCTGGGAATCCCGACAGATCAGCTGGTGAGCTATTTCGTCGCTACTTTCGCCACAACTCCCGGCTGGACCGGACACGCGGCGTGGCGGTCGCGCCGCGCGCAGCACCCGGGGCCCCTCGTGGAGCTGATCGCGCTGCACCTTGCCCACGACGTGCTCTTCGCCCGCAATCCCCCTGTGCTGGCGCCCACAGCTGAGGTGCCGCGCCACTACGCGAAAGTCTGGCAACGTGCCCTGGAGATCGGGGTACAGGAGCGGCTACTGCCAACCCTGGTCCGCGATCTTCCGACGTCGAGCGACCGACCGGTCAGTCAGTCGATCTGGTGTATCGATGTGCGCTCTGAGCCGGTTCGCCGCCACCTCGAGGCACTCGGCGATCACGACACCTTCGGCTTCGCGGGATTCTTCGGAGCGGCCGTCCGCTACGAGGATGCCGACGGCGTCGGATACGACCTCTGCCCGGGCATCGTCGAGCCTGCGTTCAGCGCCGAGGAGGGCTCTCGCCCGCTCAGCGCGCGCGAGGTTCTGCACCGCACAGTCACCGCAGTCAGTCGCCATCCGCTCGGTGCCCTGGCCATCGCCGAAGGTGGCGGGCTCATCTCCGCCGGGGCATCCACCCTCTCGGTGCTGGATCCTCAGCGGATGCGCCGGATCACCCGGCCCTGGACCCAGGGGCCGCAGCGCGCGCCCCAGTTGAGTACCGACCTGGACCTGGCCGGGCGGGTCGGCCTCGCCGCGAGCGCGTTGCGCGCCATCGGGCTGACCGACAACTTCGCACCCGTCCTGGTCGTTTGCGGGCACGGCGCCAGCACGGAGAACAATGCCTTCGCGACGGCGTACGACTGCGGAGCCTGCGGCGGTAACGACGGAGTCGTCAACGCGACGCTGCTGGTGGAGGCGCTGAACGACAGGCGTGTGCGCGGTGCTCTCGCCGCCCAGGGTCTGCGTATCCCCGAGGACACCGTGGCGGTGGCCGCGCTGCACGACACCACGACCGACCGGGTCGAACTGTTGTCACACAGTGGTCTGCCGGATGCCGCTGAACCCGCCGTACAGCGGGTGGCCGCCGACCTGCGCACGGCCAGCGCGTGCGCCGGCCGTGACCGGGCGCCGAGCCTGCCCAGCAGAGGAGCCCGCGCAGACGCCGCGCCACTGGGCCGGCGGGCGGCCGACTGGTCCGAACCGACGCCGGAGTGGGGCCTGGCCGGTAACGCCGCCATCGTCATCGGCCCGCGCGCATTGACGGCAGGGATCGATCTGGAACAGCGGGCCTTCCTGCACTCCTACGACCGCGACCAGGATCCTGACGGCGCTGTCCTGGAGGCACTGCTGACCGCTCCCCTGGTGGTTGCTCAGTGGATCAATGCGCAGTACTACTTCTCAGCAGTCGCACCGGATGTCTTCGGGGCGGGCGACAAGACCACCCACAACACCATCACCGACCTCGGGGTCATCTGCGGTGCGCACGGGGACCTGCGCGGCGGCCTGCCGTGGCAGGCGCTCTTCCGCCAACAGCCGGGCACCACGCCCGACTCGGGCAGCTTGATGCACGAACCCGTCCGGCTGCTCGCCGTGGTGGCCGCCGACCCCGCGCTGATCGTGGATATCGTCGCCCGCCACCAGACGCTCAGCCAGCTGGTCTGCAACGAATGGATCCACCTGGTCTGCGTGGACGGCGCACGCACGCAAGCCTTGCGCAGTGACCTGACCTGGCGACCGTGGCGGGCGTCCCCGCAGGACGAGCCGAGGAGGGAATCGGTCAGCTGATCTTGCCGCGGACTTCGCCGAGGTGGATCCGGGTGCCGGCCGCGCCAGGGGCCGTGGCGCTGATGGCGACCTCGTCCCCGTCCTGCAGGAATCCGACGCCACGCTCCAGCAGCGAGCCTTCCTGACCCGGGCCCGGTCCGCTGACCGTGCCGGATGCGTAGAGGTCACCGGCACGGACCGATGCGCCATTGACCGTCAGGTGAGCGAGCATCTGCGCAGGCGTCCAGTACATGCCGGCGTACGGCGGCTCGCTGATCAGTTCTCCGTTGAGGCGTACCTGCAGCTGCAGGTCCAGCCCCCAGGGCGGCTCATCGGCATCGTCCAGGTATGGCAACAGCGGCACGTCCCGCACCGGTGGTGGGACGCGCGCGTGTTCCAAGGCCGAGAGCGGCACGACCCACGGCGAGATCGACGTGGCGAACGACTTGCCGAGAAACGGCCCGAGCGGTACGTACTCCCACGCCTGGATGTCGCGGGCCGACCAGTCGTTGACCAACACCACGCCGAAGACGTGCTCCGCGAAGTCACCCAGCCCGACCGGCTGGCCGAGCACGGACGGCGCCCCCACCACGAATCCCACCTCGGCCTCGAAGTCCAACCTCGTGGACGCCCCCAAGACCACCTCACCCTCGGGCGTACGCCGCTGGCCGGACGGGCGGGCTATCGGCGTTCCGGACGGCACGACCGTCCCTGCTCGACCGTGATAACCGACCGGCAGGTGTTTCCAGTTCGGCATCAGCGCATCACCATCGGGGCGGAACAGCCGACCGACAGCTGTCGCGTGCTGCTCAGATGCGTAGAAATCGACGTAGTCGGCCACGGCGAACGGCATCCGCATCGATACGCCGGCCAGCGGTACGAACGGCAGACCGGCCGGCGGATCGCGCACCCACGACTGGATTGCCGACCTGACCTCCGCCCAGGCCTCCGGGCCCGCTGCGAGTAGCAGGTCGAGCGTTCCATTGACGAACAGGGCTGCCCGAGAACGTAACAGCGACCTACAAGCGGCACCGAGATCCAAGACTTCAGTGCCGACGAGGACCCCGACCCGTGGGTGCAGATCACCTGCGGTGACAAACGAACCGTAGGGCAGCGCGCTCACTGGTCTGTGGACGACGCGGTCGGCCCGCGACCGGACCAGGTCCAGGCGTATTTCCCGTCGTCAGACGCCGTGCCCGCCTCGCCTAGTCCGAGCGGGCGGAACGTATCGACCATGACCGCGAGTTCGTCGAAGTATTCCGCGCCGAGGCTGCCCTCGATCGCGCTCGGCTGCGGGCCGTGGCTGTAACCGCCCGGATGCAGGCTGATCGAACCCTTGCCGATGCCGCTGCCCTTGCGCGCCTCGTAATCACCGGCGACGTAGAACATCACCTCGTCGCTGTCGACGTTGGAGTGGTAGTAAGGCACCGGAATCGACAGTGGGTGGTAATCCACCTTGCGCGGCACGAAGTTGCAGATCACGAAACCGGACCCTTCGAAAACCTGGTGTACCGGCGGCGGCTGGTGGACCCGCCCGGTGATCGGTTCGAAGTCGGCCACATTGAAGACCCACGGGTAGAGGCAGCCGTCCCAGCCGACCACGTCGAACGGGTGCTGCGGCACCACGTGCACCGTGCCGGCCAGCCCGCCCGGTCCGTCACCGCGGTGCTTGACGTAGATCTCGACATCGGTCTCGTCCACGACGACCGGCTCGCTCGGCGCCCGCAGGTCGCGCTCGCAGTACGGCGAGTGCTCCAGGAACTGCCCGAACTTCGACAGGTACCGCTTGGGCGGCCCGATGTGACCGCTGCCCTCTATGCAGTAGAGCCGCAGCGGCGACTCACCAGTGGGCACCCACCGGTGAGTCGTCGCGCGTGGGAGCAGCACGTAGTCGCCCGGGCCGACCTCCAAAGACCCGAAGACTGTCTCCACCACCGCAGTACCCGATTCGACGAAGACGCATTCGTCACCGACAGCGTTGCGGTACAGCGGCGACGTGGCCCCGACCACGGCGTAGCTGATCCGCACGTCGGCGTTGCCGAGCACCAGTCGACGTCCGGTCACTGCGTCCAGCGAGCGCCAGCTGTCGGCCGGGAACAGATCGTGCAGCTTCAGATGCCGAGGCAGCAGGGGTTGATTGGCCGTGGTGGCCTGATCCGGCAGTTCCCACGACCGCACATCGACCAGCGAGGACGGCACCCCGCGGTGGTAGAGCAACGACGAGTCGGAGCTGAAGCCCTCTTCGCCCATCAACTCCTCGCGGTACAAACTGCCGTCCGGCGCGCGGTGCTGGGTATGGCGCTTGGGCGGGATCGACCCCGCCGACCGGTAGTGCGCCATCAGGAGTTTCCGCGCAGTTCCTGCTCGCGCTCGATGGCCTCGAAAAGTGCCTTGAAGTTGCCCTTGCCGAAGCCGAGCGACCCATGCCGCTCGATCAGCTCGAAGAACACTGTGGGTCGGTCGCCGATCGGCTTGGCGAAGATCTGCAGCAGGTAGCCGTCCTCGTCGCGATCGACCAGGATGCCGCGCTTCTGTAGCTCCTCGATCGGCACCCGTACGTTACCGATCCGCTCCCGCAGCTCCGGGTCCTCGTAGTAGGTGCCGGGAGTAGCGAGGAATTGCACACCTCGGGCGGCGAGCACGTCGACGGTCTTCAGGATGTCGCCGGTGGCGAGGGCGATATGCTGGGCGCCGGCGCCGTCGTAGAAGTCCAGGAACTCATCGATCTGGCTCTTGCGTTTGCCCGGTGCCGGCTCGTTGAGCGGGAACTTCACCCGGTGGTTACCGCTCGCGACGACCTTCGACATCAGCGCGGAGTAGTCGGTGGCAATGTCCTCACCGACGAATTCGGCCATGTTCGTGAAGCCCATGACCTTGTTGTAGAACTCGACCCAGCCGTCCATCCTGCCCAGCTCAACATTGCCGACGACGTGGTCGACGGCCTGGAAGAGCCGCTTCGGGGCGCCCTCGGGCCGGACGACTGAGGAGGTGCGCTCCACGTACCCGGGCAGGTACACGCCGTCGTACTTGGACCGGTCCACGAGGGTATGCAGGGTGTCGCCGTAAGCGGCAATGCTCGCGATCCGCACGGTGCCGTGCTCATCGCTCAGGTCGTGCGGCTGCACCACGATGGTTGCGCCGACGCTGCGGGCGTGCTCGACGCAGCGGTCGACGTCGGTCACCTGCAAGGCGATGTCGCGGATGCCGTCGCCGTGCTTCGTGTGATGCTCAGCGAGCGGGCCACCGGAGCGGACGGCTCCCTCGATCACGAAACGGGCCGAACCGGAATCCAGTACGTAGGAGACCTTCGAGCGCTCGCCGGTGTCCGGGCCTGCATAGGCGACCAGTTGGAATCCGTAGACGGACTGGAAGAGGTGCGACAGGGCGGTCGCGTTGCCGACCACCCAGACGAGGGCATCCCAACCGACGATCGGGAACGGGTCGCTCGACGCGTCGTAGTCGACGAGACCGACGAGGCGCTGCAGTTCTTCGGCGCTGAGGCCCGCGAGTTGTTCCTGATCGGTGAGGGTGTCCTGCAGGGTCATGGTGGCGCCAACTTCCGTCGATATGTCTGCCGTCACAACCATTGGGCCCTATTGGGCCCAGCTACGCAACCAAGCCCATTTCCACTATCAAGATTGCGCACTTTGATGGGTTCGAACACACTTGGGCTATGCAGAATGTGCAGTCCCAGCACAACATGATCCTCGACGACCTCGACGTCACCCTGTTGGAACTTCTGCAGGCACACCCACGTATCGGCGTGTTGGAACTGTCGCGGATTTCCGGAGTCACCCGGGCGACGGTCAGCGCCCGAATGGACAAGCTGTCCGCGTCCGGGGTGGTGACCGGCTACGGCCCCCAGCTCGACGTGGTCCGCGCGGGGTATCCCGTGCAGGCGCTGGTGACGCTTGAAATTGCGCAGGGCCGCCTGGACATCGTGACCGAGTTGCTGCAGGTGACTCCCGGCGTGCTCGAGGCGTACTCGACCACCGGCGCGGGCGATGTCGTGGTCCGGTTGGCTGCCAGTTCCAACGATGATCTGCAGCGCACCCTGCTGATACTCGATCAGTCCGAGGCCATCAGTCGCTCGACGTCCGTGATCATCCTGTCGACAGTGGTGCGCCCTCGGGTGCTGCCGTTGCTCCGGCGGGACGTTCCTACTCTGTAGCGTCGATGTAGTGGTCGACATCCCGGTCGTGAGCGTCGATGCCACCGGCGTGCTCCGCCTCGTAGGCCGCGAATTTCACCGCAAGATCGTGGCGTAACTGCAAGCTCGCGTGGCGCCGGAAATCTGCCAGCGATTCGCGCTCTTCCTCGCCCATGTGGTCGCTGTTCTCCTCGCGGGCGCCGGCGACGGCCCCCCACCATCCGTCAGAGCCGACCTCGTGGTCGGCGACCTTGGCGATGGCGTCGCGGATCTCGTTGTGATCGTGAACGGCATCCCGGGTCTCGCCTTCGGCGCTGTCCTTGCTGCCCTCACCGACGCCGACCTGCATCAACTCGGGATAGAAGTGCTTTTCCTCCGCCGCCGCATGCACCTCGAGCAGAATCTGCAGACGTTTCCAGACCGCCGAGAGCGTCGCCGTGTCGGCCCGGTCGATGTCGTCGAGCGTCGCGAACATCCGACGCTGCTCGTGGTGGTCGCTCAGGATGAGTTCAGTGATGTCCATTGCGGAAACCTTTCTGTACGTAGAGAACCAGTAATACGAAGATGATCAGCGCGATACCGGTCACGGTGCCGTCGCCGTAGCCCAGGCCGGCCCCGAACGAGTGCGGTTTGCCGAACCAGTCGGCGAACGAGGCACCCAGCGGTCGGGTGATGATGTAAGCGAACCAGAACGCGATGATCGGGTTCAGCCCCAGTTTCCACCCGATCAGCGGGATGAGGATCACGGCGGCGAACAGCAGGCCCGAGGTGAAGAAGCCCAGCCCCATCGAGTCCGCCGTCAGATCACCGGCCGCCGTGCCGAGCGCGAAGGTCGTCAGGACGGTGCCCCAGTAGAAGAGTTCCCGACGACGGGTGTCGATGCTGTGGATCGACAGGGTGCCCTCACTGCGGTACCAGGCAACGAACACAGCCACCAGGACGATCGCGTAGAACGCTGTCGAGATCACGTAGGGGATTCCCAGGACGACGTGCAGTCCGTCGGCGACCATGGTGCCGAAGACTGCGACCATCGCGACGGCACACCAGTACGGCACCGGCCGGTATTCGACCGTGCGCAGCTGCCAGCGCAGCGTCAGTACAAAACCGCCGACCCCGACGACCCCGGCGAGGGCCAGGTTGAGGTTGCCCAGGTAGTCCGCGGCGGACTCCCCCAAACCCGTCGTGAGCACCTTGATCACCCAGAAGAGCGCGGTGATCTGCGGAACTTTGACTGCGAGTGGCGTGCCGCGTCGCCCCGCCTTCGACGCGGTCAGCGTCTCTTCGTCCACGGACACGCTCAGGCGTCCTTGCGCTGTAGCACGACCGCGGCCGCGATCAGCCCGGCGACCACCCAGGCGACCATCACCCCGAGGCCGACCCACGGGGAGAGCGCGTGCGGTTGTCGCAGGACGGTGGAGAAGCTGGTTCCGGCACCGGTGGGCAGATAGGCATTGATATACGGGCCCCAACCGGAGAAGACCAGTCGCAGCAGTACCGGCAGCACCAGAATGACGCCGAGGGTAGCCACGAGTGCTCCCGGAGTGCTGCGCACGATCCAACCGAAGATGCTGCCGATCAACCCGACCAGCATCAGGTAGATACCGGTGCCGATGACGACCCGCAAGGTGGTGCTATCGGACAGGGAGAACGTCGCCCGGTGCCCGGAGAACACTGCCTGCGCGAGGTAGAAGGCGACCACCGACGCCGCGATCATCGCAGCGCCGACCACTGCGGCGAAGACCGCCGTCTTGGCGAACAGCACCGGCAGCCGCTTGGGCACTGCGGCCAGGGTGGAACGGATCATGCCCGAGCTGTAGTCACTGCTGACGACCAGGACGCCGAGGGAACCGATCAGCAACTGGCCGAGGTAATAGCCCTGCAGTGGCGCGGAGGCCACCAGGTCCTCGGGATCCTTGGCAACGCCTTTCTGGGTGTGGAAGGCGATGATCGTCGCGATCAGCACCATCCCGAGCATCGCCACGACCAATACGAGCACCGTGGAGCGCAGGCTGCGGAACTTCAACCACTCGGCGGCGATCGTGCCGCGCTGGGTCACCGGCCCGTCGACGCGACCAGCTACAGCGCGTCGCGCGGGTGCCGACTCGCGGACGGTTTCATCGGTCGTAGCGGTCATCAGGCGACCTCTCCATCGTGGTAGTCCAACGAATCGCGGGTCAGCGCGAGGTAGGCGTCTTCGAGCGAGCCGGCCTGGGGAGCCAGCTCCCACAGCACAATGGCCGAGTTCGAAGCGACGGTGCCGATCTGTTGACTGCTCAGGTCGGTCACATAGAGCGGAACGCCCTCCGTGGCAGCCGTGCCTAGGGTGACGGTCGCCCCAGCAGCGCGCAGTTGCCCGGCGAGTCGGTCCTGGTCGGCGCTCAAGACGCGCACCGAGTCGGCTGCTGCATCGCGGATGAAGTCGCTCATCGACTGGTCCCGCAACAGGCGTCCCTTGCCGACGACGATGACGTGATCTGCGGTAACGGCCATCTCACTCATCAGGTGTGAGGACAGGAACACGGTGCGACCCTCACCGGCAAGCCGGCGCAGTAGCGCACGGATCCAGCGGATGCCGTCCAGGTCCAGGCCGTTGACCGGTTCGTCGAGGATCAACGTCTGCGGGTCACCCAGCAACGCGGCCGCAACTCCGAGGCGCTGGCCCATCCCGAGCGAGAAGCCGGACACCCGTTTGCCGGCGACCTCGGTCAGACCGACCATGTCGAGCACCTGGTCGACGCGCGCTTTCCCGATCCCGCTGGTCAGGGCCAGCGCGAGCAGATGATTGCGCGCCGACCGGCCGGGATGCACGGCGCGCGCTTCCAGAAGCGCACCGACCTCGTGCAGCGGCGCCGAATGGGCGGCATACGACGCACCGTTGACCAGCACTTCACCGGACGTCGGACGGTCCAACCCCACCATCATCCGCATCGTGGTGGACTTGCCTGCCCCGTTCGGTCCGAGGAAGCCGGTCACCTTGCCGGGTTCGACGGTGAAGGTCAGGTCGTCGGTGGCGATTTTCTCGCCATACTTCTTGGTCAGTCCGCGCGCTTCGATCACATAGGAGACCTTTGCTCAATCTCTTGTGAGGACCTTGAGAGAATGGTCTGTCGATATCCTCGACCCATGATTTTCATCGTCGTCAAGTGGACCGTCCGCCCCGAATCAGCGCCGCGATGGTTGGAGATCGTCGAAGACTTCACCCTGGCGACCCGCTCCGAAGAGGGCAACCTCTTCTTCGAGTGGAGCCGCAGCGTCGACGACGACAACGTCTTCACCCTGGTCGAGGCGTTCAAGGACTCCGATGCCGGGGCGCATCATGTCGGCAGCGACCACTTCAAGAAGGCAACTGCGATGCTGGGCGAGCACGTCGCCACGACTCCAGAGATCGTCAGCACCGAAGTGCAGCAGGTCGGGTGGGGCGAGATGGGTGAGGTCAGCCCGTCAAGTAATTGAGCTGAATCCGCTCGGTCAGGATGTTCAGGTCGATGCGTTTGCTCAGCGAGAATTCCAGAGCAGACCGACGCGCCCCCGGTAACGGTGGTGGAGCGCTGTCGTGCTTGCACCCGCTCGGAGTGATTGTCGTGATCCGACCCTCACGATCAGGTCGGGTACGCCAGTCAGGGTGTTCCTTTCGATAGTTGCAGGCCTCACACAGTCCTTGCGCGTTCTCGTAGGAGGTCGCGCCGCCGGACGCGTGGGGAGTGACGTGATCGATCTGCCGGATCGGAGCGTCGCAGTATGGCGTGCAACAGGCCTGGTCACGGATGGCAATCAACTGCCGCAACTGACCGGTGAAGCATCTGTTCGAGGACTCCATCCGCACCAGCTCGCTTTCGCTCGGCGCGGTGAACAGACGGCGGATGGCGACTTCGGCAACGCCGCGCTCGTTCGCAGTGGCGTCGACGCCGGCGAGGCGGCGAGCCAGGCCGGCTGGAATCGGCCCGTACCCCTCGAGGTGCGCAGGCGCGGTCGCCCCGGTGAAGAGGATGGACGTGTCCATCACCAGATTGATCTGCACATCGAAGCCGTCGCGCGGATCACGGCCGGTCAGTCGTTTCACGAACAGATCAGCCGTCGCCTGAGCGCGGGACCGGCCGGTGCCGTCGTCGAGCGACGTCTCAGCATCCCGTCGAAGCGCCGTCATCGCAGCCATGGCATCTGCACACGGCAGCACCGCGGTGAGGGCCGCCATGCCGTCGGGCGCGGGTCGCAGTGAAACACGGCGCGCACCGACCGCCCGGACCCGCCGGGCTGCCATGGCGGCGGCATCAAGTTCGGCCGTCACGCCGACGACGAGCGCGTGCGCTCGAGCATCCGATTCCGAGGCGAGCTCGCCCTCGATTCGGCAGTCGATCTGCCCGCGCACCTGCGCGCTCGTGCATGCCGTCTCGCGGGCGACCACTGCTGCGCGCCGTTCGCTGATCTCGCCCCGGCGCAATGCCGCAAAGGTGAGTGGCAGGTCATCGGTCAATGCCCGCGCGAGCGCGAGGTGGCGCGCTCCACGGCGGGGTGACTCCCGGCGCGCCAGCGCGATCTCGCCGCTCACCGATCGAGTCGTGTCTGCCTGCTTCAGTCCGCGATCACGATCAGCGCCGCGCTGCGCGTCGTCGAGGTCGACAGTGAGCGTTACCTGCGCTGCGCAGAGCGCTCCTTTTACAGCTTCCAAGGCAGCAACCTGCTCGATGCGCGCACCTGCGCCAAGGTCCCCACCGACCTCCAGCAAACGCAGGATCCAGCCCCGAATCTCAGCACCGGACAACGGCACATCAGCGTGCGATGTGCCGCCTCGCTGGATTTCGAACATACTTACATATTACCAGTTCAAGTGCCGTAAGTGAAGGTCCTACGGATATCATCGGGCTGCTTCAAGCAGTCGCTGCAGTCGTCCGGTCATGGCCCTCAGACGGCGACGAGCAGACCACGACTGGCCATGGCGACCGTGCGGGCCAGAGCACCGGTCAGCAGCTGGCTCGCGATCCGCAGGCCGCGGACGTCCCACAGGGCCAGGGCGTTGTCCCATGCGACATCGCGTGCGGCACAGATGCTCCAGTTGTCGATGATGTTGGCGACGGCGGCTACATGCTGATCTACCACGACGACATCAGGTGGTTCGAAGGATTGGCGCACCGACTGCTCGGCGGCGGCCAGCAGCTCGTTGACCCTCTGGTAGTCCTCGTGCAGGCTGCCTGATCGTGGCTCGGTGTTCAGCTCGGTGCACGTTTCGACAACGGCCAGGGGCAGATCGTGGTTGATGTGCGCGTTCATTCCCGCAAGGGCGAACTGAACGGGCTCCAGCCCGTTCGCAGTACGAGCGGCCAGTAATGGCTGCCACGCCGCCGGGTACGCGTCCGGCGTGCCAGACAGTGTGTCGACGGCTTCGAAATACAGGTTGGCGAACACGACGTCCAGCCGGGACACGAACGAAGGGTTGACGAAGAAACCGGCCTTGACCCGCTGGTCGACGTCCTGGGTGACGCCGAGATACATCCGGTTGAAGCAGGCGACGCCGTCGCCTTCAGGCAGGCAGTCGTCGATCGCCTGCAGACGCGCGATGACCTCGTCGATTGTCGTGGCGGGAGGGGCCGGGGCGGGGACGACGAGGTCCATGCCGGTAAGGATATGGCCGGACCTACCCGCTCGGAAAGAGCCTGAGCCGGCAAACTCGCGTGCTCAGTCCTGGATGCGGCGCCACGGATGCGCGGCCTCGACCTGCAGGGCAAGTCGCAGGAGCACCGCCTCCGCCCCGTGCGTCGCGGTCACCATTGCGCCGATCGGCATCCCATCGGTGCTCGTGCCCACCGGCAGCGAGATCGCCGGCGCGCCCGTCGCGTTGTGCCAGGGGGTGAATGCACACAGGTCGATCAGTCTGCGGAAGTGCACCGCCGGGTCGACGTCGGCGCCGAGGTAGCCCAATGGGGGAGTCGTGCCCGACAGCACCGGCGACACAACGACGTCGGGGCCACCGCGCATCTGCCGCCGGGCTACGACGCTGGAGGCCAGCAGTCGGGGGATGAAGATCGGCGCCTTCATGAGTCGCTTCTTGCCTTCTGCTGCAAGGAACTTTGTCAGCGGTTCCAGCTTGCCCGGGTCGTAACCAGGCCCGAACGTCTTGGCTGTGCCGGTCGAGGCGAGGTAGGCAAGCAGCATCCAGTAGGAGGAGAAATCCTCCTTCAAAGTCGCCGGGATCTTCCAGTCGTACGGCTCGACATGGTGCCCGAGCGCCTCCAGTTGAAGGCCAAAAGCATTGATCGCTGCACGCGTTTCGTCATCCGTTCGGACGTCCGATGCCGGTGAGTTGATCAGCAGACCTATTCGCAACGGTCGCTGCTGCGCCCGATCGACCACGCCCATCGGCTTCAGCATGCGGTTGCGGTGCACCTTCTCGGCCGCGGCGAAGAACCCGGCCACATCACGCACCGATCGAGCCAGCACCGAGTTGCTGGTGATGTGGACGGGCAGGATCCTGTCGCCCGAGTCGATCCGCAGCCGACCACGCGTCGGCTTCAACCCGACCAACCCGCAGGCATGCGCGGGGATCCGGATCGACCCGCCGCCATCGTTGCCGTGCGCGATCGGCACCACGCCTGCCGCGACGTACGCCGCCGAGCCACCCGAGCTGCCACCCGAGGAATAGGAGGTGTCCCAGGGGTTGTGGGTGCGGTGGTCGAGCGTCTCAGTCGTGCAGGTCCAGCCGAACTCCGGCATCGTCGACGTGCCGATCGGAATGATCCCGGTGGCCAGGTACTGCGCCGCGACAGCCCCGTCCGTCGGGCGCGGCGCGGTACCGAACGCCCGCGAACCCTGCGTCATCGCCATCCCGCCGACCATGATGTTGTCCTTGAACAGCGACGGCACCCCCGCGAACGGACCGTCGCAAGAGGACGAACGGGTCGCTCTCGCGCGGGCCCGATCGAAGTCCGACCGATGCAGTCCGCTCAGCTTCTCCTCGACAGATGCACTGCGAGCGATCGCGGCCTCGACCGCTTCGCCGGCGCTGATGTCGCGCGCCGCGATGCGGGCGGCGACTCCCGTCGCGTCCGACTCCCCCAGCGCGTCGTCGGTGAAGGCATGCACACGGGTCGTCTGTTCCATGCAGCCACGTTAGGACGTTGCTGAGAGCACGACATCCGAGCCGCTCGCCTGCACCGTCAAAGCGTTCGCAGTCGGCTCGATCGAGGTGACGCGCTGACCGAACGGAAACGGCGCCGTTGATATTGCAAACGTGAACCGCTTGTTCACCAGATCCCGACTCACCCCGTCCAGCGCCGTCCCGGTGTCCAACTGGGTCGGAGTGATCTGCAACTCGCCGGATCCGGGCCGAACGACGGCGTCGGCCGAGAGCGCGACGGACTGTCCGAACAGATTCAGCTGCCCGGTCACTTTCAGCTCACCGGGCGGACCCGCCGAAACAGTGACGTCCTTGCCCTGGGATTTCAGGTAGGCATTGAGGTCGGCGTAGGTCAGCGTCACCACTTCGGCAGATTGATCGACCGCGATCCTTGACACTCTGCCGCTCAATACAGACTTCAGCGGTACCTGTACTCCACGTAGGTGAGCGGTCACGGTGGACAGATGCAACGGGCCCTGGTGCAGACCGTGCAGCGTGACATCGACATCGTCGTAGCGACCGCGCACCGCCTGCGCCAGAAAGAACCAGCCGCGTACCGCGACCGTAGGTTTGTCCTTCAGCTGCTGTGACTGCTGGATGGTGCCCGCAACCACGGACTGCGCAGCCGCTCGGGCGCCGGTATCGATAGCCCAACCGAGCAGGAGCAGCACGATCACGGTCACGATCAGCCGTCGTACCCGTACAGCTGTCAGCGTCCATCACCCCCGCAGAGTCGAAGCGCCCCGTCGGCGAACTGCTCGACGGTTGCCAGAAGGTCCGCCTGCACTGCCCAGCGGACCCATTCCAGGACAACCGCCGGCGCGCGCCCGACGAAGGTGTCGAGTTGCTCCGGCGGAAGGGTCAGCACCCGCCGACATACCCGCGCGTTGGGCACGAAATCGTCGGCCATCACGATCGCGAGCACCTCATCGACATCTCGGACCGCAACGAGGTTCAGCACCGACTCCATCTGCGGGCTGGCCGCGAAGGCAGCGGCATCGACCAGATAGAGGTGATCGATCCACCGCGCTCCGGCCGCCGACAGGCACGCGTTCACGGCCCGCTCATGCGTGCCGGTCACCCGGATGTCGTCGAGCGCAACCACCAGTTCACCGCGCACGTCTGCGTCCGACTCGACGAACATGCAGTCGTCCCGCAACGCAATATCGCGATCGGCCGGGCTCATCGCGGCATAGTCGCCCGGCGTCCTGCCCGACCGGTGGATCCGCAACGGCCGCACGTCCACACCGGGTGCGAGGTCGCTCAGCGCAGCGACGAACGGGCCCACCAGCGCGGCCGCAGCAGGGGGCACCTGCGCGTAACCCGACCCGGTCACCCACAGTCGTTCGCCACCGCTCAGCTGGTGATGTTCGGCGTACTGCGTCGCCAACCTGCGGGCGAAATCTGCTGCTGCAGAACCACTTCCGTGTTTGAAGCGACTGTATGCCGTGGCTCCCACGGCTACTGTGCTGTCCGGGCCGCCCACTGGAAGCCCCACGTCACCCACGCGCAACCTGGCCAACGCATAGCGGAAGTCGCCCAGCTGCCCGCGCAGGGTAGCCATTCCGGGCGCGTAAGCGTCGGCGAACGACGCGCCCGTCGCAAGTGCACCGTCATACATCGCGAGTAGCACCGGCTGTGGGCATCGCGTCACGAACTCAGCGAGGTCCGTGCTGGCGAGCGCGAACTTGAGGAAGCGGATGGTGAGGCAGAAGCGGTCTGCCTCGATGGCTGGCAGCAGGTCCAGCGGCGAGGTGACGGCAACATGGTTGAGGACCCGCTCCACGTGCGGCGCGGCAGCCAGCTCGGGCGAGCACACCGCGACATATGCGGGCAGGATCACCTTCGGGTTTGCGGCCCGGAGCACGTGCACAATCGTCTGCTCCGCGGCGCCGGTGACGCGTACGTCATCGACCACCACCACTGCGCACCCGATGAGCGACTCGCCCACCTCGAAGCCGATGCCGGCGAGCTCGGCCTGCCGCTGCCCGGCAGTGGCAGTCGCGTAATCCGTGGTCGTGACCGAGTCCTTGCGGACATGCAACAACCGGCCGGGAGCCAGGCCTCTGGAGACACGCTCGAGGTTGACAACAGAGAGCGCGGCTGCACTGAGGTACCAACAGGCAGGCGGGACCGCGAGATACGCGACAGGAAAGACAGGCACCGCGTCGGTGAGCACCACCGAGGCGTGCTCTGCCAGCAGCATCCGCCCCAGCCGCGAGCCGAACAACTCGATCGAGGCGCCGTCCCCGTGCTTCATCAACGAATACGCGACCGCTTCGAAATGATCATGCGGCGCGACCGAACGGACCCTCTCCGGCGTGCCGGTCAGCGTCCAGAGCGCACTTATCTGCACAACACCCTCATCCGGCGATGATCTCGCGCAAGCGGGCGGCCAACGCCATACCGTCGGGCGCCACCAGCAATGTCTGCAGGCCCGCGTCGGCCCCACCTTGAACGTCGGCCACCGGGTTGTCCCCGACGTGCAGAACCTGTGCGGCCGGCACACCGACGGCTCGGACTGCGATGTCGAAGATTTCGCGCGCTGGTTTGGCGGCGCCTACCTCGTTGGAGAAGACCATGGCCAGATCATCTACGTCGAAACCGGCCAGCCGCAGCAGATCGCGCATCAGGACTCCCGGCAACATCCCAGTGTTGCTGGTGAGAACTATCGGCATCCGACGGGCAGCCGCCGCTACCAGGGTGGGCAACTCTGGGGCGAGCGGCCGCGGAGGGTGGGCCATGGCCAGCGTCGTCTGCCGCGCCATCAGCTGCGCCGACCGGTCCGGCACGGTGTCGGACCGGACCGCGAGCCGCTGCAGTGCGAGGCAGACGCGCGCGTCGAAGCCGACGTCCAGGCCGGTTGTCATACAGGTCTCGTCGGCAGCACGGTCCGCGCCCCGCAGTGCGGTATCGAACTGGGCAGGGGTGACCCCGGGCGCAAACTCGGCGCGCAACAACTCGTTGCGCGCCGGTTTGAACGCCGGATCACTGCCGATCAAGGTGCCCCAGACGTCGAGGCTCAGCGCGTGAGGTGACGGGCTCAGATCGCTCCGAGGGCCAGCGGCACGAGCTCCTGGGCAACACGGCCCTGCCCCGGTGTGCCGATTGCCGTGAAGCTCCACCCGGAACCGGAGCGCGCGAGCTTGGCCATCACCATGGCGGTGTGCGGGCCGGTACCGGCCAGCTCGTAGCGCACCAGTTCGGTGTCACCGGCAGCGGAGTCGACAGCACGTACGACGGCGTTGTCGATCTCGGTGAAGTTCTCGCCGCTGTAGGAGTTGACGACGAAGACGATCTGCTCTACCGAGGAAGCCACCGCGGGCAGGTCCACGATGATCGACTCGTCATCACCGTCGCCGGCGCCGGAGCGGTTGTCACCGGTGTGCTGAATCGAACCGTCGCTGGAGCGCAACTTGCCGAAGTACACGATGTCGAGCACCTTGCCCGCGCCGATCAGAATTGCGGAGGCATCCAGGTCGATATCGCGCTGGACCTGCTTGCTGCCCCCGAAGAAGCCCTTCTTGGTGACTGTCTTGGCATCCCAGCCAAGGCCCATGCGCACCTTGGTGAGCGATCCGCCGTCGGACTTGGCCAGGTTGATCGACTGGCCCTTGTTGAGGCTGATGGTCATAATTTCGATGCTCCGTTCCCGGCGGCCGGTGCCGCAGGTTGGTCGGGGTTTTCGATGGTCTGGTCGTGCGGGGGTTCGGCATTCTTTTTGTTCTGCACGATGGACGTGACCCATGCGGCAACGATGAAAGCGATGCCCGTGCCACCGATGACCACCTCGCCCAGCTTGAATTTGATGGTGAGCAGCAGCATCACGGACAGGGCGCCGATCGCCCAGTGCGCGCCGTTCTCCAGATACTGGTATTCGGCGAGTGTGCCGTTTCGCACCAGATAGACGGTCAGCGAACGAACTGCGAGCGCGCCCACACCCAGGCCGAGCGCGATAATGATCGGGTCCGGGGTGATCGCGAATGCGCCGATCACGCCGTCGAAGGAGAAGGTCGCGTCGAGCACTTCCAGGAACAGGAACAGTGAGAACGCGGCCTTACCGGCCAGCAAAACTGCGCCTCGGGAATTGACCTCCCGCTGGGCGAACTCCTCGTCCTTGTGCGCCTCCTGGTCCTCCATCACCGAGGAGAGTCCGTTGACCGCGAGATAGAGCACGATGCCCATAACACCCGAGAAGAGCACGGTTGCCTTCTCGCCGCCGGTCGCGAGGAACTCCGAGGCCAGCAGCAGGCTGATCCCGGCCACGATGACCGACAACATGTCCAGTGCACCGATGCGTTGCAGCGCGCGCTCGATCGGTCCCAGCCAGTGCACTTCCTTCTCACTGTCGAACATGAAGTCCAGGAACAGTAGGAACAGGAACATCCCACCAAACGCGGCAATGGCCGGATGGGCCTGATCCAGGATGTAGCCGTAGGTGCCAGGGGTGTTGTGATCCCCGCGCTCCAGGGCCAGCCGGACAGCTTCCGCTGGCGAGATCTGCCCGGACACGCAGACGATCACGAAGGGGAAAACCAGCCGCATGCCGAAGACGGCGATCAGTACGCCGACCGTCAGGAACATCTTCTGCCAGAACTCGTTCATCTTTTCGAGGTATTTGGCGTTGACCGCCGCATTGTCGAACGAGAACACGATTTCCAGCACGATCAGGATCGCGGTCAGTGATAACGCATCGATCCCGCCGTAGAAGAAGGCGATGACGAGCACGATCGCAGCAACAATGAAGTCAATGCGAAAGTGTTTGAGCGTGGCCATGAGGTCCCTTCAGGACATATTTCGAGGAAGTCAGCTACCGCTGATGCCGAAGTCGGCGATCACGCCTGCCAAACCCGAAGAGTATCCCTGGGCGACAGCCCGGAACTTCCACTCGGCGCCGCTCTTGTACAGCTCGCCGAAGATCAGCGCCGTTTCGGTGGAGGCATCCTCGCCGAGGTCGAAGCGTGCGCCCTTCTCGGCATTGTTTGCATCGTCGGCGTCGAAGAAGCGGATATAGGCATCAGAAACCTGGCCGAAGTTCTGCGACCGTGCAGTGGCCTGGTCGATCGAAGCGAGGAAGACGATCTTCGCAACGTCCGGTGAGACGGCCGCCAGGTTGATGACGATCTGTTCGTCATCGCCAGAACCCGCGCCGTCGCGGTTGTCGCCCTGGTGGTTGACCGAGCCGTTGTCACCGGTCAGGTTGTTGTAGAAGACGAAGTCGGCGTCGGTACGGACTTTGCCGTCCTGCCCGCAGATCAACGCCGACGCGTCCAGGTCGAACGGCGCACCGTCAGTGGTGCGTGGATCCCAGCCCAGGCCGATCACCACGGTGGTCATACCGGGTGCTGCCTTGGCCAACGAAACGTTGCCGCCCTTGCTCAAGCTGACTGCCATGATCGCTCCTTCGTGTTGAGAATCGGTGATCTAGATCAGGGGTGTGGACGGGTCACGCCAGGTCAGTTCGGTATAACCGTATGCCCCACACACCTGTTGCAACGTCCCGGAAAAGGGATCAAGTTCCGCACGGAGCACTAAACGTCCTTGCACGACGTACGCCGTCAGTAGCGCCTGCGCACCGAGCGTGCGTGTTGTCGGCAGTGCAATTTCCATCCGAGAGCCCCCATAGGTGGTGACGACCAGCGTGCCACCGGGTAGCCGCGGCGTGACGCCCACAATCAGGAACCGGACAAACGAATGGATACGTCGCAGGTCCACCTCGACGCCCTGCCCGCCGCAGCGCACCAGCGGTCGACGCGGGTCCGGACCCTGCCGGTTGAGGGTGCCCAACACGATCGACTCGCCGTGCTGCACCGTCTGCAGTACGCACGCGAGGTCGAGGTGCTCCCCAACGCCCAGTGCCGGCGTGACCGTCAGCTTGCCGGCGGCGGACTGCATCCGAGTCAGATGGATGACGCGATGGCTTTCGTCGAGCACCCGTCGGTTGTGCTCGGCGATCGTCGGCAGCGCCAGGTCGTAGTACTGCTGCCGGGCGCGCCGAGGACCTGTGGGACGGGCGTGTGCAGGCCGACCCGGTGGTGTCGCTCTCGGGGGCTCAGAATTTGAGTCGCTGCTGCTGCCCAGATCCAGTGAGCTGGACGTCACCGGACGAGGCTCCGGCGGCTCCGTGACCGGCGGCGGGCTGGTCCCGAGATCCAGCCCGCCTCCGGATGGCGCGATGACCGGCGGGGTGGATGGCGCGGTGGTCGGCGCCGGTGGCTGTCCTCGTCCCGGTCGCCTCGACCTCCCCGCGAGAAAGTCAGCGACCGCCGACCCTCCCGCCGGGGAAGCGGCGGCGGCTGCTTCTGGCGTGGACGCGACCGGACGACTGCGGCGACGCAGGTACGTCAGGTCGGTGCGTGTTCTCACCGGCGTACATCCGTCACAGTGCGACGCCGAAGTCCTTGGCCACTCCCGCGAGTCCGGTGGAGTAACCGCTGCCCAGGGCCTTGAACTTCCACTCCGCACCACGCCGGTAGACCTGCCCGAGCGAGACAGCAGTCTCGCTGTCGAGCCCTTGGGACAGGTCGACGGTCTGCACCAGCAGCCCGCCACCGTCCTGATTGAGCACCCGCAGCGTGCAGCGGCGCAACTGGCCCAGAGTTCGGCGTCCCGCCACGCCCTCGTTGATGTAGACGATGACCACGATGCGGTCCACTTCGGGCGGGACGGCGCTCAGGTCGATCTCCAGTTGTTCATCGTCCTGCCCCATCAGCTCCTGCAACTGGACAGTGGACAGGTCGGCCGAGACGAGCTGGTTGAAGTAGACGACGTGGTCGTCGGAGAGTGCTTTGCCCCGCTCATCGCACAGAATCGTCAACAACGTGAGGGCGTCCGCGAGCACGTGCTCGGCGCCCGGGTCCCAGTCGATACCGATGACGATGCCACGCAGGCCGGGGATCTCCCGGGTCAACGACGCATTGGCCCCCTTGGGCAGTTCATTCACCATGACTGTCCCACCCTCACAGGTCCAGTTCCGAACCGCCGAATTTATCCTGTAGGAAACGCCCCTGCACCTGCAACGCCTGCAGGTCCCGGGCGTTACTGGCGTCGGCGACATCGCTGACACTGCTACGAAGGGTGGTCAGCTGCTCGACGATCGCGTCGGTGGCGGTGTGTACAGCAGCCTCATCCGCAGCGCGTACCGCGCCTATATAACTGCGGATCGACCCCGGCAGGTAGTCGGTCAGCACCGAGTGCAGCGCCACCCGGACACCAATGTCCAGGTTGTCCACTTCCGGTGATTCCAGCACGTCCGAAACCGTATCGGTCACAGCGCGCGCCAGCACGACCGCGATCGGCGGCAGATCGCCGGCGCTGGCGTTGACTTCCAGCACCAGAGCCTGAACCTGCTCGCGCAACGCGGGCACGGCATCATCGTCCCTGGTGACGGTGGTCGGACCTGCCGACGCGGCGGCATGCTGCTGATCCGGCTCGAACAGCCGGGAGAGCAGACCCACGACTCAGGAGCCGATCTGGCCCTGCTGGGGCGCGCTGCCGAGCTGGGCCGCGGTGGAGGCGTCCATACCCTGACTGCGCATCGAGCGTTCGAGGTAGGGCTTGGCGCGCTCGACCTGTCCCTGCAGCGCCGTGATCGTGGTGGCCATGTTGGCACTGGCCTGGCTTCTGAAGGTGTCGATCGCGTCCATCGTCTGGAAGACATTGTCGAAGGCTGCCTGCAGCTTGTCGATCTCGATGCCGCTGGAGGCTGCCTGCTGATTGATCTCGGCACCCTGCTGTTTCAGCTGCAGCGACGTGGATTC
This sequence comes from Dermatophilaceae bacterium Sec6.4, assembly GCA_039636865.1. Taxonomy (NCBI): domain Bacteria; kingdom Bacillati; phylum Actinomycetota; class Actinomycetes; order Micrococcales; family Dermatophilaceae; species Dermatophilaceae bacterium Sec6.4. The sequence continues at coordinate 357,563 of CP144172.1, forward strand.
GATGAGGTTGGACGTCGTGGAGTTGAGCGAAGTGATCTGGTCCAGCACCAGCTTCTGCTGGGCGAGCGCCTGGGACACGATGATCGCAGTGCGCAGCGCCGCGACGGTAGTGGTCTGCGCGCGATCGACTCCGCGGATCAGCTCCTGGTTGTTTTTACGAACGAGGTCCAGCGCGAGGTAACCCTGCACCGATACGGCCATCTGGGTCATGATGTCCTGCCGCCGCTGGCGGACCGCGAACAGCACATCGGACTTCATGATGTCGGCGTCCTCGGTGTTGCCCTGTACCTGCAATTCGGCGATCTTCTGCTCGATGGCGCCGTCCAGCGCGGTCGCGAGCTGGTTGTATTCGCCCAGCTTCTGCATCGCCTGCCACATGTTGCCGCGCTCCATCTCGATGGAGGCGTTGTCCTTGCGCAACTCGTCCTGACCCGAGGCCAGCGAGCGGATGATCGCATCGATGTGAGCCTGCGCCGTCTGGTACTTGGCGAAATAGTTCTCGATCTTGCCGCCACCCGGCAGCCACTTCAGGACCTTCTTCATGCCCTTGAGGTCTGCGCGGTTCGGGTCGAGATCGGTGACGGTCTTGCGCAAGTCGATCAGCGTGGTGCTGACCTTGCCCTGCGGGCTCTTGTCGCCTACCTGCGCTGCAGGCCTCTGCAGCATCCGGTTGGAGACTTCGGAAGACCGTTTGATGTCCGAATCGCCCATCAGCACGATCGAGTTGACCTTCTCGGTGAACGCCGGCGCCTTCATATCCATCGACGTCAGGTCGGTCACGAATGCCTGCGCCTTGCGCTCGATCTCGGTCTGCGCCTCCGGGGCGACCTTGACCGCCTGAACGGCCTGCTGCTCCTGCACGACGGGTGTCGGCGCCGGTGCTTCCAACACCAGCGCGCCGGGCGCGGGTTGGGGTGCAGCACCTGTGGTGCTACCGGACTTGGTCAGATCCAACTCGGACATCTCATTGCCTCCTCGGCGCGACGGGCTCAGCTCCGTGTACGTGGCTTGTGACCCACTCTAGGTAAAGACGACTGGGGCCACACGTCGGTTCCGCGACACGCGCCCACGTCGGGCGCCCACGTCAGGTGCCGAGTCGCTGCTGCAGACACTCGTGCAGCAGCACTGCACCTGCGGTGGCGGCGTTCAGCGAGCTGGCTTGCCCGATCATCGGAATACTGACGATCGCGTCGCACTCCTGCCGCCACGCCTTTGCCAGGCCTCGGCTTTCGTTACCGATCACCAATATGGTCGGAATGGCGAAATCGACATCGCGCACGCCGAGGCTGCCTCCCTCATCGGTGCCGAACAGTTGCACGGGGGTACCGCTCTCACGCAGTTCGAGCAGCCACTGCACCAGCGGAATGGGTCCCTCGACGCGCACCATCGGCACGCAGAAGAGAGAGCCGGTGCTCGCGCGCACCGACTTGGGGTCATACGGGTCGGCTGCATGGCCGGTGACGACCAGACCTGCGCCTCCGAAGGCGTCAATCGAACGCAACAACGTGCCGATGTTCCCGGGGCCGCTCGGGCGATCGAAGACGACCAGCGGAGCGTGCGGGGCGGGAGCAACCCGCGCCAGATCGTCCGCAGGTATGGATACAACGGCCAGCATTTCCGCCTGACCCTGCTCCTTGTCAGTCAGCTCGGAGAAGAGCTCGGGCTCGACCTCGTAACGGGCACCGGGAGAGCCACTCCAGGCCTCCTGCGCCCACTGTGAGGGCCGCAGTCCACTGGGCCGGATCAACGCACTTGTCGGCCAGTCGTACTGCAACGCCAGGGTGATCGGCCGGACGCCTTGGACCACGAACTCGCCGGCACGGTGCCGTTTCGTGCGATTTCGTAGCAGGGTCTGCCAATGCTGGAAGGTCGCATTGCGAGCGCCGACCCTGATCGTTCGTTGTTCAGGATCGGCGCGCATGCGGTCACGCTATCTGGCCGAGTGGATCACATAAAGCGCGAGATGGCGACGGCTCCGTGGCCATCGGCGTGCAACTCGTGGCGAACTGTGCGCCACGGGTTTCGGCGGCTTAGTCGCGAGCTGCGTACCTGCTGGTCAAAACCGGACCAGCCGTCATTGGGGGTGCTGTCGTTGCGGTAGTCGGTGGGACGGAAGCGGTTCATCATGTGCTGCATGTTTCAATTATTCGTTTTCGAACTACTTACCACAAGTCGATTCATCTGACTGGACGTTAACTTCTACTAATGTGTTTTGAATCACGCGGCAACTGAAGCGGATTAGCCAGTGTTGCAACACTATTCGGTCTTCGATGACGGATTCGATCGCTGGACGCGAAAAAACCGCCGCTGCAGTGAGATCAAGCTCACTGCAGCGGCGGTTTTGACAGGTGTTGGCTCGCCGTTCAGCGTGAGGCGCGCGCTGCTGCGCCGGCGCCACGGCCCTGGTAGGCCCACGGACGGTTCATCCGGTCCATCTCCACGCTCGCGTTCTGAACTTCACGGTATGCATTGCGGATCCGGTGGGTCGATGTGGCTTTCACGGCTCTTTCACCATACGCCCAGGGGCGGTTCATCCGGTCCATCTCCACGCTCGCGTTCTGCACCTCGCGGAACGCACGGCGCAACGGGCCGACGTGGGAGGCAACGTGCTGGGTGTTCAGGTCCTGGGTAGTGGTGTGAGTGCTCATGGTTTGAGTCTGCCTCCTTTGACTGTGCAGCACAAGTTATGAAAAGTGATTTTCCTCATAGCGCTGCTGTACTATTGCCAGATGATCGACGTGCACCGCCTTCGCACCTTCCGCGCCGTGGTGGCCAGCGGCTCCGTACAGGCTGCGGCGGCCAACCTCGGCTTCACCTCTTCGGCCGTCAGCCAGCAGATCGCAGCACTGCAACGCGATACCGGCCTGCAGCTCTTCGAGAAGTCCGGGCGCGGCATCTCCGCGACCCCGACAGGACGGAGCCTGGCCGCCGAGAGTGACGAACTGATGCGGGAGCTGGCCCGTCTGGACGGCGTGGTGGACGATCTACGCGAAGGACGATCCGGCACCCTGATCATCACCTGTTTCGCCTCTGCCGGCGAGCAGTGGATGCCGGCCATCGCGCGCACACTGCAGCGGGAGTACCCGGACGTCCAGCTGACCGTCGACCTCAACGAATACGCCATCCAGGCCGGCCCGGCCCGCCCGGATATCGAGATTCGTAACGAGGTGCCCGATGACCCGCCCACCCGGATCGCCGGACACACCCGGTACGAGCTGACGCAGGAGCCCTACGTCGCGGTATTCGCTGTCGACAGCGTGCTGGCTGAGCAGGACGTCGTGCCGATGGCGTCGTTGGAGACACAGCGCTGGGTCGTGGACAACACCAACGACGCCGTGGGCAGTCGGATCGTGCGCGATGCCACCAGGGCCGCTGGATTCACCCCCCGGTATGCCGCCCAGACAGACGATCACCACACCTCCATCGCGTTCGCCGCGGCCGGGATCGGCGTCGCGGTGATCCCGCGTCTGGCGATCGGCGTACTGCCACCCGGAGTGGTCGCGCGGCCGATCGGCGAGCCCACGCCGCGCCGACGCATCGTCGTCTTCGTACGCGACAGCGTCAGTGGGCACCCGTCCGTGGTGCGCACCCTGGAACTACTGCGCGACGTCGCCGCCACTGCCTGAGCCGTTGCCAGGTGGAAGACGCAGCGGAGCACCGACGTATGTTCACCTGGTGAACACCATCCAGGCGATCTACGGCCATCAGCAGGACGGCGGGCAGCTCAACGACCAGGAAGTGGCTCGGGGTTACCCATGGCCGCCGACGGGTCGATGGGTCCGAGCGATGATGGTCACCACGCTCGACGGCGCTGCTGCGGGCGCCGATGGACTCAGTGGTTCGGTGTCCTCCGAGGCCGATCAGCAGGTATTCAGTGCTGTCCGTAGCTTCTGTGACGTAGTCCTCGTGGGCAGCGGCACCCTGCGGGCCGAGGAGTACGGCCCCATGCGCGCCGAACCCGAGCACGCGCAGCAGCGCGCATCCGATGGTCAACTTCAAGCCCCAGTCGTGGCCGTCGTCAGTGGATCGTTGAAATTACCCTGGGCGTTGCCGATCTGGACGCAGTCCACCCAGCGACTGCTGGTGATCACCGCGTCCGGTGCCGACGAGGATCGACTCGCCGAGGCAAAAAAGCACGCGGACGTCATCGTGCTGCCCGAAGTAACGCCTCAGTCCATCGTGGACGCGCTGGTCGGGCGCGGCCTGCGCAGGATCGTCTGTGAGGGTGGGCCGCAGCTGCTGCGCAATCTGGTGGAGGCCGACATGGTCGATGAAGCCGACATCACGCTCTCCCCGCTCTTCGCCGGCACCGGGACCTCACCGTCGACGACCTCCCTGCCCGATGTCGCGCGTTTCCGCCTGGTCCAGGTGCTGCAGGGCGACAGCACGTTGATGATGCGCTACCTCGCGCCGGGCCGATGATCACCCTCGCGGGCCTGGCACGCCTGGCCGCTGACCATGCGGACGATCTCGCGCGCACCGTTGCGCCACTGCGTATCGGCACGAAGACCTTCGACACCGACCGCGAACCCGTCGTGATGAGTGTCGTCAACCTCTCGCAGGACTCTGCGTATCGGGAGAGCGTGGCCGTCAGCACCGCATCAGCCGTGCGCAAGGCACGCGTACACGTCGCCCAAGGAGCCCACCTCGTCGATATCGGCGCGGAATCCACCATTGCGACAGCCGCGGCCGTCGATGATCAGGCCCAGCAGCGGCTGCTGCTGCCGGTGATCGAGCAGCTCGCCGACGACGGCATCGCTGTATCGGTCGAGACGTATGAGGTGCCGGTCGCCGCGGCCGCGCTGCAGGCCGGGGCCTGCGTGCTCAACCTGACCGGTTCGGGGAACGACGACGAGATGTTCGCCCTCGCCGCTGAACACCGGGCGACCGTGGTGCTGTGCCACCTGCTCGGACCGAACGCCCGCGACATCACTGACGCCGACATCAGTACCGACCTGCTGCCCCAGATGATCGAGCGTTTCGATCAGCGGGTCCATCGCGCGCGCGAAATCGGCGTCACCGATCTGGTGATCGACCCCGGCGTCGGATTCGGATACCGCCTCAACGATGCGGCGGCCCGGTCCCGATACCAGGCTGCGGCCCTCCTGCAGACGTTCCGGCTGCGGCGCCTGGGTCTGCCGATCTGCCACGCGCTACCGCACGCCTTCGACACCTTCGAGGAGCAGTTCCGCAGTGCGGAGGGCTTCTTCGCCGTGCTGGCGCAACTGGGCCAGACCGGCGTCTACCGCACCCACGAAGTGCCCCTGGTCTGTGCTGTCCTGGATGCGATGAGCACCTTCGACACCGAGGCCTGAGCGAAGCGCGCCACCGGTGGTTGCATCTTTTGGTGAGGGTGCGGCTATTGCATGCCCCTCACCAAAAGGTGCGGCCCCTGGCGCAGCGGGGTTGGGTCAGCGGTCGTCCTGCTTGAGGGCGGTGTCAATGGTCAGGGCCGCCGCGACGCAGAGCGAGCGCAACGGGTCGGGCACGTCCTGGTGGATGTGCACCACGTAGTTGTCCGCAGTGGTGAACATCGTGGTCAGCAGGCCCTCCCACGTCTTGGTGACCCGCGCGACCTCGATCCCGGCGGTGTCCTTGAGCGCGAAGTTCCAGGCCCGCCAGTTCTCAGCGCTCAGTGAGCCGACCTCCATACCGTCGGCCTGCAACCCGAAGCGGATCTTGCCGAAGACATTCTGCTGCGCGAGCCGACCGATCTCCCGGCCGTCCGGGGCCTGCACGATGATGGTCGATTTCATCACCTTCGCCGGTCGGGTCAGGCGTAGCAGCACATTGCCGCCGTTGTCGCGCACCTCCAGGCGGTGGGTGAGGAACTGGTCGTAGCTGGTCAACAACCGGACGGCCTTCTTCATACCGCTCTGCCCGACCTCGACCACGGCGCCGAGCTGCGAACCATCCTGGGCGTAGACGGCGTATTCGTTGGTGACCTCGATGATCTTGCGCTTCTGGGAGACGATCAGTACCGGTTCGGTGAAGACATTGCGGCCGTGAGCAGCCTGTCGGCCATCGGTGGGGCCGCTGGTGTGACCGCCGTAGGTCTGGTCGCCGTATCCCTGTGCGATCGAGTCATTGAATCGCTGAACGCGACTCTCGCCGGGGTAGGAGTCCTGCTGCTGCGACTGTGCTTTCGCCGCGTACGGGTCGTGCTGCGCCTGTCGTGGTTGTTGCTGCTGGCGCTGAGCCTGCTGGGCGTACGGATCGTGCTGCGCTTGTTGTGGTTGCTGGCGCTGACCCTGCGGCTGAGGCAATTGCGCTGCCGGACGTGCCGGGGCTTGCCGCTGTTGCTGCGGCTGTTGCTGCGGCTGGCCGGGGTATCCACGCGGGGCGTCCGACACCGACGAGGCGGGCTGCTGCTTGGGCTGGGTCTGATCGGTCCAACCCGCACCGTCCCACCACCTCACCCGTGAGGGGTCGAGGTTGTCGGGGTACCAACCGGGCGGCGTCGCGTTCGTCATCGGGCCATCCTAGATTTGGACATGTTGAGCGGGGCGTATTTGCCCCGCTCAACATGTCCAAATCGTGAGAAAAGAGATTCGGGTCAGGCGGCGCGCTCGCTCTGCTCCATGGCGGTAATGCGCGACGGCAGTGCGGTCGGCGCGACCGGCTTGCGACGGCTTGGGAACTTCACCTTGGCAGCGATGTGGTTGGGCAGCGACAGACGGATGACCTTCATCCACGCCGAGCCGACCTGCTTGGGCAGCGGACCGCTCAGGTACTGCAGGCCGTAGCGCGCACAGATGTCGCGCACCGTTACCGAAATCTCGGCGTACCTGTTGCTCGGCAGGTCCGGGAAGAGGTGGTGTTCGATCTGGTAACTCAGGTTGCCGGTGGCGATGTGCATGGCCTTGGAGCCGCTGATGTTGGCCGAGCCGATCATCTGGCGCAGGTACCAGTCACCGCGGGTCTCGCCCTCGATAGAGGTCTTGGTGAAGGTCTCGACACCCTCGGGGAAGTGACCGCACATGATGACCGAGTGGGTCCAGATGTTGCGGCCCAGGTTGGACAATGCGTTCGCTGCCAGCGTCGAGCCCCAGGAGCCGAACGGCGCCGCGAGCAGCGGGTGGATGACGTAGTCACGGGTGACCTGGTTACGGACCTTGACACCCACCTTGTCCAGATCGCGCTTGAAGACGGCCTTGTCCTTACGGCCCTTCATGTACTTACCGAGCTCCAGGTCGTACGCCGCGATGCCGTACTCGAAGAAGCACGCGTTCAGCGCATTCCACAGCGGCTGACCGAGGTAGAACGGCATCCACCGCTGGTCTTCGTCCACGCGCATGATGCCGTAACCGAGATCGTTGTCGCGGCCGAGCACGTTGGTGTAGGTGTGGTGCAACTCGTTGTGCGAGTGCTTCCACAGGTCCGAAGGGCTCGCGTTGTCCCACTCCCAGGTCGTGGAGTGAATCTTCGGGTCGCGCAACCAGTCCCACTGACCGTGCATGACGTTGTGCCCGATCTCCATGTTCTCCAGGATCTTCGACACGGTCAGTCCGGCGGTGCCGAGCCAGAAGGCCGGCTTGTACTTACTGAAGAGCAGCACCCCGCGGGCGCCCATTTCCAGTTTGCGCTGCACGTCGATCGTGCGGCGGATGTAGGCCGCATCTGCTGCGCCGCGGGACTCGATGATCTGCGCGCGCAGGGCGTCCAGCTCTTCGCCCAGGCTCTCGATGTCAGAGCGGGTGAGGTGCTCGACGGGGTTGTGGTCCTTCTTCTGCAAGGCAGTCATCAGGTGGTCCTTCCGGTGGAAATGGTCTGGTTGAAGTCGTTTTAGAGAACGAGGTCGCAGCGCCCGGCTGCGGCCGAGATACAGGTCTGGATCAGGATTCCGTCGCCGGGGGTGGCGGTCGTGACTTCGCCGGTCCGCAGGTCCCGTACGGCGCCTTCACGCATCGGCAGCACGCAGCCGTAACAGATACCCATCCGGCAACCGGACGGCATCAGCACACCGGCTTCTTCGCCGATGTCCAGGATCGGGCGAGCGCCGTCGCAGTCGATCTCGCGGTCGGCGTTCGTGAAATAGACCGTGCCACCCTCACCAGGTTCGGCCAAGGCGGGGCGGAAGCGTTCGGTGTGCAACCGGTGCGCGTGACCGGCTGACTCCCAGTGCCCTTCGAGCATCTCGAGCATGCCGGCGGGGCCGCACGCCCAGGTCTCGCGCTCGCGCCAGTCGGGCACGAGGGCGTCGAGTTCGTCGGTGTCGAGCAGTCCGTGCTCGTCCGTGTGCCGCTCCAGCAAGCTGATCCGGCCGTCGTCGCCGAGGCTGCGTAGCTCGTCGGCGAAGATCACGTCTTCGGGGCGCGGGGCGGAGTGCAGCATCACCACGTCGTCGAGATCCTGCACTGCATGTCGCAGGATGCCCATCACGGGGGTGATGCCGCTACCACCGGTCAGCAGCAGGATCTTGGCGGGCAGCACCTCGGGCAGCACGAACGCGCCGTCGGCCTGTTCCATCTGGACGATCTGACCGACCTGCAACGAGCTGAGCAGATGCGTGCTGACCGCGCCGCCGGAGATGGCTTTGATGGTGATCGCGATGCGGCCGTCCGTGCGCGGGCCGGAGGTCACGGAGTACGCACGCCACATCCGGACGCCGTCGATGTCGACGCCGATGCGGATGTACTGACCGGGCACGTGGCCGCGCCAGGTGCGACCGGGCTGCAGCACCACAGTGGCCGCATCGTCGGTCTCGGAGATGATGTCCGTGACCCGCGCCCGCAACACCGTGGTCGTGCGCAGCGGGTCGAAGAGGTCCACGTAGTCCTCGGGCAGCAGCGGCGTCGTTGCCGCCCGAAGGAACCCGATGGCTCGCGAGCGCCAGAGGGACGGGGCGACAGTTTCGCGCCCATCGTCCATGGGCCGGTCGCCGGAGAGAAGTTCCATACTTACATGATGGACCGCCCAACCGGACAGTTTCTTGTCTGCACTATGTGAATACGCGTGGGTATATTGTTCGTAGCGAACAAACGAGCGGAGTGTCATGAGTGAGAGCCAGACTTTCCCCGAGCCCTCGTCGCACTATGCCCCGTTGCAGTTCGCGCCGGAAGTCTCCGCGTGGCTGCAGGCTCAACTACCCACGTTCGCCGAGAAATGTGTCGACCAGATCTTTGTGGAGGTGCCGGAGTACGCGCGCACCCCGAGCGGCGAGTTGCGCGGGGTCATCGAGGCTGCGGTGCAGGCCGCGCTGGGCGGCTTCCTGCGGATGGCGACCGCTCGGCAGAAGGGCGATCCGACCCCCCACGCATACGCGCTCGACGGTGCGTACCGGTTGGGCAGCGGTGAGGCACACAGCGGACGGCCGATGGACGCGTTGCTGTCGGCATACCGGATCGGGGCGCGCGTCGCCTGGCGGGAGATGTCGACCGCCGCGGTCGCAGCGGGCCTGGATGCGGCAACAACAGCGCAGTTCGCCGAGCTGGTCTTCACCTACATCGATGAACTGACCGCCTCCAGCGTCGAGGGCCACGCAACAGCGCTCGCGCAACAGGACCGCACCACCGAGCGACGACGGGAGCGGGTCGCTTCTGCACTGATCGCCGGTCGCAGTGAAGAAGTGGTGCGCGAGCTGGCGGCCCGTGCCGACTGGGCGCCGCCACGACGCCTGACGGCGGTGGTGCTGCCGTCCATCAGGCTCGGTCCGCTGCTGTCCGGTCTCGGGCCCAACACATTGCGAGCGGCTGAGGAACCCGGATACACCGAGGGATCCGAGCGCACCGTGCTGCTGGTGGCCGATCGCCGCCGGGCCCTGCGGCTGCTCGCCGACCGTGAGGCGTATGTCGGGCCCGCCAGGCCCTGGCTGGAGGTCGCAGCGTCGTACGAACGGGCAGTCCGGGCGATGAATGTCGGCCTGGGGATCGGCGGCGGACGGCTGATCGACACCGAGGATCACCTGGCCGACCTGGTGTTGGCATCGGCGCCGACCGAACTGGCCGACCTGCGCACCCAGGTCCTGGCGCCACTCGGCGACCCGGGCTCCTCGTCCTACGAACGGCACGTCGAGACGCTGCGTTCCTGGCTGCTGCACCAGGGTCGCCGTGACGAGGTGGCCGCCGAACTGCACGTACACGCGCAGACCGTCCGCTACCGCATGGGCCAGATCCGCGAGTTGTACGGCGAGCGCCTCACCGACCCCGATACGGTGATGGCCTTGCTCATCGCGCTGCACCCATCGCCATCCGTCTCTCCATCCGGTCTGCGTTCTGGCGCGAAGTAACGTGGCGGATGTGACTCTCACCAGCGACGACACGGCGTCCGCAGCCGACCAGGGCGGCGACAGCCTGAGGACCGTGCTGATCGCGTTCGCGGCCAATGTGGTCATCGCGATCGCGAAGACGGCTGCCGCGTTGATGACTGGTTCCGCCTCGATGGTGGCCGAAGCCGCGCACTCCTGGGCCGACTCCGGGAACGAGATATTCCTGCTGGTCGCGGAGAAACGGGGAGCGAAGAAAGCAGACGAGGCACACCCACTGGGTTACGGCAAGGAGGCCTACGTCTGGTCGATGTTCGCCGCCGTCGGGTTGCTGACAGCCGGCGCCGTCGTGAGTATCGGGCACGGGATCCAGCAGCTCGGCTCCAGTGAGAAGGCCGGGGACTATGTCATCAACTACATCGTCCTGGCCATTGCCTTCGTACTGGAAGGCAGCTCGTTCCTGCAGGCGTTGCGCCAGACGCGGGGGGTGGCCAGTAAAGCCGGGCTGCACCCGCTGCGGTACATCACCCGCACCTCCGACCCGACCCTGCGCGCCGTCTTCTTCGAGGACGCCGCCGCGCAGATCGGTCTGTTGATCGCGGCCACCGGTGTGGCGCTGCACCAGATCACCGGGAACGCCATGTGGGACGCGCTCGGATCGATCCTCGTCGGGGTGATGCTCGCCGTTGTCGCGGTATTCCTGGTCAACCGCAACCGTGAGTTCCTGGTCGGCGAAGCCATCACCGGGCCGGTGCGCGAGCGTGCGCTGCAGGCTCTGCTCGACAACGAGGCCATCGAACGGGTGACCTACCTGCACCTGGAATTTGTCGGTCCGCAGAAGCTCTTCGTAGTGGCCTCGGTCGACCTGGTGGGCGACGAGCGCGAGTCCGTACTCGCCGTACGTCTGCAGGAGGTCGAGGACAAGGTACGACGCCACGCCATGATCGAGCACGCCGTCCTGTCCCTGTCGCTACCGGACGAGGAATCCCTGATCCCCGGCGGCAACGCACGCGCTCGCGCGGATCACACGGACTGACAGCTGCACCACAGCAATTCCCTGCGACCTTTGCAGTAAACCGCCTCACTCTGTTCCAGTAGTCAGGCCCCCGCCCGACCGGACCCGAAAGGCGCAATCGTATGATTCGCAACATTTCCAGGAAAATGAAGTTCATCGGCGGCGGGGTTGTCGTTGCCGCCTCAGCCGCCGGTGTCGCCGTGCCCGCGTACGCCGCTTCGTCGGCACCGAGCGCCCCTTCCACCGCCGCCCCTTCGACCAGTGCCCCCAAGGCAGCCATCGGGCACCACCCGAAGGCCCGGAGGGAGCTGAGGACTCTCGGCCTGACGCCAGCGGTCATCGCCAAAGCAGCCGGAACAGATGTGGCTGGATTGAAGTCCGGCCGCGCCGCAAAGAAGTCGTTGACACAGATCGCTGCGAGTCACGGCGTTTCACGGGCCACGCTGCTCTCACGGCTGGACACGACCGCGGACAGCAGGGTGGCTACCCTCATCAACACCAAACTCACCATCCGACCCCCGGCTGGCAGGGACAAGAAGTGCAACGCGATGCCGCCGAAGGCGGGCACGCGCAAGCACGATGGTGGGCGCCATGCGAAGGGCCACGGAAGGAATCTGCGGGCCATCCCCGGCATCGGCGGTGACGTCAAGAGCTTGGCCGGCACCTTGAAGATCACTCCGAACGTGCTCCGGGCGGACCTGCGCAAGGGCCAGACCCTGCAGCAGATTGCGACGGCCAACAAGGTCAGCACGTCCACGTTGCTCGCAGCGCTGGACAAGGACGTGAACACCCAGCTCGCCAAAGTCGTCGACCGCGTGCCGGGAGCGAAACCGGCCGCCAAGACGCCCGCAGTCACCAGCTGAGGACGCGTCAGACGTGCAGGGTCACGACTTTGCGAGCAGCGCGACAAGCCGCTCGATCGCGAAGTCGTAGCCCTGCACCCCGCAGCCCACGATCACTCCGGACGCCAGGTCGCTGAGATACGACGTATGCCGGAAAGGTTCGCGCGCATGCACATTGGAGATGTGCACCTCCACGAACGGCACCGCTAGCAACGACACCGCATCGCGGATCGCCACCGACGTATGGGTGTAACCCGCGGCGTTGATGATCAGCCCGTCGACCACCCCGGTCAGCTCATGCAGATGGTCGACGAGCCCACCCTCGCTGTTGCTCTGGAAGAACCGGACCTCGGCGCCCAACCCGGCAGCCGTCTGTAGACAGCGCAGCTCCACGTCAGCCAGCGTCTCGACGCCGTAGATTGCCGGCTCCCGGGTGCCGAGGAAGTCCAGATTGGGACCGTTCACGACGGCGATGATCGACATGTCGGCAACCTATCCCGCCGGTACCGAATCGTCATGCGCGAACACCTCGACCTCGCCGACGTCGACCTCGGCGATCAGGGCACGTAGCGCTGCGCGATGACTGCGAAACGCGACCGATCCAGCTGCCGTGATGTTGTATCGGGTGACCCCGCCTCGACCCCGGCCCAGCTTGCTGACCGACACGTACCCGGCCCGCTGCAACGCGCCCATCTGCTTGGAGAGGTCGGACTCACTGACCTGGAGCCTTTCGCGTAGGGAGGTAAAGGTCGCGGCACTCGTATTCGCCAGGATCGCCATGGCTGCCAACCGTTTCGGCGCGTGTATGACCGGGTCCAGTCCGTCGATCACGCGGTACGCCCGAGCCGGGCCCTCGTGCGTATTGCCGCCGCTGCGTACGCACGTTCATACGCTGCGATGCCGCCCGTCGCCAAGACGGTTATTGCGATAGCGGTGACCCAGGGATTGGTGATGAACCAGAGTGCGACAGCCACCCCGAGGATTGTGCAGAAACCGAACGCATACCTCTGGAACAGCGGCCGGAACTCCGCCGGGGGGTTTCGCAGCGAGGGCAGGGCGCCGTGCAGGCGCTGGTACCAGCCCAGGAACGCACCCTCGAGAACCACCAGGCCCACGATGGCGAGAGCGCCGAGCCAGGTGCTGCGCTGCAACAGGGCGATGGCGAGCACCAGTGCACCGGCCCAGACGCCGACAGTGAGTGGGTACCAACCGGGCGTGCGTGGGTAATCAACGTACGGCGAGGCCTCACCGCGCTCCATCTCTGCAAGAGCTTCGCGTGCTTCCGGGTATTCCGAATAGCTTTCCATAATGGAAACTGTAGCGTCAACTTTCCATCATGGCAAGCGATTCACGGAGGTGCTCCCCAGCGCACCTCGGCGTTTCCGTGGTGAATTCACAGCCCCCATCGGCGATGCTGGGGCCATGCGCGCATGCTCGGGGTCCGGCTGCAACGGGTCGACCGGATGACCGGGAACGTCCTCGTCGTCGTTGTTTCCCTCTGTAGCGCCTTCGCGTTCGCTATGTCTGCGGTCCTCAAACACAGCACCGCGACGCGCGTTCCTCAGCTGTCCGCATTCACGGCTCGCGCGCTGTGGCGTTTCGGGGTGGCCACCGTGCTGCACCCGTTGTGGCTGCTCGGTCTCGTCGCTGATCTGGTCGGCCTCGGACTGCAGGTCGTCGCACTGCACCTCGGTGCGTTGTCCGTGGTCCAGCCGTTGCTGTCGGTCGGGTTGCTCTTCGCGCTCGCGCTGCGCCATGTCGGCGCCCGCACGATGCCCCGGGCAGAGATCCCGTGGGCCGCCATGTTGATCGTGTCGCTCGGCGGCTTCCTACTCGTCTCCGGTATCAGCTCGGTCGACGCGAAATACGAACGCGTCGACACCATTCCCGCATCGATTGCCGCGGTCGTCGGAATTGTCGTCATTGCCGCGTGCGTCGTCGCCGCCCGCCGCGCGGCGGGGATGCGGTGGCGCACCATGTCCCTCGGTATAGCGGTCGGCATCCTCTACGCGATCAATGCGGCACTGCTCAAGACGAGCACCCAGAAGTTCGGCGCCGGTTTCGAGACATTCGTGACCAGCTGGGCGCCGTACGCGGTCGTCGTGGTCGGGGTGTCGGGGATCCTGCTGTGCCAGCTGGCCTACCAGGCCGGGCCGCTGGTGGCCAGCCAACCCACCATCGCGGTCGTGGATCCGCTGGCCAGCGTCGTCATCGGTATCGTCGTCTACGACGAAATACTGCGGCACGGCTGGTGGGTGCCGGTCGCGATGATCGCGCTCCTGGGTCTGATGTCGGTGGCCATCGCAAAGCTGGCAGCCATCGAACCCGAGCAACCGACCGCGGCACCCGTCCCGAAATCGCAGTGACGACTACCCGGTCACGCCATCCAGGGGATCCAACCGCAACCGGTGGTCGGCACCTGTTGGCCGCTCAACGCCGACACGATCCAGGACTGCGCCGGCAGTGCATCTGCGAGGGCGGGTCCGATGTGATTCAGCGCGGTGCCGCCTGAGGGCAGCAACTGCGGCACGGGCACGTACTGCACCTTCGCGCCCTTACGGCACCAGTCCAGCGCCAATTGCCTGACCTGGGCGTGGTTGACGATGTCGTCCTGGGTGCCACTGGCGATACGCATCGGGACAGTCGGCGTGAGCTTGCCGATCTGCTGCGCGTCGATCACGGCCTGAGCAGCAGGGTTGGCCGCGACGATTGCACTGATCGACTGGCCGCTGTTGGTCCACGAGGATGTCTTGGCAAAACCGAAACTCAGGGCCGTGTCGACGGTGCACTGCGTTGCCACCTTCGCCAGCGCGGCCCTGCCGGTCGCGTTGACATTGGCGTCGATGACGGCCTTGAGGGCCGGGTAGTCCGCGGTGAAGCCGTTGATCGCGTAACCGATCGCGCCCGTCAGCGCTGTGCCGTCGATACCCGGCAGCACCTTCGTCAAATCGGCGGGTGGCGCACCGGCATACCCGGCGACGAGGTTGAGGTCGGGGGCATAGGTCGGTGCGAGTTCCGCCGCCGCAGCTGAGGCCTCCCCACCCTGGGAGTACCCGTAGGTCGCCACGCGCGACTGCGGGGTGACGCTGGCGCCGCTTACGTGGGTGGCGGCGCGCGCGGCATCGAGCACCGCGTGACCGGAGTCGAGCCGGTTGACGTAGGAGTGCACCCGATCGGTGGTGCCGAGGCCGACGAGGTCGCTCACGACAACGGCGACGCCCTTGTTGAGCAAGCCGTAGATGTTGGGGATCTCGTAGTTCACGTTCAACGTCGACGATGTGACCGTCAGTGCCCTGGTGAGCGAAATTGACGGCGCGCATTGATCGCCCTGACCCTGGGTACCTTCGGCGAAGGTAACGAGCGGGCGCGGGCCACCGCCGATCCACCGCGTGGACGGCTCGAGATAGGTGCCGGTCACGGCTACCGGCTTGCCCGCGAAGTCGGTCGACTTGTACATGATGCGCGTCGCCGTGGCAGGCAGCGGACCGACGATGCCGGGGATGTTGAGACCGACGCCGAGAGTAACCGACTCACTACGGATGATCGTGCCGTTGGCGGTCGGCAGGGTCGCTGGTGGGTTGTAGAACGCAGGGATCGTCACCCCGCCGCTGACCTCGGCCTGCGCACTGGGTGCCAGCGCCGTCATACCGAGGGCGCTCGTGCCGACGCACAACGCCGTGACTGTGCCGACACAGCGACGGGAAACGTTCATGGTGGTGCCTTTCGGGCGGTTATACCGGGCGTGACGTGGGGAGGGCGACATCACATTGGCCGATGTTACTGACGGGTTACCTCGTTGTCTACGGTTGAGTAACTTAGCTGGCGCTACCCTTTCGCGATGGTGCACCCGCAGATGTACGACGATCGCGATCCGCTGCTGCATCGACTCAGCACGATGGCGCTGAGCTTCCCCGAAGCGCAGCAGAAGGTTGCACACGGGCGCCCGACGTTCTTCACCGTGAAGGTTTTCGCCTACTACGGCGGGTCGATCAAGGGTGACCATACGTCGCAGTCGTTGTCTCGCGCGCTGCTCTTTCTCCCCGAGGAGGACGACCGCCAGGCGCTGCTCGAGGACGGTAGGTTCCTCGTACCGGCCTACCTGGGACCGACAGGCTGGCTGGGTCTGGACCTCGCTGCCGATACACCGGACTGGGACGAGGTGCGCGAGTTGCTGGACGCCTCCTATCGCCGCACCGCGCCGCAACATCTCGTTGCCCAACTCGCAGGCTGAACTTCTCGAGCCTGGCCCGTCGGGTAAGCCCTCGGTACCCTCGTCGGATGAGCGAGGGCCTGGACCAGTTCGACCTGGACCGTTTCGTCTGCGCGCAGGACGCTGACGGGATCTTCACCGTGGCGTTGGGAGAGTTACATGCCGGAGCAAAGCGCGGGCATTGGATGTGGTTCGTCTTTCCGCAGGTCGCGGGCCTGGGCAGCAGCCAGATGTCCCAGCGGTATGCGGTATCCGGTGTAGCGGAGGCCCGCGCCTACCTGGCTCATCCGCTCCTGCGGTCGCGGCTGCTGAAATCGGGTGAGGCGCTGCTGGGTCGGCACCGTAGATCCGCGACGGAGATCCTCGGCGAGGTCGACGCCGCGAAACTCCAGTCGTCGATGACACTCTTCGTGCGCGCCGACCCGGAACAGGTGCTCTTCACCCGGGTACTCGAGCGGTATTTCGAGGCCGAACTCGATCCACGCACGCAGGAGTTGCTGGGCAGTTAGTTCTGCAGCTGCGCCTGGATGCGGGACTGGATCTGCGCCAACCCACCCTGGGACATACCCGGCAACTGTTGCTGGATCGAGCGCACGATGTCGCCGTCATCCCTGATCTTCTCGCTGGACTGGATCAGAACGGTTCCCGTGCCGGTGAAGTCGAACTGCTGCTCCTCACCACTGTTCACGCCCATCATCGCGGCACCGGCGGCCATGAACCCGTCGATCCAGTTCTGGTCGTAGTGCAGGCTCGGTGACGGGCAGTCGGCCCAGCCGACCAGCGCTTCGGGGTCCACCCTCAGCGGTGGCTCGGCGAACATCACTTCGCCGTTGGAGGACGCGAGGAATTTACCGGTCCCGATCAGGGTGAGGAAGCCGGGCACAATCGACTGGTTGAGCTGGATTCCCGGCTCGAAGGCCAGCAGATTGGCCGCGCGGACCGTCAGGTTGCCGTCATCCAGATCGTAGGAGTTGATCGAATACCCGCGGTCGCCGATGATCAGCAACCCACGCCCGTCCGCGACCACGAAGTCCTGCAGGTACATCGGGGCGCTGAACGAGCCGGAGATCATCGATCGCAACTCGCCGCCGAGGCTCTGGGTGAGCGCTTGGAAACGCATCTCGCCGTAGTAGGCGATCATCGCGCCCTTAGACATGATCCAGGCTTTGCCGGGCCCATCGAGGTTGATGTAGTACGCGTATTCATTGCCGGGGATGTTGTCGTTACCCTGCAACGCAAGGGGATTGACCACGTCACTCACAGCTTCTCCTCCGATGCCTGCACGAGTACGACGCCCTGTCCGGTGCACTGCAACTGCATCGCCTCACCCGATCCACGCCCGACCGCATCGCGCCAACTCATCGCGGATGCGAGTTTTGTCTGCACACTTCCGATGGTGCCGACGAATGCCTGCGGATCCACCACCACAGGCTCCTGGCCGACCTGCAACTCCATCACCTCGCCGTGCGCGACCACGACGACGACGCCCTGGCCCTGCAGCTGGGTGGTGAAGAGCCCGTTTCCGGTCAACGCGCCGGTCGCTGCGCCCCGTAGGGCTCCGCGTAGCCCGCCGCCACCACTGCTCTGCGACTGGGTAGAGACGATCGAGGCCTGCATGGATGCTGTGTAGCCGAGCATCCGGGACGCGTCGACGGTAACGGTGCCGCCCTGGCGTAGGTCGATGACGTGTACCGCGAGCCCCTTGAAGCCGTAGTGCACCTCGCCTTTGCCCTGCGCGATCATCGTGCGTTCGTGCTCGCCGCGCACCATGCCGCCCGCCATACCGGCAAGACCGCCCATGCCCATCCCGCCGGCACCGGGGATCTGGTGGGGGGAGAAGGTGACGTGGCCGGTATAGAAGAGCATTGCCCCTCGCCGAGCGACGACCGGGCCGGTCAGACCGAGGTTGACCTTGACCACTTTGCTGTTGACTTTCTCAAACATCGCCGATCACCGCTCTGCGGGCTGGATCGAGACGACGCCGGTGCCGGACCAGCGCAACGAGAACGCCTCGCCACTGCCCTGACCGATCGCAGAACGCCAGGAGACATCCGTCACGAACGACTGCTGCAGCTGACCTTTGGCCGCCACGAACGCGTCCGGGTCGACGACGACCGGCAGGTTGGGATTGACCTCCAGGTGTATCAGCGGACCACCCGCGGAGAGCAACGCGACCTGGCCGGTTCCGCTCACCGTGGTGGTGAAAAGGCCCTGACCACTACTCATCCCGCCGAGGCCGGAGAACTGCACATTGGTCTGCAAAGCGCCGGCGAAGGCGAGAATCTGCTGCGATTCGACCCGCATCGACTCGTTGTTGAGGTCGAGCACGGTTACGTACTGGGCGTTGACCGCGAACTGGACGAGCCCGGTGCCGGTGCACTCCATCAGGGTGAGCGCCTCCCCGGTCGCTTTCTGCTTCAACCCGGCCATCACCCCCGCTCCGCCGCCGAACCCGGCGTTCTTGAACGCGACGCTGCCCTGGTAGGACACCATCGCCCCGGTGACCGCGCGGACCGACGAGTTGTCCAGCCGCGCTTCCAGGATCCTCTTGGACCGCTGCGTCAATTGAGCCATCGGTTACCTCCCTGCTCTCATGCAGGAGGTTACCGATAAGGCAGGTCAGGCGGAGCGCTCTTCTTCCAGCTCGTCCAGTGTCGGGTAGTCGGTGTAGCCCTCGGCGCCGCCGCCGTAGAACGTCGCCGGGTTCGGCTCGTTCAGCTCGGCGCCGGTCTTCCAGCGCTCGGCGAGGTCGGGGTTGGCGATGAATTCACGGCCTACAGCGACCGCGTCGGCGTAGTTGCGCTCGAGGATCTCGTTCACCTCATCCAGCGTGGTGACGCTGGAGAAGCCGGAGTTGGCAATGATCGGGCCGCCGAAACGGGTGCGCAGGTCCGCGACCAGCGGCAGAGCCGGGTCGGCCAGGATGCTGAGGTAGGCCATCCCGAGCGGCGCGATGCCGTCGACCAGGGCCTCGTACGTCGCGCGTGTGTCGGTCTCGTCCTGCTCCAGGACGCCCTGGATGTTGTGCGCGGGCGAGATGCGCATGCCGACGTGGTCGCCGCCGATTGCCTCGACGACGGCCTTCGCGACCTCAATCGTGAGGCGGGCGCGAGCAGCGGGCGAGCCGCCGTAAAGGTCGGTGCGCTCGTTGCTGGAGGGTGCGAGGAACTGGTGCAGGATGTAACCGTTCGCGGCGTGGATCTCGACGCCGTCCAGGCCCGCCTTGATGGCGTTGCGCGACGCGGAGACGAAGTCCTCGATGATCCCGGCGACCTCGGAGGTCTCCAGAGCGCGGGGGGTGGGGTGCGGCACGCTACCGGTCGCTGTGACCATCTGGCCGGGTGCGGCGAGTGCGCTGGGAGCCACTGACTCCAGGCCGTTCTTGTTGTCCGGGTGAGCAATTCGACCGGCGTGCATCAACTGGATGACGATCTTGCCGCCACGCTCGTGCACGGCGTCGGCGACCTTGCGCCACCCCTGCACCTGGGCCTCGCTGTGGATACCGGGTGTATTCAGGTAGCCCTGGCCTACGGCGCTGGGCTGGCTGCCCTCGGTGATGATCAGCCCGGCGGTCGCGCGCTGCGCGTAGTACTCGACGTTGAGGTCGGCGGGGGCCATGCCCTCAGCGGCGCGGTTGCGGGTCAGCGGGGCCATCACGAAGCGCTGGGGTAGATCCCAGGCACCGATACGGATGGGGTCGAAAGCAGTAGGCACGGGAGTTCCTCCGGAACGGATAGATAATCAAACCTTCTACGACCTGCCAACCTCAGAAGCACTCGCCGCATTCCCCGATCCCAGGATCCGGTCGGGGCAGGCCGAACATCCGCGTCGCTGCGCGCGACACTGCATCCGCCGTGTGGCCGCTGCTCCCGGACGGCTGCAGCATGTGACTGACGATCGCGCGCACGATCAGGTCCACCCCGTCGCGCAACTCCTCCTGCGCCAACTCCAGCCCGAAGCTGCTCAGCTGGGCGAGGACGACATCTTTGGCGCTCTGCAACAACAACCCGCTGTCGACCGTCAGCGGTGCCAACAGTTCATTTCCGGGGCCGCCGACCAACGCCGCACCCAGTAGCGGATTCCGCTCGGCGTACTGCAGCACCGTCAACACGGCGGCCCGCACTGCTGCCGCCGCGTCCCCCGGATGAGCTGAGAATGCCGGCTCCACACCGGCCAGCACCGAAGTCAGTTCGCGCATGACGATCGCTCGAGCGAGCGCGGGACGGGTGCCGAATTCGTTGTAGACCGTCTGCCGGGAGACGCCCGCACGAGCGGCGACCTTGGTCATTGTCATGCCGGACCACCCGTCATTCACGATCAGCTCGGCGGTCGCGGACAGGATCCGCTCGGGCATCGGGGTCACCTGATCCGGACGCTCCTGACTACGCACAGCGGCGACTCTAAGCGACGACGAGCGCCTGTACATCGGCTAGTTTCGTGCCCGCAAGGATCATCCGGCGCAGCTTCATGATGTGCCGCCTGCCCTCGATAGCGACCGCACCGACGACCCGGTCACCACGCAGGTACACAGCGATCAGGCCCTCAGCCGCGGGCCGGATCACCCGCACGTCATCGGCCAGGACACCGACGAACTGCAACCGCTCGCCGTACCAGTCGGTCCAGAAATACGGGATGCTCGTCAATTTCTGCGCCGCCACTGCTGCGGGGCGAACGGCGTTGCCCCCGGCGAGCGCACCCTGCTCCGCGGCGTTGATCCAGTGCTGGGTCCGCGACCACCCCGACGCCGCGAGCGAGCTTGGCACCCAGGCGACATCGCCCGCTGCATACACACCGGGAGCAGCGGACAGCGTCTCGTCGCAGACGATCCCGCCGTCCTGGTGAAGGGTGAGCCCGCTGTTGCGCAGCCAGTCGGTTGCGGGCACGGCCCCCACACCGAGGACTGCGAGATCAGCTGGCAGCAGCGACCCGTCATCGAGCTCGACCCCGGTCAATCGCCCGTCGATCGATGCGAAACCACCTACCCCGACTCCGCATCGCAACGTGACTCCCGCGCGCTCGTGTGCACCCGACCAGTGAGCGCCGATGGAGGCACCCAAGGCCCGCTCGAGCGGCACCTGCGCCAGCTCCACGATCGTCACGTCCAGCCCCCGGGCGCGAGCAGCGGTCGCCACTTCACCGCCGATGAACCCCGCGCCGACGATCACCACGCGGGCGCAGTCGTCCAGGGCGGCACGCACCGCGACGGCATCCTCCCAGGTGCGCAGCGCGTGTACCCCACCCAGTTCCGTGGCATCCGGCCACGGCATCGCCGGAGTCGACCCGGTCGCAATGACCAGCGCGTCGTACGGGACGTCGCTGCCGCCGACGGACACGTTGCGGGTGACCACGTCGAGCCCGGTCGCGGGCGCGCCGAACATCGGCTCGACGCCCAGCTTCCCGAACTCCGCAAAGACCGGCAACTCCATTGCGGTGTCCGCGACCAGCAATGTTTTGGAGAGCGGCAGCCGGTCGTACGGGGGGTGCTGCTCGGCCCCGATCATCGTCACCGACCCGTCGAATCCAGCAGCGCGCGCAGCCTGGGCCGCATGCAGCCCGGCGAGCGAGGCGCCCACGATGACCAGTCGTTGCACCGGATCAGCCCCTCAACGTCAGCGCGAGCACCGGGCAGGCATCGACCGCGGCCTTGACGAACGGGCGGTCACTCTCCGGCGGACGATCGTCCAACACCTCGACCAGGTCGTCGTCCCCCACTTCGAACAGATCGGGCGCCATCGCCTCGCACATACCGAGGCCTTGGCACTTGGCGAGATCGGCAACGATCCGCATCATGCACCGATCTTACGTATCGGGACGAAGTTGAGCTTCTCGCGCACTCCGCAGTCCGGGCAGGTCCATGAGTCAGGCACCTGCGCCCACGGGGTGCCGGGCCGGAAACCCTCACGCGGCGCGCCCATCGCTTCGTCGTAGATATATCCGCAGCCGGGGCACTGCTGATCGAGGATCTCGGCGGGATCCTCGATGACGTCGACCTGGGCGAGCAGAAGCGGGCGACGCGCTGCCGACTGCTCTACGACCACGGTCGCTGGTCCGGTGAGGGGGTAACCCTGTGCCAGAGCGACCTTGCAGAGCCAACGCTCGATGCTCTCCTTCTGGTGACACAACTCATGAGCGGTGTTGATGCCGATGCCGCCGATCGAGATGGCGATGGCGACCTTGTCGGCCACGTCGAGCGACAGCCCGCCCCCGCTGATCGCGTACCTGGCGAGCAGAACCCCACGTACTGGATGGGCAGGTAGGCATAGACGACCCTGCGGTAGTACCTGTCGTTCTCCAGCGCTTCGATCACGTTGTCCGGCGGGTTGCTTCGGTCCAGTCCGGTCAGTAGGTCGATGGCGGGCACGACGATCAGAATCACCATCGGCCCCAGCCAGAACCACACGCCCCACCCGGTCGCCAGGTAGCCGACAAAGGCCACGAACACCAGGGACGGCACTACGAAGCCGATCAGCCACAGATAGCGCTTGCGATCGCGCCAGATCTGAGTCGACCCCTGCGGCACCGTCCCCAATGCTTCGTATGTCGTCATGCTGGTGGCTCCCGTCACAGTGAACTTTACAAAAAATGCTCTTTTGTAAAGTTCACTGTCAAGGGCTATTCCTACTTACGGGCGCCGCGCACCAACTTCTTGTTGACGAACTCGTCCATGCCGTAGGACGCGAGCTCCCGGCCGTACCCGGAGCGCTTCACTCCACCGAACGGCAGATCGGGCGCCGTGGTGCCGTGCTCGTTGACGAATGCCATCCCGACGTCCAGCCGCTGCGCCACGGCGCGACCCTTGTCCACGTCGCTGGTCCAGACCGATCCGCTCAACCCGAACTGCGATGCGTTGGCCGCTTCGACGGCCTCGTCGGCAGAGTCGACCTTGTAGACCACGGCCACCGGGCCGAACAGTTCCTCGGTAAAAGCGCGCATCTGCGGAGTGACGTCGGTCAGCACCGTGGGTTCCATGAAATATCCGTCCCGGTCCAACCGCCCACCGCCGGTACGCACCGTCGCGCCCTTGTCGATGGCGTCCTTGACCTGCTCCTCCAGGCGGTCCAGCGCCTCCGAGGAGGACATCGGACCGACCAGCACCCCGTCCTCGAACGGGTCACCGACCCGCGTGCCCGCAAACTGCTGCGTCAAACCGTCGACGAACTCGTCGTAGAGATCGGCCATTACGAACATCCGCTTCGGGGAGTTGCAGGCCTGCCCACAGTTGGACAGCCGGGCCCGCGCCGCGACCTTCGTGGTCCGCGCCATGTCGGCCGAGTCCAGCACGATCATCGGATCGGAGCCGCCCAGCTCGAGCACGACCTTCTTCAGGTTGCGCCCAGCCGTCTCTGCGACTGCCGAACCGGCCCGCTCACTACCGGTCAGCGAGATGCCCTGCACCCGCGGGTCGGTCAACAGATCCGCGATCTGCTCGTTGCTGGCGAAAATGTTCTGGTACGCATCTGCCGGGACCCCGGCTTCGTGCAGGATCTGCTCCATCAACAGGGCCGATGCAGCGCATATCGGCGCGTGCTTGAGCAGGATCGTGTTGCCCAGCAGCAGGTTCGGCGCTGCGAAACGGGCCACCTGGTAGTACGGGAAATTCCAGGGCATGATCCCGATCAACACCCCGACCGGCTCCTTGAGCACCACGGAGCGCTCGTCGAGAGTGTCCTGCTCCAGGCCCTTGCGGCCCTGCTCGGCGTAGTAGCGGTAGATCGAGGCGGCGAGCGCGACCTCGCCGGCCGCCTCCTTGACCGGCTTGCCCATCTCGGTGGCGATGGCCGAAGCCAGCTCATCGGAGCGCTGCTCGTAGAGGTCCGCCGTCCGGCTCAACGCTGCCGCGCGGTCTGCCGCGTCGGTGCGGCGCCATGAAGCGAACCCGGTGTGTGCAGCATTCAACGCGGCCTGCACGCCTGCATCATCCAGTTCCTCGAAGGTGGCCAGGACCTTTCCGCTTGCAGGATTCTCAGTGCGGTAGTCAGTCATCGTGTACGCCTCTCGTCGGTCCGGGTGTCTCCTTCCTTTCTACCCCTCATCACCTGGCAGTCGTTGATCACCGTCACGACGACGTGGCCAAGGCTCGGACGCAGATCCGGAACACCGGCAGACCGAGACGTACGGCCTCATCGTCGCGGATCTTGGTGTGAATGTGCTGCCCGACCTGCTGGGAATGGACCACTCGCTGCCGGTGGCGGAGCATTCGATGGGAGGGTTGCGCCGTGACCTGCTGGGCCACAGTGATTCCACCGGGCACGCCCAGGCCGACGAGCGAGAATGATCTTCACGTATTCGACAGCAAACCGACCCGCGGTGAAAGTGGTGGCTTCTTGGTGCTCCCCCCAGTGAATGACCTGTCGTACTGGGCACGTAGCAACGGGCTACTCATCGTGCTGGTCGTTCTCGGTGTAGTCCTGCTCACCAGGTTCGTGGGCTGGCTCGGCGGGCGGATTACCGACCACGTCGACCAGACCAGTAGCGACCTGGACGAGGTCGTGCGCTCCGAGCGGGCCAAGCACCGCCACTCGATGACCCAGGTGCTTACCTGGATGGTGGTCGCGATGCTCTACTGCGTCGCGACTGTCATGGTGATCAAGTTGTTGCAGATCCCGATCAGCGGATTCGTAGCGCCAGCGACCGTAGTCGGTGTCGCATTGGGGTTCGGTGCGCAACAGATCGTGCAGGACCTACTGGCGGGATTCTTCTTGATCTCTGAGCACCAGTACGGGTACGGCGACGTGGTCCGGTTGAACGTTTTCGGGGTGAACACCCCGCCAATCAGTGGTTCTGTGGAGGAGGTGACATTGCGGGTCACCCGCGTACGCACCCTGGACGGTGAGATGGTCATCATCCGCAATGGGCTGATCCAACAGGTGGTCAACCTGTCACGAGACTGGGCCCGAGCCGTGGTCGATGTGCCCGTACCCACCTCCGTCGGGGTGCCCCTCGCGACGCAACTGCTGCACCAGGCCGGCCAAGCCACCTTCGCCGACCCGATACTGCACCCGCTGCTGTTCGACGAACCAACCGTCACCGGCATCGAATCCCTGGAAGTGGACCATTATTTGATCCGGGTCATTGCCCGCACCCAACCAGGTCGCCAGTTCGAAGTCAGCCGGGCCCTGCGCGCCCATATCACCGACGCCTTCGCCCAGGCCGGCGTGACCGTCTCAGCAGACGCCGGCCCAACCCCGGCCACGGAGGCAGGCTGATGCGCTTACCCCCAGGCCTGTCAGGGCCGGATCTGTCGTGGCCGCGCCGGTCCACCATGGTACTGCTGGTGGTATTTCTCGCCGTGTTCATGCTCTACCTGTGGGTGCGCCCGGCCCCACCGGCGACTCCAGGCCGCAGCCCAGCACAGCCCACCCACCAGTCAACCAGCCCCGGCACGCCACCACCCACAGTTCCCCGAACGCGCACGGGCGAACCGACACCATCATCGCAGTCGCCGACGAGTGGGCCATCGCTCACGACCTCGACACCGAGTGGCCCTGTCCTTGCGCCCTCTCCCAGCACTACGGGTTCGGTGGCCCCGACGACGCCAAACACAACAAGCCCACCCCTGCCAAAGACAACATCAGCAGGCCCCACCTCGCCCTGAATCAAGTCGCCCACCGGCTCCCCCCGAGCCAGGTCACCCCTCCCGGCCCAGTCCTGACGTTGCGGCGCGTCGTGACATGCTCACGGCCCGCGTGATGGTTCTTTGCCGCCTCGGATGGGGACCGAGTTTGTTGGAGACATCACTTGAACGCATACGTGGACCGGGTTCGTCCAGGTGGCCACGGTGATCGACTGTTACCCCAAGAAAGTGGTGGGGTGGTCGATCGCAGACCACATACGCACCGAGCTCGTTGCGGACGCGCTGGTGAACGCCGCCTTGACCACGAGGATCGAACCGTTGGCGATCTTCCATTCCGACAGAGGCAGCACTTACACCTCGGCTGATTACCGCGAGCTCATCAAGGATCTGGGGATGCGTTCTTCGACGGGTAGAGCCGGGCCTGCGCCATTTTGCGCTGGCTACAAACCGTCCCGACGACGTGCACTACGGTCACCTCCAGCCGGCAACGGCAACGTAGAGAAACCCATCAAATCCGCTGTCCTAAATCACCGCAGCAGGCCAATAGGTCAAAGCCGCTCACCGACCGCCGGGTGGGGGCAGTGGATGAGCGGCTGTGTGGCCGGGGTGGGGTTGGTCAGTTGGAATTGACCCCGCGCGGGTAGACGTAGTGGCTGTCCGCAACGAACCCGGTGTTCTTAACCTTCGTCGCAGCGCACCCCAGGACCCCGTTGCTGGAGACGTGGCAGGGAATCCCGTCGACATTCAACGACCAGTTCGCGGGAACGATCGGCGCATTCACACCCGGGTCGATCGGGAACTTGTAACGGGCAGCCCAAGCATTCGTTGCTGCGGTCGGCAGTACCTGCACATCGGTTGCGCAGTCCCACCTCCACGACGTAGCGCCCAGGACCACTCCCTCCAAGGCAGCGTTGCCGCAGATCCGCTTGGCCGCAGCCGCCGACACGTTGTACGGCTGCGCGGAATGGAACATGCAGATGAGGCCGGCGGCCTGCGCCTGACACACGACACCTTTTTGTGCGGTGCTGAACGTGTCCCCGCTCCTGAGGAGCGCGACGGTGCCCGCCGCGCCGGCCGGAGCCGAAGCCGTCGGGCTGGTCGCACCCCACATGTAGGTGCCTTCTGCGTAAACGGCTCGGTACTGCCGGGCGGCGGCCGTTTTGTCCGTGTAATGCGCGGCGCCGCCGGAGTCGGTGGTGAACCTCGCCAGGTCGGTCCAGGTGCTGGTGCCCGGTGCCCGGTACTGGATGACGCCTGTGGTGCCCGTCAAGGCGATGTTGCGGTTCAGGCTGGTCGCGTAGCGCACCGCGCGGGTGTCGATAGTGACCGTGCCACCCGACCGGTTGGCCTGCAGACCGGCCCACGAGCCAACCTTGACGGTTGTCTGGGGGGCGTTCTGCTGGTAGGCAACCTTGCCAGTCACATCGACTGCGGCCCATCCATGCCAGGTTCGAGTGCCGAGCGGGGTGTCAGCGTAGAGATTCCAGTCGCCGTGGGTTACTCCGTCGAAGATCACCCCGTCACGCGACGTGTTCAAACTCGAACCGACATACCACAGTGCTTTCGACCCCGGATTCGCCGCGCAACTGCCGGTCATCTGAACGGGGACGGCGCGGGTTTCGCTGACGACCCGCGCCGTGCTGGGCGCCATCAGGTTGCAGTTACCGCCTGCAGTGGTGGCAGCTGCCGGATGAATGAGCGCGGCGGCTCGTTGTAAATTCTGCTGGACCGGCGATGGGGCGGGCGCCGCATGGGCGGCCCCGGCAGTAGCGATCCCAGCGGTGGCGATCCCCGTAACGCCAAGAGCGGGTATGACAGCGAGCATGGCAAGCCTACGAATCATGATGCGTTCCTTCGAAGGAGACGGCTCCCCACACTGTCGGCCGTCGATAGATCGAAGAATAGCTACATTTGCTCACTATAAAAGAGGTGGATGGTCACCGTGGCCGAAACGTGACTGGACCCGTCATTCCGGGGAATATCGGCTGTCCGGACATCCACCAGAACAGGTGCCAACCCGACGCACGACGCGGTCACAGAAGCCAGCACCTGGGAACAAGGTCGGCCTCGAACCTGCTGGTCAAGAGTTGGGAACCCACACCTGACGGTCGCTACACCCTGCTTTGTGAACAGCCGCCTATGCCGCTGACGAGGCCGGCCCCTCAGCCGGTCAGCCGGGCTTTGCCGGCGTGAACGGACGCAGCTCCTCACGCCCTGCCCCGATGATCACGCAGCTGGACTGCGGAACCTCACGCCACTCTCCCTTGAGGTCACCCAGCGGCTCGGAGACCACGAGGCGGGCATCATCGGACAGATCATGCAGAGCCGGGTTATCCGGGTACTGATGCTTCAACGTCGAAATGTCGGCACTGTGGAACAGCGTCCGCTGCGGACCCTGAGTGGCGTAACGGAACGCCCACGTCGTCTGGCCGTCGGTGGTCGCGACAGTCATCTGCACCGGACTGGCCACGCCCCGGCGGCGCGCACAGTCCTCCACCAGGGCAACCATCCGGGCCACCGCCGCAGGCGGGTCGTCCACGAGACCGAGCGTGAGGGCGAGGTAAAACATGAGTTCGGAGTCGGTGCTGCCTTGAATCTTCGGAAACAGCGCCGGGTCGACGGCCAGCACCAGGTCGCGCTTCAGCTCAGCGAAGCCGTTGATGCCGCCGTTGTGCATCCACAACCATCGACCCTCACGGAACGGGTGGCAGTTGGTCAGCTGGACCGGCGAACCGCTCGAGGCCCGGACATGGGCAAAAATGCGTGTCGAGACGATATGCCCTGCCAGCTCACGTAGATTCATGTCGTTCCACGCCGGTTCCGTGCTACGAAAAATGCCCGGCATCTCGCGATCGTCGTACCAACCGAGCCCGAACCCGTCGCCATTGGTCGTCTCGGCTCCCAACTGGGAATGCAGGCTCTGCACGACCAGGGAATGCGGGGGTTTGTACAGCAGGTCCTCCACCAGGACCGGAGATCCGGAATATGCGAGCCACCGGCACATAAGTACCTCCGATCCCTTTTCCCGTCCCAACCAAGCCAGCCCCATTCTCAACGCGAAGTCGACCATCTGTCACCAGGGGTCGCCAGGCATCACCACAGAGCGACGAATTCCCAATCCATACACCTTCTTTACCGACCAGCCGCAGCTAGGCTTCCGAAGATGGCGAAGCATGGACAGCAGAAGACCGGGGCCGCAACCAAATTGAAGGGCTCGGTTTACAACTCGGAGTTACTGCGACTGCAGGCGGAGATGGTGAAGGTCCAGGAGTGGGCCAAGGCCGAGCACCGGCGCATCGTGATCATCTTCGAAGGTCGCGACGCGGCGGGCAAGGGGGGCACCATCAAACGAATCACGCAGTACCTCAACCCGCGGGTGGCCCGGATTGCAGCGTTACCGGTGCCCAGTGAGCGCGAGCGCACCCAGTGGTATTTCCAGCGCTACGTGGAGCACCTGCCCGGTGCGGGGGAGATCGTCTTCTTCGACAGGTCCTGGTACAACCGAGCGGGCGTGGAGAAGGTCATGGGCCTGTGTACGCCCGCTGAATACAAGCGATTCATGCACCAGTGCCCGACGTTCGAGCAGTTGCTTCAGGAGGATGGCATCCTGCTGCGGAAATACTGGTTCTCAGTCAGTGACGAGGAGCAGCAACGCCGCTTCCATTCTCGCCTGGAGGATCCGCTTCGACAGTGGAAACTCTCGCCGATGGACCTGGAGTCGATTGCCCGTTGGGAGGACTACTCCCGCGCGAAGGACGAGATGATGCTGTACACCGACCTGCCCGAGTCGCCGTGGTTCGTCGTTGAGAGCGACAACAAGAAGCGCGCTCGACTCAACATGATGGCCCACCTGCTCTCGACCATCCCGTACACCGACGTGCCGCCGCCAGCTTTCGAGTTGCCGCCGCGCCCTCAGTCGCGAGGTTACGAACGACCGCCTCGCGAGCAGACCACCTACGTGCCGGACCACTGCGCCGAGCTGCTCCACCGCTAGCGGCCCGCTCGGTGATCTCAGATTCAGCCCGCCCTCTGCCTTCCTGCACTGCAGCCCAGTAGCCTTCCGGTTCATGCGCACGATTCGACGATTCCCCCTACTCGTAGTCGCCACCGGCCTGGTCCTGACGGGAGGCGTCGCCGGGTGCGGTGCACCGAAGAAGGATGCGGCTGCAGCCACCTCGAGCAGCGCCAGCGGGTCCGGATCCTCCTCCGCCGCGTCCTGCTCGCCGGCTTCGATGGCCACGGCCAGCAAGGGCAAGCTGACGATCGGCACCGACAACCCGGCCTACGGACCGTGGTTCGACAACAACAAGCCCGAGGACGGGAAAGGGTATGAATCGGCCGTCGGGTTCGCGATCGCCAAGAACCTGGGTTACGCAGCATCTGCTGTGAGCTGGATCCGGGTGCCGTTCACCAACGCGATCACCCCCGGCCCGAAGAAGTTCGACTTCGACCTGAACCAGGTTTCGATCAGCCCGGCGCGCGCGAAGGCCGTCGATTTCTCCAGCGGCTACTACGACGTCACCCAGGCCGTCGTGACCTACAAGGGGAGCAAGATCGCCGGCGCCAAGACCATCGCGGAACTCAAGGGTGCCAAGCTCGGCGCCCAGGTCGGCACCACCTCCTACACGGCCATCACCGATCAGATCAAGCCGTCCAACAAACCGGCCGTCTACGACAGCAATGACCTCGCCGTCCAGGCGTTGAAGAGCAAGCAGATCGATGGTCTGGTCGTGGACCTACCGACCGCTTTCTATGTCACCAGCGCCCAGTTGGACAACGGCGTGATCGTCGGCCAGCTGCCATCAGCGACCGGAAAACCCGAGCAGTTCGGCGCGGTACTGGCGAAGGGTTCCAGCCTGACCCCGTGCATCAGCAAGGCCGTGGACGCGCTGCGAGCGGACGGCACGCTGACCAAGCTGTCCGAGCAGTGGCTGACCGGCCAGGGCGCCCCGAAATTGTCGTGACGGAGACCGCGGACTGGCAGCCCTCGAAGCTGCAGCAGGAACGGGATGCCTACCGCGAATCACGGCGACGGCGTTCCTACCTGATTGCCGGCGTTGCGACCATCGTCGTCCTCGCCGTCGTCATCCCCGCCATCACGACGAGCGCTGGTTGGCCAGCCTTCAGCCAGACCTACTTCTCGTGGTCGAAAGCCAAGTCTTCCTTCCGCCCCGTGCTGAGCGGCCTGGTCGTCAATATCGAGATCATGGTCGTCTGCGGAGTGATCATCGCGATCGCCTCCACGATTCTGGCCCTCCTGCGGACCTTGCGCGGACCGGTGTTCTTCCCGCTGCGGCTGGCCGCGACCTTCTACACAGACGTGCTGCGCGGACTACCCCAGATCCTGCTGATCCTGCTGCTGGGATTCGGGATGCCGTCGCTGCAGTTACAGGGCCTGCCCACCAGCGGACTCTTCTGGGGCGGCCTCGCGCTGGTCATGTCCTACTCCGCCTATGTCTCCGAAGTACTGCGCGCGGGCATCGAATCGGTGCATCCCTCCCAGCGTCTGGCAGCCCGCGCTCTCGGGCTCAGCCATGTCAAGACGATGCAGTCGGTCGTGTTGCCTCAAGGCATCCGCCGAGTTCTGCCGGCGTTGATGAACGACCTGATCTCCCTCCAGAAGGACACCTCGCTGCTGTTCGTGGTCGGTACCGTGCAGGACGCGCTGCTGAACGCCAAGATCCAGGAATCGATCGACTTCAACTTCACGCCCTACGTCATCGCGGGGGCGTTGTTCCTGCTGCTCACCATCCCGATGACCCGACTGACCGACTGGTACGCCAAAAAGCAGGGTTTCCAGGGAGTCGGTGGGCTGATATGACGCTGCTGTCGGTGCAGAAT
Source organism: Dermatophilaceae bacterium Sec6.4 (assembly GCA_039636865.1). Taxonomy (NCBI): domain Bacteria; kingdom Bacillati; phylum Actinomycetota; class Actinomycetes; order Micrococcales; family Dermatophilaceae; species Dermatophilaceae bacterium Sec6.4. Next base: position 389,249 of record CP144172.1, read on the forward strand.
CTACGGAAGTCCTTCGCTGACAACCTGGTGCTGCACGACGTCTCTTTCGACGTGCAGCAGGGCCAGTGCGTCGTACTGATCGGCGCCTCCGGTTCGGGTAAGTCCACTCTGCTGCGGTGCGTGAGCCTGCTGGAGCAGGTCGACGACGGCGTGGTGCTGCTCGAGGGTCAGGACATCACCGACCCGCGGGTCAACGGCGACAAGATTCGCGCCCGGATGGGCGTGGTGTTCCAGTCCTACAACCTGTTCCCACACATGAGCGTGATCGACAACATCACCCTGGCACCGCGCCGGGTGCACGGCACTGGACGCGGCAAGGCACGTGAACGCGCGATGGACGCGCTACGCAAGGTCGGCCTGGAAGGCAAGGCGCAGGCTCGACCCGATGACCTGTCCGGCGGTCAGCAGCAGCGCGTAGCCATCGCGCGAGCGCTGGTGTCAGATCCGAAGCTGCTGCTGCTGGACGAGGTCACCTCGGCCCTGGACCCCGAACTCGTCGGCGAGGTGCTTGACCTCCTCGGAGAGTTGAAGAACGACGGCGTCACCATGATCCTCAACAACCACGAGATGGGCTTCGCCCGCTCGGTGGCCGATCACGTGTGCTTCCTGTCCGGTGGGACCATCCTCGAACGAGGCAGTGCCGAGGGGGTGCTCGATCACCCCACGCACGAGCGCACCCAGCGTTTCCTGTCGCGCATCCTGCACTGACCGCATCCTGCACTGAAGGGCGCAGCCCGACTCACTTCACTCGCGGACTCTTGTCCTGTAGCCGGTCGATGTGCTCGGAAGCCTGCGCCTTGGTGAGGTCGGCCGGTAGCTGCTCGCCCGATTCTTTGGCGAGGGTATCGAGGTAACTGCGCTGGGCAGCGGTCATGGGCTCGTCACCGGTAACCCAGTCGCTCGGATCGCGCTCCAGGCCCTCGGGCTGCTGGGGAGTGCTCGCACCGATCATGTCTTCGGAGGTGTTCTGCTCAGGTGCGGCCTTGTCAGATAGTTCGCTCATATGTCCACAGTAGGCGCTCGCGCTGACATTCGCCGAGGTCGTCGCGTGGCGACGATCCAGCGGATGGCACGATGGAGTGCAGAGTTGGTATTCGACAGCTCGTCCCTCGGAGCCGGATGTGCGCACAGCGCGTCACGCCCTCAAGAATCGGAGATACCTCGTGTCGGACACGACGCCCGCCTCGACCGAAGAGCCCTCCCTGCCGCCGGGACAGATCACCGTCAGCAACCAGTTCGCTGAGCGGATCGGTCCGGATGGCGTCCAGCGGTGGGCAGCGATCATCCAGAGTGTCGCGCACGATTCGCAGGGCTGGACCCCGGACAAGGTCGAAGAACTCCTCGTCGAGCGCCTGGACGCGGAAGGGCTGGCCGGGCCTCCCGTGGAGATGCGCAGCCTGGCTGAGATCCTGGCCGTCCACCCGAACAACGAGTTCGCCTTCGTCGACGGGATGAACAAGCCGCTCTTCGGACCCACACCAGAGCCGGGGTTTCCCGCGCATCTGGACCCCGAGGCGAAAGCACGACCCCGGTACTCCTGACCGCTCTAGTTCGCGCGTAGATATCCGGCGAAGCCGTCCGGGGTACGCCCCACCATGCGCGCGGAAGTCAGCACCGGTAGACCGGCGGTGGCAACCCACTGCAACCCTGCAGCCTTTACCCGGTCGGCCAGATCCACGTCCTCATGTACCGCAAGGGCTCGGAACCCGCCGGTCACCTCCAGTGCACGTCTGCTGAAGCCGAGATTTGCTCCATACACGTGTCCGTGCCCGTCCGCATTGCTGTGTGCCTGCTCCCAGCGGGTCAGCCGGCCCGGTGAGATCTCCTTTCCGTCCGGTATCACCGTGCCCAGGACGAGGTCGGCCCCATCGGACCCGATCTGGACCTGACGCTGTAGCCAGTCGCCCGGTACCGCAGAGTCCGCATCAGTGACTGCGAACCAGTCCGGGTCCAACGTGCGGGCCAAATGGTCCACCCCGACCTGCCGGGCCGCGCCGACGATGCCGACGGTCGTCGCGGTCGCCGCGACCCCCGGATGGCGGCGCACGATCTCGGCACTGTCATCGGTGCAGGAATCGAGCACCACCACGATCTGCAACTCGATGCCCGGACTCGCCGCGCGCAGGTGATCGCCGGCCACCGCCAACGCGGACAGGCAGCGCGGCAGCAGACGGGATTCGTCGCGGGCGGGTACGACCACGCCGACCCGGGTGATCACGGGCACGGTCCGAATACCTCAAGAAGCACATCCACGTCGGTATGCCGACCGTGCAGCGGCAGGTCCAGGCGTTCGGCAGCACGCGCATGCACCGCAGGTCCGTCCAACTCCCACCCGTCGATCGGGTGCGCCCAATGACACAGCAGCACATAGCCGCCCGCACTCAGGCTGGTCCGGGCACGATGCAGCACATCGTCCAATGCGCCGCTCGACAAGAAGTACCCGACCTCGGACAGCACGATCAGGTCGAAGTCCCCGTCCGGCCAGTCCTGCGGCATGCTCCCGTGCAGGGCCTGCACCTGCGGCCACTGCGCCAGGCGGACCCGGGCGGCCTGCACTGCGGTCTCACTCAGGTCCTGCACCACGAGCGCATCGCACCGTGGTGCCAGCGCCGCGCTCAGCTCGCCGATCGAGCAGCCGGGCTCATACGCGCGCCTAAAACGCGGCAGCGGCAACATGGCGAGCGTCAGGTCACGTTTACGACGCTCGTAAACGCTGCCCCGCACCCCCCAGGGGTCGACGTGCCCCGCATACAGCCGCTCGAAGACGTCCATCCGAGCGCGCTCGGCCGTGTCGAGGAAGGTCTCGAACGGGCGGTCGAAATGAGCGAGCATCCCAGCGTTCAGCAGCACCTCGTCACCGGGCGCATCCGACAGCGGCCGTACCTGGGTGACGTGGGTCGCGAGCGCAGCCTGCTTGGCAGCGTGCGCCGCCTCGCTCAGATCGAGCACCGTGAGTTGGCTCCACGGAGTGTCCTCCGGCGTCCCTGCGTGCCACCACCAGATCGGGTACTCCAGCAGGAGGGCACCGGTCTGCGCCGCGACGGTGGCAGCGAGCGCACCGAGCGCGTCATGGTCAGGATGCCCGTCGAGGCGCCACGGTGCGGCGAGGATCACCCCTACTCCCAGATCGGCGACCGCATGGCGAACGACCGTCGACAGCTGCTGCACGCAGGATGCGAGTTCGCCATCGGGCAGTCCCAGGTGGAGCTGCGTTGCATCGGGGGCGAGTGCTGCGACTGCAGCCGTCACCTCCGCTCGGCGCAGCTGCGCCAGATCGGCCCGGCTGTGGGTCGGCGAATGCGGATGGGACGCCTCACCATCGGAGGCGATGATCACCTCGACCGGGATGCCTGCGGCGGCACAGGTCTGCAGCAAACCCCCGGCCCCCAGGGTCTCGTCGTCGGGGTGCGCCGCCAACAGGACCAGTTTGCGCAGGCCCCGGCCCGCCTCGATACGCAGCCGCGGCAGTTGCGACCAGCGGTGATCGGCCGCCCACGACTGCTCGGGATACCCGTCGTCGAGGTGGTCGAAGGGCGCCGTCACGACCCCGGACCGGATGCCATGAGCGCGGCGCCGAGAGCCGCGAGGTCCCGCTCGCCATGGTCCTGGCGCACGTAGACCGACAGGTCCGCGACCCGACGGGAGTGCTCTTCTTCCAAGGTGAGCGGCGCCGGCCCACAGGCACGGGCAGTGATGGCGAGTACCTCGTCCACGGTGCTACGGGTCAGCGCGCGAGCTCGTCGCGCGAGCACCTCGCCGTGATCCTGCCCTGCGTCGTCAACACACGAAGCGGCCTCGCCGAGAGCCGCCCGCACGGCATACAGGAGGGTGTCCGCTTGGCCGAGCTGCAGGTGGGCGATCTGGTCCGGTGCGCGCCTACTGCCCGGCTTCGGCGCGAGGCGTCTCGCCACGCCGGCCACCCCGCCGTACCAGCAGGCCGCGACACCGATACCGCCCCACCAGAAACCGGGACGCACCAGATACCACCCCTCACCGCCGACCGGCGCCGCCCTCACACCTTTGAACTCGGCCGGAGCTGAGGGGATTTCGATCAGGCCGCGACTGGCCCAGGCATCAGTTCGAGGGACCACGTCGGGCCCGAGAGCGACCGCGAAGAGCTGGCGGGTCGTCTCCGACGTCCAGGCAGTCACGAGCGCGTGCGAGAGACGCCCCGCCAACGAGCACCACGGCTTGACCCCGTCCAGCACCCATTCGCCCGCAATTTCCCGGGCCGTCAGCCGCCCGTCCGGACCCTCAGCAGCGAATACTCCCCAGGTCGATCGCCCGTCAGCGCCGATCTCCGACAGGTCCAGCCCGGTCCGGGCCAGCCGCGCCTCAGACAGGATCGCCAGGGCGTCGACATGCGGTTCGAGGGTTCGCGCGACGGTCAGGTCGTACGCCGCGACCCTGGACAGCACGTCCCACAGCACCAGGGTCTGACCGCCGCCGGGCATCGGCAGCCTCCCGGAAAGGCTCGCCGCGAGTTCCAGCGCGAAGTCGACCCGCCGCTGCGGGACCTTTCGGGGCAGGCCCAGCGCAATCTGCTGCTGCGGGTCGCACAGCTGACCCGCACCGACCGTCTCGGTCCAGGACGTGTCGCTCATCAGACCCCGGTCTCGAACCGGTCCCAACTGCGGTGCCCGGCCAGCAGGGTGAGGACGTCCTGCCCGACCTGGGCAGCGTCGCCGACGCTCACTCCGAGCCCGTCGGCGGGCACACCGGCAGCCGCGAGCGCCTGATCGGCACCGATACCGCCGACCGCCTTGCTGTGCCGCCAGGCCTCCTGCAGCAGCTTGACGACCCTCGGGTCGGTGCTGTCGCTGTCGGCGGCACCGGCCTTCGCGTCAGCATGCACCTTCGCGTCCGGCCCGGGAGGTGTCGCACTCACGACGACAAGCGCGTCGAACTGGACCGATGCGGCTGCCGCGTAGACCTCCTGCACTGCGAAACCCGCGACCTTCCCGCCGTGTGGAGCAACGATCATTGCCACGACGCCCTGCCCGTCCAGCAATGCCTGCAAGGCCTTCACCTGCTTCACGTCGGGGTCTGCGCCGATGACGATGCCGACCTGACGCCCGGCGACCGGCCACGAACCGCCCACCTGTGTCAGGGCCGCACTCGGCTCGGCCTGTGCGACATCGACATCCGCCTTCGGCGCGGACTCGCCCAGGCCCTGCGCCACCTTTTCGCACAGACCGGAGTCGATGTTCGCGAGCGCCTGCAGCTGACGGGCGCGGACCTGCTGCTGCAGGCACTTGGACAACTCGAACGTGTAGGCAGCGATGATGTGGTCCTGCTCGACCGGGCTCATCGAACGGTAGAAGAGGCCGGCCTGGGAGAAGTGGTCGTCGAAGGTGGCCGGGTGCTCGCGTACTTTGCGAGACTGGTCGACGGTTACCGGTATGTCGACGTACGCCCCGTCACCGTCGCCCGCCATCACCGGGCAGCCACCTCCGAGCGAATTCCTGCGGTACGGCGCAATCCCGGTGTGTACGGCGCCCTGGTGGAAGCCGTCGCGCAGGTTGTCGTTGACCGGCGCATGGGTGCGGTTGATCGGGATCTGGTTCCAGTTCGGCCCACCGAGGCGGGTTATCTGGGTGTCCAGGTAGGAGAACAACCGGGCCTGCAGCAGCGGGTCGTTGGTGACGTCGATCCCGTCGACCAGGTTGGAGGGGTTGAAGGCCACCTGTTCGGTCTCAGCGAAATAATTGACCGGGTTCGCATTCAACGTCATGGTGCCGAGCAACTGGACCGGCGCCAACTCCTCCGGTACGAACTTGGTCGGGTCCAGCAAGTCGATGCCCTCAAACATCGAGTCGTTGTCATCGGGCATCACCTGCACGCCCAGATCCCACTGCGGGTGCGCACCGGCCTCGATCGCGTCGGAAAGGTCGCGCCGGTGGAAGTCCGGGTCGACACCGTTGGTGATGAGGGCCTCCTCCCATGTCACCGAGTGCACACCCTGGCGCGGCTTCCAGTGGAACTTGACCAGGTGGGTGGCGCCCTCGTCATCCATCAAGCGGAAGGTGTGAACCCCGAAACCTTCCATTGTCCGCAGCGAACGAGGCACTCCGCGGTCACTCATGTTCCACATGGTGTGGGCCTGGGCCTCGGTGTGCAGCGAGACGAAATCCCAGAAGGTGTCGTGCGCGCTCTGCGCCTGCGGGATCTCCCGGTCAGGATGCGGCTTGGCTGCGTGCACGATGTCGGGGAACTTGATGCCGTCCTGGATGAAGAAGACCGGCATGTTGTTGCCGACCAGGTCGTAGTTGCCCTGCTGCGTGTAGAACCTGGTGGCGAAGCCGCGGGTATCGCGTGCCAGGTCGGCCGAGCCGCGCGACCCCAAAACGGTCGAGAACCTCACGAAGACAGGGGTTTCGACATCCTTCTTCAAGAACTCCGCGCGGCAGATCGACCCTGCGGCACCGTTGGCGACGAAGCTGCCGTGTGCGGCTGCGCCTCTGGCGTGCACCACCCGCTCGGGGATGCGCTCGTGGTCGAAGTGGCTGATCTTCTCCCGCAGGTGGTGGTCCTGCAGCAGTGTCGGACCGCGCGTGCCCGCCCGCAGCGAATGGTCGGTATCGCGCAGCCGTGCGCCGTGTGCGGTGGTGAGGAACTCCCCCTGTTGGCCCATGACCGAGCCGTCGAGACCCGTCGCGGCGCCGGTCGGTGTGACCGTTTCCGGTCCTTGCTGGTTCGCCAAGTCATTGGCCTCAGAATTTGTCATGTTCGTTACCTCCGTAGTGTCCCGTCGTACTCAGCACATCTGTTCTCAGCGAATCACGTTCCGCTGACGCGCGCACCTGGCCGGTCCAGGGCAGGGCCGCTGTCCACAACGACACCACCACGATGCGGACCCGCTCCACGAGAGCGACATCGGCACCCACGAGTAGCAATGCGAGGTCGGCCAGCCCACGCAGTCCGACCAGTCCGCTCACGGTGTAACCGACCAGAAGCTGACGCAGCACACCCGTGACACCCCGATCAGTACCCACCCCATTGCCGGGCGGCTGTCCTGCCGGACGGAGAGGCCGCGCAGACCCCGCCGGCACAGCGCCGCCAACGCGATCAGCAGAACTCCGGCCACGGCGTCCGAGGCGCGGTACACGAGTGCGGCAAGTACCCCGACGACCCGTGGTGCCGGACGACGATCTCTCACCTGTCGGTCGCTCGACACCGGGTTGGTCACATCGTGGCTTTACCCACTCAGCCGGTCGATCACACATTGCATCGACCACAGGGGGGTTGGGAACCCCCCTCGCCGGGGTACTGGACAGGGAACAGAACCCATCACCGACAGGAGCGACCATGCCCGCCGCAGAACGTACGTTCACCGTGACACCGCCGCCCGAGACAGTGCTGAACTACCTCAAGGACTTCAGCAACGCGCAGGAGTGGGATCCGGGCACCGAAAAATGCCTTCAGAACGGTACCGGCCCGGTCGAGGTCGGCACGACCTGGCACAACGAGTCGAAGCTCGCGGGGAACACCACCGAGTTGACCTACACCCTCACCGAACTCACCTCGGACCGCATCGTGTTCGTCGGTAAGAACGACACGGTCACGATGACCGACACCATCGACGTCACCCCGGCCGGCACCGGCAGCCAGGTGCGTTACCACGCGGACATGGACCTGCAGGGTGCAGCGAAACTGGCCGCACCCGTCGCGAAGCTGGGCCTGGAGAAGCTGGGCAATGACACCGAGAAGATGCTCACCGACGCCCTGAACGCCCTGGCCAGTTGAGCTCAGAGCCGAAGGACTCGCACCAGTTCGGCGTGCCGCTGCAGACCCAGCGTGACCGCCTCGGGATGCTCGGCATACCAGCGCAGCTGCTCTTCGGCGATGTCCTGCTCGCTGACCTGCTCACCGCGCACCGACCACTGCGCGCGGGGCGTGCCCTCGATCCCCAGGGCTTGCAGAGTCTTGGGATACACCGGAGCTCGTAGGTCACCCAGCAGCACCCGCCCGGGGTCGACGACGACGCCGCGGAGGCCGAGAGCCGCCAGGATCGCCTGCGCCACTTCGCGCAGCACGTAGTTGTGCGGGTGGTTGATCACCCAGCCGGTGTCGGCGCCGGCCCTTTCCAGGATGGTCGCGGCGTCGACGGTGCCGTGCCGCTCCTGTCGGGCGCGCAGTTGGGCCGCCGAGTCGTCGCGTACCGCGCGCACCCCGTCGGGGTGGACAGGGTCGAACGAGGGACGCACACCGTTGGCTGCCGCCAGCAGCACCCTCAGATCGTGATGCGGCACGACCGGTGGATCTCCCACGCCCGGCACCCGCACGATGACCTGGGTCGGGAAGAGTGCCGCCCATCGGAGCGAGGGAAATCGGGCGATCACCGCTTTCTCAGGCAGCAGGTCAGCGATCTCGCGGGTGCCCAGTGGCAGGTCCCGATACTCGTCGACGACCGGTTGCGCGACCAGGTAGGTCGTGTCCGCAAGCACCGCGCGAAGGTAGGGCAGATCGGCGGCTTCGAGCTCATGCACCGGGGGCATCCGAACGGTGCGCCACCGCTGGTCTGCGGCACTGTCGAGCAGGATGCGGGTGGCTTCAGCCTGACAATTTCCGTAGACGATCAGCAACGGAAGATCGGGCTGCTCGGCGGCGTGCAGGCCGTAGAACTGCCCGTAGTGCTCACGTCGGCCCTGATCGACCGGTTGCGCTGCGGTGTCGTCCGTCGAGGTGTCATCCATCGCGTGCCGCCTTTCCCATCATCTGCTCGAGTCCTTCGTCCGGCAGCTCGTGCACCCAACCGGGGGCTGGAGTCGGCGCGGGTGCGGGTAGGCCGAGGGCCAGCTGCCGGGTGCTTCGTATCTGCAGTATCCCCGCCACGTGGATCTCACCCGCGGCGCAGGCGTCGATGAGCGGGCAGGACAGTTGCAGCGGCGCCCACACGTCGACCTGGTACCGCCCGCGCCCGCTCACCCGGCTCGGCGGCGACCCGACATGCACCCGTGGGTCGGCGGTCAACGCGGCCGGAACCGCGGCGTGATCGACCCACCATACCCCGACGTCGCTGCGGCGCAGCAGTGCGAGCGCCGTCGCGAACACCTGCGCATCGTTGTGCTGCCCGTGCACCCGCACGACGATGTCGGGCAGCTCCCAGATCAGTCCCCGGCCGCGCACACTCGGGAGGGTGATGCGCTCGGCGAGGGCGAGGGATTCGGCGTCCTTGACGGCGCGCGACGCGCTGCGGTCGCCGGTCCGGGCCACGGCCTCCGGCCCGTCGTGCCAGGCGAGCGCGGCCGGCACATATCGCATCCGGGCTCCGAGTAACCGGCACCGCCAGGCCAGCTCCCAGTCCTCACCGCCGTAGCCGGTCATACTCTCGTCGAAACCGCCGGAGCGGGCCAAGAGTTCGCGATCCAGGGCGAGCACGGCAGAGATCACCAGCCGGAAATCCTCATCGCCTGCCTCCCTCAGATCGTCGGTGCGTCGGTAACCGTCGGCGAGCCACCACGGCGCCGGCAGCACGCGGGCAGCGGGCGGCCCCTCGCGCACCCACGTCGACACCTGCGCGGCGCTGCATCCCTCGAAGTCCGCGTGCAGGCGCCTACCGACGCCGAGAAAGCCGGGTCCGACCTGCTCGTAGGCAGTCGCCATGGCCGTCAGGTAGTCGGGCGAGGGAATCGTGTCGCCGTCGAGAAACACGACGAGATCACCATCTACGTGCGCAGCACCTAGATTTCGTGCAGCGGCGGCGCGGAAGCCGAGGTCCTCCTGTCGCACCAGGTCGATGCGGTAGGGCAGCTCGGGCAGCGCCGGGGCATGGGCCGAGCCGTCATCCGCAACGACAACGTGCAGGTCGGCCATTACGCAGGTCTGCGTGGCAAGGGCAAGCAGCACCCACGACAGCCGCCGTTCGTCCTCGAAGTAAGGGACGACAACCCCGATAGCGCTCATGCCGGGCTCACTATCGGGCCGAGCGCGTCAATGGCGGCGAGCTGCAGGGCAGCAGCGCGTCGGGTGTCCGGCAAGGCTGCGTCATCCCACTGCGCCTCGGTGATCCAGGTCGAGGCCGGGTCACCCAGGGCTGCCGCGATAGCCGCCGGCAGATCCGGTGCCACCGTCACTGCCCAGGGTGCCCGCTGCGCCAACTCTGCGACGTACCGTCCCGGGGTCACGATCGGGCGGCGGCCACTACTGATCCAGCGGTTGATGGACCCGGACGCCGAGATATGGGTATGCGCGCATACCGGCACCACCGCCCGCCTGGCCCATTTTTCCAACTCCGCATCCGAGACGTACCCGGTGCACTCGAAGCGTCGCCCCTGACCGGCGGCGTCGCGCTCGAGCTGCGTCAGCAGATCATCGTGCCCACTGGATGCAGCACCGACTGCGATCAGCGGTATCGACGGCGGCAGCGCGCGCATTGCCAGCAGAGTCTGCTCATGGCCCTTTCCGGGATAGACGAAGCCGAGCACGACGACGTCAGGAGTGCCGCGGGCTCTACCAGCGTCGCGGGCCTCCGCCCGGGTCGCCCACCGCGCCGGCCGATCGACCGGCAACGGCACCACCGCCACCGGGGGCAGGGCGCCGACTCCTGCGGCCCGCCAGGTCTGCTGTAGTAGCTCGCGCTCGTGCGCGCTGCTGACCTGGATGCCGCACGCCAGCGACGCCACCCGGGCGTACCCCGCTTGCCTGCGCTGCATACCCGGCCCGTCGGAAGCCTGCGGGAGGTCGTGCAGGGTCACCGTCATCGCCCGGCCCTGCAGGATGTGGCGGACGCGTTCGGCAGCCTCGACGGCGTTTGATCCGAAGAGTGCGTCGGTGAAGTGCAGGTGCACCCGCGAGGTGGTCAACTCGGGTAGCTGTCCGTCGACGATGTTTACCGAGACGGCCCGGGGGGTATGACTTAACAGGGCTTCAGCGTGCAGCCGCACCCCGTGTCGGGGTGGCCCGGCCAGCGCCAACGTAAGGTCCCTCATTGCATCAACGCTAAGCCAGTTTGCGAGTCGAAGGAGGTGAGCGTGTCTCATCTGCAGCAGGTCCCCACGTCGCTCGGGAGACGTGAGCACCGAAAACGGTCCCGAGGGCACCGCGACCATCAGCGGATCGCGATGATCGCTCCGTCACGCCACTGCATCAGCCCCCCATTCGCCGGCGGACTGGAATCACTGGTGTGGGACCTGCGCACCCGCCTGGAAGCTGACGGCCACGACGTCACTCTGATTGCACGCGAGGGATCGGACGGTGTCGATCCACAGTGGGAAATCGGCGGGGGTCGTTGGGCGCCCAGCGATCTGGCATCGCGCGACCAGTCGATGCCGGCTGCGGAGTTCATGGCCGAGCACCACGACTACCTGCAGGTCATGCACCGACTCGCGCAGATCGGCCACCACCATTTCGACGTCATCCACAACCATTCGTTGCACTATCTGCCGGTATCGCTCGCCAGCACCTGCGAGGTGCCGATGCTCACCACCCTGCACACCCCTCCGACGCCGTGGCTGGAGTCGGCCATCAGCGCTTCCCGGGGACCGGTCGGGTCGTTCACGGCCGTCAGCGGTTTCACTGCCCGGTCATGGACGGCACTACCGCAGCCTGCGACCGTCATCCACAACGGCGTCGACCTGGACTGGTGGCGACCGGGACCTGGGGGCGACCACCTGTGGTGGTCCGGTCGCATCACCCCCGAGAAGGCGCCCCACCTGGCGATCGATGCCGCGCGACATGCGGGGTACGACCTCGACTTCGCAGGACCGATCAGCGACCCGGCCTATTTTCGCGCCGAGGTGCGACCACGACTGGGACCGGGGGTGCGCTACCTCGGTCATCTGGCGGGCGCAGCCCAGGTGGAGCAGGTGCGCACGGCGCGGGCCGTGCTCGTGACCCCTACCTGGGACGAACCGTTCGGGTTGGTCGTCATCGAAGCGCTTGCGTGCGGGACCCCGGTGGTCGCCTTCGGTAGGGGCGGCATCCCCGACATCCTGTCCTCACCCGAGGTGGGGACACTGGTGCCGTCCGGGGACACTCTCGCGATGGGTCACGCTGCGGTTGCCGCTGCCGGTATCTCGCGTGCGCGGGTGCGGCAGTTCGCCGAGCAGCATTTCTCGCTCGACCGAATGACGGCCGCATATGTCGACCTTTACGCAACGCTGACCGAGCCCGGGTTGGATCGGGCCGTTGGCCCCTGACCGCGACACCGTCCGTAGTGCCACCGTCCGTGTTGCGACCGTCCCGGGTCGCCATCCGTATGTGGACCGTTGCCTGGCCGGTGCCGACGGCATCGTGCACGCGCCCGACCCGGTGGGCAACGTCTCCTACGGTGATCCCTGGAGGCCCTCACCCGCGCTGGAACCCTCATGGGTGCATGCGCATTCCGAGGAGGTCGACGTTGTTCACCTGCATTTCGGCTTCGAGCACCGGTCACCTGATCAGCTGCGCGAATGGACGCGTGCGCTGGCCGTCGCACGAGTGCCACTCGTCGTGACCGTGCATGACCTGGACAACCCGCACCTGCGCGATCAGCACCTGCATCACGAGTCATTGGGCATTCTGACCGGCGCGGCTGCCGAGGTCATCACGCTGACCGATGGCGCCGCGAAAGAAGTCGGTTCACGATATGGAGTGACACCACACGTCATTTCGCACCCTCACCAGTTCGACCTGGACCTCGTTGGTTCCAGACACCGTGCGCGTTGCGCAGAACACCCGTTGATCGGCCTCAACCTGCGCTCACCGAGGCAGAATATCGACGCGGAAGGCGGCCTGGACGTACTGAGCGGCCTTCCCCCCACCTGGAGCGCCGTCGTGCGCGTGTCATCGCACCAGCAGATCCCACCTCGGGTGGCTGCGGGTGCACGGGACGGTCGGTGGGAGGTCCAGGTCGTGCCGGGCTGGTGCGACGAGCGGGATCTCTGGAAATTCGTGTCCGGTCTGGACGCGCTGTTACTGCCATACCGCTGGGGAACGCACTCGGGGTGGGTCGAGTCCTGCTGGGATGTGGGAACGGATGTCGTCGCACCGCCGGTCGGGTACTACGGCGACCAGCACCCGGTCATCATGCTGCCGCTGAACGCCGACTCGGAAACGGTCCACCGCACCCTGCACGACATCACAGCCACCACGGTCGTACCCGAGGCCGAACTCGCGACCCGCAGGGAGCAACGACATGTCGAACAACTCGGTGTCGCAGCCACCCATGCCCAGCTCTACCGCGCCGTGCTTCGATGATCGGGTACTACGTGCACCACCAGGGGGCCGGCCACCTGCAACGGCTGCAGACCGTCGCCGCGCATCTTCAGACACCCGTTACCGGCCTCAGTTCGCTTGCGGCACCGAACGACTGGCCGGGTCACTGGGTCGGGCTGGATCACGATGACCGTCCCGCACCATTGCCGAACGCCGATATCGACGCGCACGGCCGACTGCACTGGGCTCCGCTGAACCACGAGGGGTACCGTGCCCGGATGGTTGCCATTGCAGCGTGGCTCGGCACGGCCCGGCCGCACCTGATGGTGGTGGATGTGTCCGTCGAGGTCGCCGTCCTCGCGCGGACCCTTGGTGTACCGGTAGCCGTCGTCGCGATGCGTGGTGACCGCCGGGACGCTGGGCACGAACTGGCCTACGACCTCGCCACGAGGCTGCTGGCACCCTGGCCGGCGGACCTGGCCGAACCCGGGTGGCCGGATCGGTGGACCGCGAAAACCTTTCACAGCGGTGCGTTCTCACGCTTCGACGAGATCGCTGCGCGGCCCGCGCCGACCCCCACCGGCGTCCTACCCCGGTCGGTCACCTGCCTGCTCGGCTCCGGCGGCAGCGGGTTGTCCGTGCGCGACGCCGAGGCCATCGCAGAGGCCACCCCGACATGGACCTGGACCTTCTGCGGTGCCGATTTCGGCCCATCGCGCGAACCGTTGCCAGACCTGCTGGCCCGGTCGCAGGTCGTGGTCACGCACGCCGGTCAGAACGCCGTGGCCGAGGTTGCCGCCTTGCGCCGACCGGCCGTGGTCGTCGCCCAGGATCGCCCGCACGGTGAGCAACGCGCCACCGCGCAGGCCCTGGACCGCGGCGGTATCGCGGTGACCTGCAATGGGTGGCCGCCCGTGACGGAGTGGCCCTCGTTGCTGGATCAGGCGCTCGAACGCGGCGGTTCGCGGTGGGGATCATGGAACGATCGGGCCGCAGCGCCCCGTTTCGCCGCCGAGCTGGACCGGCTGGCGCGGCAGTGACTGCACCGATCACCACTGCACCGATCACCACTGCCCTGATCACTATTGCGCACGGTCGGCATGCTCATCTGACCGAGCAGGTGCGCCACGTTGACCGCGGCAGCAGCCGGCCGGATCACCACGTGGTCGTGGCCATGGGAGATGAGTCGATCCGTCCTCTGCTGGCCGATCACCCAGGTGTTGACGTGATCGATCTGGCGGCCGACCCAGCAGCCCTCCCACTCGCGGCAGCACGCAACCTGGGCGCTCAGATTGCACTCGAACACGGAGCGGACACGTTGATCTTTTTGGACGTGGACTGCCTGCCTGGTATCGACCTCGTACAGCGATACGCGCAGGTCACCGGTGCTGTGGCGAACGAGCCGCAGTTGTGGTGCGGGCCGGTGCACTACCTACCGCCGCTGACGACGGGTCGCCCTGGATACGACGACGGCGACCTGCTCGCCTCCCATCCGCACCCGGCCCGCCCCGCTCCGGCCCGGGGCGAGCTCATTCGCGAGCCGAGGCTGGAGTTGTTCTGGTCGCTGTCCTTCGCGATCAGTGCATTGCACTGGCGACAGCTCGGCGGATTCTGCGAGAACTACGTCGGGTACGGGGCAGAGGACACCGACTTCGCGCGCACTGCCGACGCGGCTGGGGGTGTGATGACCTGGGTCGGCGGTGCCACGGCTTACCACCAGTACCACCCGACCAGCTCCCCGCCGGTGCAGCACCTCACCGATATCGTGCGCAACGCCAATCTCTTCCACCGCCGGTGGGGCGAATACCCGATGCTGGGATGGCTGGCGGAATTCCAGGCCCGCGGCCTGGCCGGCCGCGACCCGCACACCGGCAACTGGGAAGTCACACCCAACGCGTCACCGCACTAGAGGATGAGAGCTGTCTGATGGCCTACCAATCGTTGGACCTGACACTCAGCCCCGACGGCGATGACGCCATCCGGGCCGGCTGGGAGGCGGTCACCGCACTGGGAGTGCCGTCCGAAGGCGGGCGCACGAGCGACAGCCACCGCCCGCACCTCACCCTGCTCGCCGCGCCGACGATGGGTCCTGAACTGCTGGATCTGGCTGTCCGCCGGATACGCCCCCTCCTGCCGCTGCGCATCGCGCTCGGTGCGGGCGTGGTGTTCGGCCACGGGCCGTTCGTTGCCGCGCACCTCGCGGTCATACCGCCATCGCTCGGGCTGATCGCGCAGGAGCTACGACAGCACCAATTGCCCCGGCAGACCGGTGCGCAATCCGACGGTTCCGGGCAGCCGGCGCGCGACTGGATAGCCCACCTGACCCTGTCCAAGAAGGTGCCGATCGACCAACTGGGCGAGGTGATGCAGGCCGTGCGCCAGCATCGCCCAAATTTCGTGCAGATCGATCATCTGCGACATTGGGATCCAGCCTGTCGGGTTGTCACAACTCTTGTGTGACGTCCCGGGCGCGAACGATGTCGCGAGCGTCTTCGCTCGCGCCACGACCTTGGGTGACCTTGCGTGGGGATCTCGGCTCAGATGCTGCGATCCGCGCGGTAGTCGCGGGGCGCGCCGTCTGCCTCGGTCTGTGAGTCTTCAGCGGGGGGCACACCGTCGTCGGTGCCGGGAGTGGAGTCGGCGCCACCGCCAGGGGTCATCTGCGAGACCTCCGACACCTGCTTCTCGTCATCATCGCTCATCTGGGAAGTATGCGCCGCGCCGGATGACGCAGGGCAGGCGGATGCCCGGCAGCCCTGCACCGCGCCGTACCGTTGAGACGTGACTGACTCTGCACGTGTCCTCGTTACCGGCGCCAGCGGATATGTCGGCGGTCGGCTCATCCCCGAACTGCTGCGGCGCGGCCATCACGTCGCAGGGGCGTTCACCGACGCCGCTAAGGCGCAGCGCTACTGGTGGTCCGATCAGATCGACGTCGTCGAGTTCGACGTATCGGATGAGCAGAGCGTCACGGACGGACTGCAGGGCGTGCACACCGCCTACTACCTGATCCACGGTCTCGGTGGCGAGGACTTCATGGAGAAGGACGCTCAGGGCGCGCGTAACTTTGCGCGCAGCGCCCAGCAGACCGGGGTGCGCCGGATCGTCTACCTGTCCGGAATCGTCCCGCCGGTCGAGCAGGACGAACTGTCGCACCACATCGCCTCCCGGCTGCAGGTCGAGCAGATCCTGACCGAGTCAGGCATCCCGACCTACTCTCTGCGTGCCGCCATCCTGCTCGGCAGCGGCTCCACCTCTTTCGAGATCGTCCGACAACTGTCCGAGCGACTACCCGTGCACACCGTGCCCACCTGGATGCAGTCGCAGGTGCAGCCGATTGCCGTGGTCGACGCCGTGCAGGCACTTGCCGGCTGCATGGAGCACACGGGTGAGTCCCGCTCCTACGACATCGGCGGCCCGGACACGATGGCCTACGCCGAACTCCTGAAACTGTTCACTGCGACTGCAGGCCTGACCAGACCCGAGATCGACGTGCCGCTGCTGCCGACGGGTCTCGTGGGCGCGCTCGCGGGCTCGATCGCCGACGTTCCGAAGTCCACCGTCGAATCGTTGGTCGAGAGCCTGCACGAGGACATGGTCTGCAACGAAACGGACTTCCGCACCGATCTGATGCCGAAGGGCTATGAGCTGATCGGTGTCGAAGAGGCCTTCGAGCGCGCGTTGCAGGTACCCGACGAGGGCACCGACCCCGCCACCCTCGATCCGATCGGGCCCTGGCCACAGGATCCGAACTGGGCCGGCGGCGCCATCGAACGCGATGACGACGGTGACACACACAACACCGGAATCGTGCGCTCTTTGGTGGACCGCTTCCGCAACTGAACCGCTGCCGCGCGCCGTGTACCGTGGAAATCCCTACGTCACACGGCGTCAGGCCCTGCGCGCAGAAGGAGTTCGTCATGGCCGTGCATTACACAGTCCCCGGAATGTCAGTTCAGGACAGCGAGACCCTGGTGCTGTCGCTGCAGAAGCGCCTCAGTGCCTACAACGACCTGCACCTGACCCTCAAGCACGTGCACTGGAACGTCGTCGGACCGCACTTCATCGCCGTCCACGAGATGATCGACCCGCAGGTGGAACTGGTCCGCGGATACGCCGACGAGGTCGCCGAGCGGATAGCGACCATGGGCGGCTCACCCGCGGGCACCCCCGGCGCCATCGAGAGGGATCGCACCTGGAGTGACTACTCCATTGGTCGCGACACCGTGCTCGCGCACCTCGGCGCGCTCGACAAGGTGTACGACGGTGTGGTCGAAGACAACCGCAAGGCCATCACCGACGCCGGCGAGGTCGACCCGATCACCGAGGACATGCTCATCGGTCAGACCGCGCAGCTGGAGAAGTTCCAGTGGTTCGTTCGTGCGCACCTGGAAGACCTCGGCGGTCGGCTCTCCGATGCTGACGCGACCTCGGAGAAGGAAGCGGCCGACACCGCCCGTACTGACGGCTGACACAAGCATCAAGAACACCTCGCCGAGTGGCAGGGATAAGCCTCGACCGGCGTACTCATAAGTACGCCGGTCGAGTTGGTTCCCTGCCACTCGGCGGTTTTGTCTTGTTAGTCAGGCTCTGCGCTCGAGCAGCCCGCGTACGTATGCCGCCTGACCGACGTGCTGGCTGATGTCGCCGAGTACCGAGACCACCCGTGCACCGAGGGTTACCGGCGGGTCGTACCGGTCGTCGACCACCCGCCCGTAATCCTGCGGTGAGAAAGTCTGCAGCGCAGCGAGAGTGGCAGCGTGAACTGCCGCGTGGTACCCGGTCAACAGCGTCGGTTCATCGACGGTGAACTGACCCACCTCCGGGCCGGACTGACCGAACCCGATCGAATCGTCGGGGTAGGACAGCGAGAACCTGCCGGCCCACCCGTCTTTGAGCCAGATTTGTTCCTGCCCGGTCAAGGTGGCGAAATGGTCGTCCTGGACTCGAGTCAGGTGCCAGACCAGCCAACCGATGGAGTTGGCCTCCGTATCCGGTTGCCACTCCAACTCCGCGCTGTCGAGTCCGCCGATGACCTCGGGGACGAGCTCATGCACCCGCTCGAACGCGTCGGTCAGCAGGATGGATGTCGTGTTGTCTGCCATGGCTCACCTTCCCATGCGAGCTGGTCCATCGAAATGGTCAGGAACCGAGCGCGTCCAGCCAGACCGCGATCGCCACCGCGCCAGGGTCCGGGTGCCCCTTGACCCGGTCACCGAGATAACTGGAGCGGCCGCGTCGGGCGACGCGGTCCGCTGTGCCGTCCGCGCCCCGGTGCGCTGCCTGCTGGGCTGCCGCGAGCCCGTCGCCGGCTGCTGCGGCAGCGGGCGCAAGCGCATCAACCATGGTTCGGTCGCCTTCGGCAGCGCCGCCGAGCTCCTGCACGCCCTCGCTACCCGCTCGTAGTGCTGCGGCCCAGTCGCCCCCGGCACGGACGGCTTCGGCAGCGCGTAGCAGACCCGCCGCGTAGAGCGGCCCCGAGGTGCCACCCACTTCACGACGCACGACGCCGGACAGCGCCCGCAGCTGATGCGCTGCCCCACCACTTACCGGGTCGGCCAGCCAGGCACGGGCCCCACGGGCGAGGGCTGTGCCGAGATCACCGTCCCCGACGACCTTGTCCATCTGGGTCAGCTCGTCTTCGGCGTCCAGCAGGGCCTTGCAGGCGCGCTCGATGGCGGCGCTGCACTGCTCGTCGGTTGCGTTGCCTTCGCCTGCCTCGTCGTCGGTCAACTCCGGGCCGGCCGGTACATCGACCTGCGTCAACCCGGGGGCCTGCGCAACGCCGTGACCAGGCCAACTGAGTGACCCCGTGGGCGCATCCAACAGATCCAGCAGACCGTCGTGGGTATCCGTCGCCAAGAGGGACACCGAGCATCCGGCCATCTCGAGACTCGTCATCACCAGTCCCTGGTAGAGCCGATCGACCTCAATGCCCCTGTCCTGCAACAACTTCACCACAGCGCGCGAAATAATCGACAACTCCATCGGTGGCGTACCGCCAGTGGAGTTGATGAGAGCAACCACGCGTGCACCCGAGCCGTACTGCCGGTCGGACACGATGGTGTCGACGAGGCGGGCGGCGAGCTCGTCGGCAGGCGCCATATCAATGGACAGCACCCCTGGTTCGCCGTGGATGCCGAGACCGAGCTCGGCGCCCTCGGCCGCAATCTCTGCCCCAGGCTCGTCCGACCCGGGCACGATGCACGGAGTCAGACCCAGGCCCATCGTGCCGACCGCAGCGGCGACCGCTCGAGCCACCGCGGCGACGTCGTCGAGGCAGCCGCTCTGCTCTGCGAGCGCTCCGGCGCTCTTGTGCACCAGGACGGTGCCGGCCAGTCCGCGCCGACCCGCATTGTCGTCATCGTCAGCGAGCGCGACGTCATCGCCGACGACGACCATCCGCACGTCATAGCCTTCGGAGCGGGCCAGCTCGGCAGCCAGCCCGAAGTTCAGGCGATCACCCGTGTAGGACTTCACGATCAACAGCGCGCCGCCGGTGCCGGTGACGGCTCTGATCCCGTCGAGCACGGCATCGACACTGGGCGAGGAGAAAACCGCACCACTGACGGCGGCTGTCAGCATTCCGCTCGCGACATATCCGGCGTGCGCCGGCTCATGCCCTGCCCCTCCGCCGGAGATCAACGCGACCGGCAGATCGGTGGTCGGGCCGTGGCTGACCCGGTCGGCTCGCACGACGATTGTGCGGTCGCGCAGAATCGCGGTGCCGGGTTGGGTGAGCACCACTCCTTCCATTGACTCACGGACGACGTCGAGCGGGTCGTTGATCAGCTTCTTGACCATCGCAGGTGCCGGCCTAGATCTCGTAGGTGGCGTCGTGCTGCGCGCTGCGACCCTGCGCCGCGGCGAGCCGGCTGATCTCAGCCGCCAGATCCAGATCCTTCTGGGTGACGACTGTCCCATCGTCGTGCGAGCACAGCGTCAGGTCGAGCGTGCCGTAGGTCAGGCTCAGGTCCGGGTGGTGCACTGCTGACTCCGCCGCTTCGGCGATCGCCGTGATGAACGTCGCGGCGGCGCGGTAATCGGGCACTTCAAAGCTGGCGTGCAGTGTGTTCGGGGCCTTGTGCCAGTCGGGGAGGTTGGCGTCGCGGAACTGCTGATCGGTAACGGTATCCATCCCTCCACTGTGGCATCAGCCACCGACGATGGCATCCCGGATCGACGAATCGCTCATGTGCGACATTCAGGCGCGCGGCGTACGGTTTAAATATGGACTTTCGATACTTAGGTAACAGCGGACTGAAGATCTCAGAGATCACCTACGGCAACTGGCTCACCCACGGCAGCCAGGTCGAGGACGACATGGCTGTGCGCTGCGTGCGCGCCGCGCTCGACTCCGGCATCACCACCTTCGACACGGCGGACGTCTACGCGAACGGAGCTGCCGAGTCTGTACTCGGGCGCGCACTCGCCGGTGAATCGCGCGAATCGGTGGAAATCTTCACCAAGGTCTACTTCCCGACCGGCCGTAAGCAGCACAACGACACCGGGCTGTCCCGCAAGCACATCCACGATTCGATTGATGCATCACTGCGTCGGCTGCGCACCGATTACGTCGACCTTTACCAGGCACACCGCTACGACTACGAAACCCCGCTGGAAGAGACGATGCAGGCATTCGCCGACGTCGTGCGGTCCGGCAAGGCGCTCTACATCGGCGTCAGCGAATGGACCGCAGACCAGCTCCGCGCGGGTCACGCGCTCGCGACCGAACTGGGTGTCCAGCTCATCTCCAACCAGCCGCAGTACTCGATGCTCTGGCGGGTCATCGAAGGCGAAGTGGTGCCGACCAGCAAAGACCTCGGCATCTCCCAGATCGTCTGGAGCCCGATCGCGCAAGGCATCCTGACCGGCAAGTACAAGCCGGGGGAACAGCCGCCGGCCGACAGTCGCGCCGCCGACGACAAGGGCGGAGCGGACATGATCAGCCGCTTCATGAACGACACGACCCTGACCGCTGTTCAGAAGCTCGCGCCGATCGCCGAGGACCTGAACCTCACGATGGCGCAGCTCGCCGTCGCATGGGTGCTGGCCAATGACAACGTCGCGGCGGCCCTGGTCGGCGCTTCCAAGCCGGAGCAGGTCACCAGCAACGCCGAAGCTGCGGGCGTCAAGCTCGACGCCGACGTGATGAAGAAGGTCGATGCGGCCCTGGGCGACCTACCCGACACCGACCCGGCCAAGACGAAGTCGCCGGACAAGCGCCTCGTCTGACGTCCCACCACCGAGTTGTGTGAACGGGTGCGCCCCATAGAGCGCACCCGTTCACACAACTTATGGCGCTGGCCTGATCGACATCAATATCCTGACTGACGGACGTTGCTGCGGATCTAACGTGAGTGGTGACGCCGCCTTGTCGCGATGAAGCCGGCGAGCGCGCCACCCGCAAGCACCGACGCGATAGCCGCACCGAGGATCGAACTGCCGGATATCGACCAGAGCAGTTGACTCATGATCAACAGGACGCCGACCAACGCAGCAGCTGACATCACTGTGTCGATGCGCGCCCATGGTGCCCGACCTGGGCGACCGCTCTCCCAGAGCAGGACCACCTGGACAACGGCGTAGAACACCACAGCCCAGATCACTGCGGACGATGTCGTCGGCCTGGTCGCTGCTACGAGCGGCCCGCCGACCACCAGTGCCAGGACACCGGCGCCGGCCACGGCGAAATCTCGTGTTCCGAGATGGCGGCCAGTAGGCGATTGTGTCATTCAGAGGACCGTCCGGATGCGGCTCTCGAAGTCGCGCATGTGCTCCAGCATCAGCTGCTCAGCTCGCGCTTCGTCGCCGGCGAGCACAGCGTCGATCAAGTCGACGAGCCCAATGACATGCGCCCCGATATCGGCCAGGCGCGGGGCTGCAACCGACCAGATACGGGTCGCGAGGTTGCCGTAACGGGTCAGTGCCGTCTGCAGGTGTTCGTTGTGGCAGGCCCGGTAGAGCGCCCGGTGCACGTGCAGGTCCCAGTCCATGTGGTCCCGCGCCGAGGTGTCAACGGGAAGCGCGCGCAGCGATGTTTGTAGCTGCTGCAACGCATTCCGGTCAACCATGTCCAGACGCCCGCTGGCCAGTCCGGCCGCGAGCGGTTCGAGGGACTGACGGATCTCGGAGATCTCGCTCAGCGCGGTGATGTCGACCGAACTGGCAAACGTGCCGCGCCGTGGATAGGTGACCACGAGGTGGTCGGACTCGAGCCGTTTCAACGCCTCCCGCAGCGGTGTGCGCCCGATGCCGAGCTCCTTGGACAGCCCCTGCTCGTTGATCGGCGCACCCGGCGGGATGTCGAGCAGCACCAGCCGGGACCGCAGCGATTCGTACGCGGTATCGGTGAGGGAAGCGACCGGAGCTCCAGAGGCGCCTTCGACGACGGCCGTCATCTACTCCTCCGTAGGGGTTGACAGTGTTCGACGGTTCACGCCAAGGTTATCCGACAACTGATATATCAGAAGAGGGATTCCCGTTCCGTGCCCGGAACCTCTGAAGGAGCCGCCCAATGAGCCAGCGCGACTTGCCCCAGCATCCGAAGTTCCTGTGGCACAACCCCGAGCCGGCCCGTCACTACGACGCGATCATCGTCGGCGGTGGTGGTCACGGGCTCGCAACGGCGTACTACCTCGCCAAGAACCACGGCATCACCCGCGTCGCGGTGCTCGAACGTGGCTGGCTCGCGGGCGGCAATATGGCCCGCAACACCACCATCATCCGCAGCAACTACCTGTGGGACGAGTCGGCAGCGATGTACGAAACGTCACTCAAGCTGTGGGAGGGCCTCGAAAACGAGCTCGACTACGAGATCTTCTTCTCCCAGCGCGGCGTACTCAACCTTGCGCACACCCTGCAGGATGTGCGCGAGTCGGTACGCCGGGTCGAGGCCAATCGGTTGAACGGGATCGACGCCGAGTGGGTCGACCCGCAGCAGGTCAAGGAACTGTGCCCGATCATCAATATCGGGCAGGAGATCCGCTACCCGGTGATGGGCGCTACCTACCAGGCCCGTGCAGGCATCGCCAAGCACGACTGGGTGGCCTGGGCGTATGCCCGCCGCGCCAGTGAGATGGGTGTCGACCTGATCCAGAACTGCGAGGTGCAGGGCTTCGTGATGGACGGCGACAAGGTCACCGGTGTCAAGACCAATCGCGGCACGATCTATTCGGACAAGGTCGGGCTGGCAGCCGCCGGGCATACCTCAGTGCTGACGCAGCTGGCCGGGTTCCGGGTGCCGATCCAGTCCCACCCGCTGCAGGCGCTGGTCTCGGAGCTGCACGACATCATCCATCCGACCGTGGTCATGTCGAACCACGTACATGTCTACGTTTCGCAGGCACACAAAGGCGAGCTGGTGATGGGAGCCGGTGTCGACCCCTACAACGGCTACGGCCAACGCGGGTCCTTCCACATCATCGAGCAGCAGATGTCCGCCGCCGTCGAACTCTTCCCAGCGTTCGCGCGCGCTCACCTGCTGCGCACCTGGGGCGGCATCGTTGACGTCACCCTCGACGCCTCACCGATCATGGGACTGACCCCGGTACAGGGCATGTACGTCAACTGCGGGTGGGGCACCGGCGGCTTCAAGGCCGTCCCCGGCGCAGGTACGGCCTTCGCGCACACCATCGCCCACGACGAGCCGCACCCACTCAACGAACCGTTCGCACTCGACCGGTTCGAGACCGGTGCGCTCATCGACGAGCACGGCGCCTCAGCCGTCGCCCACTGACCGGGAGGAACTTCCATGTTGATCATCGAGTGTCCCTACTGCGGGAAACGCACCGAAGACGAATTCGGCTACGGCGGGCAGGCCCACGTCCCCTACCCCGAGGACCCGCACGCACTGAGCGACGCGCAGTGGGCGCAGTACCTCTTCTACCGCGACAATCCCAAGGGCTCGTACCGCGAGCGCTGGGTGCACAGCGCGGGCTGCCGGAAGTGGTTCAACGCGGTACGCGACACCCGCACCTACGAGATCACCTCGACGTACCTGGGGGCCGGCTCATGACTGCTGCCCGCCTCGACACGGGTGGCGCGATCGACCGCGACACCACCTTGACGTTTACCCTCGACGACGCGAACTACACCGGCCACGCAGGTGACACGGTCGCCTCCGCCGCACTCGCGAACGGGGTGCGTCGGGTGGGTGACTCGATCTACCTGGGCAGACCGCGCGGCATCATGACCGCAGGTGTCGAGGAACCCAACGCGGTCGTCCGGATGAACGGTGGCTACGGCGAATCCCAGCTGCCCGCAACCACACTCGAGCTTGCCGACGGGATGCAGCTGACCTGGGAGGACGGCATCGGCACCCTCGATGAGTCGGTCGACACCGCGGAATACGACCGGATGCACGTGCACACCGATATTGCCGTGATCGGCGCCGGCCCGGCCGGTCTCGCAGCAGCGCGCACGGCGATGTCGACCGGCGCGCGCGTCACGCTGATAGAGCAGGACTTCGAACTGGGCGGCAGCCTGCTCGGGCGACCGGGTGAAAAGATCGAGGGCCAACCCGCTACGCAGTGGATCGCATCCGTGCGCGCAGAGCTGGAGGCCTCAACCGACTGCCACATCCTGACCCGGACGTGCGTTTTCGGCAGTTACGACAACAACTATCTGGTGGCGCTGGAGAAGCGTAGCCAGCACGCCATGCGGGCCGGCGTCTCGCGTCAGCGGGTCTGGCACATCACGGCCGGCCGAGTCATCCTCGCCACGGGGGCGTTCGAGCGCACGCTCGTCTTCGCCGGTAACGACTGCCCCGGCGTGATGCTCGCGTCGGCGGTACAGAGCTATCTGGGTCGGTGGGCGACGCTGGCCGGGCGAGAGGTCGTCGTGCTGACCACCAACGATTCGGCATACGGCGTCGCGAAGGCGTTGCACACGGCAGGAGCGGCGGTACGGATCGTCGACACCCGCGTCGACTCTGTGGCCACGGCGCCGGAGGGGGTGACCGTGCAGCGCGGCTGCGTGGTCGTCGGTGTCGACGGTGCCGAATCAGTGAACGCTGTCCGCATCGCCGAGCTGGGCGCCGATCCGTCGACAGCAGAACGTGTTTCATGCGACCTACTCGCTGTGTCCGGCGGCTGGTCGCCCAATGTCAGCCTGCACTCCCAACGCCAGGGCGCGTTGCGGTGGGACTATCAACTGATGGGTTTCGTGCCGTCGGGCGCGGTGCGCGACCAGCAGGCCATCGGCGCAGCAGCCGGCACCTACTGGACGACCGGCTGCGTCGCCGAGGGCAACGTCGCCGGCGCCGATCCGTCGGCCACCGGCCTGACGACCGCCGAGCGACGGTCCCACTCGGGTACGACGCACGCACTGTGGATGATCCCGGGTGCAGATGGAGACCTGTCGACCCATTTCGTGGACCCGCACCGCGACGAGACAGCGGCGAACGTCATTCGCGCAACGGGCGCCGGGATGCGGTCGGTCGAACATGTCAAGCGCTACACCTCGATCAGCACCGGCCTGGATCAGGGCAAGATCGGCGGTGTCCTCACCATCGGTCTACTGACCCAGCTACTCGGCGAGCAGGACATGGCCGCGATGCCCACCGGCCAGCCGGGACAGCATCCGAGCAGCACGCAGCAGACCACCCTTGGCGCGCTGGGCACCACCACCTACCGCGCGCCGTTCACCCCGGTTGCCTTCGTGGCGCTCGCGGGTCGCGCGCGCGGGCAGCTCTACGACCCGGCGCGGCTCACCTCGGTGCACGGGCGACATGAGGCGTTAGGCGCGAAATTCGAGGACGTCGGTCAGTGGAAGCGTCCGCGGTTCTACCCTCGCGACGGCGAGGACATGGACGCAGCGGTCGCCCGCGAATGCCGTGCGGCGCGGGAGAATGTCGCATACATGGACGCGACGACACTCGGCAAGATTGAGATCCGCGGCGCCGACGCACCCGTCTTCCTGAATCGGATCTACACCAACGCGTTCGCCAAGCTCGCCGTCGGCAGGCAGCGCTACGGGGTGATGTGTGGCCCCGACGGAATGGTGCTCGACGACGGGGTCAGCTTCCGGTTGGCCGCTGACAGGTTCCTCATGACGACGACTACCGGCGGCGCCGCCAAGGTGCTCGAGTGGCTTGAGGAGTGGAGCCAGACGGAATGGCCGGAGCTGGACGTGTGGTTCACCTCGGTCACCGAGCAGTGGACGACGATCGCCGTCGTCGGACCCCACTCCCGCGAGGTTGTCGGCGCACTCGCGCCCGACCTGGATGTGTCGAAGGAGGGCTTTGAGTTCATGACCCACGTCGACACCATCCTCGCCAGCGGCATCCCCGCCCGGGTCGCGCGCGTCACCTTCTCCGGCGAGCTCGCCTACGAGATCAACGTCAGCGGTTGGTACGGCGAAGCACTCTGGCAGGACGTGACCGCCGCCGGCGCCGAGCTGGACATCACCCCCTACGGCACCGAGACCATGCATGTTCTGCGAGCCGAGAAGGCCTTCCCGATCGTCGGGCAGGACACCGACGGCACCGTCACGCCGCAGGACCTCGGGATGGACTGGGTCGTCTCCAAGGCCAAGGACTTCATCGGCAAACGGTCCTTTGCACGGGCCTCGCACCACCAGCCCGGACGTCGGCAACTGGTCAGTCTGCTGCCCGTCGACCGGTCGTTGCGGTTACCCGAAGGAGCCCAGATCGTGCTCGCGTCGGACGCGCCGTCGCAACCGCTGACCGGGCCGGCGTCTACCCCGATCCCGATGATCGGGCACGTCACGTCGAGTTACCACAGTCAGGCCCTGGAGCGCAGTTTCGCGCTCGCCCTCGTCAAGGACGGGCGCGAACGCATCGGACAGCAGGTCATGGCATCCTTCGGCGGGCAGTTCGTGCCGGTCGAAATCGCCGATGCCGTCCTCTACGACAAAGAAGGAGCCCGACGCGATGGCTGAGGTAACCAATGCCGAGGAAAACAATGGTTGAGCGCAGCACTCTCCTGGACCGGCGACGTAGCCCGCTGCACCGGCTGACAGCTGAGTTGACGGCCGGCAGCAGCGACGGCGCGGCACTGCGCGAGGTGCCGTTCCTGACCCAGATCGGACTTCGAGCCCGGCCGGGTAGCGCGTCGGCACGTGTGTTGGAGTCGGCGTTGGGCGGTCCGTTGCCGTCCGGTGTCGGCGTCGTGACTGCGCTGCCGGCTGATCGGCACGTGCTCTGGCTCGGACCCGATGAATTCCTGGCCATTGCGCCCGATGAATCCGGTGGCGGCCCCGATCCCATGCGACTCACCGCCGATCTGGCCCACGCGCTCGGAGACCTGCCCGGCCAGGTCGTCGACCTGTCGGCCAACCGCACCACGCTGCAGTTGTCCGGGCCGCACGCACGGGACGTACTGCAGAAGTCCTGCCGGCTGGACCTGCACCCCCGGGTCTTCCTGCCCGGCCGCGCGGTCTCGACCTTGCTCGAAGGCGTCGGGATCCTCCTGTGGCGGGTCGACGAGCAGACCTGGCGCGTGATGCCACGCTCCTCGTTCGCGATCCACGTGGCCCGTTGGTTGCTCGACGGAATGCGCGAGTACGTCTGATGTCCCTCTCCGTCCTCGACCTCTTCTCGATCGGCATCGGACCGTCCTCATCACACACGGTCGGGCCGATGCGCGCCGGTCATCGCTTCGTCGGACAACTTCGCGCAAGCGACTCGCTGCCGCAGGTCACCCGGGTACAGGTCGAGCTCTTCGGCTCCCTCGCCGCGACCGGCGCCGGGCACGGCACCGACCGCGCCGTCGTCCTCGGCCTGGAGGGCGCGGAGCCCGAAACCGTCGATGTCGGCCATGCCCTCGCGAGGTACGAGGAGATCCGCACCTCGCAGGTCCTACGCCTCGGCAACGAGATAGCCGTCCCGTTTGACACCGCCACCGACCTGCTACTGCACCTCAAGAAGCTGCCTCGGCATCCGAACGGTATGCGGTTCGCCGCCTACGACGCATCCGGCTCCACCATCCACACTGCCGAGTTCTACTCTGTCGGTGGTGGATTCGTCGTCGCGGCCGATGAGGACGAGCTGGTCAGCGATGCCCCCTCGGTGCCGCACCCGTTCCTGACAGCGACTGAGTTGCTCGCCATCTGCCACGCCCGGGACATGACGATCGCCGGGGTGATGCAGGCAAACGAGGCGGCGTTCCGTCCGTGGGATCAGACCCGCGCCGCCCTGCTGCAGATCTGGTCCGTGATGCAGGAGTGCGTCACCAACGGATGCGAGCGCACCGAGGAGTTCCTGCCGGGAAGGCTGCAGGTGCGACACCGTGCTCCCCGGCTCAAACGACGCCTTTGCGAGCAGGAGGCCGTCGCCCGGGCCAAGGGAGGCGAACCGACCGACGCGCTCTGGGCCATGGAGTGGGTCAATCTCTACGCGCTGGCCGTCAACGAGGAGAACGCCTCCGGTGGCCGCGTCGTGACCGCACCGACCAACGGCGCGGCGGGCATCGTGCCCGCGGTGCTGCATTACTACATGCGTTTCGTCGACGGCCAGTACGAGGAGGCGGGCGACGACGCGGTGGTGACCTTCCTGCTCACCGCCGCAGCACTCGGCATTCTCTTCAAGGAGGGTGCCTCCATCTCCGGAGCCGAGGTCGGTTGTCAGGGCGAGGTCGGCTCCGCATGCTCGATGGCTGCCGGCGCGTTGTGTGCCGTCATCGGCGGGAGCCCCGAGCAGATCGAGAACGCGGCCGAAATCGGCATCGAGCACAACCTCGGACTGACCTGCGACCCGGTCGGCGGACTGGTGCAGGTGCCGTGCATCGAACGCAACGCCATTGCCTCGGTCAAGGCCATCAACGCCGCACGCCTCGCGGTACACGGCGACGGTACCCACCGGGTGGGTCTGGACGACGCCATCCGCACGATGCGCCAGACCGGCGCCGACATGAACGACAAGTACAAGGAGACTTCGCGCGGCGGCCTCGCCGTGAACGTCATCGAGTGTTGACCTGGTGCACCGACCGACATGCAGCTGGCTGACCTGACTCTGGACAAACCCCGTCATTGTGGGGTTTGTCCAGGCTCGTCCGGCGAGAGTGCAGGTCCGTCGCTGCGAAGCTGGGCGCTATCGGCACCGACCCAGCCGGCGAGCCGCACAAAGTCGGGAATCTCCAGGTTCTGTGCCTGATCGGATACCTCGCACAATGCATCGGCTGCCATGTCGAGGGTCGTCGCCGACAGCCGCCCCTCGCGCGCTTCGATGAGTCCGACGATCGCGAGCGTCTCAAGCTTCGTGGCGAGCGCCGCGAAATCGGCGCTGCTCACGCCCTGCCGTTCGTCGGTTCGATGCATCGGAGATCGGAGATTCATCACCTCGGTGCGCACTGCATAAAATGGCTGGACCAACTCGCTCACGTCCACGATCCGCGCCCCCGCTACAGATGAGTCCGGCACCAACTGCGCGGTGCGGCGCAGCAAGTCCTGCACCGCCTGTCTGGCGCGACGTACCCGTTCCTCGGCTCGGTCGGGTTCCAGATGTGGCACCACGACGAACCCGCACAGCAGACCAATGGTGACCCCTGCCAACAGCAAACCAATGTACTCGAGCAGGGTCCGGGTGGGATCCAGACCACGCGTGACGACATTCATACCGACGGAGACGATGACGAAACTGCCGATGGACAGCACCTGATTGCTGGCGATCAGCCACAGGCCGCAGAAGGCAGCGACCAATGCGAACGGCAGCAGCCACTCTTTCGGTAGCAGCCACAGCGCCACCGCGAGCAGCGCTGCCCCACCGGCGACACCAAGCAGTCGTTGTTTCGCCTTGAACAGTGTCTGGCTCCAGCTGATCTGCAGAATCGCGAACGCAGCCGTGGCCATCGAGGTGACCAATGGGTCGCGGGGACCGACGGTGGCCCAGGCCAGCAGGAAGGTCAGCACGACCCCGAGCACTGTGCGCAGCGCGTGCCGCAGGATCTGCGAGCGCCGCACCAGCACGGCCCGCACCGATGCTCGCCCGAACACCCAACGAGTCGCCGCCGCACCCTCCACCAGGTCGGCGTTGCGGCGTTGCGCCAGGTGCTCGATGCGGTCCAGCGCCTGCATCGCAAGGTTGAGCGCCGAGCCGCCCGGTGGCGCCGGTTCATCCGGTGGCGCCAGTTCATCCGGTGACTCGGCCACGTTGGGCGGACCAGGCTCAGCCATCGGGTGTTGTGCTGCCACGATGACGGCGACCGCTGCAGCGCGATCATCGGCGGACGACGCCTCATCGCCACTCAGCGTGCCGCGCAGCGTGCGATAGCCGACAGCTGCCTGCAGCACCTCATCGATCCAGCGGACTGGCTTGTCCCGCAACCACATCGTGTACGCCTGCTCGAAGCCCGGATCGGGTTGGGTCAGCGTTTCGGCAGCGAGCTGTCGGGTGACGTCGCTGGGATCGCGGAACTTCAGCAGGATTCGCAGCAACACGACGAAGACGACGCCCACAAAGGCCGCACCCACGGTCTGCGTGGCGGATCCGGTGTCGGATTGCAGGGCGAATCCCAGCACCGTGCCGATCCCGAGCCCGAGCCCGGCCTGCTCGTAGTTACGACCGAGCGCGGGCAGTAATCCCGCCAGGAAGATGACGGCCGCCACCATGACCAGCGCGACGCCGAGCTGATAGTCGGCGACAATCCGCGGGAGCGACACCGCAAGCGCCATCAACGGGCCGTACCACGCGGCTTTGCGTAGGTCGGCGCGCAACGATCCGCCGCCGATACCGAGTGTGAAGAAGATTGCGGTGAAACCGGCGAGGATGATCCCCGGGCCGACCCCCAACTGCGCGGAGATGAGCATCGCGCCGCCCATCACCACGATGACGACGACGATCAGCCCGATGTTCGCGGAGTATCTGCCCGCGGTGCTCGGCACTAGACGATCCAGGTCGCCGTCTGGCCGAGGACGGCGCTACCGTCCAGGTCCGCGAGCGAC
Source organism: Dermatophilaceae bacterium Sec6.4 (assembly GCA_039636865.1). Taxonomy (NCBI): domain Bacteria; kingdom Bacillati; phylum Actinomycetota; class Actinomycetes; order Micrococcales; family Dermatophilaceae; species Dermatophilaceae bacterium Sec6.4. Next base: position 420,287 of record CP144172.1, read on the forward strand.
ATCCCGACGAACGCAGATGCGCCGGGGGAAGTCTGCCAACGGAACTTCGGCTCGCTGGTCGTTGCTGCTTCGATAATGATCGCCGCCGCCCCGCGTGCGTCCTGGGCGTTCGCGAAGGCCGCCCCGCTGCGCTTGAGGTACGCGGCGCGTAATTCGCCGTACGGGTCGCCCTCGACACCGGAGCGATCCTGTACGTCGGCATTGGTCACGAAGTCGCTCGCCACGGCAGCGGGCTCGACGACGGCCACGCCGATACCGAACGGGGCAACTACCGGGGCCAGTGACTGCATCAGCCCCTCGACCGCGAATTTGGCGCCGCAGTAGGCATCGGCGAATGGCTGCCCGACCGCGCCACCGACACTCGTCACCGTCACGATGCGGCCACGACCAAGGGTGCGCATCCCCGGGAGCACTGCGCGGGTCAGCGCCGCGACGCCGAGGTAGTTGACGTCCAGCTGCTGCTGCAGGGTGGCGTCGTCGATCTGCTCCAAAGTCCCTACCGAGCCCCGACCCGCGTTGTTGACAAGCACCTCGATCTCACCGAGATCCGCGCGGATGCCGTCCAGACACGCCGCCGTTCCGGCCCGGTCCGTGACATCAAGTGCCCGAACGTCGACCTCAACGCCTGCGTCGGTCGCCGCCGCCCGCAACCGGTCGGCGCGCCCCACATCACGCATGGTGGCCACGACGTGCAGACCCCGCTGGGCGAGGCCCACCGCCGTCCACAAACCCATTCCGCTGGAGGTACCGGTCACGAGAGCTACGGGTTCCGTCGTCATACCCGCAGTCTCTCGCGGAACTCCTCGGTAGCTCGCGGTCTCACCCGAGATCGGCGTAATGTCTGAATATGAGCCCAGCAGCAGCCCACCTTCTGGAAGAACTCGAACCGGTCGTCGCCGAGAACCTCGACCGGCACATGAGGATCGCCAAGGAGTGGCACCCGCACGACTACATCCCGTACGACCAGGGGCGTAATTTCGCGGCGATGGGTGGCACGGACTGGGCACCCGAGGACTCCAAGCTGTCCGAGACGGCGAAGGCCGCGATGTTCACCAACCTGCTCACAGAGGACAACCTGCCCTCGTATCACCGCGAGATAGCCACCCGATTCGGCCGGGACGGCGCGTGGGGTACCTGGGTCGGGCGTTGGACCGCCGAGGAGAACCGGCACGGCATCGTGATGCGCGACTACCTCGTGGTAACCCGCGGCGTTGATCCCGTGGAGCTCGAGCGCGCCCGGATGGACTACATGACCTCCGGTTACGACTCCGGCGACAAGACCGCCCTCGAGGCCGTCACCTACGTCTCGTTCCAGGAGCTCGCAACCCGCGTTTCGCACCGCAACACCGGCCGGGTGACCGAAGATCCGGTCGCCGACAAGATGCTCGCGCGGATCTCCAAGGACGAAAACTTGCACATGATCTTCTACCGCAACATCGTGGAGGCAGCATTGAAGATCGCCCCCGACGAGACGCTGCAGGCCATCCTCAAAGAGGTGAAGGGCTTCGAGATGCCGGGCGCCACGATGGCCGGTTTCCGGCGCAGCTCGATGCTGATCGCCAAGGCCGGTGTCTACGACCAGCGGCTGCACCACGACGAGGTCATCATGCCGATCCTGAAGTACTGGGACATCTTCAACATGACCGGTCTGGGCGCCGAGGGCGAGCAGGCACGCGTGGAGTTGGCCGAGTTCATGAAGGGCCTGGACGAGCAGGCCTCCCGCTTCGTGGAACGCCGTGCCGAGGGTCGGGCCCGTGAGGAAGCCAAGACGGGCAAGACAGCGTTCTTCGTCAGCTGAGCCGAACACGCCCGTCAAGATCGCATCAAGACGCGTGAAGGATGGATCAAGGCGACCTGAGAGAGCGCGCGACCGGCATTGACTGCCGGGTATGGCTGAATACGTCGCAGCGGGCGCCATCGCCCTGGCACTGCTCGGATACCTGATCTACGCGCTCGTCCACCCGGACAAATTCTGATGGGCGACATCCCCGCAGGGCTGCTGACGATCCTGACGCTCGTCGCGATCCTCGCCCTGACGCATGTCCCCCTGGGCGACTACATCGCGCGCACCTTCACCAGTGAGAAGGATCTGCGCGTCGAGCGGGCGATCTACCGCGTGTGCGGAGTCTCCCCACGCTCGCAACAGCGCTGGACGACGTACGCCGTCTCGGTCATCGCCTTCTCGATCGTCAGTTTTGCGGCGTTGTTCGCGCTCTGCCTCGCACAGCCGTACCTGCCCCTCGCGCGCGGCGCAAAAATGGACGTCAGCACCTCGTTCAACACCGCGATCTCCTTCGTCACCAACACCAACTGGCAGAGCTACGGTGGTGAATCCGGCGCCTCACCGGTCCTGCAGACCCTCGGCCTGACGATTCAGAACTTCGCCTCGGCCGCCGTCGGGCTGGCCGTCGTGGTTGCGCTGATCCGCGGGCTGGCCCGCGCGGAGTCCGGCACTGTCGGCAACTTCTGGGTCGATCTCGTGCGCGGCACCGTGCGGATCCTGTTCCCATTGGCCCTCATCGGCGCCATCGTGCTACTCGCCAGCGGCGTCATCCAGGATCTTTCCGCACCGCAGGTGGTGCATACCCTCGGCGGGGGTACCCAGACCATCCAGTCCGGCCTGGTCGCCAGCCAGGAGGCCATCAAGGAGCTCGGCACCAACGGCGGTGGTTACTTCAACGCCAACTCAGCGCACCCCTTCGAGAACCCGAACGCCTTCACCAACATCGTCGAGATCCTGATGCTGCTGCTCATCCCGTTCGCGCTGCCCCGTGCCTACGGGCGGATGGTCGGCGACCGTCGCCAGGGGTACGCCGTGCTGGGCTTCATGGCCACCCTCTGGGCGGCCGGCGTCGCGATCATCACCTGGGCCGAAGCATCGTCCGCGACCAACGCGCTGGGCGCGATGGAAGGCAAAGAGGTCCGCTTCGGAGTCTGGAGCTCGGCGCTCTTCGCGGGCTCCACGACCAGCACATCCACCGGCGCGGTGAACTCGCTGCACGAGAGTTACAGCCCGCTGGGCGGCGGTACCGCGATCATCAATATGGCGCTCGGTGAAGTCTCGCCAGGCGGGGTCGGATCGGGTCTGTACGGCGCGCTCATCATCGCGATCCTCGCGGTCTTCATCGCGGGCCTGATGGTCGGTCGTACCCCTGAGTTGCTGGGCAAGTCGATCGGCCGCAAGGAGATCACCTACGCGGCGCTCTACACCGTGGTAACGCCCGCGCTGGTCCTGGTCGGCACCGGGGCCGCACTCGCCCTGAGCACTGCCCGCAAGGGTCTGCTCGCCACCGGGCCACACGGGCTCAGCGAGATGCTCTACGCCTACACCTCGGCTTCCAACAACAACGGGTCCGCCTTTGCGGGCCTCAGCGCCGACCAGCCCTATCTGAACACGACGCTCGGCGTAGCAATGGCGCTCGGCCGGTTCGTGCCCCTTGTCTTCGTCCTCGCGTTGGCCGGCTCTCTTGCCGCGCAACGCAAGCGGCCACCGAACGACGGCACGATGCCCACCCATACGACCCTGTTCGCCGGGTTGATGGTCGGTGTCGCCCTGCTCGTCACCGGCTTGACCTTCCTACCTGCACTCGCGCTCGGCCCTCTCGCGGAGGCTCTTTCATGACCACCCAGTCCAGCACGCTCATCCGGAGCGCCGGCAGTTCGCTGCCGGACGCGCTGCGCAAATTCCACCCGGCCCACCTCTTCCGCTCACCGGTGATGTTCGTCGTCGGTGTCGGCTCGGTCGTGACCACGGTGTTCGCCGTGGTGAACCCCTCGTTCTTCGCGTGGAGCATCACCGTCTGGCTCTGGGCCACCATCCTGTTCGCCAACCTGGCCGAGGCCATCGCCGAGGGTCGCGGCAAGGCCCAGGCCGACTCACTACGCAAGACGCGCACCACCACCTCCGCGCGCCGGTTGGCTGCCGATCGCAGCTCCGAAGAGCAGGTCGCGGCCGCCGATCTGCAACTGCACGATCTGGTGGTGGTCGAGGCAGGTCAGGTGATCCCCGGTGACGGTGACGTGATCGAGGGCATCGCCACCGTGGACGAGTCGGCAATCACCGGTGAGTCCGCGCCCGTCATCCGGGAGGCGGGTGGCGACCGGTGCGCGGTCACCGGCGGCACCACGGTGCTCTCGGACCGGATCGTCGTAGAGATCACCTCCAAACCGGGTGAAACCTTCATCGATCGGATGATCGCGCTGGTCGAAGGCGCCGAACGCAAGAAGACGCCCAACGAGATCGCGCTCGGAATCCTGCTGGTCGTCCTGACGATCATCTTCCTGCTTGCCGTCGCGACGATCCCGCCGCTCGCCAACTTCACCGGTAAATCACCCACGATCGTGGTCCTGGTCGCGCTACTCGTCTGCCTCATCCCGACCACGATCGGCGCCCTGTTGTCGGCCATCGGCATCGCCGGTATGGACCGGCTGGTGCAGCGCAACGTGCTGGCGATGTCCGGTCGAGCGGTGGAAGCCGCCGGCGATATCTCGACGCTACTGCTGGACAAGACCGGCACCATCACCCTCGGGAACCGGCAGGCCGACGACATCCGGGTGCTGTCCGGACGCGAGACGCACGACGTACACAGCTGGGCACAGTTGTCCTCGCTGGCCGATGAGACCCCCGAGGGTCGCTCGATCGTCACCTGGACCGCTGCCACCCTCGGTGCGACGGCCGCCTCACCGACCGACGCGGTCGTGATCCCGTTCACGGCGCAGACCAGGATGAGTGGTCTGGATCTGAGCGACGGCACCCAACTACGCAAGGGCGCGGCCGGATCGGTATGCCGGTGGGTCACCGAGACCGGCGGCACCGGGGTCGATGAAGCCATGCGCGCAGCCGACGAGATCGGCGCGCTCGGCGGGACCCCGCTGGTGATCGCGGTCCGTCAGGGCGAGGCACCGGCAGCAGCCGTCGGCGTCATCTACCTCAAGGACGTCATCAAGCCCGGCATGGTCGAGCGCTTCGCCGAGCTACGCCGGATGGGCATCCGCACGGTGATGATCACCGGCGACAACCCGCTGACCGCCAAGGCCATCGCGGAGGAGGCCGGCGTGGATGACTTCCTCGCCGAAGCCACCCCCGAGGACAAGATGCGCCTGATCAAGGAGGAGCAGCAGGGCGGCCGGCTGGTCGCGATGACCGGCGACGGCACGAATGACGCGCCTGCGCTGGCGCAGGCCGATGTCGGCGTCGCAATGAACACCGGTACGTCGGCCGCGAAAGAGGCCGGCAACATGGTCGACCTCGACAGCGACCCGACGAAACTGATCGAAATCGTGGCAATCGGGAAACAGTTGCTGATCACCCGTGGCGCGCTGACGACGTTCTCGATCGCCAACGACCTGGCGAAGTACTTCGCGATCATCCCCGCGATGTTCCTGACGCTCTACCCGGGTCTGAACAGCCTGAACATCATGCGGCTGCACTCGCCGAACTCGGCGATCCTGTCGGCCGTCATCTTCAACGCGCTGGTCATCCTCGCGCTGATCCCGCTGTCGCTCAAGGGCGTCAAATACCGACCGATGCGCGCCGATCAGATGCTCGCACGCAACCTGTTGATCTACGGCCTCGGCGGCGTCATCGCACCGTTCATCGGCATCAAGATCATCGACCTGATCGTCCAACTCCTCCCGGGAATGTGACCTGTTATGGCTTCCTCATCTCTGCCCTTGTCATCCCTGGGTCGCCAGACCCTGGCCGCCTTACGCATGCTCATCGTCTTCACACTTGTCCTGGGCATCGGCTACCCCGCCGTGGTCTGGGGGGTGGGCCGCGTCGCATTCCACGACCAGGCGACCGGCTCGATCCTGCAGCACGACGGACGCGCCGTCGGGTCCTCGCTACTGGGCCAGAAGTTCACCGGGCCCACCTGGTTCCACGGCCGGATGTCGGCCTCGGACTACGCCGGTGACACCAGTGGCGGCAGCAACCTGCCCGAATCCGACGCGCGGCTGACCAAGGCCGTCGCAGCCGCCCGCAAAGCCGCCGGCCCGATCGGTAGCCGGCTACCGCCGGACGCGCTGACCAGTAGCGCCAGCGGGCTGGACCCGCACATCTCCCCGGCGTACGCAGCCCTGCAGGCTGCCGGCATTGCGGCTGCCCGCAAGGTGCCGGTCGCGACCGTGCAACGGCTGATCGCGGCGAACACCTCGGGGCGGGTGCTGGGCTACCTCGGAGAGCCGCGCGTCAACGTGCTGCAGCTCAACCTGGCCCTGACGAAACTCCCCAACGCGGGATAATCAGGCTGTGTCACAAGGCAAACTACGCATCTACCTGGGCGCCGCGCCCGGTGTCGGCAAGACCGTCCGGATGCTGCAGGAGGGCGCCCGCCGCCGCGATCGCGGCACGGACGTCGTGATCGGGCTGGTCGAAACCCATGGCCGGACCTATACGACCGAGCAGGTGGGCGGTCTGGAGACCATCCCGCGCCTACGGGTCGCGCACGGCGACACGACCCTGGAAGAGCTTGATGTGGACGCGATCATCGCTCGCCGACCCGAGGTCGCGCTCGTCGACGAGTTGGCGCACAGCAATGCCTCAGGTTCGCGGCACAAACGCCGGTGGCAGGACATTCAGGAGCTGCTCGACCACGGGATCGACGTCATCTCCACCGTCAACGTGCAGCACCTGGAATCGCTCAACGACGTGGTCCAGGAGATCACCGGCATCAAGCAGCGCGAGACCGTGCCGGATGCCGTGGTGCGCGCCGCAGACCAGATCGAACTCATCGACATGACACCGGAGGCGCTGCGTCGCCGCCTTGCACACGGCAACGTGTACGGGCCGGACAAGGTCGACGCGGCGCTTTCCAACTACTTCCGGCCGGGCAACCTCTCAGCCCTTCGCGAGCTGGCGTTGCTGTGGACGGCCGATCGGGTCGATGAGGGTCTGCTGCGCTACCGCGCGGAGCACGACATCGACAGCACCTGGGCGGCCCGCGAGCGCGTCGTGGTCGCCCTGACCGGGGGTCCCGAGCAGGAGATCCTGCTGCGGCGGGGCGCCCGGGTCGCCAGCCGCGGTGCCGGTGGCGAGCTGATCGCCGTGCAGGTCGTGTCGGAGTCCGGACTACGTGAGATCCCGCCCGAGTCCGCACGAGCCGCACGGAATCTCACCGAAGAACTGGGCGGTGAGTTCCACACGGTCAGCGGCGAGGACATCGGCGGTGCGATCCTGCACTTCGCGCGGGGCGTCAACGCCTCCCAGATCATCGTCGGTGCCAGCCGTCGCTCCCGGCTGCAGCAGCTGCTCGGCCGCGGAGTCGGCGAGACCGTCGTCGACGGCTCCGGTGAGATCGACGTACTGATGGTGACGCACTCACGTATCCGCAGCGGCCGGTCATCGGGCCTCGTGCTGCCGGCACTCGGGCGCCGCCGCACCATCCTCGGTTGGCTGCTCGCGACCGCCGGGGTTGCCCTGCTGACGGTGTTGCTGGATGCCACGACCGATTACCACTCGCTGCCGCTGGAGGTCCTGGTCTACCTCGCGTTGACCGTCCTCGTGGCGATCGTCGGTGGTCTGTGGCCCGCAGTGACCTGCGCGGTGATCGCGAGTCTGGTGCTGAACTGGTACTTCACCCAGCCAACAGGGACCTTCACCATCGGCCAGCCGCAGAACGTTGCCGCACTGGTGCTCTTCGTGCTCGTCGCCGTGGCGGTGGCGGGCGTTGTGCACCTGACGGCACGCAGCAGTGCACAGGCGTCGGCGTTCGGGCGGGATGCCCAGTTACTGGCAGCACTCGCGCACTCGCTGCTGGACGCCGACGAACAACTTCCAGCCCTGCTCGAACAGGCCCGCGACACCTTCACCGTCCCCGGAGCGGCGCTGCTGAACACTGCAGACGGTTCGGTCCTTGCGACCAGCGGCAGCATCGAGCTGAGTGACCCGGACCGGTTGACATCCGCGCGGGTCGGCAAGAAACACAGTCTCGTGCTCGCCACCCGTGGCATCGATGCCCGCCAGCGGCGTCTGGTCGAGGCCTACGCCGATCACGCCGAAGCCATCCTGCACCGCGAAAGCCTCGCGCTCGCGGCGGCCGGAGCGGACGCGCTGGCGAAGGACAACCAGTACCGCACCGCGCTGCTCGCCGCGGTATCGCACGACCTGCGTACGCCGCTGTCCTCGATCAAGGCAGGGGTGTCCGGGCTGCGTAGTACCGACATCGAGCTGTCCCAGGAGGATCAGGACGAGTTGCTCGAGACCGTCGAGGAGTCTGCTGACCGGCTCGATGCGCTGATCGAGAATCTGCTGGACATGTCGCGTATCCAGTCCGGCAACCTGACGATCCGCGCGGATGAATCCCTCGCTGCCGACCTGATCGAGGCCGCTCTGCACACCGTCACCGATCGCGACCGCGTGACGGTGCAGCTACCCGACCCGCATCTGACGTGTCGGACCGACCCGGGTCTGACCGAACGGGTGCTCGCCAACCTGATCGAGAATGCGCTGCGTCATACCCCGCCCGGCACGTCGGTGACCGTCAGCGCCGAGGCCACCGACGGGCACGTCGAGCTGCGGGTCATCGACTGCGGTCCGGGCGTGCCGGCAGACCAGCGTGCGGGGATCTTCGAACCCTTCCAGCGGTATGGGGATGCACCCCGCGGCAGCGGAGTCGGCCTGGGGCTCGCCGTTGCCAAGGGCCTCACCGAGGCTATGGGCGGCACGGTCAACGCCGACGACACCCCCGGCGGCGGACTGACAATGACGGTGTCGCTGCTGTGACCCGTATTTTGGTCGTCGATGACGAGCCGAGCCTGGTGCGCACGCTCAGCATCAACCTGAGAGCACGCGGTTATGAGGTGGAGCGCGCGTTCGACGGTCGATCGGCGGTGCAGAGCATTGTCGACTCGGTCCCCGACTTGGTGATCCTCGACCTCGGGCTTCCCGATATCGATGGTGTCGAAGTGATCCGGCAGGTACGCAGGACCAGCGAGGTGCCGATCATCGTATTGTCCGCACGCCATGATTCCGACGACAAGGTCGAGGCACTCGACGAAGGCGCCGACGATTTCGTCACCAAGCCGTTCGGGATGGACGAGCTGTTGGCGCGGGTACGTTCCGCCGTACGTCGCTCCAGTTCGGACGCCGCCCACGCGGCGCCCATCGTGACCGACGACTTCTCGCTCGACTTCGTGGAACGCAATGCCACCCGTGACGGTGTGACGATCAGACTGACCCCCACCGAATGGTCCTTCCTCGAGCGTCTCGCGCTACATCCGGGCCACCTGGTGGGTCAGGCCGAGCTGCTGCGCGCAGTGTGGGGTCCGGGATATGAGCGGGAGACCCACTACCTGCGCGTCTACGCGGCGGGAATTCGCCGCAAACTCGAACCGGCGCCCGGTCGACCGCGGTACCTGCTCACCGATCCCGGGCAGGGATACCGTCTGCGGACCTGACCGCGACTACGAGCCCTGCCCGGTGTCCGGCCACTCGCTGATGCCTGCCACAAAATCAGCGGGGCCCGCAGCGATGACCAGCCGGGCGAACTCGGCGCCGGGATTGGTCACCGACACCGCCTCCTGTTGCCGCACCAGCACGGCGTCACCGGTATTCACGACGAGGACCTCGTTGGCCTGAGCGATGTTCACCGTCCCGATGATGGGCATAACAACGATGTCGGATCCGGAGTGCCGGTGCTGCGGCATCGCGGTACCGGCCGGCACATCTACCGTGATCAGCGCGATCGCGGGTCCGTCCGGCTCGCCACCGAAGATGATCCGCACCGTCGGGACGTTCCGTGCCGCGGGTGCGCCCACCGATGCATCGTTCAATTGGCGTAGTTCCATCTCGCTGCTCACCCCCCGCGTCAGAGGTAGGTGAAGCGGGAGTCGTAGTTCGTGGCCATCGCCACGACCATCCCGTCGAGAAGATCCGACACGTTGAGGCCCGCAGCCTGCATAGCGGGGATCAGGACGGTCTCCTCCTTCTCGATGAGTAGGCCGACCAGGGTCACCAGGGCACGCCCGGCCAGGGCAATCTGCAGCACGTTCTCAGAGCGTTCGATGTCCGTCACCAGCTTCATCAGGAAGCGGCGGTCGAGTTCCAGGGCAGCGACGAGCGCGTCCAGCCCGGCCGCGCGTGCGGCCGAATACAGGATCTGCTCCTCGGTGCGCAGATGGGCCAGGACGTCCCCGTGTAGGAAATCGAGCAGTCTGTCCCGCAGCTGACGGTCCTCAAGGCCGGGATCGGCGCTCGCGGCCGCGACCACCGCGTCGACCCGCCGGATCAACACCGACCACAGTCCGGCGTGATGATCATCGGAGACCCGGCTGTTCGCCCCTACCGACTGGTCACGATGCAGGTCAGTAATTCTGGATGAAGTGTTCATACCTATTAATACAGTTACCCCTGTATTAATAGCAACCCCCAGGGTCAGGTCGGATCATCCTGGCCGGGTTGCCTGTCTGAGCGCACGTCTGAGCGCAGTGCGAGGTGGGCAACACACAACGACGGCTGCATGAATGGCTCGAGTCGATCCACAGAGAGCGGAGAGTCCATTTCTTCCAGCGCCCCCTGCATCAGACCCAGATGAATCGTGCACGTGATCTGTGGTTGAGACGTAGCCACCTCACGAAATGGACAGTTGCGTAGGTGCAGCGGCTGTAGCGGGCCGGCATGCCCAGGCGTACGCACCTCATCGCGATCGGGCTCGAAGCCGACCTCTTCCAGCATGTCCTGCAGCCGACCGCGCGTCTGCTCGGCATCCACCGGCTCGTAGGGAACTGGCCGTTGCGAAAGATAACGCCCCCACGCCCGCCCAGCTTCGAGGGAGACACCCTCCGGATCCGGCACAGACCTGGCCACCAGGCTGGTGAGAATTGTGGACAACATCGGAAAGTTGCGCCGCCCGACGTGCGGCCCCGCGGCCACTGCGGCGTAAACCGTACGCGGCCGTCCTGCAGCAGCCAGCTTTTCTTGTTGCGGTGCTGCCAAACCCTCCTCGACGAGACCGACGAGATGAGTTCGCGCAGTGTTGGGATGCACCTCGAGCAGCTCAGCGACCTCGCGGACGCCGAGGGGCCGGCCGCTGTCGCGTAGCGCTCGCAGCACTCGCGCCCGACGTGCCTTCTGCATCTCCGGCACCTCTCGTCCGCGCGAGGATTTCCTCGCATTCTGCAGCAGATATTACTGGAAACAGGGGTATCCATAGACATCTCAAACAATATTAAACGATTTTAGTTGTTAAAATCTCCGTCGAGAGTACAGTATTGGCTGTACGGCGACCCGACGGCACGCCGAAAAGAGGCCCTGATGATCAACCAGCCGACCGGTAGTTCCCCGGAACGAACTGTCTGCAGCCACGCGCAACTGGCCGAACGGGTAACCGATGCCATCTGGGAGTTGCATCAGGCCCGCCTGACCGAGGTAAACGTCGAAGCAGCTCGCGCGCAACTCGAAGACCTGTTGGTCCGGCAGCTGCTACCGGTTCTGAATACGGAGGATCGCGCCCTTCAATCGTGCGGGACTGATCGCCACCTCGTTCGGCGGATGAAGCAACGCTCCGAACGACGGCACCACCGGCAGCTGCGCGAGCACCGCAGGATGATCGAAGCAGTGCATGACGTACAGCGCGCCCACACTTCGATGCTGGCCCTGAATCACGCGGAGCGGGTGAGCGCGCTACTCACCGCACACCTCATCGGAGAGGACCGCGAGCTTGCCGCGGCGCCGGAGTCTGAGCGGGACCACGGCGCGCTGACCGCTGAACTGCAGGAGCTGGTGCACCACGACCACGCGCGGATCACCCAGGCAATGGTTGCCGCCCGGCTCGCCGCGACGAACCGATCCGAGGATGAACTGGGATCCTTCGATCGGGTTGTCTCCGCCGTATCCCATCACGCAGTGGTGATGACGACGCGCGCCTACCCGATGCTGCGGTCAGCCGACTCAGAGCTCGGACCTGCCTGCACGGCCTCCATGCTCAGCGAATTGCGCTCGATCGAACACACCATCAGAGCATTGAACAACCTCCTGCGCGGCGGTGCGGGTGGCAATCCCTCCGTGCAGCGGCGTCTACAACTCTGGAGTGAGATCGAGCAGTCGTGGGCGCGGCACACCACCGATGAGGAAACGCTGGTCCACCATGCGGGCGCCGAGCTAGGTCCGCAACGAGCGGCCCGGCTGATCACCTTGCTGCGTCGACCGATCGGGCATTCGCTCACCCGAGCCCACCCACGCCTCCTGGGAGGCGGACGGCCCACGAGGGTGGCGATCATTTTTCAAGGCCGACTGGACCGCGCCCGCGATGAAATGGACAACAGGTCGACCTGGTCCTGAGCAACGTCGCGGCACCCCGGGCTCATTGAGTCAGAGGCGGGACGCGCACGATGGGCGGGTGGTAGCGACCCTCCAGCAGTTGAAAGACAACACCCGGAACGCGTTCCGTAGCCGCGTATCGGGCGACCCGACCGGCGCACCGGACTGGGTGCGCGCCATCGCGACGGTCGGTGAGGGGCCCGGTCTTTTCGAACCGGACGGCGTTGTCTGGCGGGTGCACGGCGACCTGTCGACCCTGGCCGGAGGAGTCGCTGCGCTGCTGGGGCAGGCCGCGCATCCTCTCGCCCTGGCGGGGGTGCAGGGCCACTCGGACTACACCGAAGACCCGTGGGCGCGCCTCGCGGGCACCGCGCGGTGGCTGGTGGTCAGCACCTTCGGCTCGGAGAAGCTCGCCGAGCGCGAATCAGCTCGCGTGCGCGGCATGCACCGGAAGGTCAAAGGCTTCGCGCCGGACGGGCGGGCGTACGCAGCGGGAGATCCGGACCTGCTGCGGTGGGTACACCTGGCCTTCACCGACGCATTCCTGGCCGCGCAGCTGGCGGTCGGCACGGACTTGAAGCCGCGATTCGGGCCGCGCTGGCCGGACCAGTACGTTTCCCAATGGGCGATCAGTGCCACCAAGCTCGGAGCGACCGACCTGCCGGACACTCAGGCTGAACTCGCCGACGCGCTCGCGGTCTACCAGCCGATACTCGAACCGGTGCCCGATGACCTGCGGGCATTTTTAGCCGGTCCGCCCGGTCTGAGTGTGGCGGAGCGCCTCGGTTACCGAGGTCTCGCGGGCGGCGCAGGCCTGCTGGTGTCGCCGGTCATGGCTCCACTGGCCGGGGTGCGGGGGCGCGGTCACTACAGCGCAGCCGACCGGGCGCGACTACAGCTGACCAAAACGCTGCTGCGCGGCCTGCTCGCGTCGTTGGGTCAGTCATACAGCCCCTCGGAGGAAGCTGCCCGTTGGCGAATCGGCGTCGGAACCAGGCCATTCTGGATGGAACCCGCCTGACCCCGGGAGGTGATCCTTCGTCAGTCCTCAGCGGCTGCGGTGTGGGGATCGGGTGAACGTGTTCGGTCGGGTGGATCTGGTGGGTCGCCGGTTCCGCCGGCGAGGATCCAGAGTTTTCGGCGGTCGCGTGTGGTGGCGGGGGTGGGGTTGGGGGCGAACCGTACCCATGCGAGGTGTAGTGCTTGCCCGGATGCGCCCCGGTAGGGGGTGGTCTGCGGGTCTGGTTCGTTGGTGGTGGGCGTTCGGCGTTCGATGGGGCCCAGGGGTGCTCCGCCGCGATCGAGGAATCTGTAGTGGCCCGGGTGTGCGGGGAGGGGTTCGATGGTGAAGTCACCGGTGTGGTGTCGGTCGTGGTGGTAGGGGCACAGACTGATCAGGTTTTCGACATTGGTGGGTCCGCCGTCGGCCCAGTGGGTGATGTGGTGGCATTCCAGGTGCCCGGTGGCGCCGCAGCCGGGATGGGCGCACCCGCCGTCGCGGTCTTCGATCAGGCGTCGGGTGCGGGCGGGCACGATGCGTTGGGCGCGTCCGACGTTGACCGGTGGCCCGCTCGTTTCCCACACGGGGTTGACCAGCCCGTTGCAGGTCCATTGACGCAGTAGGTGCGGGGGTAGCGCGCCACTGTTGGTGATCCACCCGTGTCCGCTGGTGTCCAGGTGCAGGTAGATGCGGAACGTGTTCGATCGGCCGGTGGACAGGTCAGTCCCTTGTTGCAGTGATCGGGTCGCGACTTCCAGTAGCGCCTCACCCATGGTGACGTGTGGGTGGCCGGCCAGGAACAGGGCGTCTTTGGCCTCTACTACTGCCTGGTGGACCAGGGCCCCGATGTCGGCGGGCGCGTCGTAGGTCAGGTGGAATCGTCCGTCCTGGGTGTGCATGTGTACCTGGGCCCGCTGCACGGTCGGGTCGAACTCATCCAACCGTTCGACCGTCGCGGCGGTGGTGGCGGCAGTAGCGGCGGCGGCGGGCGTGGGGCTGAATTCGTATTTGCTCAGTGCCCGGCGTAGTTGGGGCACGCTCGCGTGTCGGGCCAGTTCAACGACGTCGGTGTCGAAGTTGTCGGGGGTGTAACGGGCGATGACCGAGGCTTGTCCGATCGACAGGTCACCACCGGTCAGGCCCTGCGCCAGCGCGGGCAGGGCCCCAGACCTTTCCGCGATCCGGACAATGTCAGTCGCGACCGCGTGCGAGAGGCCCGCGTAACACGTCAACCAGTGTTGCGGTGAGCGGATCCCCCCGATCACCCATGACTGATCCGCGAGCACCTGCGTCACGAGCGTGACCAGTTCGGCGTGTGCCGCGTTGAGCCGACCCACCACGTGCGACAGCGCCGTCCGCGGATCCGGTGGTGTCAGGGCCGGGGTATCAACCCAGGCGGTGTTCGAACTCATGTCTTCATACAAGCACCGACCACCGACAGCCCCCCTTGAACAGAGCATCAGCCCCGGGAAGGAAGAAGGTGCTTCGTTGGCAACCCGGATCAGCAGCGACGAGGTCGGTAGAATTCCCGGCATCGCACGCACGACGTTGGAGGCTCATGTTCGTCCTGCACGGATTCTGGTCGTCCTCGATCGGACTGCTCCTCTGGGCGGAGGACTCAGAACTCACCGTGAAGAGTCCCAGTCAAGCGCTGAGCACCGCCCGATCCCACCCCTTCGCAGCGCCGGCGCACGTTGTCTCCGCCATCGCCGGTGTTGGTGGGGGCGCGGAAGCCAGCGCGACGCTCCTACTCCCCTCGCTGCAGTCAGCGCCGCTGGATTCCCCAGAACTGATCCGCATCGCCCCACGACCCGCGCCTCGTTCGCAGCCGCGGCTGCTGGCGTGGACCGTCCCGGTCGTGGTACTCAACGCCGCGCAGGCGTGGGCCGTCCTGGAGGACCCGCCCGACGATGTCCGACTCGGCGCATCGGTGGACTACCTGTACGACCTCGCTGACTTCGCCGAGGACCTACTCGAACGAGGGCGCGTCGTTCCCGCAGTCATCCGGGACGCTCAGGGCACGCGGGCGTCATGGCGGCCAGTGCTACACAGCCACGACCTGCTGACGCTGACCTCCCTGTGCGCCAGCATGCCGCCGGTATGCCGTGCCGAACCGAACGCCGCACCGGCGCAGATGCTCGGGTCCTGCGCTCTGGCTGCGCTGGTGGATGCTGCTGCGCGACGCGCCCTGGCGGCCGCCTATCCCGCGGGGACCGATCTCATGGCGCCCCGCCGGGGTCGTCGGCCCAAACGACAACCCGCTCAGGAAGCGTGGCTCGCCGCCCTGACGGCACCTGACGGGGAATTCGAGGCGGACCCCGACGACGTCCAGGCGCTCGCGCAGGCGTTGGCTCCGTGGGACGAGGTGGCGACGGCGCCGACGGGTCCGGCGCGGGCGACCTTCCGTCTCAGCGAACTCGAGGTAGAGGTAGACGCCGATACCGAGGTAGCAGGCCCGCTAGCCGGCACCCCACCCACCGAGGCGATATGGCGACTGGAGTTCCTGCTCCAGTCCATCGCCGATCCCAGCCTCGTGGTGTCCGCCGAGCGCGCGTGGCAGGACGACGGCAGTCTTCGACGGTGGCTCGACCGGCCGCAGGAGCTGATGCTGACCGAACTCGGCCGGGCCAGCGGGGTGTATCCCGAGTTGGTCCCCGCGCTGCGCACGGCCCGCCCGTCCCAACTCCTGTTGGACACCGCCGCAGCACACCGGTTCCTCACCACCGCGGCGCCGGCGCTCGACGAGGCGGGATTCGGTGTGCTGCTGCCCACGTGGTGGGACCGGCGCCGCCGCTTGGGTCTCGCAGTAAGCGCGTCGACCCCGGTCGAGGGTGTCGTTGTGGGGGCGGGGCGGTTCGGCCGGGATCAACTCGTCGATTTCAACTGGGCGCTGGCTGTTGGGGATGACACGCTGACCGAGGAAGAGATATCGGCGCTGTCGCAGGCGAAAGCTCCGCTGGTCCGGTTGCGCGGCCAGTGGGTGAGCGTCGATCCCGATCAGCTGCGCCGTGGCTTGGATTTCCTTACCCGTACGCCCAGCGGACAAATGACCGCGGCGGCAGTGCTCGCGCTGGCCGCGAGTCATCCGAACGATCACGACACACCGCTGCAGATCAGTTCGGTGCACGCTGACGGCTGGCTGGGTGATCTGCTCAGCGGACGCGCAGACCAGACTTTACAGCCGGTACATCCGCCGACTGATTTCACCGCGATATTACGCCCCTACCAGCAGCGCGGGCTGTCCTGGTTGACGTTCATGTCCTCCCTCGGACTGGGTTGTTGCCTGGCCGACGACATGGGCCTGGGTAAGACCGTGCAGTTACTCGCGATGGAGGCCGTGCAGCGACATGCCGAGCCGGGCACCGGGCCAACGCTGCTGCTGTGCCCGATGTCGCTGGTCGGCAACTGGCAGCGCGAGGCGGCCAGGTTTGCGCCCGCGCTGCGGGTGCACGCCCATCACGGCGTCGACCGGCTGCATGAAAAGGCGTTGCGGGAGCACGTCGCACAGACCGACCTCGTCGTCACCACCTACGCAACCGCCACCCGCGATATCGACGAGCTCGCGGGATACGAGTGGAACAGGTTGGTGCTCGACGAGGCGCAAGCGGTGAAGAACAGTCTGTCGCGGGGCGCGAAGGCAGTACGCCGTCTGTCGGCCGCGCACCGGGTCGCCCTGACCGGTACACCGGTCGAGAACCGTCTCGCCGAGCTGTGGTCGATCATGGACTTCCTGAACCCCGGACTGCTCGGGTCACCGGAGGCTTTCCGCACGCGCTATGCGATCCCGGTCGAGCGCCACGGCGAGACCGAGCCGGCCAAGCAGCTGCGAGCGGCCACCCAGCCGTACCTGCTGCGTCGGCTGAAAACGGACCCGAGCATCATCGATGACCTCCCGGAGAAGATCGAGATCAAGCAGTACTGCCGGTTGACGACCGAGCAGGCCTCGCTCTACCGGTCCGTCGTGGACGACATGATGGACCGGATCGAGAGCAGTGAGGGGATCAAGCGGCGCGGCAACGTACTTGCCGCAATGTCCAAACTCAAACAGGTGTGCAACCATCCGGCGCAGCTGTTGCATGACCGGTCACCGGTCGGGACCCGATCGGGAAAGGTGATCCGGCTCGAGGAAATTCTGGAGGAGATCCTCGCCGAGGGTGACCGGGTGCTGTGTTTCACCCAGTTCACCGAGTTCGCCGAGATGCTCGCGCCGCACCTGGCCGCGCGCTTCAACCAGGACGTGCTCTACCTGCACGGTGGCACTCCGCGAGCGCGCCGCGACGAGATGGTGGCCCGTTTCCAGTCCGGTCAAGGTCCGTCGATCTTCCTGCTGTCACTGAAGGCGGGCGGCACCGGACTCAATCTGACCGCAGCCAACCACGTCGTGCACCTGGACCGGTGGTGGAATCCAGCGGTGGAGAACCAGGCGACCGATCGGGCTTTCCGCATCGGCCAGAAACGCAGCGTGCAGGTCCGTAAGTTCATCTGCTCAGGGACCCTCGAGGAGAGGATCGACGACATGATCACGCAGAAGATGGGTCTGGCCGACCTGGTGGTAGGCGACGGCGAGGGCTGGCTGACCGAGCTGTCCACCGGCGATCTGCGAGACGTCTTCGCGCTGTCCGCAGGAGCCGTCGATGAGTGACTGGTTTCCGCCACCTTCGCGCCCGCGCACCGTGGAAGGGGGCATCAAGGCGCGTAGTCGGCGTGGCGTGATCGGTCAACAATGGTGGTCGGCGCGGTTCATCGAGGTGCTGGAGGGTCTGGGCCTGGGCAGCCGGATGCAGCGTGGCCGCAACTACGCCCGCAGAGGGCAGGTCCTCACGCTCGACGTCGGCCCGGGCTCGGTGACCGCCTCGGTGCAGGGCAGTCGGGCGCGCCCCTACCGGGTGCGGATCGGCGTCACCGCCTTCGGCAAGCAGGACTGGGCTCAGGTGGAGACGGCACTCGCGGGAAGTGCCTGGTACGCGGCGAAATTGCTTGCTGGAGAGATGCCCGAAGACATCGAGGAGGTCTTCACCGGGCTCGGCCTCTCGTTGTTCCCCAAGAACGCCCGGCAGCTGTCGATGGATTGCTCGTGCCCTGACAGCGCCGTGCCGTGCAAACACCTCGCTGCCGCGTTCTACCTGTTGGCCGAATCCTTCGACGACGACCCGTTCGCGATCCTGGCCTGGCGTGGACGCGAGCGCGAGGACCTGCTGGCCAACCTGCAGGCCGCCCGCACCGACGGGCCACCCGCCGCCGACATCGAACACGCTACGGACCGGCCGCTCGCGGACTGTCTCGATTCTTTTTTCGCGCGACCGGGCACCAAGCATGCGCCCAGCCCGTCGGGTAGGTCCACCTCCTCCTTGATCGACCAACTGCCCGCGACCGGCGTCGTGGTGCGCGGGCGTCCGCTGGAGGAGGTCCTACGACCTGCGTACGAGGTGCTCGCACACTGACCTCGGGCCCAGACTGCAGGAGTTGCCTGACGCGGGTCAAGCACTCGTCGTCGATGAACTGCATCGAGACCGCACTTCCGCACCGGGGTTGGGAGCAGGCGCTGTGGGAACAGGCCCCGCGCACCCTCAGAAAACGACGACCGTGACACCGGTCGGTGGCCGCTCACCCATGACTGCGAGCGCCCCGCGTGGACCAGCCAACTGCTCCAACCCGACCGTGGCAGTCACCAGGGACTGCGGGCGCAGAGCTCCGGTCGCGATCTCGGCGAGCATGGCCGGATAGTCGGCAGCCGCCATCCCGTGGCTGCCGTAAATCTCCAGTTCATGGGCAATGACCCGATCCATCGGCACGCTGCCGTGCGCATCATCGCCGAACAACAGCCCCACCTGTATGTGCCGACCGCGTCTGGCCAGGGTTTCGATCGCGGCGCGGCAGGTGAGCCGGCTGCCCAACGCGTCGATCGACGCGCGGGCCCCGCCATTGGTCAGTTCGCGCACCCGTTCGACCACGTGCGGCTCGGTGGCGTCGATCAGGACCTCCGCGCCGAACCGACCCGCCAGCTCACGAGCAGGTGCCGCACTGTCGACCGCAATCACCCGACCGCCACGCGACGCAGCGATCATCGTCGCTGAGAGTCCGACCCCTCCGCACCCGAAGATGACCACCCAGTCACCGGGCAGGACCCGGGCATGCGCGGTGACGGCCCGGTACGCCGTGGCGAAGCGGCATCCGAGCGCTGCTGCCGTAGCAAAGTCCAGATCCGCCGGTATCTCCACCAGATTCAGGTCGGCATGCGGCAGCGCAACCAGTTCGGCGAACGAGCCCCATCCGGTGAACCCCGGTTGGAACTGGTTCTCGCACACCTGTGGTGCACCGGCCAGACAGGTGCGACAGACACCACAACCGCAGACGAAGGGCGAGGTCACCCGTTGGCCGACGAGCGCACCGGTTTCGGGGCCGGCCTCGACGACGACACCGGCGAACTCGTGACCCGGCACGTGCGGCAGCACGATGTCGCGATCGTGACCGGCCCACCCGTGCCAATCGCTGCGGCACAGCCCTGTGGCACGCACCTCGATGACGACGCCATCGCGGGGGCAGATCGGGTCTGCGACGTTTCGGACCGTCGGCGGCATCCCGAACTCTTCGTAGAGCAGCGCCTTCACTGCGGGTGCACCCGACAACTCATGACGTCCCCGACGGGTGTTGCAGAGCACCTGTGATTCACGAAGCAAGACCTTATCGACTGGGATCCACGGCCACCGGCAACTGAGGTGACAGCAAATGGCCCGCATCGGATGTCCGATGCGGGCCATTCAGGCCGGTGAACCAGCCTGTCGTGGTGCGCGAGGGGGGAGTTGAACCCCCACACCCTTTCGAGTACACGGACCTGAACCGTGCGCGTCTGCCTATTCCGCCACTCGCGCGAGTGCCGCCTCAGTTTGCCCTGTACAGACCAGGATCGCCAAACTGAGCCCTCCCGACGCCACTGGGAACACCACGGGCCGGGCGTCGTTTCGGCTCTAGCATGGGGCGCCCCGTTACGATCGGGAACGCCTGCGGCGCATGTCGCGGCGACCGAGACCACGACCGGGAGCAGGGAGGCAGCGATGGGTTTGTTCTCCAACCTCGAACGTCGGCTGTCCGAAGGCGTCAACGGTGCGTTCGCCAAGGCGTTCCGCTCCGAGGTCCAGCCCGTGGAGATCGCGGCCGAGATGCGCGGCGCGATGGATGACCGTGCGGCGCACACCAAGAAGGGCCAGCGCGCGGTCGTACCCAACCTCTTCACCGTCGACCTCAGCCCCGGCGATTTCGAACGCCTGGACCGCGCCCGCGATGAGGTCGGCGACGAGCTGATCGCGAGCGCGACCGAGCATGCCGACGTGCAGCGGTACCTTCCCGGCGGCCCGATCGTCGTGGAATTCGCCGAGGACCCCGACCTGGAGACGGGCGTCTTCCGCCTGCGCCCCTCCATCGCCCGGCAGGTCGACAACGACCGGCGGCCGGCCCGACCACAGCCGCGTGAGTACGACGAGTTCCAACCCTCCTCGGCACGGCAGGAGCCCCAGCACGAGCCGGCCCCGCAACCGTATTTCCATGACGATTACGACCAGCAGGATTACCAACAGCAGGACTACCAACAGCCTTACGCCGAGCCCGCACCGACGCCGCGCACCCCGAGCCCGGCCGCTCCACGTCGTTTCAAGCAGCGGCCGTCGCTGGTCATCGACGGCGACCGCTATCCCCTCCTGGGTGCGATCACCGTCATCGGCCGCGACGACGACGCGGACATCATGCTGGACGACCCGGGGATCTCCCGCCGACACAGCGAGATCCGGGTGACCAACGACGGTCCGCACCTGGTGATGACGGTGCGCGATCTCGGCTCCACCAACGGCACCTTCCTGAACGGCGACGCCATCGACCGGGCGCACCTGCACGACGGAGACCGGATCACCGTGGGCCGCACCCATCTGCTGTTCGAGGAAGGTGGCCGTAAGTGAGCGAGCTGACCATCACGGTCATCCGCATCGGTCTGCTGGTGCTGTTGTGGGCGTTCATCTTCAGCATCGTCGGTGTACTACGTGGGGACCTCTACGGACTGCGCGCTCCGCGTACCGAGGGCCGTCGCGCCCCCGCCCGCGCAGAAGCGGACCGTCGTCCGCCACGCGCTGTCCGCCGAGGCCCGACCCACCTGGCCGTCATCGAAGGCTCGATGCGCGGGATCAGCGTGCCGCTGTCCGAGGGCGGCGTGCTGATCGGCCGCAACCCCGAGTGCGTCCTGGTGCTGTCCGACGATTTCGCCTCCGGTCGCCACGCGCGGGTGTACCGCGACGGCGACGGCTGGTTCGTCGACGACCTCGGCTCCACCAACGGAACGTTCATCGGCGATCAGCCCATCGGCCAGCATGTGCCGCTGCGCGAAGGCAGCCGTATCCGGATCGGGCAGACCGTCCTCGAGGTCAGGAAGTAGGCCATGTCGATCGCTCTGCGCTACGCCGCCCGCACCGATCTCGGGCTCGGCTCCAAGACCCGCAACGAGGATTCCGGATATGCCGGCCCGGACCTGCTCGTGCTGGCCGACGGCATGGGCGGGCACGCCGCCGGCGACACCGCCAGCTCCACCGTCGTCGCAGAGTTGGTGCACCTGGACGGGGAATCCCACGGTGCCGACGACGCGCTGGCGCTGCTACGCGAAGCCGTCATCCGGGCCAACGAGCGGTTGCGCGATGAGATGGACGATGAGCCGGACCTGGAGGGGATGGGCACCACGCTCATCGCCTTCCTGCGCACCGGGAACAAGCTGGCAATAGCGAATATCGGTGACTCCCGGGCCTACCTCGTGCGGGACGGCACATTCACCCAGATCACCAAGGACCACTCCCTGGTGCAGACGTTGCTCGACGAGGGCCGCATCACCCCCGAAGAGGCCGAGCACCACCCGCAGCGGTCCTTCGTGACCCGGGTACTGACCGGTCGCGCCGACGACGAGCCGGACCTTTCGCTCCGTGAAGCGCGGATCGGCGACCGCTACCTGATCTGCTCGGACGGATTGTCCGACTATGTCGCCGGCTCCACCATCGAGGACATCGTCACCTCCGAGGGGATGCCCGGGGAGATTGCCGACCGACTGATCGCCATCGCTCTCAAGGCCTCTGCACGGGACAACGTCACGGTCGTCATCGCCGACATCGTCGACTCCCTGGACCCGACGTCCTCCACCCCGCAGATCGTCGGTGCAGCCGGCGCACCCGCGACCTCCACCGAGCACGACGTGCCCAGTTCACCGACCACACCGGCCGAGAAAGCCGCTGCCCTCAGTCGGGAGGCCAACGCACCTGCAGCCGGCAACGCTGACGACGAGGCCGGTGACGAGGCCGAACCGCCGGTGTTGGCCGAGGAGGGCCCGTCCCGGTTGCGCCGGTTCCGCTGGCTCGGTCTGGGCGTCCTGGTCGTCGCGGTGCTTGCCGTGGGCGGGTGGGTCTCCTACTCCTGGACCCAGTCCCAGTTCTACGTGGCCGACAGCAACGGCTCGGTCGCCATTTACCGGGGCCTGCACGACACCATCGGACCGCTGCACCTGAACTCGATCGACCAACGCACCGACATCCGCCTGCAGGACCTGCCCCCGTACTACCAGACCCGCGTGCGCGCCTCTATCACCGCGACCGACCTGGCCGACGCCCGCCGGGTCGTGCAGACCCTGACCGCCCAGGCAGCCAGCTGTGCGGCGCAACCCGGCGGGTGCAGTCCGTGAGTCCGGTGACCGCGATCCGGACCGGTGCGCCCCGTACCCGGCGCGGGGTGGAGCTGCTCCTACTCATCTTCGCGATCGCCATCGTGCTGCTGGCGTACGCCGACGTCGGACTCGCCGTCAACGACACCCTGCCGCCGGACCTGCTCGTGCTCGGCGTGGGTTTCGCAGGGGTCGCGCTGGCCCTGCATCTGGTGGTGCGGTGGCAGGCTGCGTATGCCGATCCCGTCCTGCTACCCGTCGCCACCCTGCTCAACGGCCTCGGTCTGGTGATGATCCACCGGTTGGATCTGGCAAAGGGCACCAGCATCGGGCAGGGAGTGGCCCTCCGGCAGCTGATCTGGACCGGCCTCGCCGTGCTGGTGGCCGCGATCCTGCTCATCGTCCTGCGTGATCATCGACGACTGGGTCAGTACACCTTCACCTTCGGTCTGGCCGGGGTCGTGCTGCTCCTGCTGCCCCTCACGCCGATCCTGGGACGCAACATCAACGGCAACCGCATCTGGATCGGCCTGGGCCCGCTGTCGTTCCAGCCGAGCGAAGTCGCCAAGATCTGCTTCGTCATCTTCTTCGCGGGTTACCTCGTGCAGAAACGCGATGCGTTGTCGCTCGTCGGCCGACGGGTACTCGGCTTCCCCCTGCCGCGTGCGCGCGACCTCGGCCCGATCATCCTGTCCTGGTTGGCCAGCCTGGCGGTCCTCGTCTTCGAAAAAGACCTCGGCACGTCGCTGCTGTTCTTCGGGCTGTTCGTCGCGATGCTCTACGTCGCGACCGAGCGCCGTTCATGGATCATCATCGGGCTCGGCCTGTTCCTCGCCGGGTGCTACGTGGCCTACCTGCTGTTCGCCCACTTCCAGGTGCGGGTGGACCTGTGGATCAACCCGTTCAACCCGGGTCTGTCCGACCAGCTCGGGCTCGGGCTGATGGGGATGGCCAGCGGTGGCATGCTCGGCACCGGCCTCGGCAAGGGCCGCCCCGACCTCACCTACTTCGCCAACTCCGACTTCATCATCCCCTCCTTCGGTGAAGAGCTCGGCCTGGTCGGCCTGGTCGCGATCATCGTGCTGTTCGCGGTTCTGGTCGAGCGCGGGCTACGCGCGGGGATTGCGGCCCGCGACGGCTTCGGCAAGCTACTGGCCACCGGGTTGGGTTTCGCGGTGGCCATGCAGGTCTTCGTCGTCATCGGCGGCGTGACCCGCGTGATCCCCCTCACCGGCCTCACCACGCCGTTCATGTCGGCCGGCGGCAGCTCCCTACTCGCGAACTGGATCATCGTCGTACTCCTGCTGCGCATCAGCGATCAAGCCCGTCGTCCGGCACCGGAAGAACTCGGCAGCGCCCCGATCGGGGCGGCCGACACCCAGGCGGTGAAGATTCGATGAATGCCCCGATCCGACGCCTGGGCCTCGTCGTGGCAGCGATGTTCTGCGCGCTGCTGATTGCCGCGACCAGCATCCAGTTCTTCCAGGCCAAGGCCCTGGACAACCGCCCCGGCAACCGACGCACACTGTTGGAGTCGTATGCCCGACAGCGTGGTTCGATCCTGGTCGACGGAACGGCCGTTGCCGTGTCCAAACCCAGCAAAGACGAATACAAGTGGCTGCGTACCTACCCCCAGGGCAGCACCTACGCCGCGGCAACGGGGTACTTCTCCTTCATCTACGGCTCCTCGGGCATCGAATCGCGCTACAACGCGCTGTTGTCGGGTACGTCCGACCAGTTGTTCTACCGCCGCTTCAGCGACATCATCACCGGACGCCAACCGCAAGGCGCCAATGTCGACCTGACGCTGAACGCGAAGATGCAGAAGGCAGCAACCAGTGCCCTGGGCTCGAAGGTCGGCGCGGTGGTCGCGCTGGATCCCAAGACCGGCGCCATCCTGGCGATGGTCACCAGCCCGACGTTCGACCCCAACAAGCTCGCCGGCCACGACATGTCCCAGGTCCAGCGCAACTGGAAGGGCCTGATCAACAACTCGGGTCAGCCGTTGCTGGACCGCGCCATCTCCGAGCTCTACCCGCCCGGGTCGACCTTCAAGCTGATTGTCGGCGCGGCTGCGCTGTCCTCGGGCAAGTACACCCCGTCGTCCTCGGTTCCCGGGCCGGCCCGGTTGAAGTTGCCGCAGACGAGCACCACGTTGCCCAACGACTTCCCGGGAGCCTGTGGACCTGGGGACCGTACGACGCTCACCAACGCGCTGGCAATCAGCTGCAACACGGCGTTCGCGAGCCTGGGGCTGACGCTGGGCCAGGACGCCATTGCCGCGCAGGCGAAGCGCTTCGGTTTC
The DNA here is from genome assembly GCA_039636865.1 of Dermatophilaceae bacterium Sec6.4. Lineage (NCBI taxonomy): Bacteria > Bacillati > Actinomycetota > Actinomycetes > Micrococcales > Dermatophilaceae > Dermatophilaceae bacterium Sec6.4. The sequence continues at coordinate 445,527 of CP144172.1, forward strand.
GGTCAGCCGCTCACCATTCCGATGCCGGTCGTCGCGAGTCAATTCCCGACGGGCCTCAACCCGCCGCAGTTGGCGCAGTCCTCGATCGGCCAGTTCGACGTGAAGTCCACCCCCCTGCAAATGGCGATGGTCGCTGCGGGGATCGCCAACGGAGGCAAGGTGATGACGCCCTACCTGGTCAAGGACGTGCGTGATGGCGACCTGTCGGTGATCTCCTCGACCGACCCGAAACTGTTCTCCACTGCCGTGACCTCGCAGGTGGCCGCCGAGCTGACGACCATGATGCGCGCCGTGGTCGACACCGGCACCGGCACCAAGGCCCAGATCCCCGGGGTCCAGGTCGCCGGCAAGACCGGCACCGCGCAGCACGGCAACAACCAGCCCGCCCACGCGTGGTTCACGGCGTTCGCGCCGGCCAACGACCCGAAGATCGCGATCGCCGTGCTCGTCGAGGACGGCGGCAAGTACGGCGCCGAAGCCGGTGGCGGCTCGATCGCCGCGCCGATCGCAAAACAGGTCATCGAAGCGGGGCTGCAGCGGTGAATGTCGGGAAAGGCGACACCCTGGGCGGCCGCTACCGGTTGGACGACCGGATCGCAGCCGGCGGGATGGGCGTGGTCTGGACCGCCACCGACGCCATCCTGGGGCGTACCGTCGCGGTCAAAGTACTGACCGGCGGACTCACCGACGATATCGGCTTCGAACACCGCTTCCGCACCGAGGCGCGGCTGGCTGCAGCGTTGACGCACGCCAATATCGCGGCCGTTCACGACTACGGCGAGGACGAGGGCTCCGCCTACCTGGTGATGGAGTACGTCCCCGGCCTGCCGCTGTCGCGCATCATCGCGGACCGCTCCCCGATGCCCGCGGCCGACACGGTCGGCCTGATCTCGCAGACCGCAACCGCCCTGCAGACCGCGCACCGCAGCGGTCTCGTGCATCGTGACGTCAAGCCCGCCAACGTGCTCGTAACCCCCGACGGGATCGTCAAACTCACCGATTTCGGTATCGCGCGTGCCGTTGGGTCGGCAGCGATGACCAAGACCGGTGAGGTGATGGGCACCGCACAGTACCTCGCTCCCGAGGCCGCACTCGGGCTCGAGACGACCCCGCTCAGCGATGTGTATGCATTGGGCGTCGTGACATACGAGATGCTCTGTGGATTCAGACCGTTCGTGGCTGACAGCCCCGTCGCGCTGGCCATGGCCCATGTCAACGAACTCCCGCCCCCGATGCCGGACTTCGTGCCCCCACCGGTGCGTGCGGTCGTCCTGGCTGCGCTGGAGAAGGACCCGAACCTACGTCCGGATTCAGCCGCCGAATTCGGCCGAGCATTGCGTCAGGCAATCGACGACAGCGCCCGGATGGGATTTGATCCGTACCGCGAACCGCCCCGCCACCCGTCCGCAGCCGGCGGACGCCGGGTGCCCCCGCCCGCGGCGACACCCACCCCCACCCGCACGGCCCGGGCCACTGCGGTGCCCCGCACCGCAGTGCACCATCGCGAGCAGGCAACCGGCAGTTCATCTGCGGACCCGAATGGCGGCCGGGGCCGGTCACGCCGCTTCATGCTGCTCGCTGTCGTCGCCCTGGTCATCGTGATCGGGGTCGTGGTGGCGATCGTGCTCACCCAGGGCTCCTCGCCCTCGCAACCGACGGAAAACTTCACCAAGCCCATCCAGATTGTGACGCTCGGCCACCCCGGCGCGTCGCCGAAGGAGTTCCGGTGACCGACACCCCCCGCATCCTCGGCGGTCGTTACGAGGTCGGTGAGCTCATCGGTCGTGGCGGTATGGCCGAGGTCCACCTCGGCCACGACACGCGTCTGGGACGCACCGTTGCCATCAAGATGCTGCGCTCGGACCTGGCCCGCGACTCTTCGTTCATCACCCGGTTCCGCCGTGAGGCGCAGTCCGCCGCTGGCCTGAACCACCACGCGATCGTGGCCGTCTACGACTCCGGTGAGGATGTCTTCCTGGAGACCGGCGGGGCCCGCATCGACGTGCCCTACATCGTCATGGAGTACATCGAAGGCGAGACGTTGCGCGAAATCCTCGACGAGGAGGGCAAACTGGCCCCCGACGAGGCCGCGCGGATCGCGATGGGCATCCTGTCGGCACTGGACTACTCCCACGAAAAGGGCATCGTCCACCGTGACATCAAACCAGCCAACGTGATGCTGACCCGGGGCGGCAGCGTCAAGGTGATGGACTTCGGCATCGCCCGCGCGATGGCCGACACCGGCGCGACCATGACCTCGGCGCAGGCCGTCGTCGGGACGGCGCGTTACCTGTCACCGGAGCAGGCACAGGGCGAAACCGTCGACGCCCGCTCCGATCTGTACTCCGCCGGGTGCGTCCTGTTCGAGCTGCTGAGCGGTCGTACGCCGTTCGTCGGCGAGCCGGTCAGCCTGGTCTACCAGCACATCACCGATCCACCGAAGGCTCCATCGGTGTACGAGCCGTCGGTGCCGCCCTCGATGGACGCGGTGACCCTGCACTCCCTGGAGAAGCCGCGTGAGGGCCGCTACCAACAGGCGGCGGATTTCCGGGCGGACCTGCAGCGGGCACGCACGGGCGAACCGCTCAGTGCGGCGGCGGCAGCAACGCTCAGCAACCGTGACGTCGGCGACCGTCAGCCGCAGGCAGTCCCGGCAACGCAGCGACACGACCACACGGCTGAGTACGACGGATCGCAGTCACCACCTCGGCGGACCGCCATCTGGATCGCTGCGATCGTGGCGCTGTTGCTCGCCATCCTCGGCATCGGATACGTGGTGTCGCAGAATTCACCCGGCACCAAGTCGGTGAAGGTGACCAGTGTCCTCTACCTGCAGCAGGGGGCCGCCGAGTCGGCGTTGCGGGCCGACAATTTCGGGGTCCTGGTCCGCAACGTCACCAATGACGCCACCGTCGGCGAGGTCGTGAAGCAGACTCCCGTCGCAGGTGCGGACGCGCCATCTGGCAGCACGGTGACCATCGACGTGTCCAGTGGTCCGGACTCCCGGCAGATACCCAGCGTCGCCGGACAGAGCGTGGCGGATGCCACCCAGATGCTGAAGAACGCCGGCTTCCTCAACGTCGTTCCCAGCCCGCAGAAGGTCTCAGACACCCAGTACGCCGATGGGCAGGTCGCCAGCACCACGCCGGCGGCGACCAATTCCACCGCACCGAAAACGCAGATCGTGCTCAACGTCAGCGACGGTCAGGTCACCGTGCCGACCGATCTCAAGGGCAAGACCAGCGCCGCTGCGCAGACCGAGCTACGCGCAAAATTCCTGTACTCCTCGATCCAGAACGTCGAAACATCCGACTCCAGCCTGGTGGGCAAGGTCGTCAAGGTCGACAACGCCGGGCAGAAGGTCGCGGTGAACTCGGTGATCACCCTCTCGATCGGCACACTCAAGCCCACGACCGCGACGGTGACGTCGACGTTCACGCAGCCACCGCCGACTTCCACGTCCAGCAGCCCGCCACCGAGCAGCCCGCCACCGAGCAGCACGCCACCCAGCTCCACGAAGCCCTCCGGCTCCTCGACGTCATCCAAATCGGCGAGTCCGCCGACCGCGAACTCCGGCTGAAGCAGCAGTCAGCTCGGCACGCTGATCTTGGCCAGGCGTCGTTGCAGTCGATCGACGCGATGCTCGTTGCCGTGCAGCCGCACATACCGCTCGCCGCGGGTGAGCAGTAGCGCGTCGTCCAGGCGGCGTACGGCGCCCGCCGGATTGCGGTAGTCCATCCGGGCGTCGATTGTCGTCGCGTCGACCGCGCGGATGGTCTCGGCCAGCTCGGCCAGCGAGGTGATGCCCAGCTCGAGCACCAGGCCGGCGATCCAGGCGTACTGCTCCGGGCGTGACCAGCTGGCGTCGGCGTACTCCCCCGCCAGGAACGCCGCGAGTTCCTGCGGGCTGATCCGGGGATCATCGTCGGCCGTGCGCGCATCGGTCTCGCGGACACCCTCCTGCAACCGCTGGCGGATTGTGGAGAACTCCTGGTCGGCCAGCTCCAGCAGCCCGGCTGCCAGGGTAAATCGGCGGTCGAGGTCGGCTCGCTGTTCCTGCGGGATGGTGCCTTTGTAGCGGATGTCGTGCTCGAACTCCGCCCAGGCGTGCTGCAGCACTGTGCGGATCTGTACCTGGATCTGCCGATCTCCGATGCTGGGGTGAGCCGCCCGCTCATCCGGGTCCAGCAGGATCTGCAGGTGCCGACTGGAGTACCCGAAACCGCCTTCGCGGGCGGTCACTTCGCCCATGTCCCGGTCCTCGATGACCACGGCTTCAGTGGCCAGCAGTTCCGCCACCGACGCGACGTCGCTGTGTACGTAGGTGATGACCCGTAGTCCGATGACATCGCCGATCTGGGCTGTCGGGTCGGTGAAGAGTGGAACCTCGCCATTGGAACGACCGGCCTTCTCGGCGAACGACGCGATGCTCTTGGCCCGTCCGGTGACGCTCAGGTAGTTCAGCCCGGCGTCGTCCAGCACACCGACGACGATGGCCATCGCCTCCACGGCTGCACGCTGCAACTGCGGGAACACCTTGGCGTACTGCTGGGTTGCGCGACGCACCATCTCCACCCGCGCGTCCACTGTGGCCTCGATGGTCGGGATCCGCTGCGAAGGTCGTAACCCGACCGGCAGGGTGGGCGTGACGATGTACCCGTTCGCGAAGTCGCCGTACGTGGTCGTCGCATCCGGCCGACGTTCGCGAAAGAGTGCGACGTAGGCGCAGACGACCGCGTCGACCTGATCCTCAGCCACCCGCAGCGCAGCTTTGGTGCCGGCCTGCTCGACATGGGTCACCAGCGCGCTCCATCCAGGATGCGAGACCAGGTGCAGCACGGGGCTACTGGCCGAGAGCGATTCCAACCGGCGCATCAGGATCAGTAGCTGCTCGCGTAGCTGGGCCATCGAACGGCCCTGCTTGTTCTTGTACTTCAGGGTCCGGCCGAGCTCGAAGAGCGCCACGGTTGCTGGGTGCGGGTAGACCTCGATCCCACGATCTGCGGCGCGGGAGTCAGGGTCCATGTCCAGGCCGAGCAGGGCACATACCCGGGCTGCCCGGGTGCCGTTCGCGAACGCCGGGTTCGCCAGATTCGCCGGGTGGGCACCGGCCTGGAACGGGGCGAAGTCCCGGTTGAGGTCGCGTTCGGCAGGTCGGTTGCCCCCCTCGTTCACCACGATCAGCGGGGCGTCGATTCCGACGAGGATGCCGCCGTCGAGGTACGGGGTGAGCGCCGCGACGATCTCCTCGTCGGTACGCACCGCGGACAGGTGCAGCAGGGAGCCGGCGTCGTCCAGGACGGCGACCCCGGTCGGACTCCTGGTGCCCCAAGCGAGGTCTAGGCCGGCGTAGTGCATCCGGTCAGCATGCCCCACCCGCGGCTTCCTCCAGTCCGCGCACCAACGGGGCCATGCCGGCGCTACGGGCGACCGCGTCCGGCATCCCGGTGATCTCCAACCAGTTGGCCAACATCCGGTGGCCACCTTGGGTCAGCACCGATTCGGGATGGAACTGGATCCCGTGCAGCGGCAGGGTTCTGTGTCGCAGGGCCATCACGACGCCGGTATCGGTGCGGCCGTTGACGACCAGGTCGTCCGGAATCGTGCTGGGTACGACGGTCAGCGAGTGGTATCTCGTCGCACGCAGCGGCGAGGGCAGTCCGGCCATCACCCCGCTCGCGTCGTGCTGCACCTGGGAGGTCTTGCCATGCAGCAACTCCGGTGCCCGATCGACCGTGGCTCCGAAGACCACGCCCAATGCCTGGTGGCCCAGACACACCCCGAGCATCGGTTGCGCGCGTTGGGCGCAGGCCTCGATCATCGCCATGGAGATCCCGGCTCCCTGCGGGGTGCCGGGCCCGGGAGAGATCAACACCCCGTCGTACTGTGCGCCCTGGGCGACATCGATGCGGTCGTTGCGCACGACGGTGCACTGCGCACCGAGCTGTTCCAGATAACCGACGATCGTGAAGACGAAACTGTCGTAGTTGTCGATCACCAGGATCCGGGTCTCGGCTGTCATCGCGCATCCTCATAGCTCGTTGCGTATCGCAGTTGGGTACTGCCGTCGTAGGCCGGAAAACTCTTGGCATCCAGGTCGCGCACCGCGTAGCCGAGCCCGACCAGCGATACGTAATCGCGGAAGTTGCTCACCGCATCGTCCTGGGTCAGGGCACTGCGCAGCCTGCTTTGGTCGCCCATGGCGGTGATGGTGAAGGGCGGGGAGTAGACCCGGCCCTGCAGCAGCAGAGTGTTGCCCACGCACCGCACCGCTGAGGTGGAGATCACCCGCTGGTCCATGATCGTCATCGCGGTTGCGCCACCGCGCCAGAGTGCGTTGACGACGCCCTGCACGTCCTGCTGATGCACGAGCAGCCAGTTGGGGTCGGTATCGGCGGGCAGGGTGGACGGGTCGCGGTGCGAGTCGTCCAGCGTCACCGATACTGCCGAACCCCTGACTGTTGTCATCCCGGCTCTGGCGGCGATCGCGTCGCCCTGACGTCGCAGGGCCGCGATCCTCGCGGAACCGGGCGCGCGTGCGGCGCTCAGTGCATTGACCGACGCCTGCAGGGCCTTGACCTCGGCGGCCTTCTCCTGCACCGTCCGGTCGCCGTTGCGCACGACCTGTACCAGGTTGCGCGTCGCCGGCCGCAGGTCGGTGCCCTGCGAGGTGGCCGCGCTGATTCCGAAGATCGCCCCCGCGCCTACTGCCGCGACCGGAACGGCGACGGCCCAGCGGGTACGTCGCCGACGTGGCGCCGATCGTCCGCGCCGCAGCGTGTGGCGGACACGGGCCAGACCGGACATCCCCACACTCCTGCTGTTGCCCACCATTTCGACATCGTGCCGGTGGTCACCGGTGATCTACTCTCTAGCTTAGCGATGCCCGACCTAGGAGATTTCCCCGTGAGTAAGTCCAGCAAGGACCCGTCGACCTCGTCCGCCGACCCGAAGTCCGCATCTTCGACTGCAGCGTCATCAACTGCAGCGTCATCGACTTCGAAGGCCGCGAAGAAGTCCAAGTCCTCGGGTTCAGTGTCCCGTTCGGCAGCCGCCGATGAGCTGACCCGCCGAACGACGGCGCAGAAGGTGCGGGTGACCACCGGGGACAACCCGCAGTACTGGGTGCCGACGATGGTCACCTTGATGGTGCTCGGGTTGCTGTGGCTCGTCGTGACCTACCTGGCCCAGGGCGAATACCCGGCACCCGGGATCGGGGTCGTCTGGAACCTGGGCATCGGTTTCGCCCTGGTGATGGCCGGCTTCCTGATGACCACCCGCTGGAAGTAGCACCGCTCCGGGCGCCTGGCGACCTGCCACTACGTTGTCCACAGTGTTATCCCCAGTTGGGGATAACCACACGCGTGTAACTTCGTACGCCCGTTCGGGTGGTGGCAGGTCATGCTCCAGCACTGCCTCACCCGCCGCCGAGCGCCGCGGTCAGCATCGGAACGCTGGAGAACCGCACGGCGGCCAGCACGATCAGCACCACGACCACCGCGCCGTACGCGGGCCATTGCAGGTTGCGGTACCTACTGCCGAGCAACGTTGCGATCGCGCCGCAGACCAGGCCCACGACGGCCCCGCCCAGGTGTGCCTGCCACGCGATGCCGGGCACCACGAAGCCGATACCGATGTTGATCGCGACGATCGTGGCAAGACCGCCGATCGGCACCCCGAGCCGCTTGTTGGCCACGATCGCCGCGCCGAACAGGCCCATGATCGCGCCGGAGGCGCCAAGGGTAGGTGTGTACCAGCCGAACGACCCGTTGACGGTGTTCACGGTCGGCGCACTGGCGAGCAACTCATACCCGACCGAGCCGCCCAACCCGCAGATCAGGTAGATCGCCAGGAAGCGTGCCCGGCCGAGGGCCGGCTCGAGGAACTGCCCGCCGATCCAGAGCGCGAACATGTTGAAGAGCAGGTGCGTGGGGGTGCCCTGAGCGTGCAGGAAGGTCGCGGTCATCAGCCGATACGGCTGGTCGCCGGTCTCGAACGGGGCGTAGAAGAAGCTCGCGGTGATCGAGGAGTCGACCTGCTGAAGCAACCAGACGACCGAGCAGATGGCAATCAGCGAGATGGTGACGACCGGACGCCCGCCCGCCAGCCGTCCACCGAAAACCGTCATCGGGCTGCGCTGGGACTTTGCGGATTCACGCAGGCAGTCGACACAGTGGATGCCGACGGGGGCGGGGTGTTGGCAGTCCGGGCAGGTGGGCCGTCCGCACACCTGGCAGCGCACGTACGCCACCCGGTCGGGGTGCCTGGGGCAGACGGGCGCCGTCTGTTGCGGTGGGGTGCTCACTGGTTCCTCAACGACCGACGCCGGTGAATTAGTGCCTCAAGGCGACGAATTCACCGGCGTACCGAATCAAGAGATCAGTCGGTGATCTCGACGGACTCGATGACGACATCTTCGACGGGCTTGTCCGAGCCACCGGTACGCACGGCGCCGATCTTGTCCACGACATCGCGGCTGGCCTGGTCGGCGACCTCGCCGAAGATGGTGTGCTTGCCCTGCAACCAGGTGGTCGGGGCCACGGTGATGAAGAACTGCGAGCCGTTGGTGCCCTTGCCGGCGTTGGCCATCGCGAGCATGTACGGAGCGCGGAAGTCCTTGTCGGGGGAGATCTCGTCGTCGAACTTGTAGCCGGGGCCACCGACGCCCTTACCCAGCGGGCAGCCGGCTTGCAGCATGAAGCCGGAGATCACGCGGTGGAAGATCAGTCCGTCGTAGAACGGCGTAGGGCTGGTACGACCGGCGTCATCCTTGTATTCCTTGGTGCCACGAGCGAGGCCGGCGAAGTTCTCCACCGTCTTCGGGGCGGCATCGGGGAAGAGGACGATATTGATGTCGCCGTGGTTGGTGTGCAGCGTTGCATTCATGGCCAGAAGTTTGCCACGGCGGCGCCTATTGGCCGACTCCGGTGCAACAAGGCAGGATAGGTGTCGAACTCATACCTCTGGAGGACGCTCTTGCTCACCACGAAATCACGCTCCGATGTCGCCAAGGACAAGGCCGACCAGTTGATGGCCGCAGCATCTGACACGCTCTCGAGCGTGAAGGAGAAGGCTGCTCCCGCAGTGGAGCAGGCCATCGACAAGGCAACCCCGGTCCTCGAGGCAGGTCTTCAAAAGGCCGGTCACGCTGCTGACGTTGCGCGCGAGAGAATCGCCGACGCTGCGACGGACGCAGGCGCGACTGTGGCGGACAAGACCTCCGATGCGAAGAAGTCGGCGCGCAAATCAGCACAAAAGGCCGGTAAGTCCACGGGTCGTAAGGGCAAGAAGGCCCAGAAGAAGGCGGTGAAGCGCACCGCCACCGTGCAGAAGAAGGCCGCGAAGAGCACCGCCCGCGCGCAGAAGAAGGCCGGCAAAGTCGCACAGAGCGTGCAGAGCAAGACCTCCGACCTGGGTGACTCGATCGCCGCAGCGCCGGTGACCAAGAAGGTGCGCGAGGCCGTCGGCCCGCAGTTCGCGAAGCTCAACGACGCAACCGCGACGCAGCAGGAAAAGGTCACCGAGGCGGTGTCCGCCGCTAGGGGACAGACCTCGGACGCTGCAGCGGAATGGGCCGAACGACTGCACCACGCGCTGTTGGCGGCTTCCGGGGCAGCTACCGCAGCGGGCGCCAATGCTTACACCTCGCTACCCGGTGGCGCTCAGCAGCAGATCGAGCGGGTGGCCCCCCAGGCGGCCAAACTTCGCAAGAAGAGGGGCACCGTCCTGATCGTTATCGGCGTCGTAGCCGTGGTCGGCGCGGGAGCGCTCATCTTCGCCGGTCGCCGCGCCAAGACGCAGGCTGCCCAGCAGAAGTCGACCGCAGCACCGCTGACGACCCAGCGAGCGGACGAGATCGCCACCCCCACCGACGATCTGGTCGGCTCGGTGGAGAACAAGACCGACGCGGCTCTGTCCGGTGAGGCCAGGGGCAAACACAGCGCCAACTAGCCCACACTCCGGTAACCCACCACCCCGGTTTCCCGACACTCGACCGGCGAGTCGTCAGCCGCATCCCGACTTCGGGTCTGTATCCCGACACTCGACCGGTGAGTCGCCGGGGGCGTGTGTAACGTGGCCGGGTGATGACGCAGGTGCCCAACGCAGATGACGTAGCTGCTGCTGCACAGCGGCTGAGTGACGTGGCGTCGCATACGTTGCTGGAGCCCACCACTCGGCTTTCGGCGTTGACCGGTGCCCGGGTCTTCCTCAAGCGTGAGGATCTGCAGCCGGTGCGGTCCTACAAGATCCGTGGCGCGTACAACCTGATCGCCCAGCTGGACGATCAGCAGCGAGCGCGCGGCGTCGTATGCGCGAGCGCAGGCAACCACGCGCAGGGCGTCGCGCTCGCCTGCGCCCAGCTCGGGGTGGACGCCCGCATCCACCTGCCGCGTACGACGCCACGGCAGAAGCGTGACCGGGTGATTGCCCTCGGCCTGGGCCGGGTCGAGCTGGTTGTGGCGGGCGAGACCTACGACGACGCCGCAGCCGAGGTGTACGCCGAAGCGCGCCGGACCGGCGCGACAATAGTGCCGGCTTTCGATGATCCGCGCACCATCGCCGGGCAGGGCACCGTGGCGGCCGAGATCGTGCGGCAGTTGGGCCGCGCACCCGACGTGCTGGTGGTCCCGGTGGGTGGCGGCGGCTTGTTGGCGGGATCGATCGCCGCACTTGGCGCCGACTACCCGCATACCCGCATCGTCGGCGTCGAACCGGAGGGCGCGGCCAGCATGACCGCAGCCCTCGATGCCGGCGGACCGGTCACACTCGAGACGATCGACGGATTCGCGGACGGCACTGCAGTGCGCCGGGTCGGTGACTTCACTTTCCCGATCGTGCGCGATTCCGGATGCGAGGTGCGCACCATCTCCGAGGGTGCGATCTGCATCGAGATGCTCGCGCTCTACCAGAGCGACGGCATCATCGCCGAGCCGTCGGGGGCCATCGCGTCCGCGGCGGTGCTCGAGCTGGATCTGGAACCAGATTCCACGGTGGTCGCCATCGTTTCCGGCGGTAACAACGACGTCAGCCGGTACGGAGAGGTCGTCGAGCGGGCGCTCATCCACGAGGGCCGCAAGCACTATTTTCTGGTGGAGTTCCCGCAGGAACCTGGTGCATTGCGCAAGTTCCTGGACGAAGTTCTCGGCCCTGACGACGACATCGCGCTCTTCGAATACGTCAAGCGCAACAGTAGGGAATACGGCCCGGCGCTGGTCGGGGTCGAACTGGGCAACGTGGCTGACCTGCAACCGCTACTGGACCGGATGCAGGCCAGCCCGCTGGTCATCGAGCGGGTACCGAACGACAGTCCGATGTTCCGCTTCCTGCTCTGACTGACGGGCGCAGCCCGCCCCGCTCAGGTAGGAGTGCCCTCCAGTCCGAAGAAGGCCCTGCGCAGCGAATCGTCGGCCTGCAGTTGCTCCACACTCCCGCAGAACTGGGTCCGGCCGCCTTCCAGCACCACCACCTGCTCGGCGAGGTCCAGGAATGCGATGTTCTGCTCGGCGATCAGCATCGACACGCCGGACTGGTCGACGTTGCGAAGCCCGTCGATGACCTCTTGGACGGCGATCGGCGAAAGACCGGACGACGGCTCATCCATCACGATGAGCTGCGGGTCGCCCATCAGCACTTTCGCGACACCGACCAGCTTGCGCTGCCCGCCGCTCAAACTACCGGCTGGACGCTTGCGATGCGCTGAGACCACAGGGAACAGGTCGTAGGCGCGTTCGAGGTTCTTCTTACCCGTCTTCGCATCGAGCCGGAAAGCCCCCAGCAGGAGGTTTTCACGCACCGATAGTTCCGGGAAGATACCGGTCTCGGTCATGTATCCGATTCCACACGCGATCCGTCGGTCGGTCCGCATCGTGGTGATCGGTTCACCGCGCAGCCGGACCGATCCGCCGGTGGTCGGCAGCAGCCCCAGTATCGCTCGCAGCAGCGTGCTCTTGCCGGCACCGTTGGCGCCGAGTAGGACAACACGTTGCTGGATGGCGACGGACAGATCGACGCCCCACAGCACCTGCATGACTCCGTACCCTGCCTCGATCCCCTCAACCGCGAGCAGGGGCTCCTGCGAGATCGGCGCCGTTTCGGATGTGACTGTTCGTGATTCATCCACCGATGAACACCCTCACTACTTCGTCGTCGGAGATCGCATCGGCCAGCGATCCGGAGAAGATGACCTGACCGGCGTTGAGAACTACGACCCGGTCGGTGACCTTGCCGAGGAAACCGAGCAGGTGCTCGACGACCAGCAGCGAGATACCGCGCTCCTGCACCAGGCGACGGAGCACCGCCGCGAGGTCGTCGAGCTCGGACACCGACAATCCGGCCCCGAGTTCGTCCACGAGCAGCAGTCGCGGGTTCGTGGCGAGTGCTCGGGCCAGGTCGAGACGTTTCTGATCGGCGGCCGTCAAGGTGGCCGCTAACCGCTGCTGGACACCGACCAACCCCACGAGCTCCAACGTGTCCTCGATCGAGACGTCCGTACCGGAACGAATGGCAACCTGCAGATTCTCCTGGACCGTCAGGGTCCCGAACGGCTTCGGTATCTGGAACGTGCGATTGATCCCGCGCCGCGCAATCCGGTACGAGGAGTGACCCGATACCGTCGCGTGCTCGAAATCGACCTGACCCGAGGTGGGTTTCAGCAGGCCGGAGATCACGTTGATCAAGGTGGTCTTGCCGGACCCGTTCGGTCCCACCAGCCCGAGAACCTCGCCGGGAGCGAGCGTGAGATCGACACCGTCGAGCGCCCGGAAGGCACCGAAGACCTTCACGATCGAGTCGACGACCAGCAGGTCCTTCTGGGTGGTGGACACGGTCTTGTTCGGCGGTGTCATCACTACACATCTCCTGCCGGTAGCGGCTCACCAGGGTTGCGTCCGAATCGCTTCGTGACCCACTGCCGCCATCGCGGTCCGACCAGGGAGGCCAGCCCCCCGGGCAGGAACATCGCCACGGCGACGATCAGTGCCCCGTAGATCAGCTGGAAATACTGCGGCTGGGAGACGCCGATGGAGTTGTAGACCTCGTAGAGGACCACCGCACCGATGACCGGGCCCAGCGTGGAGCCGACCCCGCCGAACAATGCGAAGACGATCGCAAACAATGAAATCGTCGTGGCGAATACCGCGTCGGGATAGAAGACCGACAATGCCCACGCGTAGACCGCACCGGCGAAGCCGGCGATCGCCGCGCTGAGCAGCCAGGCAATCGAACGCATCAGCACCACGTTGATACCCGCCATGCTCGCGCTGGTCTGATCGGCCCGGATGGCCCGCAATGACAGTCCGAACCGGGATCGTTGCAGGAAGACGACCACTATCAGAGCGAATGCAACAAGGACCACGCCTGCGTAGTAGCTGCCGTTGACGCTGTATATCTTGCTGAGGTCGGCGCCGTACGGACCATTGGTGATCGACTTCAGATCGGGGTTACCGATCAGCGCACTGAGAACCAATGCCGCCGCGAGGCTGGCAATGGCGAAATACGCACCCTGCAGACGTAACAGTGGGATCAGAATGATCGCCACCACGACAGAGAAGAGTCCACCCAGTATTACCGCGACCAAAGCACCGACGTGCAGGTGTGCCACCGCAATGTACGTGCCGTACGCGCCGGCGCCGAAGAATCCGACATACCCGAACGGCAGATATCCGGTGAATCCGTAGATCACGTTGACACCCTGTGCCAAGGCGACGTAGACCATCATGTTCACCAGGAGCAGAGTGTTGCCCTCGAAGCTCGGCGCGAAGGCAAAGATCAGCGTCGGAACGGCGATGGCCGCCAGATCGCCGGCGCGGCGCAGCCAGATTCTGTTAGGCATATCGAACTCGCTTTCCGACCAGGCCGGTGGGTTTGACCAGCATCACGATCAACAACAGCAGGTAGGGCACGAGGTTCGCCCATGACGGTGCGTAGGTCTGGGCGAACTGGAACGTCAGCCCGTAGACAAGCCCACCGACCAGGGTTCCGGCAGGACTGCCGAGCGCGCCGATGATGATCACGGCGAACGCGGTGGTGGTGATGTCCACCCCCTGGGTGGGGTTGGTACCGCCGAGGATGAAGTTACTGAGCGCGCCGGCGGATGCGGCCAGACCGAGCGCGATCCCGAACGAGATCGCGCTGGTGCGTCCGACGTTGATACCGACCGCCATCGCATCGTCCCGGCTGCTCATCAGAGCCCGGGTGGCGAGGCCGAGGCGGCTTCGGTACAGGTAGTAGAAGACCAGGGCGATGACGGGAATCGAGACAAGGGCTGCCAGGACGTATTCGCGGGGAATTGCCTGACCCAGGATGTGCACCGGTCCGCTACCGAACGAGCTCGCGGAGATCGTTTTCTGGTTGTTGCCGAAGACGACTGTCTCCAGGGCCTCGATCACCTGCGAGATCCCGAAGAACAAGATCAGCGAGAGCATCTCCGGATCTGCTGACTTCCCGAGGGCGGGTGCGATCGCGTAATAGATCAACAGACCCAGAATCACTGCCGGAGGAACCGCGAGCAGCATCCCGAGGAGCGGATTGAGATGCGCCTTGGATGAGAGCTCGTAGGCGATATACGCCCCGAGCACGACAATGTCACCATGCGCAATGTTGACGACCTGTAGGACGCCGAAGCCGAGGTTCAGACCGAGTGACATGAGCGCGTAGAAGAAGCCGAGCAGGATTCCGGCAATCAGCGCGTAGAGAAACATTATCCGGGGCAACTCCCGTCTTTTCGAAGCCGGTTTTCAGCGATCACGGCGCCGGGTACTTGGCCTGGAAGTTCGCCGCAGAGGCCGGGTAGACCACCTTGATCTGAGTGCCGCCCCCGCCGGGGATCATCTGTGACAGCGGGAAGAACTCGCCGGTCTGAGCACCGGTCTTGTCGATCTGGAACTGGCCGAGAATTGTGCTCAACTTTCCCGACTGCGCGGTCAGCGCGTCCCGCATGTCCAGCTGGGTGAACTTCGTCGCGTTGGCCAGCGCCGACTGGACGACCAGGCCCGTGGCATAACCGGAGGTGTTCAGGAAGTTGATGTCACCGCCGTACGCCTTGGCGAACTGCGCCGTCGTCATGCCGAGGGTCACCTTGTTGTGCTCGACCTGGGGCGGGAAGCCGTAGGAATAGGTGTATTCCAGAGCCTTGGTGCCGACGTTGCTTTGCAGCAGAGTGTGCAACTGGCCGGGGAAGGCGGTGAAGACCATCTTGTATTTCTGCCCCGACGCCGACAACGCCTTCAGGAAGGCGATGTCGTTGTTCTGGTATCCGAGCTCGACAACAGCATCGGGGTGTTGAGCGGAGATGGAGTTCAGCAGCGTGCCGTACGTCGTGGTGTCGGTGGGTGTGGACTGGTAGTAGACGGGTGTGACGCCGTTCTTGGCGAGGCCCGCCTTGATGGTGGCTGCCTGGGCGCCGTCGAAGTCGTTCGCGCCGTAAACGATCGCGACCCGCTTGATTTTCTTGCTGACCATGAAGTTCGTCAGCGGGTCGGGCCACAGACTGGAGGAACGGATCCCGGACATCACGATGTACGGGTTGTCGGCGGTGAACAGTGAGGTCCCGCTGGCGGTTGCGTCGAAGAGCAGTTGCTTGTGCTCCTTCGCGATGGAGACAGCCGCGGCGGTGAGCACCGAACCGAAGTCGGGCACCATCACGTCGACGTGGTCCTGGGTGATGAGCTGGTTGTAGAGGGTTCCAGCGGTGCTTGCCGAGCTCTCGTCGTTGTAGGAGACCAGCTTCACCGGGATCTTCTTGTTGTACGCCTTGACGAAGACGCCACCGTCGGCGTTGACCTGCTTGATCCAGAACTTCAGCCCGTCGTACTGCGGTATCGACGATGCAGCGAACTGACCCGAGGACGCGTACAACGTTCCGACGGTGATCTGCTTCGGCGCTGTTTTGGCGCCGCCCGTCGGCGACGTACTCGATGATCCGGACACTCCGCACGCAGTCAGACCGAGCGCTGCCGCACCCATTACTGCGATTCCGGCGCTCCGGCGAACGCGATGCACTTGACGCCAACTCATAACGACTCCTCGGGATCCTGCACTGTGACCTTGGTTACACAAGGCTGACCGGATTCACCGTAGCGTGTGTATACACCTTCTACAAGAGCTACTAGTTATCTGCCACCATGTGGGGAATACACTCCTGAGGTGCCCACCAACTTGCGCCCCGATCAGTTGGTCACTCTGCTGCGCCGAGCGATCCGGGAGCGGATGCTGGTGCCGGGTCAGTCGCTGAACCAGGACGAGCTGGCTCGCCGGTTCGGCGTGAGCCGGATCCCGTTACGCGAGGCGTTACGCACCCTGACCGGAGAAGGCCTGGTGGTCATGCGCCCGGGAATCGGGGCAGTGGTCACAGAGCTGCATGCCCAGGAACTGACCGAATTGTTCGATCTACGGATGCAGATAGAACCAGCGCTGACCGCAGCCACCGTCGGACGCGTCAGCGCCACCGAACTGGCGGAGCTTCGACTGCTCGCGGCCCGGATCGACCAGTTGGCAGCCAGCGGCAGTGATGTCGACGCATGGTCCACCCAGCACTACGCCTTCCACCGCCGGTTGTTCGAGCTCGCCGGGCGGCGACACGCATTACGGCTGGTGATGCAGGTCGTGAACCTGATGGAGCCGTATGCGCGACTGAGCATGTCCCTGGACCAGGGGCAGGACCACGCCCACCAGGAACACAGCACGTTGCTGGACGCCATCGAGGCAGGCGACCCGGACCTGGTGGCCGACGTGGTCACGAAGACGATAGGAATGTCCCGACAACGGCTCTCAATCGCAGTGGAGTCCGATGCGGCGGCGGCGGATCCACTTGCTGCTCTGCTGGTGGACCTGCAGGACGAACGGTAACGACCTCATGCACGCGGGCAGCCGCAGGCGGCGCAGGATCTTCGCCCGTTTCGGTTATCCGCTGTGATCGCCTCGGTGCTGAGCGGTCTGCTCACCGGCGGGCTACTCGGGCTCGCGGCTGCCGGATTCACCCTGCTCTGGCGGATCACTGGTCTGCTGAACCTGGCACAGGGCGCGATGATCCTGCTCGGCGCATATGTAGCGTGGTTTGTTGCCGTTCCCCTTGGCGCCGGGCTGGTGGCAGCAGTACTCGTAGCAATCCTGTGCGGGTTGGCGCTGGGGTACGTCGTACAGCGCTTCCTACTGAATCTGCTGGTGGGCGGACCGTCGTACCTGGCGGTGCTCGCCGCATACGGCGTCGGGTTGGCGATCGACGAAGCGTTGGCACTGCTGTTCACCGACAACTACCGCACCATCCCCTCAGTACTTGCCGACACTGACCTTGCGCTCGGTCCGCTGCGGGTGCTGTGGGCGGACGCGCTGGCCCTCGCTGTATCCGTGCTGGGCGTCGTCATCCTCGGACTGGTCCTGACACGTACCCGGCTCGGCCTCGGTCTGCGCGCGATCAGCATGGACCGCGACGCCGGCCGGTTGATCGGACTGCCCGCGGCCACGTTGTTCGCACGGGCAGCAGCGCTGAGTGGGGCCGCTGCCGCAGCAGCCGGCTCAGTCATCGCCATCGGGTCCCCGTTCACGGCAACCCAGGGCAATCACCTGCTGGTTCTGGTCTCCACCGCGGCCGTCATAGGCCGGTTGGGCAACCTCTGGGGTGCCTTCGCGGGCGGAATGGCATTGGGCGGCCTGCAGAGCCTCGTGACGTTGTATGCACCCTTGCAGCTCACCGATGTCGTGGCGCTGCTCGTGCTACTCGGCCTGCTCGCTATCCGCCCCGTCCGTGCTCCGATGATGGTTCGTGGCCGCTCACAGCATCAGGCACGCGGATGACCGCCCGGCTGCGGATCGGGGTGTGCCTCGGCTCGGTGGCCGCGTTGGCGATCGGTTGGGCACTCGCGCCGTCGTCGGCGATCACTACTTTGTGCCTCTATATCGTGGTGGCACAGTCCTGGAATTTGATCGGCGGCCTGACGGGATACGCCAGTTTCGGTCAGGTCGTCTTCTTCGGTGTCGGTGGTTACGCCGTGGGCCTACTGATGGTCGAGGGCGGGTTGAGCTTCTGGTTGGCGCTGCCCCTGGGCGCATTCGTTGCGGCGCTCTACGCAGTAGTGCTGGGTCTACCGCTGCTGCGCCTGCGGGGCGACTATTTCGCAGTTGCGACGCTTGTGGCTGCCGAAGCCACTCAGGCACTGGCCGCCTGGCAACCGGCGATCCTGGGCCAAGGTGCCGGACTGACGATCACCACAGTCGGGGAACACCGCAACACCCACTACCTCGGCAGCGCAGGTTTCGCCGCGCTGTCCGCAGTGTTGGCGCTGGTGACCGTCGTGGTCGTGGCCGGGGTTCGGCGCAGCCGATTCGGCGCCGGACTGCGAGTCATTCGGGACGACGAGCAACTGGCGGGGGCCCTCGGTGTCAAAGCGGGCCGCAGCAAGCTGCTCGTTTTCGCACTGTCCGGCCTGCTCGCCGGCCTCGCGGGTGGTGTCGAGGCGTTTCGCGCCGTCGTCCTGACCCCAGGGCAGATGTTCGACCCGAAAATCACGGTCCTCACCATCGCGATGGTGGTGGTGGGTGGTGTCGGCACCACTTTCGGACCGGTCGTGGGCGCCGTCGTCCTGACGCTGCTCTCCGCCGCGATCGGCGCCGTGCTGCCATCGGCCGGTGACTTCGTCCTGGCAGTGATCATCGTCGCAACGGTCGTGGTGACCCCGCGCGGCCTGCTCGGTAACGGGCTTGCATTCCGTGCGCTCTGGTCGCCGAATCGAACTGATGGGGCGACGCCGTGACAATCGGTGCAACCCAGGTGCGACGGGAGCGCCCCAAGGCCATGCTGCAGGTCACCGACCTCTCATGCGAACTCGCTGGTCACCTGGTCCTGGAGGGAGTGTCCCTCACGGTCCTACCCGGCCAGATCACGGTGCTACTGGGTCCCAACGGCGCCGGTAAAAGCACTCTGGTCGACGTGATCGGGGGCCAGCTCCGCGCAACCAGCGGCACCGTCGTGTTCGACGGACGGGATGTCACCGCATTACCCAGCAGCGTGCTGACACATGCCGGCCTGGCCCGGACCTTCCAGGTTCCACGACCTTTGCGGCACTGCACGGTCTGGGACAACGTCTTCGTCGCCGCTACCCACGGCCGTAGCCCGAGCCGACACCGCCGACGGATGGCGGCCCGCGCCACCGATGCGGTCCTGGCCCGGGCTGGGCTGACCACGAGCGCCCGGCAGCTGGCGGGTCGATTGCCACCGGCGCAGCTGCGCCGGCTGGATCTGGCCCGCGCCATGGCGTTGGATCCGCTTGTACTCGTCGTAGATGAGCCGATGGCCGGCCTGGACGATCTCCAGATCGACCAGACGGTGCAGCTGCTGCTGCACCTGCGCGAGGAAGGGGTGAGCATCCTCGCCGTCGAGCACGTCATGCACGCAGTCCTGGCAGTAGCGGATACCGCGGTCTTCCTGCACTGCGGCACTGTCCTCAAACACGGACGCCCCGACCAGGTGCTGGCCGACGCCGATGTGATGGACGCCTACCTCGGCGCGCCACCCGGCTGGGGACCTCGCTGATGGTGCTCTCAGTACAAGCCCTGTCGGTACGACGGGGTGGATCGACGGTGTTGGACAACATCGATCTGGAGCTGCGACCTGCCGAACTCGTGGCGCTCATCGGCGCCAACGGTTCGGGCAAAACCACCCTGCTGCGAGCGCTGTCGGGCACCATCGACCCCAGCGGCGGCGCGGTGGTGCTGCTCGGCCAGGACGTCACACACGCCGCCGCCGAAGCTGCCGTCCGAGGTGGCCTCGCACACGTCCCCGAGGGCCGTCGACTCTTCGAAGGACTCACGGTCCGGGAGAATCTGATCCTGGGTGGTTGGCGAACCCGGACAGACGATATCGAACCGGCGTTGAGCATCCTGCCCGAGTTGATTCCACTGTTGGGACAGCGGGCGGGCACCCTCAGCGGCGCGCACGCGCAACTATGCGCGGTGGGCCGCGCGTTGGTCGCCGACCCTGCCGTCCTGCTCATCGACGAGATATCCCTCGGGTTGGCGCCACAAGCCATCGCGCGCCTGCTGATGCTCCTTCCCGATCTGGCGTCGCTGGGTGTCTCTGTGCTCTTCATCGAGCAGGACGTCGGACGGGCGCTGTCGATCGCGGATCGCGTCTACCTGCTGGATCGGGGGCACGTCGCTCGGAGCGGGCAACCGGGTGAGCTGCTCGCCGACCCCGATTTCGTCCGATTGCACGTCAACGGCTTGTTCTGACGTCGGGTAGTGCGGCCGGATTCAGCGCGGCTGCGGCCTGGGCGCGGTCCCCTTCGACGGCTTTCGGGGGTGTAACGATGCGCAGCGTCGTTGACTCGGGTCCATTCGGCACGATCTGCGCGACGGGTAGAGCCTCCCCGATCTGCGCGCCCTGAGCGTCGATACGGAAGGTTCCCTCCAGGGTCTGCAGGTGACCCGACAACCGCGAGAGGGCCGTACGTAGACCCAGTTGGCCGGTGGTCCGCGCCCCGGCGAGCGCAGCCTGGACAATCAGGCCGGTGTTGTATCCGGCGACGTCCAGGAAGCTGACGGTATCCGGATACTGCGGATTCAGCGCCTGCGCGAACGCGGCTGCGGTGAGTCCGGCGTTGACCACCGAGTGCTGGACGTACGGCGGGAAGCCATACGTAAATGTCCCGGTGAGCGCCGCGCTTCCCACGGACTGCTCCAGCAGTTTGTGCAGCTGGCCCGGGAAGGCGGTGAATACGAACGGCGGGTGCCCGCCGCCTTTGACGTGCAGTTGACGCAGGAACGCGACGTCGTTGGCCTGATACCCCAATTCGATCACTGCGTCGGCGCGCGACGCGGTGACCGCGTGCAACACCCCGGAGTAGTCGCTGCTCTCGGTCGGAACCACCACATTCAGCACCGGCGCCGTGCCAACTCGGGTCAGAGCCGCAGCGATTGTCTGGTCCTGAGAAGCATCGAAATAGTTGTCGCCGTAGACGAGCGCGACACGACGTAGCTTCTGCTGGATCAGGAAGCTCGTGAGCGGGATCGGCCATACCGCCGACGTGGGCACGTCGCACAACACGATGTAGGGGTTCTGACCGTTGAAGAACTGTGCGCCCGAGCCAGTTTGGTCGAAGAGCAGCACCTTGTCCCGTTGGGCGACCTGGATAGCGGGCGCCGTGAGCACCGAGCCGAAGTCCGACACCAGAATGTCGACGTGGTCCTGCTCCACCAGGCGGTGGTACAGCACCCCCGCCTGCGCGGCCGAGCTGTGGTCGTCGTAGGCGACCACTTCGACTCGTTTCCTGCGATGCAGCGCCGTTACCCACAGTCCGCCCTGGGCATTGGCGTGCGCTGCCCAGAACTGCAGGCCGGCGTACTCGGGACCCGATGAGTCAGCGAACTGACCGGACCCGGCGTACAGGGTGCCGACCTTGATCGGCCCATCCGCACTCATCCGGCTTCCAGGCGCCGCCGCGCAGCTCGTCAGGCCGGTCGTCAGAGTCAACCCGACCAGCAGGGCGCCCCGTCGAGCGCGTCGTCCTGCCGTCGTCGCAGCCATGCTGGTCTACATCTCCTCGTGACTGTCCGGGTCGCCGCCGAAAAGCCGCCCGTCCGGTCGTCCCAGTGCCGTAATCGCAGTCACTTCCGCGTCGGTGAGCTCGAAGCCGAAAATATCCAGATTGTCGCGCTGCCGCTGTGGGGTGGCTGATTTCGGGATCGGCAGGCTGCCGAGCTGGAGGTGCCAGCGCAGGATCACCTGACCCGGGCTCACGTCGTACTTCTGTGCCGGCCCACGCACCGAATCTTCGGCGAACGGCGCCTGTCTCTTGCCCATCGGGCTCCAGGCCTGTGTCCGGATACCGAGCTCGGCGTTGACCGCGCGCATGCCTTCCTGCGGGAAGTAAGGGTGCATCTCGATCTGGTTGACCGCCGGGGTGACGCCGGAGTCGTCGATGACCGCGCGCAGGTGCTCGGCCGTGAAGTTGGAGACCCCGATCGATTTCACCAGGCCCTCCCGCTGTGCATCGACCAGTGCCCGCCACGCCTCGACATACTTGCCGACACTGGGATTGGGCCAGTGGATCAGGTGCAGATCGATGTAGTCGACCGCGAGCGTTTGCAGGGACGTGCGGATCGAGGCCCGTGCGTCGTCATACCCATGGTGGCGCCCGGGGATCTTGGTGGTGACCTGTTGCTGCTCGCGCGGGACGCCGGAGCGCCGAACCGCTTCGCCGACCTCGGTCTCGTTCTCATAATTCACTGCGCTGTCGAGCAACCGGTATCCCGATTCGATCGCCGCCAACATGGCTTCGAGGCCCTCCTCATCCCTGAGAGGGTAGGTGCCGAAACCGATCACCGGCAGGGTGTTGCCGTCGTTGAGGGTGTAGGTCGGGATGTCTGCAGGCATGCCCCTCACGCTACGCGCGCTCAATGCAGCGACGCAGCGCCCGCCGCTTCGATGAGCAGAGCAGCCACCTTGCGACCGGCCTTCGGGGGAAGGTGGTTCACCGCGTAATCCGCGGGAGTACCCCACCGATGGACTGCCCGCTGCGATCGCATCGTCCCGGCAACAGTGCGCACGGCTACGTTCCAGGGTGAGCCCGTCGGCGCAGAGTCCGACAGGACCCCGGAACCATGTTTTTCCGAGAACACCGCACGGGACTCGCCTGATGCGAACGCCTTGGATGCGCGCAAGGAGGCGGTCGGTGCCGGATTGAGATGCTCGACCTCCAACTCCGGACGGAGAACGACCGGTACCCCGGCCAGGTGCAGCCGGTAGCCGTAGTCGATGTCCTCCCAGCCGTACTGGGTGAAACGTAGATCGTAGGGACCTATCTGCGACCAGAGATCCTGGGTAATGGAAACGTTGGCGCCCCATCGACGCCACATGCCCTGCTCCGGCATCGAATAGGTCAGCTGCCGCATCGAGTCGCGCGCCGTGCGGCCGTACGCGAGCGCGAAGGCCGTGTCCTCGAAGACATCCAGACACATGCCCACCGCGCCGACGGACCTGCCCTCGTGCGTCGCCACATGCTCGGCGATGAACTGGGGTGGCGGGCGAAGGTCGTCATCGCACCTGATGAGTACGGTGCCGTGGGCGGCTTCGTGCCCGGCATTGAGCGCTGCAGATCGGCCCCGGTTCTCTTCGAAGACCACTGCTCGCACTGGGATGCGGTCACTCCAGGCCTGCACAACAGCTGCTGATCCGTCCAGGTCGCCGTCAATGGCGACAATGCACTCGTAGGAGGTGTTGGTCTGTTTCTCCAGCGCCGCGAACAGTCGGGGAAGCCGCATGGCGCCGCGGAAACTGGGCACCACGATCGACGCGTCAAGTGTCATGGCGGAAGGCTAGCCTCAGCCCGCCGATCGCTTCGGCAGGTGGATCCCGGCGATCATGCAGCGCACCGACCCACCGGACAGTTCAATGGTGGGCACCGGCACCGGCAGCAGCGTCACGTGCAGTTCGATCACGTCGCGCTGCGCCTGTTGCAGGCTGTCGTAGGCCCGCTGCGACAGGGCAAGCATTGGACCTTCAGCACCTTGTAACTCGATGACGTTCCCGGCGAAGTTGTCGATCTGCTCGTGCGTCAGCTCGATCACGGTCCGCCCACTCGCCGTCAGACGTCGATGGACAGTGGCGCGCTCAGCCGCGTCGGTGACGGCGTCCAGGCCGACCATCGCGATGTCGGTACCCACCGACATCATCACGTTAGTGTGATAAATCGGTATCCCACGGACGTCGGCGGTGCTGAAGACAATGGGCTCATAGCCGAGGTCCTGGCAGAACCGTCGAGCGGTGTCCTCGTCGGCCCGGTTCGACCGCGCGATGTACGCCGTGCGCTCCAGGTGGTCCAGCACCATCGCGCCCGTCCCCTCCAGAAAGGCGCCCTGGCTCTCCAGCCCCGAATAGTCGACGACGTCCGTTACCTCGTAGGTATCGCGCAGCTGGTCCATGACGTCGGATCTACGCTCGCCCCGCCGGTTCGGGCAGTACATCGGGTAGAGCACGACGCGCCCGTCGTGGTGGGTGGAGAACCAGTTGTTCGGGAAGACACTGTCGGGAAAATCCTCGCTGCTGTCCTCGAACAGCCGAACAGTCACCCCATGGGACCGCAGGGCCTGTACGAGGTCGGTCACCTCGCGGTACGCCGAGGCGGCGACCTCGCGCGGATCGCGGTCCAGCACGCGGGCCTGAAAGGGGTTGTCATCGGCGGAGAGCGGGTTGACGTGGAATGCAACGGGCCGCACCATCACCACATCCGACGGCGCCTGACGCGATCGCAGCGCCGTCGCGCCGTCCGTCAACTCAAGCATTGCTCCCGGATCAAGCATCGACCGTGCGGTTCGCCGGAGCCACCATCCCGAACAGGTTCTTCGGGTCGGCAGGCTCGGCGACCAGGTCGAGGTAACTGACGTAGTCACTGCCCTTGACGGCCTCGTAAGCAAAACACAACGCCGTGAAGTCCTCGATCGCGAAACCGACGGAATCGAATACCGTAATCTGCTCGGCCGAATCGCGACCAGCGCTGGCCCCGGTGATGACCTGCCACAACTCGGTCACGGGGAAGGACGGATCGCACTGCTGGATCTCACCCTCGATGCGGGTCTGTTCTGGGTACTCCACAAAGACCTTCGCCCGGTCCAGGATCCGGCGATCCAATTCGGTCTTGCCGGGGCAGTCGCCGCCGATCGCGTTCAGGTGCATGCCGCTGCGGACCATGTCGTCGCTCAGCACTGTGGCATTCGCCTTGTCCGCCGTGCAGGTGGTGACGATGTCGGCACCGGTGACGGCCTCGGAGGCGCTGCTGCAGACGGTGACGTCGAAGCCGAGCGCGCGGGCGTTGCGGGAAAACTTGTCCATCGCGCCAGCGTCGGTGTCCCAGACCCGCAGCGTGTTGATCCCGAGGACAGCCCGGAAACCGAGCGACTGGAATTCAGCCTGAGATCCGGCGCCGATCAAGGCCATCACGCTGGCGTCGGGTCGAGCAAGGTAGCGGGCCGCGAGCGCAGAGGTGGCCGCGGTACGTAGGGCCGTGAGGATGGTCATCTCGGTGACGAAGACCGGATAACCGTTGTGCACCTGCGACAGCACGCCGAAGGCTGTGACCGTCTGAAAGCCGTTTGTGGGATTGGCCGGATGCCCGTTGACGTACTTGAAACCGTAGGTGACCCCGTCACTGGTCGGCATGAGTTCGATGACGCCGTCCCGGGAGTGGGCAGCGACCCGGGGTGTCTTGTCGAACGAGGGCCAACGGGCAAAATCCCGCTCGACTGCACCGGTCATCCCCTGGATGAGCTGCTCGGCACCGCGATCGGAAACCCAGCGGATCATGCGGGGCACGTCCAGGAAGGCGACAGCACTCATGATCAGATCCTCTTCGCGAGGCGAATGCAATAAGTGGCGGTGACGGGGGTCTCTCGGTCCACAACGGGTGTTCTCATCTACGTCCTCCTGAAATTAACGCGTACCCCATCAACATATCCACCGATAGAGTGCCCTTCAATCGCAATTCGTTGCGGAGAAGGCGCCAATTCGTTCGATATCTTCGCTATCACCATCGAAACCACCAGGAGTGCCGTGGACGCTGTCAACCGAGAGATCGTCGGGCATCTTCTCAAAGACGGCCGGGCGACCTACCACGACATCGGAGCGAAGGTCGGCCTGTCCGCACCGGCGGTCAAGAGGCGCGTGGATCAGATGATCGCGCGCAAGGAAATCGCCGGCTTCACGGTGCTGATCGACCCTGCATCGCTGGGGTGGGACACCGAGGCGTACGTCGAGATCTACTACCAGGGCAACGTATCGACCGATCGACTCAGGAAAGACCTGGAGTCCATTCCCCAGGTCATCGGTGTCTGGACGGTCTCCGGGGACGCCGACGCGCTCGTGCACGTCATGGCATCGAACATGGCCGAGGTCGAACACACCGTCAAACTGATGCGTGCGAGTGCCAACGTCGATCGCACCCGCAGCGCCATCGTGATGTCACGCGTGCTGCAGCGACCCAGGTCCTGAGGCGAAGAGAGCGCTGACGCGAAGAGCACGCTGACGCGAAGAGCACGCTGACGCGAAGAGCACGCTGACGCGAAGAGGCCCCGAGTCAGAGACTCAGGGCTTCTATCGCCGAGGATGAGGCGAGTCATCTCGAGTGGAGCATAGCGGGTTCGAACCGCTGACCCCCGCCTTGCAAAGGCGGTGCTCTACCAGCTGAGCTAATGCCCCGTGTTCAGTTGTCGATCAGGCGGTCGGCTTGTCGGCCGCCTGGGCCCACAGGTCCTTACCGGCCTGGTCCTGGTCACGCTTCTTCTTCACGAAGGCAACCACGGCAGCTACACCGGCCAGTACGACGATCTTCTTCAGCATCGGTCCTCCTGGACATGTGAAATTCGGGTGAGCCAGTCACCGTCGGACGATGGCTGGTGGTGGGCCTAACAGGACTTGAACCTGTGGCCTCTTCCTTATCAGGGAAGCGCTCTAACCGACTGAGCTATAGGCCCTTATCACCGCAACGCGCCCACCCGCGATTTCGCGAGACGAGCGCGTGCTGAGATTACCTCAACCTACGGCGGGCAGCCAAAACGTCGCAGCTACGGGGCCGCCCGACCGCAGGGTCACTCGTCGGTCAGGGTCAGGTGCACGCCGCCGACCAGCGAGGAGCAGATGTTGTAGAGGAACGCGCCCAGCGTGGCGATGGCGGTCATCAGGAAAATGTCGATCACCCCGATCACCACTGACAGGGACATCACCCGACCGAAGCCGATGTAGCTCATCAGATCGAAACTGGAGCCCTTGCGGTCCATTGAGCGCAGCAGGTCGTTCAAATTGGAGAAGACCCCCATCCCCGACAGCACAGTCCACAGCACGCCGACCATCACAACCAGCGCGATGGCAATCGCCACCGACAGCAGGAAGGAGATCTTGAATACCGACCATGGGTCCATCCGGGACAGCGACAATCGCACCCGACGCGGCGTGGCGCGCCCTGGACGAGCAGGCCTTGCCGTCCGCGCGGCAGCACCGGACGTCGGCCCATTGGGACGCACAGCAGTGGCAGAACTTCCGCTGGGACGCTGACCCCCGCTTGCGCCGGCGGATTTCGACGTCCTGGGTAGCTTCGCCGCCGGACTCTCGGCGACGGGACGTGCTTGGCCGGTTTCAGACCGCGTCGTGTCGTTGGGCGTATCAGTGCTCACTCAGGATCTCCAGACTCCTGCGGATCTGTAAACACAGTCCCGCCGGGCTCACTGCTTCCATGAGTCGACGCTACGGCATCATCGGCCAATTCTTCGACCTCAGCCTCCGCATTTCGGGCAACTGCCACGATCGAGTCACCCTTACCGGGGGTCGCGAACTGCACACCCTGGGTGGATCGTCCGGTGCGCCGTACTTCACCGACCCGCGAGCGCACGATCTTGCCCTTCTCCATCACCACGAGCACTTCGTCGTTCTCGGTGGTGATCAACGCGCCGACCAGGTCGCCGCCGCGTTCGGAGATGTTGGCGACCTTCACCCCGAGCGTCGCGCGACCCTTGGTGGGGTAGTCCGAGGCGAGCGTCCGCTTGGCCAGGCCGTTCTCGAAGACCACGAATACGTCCAGCGTTTCGTCCTCGCCGTTCGGGACGACATTCATCGCGAGCAGCTCATCGCCGGTGCGGAACTTCATGCCGGTGACACCCGAGGTCCCGCGCCCCATCGGTCGCAGACTCTCATCGGTGGCGCGGAACCGCACCGCCTGGCCCTTGCGCGACACCAGCAGCACGTCGTCCTGCGCTGACGCCAGCCCGGCTGCCACCAACTCGTCTCCGTCCCGCAGGTTGACCGCGATCAGACCGCCGGAACGGGGCGAGTCGTACTCCGTGAGCCGGGTCTTCTTGACCAGGCCGCGCCGCGTGGCGAGCAGGAGATAGGGGTCGGTGGTGTAGTCGCGCAGCGCCAACACCTGGGCGATCTGCTCACCGGGTTGGAAGGCGAGCAGGTTCGCCACATGCTGGCCCTTCGCCTCCCGAGAGCTTTCCGGCAACTCGTACGCCTTGATGCGGTAGACCCGACCGGTGTTGGTGAAGAAGAGCAGCCAGTGGTGCGTGGAGGTGGTGAAGAAGTGCGAGACCACGTCATCACCGCGCAACTGCGCACCGCGCACGCCCTTGCCACCGCGGTGCTGGGAGCGGTACTCCACCATCTTGACCCGCTTGGCGTAGCCGCCGCGGGTGACGGTGACGACCACGTCCTCCTCGGGAATCAGGTCCTCCATCGACATGTCGCCGTCGAAGGGCACGATCTGGGTACGCCGCTCGTCGCCGTACTTCTCGACCAGCTCGGTCAGCTCGGCGCTGACGATGTCGCGCTGCCGACCGGGCTTGGCCAGGATGTCCTGGAAGTCCTCGATCTGACGTTGCAGCTCGTCGTGGTCGTCGGTGATCTTCTGTCGCTCCAACGCCGCGAGACGCCGCAGCTGCAGGTCCAGGATCGCCTTCGCCTGCAGTTCATCGACGTCCAGCAACTCCATCAGGCCGCTGCGGGCCTCTTCGGCGGACGGGCTGCGCCGGATGAGCGCGATGACGTCGTCCAGCGCATCGAGCGCCTTCAGGTAGCCGCGCAGCAGGTGGATCTGCTCCTCGGCCTTGCGCAACCGGTATTCGGTGCGGCGACGGATGACCTCGACCTGGTGGTCCACCCAGTGCCGGATGAACGCGTTGACCGGCAGGGTGCGCGGCACTCCGTCCACCAGCGCGAGCATGTTCGCGCCGAAGTTCTGCTGCAGCTGGGTGTGTTTGAAGAGGTTGTTCAGCACCACCTTCGCTACCGCGTCACGCTTCAGGACAACGACCAGGCGCTGGCCGGTACGCCCTGAGCTCTCGTCGCGCAGGTCAGCGATGCCGGCGATCTTGCCGTCCTTGACCTGGCTGGCGATCTTCTCAGCGAGCGCGTCGCGGTTGACCTGGTACGGCAGTTCGGTCACGACCAGGCACTGACGACCCTGGATCTCCTCCACCTCCACGACAGCGCGCATAGCGATCGACCCGCGACCGGTGCGGTAGGCGTCCTCGATGCCGCGGTGGCCCAGGATCAGACCGCCGGTCGGGAAGTCGGGGCCGGTGATGCGTTGCAAGCACTCCGCCAGCAACTCCTCGCGGGTCGCGTCGGGGTGCTCCAGCAGCCAGAGTGCAGCGGAGGAGACCTCACGCAGGTTGTGCGGTGGGATCTGCGTCGCCATCCCGACTGCGATACCGGCCGATCCGTTGACCAGCAGGTTCGGGAAACGCGCGGGCAGCACGACCGGCTGCATCGTCTTACCGTCGTAGTTCGGCTCGAAGTCGACGGTGTCCTCATGGATGTCGCGTACGAGCTCCATCGACAGCGGGGTCATGCGGCACTCGGTGTACCGCGGCGCGGCAGCGCCGTCGTTCCCCGGCGAGCCGAAGTTGCCCTGGCCGTCGACCAGTGGGTAACGCATCGACCACGGCTGCACCAGGCGCACCATGGCGTCGTAGATAGCGGTGTCGCCATGCGGGTGGTACTGACCCATCACGTCACCGACGACGCGGCTGCACTTGTTGTAGCCGCGGTCGGGCCGGTAACCACCGTCGTACATCGCGTAGACGATGCGGCGGTGCACCGGCTTCAACCCGTCCCGCACGTCGGGCAGCGCGCGGCTGACGATCACGCTCATCGCGTACTCGATGTAGCTGCGCTGCATCTCCGCGTTGAGATCGATCGGTTCGATACCGATATGGCCCTCGGGGCCATCCGGTGGCAACGTCACGTCAGACATGAATTCCCTTGATTCTCAGTGGTTCGTTCTACGTCAGTGGCTGACTCGGTTGTCCGCGTTTTCGTGCGTACGGGTGCACGAAAACGCGGACAACCGGATGGAAAGTGACTCAAATGTCCAGGAACCTGACGTCGCGTGCATTGCGCTGGATGAAGTTGCGTCGCG
The DNA here is from genome assembly GCA_039636865.1 of Dermatophilaceae bacterium Sec6.4. Lineage (NCBI taxonomy): Bacteria > Bacillati > Actinomycetota > Actinomycetes > Micrococcales > Dermatophilaceae > Dermatophilaceae bacterium Sec6.4. Next base: position 475,424 of record CP144172.1, read on the forward strand.
ACTCGACGTCCTCGCCCATCAATATCGAGAAGATTTCATCGGCCGCCGCCGCGTCGTCCAGCGTGATCTGCAGCAGGGTGCGGTGGTCGGGGTCCATCGTGGTATCCCACAGCTCGTGGTCGTTCATCTCGCCCAGGCCCTTGTACCGCTGGGTGGGGTTCTCCTTGGGCAGTCGCCACCCCTTGCTCTGACCCTGCGCGATCAGCCCGTCCCGCTCGCGGTCGGTGTAGGCGAACTCATGCTCATGGTTGCTCCACTTGATCCGGTAGAGCGGCGGCTGGGCGAGATAGACGTACCCGGCCTCCACCAGCGGACGCATGAAACGGAACAGCAGCGTCAGCAGCAAGGTGCGGATGTGCATACCGTCGACGTCAGCATCGGCCATCAGCACGATCTTGTGATAGCGCGCCTTGGCAAGGTCGAAGTCTTCGCCGATACCGGTGCCGAACGCCGAGATGAGAGCCTGCACCTCGTTGTTCGCCAGCACGCGGTCGATACGGGCCTTCTCCACATTCAGGATCTTGCCGCGGATCGGCAGGATGGCCTGGTTGTGCGGGTTGCGCCCCTGGGTGGCCGAACCACCCGCAGAGTCACCCTCGACGATGAAGACCTCGCTGATCGTGGGGTCCTTGGACTGGCAGTCACGTAGCTTGCCCGGCAGACCACCGGACTCCAGCAGGCCCTTGCGCCGGGTCGCCTCGCGTGCCTTGCGAGCCGCCATCCGCGCCGCGGCCGCCTGCACCGATTTACGCACGATGTTGCGACCTTCGGCGGGGTGCTGCGCCAGCCAGTGACCCAGTTCGTCGGTCACCGCACGCTGGACGAAACCCTTGACCTCGGAGTTACCGAGCTTGGTCTTGGTCTGACCCTCGAACTGCGGCTCACCGAGCTTGACCGAGATCACGGCGGTCAAGCCCTCGCGGATGTCGTCACCGGTGAGGTTGGTGTCCTTCTCCTTGAGTAACTTCTGGTCGCGGGCGAAGGTATTGATCAGGGTTGTCATCGCGGCGCGGAACCCCTCTTCATGGGTGCCGCCCTCGTGGGTGTTGATTGCATTTGCGTAGGTGTGCACCGATTCGGAGTACGCCAGCGTCCATTGCAACGCCACCTCGACGGACAGGAGCCGGTCTGAATCTTCGTGCTCGAACCAGATGATCTGCTCGTGCACCGGTTCGTTTTTCTTGGAGGAGTTCAGGTACGCCACATAGTCCAGCAGGCCGTTGTCGTAGCAGTATTCGATCCGCGTCGGCGCTCCGGTGGGCGCCTCCTTGCCCTCGGCGATGGCCTCATCGGTCGCACCCTCATCGACGTCCTCCGCATGGCCGGGACGCTCATCGGTCAACGTGAGTGTCAGGCCCTTGTTCAGGAAGGCCATCTGCTGGAAGCGTGCGCGCAACGTGTCGAAGGTGTATTCGACAGTGTCGAAGATCGTGTCGTTGGCCCAGTAGGTGATCGTGGTGCCGTGATCTTCGGGGGTGACGGTGGGACCGACATCCTCCAACGGGGCCAGCGGTACCCCGTCCGCGAACTCCATCACCCAGCGGCGGCCGGCCTGGCGCACCTCGGCGATCAGGCGGGTCGACAGGGCGTTGACCACCGAGGACCCGACGCCGTGCAGTCCGCCGGACACCTTGTATCCGCCGCCGCCGAACTTGCCGCCCGCGTGCAACTGGGTCAGTACAACCTGAACTGTGGAAACGCCTTCGGTCGGGTGGATACCGACGGGGATGCCGCGGCCCTGGTCGACAACGCGCACCCCGCCGTCCGCCAGCAGAGTGGTGTCAACGCGGTCATTGGCACCGGCGAGCGCTTCGTCCACCGCGTTGTCGACGATCTCGTAGACCAGGTGATGCAATCCGCGTTCACCCGTGGACCCGATGTACATGCCCGGGCGCTTGCGGACGGCCTCCAGGCCTTCCAACACCTGGATCGAGTCGGCGTCATACACCGATTCCTCGGCAACAGCTGCGGTAGGTGCGGCAGGTGCGGCCGGACTCGTCGCCTCGGGAGTGTCGCGTGATGTGTCGTGCGGTGTATCCAGAGCGTGGTCCTGCGGACCGTTCTCTGACATGGGGGGCTGCGACACGTCGCTCCTTCTTACGGTGACAGAACAGTGACCCCCCGACGCGACTGAATCCGACCATGAATATCGGATCAACAGGATCGTGGGATCGACTCCTTAGTCTACCCTCCGCGGGGCCCGGATGACGCCCTCCACAGCTATTAAAACGGCATTTGCGGACACATTCGTCCAGCAGATGACCACCCGTACAGCTCAGGGTGGCTGAAGCCGTGCTGACGCCGTTGGGCGTACGTCTACTTCCGCATCACATAGATGTAGGTCGGCGTCGAGCCGTTGGCTCCCGGGAGGGAACATTCGAGGTAGGCCGCGACCGTGCAGCGCACGTCGTAGCTCTTCTTGGTCGCGGCGCTCACGACCGTTATCTGGAATGCGTCGCCCGTGGCGTTACCGGCCTGCTGGGCCGCCTTGGTGGCCACATCCGCCACGAAGGGACACGTCGTACCCGAGCCCGTGACCTTGTAACCGGTGTCGGTGCCCGCGCACTGGACAAAACCCGGTGGCGGGGCGGTGGCGGGTGGCGGGGCGGACGCCGAACTACTCGAGGAGGACGGACTGGATGGCGTGCTCGACGATGAACCAGACGACGTGCTCGGGGCTGGATCGGTACTGGCGGAAACAGTCGTCACCGGCTGACTGGCGGCAGTATTGGGCTTGGTTCGCTGCCCGCGCAACAACATGAAACTGACGACCGCGATCGCCAGGACCGATGCCGCGATGATGACCCAGGGCAATAGCAAGCCGGCTCGCCGCGGTGGAGGAGGCGAGCCGACATATCCCATGCTCGCCCCGTCAGTGGCCGCCGCGCGGGGCTCAGGCGCCGCTTGGCGCGCTCGCGATCCGCCGTCGGCGGGAAAGAGTTCGTCGAAGGTGTCGTCGCCGAGAGCTGGTTTACGTCGATCGTCGTTGTCTGGCACGGTGCAAACAATCCTGCCGTCGCGTACGGGTGGCTCTACAAGGTAAACGGATCACACCGGACCAGGTCAACCGTAGGTATCGCGCGGGCCGCGTCCCGGCGCCCGGCGGAATCCATGCGACCACGACGGTGCACCCGGTCCGGTAACCCGTAGTTCCAGGACGACGTCAGCACCGACGAGCTGCTCCATCCTGCCCAACATGGTGGATGACAACAGTCGCAACTGGGTAGCCCAGGCAGTCGAATCGGCCTTGACCGTCAGGACCCCGTCGGCGTAGGTCACCGGTTCACTGTGCGCGGCGACCTCCGGCCCGACGATCTCGCGCCAGCGCCCCATCACGGTGCCTGCTGCAACATCCAGCTGCCACCCGCGCTCGGCGAGCAACCGGTCGAACTGGGCGCCGAGAAGCCCGGGATCCCTGCCGCCGTCCCGGAAATGACCGCGACCGATGTCGCCGGCCTTGGGTCGTCGTTTCGGCAGCGGTGCACCTGGCCGGAAGCCTTGTTGAGCTGCTCCGGCGCGCGCTCGCGCCAGGGCGTCGCGCGCGGCGTCGATCCGATCGATCGGGTCTGCTGACCAGCCCTCGGTGTTCTCCTGCCCACCCTCGGGCGGAAGGTCGCCCGTTGCGTCTTCGGTCATGATGTAGCGACTTTCCCTTCCGGTATCACGACGGCTCCGCGAGTGACCTCGTACACCCTGCCCGCGAGTCGGCCCGGTACGTCATCGCGCACTGCCGCCGTGATCAGAACCTGTTCGCAGTCCTCGATCAGCGCCGCCAACCGTGACCTGCGACCCGCGTCGAGTTCGGCGAAGACGTCGTCCAGCACCAGCACCGGATCCGTCGCCACATCGGCGCGCAGCAGCTGAAAGGCCGCCAGCCGCAGCGCCAGAGCGAACGACCAGGACTCGCCGTGGCTGGCATACCCTTTCGCGGGCAGTTCACCCAGCATCAGGCTGAGGTCATCTCGATGTGGCCCCACCAGGGTGATTCCACGTTCTCGTTCCCTGGACCGCAGCTGCGCGAAACCGGCGTACATCGCCGCAGTGATCTGATCGACGTCAGGCACCTGCGCAGTGCAATTCGCATCGACAGCTATTCCCTCCAGCGCCGACTCGTAGCCGATGCGTGCACCGGACACGCTGTCGCTGACCTGGTCATAAGCCTGCTGCACGTAGGGGGCCAGATCACCCAACAACCGCAGCCTCGCGTACACCAGGTTGGCGCCAGTTGCAGCGAGGTGGGTGTCCCACACCGGTAGTGAGTCAGCGACAGCCGCATCGGCGGCTGCAGATCCGCCGGCCCGCCCGGACTTCATCCCGGACTTCAGCAGCGCATTGCGCTGCTTGAGGATCTTGTCGTAGTCCGCTCGAGCCGCCGACCAACGAGGTTGCCGCGCCACCAGCAGATCATCCAGGAAGCGTCGACGCCCCGCAGGATCACCTTTGACGAGGGCGAGATCCTCCGGCGCGAAGAGCACCGTACGCAGGCTGCCCAGAACATCCCTGGGTCGCACCGGCGAACCCCTCCCGAGACGTGCCCGGTTGGCGCGACTGGGGTTGATCTCCAGCTCGATGCCCTGATCGCGACCATCGCGCACGACGATCGCGCGGATGACCGCCTGCTCGGTGCCGGCCCGCACCAGCGGGTGATCGGTCGCGACGCGGTGCGACCCAAGACTCGCCAGATAACCCACGGCCTCGACAAGGTTCGTCTTGCCTTGCCCATTACGTCCGACCAGAGTGGTGATGCCCGGCTCGAAATCGAGCTCGACCTGCTCGTACGACCGGAAGTCGCTCAAGGTCAGCCGCCGCAGGTACACCAGGGAAGTCTAGGGAGCACCGAAGCCGTCTGAACCCTCAGTGGTCGGTGACAATGCCCTTCTCGCCCTTTTTGGTGACGGCGTGACCGCCGAACTCATTACGCATCGCCGCGACTGCTCGCATGGCGGGGGAGTCATCCTGACGCGACACGAAACGCGCGAAGAGCGACGCTGAGATGACTGGCATCGCCACGCCGTACTCGACCGCTTCCTGCACAGTCCAACGGCCCTCACCGGAGTCGTTGACGAAACCGGAGATGTCGTCGAACCCCGGGTCCTTTTCCAGCGCACTGGCCATCAGTTCCTGCAGCCAGGAACGCACGACGGTGCCGCGGGTCCACGCCTTGAATGCGGCGGGGACGTCGGTCACGATCTCTTTGGCGGCCAGCAGCTCGTAACCCTCGGCGTAGGCCTGCATCATTCCGTACTCGATGCCGTTGTGGACCATCTTGACGTAGTGACCAGAGCCGACATCGCCGGCGTGCACCCAGCCCTCGTCGCGCGGTCCCTCGGGTCGTAGCGCGTCGAAGATCGGCAGGACGCGCTCGATGTCCTCGTCGCTGCCCCCGCACATCAGGCCGTACCCCTCTTCTTTGCCCCACACCCCACCGGAGACGCCGCAGTCCACAAAGGCGATTCCCTTCTCATGCAGCTCTGCCGCATGCCGCTGGTCGTCGGTGAACTTGCTGTTGCCGCCATCCACGATCAGGTCACCCTCGGCGAGCAGCTCGGACAGATCGTTGATCACTGCATCGGTGACCCGGCCGGCCGGCACCATGACCCAGACGGCTCGCGGAGCGTCAAGTTTGGCGACCAGGTCTGCCAGATCCTTGGTGTCGCTGACCTTCTGGTCGGTGTCGTAGCCAACAACCTCATGGCCGGCAGCGTGCATCCTGTCGCGCATGTTGCCGCCCATTTTGCCCAGCCCGATCAAACCAATCTGCATGCGAACTCCTCAAACATCGTGACGTTAGCGGGTGCTTCAGGCACCCGCAGATTCTTCTCCCGACGCTACTCCCGTGCGCAGCTGCGCTGTACATCACTCAGTTCGCTGCACTTTCGTTCGCTACCTTCGATCGACTTCGCTGCGGGCGCACCTCGCTGCGCTCAGCACACCCTGCGCGCCGTCTCTCTCAGTTCGCGAAGCGAACGGGCATCAGGACGTAGCGGTAACTTTCGTCCGCGTCGCTGTCCTCCTGCGCCTGCCCTGACAACACTGCGGGCCGACTCGGCTGGGTGAAAGACAGGCGTGCGTAAGGCGTACCGATGGCTCCCAGTCCGTCCAACAGGAACTGCGGATTGAACGCGATTTCCAGCTCCGGTCCGGTCAGGTTGCACTCCACAGCCTCACTGGCCTGGGCGTCGTCGCCCTGACCGGCCTCGATACCTACCTGACCCTCGCTGAACCGCAGCCGGACGGCGGCGTTGCGCTCGGCAACCAGCGCTACCCGCTTGACGGCCTCGGCCAGGGTCGCTGTCGACAACACCGCGACCGAATCGACGCTGGTCGGGAAGATCGCCGTCACCTTCGGGTACTCCCCGTCCAGTAGCCGACTCGTACTGCGACGCCGGCCCGCCTCAAAACCTACGAGTCCCTCACCACCGGCAGCGTGACCCAGCGCGATATCGACGGTTCCGGACGCTCCCAAGGCCTTCGCGGTGTCGGACAACGTGCGGGCCGGGATGAGAGCGACATGTGCTGCATCGGAGGTCGCCGGGTTCCAGGTCAGTTCCCGCAAAGCGAGGCGGTAGCGGTCAGTGGCCAGCAGGCTGAGCTTGTCGCCGTCGATCTCCATCCGCACACCGGTCAGGATCGGCAGGGTGTCGCCCTTGTCCGCAGCGATAGCAACCTGGGCAACGGCCTGGGTGAACACATCACCCTGCACCGAACCGCTGGGTTCGGGGGAGATCGGCAGGGTGGGGTAGTCAGCTGTCGGCATCTGCTGCAGAGCGAACCTGCTGGATCCACACGTCACCGTCAGTTTGGTGCCGTCAAGTGCGAGGTTGACCGGCTTGGAGGGCAACGAACGGGAGATCTCCGACAACAACCGACCCATTACCAGCGTCTTGCCCGGTTCTTCCACCTGTGCCGCGATGGTGATACGCGCCGATACCTCGTAATCGAAGGCGCTCAAGGTCAGCGAGTCTTCCGAGGCTTCGAGCAGCACACCGGCCAACACCGGTACCGGCGGACGGGTGGACAGGCCACGGACCGCCCAGGTCACAGCTTCGGCAAGCACATCGCGTTCGACCTGGAGTTTCACGACACGGACCGTCCTTGATGGCGATTTGTGATGGGTGGTTGATTGTGAGGGAGAGCAACTGCCCGTTCTAATGCTCGACAAGTCTGTCGTGCTGGGCGCAGAACGACCCTAGTCGGCGACGGCGCGACCGCCAACCACTTCGAAAGTTGTCGTTCTCCCCAGGCTGTCGGGGCTGACCTGAATTCTAGGAGACGTTCGTAGTAGTAGTAGGGGCTGTGGATTCTGTGGACAACTGACCCGATCGCCCGGATCGGCGGCCTCTCGCGCGGGATCCGGATGTGGACCAGTTGTGGTCAACGGCTGGGGACCGATTGCTCCACCGGTGGACAAACTAATCGTCCCCACAGGTTGTGCACCGGCGAGGGTGCCGCAACAGCCGGTTGTCCACCGTTTCGGTGGATCTGTGCACAGCTCGGTGGATAGTTTTTCGCGCCGGACCTGATCGCAGCAGGGAATCTTCGAACGTAGTTACCCACAGACTTGTCCACCGATTGTGGATAACTACTCGGCAGGAAGATGCCCAAATGTCCGCTGAGCGCGTTGAGTCGACGGATTCAGGGTTCTGGACGGCCGGTTATCCCCAGAATCTGTGGACAACCATGTGGATAACCGACTCAGTTGGTGGCGCGTCGAATCTGCAGCGTGAGTTCGCTGATCTGGTCGTACAAGTGACGACGATCGCCCATCTGGGTGCGAATCTTGCGGTCCGCGTGCATGACGGTCGTGTGGTCGCGACCGCCGAACTGCTGACCGATCTTCGGCAGCGACAGGTCGGTCAGCTCACGGCACAGGTACATGGCGATCTGGCGGGCATTGACCAGGGTGCGACTACGCGAGGACCCGCACAGATCGTCGATGGTGAGATCGAAATATGCCGCCGTCGTGGTCATGATCGTGGACACACTGATCTGACCGGCGTTGGCCCCGGGCATCAGATCCTTCAGGACATGCGAGGCAAGGTCCATCGTGAGGGGCTGACCCGACACGGACGCGTAAGCCGTCACCCGAATGAGCGCGCCCTCGAGCTCACGGATGTTGCTGGGCGCTTTGCTCGCAATCAGGCTCAGGACCTCATCCGGAATGGCCATCCGGTCGGCCACTGCCTTCTTACGAAGAATCGCGATACGCGTCTCCAGATCCGGCGGGGTGACATCGGTGGTCAGTCCCCACTCGAAGCGCGACCGCATCCGGTCCTCGAGCCCGCTGAGCATCTTGGGCGGCTGATCGCTGGTCAGCACGATCTGCTTCTCGCTGTTGTGCAGAGAGTTGAAGGTATGGAAGAACTCCTCCTGGGTACTCTCTTTACCTTGCAGGAACTGCACATCGTCGATCAGTAGAACGTCGACGTCATCGCGATAGCGCTTTTGGAAGCGGCTGGCATTGTCGTCGCGGATGGAGTTGATGAAGTCATTGGTGAACTCCTCGGAGTTCACATAGAGCACGCGAAGATGTGGATAGTAGCTGCGCACATAGTGACCGACCGCGTGCAGCAAATGGGTCTTTCCCAGACCCGAGTCGCCGTAGATGAACAGCGGGTTGTAAGACCTGGCCGGCGTCTCGGCAACTGCCTGAGCGGCCGCGCAGGCGAATCGATTGCCGGCGCCGATCACGAACGTGTCGAAGGTGTATTTCGGGTTCAGCCGCGGATCGTTTGTCGCGACCGGGCTGGCGACCGTTGAGCGCGGTGCGGGCGGGAGGTGTCCGATCTGCGGTCCGCCCGGCTCGAGCGCTTCGACAGGAAAGAGTTCTGCAGCCTCGGCGCTCTGGTCCGGTGGCTGCAGGGACTCATCGACCGTCACCGCCAGCGTGACGGTTCGATTCAGCTGCTCACTGAGCGCAGCTGACACCGAACCGATCAGATCGGTCTCGACGATCCGTTTGGTGTGCTCGAACGGTACGGCCAGTACCGCGGTCTCACCGACGATCCCGATCAGCCTCGCCAACCGCAGATAACCGCGGTCACGTTGGGCGATTCCCGAATCTTCCAGGGTGAGGAGCGTGGAGTGCCACACGAAAGCAAGGTCGTGTTCGGAGTCACTCACAGTTGGCCCACTCCTTGTTGCCTGGTCAGCTGCACGGTGCTGGACCGGAGCAGTGTCGATGAGGGGCGATGAGATGTCACAGGGCAGCGTATCGGCGTTCGTCCACAGGTTTCTCCACAGGCTGTGAATAAGATGCACCTCGGAGCGGTGACGACCGTAACAAGCCCTATTGCGATGAAGCAACCTCACAGCCGAACAAACTTGGTAACGCTGCGGCGTGTCGGCTGGAATACCGGTGAAAAATCAGATCAAGTGAGCGGCTGGCGTATTGCCGCTGGCGCCGGTGTACACACCCCACGTGGTGAGTTTGACCGGCATTACCGTCCGAACGTAAGCTCTCCAGTGTCTCGTGCCCTGCGGCTGCCGATGGGTGGCGCGCACTGGAGACCATCCGACCAGGTAACACCACGCACTATCTGGGCCATCCGGCTCAGGCATCCGACCGGAGTGACACGTGAGCAAGCGCACCTTCCAGCCGAACACCCGCCGACGGTCCAAGACGCACGGCTTTCGCCTGCGCATGCGCACCCGCGCTGGCCGCTCGATCATCGCCTCTCGCCGCCGCAAGGGCCGCGAGAAGCTGACGGCCTGATTAGGCTCGTATCCGCAGCTCATGTTGCCGGTGGCGCATCGGCTGCGCCGACCGGCGCAGTTCACTGCAGTGCTTCGCAACCGGCGTGCCGGTCGCAGTGGCAGTGACCTGCTTGTGGTGCATGCCGCGCACGTTCCCCGCCCGGCTGGCATTTCGCCAGTACCCAGGGTGGGTTTCGTTGTTTCCAAAGCAGTCGGCAACTCGGTCATCCGGTCGCGGACTGCTCGGGTCCTGCGCCACCTTGTCGCACAGGAGTTACCCGTCATTCCCGTCGACGTCGATGTCGTGGTCCGTGCCGGGCCTGCTCTCCCGGCGGCGACGAGCCAGCGGGTACGAGTTGCCCTCCACGCGCAGTTGCGTGATGCCATCTCGCGGGCCCGGTGACTTCGATGAGGTCAGTACCCGCGAGGTCACTGAACCAGTGGTTGGCATGGCCGCTGGTCACGCTGGTGCGGCTCTACCAACGCTTCATCTCCCCGCTGTTCCCGCCGTCCTGCCGGTTCACGCCGTCCTGCTCGGCGTACGCACTGACAGCACTGCAACGCTTTGGTCTTCTCAAAGGCACCTGGCTGGCCGGCCGTCGACTGCTGCGCTGCAACCCCTGGAACGACGGGGGCGTGGACCACGTTCCACAGAAGAGACCATCGGACGACCTTCGCCACGCGGCGTAGTCGCCCGGCTGCACTGACCAGCTCACCCGAGACACACCGAGGACATCATGTTGGACACCCTGCTCTTCCCGCTCGAGTGGTTCGTTGCTCTGGTGATGGTGGGCTTCCACGACGGGCTCACCGCGATCGGTCTGAGCGCGACCTCAGGGCTGACCTGGGCTCTCGCGGTCGTGGGCCTGGTCGTGGTGCTACGGATTCTGTTGATTCCGCTGTTCGTCAAGCAGATCAAGACATCACGGCGGATGCAGTTGATCCAGCCGCAGATGCAGGCGATCCAGAAGAAGTACAAGGGCAAGAAGGACGCCGAATCCCGTCAGAAGATGACGGAAGAGACCATGGAGCTCTACAAGCGGACGGGCACCAACCCGTTCAGCTCGTGCTTGCCGATCCTGCTGCAGGCACCGTTCTTCTACGCGTTGTTCCGGGTGCTGAATCACCTGGGGGACATTGCAAACCTCAAGAAGGACCCCGTCGGTCTGATGACTCAGGCCGCGGCACGGCAGGCTGAGCAGTCGTCTCTGTTCGGCACCCGGCTGTCGGACTCGTTCCTGCACACGAACGGATCGGGTTCGGCGAAAGTCGTGGCCATGGTCCTGATCGTGGCGATGGCCGGAACGATGTTCCTCACGCAGCGTCAGCTGATGCGCAAGAACATGCCTGCTGCGGCCTTGGACAACCCGATGGCCAAGCAGCAAAAAATCATCATGTACATCATGCCGCTGTTCTTCTTCGTCACCGGCCCGAGCTTCCCCATCGGTGTGCTGCTCTACTGGCTGACCACAAACGTATGGACCATGGGACAGCAGTTCTATGTCATCCGTCGGATGCCCGCACCCGGCTCGGAGGCCGAAAAGGCCTTGGAGGAGCGCCGTCGTGCCAAGGGCAAGTCACCCCTGGGTGAGGCCGTGAGTCTTGACAAAACGGCCGCGATCGCGGCGGCCGACCTTGGAAATGACAGTGAATCGGACACCAAGCAGAGCCGCCAGCGGGTGCAGCCCAAGAAGGGTCAGCGTCGATCCCCAGCAGCGTCATCGCTGGTCGATGACCTGAACGGCGTGGCGACGAGCGGTATCGACCTGAACAGGTCATCGCCGGCTTCAAGGGCTCCGGGAGCCCCCGTCAAGAAGAACGGTGCCGCTAAGAACGGCGTCGCTGCTGGGAACCTCTCGCCCTCTGCAGCCAAGAACAAGCGCAAGCGGTGATGCCGACCGTGTGCGACCACCTCGCAGTAGATCTGGAGTTTTGATGACCCACGACACCACCCAGCCTGAGGCGCTCATCGAGGACGTCGCGGAGGCGTCCGACGAGGCACCTTCGACCACCAGCAGGGCATCCGGACTGGACCGTGAGGGGGAGATTGCGGCCGACTTCCTGGAAACGCTGCTGGACATTGCAGATCTCGATGGCGACATCGATGTAGACGTCGACGGTGGTCGCGCAGCAGTTGCCATTGTGGACTCTGAAGAGGGGCGGGTGCCACGCCGCCTGGTGGGCCAGGACGGCAAGGTGCTGGAGGCGTTGCAGGAACTCACCCGGCTCGCCGTGCAGGCGCAGACCGGCGAGCGCAGCCGGTTGATGCTGGATGTGGCGGGACATCGTGCCGCTCGTCGGGTAGAGCTGACGGTCATTGCCAAGGAGGCAGCCCAGACTGCGCAGCAGACCGGCGAGCCGCAGCCGCTGGATCCGATGAGCGCCTTTGAGCGCAAGGTCGTGCATGACGCGGTGCTGGCTGAGGGCCTCGGTTCAGAATCTGCTGGAGTGGAGCCGCGGCGTTACGTCGTGGTGTTACCGAAGGCTTAGGTTCCGTTTCACGTGGAACCGTCCGCACGGAGTGAGCTACCTGCACCGCCACTGGTAGCCGAGTCGCTCTTCGGTGATCGTCTCCCAGCTGCGGAGCACTACGCGTACCTGTTAGCCACCACGGGTGTGGACCACGGACTCGTGGGTCCGCGCGAAGTGCCGATCCTGTGGGATCGGCATATTCTCAACTGTGCCGTCCTCGGCGAGGTGATCGCGCCCGACGCCAGAGTTGCTGATGTGGGTAGTGGCGCGGGCTTGCCCGGGTTGGTCCTGGCGGTACTTCGCCCCGACCTGGATCTGGTCCTCGTTGAGCCGCTGCAGCGACGGGTTACCTGGTTGGAGAATGCCATCCACGAGCTTCGGCTGCCGAACGTGCAGGTGCGCCGGGCTCGTGCACAGCAGGTGGTCGGACTCGAAGCTGACGTCGTGTGTTCACGTGCGGTAGCAAGGTTGTCGAAATTGCTGGGTTGGAACCTCCCACTACTTCGGCCCGGTGGCCAGATCCTGGCTCTCAAGGGTGCTTCCGCACAGGAGGAGCTCGATGAAGCCAGTGCGCAACTTCGACGCGCACGCGTTGTATCGAGCGATGTCCTGCGGTGTGGCGTGGGCGTTGTCGATCCGCCCGCAACAGTGATCCGGGTCGTCACTGCCGGGTAATCGAGCACGTGCATCCAACGACGACGGCACACCACAAGGAGAGATGCAGTGACCGAGACCGGCCACGACACATTGGCGTCCCCCACCTTCGAAGCTCCTACCGGCTGGCCCCTGCGGACGACGTCGAGCGGGGTGAATGAGCCAACTACTCACTGCCCCACTGCAGTTGGCTGGCATGGATTAGTGCACACAGTCGCAGACCCGCCTGCCGCCAGCATCCTGGTGAGCGCTCATGCTGTAGATGTTGGTGACGCTGCACCGGTTGATTCTGCGCCGACATCGGAGTTTTCACTGGACGAACTGAAACTGATGAACAGTCCGATCGCGGCCTCCCTGGCGAGCACCACGCGTCGGCGCGATGTCGTGGATGCAATGGCCGTTCGTCGGCCGGCGAAAACGCGCATTTTTACGGTCGCGAACCAAAAAGGTGGTGTCGGGAAGACGACGACGACGGTCAACGTGGCAGCTGCATTGGCTCAGTCGGGCCTGCGCGTTCTGGTGATCGACATCGACCCGCAGGGAAACGCCTCGACTGCGCTCGGCATACCGCATCACTCCGAGATTCAAGGCACCTACGAGATGGTCGTGGATGGGCTCGCGCTGAGCGAGGTCCTCCAGCCGTGTCCCGATGTCGAGAACCTGTGGTGCGTGCCGGCCACCATTGATCTGGCAGGCGCGGAGATCGAACTGGTCTCGATGCCGTCACGTGAACATCGCCTACGAGCGGTGCTCCAGGACTACTTCGACAACTGCACGCCCGATGAGGTGTTCGACTACGTACTGATCGACTGCCCGCCGAGTCTCGGGCTACTCACGGTCAATGCATTCGTGGCGGCGAATGAAGTCTTCATCCCGATCCAGTCTGAGTATTACGCGCTGGAAGGTCTGTCGCAGCTCGTCCACAACGTCGAACTCATCAAGGAGCACCTCAACCCGTCATTGCAACTGAGCACGATTCTGCTCACAATGTACGACGCGCGCACCCGACTGTCGGCCCAGGTCGCCCAGGAAGTACGCAACCACTTCCCCGACCAGGTACTGAAGGTATGGATCCCGCGATCGGTGCGTATTTCAGAGGCTCCAAGCCATAGTCAGACAGTGATGACGTATGAGCCATCCTGCACCGGCGCTCTGTCCTATCTGGAAGCCGCCAAGGAATTGGCCGGTCGCGCTGACGGGTACCGTTCTGTCCATGACTGACAAGCGACGTGGCCTAGGCCGGGGTCTGGGCGCGTTGATTCCACCGGCTCCCAGCGACACCGCCATCGGGCGGCCCTCCGATGTTTTCTTTGCGCAGCGCACCGAAGGTTTCACGGGAAACACTGGACTGGACAACGCGGTCGATGCGGACACCACGATGTTACGAGCGGTGCCTGGTGCGCAGTTCGCTTTTTTGAACGTCGCAGAGATCACCCCCAATTCGCGTCAGCCCCGCCAGGTGTTCGACGACGATGACCTCGCCGAGCTGACGCACAGCATTGCTGAGATCGGTGTGCTGCAACCCATCGTGGTTCGCGAGATTGCGGCCCAGGATCGCGTCGAGGGTGGACCAGCATATGAACTGATCATGGGCGAGCGGCGGCTCCGCGCGAGTAAGGCTGCCGGCAATGAGGCAATCCCATCCATTATCCGCAGCACAGCGGATGATGACATGTTGCGCGACGCTCTCTTGGAGAACCTGCATCGCGCCGCACTGAACCCCCTCGAGGAAGCGGCGGCGTACCAGCAACTACTCGATGATTTTGCGTGTACGCATGAACAACTCGCCGCAAAAATCGGACGATCCCGCCCGCAGATCTCGAACACGATCCGACTGTTGCGATTGCCTCCCCTCGTCGCACGTCGCGTTGCGGCGGGAGTGCTCAGTGCGGGTCACGCGCGCGCGCTGCTGTCCCTACCGGATCAGAGTGCGATGGAAAGCCTGGCACAGCGCATCGTTGCCGAAGGCCTGTCGGTGCGCTCAACAGAGGAGGTAGTCGCGCTCGGTGTCAGTGACACCGTCGGTATCCGATCCACGCCGACGGCTGGGAACCGTCATCCGGCCCTCGATGACATTGCATCGAGCTTGTCGGATCATTTGGACACTCGAGTCACAGTTCAGCTGGGTAAACGTAAAGGCCGCATGGTGGTGGAATTCGCGAGCATGCAGGATCTTCAGCGCATCATGCAGACGTTGGGCGTAGCCGCTTCTGACCAGTAATCGAATATGGTGAACGACCGGCTACCTCGCCGTTTCACGTGAAACATATCGTCGGCCAGTTTGCTGCCGGAATGGTACCCAGGGGCGAGAGCTTCGAGGCTGGGATCGGGCGTGAGGTGGCCCAGTCGTTGACGCCGAGGCTCCCCCGAGGTGTGTCTGTGGGCCAGTGACTTCTAACTTGACGGGTTTCAGGTCGGGCTGCGCTTCGCCCAGCCGCGTTCGCCGCTCACTGAAAGAATTGTGCCCAGATGCCGCCCACGGTCATGGTCAAGCAGGTGGAATGGTCGGGTTCGAGGGACGTTAGCCACCAGTCGTCGACAACTCAAAGTTCACAACCGTGCGTCCAAGTGCATGGCCGAGCGCGCCGACTACTACCTTGAAATGTCGTTCAAGGCGGGGTGGCGCTCACAGCGATCTTTGGATGGTCAGGTCGTTTCGATGCTGCCTGGGCGACCTGCACATGTCCGATAGTGCGGCGGAGCTCAGGTGGCCTTCGATCGCTGCCGCTGGTTTGTTGGACAGCGGGGTCTGACGGCTGGGTGACCGCCTGGTCAATCCATGCGCGATCGGACAAATGGTGCAGCTGAATCCGACCTCGAATACGCCAGGATCACACGCCAGCGCCGCCTCACCGACGTCACGTTTCACGTGAAACGTCGAGCCGCTCCTGCAGTGCTGACGCGGCTGCTCTTGTTGCGTTCGCTGATCGGCGACTTGGGGGCCGGATTCCGGTAGGGTGACGCCCCGCTGAGTGGTGGGGTTTCGTCACACCGTGCGGGTTAGTGGGTTCAGGTTATGCGGCGTTGATTTCTGGGGCGGTGGTGGCCTCCTTGTCGGGGTGGCGTGGGGCGGTCAGTTCGGTCATTGAGGCGGCGGAGAAATAGCGGCGGTCGGCGGCTTCCCATTCGTCGTGTTGCTCGACCAGAACAGCGCCAGCCAGGCGTAGTAGGGCGGCGGGGTTGGGGAAGACACCGACGACGTCGGTGCGGCGTTTGATCTCTTTGTTGACTCGTTCCAACGGGTTGGTGGACCAGATTTGGCGCCAGTGTTTCATCGGGAAATCGGTGAATGCGAGCAGATCGTCTTTCGCGTCGGTGAGCATCACGGCGACCTGGGGGTGAGACCGGGCCAGCATCCGGGTGACTTCTTCGAACTGGGCCAGCACGTGCTTGGCGTCCGGTTGAGCGAAGATCGTTCGGATAATCGAGGCGACCATGTCCTGGTTATTCCTGGGCACGACGGCGAGCACGTTGCGCATGAAATGGACCCGGCACCGTTGCCACGCCGTTCCCTGCATGACCGTGGAGATGGCCTTCTTCAACCCGGTGTGAGCATCAGAGATGACCAGCTGCGCCCCGTGCAGCCCTCGGGCTTTCAGCGACCGAAGGAACGCGGCCCAGAACGGCTCGGACTCGGTGTCCCCGACGTCGAACCCCAGTACTTCGCGGCGCCCGTCCGCCGCGACACCGATCGCTACGACGATCGCTTGGGACACCACACGGTGGTTGACCCGGGCCTTGCAATAGGTCGCGTCCAAGAACACGTAGGGAAAGGCCATCGCGGACAGGTCCCGGCCGGTGAACGCACCAACTTCCAGATCCAAGTCAGCGCAAATCCGTGACACCTCGGACTTGGATATCCCGGTATCGGCGCCGAGAGCTTTGACGAGGTCATCAACTTTCCGGGTCGAAACCCCGTGTAGGTAGGCCTCCATCACCACCGCGAACAACGCCTGATCCACTCGGCGCCGTCGTTCCAGTAGCGAGGGAAAGAAGCTCCCACGTCGCAGTTTCGGGATCCGCAGTTCCAGGTCACCGGCCGTGGTCGACAACGTCCTGGGCCGGGTCCCATTGCGTTGGGTCGTGCGCTCATCGCTGCGTTCATACCTGCCCGCGCCGATCACGGCCGCGGCCTCGGTATCGATCAGCTCCTGGTAGAGCGCTTCGGTGATCGAACGGATCCGATCCGAGACATCCGTCAGTTTCAGTTGGGCCAACAGGTCAAGCAGGGCAGACTGGTCAAGAGCCATCGTGCGTGTGTCCTCTCGTGAGATTCCTAGACAGTTCTCACTGACCATCGCACGATGGCTCACCTCATTCAGGACAAGCCCGGAACTACACCACTCGACGGGACGTCACCTTCCGGTAGATGACCCACTGCGGTGGCAGTCGTGCTCCAGGAGCAAGCGGAGCTTTTGATTCGCACCACCGTCGAAGCGCTGGTGGGGCCAGCTTTAGCGCTGGTCAAAGGGGTGTTGTCCGGCTGAATGACAGGCCCCGGGCGCGCGTTCGGTCAGTTTGCGAGAGGTTGCGCCCGAAGTACGTCGGGATGGCGCGGTATGGCTGAGCTGCGCACTGATGGCGATGGCGGACAGCACGTTGTATGTCGAAGCCGAAGGCGAGCACGCGTTGCGGGAGGTGGGGTTCCCCAAAGAGCGCCGTGTGCACTGACGAGTCGTGGTCAGGCTGCTCGTCAGCCGGCACGGGGCCCCCTCAAAAATAGGGTGCATCGAACGTAACAAAGTTTAGAAGCGGGCGAGGGTGCCGATCGCGACCCAGGTCATTTACCGGCATAACCTGGCAGACCGGGTTTGATGCGGACGCGCACGCAGAGATGGTCTCTACAACCGGAAAGCGTTGGGCCAAGGGAACCTGCGGCATGGTGTCGGATCCCGGAGCACGAGGCACCGATTGACCTTGGGTCCTATGTGCGGTGGTACGGCGACGCCTTCGACGATGGCTCCGAACCTTCGCCTCGCTCCGTAGCGTGGCTCCAGTGGGATCGACACGGTGACGCCGAAGTTCGGACGTCACCGGGGGGACAACACCAACTCGAGGCCGAGCCGATGTAGGACCCGACGAAGCATGAGGTGTCCCAGCGGGCGGTGTGGGCGTACTGGCACATGGGCCCGGTTCGCGACTACAGAATCCTGGGGTTGCAGGAGGAGAAGGGACGGGGTGGTCGTCGCGGGCAAAAGGGCCGCACAAGCCGAGATCCGTCACAACCGCGGCCAGGCACGTGTGCTGGACGAGGCATCTATGGCTGGGGCGACCGGCTGGTCGGGTTGAGCAGATACGTCATCACCATGCCCGCCGAGTGCGCGTCATCGATGTGTCGTTTCACGTGAAACATGGAGTGGCTGCCACAGTTCCGATGCGGACGCGCTCCGCAAGTTTGCCGATCAAAACCCCAAGCCCGCCCGTTGGCGGACACTCCATCCCTGGGGCGTTAGCGCTACCGCAAGGGTGCGCACAATTTCGACTAGTCGACGAGCACACGCAAAACGGCCGCTCCATCTGACGATGGGGCGGCCGTTTCACGTGAAACATGACTGACGTCAGTTGAGGAACGGCTCCAACTCACGCAACAGCTTGGGCTTGGGAAGTGCGCCCACAAGGGACTTCACAACTTCGCCGTTGACGTAGACGTTCAGCGTCGGGATCCCGGTGATGCCGTACTTTGCGGCGATCTTCGGGTTCTCGTCGGTGTTGAGCTTCACGACGTCGATCTTGTCGGCATGGGCAGCAGCGACCTCTTCGAGGATGGGAGCCACGGCTTTGCACGGCCCGCACCAGGGTGCCCAGAAGTCGACGAGAACTGGTTTGGTGTTCTGTAGGACGTCGGCCTCGAACGAAGCGTCGTTGGTTTCCTTGGTTGCACTCATGTGTTCAGCCTTTCTGTGGGTGCTGACGAAGGCGACACCGGCAGGTGCCGGTCGCCATTGATTCAGCGAGATCGTTGGTAGGTAGTGAAATCGACGATCCGATGAGATTCACTACGCTGTGGCCAGCTGTGCACCCTGCGACGCAGCATCGTGGTCGGCGAGGAAGCGTTCGGCGTCCAGACTGGCAGCGCAGCCGGAACCCGCAGCGGTGATCGCCTGCCGATAGGTGTGGTCCACCAGATCGCCGCAGGCAAAGACACCCTCCACGTTGGTAGCGGTCGAACCGTCCTGGGTGAGCACGTAGCCTTCATCGTCGGTATCGACAACCCCGAGCACGAGCTCGTTGCGCGGTAGATGACCGATGGCCACGAAGATGCCAGTGACCGCTAGTTCCCGCTCGGTGCCGTTGACGGTGTCGCGCAACGTCACGCCGGATACCTTGGCATCGCCGTGAATTGCGACGACCTCACTGTTCCATGCATAACGAATCTTGGGGTTGGCAGCTGCCCGATCAGCCATGATCCGGGAGGCTCGCAGTTCGCCGCGTCGATGGATCAGGGTGACGGTTGACCCGAAACGGGTCAGGAAGGTGGCCTCTTCGATGGCTGAGTCTCCGCCGCCCACTACAGCAATGTCCTGCTCGCGGAAGAATGCCCCATCACACGTCGCGCACCAGGAGACTCCGTGTCCGGATAGTCGCTGTTCATCGGCCAACCCCAGCTGACGGTAGGCAGACCCCATGGCGAGGATGACGGAATGGGCTCGATGCACCACTCCCTCGCCAT
Organism: Dermatophilaceae bacterium Sec6.4; assembly: GCA_039636865.1. Taxonomy (NCBI): domain Bacteria; kingdom Bacillati; phylum Actinomycetota; class Actinomycetes; order Micrococcales; family Dermatophilaceae; species Dermatophilaceae bacterium Sec6.4. The sequence goes on from CP144172.1 coordinate 494,916, forward strand.
CGGTCACAGATTTGACGGCGCCGCCCAGGTCGACGGCAGTGACGTCGTCGCGGATGAGTTGCGCGCCGAACCGCTCGGCTTGTGCGCGCATGGACTCCATTAGATCCGGGCCCATCACACCGTCGGTGAACCCAGGGAAATTCTCGACCTCGGTGGTGTTCATCAAGGCGCCACCCGCTGTCACAGAACCCTCAAAGATAACGGGGGCCAGGTTGGCTCGTGCGGCATAAATAGCTGCGGTGTAACCGGCTGGGCCGGACCCGATGATGATGACATTGTGGACGGTTTCAGCGGTCACAGAACGAGGTCCTCGCAGCAGGGGAGCGCCCGGTCGGGTCGCTTCATAGTCTCAACCGATACTAGATGAGGCTTGTTCCCCTGCGGTCTGGATCGTGGTGCTCGCCGACGCGAACTCAGGTGGTGACGCTGGCGGGGCCGGCCAACGGTGTGGACGTACTACTGCAACTACGGCTGACTACCCAGGCCGTGTTCGTGGTGCCTTTGGTGAGCACGACGGCTACTGCCGGCGACCCGTTGTACCGGGCGAAGTCGACGACGATGCGATCCGGGTTGCCCGCAAGTGCCGAACCCAGGGACCCCAGACAACCGATGATGCCTTCCGAGGTGGCCATTGCACCGTACTGCTGTACGACGCGAGGAGGTACGTTCGTTCGCAGTGGACTGTTGAGTAAGGTCACCGCCTGAGTGGGTAACCCGGCGCGCGTGTAGTCCTGTCCGGTCTGGGCTACCGATATCCGGTTTGCGAGATTGCCGACCTGCACCGGGGCTTGGGCAACCGGCGCGTGCGGGGTGTCCAATGCGGCGTAGCCGACCGCACCTGCGCCCAGCAGCACCACGGCCGCAGATGCAGCAATCACCATTACTCGCAGCGGATTTCGCGATTTTCTGCGGCGAGCTCGATGCGCGGCGAGCTCGTCGACATGTCCCGGGGCGCGGCGACGCTGTTCATCAGCCAGTACAGCCTGAATGCGGTCCGCTACGGACGTAGGCATCGGACCCGGATCGTCCACCCGTGCCAATAGGGCGCGGATACGCTCTTGCTCCTGCTTCGTGCTCGTCCGGTCCTGACCGTGCTGATCGGCCGATTCGTCGCCGTCGTGGGAGTCACCGGTAGACCCCTGCGCATCATGAAGCGTCATCGGGCCCTCCTGTCATTTCAGTTATGACGTTCCCCGACGTGACGCGGTTCCCTGAACCTGACAATGAATCGAGAGGGCAGGCCGATGTCAACGCCGCGCCCCGTACCCGTTGTTGTAGCCGCCGTCATTGCGGTCACGCAGCAACTCGGCCAGTGCGCTGCGGCCACGCGCACAACGGGACTTCACAGTTCCCTCTGCCACTCCCAGTAGCTGCGCGGTTTCACTTACCGACATGCCTTCCATGTCCACCAACGTCAGGGCCAGCCGCTGACCCTCCGGTATCGCACCCAGGGCCTGCTGCACATCGAGCTGTACCTCCAGGCTTGAGTGGCGATCGTGCCGATCGACCAACTCGTACTCGGGCAGCTCGCTGGTCGGTTTGATACGGCGCAGCCGGTCCAGGCAGGCGTTGACAACGATCCGATGCAACCAGGTGGTGACTTTCGCATCGCCGCGGAACGACTCAGCGCGCCGGAACGCCGAGATAAAACCATCTTGGACCGCATCTGCGGCCATTTCCGGATCACGGGTGGTGCGCAGCGCCACGGCCCACATCCGGTCCCTGTGTCGTCGGAACAACTCGCCGAAGGCGTCGACGTCACCGCGCACATGGGCGGCCAGCAGCTGCTCATCGCTGACGGTGTCGTCGTCGGAGACGCTCACGACGTGACCTTGACCTGCGCGATCTGATCGCGGTACCCGTTGGTCAGGAACTGGCTCAGCGACGTGATCCAGACGATCACGTAGCGCCCGGTGGTCGGCGTGCCGGTCACCTTCTGATTTCCGGAACCGTTGTTCAGCGTGCCGAACGGGGTGGCCCCGGTGATGCTCTTCTTGTCCGTGACGAAGACCTGCAGCGTGGTCGGGTTGCCGACGACGTTGATTTCGACGCTTCCGACCTGTTTGCTGGCGCCGAGGTCGAGCAGTAGTCCGGCGCCCTTCTTGATCCCGCTGAACTGGGCGGTCCGGTAGATGTGGGTCACCCACATGGTGCTGTCGTTGCCGTCGATCACCAGCGGGGCGAGCTCGTTGTGCTCGTTGTTGTTGCCCTCAGGATCGAAGCCGGTGGCCGAGACCACCTTGATCGGGGTCCCTGCGGGCGTCGTACTGCTGGTGGCTGCGGCGGATGACGCGGGCGCCTTCTTCGACGAAGTGACGGCAGAGGTGCTGGACGTAGGCCCAGCTGTGGGCGAGCTGCCGCCGCCGAGGCCGCGCAGCCCGTAGAAGGCCGCAACCACCGTCAGTACCAGCAGTAGAGCGACGATTCCCAACGCCAATCCGCTGGTACGACGATCAGGCTCGTCCAGCCCGGAGGGTAGGTAGGGAGCCGGTGGTTCCAGCGCTACATCGCTGGGGTCACGTTGTGAGCGCAGGATGGGCACGTCGCCTGCGTCGTGGAACTGGGTCTCGTCGCCATCGGAGTCCACCAGTCCTGCTGATGCGCCCGCACTCTCGAAGTACCGCACTGTCGACGTGGTGGGGACGGGTTCGGCCTGCTTCTCCCCATGACCGGTGGCCCCGATATCGCGCCCACCGGCACCGTGCACCCGCTCGGCGGACCACGGCGACAGCAACCTCGCCAGATCACCGGGCGTGCTCGGTCCGGAACCGTCGATGAGTACCTGGCGGCAGACGGTGTCCAGGTCGGACGGGACCCGGGTAACGACGGCGGCAGGGGCGGCCAGGACACCCTTGGCATCCCTCGTGGCCGCGGGTAGGTCAGGCACTGCGTCAGGACCTGGCCACCGTCCGGTGAGGGCGGTGTAGAGAATCTGGACCAGTGCCTCGGCATCCGTACGCGACGCCTGCCCGGCCGGGACGTCGTCGAGGCCGGTCAGGGCACTGTCGGTAGCCACTCCGAGGACGGTGACCGAGCCGTCGCGTGAGCGCACGATGTCGTGTGGGGTCAGGCACAGATGATGCAGGCCACGCGCGGCGGCGGTGTGCAGACCGGCGGCTGCCTCACCGACGATGCGTCGTGCCTCCTCGGGGGGCAGGGTCTGGAACTGCAGCAGCTCGGTGACCGACTCGGCATCGTGCAAACGCTCGGTGACCACGTAGGACCAGTCGCCCTCGACGCCGACGTCCAGGATGCGTAACAGGTGGTGATCATCGACGCCTGCTGCGCGACGGGCGCTGTCCAGCGCCGCCTCGGCGTACGGATCGTCGGAGGGGAACGTGATCGCGGTCACCGAGCGGTCCAGGGTGCGGTCGGTGGCGTGCCACTGGCGGTGGTCACCGACCGTGCCGACGCACGTGACCAGCTCGTACCGCTCAGCGAGCGCGACGCCCTCGCTCAATTCCTGCACACCTGCTCCTGCTTCGTCGTGGTCGGTCGTGATCCGGCGTTGATCGGCGCAGAAACCGCGCGTTCCGGGGAAGTCTAGGCGCGACCACCGCTGAGGCGACCCAGGCGGCTGGTGACAGGGGCCAACAGGGCCTCGATCTCACCGACCCGGAGCAGGCGGGCCACGATCAGGTAGGTCGCGAGGAAGGCTATGAAGCCCACCGACAGCCCTGACAGAGCGGCTGCCCGTTCACCGGAGATCATCCTCCCGACCACCCATCGCGCGGCGAACGCGGCCACGGTCGCGGCACCCGCAGCGACCGCAAGCCGACCGTAGGTACGCGCGACTCCGGGCATCGGTAGTCCGCCGAGGCGTCGACTCAGCCAGTAGTACCCCGCGCCGGCCTGGGCGCAGTAGCTGATCGACTGCACGAGAGCTACTCCGGCGCCGACCCACTTGTAGGGCAGCAGCAGGCACAGCAGTGTCAGCGGCACGGCGACGGCAGTGCCCCATACCTGCATCAGTAACGGTTTCTTGGCGTCCTCGTACGCGTACAGGGTGCGTTGCACGATCACATTCAGCGCCAGGGGGAAGCTGCCCAGCATCATCGCGATCGTCGCCGTGGAGAACGCGCTGACGGCGTTGGGACCGAGCCCGTTACCGAGCAGAATCGCGACCGGCGGGATGAGCGCGAACGCGCCGATCGTCACCGGGATCACCGCCACACCGCACAACCGGACGGCGGTCGCGACGTCATCGGTGACCCGCTTGGTATCGCGCTCATGGGCGGCTGTGGAGATGCGGGTATAGAGCGCAGTGATCAGGCTGACCGTGATCAGTGAGTGCGGGAGCATGAACAGCAGGAACGCAGTCGACTGCACGAGGCGTCCGCCGTACTGCCCCGGAACGCGCATGAGGACGTTGGTCGTGACCACCAGCCCGCCCTGCTGGATCAGGATCGCCGCGAAGGCCAGGACCGCGATCTTGCTGGTCGAGCGCAACCCGACACCCCGGAAGTGCATGTTCGGGTGGTAGCGGTAGCCGATCCGGCGCAGCGGGAGGATCAGGACCAGAGCCTGCGCCATGACCCCGAGCGTCGCGCTGCCGCCGAGGACGAGAACCATCGACGTGGTCCAGTTGCCCGGAGCCGTATTGGGAGCGAAATGGGCCAGGAAGTAGAGCAGACCGCTGATGGAGGCGACGTTCGCCAGCGCAGGAGACCACATGAAGGCGCCGAACTTGCTGCGGGAGTTCAGCACTTCGCCGAAAACCGTGTAGACGCCGTAGAACAGGATCTGGGGCAGACAGATGAGACTGAAGAGCCAGCCCAGGTGCAGCGCTTCGGAGTTACCGCTGAGGTCGTACACGCGGTACAGCGGATAGGCGAAGACCACGCAGGTCAGCGTGATGCCGCCGAGGATCAACAGCGCAAGGGTGACCAGCCGGTCGGTGAAGGCCTTTCCACCGTCCGGGTCCTTCAGAGCACGTGTCAGTTGCGGTATCAGGACGGCGTTGAAGACTCCGCCAGCCAGCAACAGGAAGACCATGTTCGGCAGCGTGTTGGCGGTGTCCCAGATATTGCCGGCGTTGGCCTGCCCTTTGGCCCGGCCGATCGGGTTCACCGCGCCGACGGCCGCGATGAGCATGACCTGACGAACGAATCCGAGCCCTCGCGACACCAACGTCCCGGCGGCCATGATGGCGCTGGACCGGGCGACCTGAGCGTCCGACCCGTCTTTGGCTACGGTCCGGGAAACGCTGGGGTCCGGCTGCGCGTGCTGCCCACCAGAGGACGCGGGCAGAAGAGGTGGTGTGGACGGACCGGCTGCCTGGCGTACAGCGCGCGCCGATCGGGTGTCGACCAGGCGCGGCTCCAGGATGACGGTGCCGGAGAAGAGATCGAGGGAGGATTCGTCCGTGCGGGCGTGGGAGTAGAGCCCCCCCAGGGTGGCGGCCGGCGCCCGCTCGTCCTGCTGGTGGTGACCGGTGGCCGCGTCGTACTGCCGACCGAGGCTCCCGCCGCCGTGCTCACTCATGTCGGTGTTCACTCATCCCGGTATTCATTCGTCGTGGTCATTCTCATTGATGCCCGGATCGGGCGACGGCTCGCGGGTAGGACCGGCTACGACGGTATCCGGCCCGGTGCTGCCAGCGGGCTCGACATCCTGTTCGGCTCCACGCGGACCACGGCGGATGCTGCGGATGACGCCGAGCAACAGGATGAGGGCGGCCACCCCGCCGAGGACCCAGTAGATCCACGTCGCGGTGGGCCGCACGTTGACCTCCAGGTTGGCCTGACGAACGGGGGGTTTTCCCAGGCGGACCCCGTTCGCGGTCTCCACGAGGACGTCGACGGCCACCGCGCCGGACCCGGCCGCAGCCAGTTGCGGTCTGACAAGGCCACGGGAGGAGGCGCCGAGGGACACCGGCGCGGGTTGACGCTCTACTTTCAAAGCGATCGCCCGGGGGCGCAGCAGCACCTGGACTCCCTGGACCCGCCGGCTCAGCGTGTTCACCACGGTGATCGCGATGCTTCCTCGATCGGTGAAGAAGTTGACCGGGGACGGTGCCACCGAGACCGATTCCAAGATCCTGCTCATAGCATCGCTGCTGAAACGAGAGGCATTCCGCGCACCCGCCACGTGGTCGCGCCAGCGCGTCGAGCCCAGATTGTCGACGAGGTGCAGCCGGTCCGAGACCACGTCGAGGGAGTCGACCAGTAGCGAGTTGAGGCCTGACAGCTGGCCGCGTTGGGCAGTGATCCGGCTCAGGGATGCAATGGTGACGGCGGTGGCTCCCGGGCTCGGGAAGGTAACGCTGCCGCGGTCCGCCCGAACGGAGGCGCGCGGCGAGCCGGCAGCGACCCGCACAGCATCGACACCGCTGCGATCGGTCAACCAGGGAGCGGTGCGTCCTGCGGAGATGATGGTGGACAGGACCGCTGCGGTCGCGCCGCCCGCACGGGGTACCGCGATCGCCAGCGAACGCCGGACAGCGGGACGCTCGTCGTAGATGGTCAGGGTCTGCGCCAGGAACTGCTGCGCCCGCAGGCCTGGATCTGCGGTGTCGGAACCGACCAGGGCGCTCAGTGACTCGTTGTAGAGCAAGGCGCCCGACGTACCGGCGATGCTGCGCTGGGCCGAGCCGGTCGCGCTCTGGGCGCCCGTGATGCCGGAGGTGGGCAGCACGAGCACCGGGGCGGGGCGGTCCGCGCGCGACCACGCGCCGGTGATCTCGGCGACATCGCCAGCATTGACCCCATTGGCAGGCCAGGCCACCTCGGTGGAGCTGATGGCGGCCATGTCCGGTCGTAGCGTCCGGGCGACCTCCTCACGCAGCACTCGCGCACCGCCGGCACCGGATCGGACCAGCCCGGACAGATCGGGATCGTCATGGGCGGTCCACAGGACCGATTGACTCCTCGGCAGGGTGCGCAGCCGCTCGCGCAGCTGGGCGGTCAGAGCCTCCACGGGATCGGCCCGCACAGTTCCGCCGGTGCTACTGGGACTGCTGGGACTCGAACTCGGCGACCCGGAGCCGGTGGGTACCTGACCGGTGGACGAACCGGTGCCGGTGGGGCTGGTTGAGCCGCTTCCTGGTGTCGGTGCCGAGGTCGTCGACGTGGGCGACGCAGGAGTGCCGGAAGGGGTTGCGCTTGCAGTGGAGGCCGTTGACCCGGACGTCGGGCTCGAAGGGGGTGGCGTCGAACCGGCCGGCGAAGTCGAAGCAGGCGAGCTCGAGGGAGGCGGGGTCGAGGGAGGCGGGGTCGAAGTGGTCGAGCCGGGTGGGGCGGCACCCGGTCGAGGGGCTCCGGCGCTGGGCACTGTTGGATCGGCAGCCGGAGCAGGCACGGTGATGGCGGGATCGACGACCCAGGTGATGGGCTGGCCCGACAACGTGCTCAGCAAGGTGTCGATACGCGAACCCGGGCCGATTGCGCGGGCCCACGCGCGGTCCCGTGCTGCGCCGCTGGGTCCGAACAGGGCCGAATCAGCCGGGAGCGTGAGTGGCACCAGCCAGGTCACCGGCAGTGGGATGTTCGGCGCTTTGCCGACGAAGGAGATGGTGGTCCGCCAGATACCTTTCGGCGCGGTGCCGCGCCCGTCGAGCAGGCTCAGTAGCAGCGGCAGATTCGCGGTGCGGTACCCGTTGGGGAACGCTGACGCCGGGATGGTGAGCGCGAACGGTTGCCGACCGCCCGCAGCCAGGGGCGCAAGGCTGGTGGCAGTGCGTGTGACGGTCTGAATGCCGGAGGTGCCCGCGTTCCACTGCTGCAGCTTGCTGGACGTGTCCAGACTTGTGGTGCTCAGTCCGGCGGTCAGTTTGGGCGTCGACAACGCGGCCTGCCCTGCTTGCAACATGCCGGTGATGAAGACCGGACGATTCGGTCGAGCGATCGTCGGTGTCACGGAGGTGATCGCGATGGTCGGCACCTTGGACACCGTGGAATTTGTCGCCGTGGCTGATGCGTAGGCGGGCGGCGGCGCTGCCTGCACGGGTGCCACTCCGACGGTCCAGGCCAGGGTGAACAGGGCCGTGATGGCGGCGACCCACCGGGTGAGCACGCGCCCCAACTCAGGCGGTCCCTGCGAGGTGCTCCCAGGCGGTGTGCGCGATACGACGTTCGTTGGGGAAGGTGAGCCGGGTCGAAACATCGTCCAGCAGGAACCACCGCGCATCGATGGCTTCGTGATCGGGGTCGTTCTCGATGGAGATCTCTCCACCGAGTGCCTCCAGCAGGTAGTGGTGCACGCGCTTGTGGATCCGAAATTGCGGCGTGCTGAACCAGTAGTCGATTGTGCCCAAAGTGAGAAGGGCGCGCCCCATGATGCCGGTTTCTTCCGCCACCTCGCGCACGGCGGTCTCCGTCAGGGTCTCCCCGGGCTCGACATGGCCCTTCGGCAGACACCATTCCAGTCGCCCCGCACGGTTGTGCCGAGCAATCAGCGCGATCCAGGCGCGTCCTTGGGCGACGTCGATCACGACACCGCCGGCAGAAATCTCCTCGACCGCGGGGAGCCGACGCGGATGCCGGTTCGCGGGAAAGGTATACAGCGTCATCCATGCACTGTAACCAGCCGGCCTGCCCGAATTCGATCATTGTCTCCCTTCGCCTACCCTGACCCTCGTGGTGTCGCCGGATCCGTCCCAGATCGCCCGACTTCGGGAAAGTGCCGTGCGTCGGCTGGCTCCGGTGTTGGCGACGCTGCGTGAACTGGGCGATTTGTTCGAAGCTGACGGTCACGAGTTGGCACTGGTGGGCGGGCCGGTACGGGACGCTTTCCTGGGCCGCGACCTCACCGATATCGACCTGACGACGTCCGCCTCCCCCGATCAGACCCAGGCGTTGTTGGACCAGTGGGGGGCAGCAACCTGGGACATCGGGCGCGCGTTCGGGACCATCGGCGGGATGCGGCACGGCGTACAGGTCGAGATCACGACCTACCGGGCCGACATCTACGACCGGGCGAGTCGCAAACCGCAGGTCACCTTCGGCGACTCGTTGCAGGAGGATCTGCTGCGCCGCGACTTCACCGTCAACGCGATGGCGCTGCGACTGCCCGGCCTGGAATTCATCGACCCCTCCGACGGGCTCTCGGCGCTCGCGGCGCGCGTGCTGGACACCCCAGCGACGCCGGAGCAGTCTTTCGGTGACGACCCGCTGCGGATGATGCGCGCGGCGCGGTTCACTGCCCAGTTGGGTTTCGAACTCGCACCGAGGGTGGCGGCCGCAATAGCTGTATCCGCCCAGAGCCTGTCGATCATCTCGGCCGAGCGGGTGCGCGACGAGCTGGTGAAGCTGCTGCTGGCGGTTGACCCGCTACCGGGTCTGCGAGTGCTGGTGGATACCGGACTCGCTGAGGTGATGTTGCCGGAGCTGCCCGCCCTGCAGTTGGAGGTCGACGAGCACCACCACCACAAAGACGTCTACGAACACTCCCTGACGGTCTTGCGTCAGGCAATGGCGCTGGAGGGTGCGCGCGACGTGGCGGGGCTGGGTGCGGTGCCGGAAGTCTCCCCGCCGGATCTGACCTTGCGGCTGGCCGCCCTGCTGCACGACATCGGCAAGCCTGCGACGCGAAAATTTGAGAAGAACGGCGGCGTGTCGTTCCACCATCACGAGATGGTGGGAGCGTCGCTGACCCGCAAGCGGATGAAAGCGCTGCGATTCTCCAAAGACGAGATCAGGGACGTCACCCGGTTGGTCGAGCTGCATCTACGTTTCCACGGATACGGCGGCGGTGAATGGACCGATTCGGCGGTTCGCCGGTACGTCACCGACGCCGGCCCGTTGCTGTCCAGGCTGCACCTGCTCACCCGGGCCGACTGCACAACACGCAACCAACGCCGCGCCGCCGCGCTCGCTCGCACCTATGACGGTCTGGAGATCCGGATCACCGCAGTGTTGGAACGAGAAGAACTGGACGCGGTCCGCCCGGAACTGGACGGCAACCAGATCGCGCAGATCCTTGACATCCCGCCGGGTCGGGTGCTGGGGCGGGCCTACAAACACCTGTTGGCCTATCGCCTCGACCAGGGGCCGGTCGGGTACGAGCAGGCAGCGCAGGAGCTGCGTCGTTGGTGGGCGCAGCAACCCGAAGCGCAGTAGCAGCGTCGCATCGGCTGAGCGCTGTCAAGTGAACACGCATCAGCTCAGGACGGCATCAGCTCAGGACGACGAGGATCTCGCCTTCCTGCACGACGTCTCCGGGCGCCACGCGCACGGCGGCCACGGTGCCCGCGACCTCGCTGAGCACCGGAATCTCCATCTTCATCGATTCCAGGAGCACGAGCTCCTGGCCGATTTCTACCTGCTGGCCCACCTGCACCTGCACCTGAGCGACATTGGCGACGAGGTCGGAGACGATTTCCTGAAAGGCCATTCGCCGATGATGCCACCCGCCCCGCCCTACCCGCGCGTAGGTGCCGCATCCGGCATCGGGTCCGCATCCTGCGCACATGACAAATGACCCTGTCCACGCGGTGTGCGGCGGCGTACGGTGAGGAGCAAGCCGCCGACAGCCAGAATCGGGCGGGTGAAGTGAGAGGGGTGCCGAGATGCTCGGTCTCATGTCCGGTCTGAACGCCTCCGGCACAGAACTGTCGACTCACGCGGTGCACGGACCCGCGCTCGTCGCGGTGCAGGTGGCTGCGGCGGTCTGTGTCGGGACGTACGCGCTGAATGCCTACGGCCGAAGCAGTCGTTCGGCGCGGCGCTCGATGATCCAGCTCGCAGTGCTGGTCGCACTTGCCGGGCTCGGGGCCGCATGGGTGGTGCAAGCAGGCGCAGGCATCTCCATCTTCGCGTTCAGCAGCGTGGTGTTCGGGCGGCTGCCCAAAGTGCGGCGCCGACTGCTGGTCAGCGCCGTCGCGGTGCTGGTGTTCGCCCTGTTGGGCGCGTCGTGGGTGCTCTTCCCGTTCGCTGCACTGGTCGCTGTGCGGGCAATGAATCTACTGGGGTCCGGCTCCTGCTCGACCCGCTCGGGCCGTGGGCGCCCCAAAGCGCGGGGCTGGGAAGGACAGTGCTGGCAGGGATGGGGTGGGGATGGACAGGGCCGGATGTGCTCTTCGGAGCCGGTCGACCTGCGCAAGTCGGCGTCCACGTCGGATCACACGGCGTCCCCCGTACCGGGCCAGCCTGATATCTCGGCCTACGTCCAGCACAGCGGGGTGCCGCCCGCAGCCGCTGCTCTGGTGCGGGAGATCGACGAACGGTCGACCGCTGCGACCGCGTATCTGGCGCAGCAGGGTCGCTCCAGCGGCACCGAGGCGATTGAGGTCGAACGTATTCGGGACGACTACGCGCCGGAAGCGGTCCGTGCCTACCTTTCGCTGCCGCCGTGGTCGGGCGACGACACGGTCCTGGCCGACGGCAAGACAGGCACCCAGCTGCTGGTCGGTCAGCTTCAGCTGCTGACGCAGAGGCTGCGGCAGATCCAGGATTCAGTCGCGCTGACCGGTGGCGAGCAGCTACGTACCCACGGAGCATTCCTGCGTGACCGGTTCCCCACGGATCGGGATGACTCCCTGTCGTTGTAGGCCACCGCAAGGCCGTCCCAGACGGTTGCCGGACCGGACCAGATCTGATGCCGGTACGCATTATGGACACGAGAAACCTCGTTGGGCCCCTACGATCAGGGCGTTCCAGTGAGGTATCTCGGAAGGTAGTTCCATGACGCGCACCCGTCCCGCCCGCGCGGAAACCCGCCGCAAAGTGCTCGACGCGGCATATCTGGTGTTCGGCGAGCGCGGCATCGTCAATACCTCGTTGGAAGAAGTAGCGGCCGCGGCCGGGCTGACCAAGGGTGCGGTCTACTCCAACTTCCGTTCCAAGGACGAGATGGTCCTGACCCTCATGGAGGAGCGCGCAGCCGGTCGGGTTGCCAAGAGCCTGCAGGCCGCCCGGGGTGCCACGACACCGGCACAGGTCGCCGAACACATCGGCGGTGTCCTGGTGCACGAGATGCGCGCTGACCCCATCTGGCACCGGTTGCTGGTCGAGTACGCCGCGATGGCTCGGCGAGACCCGGACATCGCGGACAGGCTGCGCCGCAGCCGACGGGAAATGCGCGCAATGCTCACGGAAGTACTGGTCAGCCTTGCCGATACGTTCGACGTCAGGCTGCCGATGCCCGCAGCTGACCTGGCCGTCGTGCTGCTGGCCGTGAGCAACGGGTTGGCACTGGAGGCCGACATGGAACCCGAGGGGGTGCGCGACGACCTCTTTGCGCGGGTTCTGAGCACCCTGGCCGGTGAGGCCGTGACCACGGTCGTCGGCGCGAGGCTGCCGGCCCCGGTCGACGGCTGACATCGCGTGTTGATCGCGCCGAACAGGCCGCCTTCCCTGGTGGGGAGGCGGCCTGTTCGGTATTACGCAAGCAGACTCAGCGAGCCTCGGTGCCTGCGATGAAGCCCTCGAGCTTGGCGCGACCGACCTCATCACGACGCTGCTCGGGCGGGGACTTCATCAGGTAGGACGAAGCGGACAGCAGTGCGCCGCCGATGCCACGGTCCTTGGCGATCTTCGCGGCGCGGATCGCGTCGATGATGATGCCGGCGGAGTTGGGGGAATCCCAGACCTCGAGCTTGTATTCCAGGTTCAACGGCACGTCACCGAAGGCGCGGCCTTCCAGGCGCACATAGGCCCACTTGCGGTCATCCAGCCACTGCACGTAGTCGCTCGGACCGATATGCACGTTGCGGGCGCCGAGGTCGTGCTCGAGGTTGGAGGTGACGGCCTGGGTCTTGGAGATCTTCTTGGACTCCAGGCGCTCACGCTCGAGCATGTTCTTGAAGTCCATGTTGCCGCCCACGTTGAGCTGAAAGGTGCGGTCCAGCACCACTCCGCGGTCCTCGAACAATTTGGACATGACCCGGTGGGTGATGGTCGCGCCGACCTGGGACTTGATGTCGTCACCGATGATTGCCACACCCGCGTCCTCGAACTTCTTGGCCCACACGGGGTCGGAGGCAATGAAGACGGGCAGCGCGTTGACGAAGGCCACACCTGCGTCGATGGCGCACTGCGCGTAGAACTTGTCGGCAGTCTCTGAACCCACGGGCAGGTAGGACACCATGACGTCGGCCTTGGAGTCCTTCAGTGCCTGCACGACGTCGACGGCCTGCGCGTCGGATTCTTCGATGGTCAATGCGTAGTACTTGCCGATGCCGTCCATCGTGGGACCGCGCTGCACGGTGATGCCGGTAGGCGGCACGTCTGCGATCTTGATGGTGTTGTTCTCCGAGGCGCCGATGGCCTCGGACAGGTCGAAGCCGACCTTCTTGGCATCCACGTCGAACGCGGCGACGAATTCGACGTCGTTGACGTGGTACTCACCGAACATCACGTGCATCAGTCCGGGCACGGTGTGGTCCGGCGATGCGTCCTTGTAGTACTCGACACCCTGCACGAGCGAGCTCGCGCAGTTACCGACGCCAACGATGGCGACGCGGATGGATCCCATGATCACTCCTTCTTGTCCTGCGCCGGTTCGGCCAGCAGGTCTTGGTGGTTCGCGGCCGGGGTGGCCTCAGTTGCGGTGACAGCAGTAGTTGCGGTGGAGCTTGGTGCAGGCCTGGTAGCGGTGTAGACCGAGCGTTCGGTCTCGATGAGCTCAGACAGCCACCTGACCTCGCGCTCGGTGGAGTCCAGGCCGTGGCGGTGCAATTCGGTGGTGTACGTGTCGACACGTTGGCGTCGCGCGGCGTTTGCCACCCGGGCGTCATCGAGGCGCTCCTCCAACCGACTGCGCCGACCTTCCAGGATGCGTAGCCGCACATCGCTGCTGGCGCGTCCGAAGAAGGCGAAGTGAACGTCGAAGTTCTCGTCTTCGAAGGTTGCCGGCCCGGTCTGCGACATCAGCGACTGGAACTGCTCTTTGCCTTCTGCCGTCAGCTCGTAGGTGATGCGGGTGCGCTTGTTCGCGGCTGCGGCCCGCAACGGACTGTCTCCGTCTTCGTTCCGCTCATCGATCCAGCCGCGCTCGACCAGCGAGCGCAGACACGGATAGAGCGAGCCGAAGGACACGGCGCGGAAGGCGCCGAGCACTCCGGACAGTTGCTTGCGCAGCTCGTATCCATGCAGTGGGGCGTCGTTGAGCAGGCCGAGAACGGCCAGCTCGAGAATCGCACCACGTCGGGACATATATGCGACGGTACACCCGCGATGTATCGGTTCGATACATCGCAATCCTGCACGACACCGCTGACGTGATAGCTGGGACCGTTACTCTGCACCGATGAGCGACGAGGGGCCGATCGGCGACGCACCTGAAGATGGACCCACCGGACAGCGGTCCCGTCGGCGCGGCAGCAGCCCGGCATCCGGGCGCTCGCGGCGTCGTTCCGGGCGCAAGCAGCACGGTCTGCTCTTCAAGGTCATCACCCGCTCGATCGCCGGACTTCTTGCGTTGTTCCTGATCGGTGTGGTCGCGCTGGTGGTGTTGTATCAGCGCACGACCATCCCTCAGCCCGGCCAGGACGCGGAGAAGCAGGTCGCCGTCGTCTACTACGCCGACGGGAAGACCGAGATGGGCCGGATCGGGCCGGTCAACCGGCAGAGTGTGCCGCTGTCCAAGGTGCCGCAGAAGGTGCAGTACGCGTTTCTCTCGGCGGAGGACCGCAATTTCTACGACAACAGCGGCGTGTCACCGACCGGTATCGTCCGCGCGGCGTGGGCCGATGTGCGTGGTAGCGCGCAGCAGGGCGGCTCGACCATCACGCAGCAGTACGTGAAGAACTACTTCCTGACGCAGGACAAGACGGTCAGCCGTAAGGTCAAAGAGATCATGATCTCGATCAAGATCGACCGGAAATACACCAAACAGCAGATCCTGGCCGATTATCTCAACACCATCTACTTCGGGCGCAACGCCTACGGCATCCAGGCGGCGTCCCAGGCCTATTTCGGGGTTGACTCCAGCCAGCTGACTGTTGCCCAGGGTGGTTACCTCGCCTCGGTGATCAATGCCCCCGCTATTTTCGACCCAGCCAACGGCACCGACTCGGCCAATCGCGCACGAGCGCGGATGACGTACGTGTTCGACGGGATGGTGAAGAAGGGATGGCTGACCCAGGCTGAATCGTCGGCCCTGACGTTCCCGAAATTCGCCGCGCGTAAACCCGCCAACAGCCGTACCGGTTCCAACGGTTTCCTGGTGGCAGCCGTGGAGCAGGAGTTGTCGAACAAGCTGAAGCTGTCCGAGCAGGACATCGGTCGTAGTGGCTTACGCATCACCACCACGATCGATAAAAAAGACCAGGCAGCAGCGGTACAGGCGGTGAAAAACAGCGTCGACAACACCGGTAGGAGTGCCAAAGATCAGGTCAACACCGGTCTGGTCGCGATGAAGCCGGATGGCGCAGTGGTCGCGATGTACGGCGGCGCCGACTACCAGAAATCACAGTTCAACTCCGCGACGATGGCGGCGGTGCCAGGCGGTTCCAGTTTCAAGGTATTCGCGTTGACGGCCGCACAGGAGAAGGGGATTGCCCTCTCCACCAGGGTCAGCGGGGCGAATTACCTCAAACTACCCGGTGTCAAAAAGCCGCTCACGAACTCCGGCAACGAATCGACGGGGTTCATCACGCTTCGGACGGCCCTCACGCAGTCGATCAACACGGCCTTCGTGCGGTTGAATCTGCAGCTCGGAACGGGCAGGACACTGGCTGCGGCCAAGCAGTTGGGCATTCCGGCCAGTGATCGGGGGATGAACTCGCCGAGCGCCATCGACACTCTCGGAGTCGCAGACGTGCACCCGATCGACATGGCGACGGCGTACAACACTCTCGCCGCCGACGGCAAGCGTGCCGATGCCCACTTCGTGCAGAAGGTCACGAGCGAGACGGGCAGCTACAGCTACACCGCCCCGTCGGCCACGCCACAGGTTGTGAGTAAGAAGATCGCCAACAACGTCGCCAATGCAATGGGGGGGCCGGTCTCGGACCCCAATGGCACCGCCTACCAGACGTTGCGTGACTTCGGTCGTCCCGCAGGCGGCAAGACCGGGACCACGGACAACTTCCGGTCAGCGTGGTTCACCGGTTTCACACCAGGTCAGCTGACCACCTCGGTCGGTATGTACGCCGGGGACGGCGGCGCCAAGACGTCACTGGCCAAGGCGGGCAAGACCTTCTACGGCGGCGAGGTCCCGACGCAGATCTGGAAAGATTTCATGACCCTCGCGCTACAGGGTCAGCCGGCGCCGAAGCTGCCGGCAGCCACCGATCTCGGAGGTGGTTTCACCAGCGGTGGAGGATCGAACGTACCGCCGCCGGCCAGCACGACGACGCAGGGGCCGACCAGTTCGTCCCCGTCGTCTTCGTCCTCCTCCTCGTCGTCGAGCACGACGTCGACTCCCTCATCGACCAGTTCCAGCACTGCCCCGACCACCTCCACGCCGCCGCCGACCCCGACCAGCCCGAGCACCACGGCGCCAACTCCGTCGGCGACCCGCACCGTGGTGCCACCGGTCCTTCCCTCGGCGCCCAACACGCCGGGGGCCCCACCGAACCCGGGAGCGTCTGGGAGTAGCAGTGGCTGAATAACCCCGTCCAGATGTCAGGTTCGGCGGGTCTGGTGGCCTCCGGACCCGGCACAATCGACATTTCGCCGACCTTCGAGCATGGGCGCGTAGCCTTCCGCCCATGACCCAGGACGGACAGCGACTCCGCGTGCCGAGTCGAGGGGATGGCGTCGCACGAGTGGCGACCGAGGTGATCGGGGGACCGGTCGGGCGGTTCGCGAGGGTCGGCGCCCGAAGCTGGCTGTACGTCGGCGCGGTGTTGTCCTCGCTGGCCAGCGTACTGATCGCGCTGGGCGTCGTGCAGAAGAACCACTGCGAAACAGTCGGTTGGGGCGGACCGGGCGCCTTCTGGCGGGCCTGCTACTCCGACCTGCCGGTGGGAGCGGGTGGTTCGGCCGGCGCTACCCCCTGGAGTGCGGGCGGGCCCGGACAGACCCAACCAGCGCTGACCGCATACATCACGTGGGGATTGCAGCACCTGGTGCCAAGCGGCGGAACGATGCTGCATCGCCAGCAGCTTTTCTACGGAATTTGCGCGGTCGTCATCACCGCCCTCGTGGCCGCCACGACCATCGCCACGGCCTCAATGCTGCGCGGATCGCCATGGCAGGCCGCGCATGTCGCGCTGAGCCCGGTCCTGATCACCGCGTCGCTGCTGTCACTGGACATTTTGGGGGTCGCGCTCGCAACCGTCGGGATGGCCCTGTGGATGCGTCGGATGCCAGTTGCTGCAGGCGTGCTGCTCGGTGCGGCGGTGATGGCCCGTACCTACCCGCTCATCATCATCGCCGCGATCGTGCTGTTGGCGCTGCGCGAACGACGTGGGTCGGCTGCCCTTCGCATGCTCGGTGCTGCCGGCGTGGTGATCGTCTTCTTCATGGTGTCCGCCGTCGCGGTGGGCGGTGACCCGCTCGCGCCCTACCGCGCCTGGGGTGCCGCAGGCGCGTCGTACGGATCGCCGTGGCTGGTCGCCGCGATCCTGCACGTCAAACTGCCCGCCACGGCTCTGACGATCGTGGCGCTGCTCGGCTGGCTCGCGGCGCTGCTCGCCGGGATGCTGCGGGTGAGCATGCCGCATCCGGTGCGCCTGGGGCCTCTTGCGCTGATGATGCTCGTGATCGTGATGGTGACCGGGCGCTCGTTCACCCCGCAGCAGTGTCTGTGGGTGCTGCCGCTGCTCGCGGTCAGCGCGATGCGATGGCGTGAGCACCTGGCGTGGGCGATGGTCGAGGTCGTCTACTTCGTGATGGTCTGGATGTACGCCGGGAGTGCGTCCAACCCTGCGAAGGCGCTCGCACCCGCCGGGTACGCGGTGTTCTGCGTGGTCCGGCTCGTCGCCTACGGCGGGTTGGCCTTTGCGGCCTGGGAGTCCGCGGAGGATGTGGATGAGCAGATGCAGCCTGTCGTGCGTCGACCTGCGCCGCGGACTGACGCGGATTTCCGCGCGAGCCGCACCCCCGCCTAGACTTGGCCACCGTGCGTCACGCACGCCCTGTGGACAAACCCCACCGGCTGTCGGTGCTTTCGGGCACAGTGGCATCCCAAGGTAGGCCAACGGGTGACATCCACCGGCAGCACCGGTTCGTAACGAAATGGTGCTCCGGGTGATGGCGTGGCGACGACGCTGCAACCCTCCTGTCACGGAGAGACCGTGACCGCTTGAGACCAAAGGAGGTGGGTTCACTTATGCGTCAATACGAATTGATGATCATCCTCGACCCCGAGCTCGATGAGCGCACCGTCCAGCCCTCGCTGGACAAGTTCCTCACCGTTGTCACCAAAGACGGCGGCACCGTCGACAACATCGACCTGTGGGGCCGACGTCGGCTTGCCTACGACATCTTGAAGAAGTCCGAAGGCATTTACGCCGTTGTCACCATGACGGCTGAATCCGCGACGGCCAAGGAGCTGGACCGTCAGCTCGGCCTGAACGAGTCGATCCTGCGCACCAAGCTCCTGCGCGCCGACGCCTGAGACGACTCCTCGTAACCAACTCGATGAGTTAGACGACAGGAAGCAGAGAACACACCATGGCTGGCGAAACCGTTATTACCGTCATCGGTAACCTGACCGCTGATCCCGAACTGCGTTTCACTCCCTCGGGCGCTGCCGTAGCGAACTTCACCGTGGCTTCTACGCCCCGGCAGTTCGATCGGCAGAGCAACGAGTGGAAGGACGGCGAAACTCTGTTCATGCGTTGCGCCATCTGGCGAGACGCGGCAGAGAACGTGGCAGAGTCGCTGACCCGTGGTTCGCGGGTCATCGTCTCTGGTCGGCTGAAGTCCCGCTCGTGGGACGACAAGGAAAGCGGCCAGAAGCGCACTGCAACGGAGTTGGACGTCGAAGAAGTCGGCCCTTCGTTGAAGTACGCAACGGCAAAGGTCAACAAAACCCAGCGCGGTGGCGGCGGCGGGGGTGGCGGCTTCGGCGGCAACTCCGGCCAAGGCAACTCCGGTGGCCAAGGCGGTTTCGGCGGTAATTCAGGTCAGGGCGGCGGCAGCGATGCGCCGGCCAATGACCCATGGGCAACCGGCGGCAACTCGGCTCCATCCGGAGGCCAGCCCAACAACGGCGGCAACTCCGGTCAGGGCAACGGCGGCAACTCCGGTAACCAAAATGGTCAGGGTGGTCAGGGCGGCGGCTGGAACACCGGCCCGTCGTACGACGAACCACCTTTTTAGACCGCTGGATTCGATTCCTGCACCACCTGTCACACCAGTTCATTCACTTCAACCATCCCGAGCGCTGATGCGTTTCGGGCTCTCACGAAGGAGAGCACCACGGTGGCTAAGCCAGTAGTACGCAAGCCCAAGAAGAAGGCCAACCCGCTCAAGGCGGCGAAGGTCGAGAACATCGACTACAAGGACACCGCGCTGTTGCGCAAGTTCATCAGCGATCGCGGGAAGATCCGCGCACGTCGGGTGACCGGAGTGTCCGTCCAAGAGCAGCGCCTCATCGCCACGGCCGTCAAGAACGCCCGTGAGATGGCATTGCTGCCCTACTCCAGCTCAGCACGCTGAGCGGAAGGGAAACGGATATGAAGCTCATCCTCACTCATGAAGTAACCCAGCTCGGCGTGGCCGGCGACGTGGTGCAGGTCAAGGACGGCTACGGCCGTAACTACCTACTCCCGCGTGGCCTCGCAATGCAGTGGACCAAGGGCGGCCAGAAGCAGGTCGACTCGATCGTGCGTGCCCGGGCGACCCGTGCGGTCAAGACGCTCGAGGACGCGCAGACGATGAAGACCCGTCTGGAGTCGGCGACCGTCACCGTCCCGGTTCGCGCAGGTAGCGCTGGTCGGTTGTACGGCGCTGTCACCAGCGCCGACATCGCGGACGCGGTCAAGGCCGCCGGTGCGGGCCCCATCGATCGGCGCACCGTCTCGGTGACGTCGCCGATTCGCGCGTTGGGCGGTCACGAGGTGCAGGTCCGTCTGCACCCCGAGGTTCAGGCACAGCTGCGACTGGACATTGTCGCGGCCAAGTAACACGCTCATCAACGAGTCAGCCCCGCAACCGTCACGGTTGCGGGGCTGACTCGTTTTCAGTAATTGCGCAGGGGTGAGCGAACTCAGGCGACGGTGAGACCGAAGCTCTTGATAACGGCCGCCAGGCCGCCCGCATAGCCCTGACCGGTGGCGCGGAACTGCCAGTCGGTGCCTTCGCGCACGAGCTCACCGAAGAGCATTGCGGTTTCGGTGGAGTAGTCCTCGGCGAGGTCGTAGCGGACGATCTCGCGGTCGGACTTCGCGTCGACCATTCGGATGAACGCGTTCTGCACCTGTCCGAAGTTCTGGCCGCGTGCCTCGGCGTCGTGGATCGACACGACGAAGACGATCCGCTGGGCGTTCGCGGGCAGTGCCCCCAACTCGACCTTTACCGACTCGTCGTCCCCTTCGCCCTCCCCGGTGCGGTTGTCGCCCTCATGGACGATGGCGTCGCCTGGTGAGCGCAACTGACCGTAGAAGATGAACCACGAGTCGTCGATGCAACGCCCGCTGGCGTCACATACGAGGACCGAGGCGTCTAGGTCGAACTCGGCACCGGTCGTGGTGCGCGGATCCCATCCCAGCCCCGCCAGAACGGTGGTGAGTGTGGGGGCTTCCTTGGCGAGTGAAATCGCCCCGCCCTTGTTCAGTGAAATCGACATGTGTAATGGATCTCCTTCGGCGATCAACGGAATCAACTCACCCTAGCTGTCAGCCCTGGGTGCCGTTGTTCGGGCGCCCGATGCACCAGGGCCGGTTACCTTCAGACCCCGGCGACCAGCCAGCGGTCGCTGCGTGCCCGGATCGACAGCAACGCGAGGCGGGCGAGCATGAAGAGGGAGAACCCGGCCCACAACACCATGACCGCTACGCGCGGCCCGTGTCCGGCCAGCGCGGCTGCCTGCTCATGGATGGCCACCGCCAGCGGGATGTACAGAGCGAGCAGCACGGTCTGAACGATGGCCAGCGCCCGCCCGTCGCCCGCTCCGATGAGGACGCCGTCCAGCACGAACACGACGCTGGCGATCGGGGCTTGGAGCGCGATGACGAGAAGTGCCCCGCCGAGCGCGCTTCGAACCTGTGGTGCTGTGGTGAAGAGCAGCGGAAGCACCGTATGTGTCACGGCGAGCAGAGCTCCGGCGCCGACGCCTGCCGCGATGCTCCAGCGCACCATCAACCGGGTGCGGGAGCGAACCAGTGCGGTGTCCCCAGCCCCCAGGGCCGCGCCGGTCAGCGACTGAGCGGCGATCGCCAGGGCATCCAGCACGAACGCGAGGAACCCGAAGACGGTCATCGCGACCTGGTGGGCAGCCAGGGACGGAGGTCCGAGAGCGGCCGCGCACCAGGTCGTCAGGAGCAGGACAGCACGCAGCGACAGCGTGCGGATCAGCAGAGGCACGCCGTGCCGGGCGGCGCGCAGCACCCCGGCAGCCCTGGGGGACAGGTGCGCACCACTGTGCATTGCCCGATGTAGGACCACAGCGCTCAGACCTGCGGCCATCCCCCACTGCGCGATGACCGTGCCCCAGGCCGACCCGGCGATCCCGAGCCCGACCGGATAGACGAGCAGCAGGTTCAGGACCAGGTTGGCGGTGAAGCCGATCGTGGTCGCGACCAGGGGCGTGATCGTGTCCTGGAAGCCACGCAGGACCCCGGTAGCTGCCAGGGCGACCAGCATGGCCGGGATGCCGAGCGCGCTGATCCGCAGATACACGGTGCCCTGTTGCAGGATCGCGGCGTCTGCGCCGAACACTCCACACAGCGGCCCAGCGAAGATCGCGACAGGGGCGGCCGTGAGGAGGCCGACGCCGACAGCGAGCCACATCCCGTCCAGACCGGCGCCGAGAGCATCGTCCGGCCGCCCCGCTCCGACCCACCGCGCGACGAGAGAGGTGGTTCCGTAGGCGAGGAAAACGAAGATGTTGGCGGCGGTCAGTAGTACGGCGCTCGCCACCCCCAGGCCGGCCAGTGGGTCGATACCGAGGTGACCCACGATGGCGGAGTCGGCGAGCAGGAACAACGGCTCAGCGATCAGGGACAGCAGCGCCGGAACTGCCAGGCGCAGAATCGTCCTGGTGTCGCTGGACTGCATGAATGACAGCCTACGAGACTCCAACTGTCCACAATGTAAGACGATCGGGTGAGCCAATATCAAATGGTCGAAGTGAGATGCTTTGAAAACCAATATAAATGGCTGTGGGCCCGCTATTCCAGGGATTGGTAACGGAATGATCACGGCGAGTTGGTCTACTCAGCCGCGGCTCAGCGTTGGTGAGATATGCCTCACCGACCTGGGTAGATTTCCCTCTGGCCCGATCTGGTGCATAGTCGTTGTGCCGCGGTTCAGTACGGGGGTTCTGAGCACGGCACACCGGACGCCCACGGGCGTAAGTGCGTGATCGTCCGGCCGCCTGTCGCCGACCGTTGAAGGATTGTCCTCCATGGGTTCCTACGCCCCCCGCCACTTGCAGAACGAGCCGAACCGAGTGTTCGCCGCCATCTCCCGCCGCGGTGCCGCCATCGGCATCGGTGCGGCCGTGATCGTGCCGAGTCTGGTCGCAGCAGACCTGGTGACCGCCACCTCCGCCTCTGCGTCCACCAACGTCGTCGTGCTGCACAGCGGTTCGACCGGGTACTACGTGAAGGTGGTGCAGAAGCGGCTGAACATCCCGCAGACCTCGCGGTTCGATGCTCGAACTCTGCACGCCGTCAAGAACTTCCAGCGGATGAGGCATCTCGCGCGCGATGGTTACGTCGGGCCGAATACCTGGCGGGCGCTCGGCGGCTTCCCGGGCGCACCGACCGCGAGCAAGCCCAGTAGTCCGGCCGCCACCTCGAATGTGGTCACCATTGCAAAGCGTTACACCGGTGTTCCCTACGTCTGGGGTGGTTCCACCCCCCGAGGCTTCGACTGCTCCGGATTCACCTCCTATGTCTACCGCCAGGTCGGGCGCTCGCTGCCGCGCACCGCTGACCAGCAGGCAGGGGCCACCAAACGCGTCTCCACCCCCAGGCCCGGCGACCTCGTCTTCTTCGGCTATCCCGCTCACCACGTCGGTATCTATGTCGGAAACAACCAGATCATCGACTCGGCGAAGCCGGGAACGCGCGTTCACGTGCATCAGATCTGGGGCTCGCACTACTTCGGTCGTGTCTGAGTCACAGTTCTTCACACTCACCGAAAAGCCCGACCCTCACGGGGGTCGGGCTTTTTTCGTGACGTGCTGTGGGGTAGCGCGGGGCGCTACTGGTGGGGTTCTGTCGTGGTTCATCTCACGATGCGGACATCTTCCACATCGAATTTCGCTCGGCGTTTTGTTCGAAAAGGACTCGTTCCGATTGCGTGGCTATTTTTTCCATCAACCGCAAAGCGCCGCAATATGGGCAAATGTGACGAAGCACACCCGTGTAAGTCACATCGACGTAATTTAACCCTCGAACATATGTTTTATGAGTCCCAGATTTCTCATCTTTCGCACCAGCCCCAAATTCGGCATAGTCCAGGTGTCGCGCTCGCAGGCGACCGCCAGCGGTGAGCGATATCGCGCAGAGAGTTGCTTGCTGCCGCGCGGCGTCCCCGACGCGTGGTCCGATGCCATGAGAGGTACCGATGACGACGACACTCAGCCCGAGGCACATGAAGCGCCGGCCAGGAATGGCCGCCACGCTCCGCCCCGCCCTGACGTCACGCACGACGATGGTTGTCGGGGGTGTGGCGGTAACAGTCGCTTCCGTGGGTGGGGTGGCCCTCGCCGGTCCCGCCATGGCAGCACCCACCCAGACCGATGTGGTTGTTCTGCAGTACGGCTCGAGCGGGTCGCTGGTGAAGGTGGCGCAGCAGCGCCTCGGCGGACTCACGGTCGACGGACAGTTCGGCCCCGCCACCCAGCAGGGCGTCACGTCGTTTCAGGCGCGTAAGGGGTTGGCGACCGATGGTGTCGTGGGACCGCTGACCTGGGCCGCCCTAGGTGGCTTCCCCGGTACCTCTGCCGGGCCCACCCCGCCGCCCCCGCCGCCCCCGCCTACCTGCAGCGTGAAGGTGCTGCGTTACGGCGCATCGGGGCCGCTCGTCAGCGTTCTGCAGCAGCGGGTCGGAGTTTCCAGCGACGGACAGTTCGGACCGGCAACCCTCGGCGCCGTCAAGTCTTACCAGACCAGCAACGGCATCACCGCTGACGGCAGTGGTGTCGTCGGTGCAGCCACCTGGCGCGCTCTCGGCGGGATGCCCTGCAACGTCGCACCCACCCCGCCGGCACCGCCTGCGGGCGGTAGTGGGCCATCGACGCCGACCACCGCGAAACTCGCCGAGGTGGTGCGCGTAGCCCAGCAGTACCTCGGCGTGCCCTACGTATGGGGCGGTACCACCCCGAGTGGTTTCGACTGCTCTGGTCTGACCCAGTACGTCTACGCCAAAGTCGGACTGACCCTGCCCCGCACGTCGCAGGCACAACAGGCGTATGCGACACCGACGACGTCGCCCGTGCCAGGTGATCTCATCTTCTTCGGCTACCCGGCCTCCCACGAGGGGATCTACATCGGTGGTGGCAAGATGATCGCCGCACCGAGACCTGGCCTCCAGGTCCGCATCCAGGACTACTACAACCCGACCGGGTTCGGCACCCTGCGGTAGAGCTCCCTGCGCGATCGGCAGGTACACCCGGTCCCCGACACGTCCACAGCGGTCGTGCGCTCTCAGTGAGCGTCCGGCCGCTGTTCGGTTCTTGTGGACAGTGATGCTCACAACCTGGACGAAGCTGGAAGAACTTCTTATCCACCTGCGGTGGACGGCATATCCGCTGGTCCTCCTGGTTTCAAAGGATTCGCCGCACCTTGTCCACAGGGTCATCCACAACCTGTGCACATCCAGTTGCTGCTGTTTCCCCAGGTTGCCCACACGTTGTCCGCAGGAGCGTCGTCAGCGCTTTGGCATGTCGCGACGTAGCGATCTAGCGTAGGGCAACCGCGCCGCATTCGATGGCGCACATCCGGTCCTCGAATGCAGCACAACGCTGTTGTGCTGCAACCATGCGCGTCGCGTCCACGCTGCGTTGTCGGTGCCGAGTGCTGTGATCAGGGTCAGTGCATGACTGCCGAGAGAAGGGGTGCGAGTGTCGATCGCAGAGCTCGAGGGCGCGTTCAGCGGTGGCCGCAACGGGTCGCAGGACGGTCTGGTGCCACCGCAGGATCTCCATGCCGAGCAATCGGTGCTGGGCGGCATGATGCTCAGCAAGGACGCGATCGCTGACGCCGCTGAAGCAGTGCGTGGTACCGATTTCTACCGGCCCGCTCACGAGGCCATCTACGAAGCGATCATCGATCTGTACGGTCGTGGTGAACCGGCTGACGCGATCACCGTCGCGGATGAGCTGGGCAAGCGTGGCGAGTTGAGTCGCATCGGTGGACAGGCCTACCTGCACGAGTTGATCCAATCGGTCCCTACGGCCGCCAATGCGGGCTACTACGCCGCGATCGTGGCCGAGCGCGCCGTCCTGCGTCGGTTGGTCGATGCGGGCACCCGCATCACCCAGATGGGGTATGCCAGCGGCGGCGGGTCAGTGGTCGATGTCATCAACGAAGCCCAGGCCGAGATCTTCAAAGTCACCGGCAGCAAAGAGAAAGAGGACTACGTCAAGCTCGGCGCGGTCATCGAGGACACGGCCGATGAGATCGAGGCCGCCAGCAGCACAGCGGGCCAACTGACAGGCGTACCGACGGGGTTCACCGATCTGGACCAGCTGACCAACGGTTTGCACGGTGGTCAGATGATCGTCATCGCCGCGCGGCCTGCTGTCGGCAAGTCCACCCTGGGTCTGGACATCGCGCGCGCAGCCTCGATCAAGCACGGCATGACGTCGATCGTCTTCAGTCTGGAAATGAGCCGCTCAGAGATCTCGATGCGGTTGTTGTCGGCCGAGGCGAACATCCAGCTGCAGCACATGCGCAAGGGATCGATGCGCGATGAGGACTGGACCAAGATGGCCTCCACGATGGGCCGGATCGCCGATGCGCCCTTGTTCATCGACGACTCGCCCAACATGTCGTTGATGGAGATTCGTTCCAAATGTCGCCGGCTCAAGGAGCGCGAGAATCTCAAACTCGTGGTTATCGACTATCTGCAGCTGATGAGCAGCGGTAAGCGGGTCGAGTCACGCCAGCAGGAGGTCTCAGAATTCTCGCGTGCGTTGAAGTTGCTCGCGAAGGAGCTGATGGTGCCGGTGATCGCCATCTCGCAGCTGAACCGTGGACCGGAGCAGCGGACTGACAAGAAACCGATGATGAGTGACCTGCGTGAGTCCGGATCGATCGAGCAGGACGCGGACATGGTGATCCTGCTGCACCGCGACGATGCTTTCAATCGTGACTCGGACCGGCCCGGTGAGGCCGACCTGATCGTGGCCAAGCACCGAAACGGTCCGACCGACACGATCGGTCTGGCGTTCCAAGGTCATTACAGTCGCTTCACCAATATGGCCAAGGAGTTCTAAACACTCCCGCTGGCGATATATACACACGGCCGCCGACACGATGTGTATCGACAACCTGCGCTCTCAGGGAACCTCCAGCCAGTCTCAAGATCTACTCAGGCTCTCGCGGCAGCATGATCCTTAGATGCAAGGACGCGTCGGGGAGCTGGGAACAAGTGTTTGAACCAAATAGCACGGTAGTGGTGTGGGCGTTGTGGGGCCTCGCCGTTCTGGGGGTTATCGGGATTTGTTGGCTCTGGCCGCGGTTGGCAAACCGTGGAGTGACACCCGTACTGGGTAGAGCGCTCTCTCAGGTTGTCGCATCAACGCTCGTGGTGCTGGCCGTCGGGGGCTTGTTGAACCAGCAGAATGGCTGGTACGGCAGTTGGACCGACCTCGGGAACGACATCCTGGGCAATCCACCTGTCATAGCCCACCAGGCACTCAGGGGTCATCTGCAGTACACCCAGCACTTCGATTCTCAGGCCGCTCGTAGGACAGACCAACGGGCGCAGCAGAGGTTCGGGGTGGAACGCGCAACGTTCCAACGCACCCTGGGTCTGCACACCAAGTCCAACGCGCAAGGTCAGGCGCAAGGTCAGTATGTTTCCGTGGTGGTGCCCGGACTCGGACTCACCGGGCGAAAGGATGCGGGCAAGGTCACAGTGTGGCTTCCGCCGTCCTACGCCACCGGCTCGCAGAGCACCACCTACCCGGTGATCGAGGCGTTTTCTGGTATCTCTGGAAGCCCTCGCGACTATCAGACGAAGGTCAAGTTCCAGGACATCATCGCAATGGAGCACCAACGGTTCGGATTGGTCGAACCGATCGTGATCATCCCTGACTACAACCCCTCGGCCCTGGACACGGAGTGCGTCAACTCCCCTGGGGTCCCGATGGAGACCTGGGTGACCCAGACCATCCCGACCTGGGTGCTGCATCACCTGCGGGCCCGGCCGGACCGGGGATCATGGGCGGCGCTGGGGTACAGCGCGGGCGCGTTCTGCGCAGAGGTGAGCGCCGTGCTGAACCCACAGCAGTACGGTGCGCTGCTGATCTTCGGTGGATACAACCACCCGGAATGGGGCAGTTGGTTGCCGTTCGGCAAGCTGTCCGCGTGGCCGGAGAGGTACAACATCCTGAAGGATCTGCGGGTGTCGCCGCCACCTATCGACGTATGGATCGAACAGTCGGAAGCGGATCCGGAATCGTTGGGGGAGGCGAAGCACTTCATCCAAGCCGTGCGTGCGCCGACCTCGGTCACGACGATCGCGCTGAAAGGTGCCGGGCACCGGTTCGATGTGTGGAGAGGTGTGATGCCCGACGCCCTGAAGTGGTTGGCGAAGTCCGAACCGGCGTTCCAATCCCGCGTCGTGCCCCCTGACGTACGACTCCCCTCCGCCAGCCCGGTGCACCCGTCGGCTACGGCGCCACCTGCTCCCCCCAGTAAACCCGGTCCCACTCCGAGTAACGACCCCACGTCGTCGGCGCCCTATCCGGCCTGAGGTACGAGGCGAAAACAGTATTGCGGGGTCAGCCTTTGACGCTGTTCCCGTTGATCCAGACCTTTTTGACGGTTTCTTCGGTGCCGAGTGCGAAGGCTTTGGCCAGCGCGTTGTCGATGTCGAGCGCATTGCGCAAGTTGACCTGCAGGGCGCTGTCGTCAGCGCCGCGCAGCCACACCGCATCGAAGTGTTTGCCGACGCTGAAGTCGCCGACCTCATCGCGTTGCAACATGGCTGCGCCGGCTGAGGTGGCCAGGTGCAGCAGGTGTGCCGGGGTGAGCGGGGCGCCGTCCTGGCCCTGCAACTGCTGGATGAAGTAGCTCTGCAGGCCCTCTTTGAACATCGAGAAGCCGGTGCCGCCGCCGACGTCGGTGCCGAACGCAACGCGCACGCCGTGTTCCAGGTGCCGTTTCAATGGGAACATCCCGCTGCCCAATGCCGAGTTGCTGGTGGGGCAGTGCGCGACGCCCGTATCGTGGCGGCTCAGCATCGCCAGCTCCTCATCGCTCGCGTGCACATTGTGCGCCAGCACGCTGCGCCGACCGAGCAGGCCGTGTCGTTCGTAACTACCCACGTAACTGGTACCGAAGAGCTGTTCGACCTGGGCCACCTCGGCGGTGTTCTCGTTGACATGGCTGGTGAACCACGCGTCCGGGATCTCGTTCATCAGTTGCCCGGAAGCGGCCATCATGTCGTCGGTGCAGGACAGCGAGAAGCGGGGCGTGACGGCGTATCGCGCGTACCCAGTGCCGTGCCAACGCTTCGCCAACTCGTGACTGCCGGCCAGCGCGGCCTCGATCGTGGTGAGCAGGTCGTCGCGCAGAATGCGGTCGCTGAGCACCAGACCGGTGGTGATTCGTAGCCCACCGCTCGCCGCGCGGGTGAAGAGCGCATCGACGGCCGGCACGAAGTGCGCACCGAAGACGAGTGCGCTCGTCGTCCCGGCATGCACCAACGAACGGACGAAATCGTCGGCAGTGCCCTGCGCGTATTCCGGGTCGGCGAGCCGGGCCTCCTCGGGTAACGCGCACCGCTCCAACCAGTCCAACAACGGCATGCCGAGTCCGCCGATCGCCCGCACCTGCGGGTAGTGCACGTGGGTATCGACGAAACCAGGCAGCAGCAGTCCGCCATTCAGCTGCTCGACCGGCTCATCCGGGTGCTCACGCCGAACGTCGGCGAAGTTGCCGCGAGCGGTGATGACGCCGTCCTGCACGAGCAGCCCGCCGTCCTGCTCACTGCGCAGAGTCCCCCCGTCAAAGGGGTTCTGCGGGGTGTCGAGCACGGTGGCGCGATAAATCGTCACGGGTCAGTCCTAGAGATTTGTAGGCAGATGTTCGGGAGGTATGCGTGTTCAGGAGGTGTGCGGGGATGAAACGTGGGCAGCTGCGGTGGCCCGCTCAGCTGCGATCGTGTGCAGCAGAGCGGCGGCGGCAGAGACGGCGATGGTGGCCGGCTCTTTGCCGACCAGCTCGGGGACGCCGATCGGGCAGCTGATGCGCGCGAGCGCCTGCGGGGAGTGCCCCTCTTCGCGGAGGCGCTTGTCGAACCGGCGCCATTTGGCGCGCGACCCGATCACCCCGATCGTGCCCAGTTGCGTGCACCGCAGCGCGGTATCGCACAGAGCCGCATCTTCGGCGTGATCGTGGGTCATGATCAGCACGTGCGTTCCGGCCGGCACCTCACCGAGCACGAGCTCGGGCACGGGCGAATGGTGCCAGTGCAACGTTGCCAGCGAATCGTCGTACACGGCAGGAGATGCCGGGCTCGCGTAGGCCGATCGTGAGTCGATCAGGTGCAGCTCCAGATCCTGGCGGGACAGAATGCGCGCCAGCTCCACACCGACGTGACCCATCCCGAAGATGGCCACTGACGGCACTACCGCCAACGGTTCGAGGAGTACCTGAACCTGCCCGCCGCAGCACTGCGTGCCGTGTTGGACCGGTGCCCGCTCGTTGAGTGCCAGCTCGAAGGATTCCGGGCCTGAGGCAGCGGCGGACAGCATCGCGCGAGCCCGCACCACGGCGGTGGCTTCCAGGTTGCCACCGCCGATCGTGCCGAACTCAGCGGTCGCCGAAACGACCATCTTCGCGCCGGCTGCGCGGGGAGCGTGGCCGCGCACGGAGGCCAGGGTCACGAGAATCCCGGCCTCCCTGCGCTCACGCAGTTGGGCAACAGCGTTGAGCCAGTGCATGGTTCAGGCCTTTACCGAAGTAGCAGCAACCGGCTCGTGGGATAGCTGCTCAGAGACCGGGTGCATTGCGTGAGCGCCGGGGCCCGGTTGATCGGGCACCTGCCCGGCGGCCTGGGAATCACGCTCCATGTCACC
Source organism: Dermatophilaceae bacterium Sec6.4 (assembly GCA_039636865.1). Classification (NCBI taxonomy): domain Bacteria; kingdom Bacillati; phylum Actinomycetota; class Actinomycetes; order Micrococcales; family Dermatophilaceae; species Dermatophilaceae bacterium Sec6.4. Next base: position 525,174 of record CP144172.1, read on the forward strand.
GTCGGCGAGGCCGGAACGGGCCGACTCCACGGCCCAGTAGACCGCTTCCGGTGTTGAGGGCAGGCCCAGGTTGACGCTCGCGCCGGGCTCGCCGAAGGCGGCAGCAGCCTGACGTAGCGCCTCCCGTACGGAGAACGCCAGCATCAAGGGGGGCTCACCGACAGCTTTCGAGCCGTAGACGGCGCCTTCCTCGTGCGCGTGCTCCAGCAACGCCACGTTGAAGACCTCCGGCATTTCGGAGAAGCTCGGTAGCTTGTAGGTGCTCGCTGCCTGCGTCGACAGCTTGCCGCGCGTCGGCCGATCGCTCTCGTCCCAGACCAGCTCTTCCAACGTCATCCAGCCCGCACCCTGTACGTAACCGCCCTCGATCTGGCCCAGGTCCACCAACGGGGAGAGGCTGTCGCCGACGTCGTGCACGATGTCGACCCGGCGGGTGCGGTAGGCGCCGGTGAACCCGTCGACCTCCACCTCGGTCGCGGCAACTCCGTGCGCGAAATACTTGAACGGCTCACCCTGCATCACCGAGGAGTCCCAGTGCAGCCCCTCGGTGCGGTAGTAACCGGACGCCGACAACTGCACGCGATGGAAGTACGCGCGCATGGTCAGGTCCGACCAGTTCATTGCCTCGGCCTTGCTGCCGATCGCGGTGACCATTCCGTTCTCGAAGCGCACGTCGGCTGCGTTGACGCCGAAGTGCTGGGACGCAACCCCGGCCAGCCGCTCGCGTATCTGCTCACACGCGTTCTTCACGGCGCCACCATTGAGGTCAGCTCCTGAACTCGCAGCAGTAGCTGAGGTGTTGGGCACCTTGTCGGTCCGCGTCGGCGCGAGCCGCACCATCGACAGCGGGACGCCGAGTGCGGTCGCGGCGACCTGCAGCATCTTGGTGTGCAGGCCCTGACCCATCTCGGTGCCACCGTGGTTGATCAGTACCGACCCGTCCTTGTAGACCAGCACGAGCGCGCCGCCCTGGTTGAACGCCGTGAGGTTGAAGGAGATCCCGAACTTCACGGCCGTCATCGCCAGGGCGCGCTTGACGTCGGTGTGCGCCTCGTTGAATTCGGCGATCTGCGCCTGGCGAGCCTGCACGTCACCGGAGGTGATGACCTGGTCCCACGCATGCTGCACGCGGTCCCACTGGGTCACCGGCTGACCGTAGGGCGTGGTCTGACCGGGGCCGTAGAAATTCTGGCGGCGTAGCTGCGCAGGATCGATGCCGAGCAGCGGCGCACACCGGCCGAGGATGTCCTCGATCACCAGCATGCCCTGGGGGCCGCCGAATCCGCGGAATGCGGTCTGTGACGTCTTGTTGGTCTTGGCGATGCGGCCGTTGACCCGCACATTCGGGATCCAGTAGGCGTTGTCGATGTGGCAGACCGCGCGGGCCAGAACCGGCTCGGACAGGTCGATACTCCAGCCGCCGTCAGCGGTCAGCGTTGCATCGAGCGCGACCAGCCCGCCGTCCGCGTCGAAGCCCACCCGCCACTGCGTGTGGAACCCGTGGCGTTTACCGGTCATCGTCATGTCCAGGGTTCGGTTCAGGCGCAACCGGACCGGGCGACCGGTGAGGATCGAGCCGAGCGCGGCGATCGACGCGAGGCCATGTGGCTGCATCTCCTTGCCGCCGAAACCGCCACCCATCCGTAGGCACTGCACGGTGATCTCATGCGCCGGTCGACCGAGGACGTGGGACAGGATTTCCTGGGTCTCACTCGGGTGCTGGGTGCTGCACTGCACGAAGATCTGACCGTTCTCGTCCACGTGAGCCAGCGAGCAGTGCGTCTCCAGGTAGAAGTGCTCCTGACCCTTGAACTCGAATTCGCCGGAGAAGACGTGGGCGGCCTCTTCGAAACCGGCGCCGACATCGCCGCGCTCCATGTGGGGCTGGGCACCCTGGAAGCTATCGGCGGCGATGGCCTCACGCGCGGTCATCACCGACGGCAGTGGCTCGTAGTCGACCTCGACTGCTGCTGCGCCGAGACGGGCCGCTTCGAGGGTCTCGCCCAGCACCCACACGATGGCGTGGCCGTAGTACATGACCTCGGTCGGGAAGAGCGGCTCGTCGTGCTTGGTGCCCGCGTCGTTCACGCCGGGCACATCGCTCGCCCCGAGCACGCGTACGACGCCCTCGACCTCGAGCGCGGGCGCCGTGTTCAGTCGGGTGACGGTGGCGTGCGCGTGCACCGACTGGACGGGCCAGGCATGCAGGCAGTCCTTGGTGCGACCGACGAGGTCGTCGGTGTAGAGCGCGAGCCCGGTGACATGCAGATCGGCCGCCTCGTGCGGAATCGTCTGCCCGACAACGGAATTACTGGGACGCTCGGATAGAGAACTCATGCGGGGACCTCGCAAAGTATCGAAGTGACGAAGGAGCGGAGAACTTTGTGGGACACCGTCATGCGCCGACCTCCTGTACTGCAGTCTGTGAATGGAACTTGAGCAGTGCGGTGCGCAGCATCGCCGCTCGATATCGGCTACTCGCCCGGTGGTCATCCATCGGGGTGCCGGTGGCGCCGAGCACCCGTGCGGCACTCTGCGCCGTCGCCAACGTCCATGGCTTGCCCTCGAGGGCTGCCTCGGTGTCCAGGGCGCGTAGCGGGGTCGCCGCCACCCCACCCAGACCGATGCGGGCACGGCGTACGACGCCGTCCTCGATATCCATCGCGATCGCGACGGCCACGCTGGAGATGTCATCGAAGCGTCGTTTGGCGATCTTGTGGAATGCGGTGTGCCGGCCCAACGGCAGGGGGACGCGGACGGATCTGATCAGTTCGTCGGCGTCCCGGATGGTCTGGCGGTAACCGGTGAAGTAGTCGGCCAGGTCGACGACCCGCTCGCCGCGAGTGCTCGTGAGCACCAGTTGGCACTCCAGCGCGAGCAGCACCGGCAAGCTGTCGCCAATGGGGGACCCCGTGCCCAGGTTGCCACCGAGTGTCGCGCCGTTACGGATCAACCGGGAGGCGAATTGGGCAAAGAGCTCGGCCAGCAACGGCACTCGGCCATCGAGGCGTCGTTCGATCTCCGACAGCGTGAGAGCGGCACCGATCTCGACGAAGTCTTCGCCCTCACGCAGCTCGCGCAGTTCGGCCAGACGGTCGATGGCGACCAGCACGGGGGAGCGCGCCATCAACAGATTGGCAGCGACTCCCCAGTCGGTGGAGCCGGCGACGAGTAGCGTGCCGGGACCGCTGGTCAGCAGCTCCAGCGCCTCGGCCAGATCGGCCGGGCGGATGAACTCGTGGACCCCATCGCTGACGCGGGTCGGCACGGCCGCCGGGGCGGGCTTGGACCGGCGCTGGGCCAACGGGTCCTCGGCGGGAGGCCGACCCAGCGCGTACGCAGCGTCCCTGATGGGCCGGTAGCCGGTGCAGCGGCACAGGTTGCCCGACAGTGCATGCAGGTCGAAACCGTTGGGACCGTGCTCGTGATCGGTCTCACCATGATCGGAGGCATCGAGCCCGCTGCTGTCAGCAGGTGCGCGGTCTGACCGGTAGTACTCCGAGGCCATGCTGCACACGAATCCAGGCGTGCAGTAGCCGCATTGCGAACCGCCGCGGTGCGCCATCTCCTCCTGCACCGGGTGCAGGTTGCCGGGCGATCCGAGGCCTTCGGCGGTGATGACCTCCTGACCGTTGTAGCCGACGGCGGGCGGCAGGCAGGCGTTGACGGCGACCCATGACGACCCGTCGCCGGTTGTGTCGTCGGGGCGGGAGACCAGCACCGAGCAGGCGCCGCACTCACCCTCTGCGCAGCCCTCCTTGGCACCCGTCAGGCCCTGCCCACGTAGATAGTCCAGCAGGCTCATATAGGAGGGGGTGTCGGCGAGCGAACGCATCGCGCCGTTGACCGTGATCTGGGGACTCGGAGTATCCGAGGTGATGCGGGTGTTGCTTGATGTCCCTGAAGAGGCGGTGATCGTCATCGCGTCGACTCCTTGTTGCATAGTCGCGAAAGCTGCGCCCCTGCTGGGGGCGGCATGGTTCGACGGCAATGCCTCGGCCTGGTTGTCCATGCAGAACAAGCCGATCGGTGATATGAGTTTAAGCACATCACCGGCATGCCGGGCGCCGAGTCGCGGGTGCATCTGTGCGGCGCATCCCACGACTCGGCGGGTTTTTTCAGAGGTTCCGAAGCGCCCGGGCCGATGCGATCGGGTTCGCATCTGCGACCAGGTGATCGAAGCGGTAACCGGCGATCTTGGCGATCTCGACCAGGGCGATGTTGTGCTCCTGGATCGAGGAGTTACGAAGTCGCGCCTCACCGTGCTTGATGATGTCGTCGAAGCCGCCCTCATCACGCACGCAGACCACCATCGGGAAGCCGAACTGAGCTTCGTAACTATTGGTGAGTTGGTCGAGTTTTTTCTGGTCCTCTTCGGCCAGATGGGTCAATCCGCGGGTGCCCTGATCCTGCATCGACTCCATCCCAGCGGTGTCCATCTGCCCCAGACGGGGGTATGCCCGGATCAGTTCGCTCTGCTCGTCGCCCGTCGCAGCGAACAATGCCTCTTGGAAGGCTGAGCGTAGATCGGCGGTGTCCTGGAAGGGTCGCTGGCCGAAGGCCCGCTGGGCCATCCACGACGGACCCTGGAACAGGCCACCGAAGGACTGGACGAAGTCCGCCTCGGTCATGGCATTCACATCATCCAACCGAATGGTCTTACCCGACTGGTCGGAGATGATCGGCTGCAGGCCGCCGCCCACGTGGTAGAAGACCATGTAGAGCACGAAGGCAGTGATGCTGCCGATGGTGATACCGCTACCGAGCAGCACTTGAGCATCCTGCGGCAGGGCCTTGGCCACGTCGGGCTGTGCGGTGACGAACCCGGCGAGACCGACACTCGTCGCCACGATGATGGTGTTGCGCTGATCGTTGAAGTCGACCTTGGTCAACGTCTGGAAGCCGACGACTGCGACGGTGGAGAACATTGCAAGACCTGCGCCACCCAGGACCGGGGAGGGGATGCCCGCTGCGATCGCCGCGGCCTTGGGGATCAGCCCCAAGATGATCATGAACACGCCGGCAGCCGCCACAACGTAGCGACTCTTGACACGAGTCAGTCGCACGAGGCCGACGTTCTCGGCAAAGCAGGTGTAGGGGAAGGAGTTCAGGACGCCACCGATGAGAGTGGCCAGACCGTCGGCGCGTAGTGCCTTCGACACATCCTCGCCGCCGACCCGCTTCTCGACGATCTCTGCCGTGGCGAAGACGTCACCGGTCGTTTCCACGGCGGTGATCAGCATCACGATGACCATCGCGATGATCGCACCGAGCGCGAATTTCGGTGCGCCGAAGTAGAACGGAGTGGTCACCCCGATGACCTCGGCCTTGGCCACGCCGCCGAAGTTCGCGTCCCCGAGCGCCCACGCGATCAGGGTGCCGACAACCAGGCCGATCAACACGGCAACGGTCGCGATGAAGCCGCGGAAGAGACGCTGGAGCAGCACGATGAAGAGCACAGTGCCCAGCGCGTAGAGCAGATATTTCCCGTTGCCCGGGTCAGCCTTGCCGTCCGGGCCGCGCACGGCGTCGCCGGCTGCGACGGGTAGCAGCGACAGGCCGATGATCGTGATGACCGATCCGGTGACCACCGGTGGGAAGAAGCGGACGAGCTTGCCGAAGAACGGGGCTATCAGGAAGGTGAAGACACCGGCGACGATCGTCGCGCCATAGATATACAGCAGACCATCGGTGCCACCACCGTTACTCGTACCGATCAGGATCATCGGGCCGACGGCGGTGAAGGTCACGCCCTGCAGCAGCGGCAGCTTGACGCCGACCTTCCAGAATCCGATGGACTGGATCAGGCTGGCGATCCCGCAGGTGAACAGGTCGGCATTGATCAGGTGGATCAACTGTTCGGTGCTCAGCTTGAGAGCGCCTGCGAGCAGGATCGGGACGATCACTGCGCCGGCATAGAACGCCAGCACGTGCTGGATGCCGTAGATGGCCAGCCGCGGTACCGGCAGAAGTTCGTCGACCGGATGGACGGGGGGTTTGGACTTGGGTGCCGCAGTCGCGGTCATCGGTGCTCCTAGGTTCAGCCTGCATTCCGACATACGCAATATGAATTCCGTATGTCGGAATGTTAGGGAGTGACTCGGGTCACGTCAAGAGGTTGGAGATATCGGGTATATCTGGCCTGAGACGTACTGATGTGCACGACGAATAGCGTTGTAACGCTGCGACATTCGCGCTTCGTATGGGACGATGATGAATAGTTTGTGGATGTTGTTTTTGCCCAGAACGACGCCGCCGGCACTATGAGAGGTGCCGGCGGCGTCGGGTCCGAGACGGGGTGGGTCAGCTCCAGGCTTGGCCGGGCTCGTAGGAGCCGGTCATGTCCACATCGGCGGAGCGTTGGATGGTGGCCTCGATCAGGCCGTACGGCCGGTCGGCCGCGTAGAGGACCTCGTTGTCGTTCTCGAGACCGAACGGCGACAGGTCGACCAGGAAGTGGTGCTTGTTCGGGGCGCTCATCCGGATCTCGGCGACTCCGGGCTCTGCGTCCAGTACCTTCTGACCCATCTCCCAGATGGTGTGCTGCAGCGCATAGCTGTAGGCGGCGCCGAAGGTGGTGGTCATCGCGTCGACGACATTGGCGAACGAACCGTTCCAGTCCGCGTTCTCGTTCGAGGTGTGCGCCCACTGGGCGGTGACGGCGGTCGCCATCACGCGGTCATTGGTCGGCTGCAGGGTCGTGTACTTGTCCTGGTAGAAGCCGTGGAATTCCGAATCCGTGGTCTTCAGGACGACGTAGTCCTTCAGGCCGCTGACCACCGTGGCCGCCTCGTCACCATGGCGGCGGACGGTGACGGTGCGGATGTAGTCGTTGATGCGGCGGAAGCCGTGGTTCTCTTCGCCGATTCGCGCCCAGGTGAAGGCCTCGACGTTGATCTTGACGGAGGAGACCTGCGGGACATCATCGACGAAGTGGTTGGCGAGGGCGAGGGCGAAGGACTCCGGCGCGCGGACGGCCTCACCGGCCTCCTTGGCGAACGCGTTGACGGTGTTCTTGCAGGCATCGGTCGTGAGGACCTTGGCCTGGTCGCCGGTGATGTGCGCATCGTCGAAGTCACCCGAGAGGGAGACGCTCACGTTGTAGTCGACCATGTCGTGACGACCTTCACGGGTGTCCCGGAAGACCCTGACGACGTGGACTTCAGCCTTGCCGTACTGGTTGTGACCCAACACATATGACATGTGATTCAGCTCCCTCTATAGGTGGAAAATGCGAACGGACTGAGCAGGACCGGGACGTGGTAATGCCGCTCGTCGGCGACCACGAAGGTGATGGTGACTTCCGGGTAGAACGCTGCGACACCCTGTGCGGCGAAGTAGTCGCCGGTGCCGAAGGTGATGCGGTAGGTGCCCGGTGCGAGCGCGTCGGCGGCGACGCGTGAGATGCGGCCGTCGTCGTCCGTGACGCCCGAGCCGATGCTGGTCCAGCCAGCACCGTCAGTGGCCTTCGCGAAGGCTTCGACGGGAATACCGGCTGCGGGGGTGCCGCTGACGGCATCCAGCACGTGGGTGGACAAGGTGCTCATCGGAGCATCGCCTCCAGGCGTAGGTGGGTGATCTGACGAAGTTGTTCGGTGACCTCACGCAGTTCTGCGTGCTCGTCGTTGTCCATCCGACGTACGAGCTCGGTGAGGATCTCCTGCGGCTGGCGGCCGGCGGCCCGAATGAGGAATACGCGGTCGAAGCGCTGTTCGTAATCGGCGTTGCCGGTGAGCAGGTCGCGGCGTACTTGGTCGTCGGCGTCGCCCATCGCCGCCTGCTCGGAGCGGGAGAACGACGCGGACTCCGATGAACCCTGCACTTTTTCACCGATGCGGGGGTGGTCGCCCAGGGCGGCGGCGATGTCTGCGGCATCCAGGTGGGCAAACGCGGCGTCCGCGGCTACGAGTGCGGCGTCGCGGTCGGCATACGGGCGACCGTCGGTGACCCGGGTCACCCACCCCGGTGCTGCACAGCAGGCCCGCAGCAGCTCAGCAGCCTGCTGCGCCGAAAGCGCGTCGAACGCTTCGGTCGTGATCGGGAGGTCGGCGGTCACTGTTCCTCTTTCGCCTGATCGTCATACTTTCATGATGCGGAAGATGTATTCCACAATGAGAAATATGACAGGAATCACAGCCCCGGTCAAGGGGGTACTGCGATATATGTGAATCAGGCTGAGGCGCTGTCCAGTTCGCGACCCAACTGGGCGGCTACCTCCTGCAGGAACGGTATTGCACGCTTGCGGACCTCGCTGGTCATCCGGGCGGCCGGGGATGACATAGAGATGGACATCAGCGCGGTCTTGCTGGGAATCGCAACAGCTATGCAGGTCACGCCGAGCTCCATCTCGCCTTCCTCGATGGCAAACCCGACCTTGCGGATACGGGCGAGTTCGGTCAGCATCGCGGCCGGATCGGTAATGGTCCGCTCCGTCATCGCAGGCATGCCCGTGCGGTGCAGAATGTGCACCACGTCGGCGTCGGGCAACTGGGCGAGCATGGCTTTTCCGGCGGCGCGGCAATGCGGCAGTACCCGCCGACCGATGTCCGTGAACATTCGCATCGCGTGCGGGGAGGGCACTTGGCCGACGTACACCAGTTGATCGTTGTCGAGGGTCGCGAGGTTGGCGGTCTCGCCGAACTCGCGCACGATGCGGCCCAGTTCCGGTGCACTACGCGAGCCGAAAGCGATCAGGGCCGTCGCGCCGAGCGGAATCAGTCGCGAGCCCAGGGCATACCGTCGATCCGGTAACTGGCGTAGGTAGCCGCGATCAGCCATCGTGCGCACAATGCGGTGGATTGTCGGCATCGGCAGGCCGGACACCGCGCTCATCTCGACCAGAGCCATCTCACCACCTGCAGCATCGATCGCCTCCAGGATGTCCAGGGCGCGCCCCACAGATTGCACGCCACCGGTTCGCGGGCTGTCGGCCATGGGGTCTCCTCGTAGCGTGCACTTGAATCGATGCTGAGGCATGCGCTCGATGATCAACGCATGACTACCCAGTGACGGGCCCGTCGATGTGGCGGCTGCATCTTCTCATCCGGAGATGGAAGCTGGTACTTTCCGCCATACGGAATCTTACTTCCACATGGCAAACTTTTGAAGGAGAACGTATGTCCGAAGGCGTCACTGAAGCTCTTATCGCCGAACTGGATCGCGAACTGGCGCAGGCGGACCTCGACCTGACCCGTCGATACCCTGGTGACCGGGTGGACCGTGCGCCGATCCACACCGTCTACGTTCCCGCCGATCGGTACGACGCCGGAACACCCGCCGCCTGGGGCAACGAGGCCCTGAGCCTGCTGGACCGTTATGCGCCCTCTGCCGATGACCTGGCCGGGTTGGTCGGGATGGCACCCGAACGCGTCGCTGACGTCTACGACCGGTTGCGCGCCAAATTGGAACGGGAGCCCATCGAAGACCTCCGGGTGGACTTCGAGGACGGCTACGGCCGCCGCGCCGACGACGTGGAGGACTCCGACCTGGCGGCTGCGCTCGCCTCCTACGGGAGCCAGCACGCCGATGGCACCCGACCGGCGTGGTGGGGCATCCGCTTCAAGGCGTTCGAGGGTCCCACCCGCGAGCGTGGAGTGCGCACGCTGGTCGCCTTCCTGGAAGCCACCTGCACCGGCGGGCAGGTGCCCGCCGGGCTGACCCTGACGTTGCCGAAGGTCACCTCTGTTGAGCAGGTCGCCGCGATGGCGCTCGCGCTGGATCGCATCGAACCAGCCCTCGGCCTGGCCGATCACGCGCTTGGTTTCGAGATCCAGATCGAGACCGCCCAGGCAATCCTCGCGGCGGACGGACGCGCCGCCGTCGCCCAGATGGTGCATGCATCCGACGGCCGGGCGACCGCTCTGGTCTACGGCACCTTCGACTACAGCGCCGGGCTCGGCGTTGCCGCGCCGTACCAGTCTGCGGATCACCCGGTCGCCGACCATGCGAAGGCCGTCATGCAGGTGGCTGCTGCGCAGACCGGCGTCACGGTGTCGGACGGCTCTACGAACGTCGTGGATTTCTCATCCGTCGAGGCGGCCGGGGCCACCTGGACGCTGCACAGCGAGCTGGTCACGCGCTCACTGGTGCAGGGGATCTACCAGGGTTGGGACATGTGCCCGGGTCACCTGGTTTCGCGCTATCTCGCGACCTACCTGTTCTTCCGCGAGGCGATGCGTCCGGCGGCGGCCAGGCTCGCGGCATACGTCGGCAAGGTCGAGGGTGGCGTGATGGATGAGCCCGCTACCGCGAGGATGCTCGCCTTCGCATTGTTGCGCGGGGTGCGCTGTGGCGCTGTCGATGAGTCCGAGGTGCTCGAGCTCGCCGGGCTGAGCGTCGAAGAACTCGCCGCGATGACCCGCTGAGGGAGCCTCTAACGAAAGTTGTGTGAACGGGTGCGCTCCATCGAGCGCACCCGTTCACACAACTTTCGTCGTTCCCGTTGTCCACACCCCTAGACATCATCCACACCTCCGGTGGTTCACGACGACGAAACTCGGCGCGGTGAGCAGGGTGCGTAGATGAGCACATCTGAGCGCATCGTGTCGACACCGCTTTCACTTCCGCTCCCGGGCTGTGGTCGCCGAAAGTTTCGCGCCGAGGTGACCAGGCAGCTGGCAGAACTGCAGGATGGCGTGTGCTCGCGGACACAACTGCGCGCCCTCGGGGTCACGCGCGACGATGTACGTCATGAGGTAGCTGCCGGACGATGGGGCATCGCGGGCGCTCAAACGGTCCAGTTGAGCACGGGTGGCGCGACGGCAGGTTGGCGAAGCGCGATCTGGGAGACGCGCGGGGATGCGCGGTTGGATGGAGTGACGGCGTTACTGGCCGCAGGCCTGACCGGTTGGAACGAAGATGTCGTGCACCTCAGTGTGATGGCCGGAAGTCGTGTTCGGCCAGTGCCCGGAGTCCACATCCATCAGCTTCGATCTCGCGAGAACGACGTCGTCGGGGACCCACCCCGCACGAGCATCGACTGGGCAGCGCTGCGGGCAGCATCCTGGGCATCAAGTGACCGAGCGGCAACGACACTGCTGGCGATGGCGGTTCAGCAACGTCTCACCACCGCTGCGCGGTTGCGCCGACTGCTCGAGGAAGCGCCCGCCATCCACCGCGTCGCGCACCTGCGTGTCGTCGTGCGGGATATCGCGGGTGGCGCGCAGGCCCTCTCCGAGATCGATTTTGCTCGACTCTGTAGGCAGCATGGACTCCCGGAACCGAGCCGGCAAGTCCCGCGAAGTGGGCCGGGTGGTCGGATCTACCTGGATGCCGAATGGCCGACATACGGGGTGGTCGTGGAGATCGACGGTTCCCAGCATCGCGCGGGTCTGGCGACGGTGAGTGATGCGCTGCGCGATAACCACCTCACGATCCACGGCTCCAGAGTGCTGCGAATTCCGGTGCTCGGGCTGCGAGTGGAACCGGAAGCATTCTTGGCGCAACTCGGGGAAGCGCTGCGGCGGGGCGGTTGGAGTTGACCGCACACGAAGTTGTGTGAACGGGTGCGCCGTATTGAGCGCGCTGGTTCACACAACTTCGGTTGGGATATATGCAGGCAGGGGTTTACGTGTGGCGCTGGCCACGCTATTCTGAATCGCGGAATACAAATTCCACGATACGAAAGTTTGAGGACTGCCGATGGCGACGACCCGTTACGCGGTGAACATCTCGATCCTGTTCACCGAACTGCCCTTTCTGGAGCGCCCGGCAGCCGCCCGCGCGGCCGGGTTCGATGCCATCGAGAGTTGGTGGCCGTGGAGCACTGCGACGCCGACACAGGAAGAGCAGGACGCGTTCGTCACCGCTGTACAGGACGCCGGCGTCCAGCTCATCGGGTTGAACTTCTTCGCTGGTGACATGCCCGGTGGGGACCGCGGTCTGGTCAGCTGGGTAGAGCGGCAGGACGAGTTCGCCGAGAACATTCCTGTCGTGGTCGACCTCGGTCGACGACTGGACTGCCACGCGTTCAATGCGCTGTACGGCAACCGCATCGATGCGGGCGGACCCAATGACGGCTCTGCTCTCGAAGCAGACGAAGCCGCAGTGTTGGCGCTCGCAGCGGCCGGTCGCGCTGTCGCAGAGATCGATGGCGTCGTGCTGATCGAGCCGGTCAGCGGGACCCCGGCCTACCCGCTCAAGACCGCCGACGACGTCTTCGCGGTCATCGACCGGGTCCACTCCGAGACCGGTGTGGACAACCTGGAGTTCCTCTGCGACCTCTACCACCTTGCGGTCAACGGCGACGATCTCGACGCCGTCATCGAGAAGTACGGCGACCGCGTGGGTCACGTGCAGATCGCCGACAACCCCGGCCGCGGCGAGCCCGGCACCGGCGGCCTGGACCTGCCGGCCTATATCTGGCGCCTGCAGGCTGCGGGCTACGACGGATATGTCGCTCTGGAGTACAAGACGACCTCCACCACCGAAGCCGGCTTGGACCAGTGGCTGCCCCGCGCGGCCCGCAGCAGCATCGCGACCGGCCTCGAGGGTGGCGCGACGGGCAGCAGCTCCGTAACCACAGACAACACAGACAGCAACAGCACCGACAACAAGGAAGCGAGCTCCGAATGAGCACCCGTATTGCCTTCATCGGCATGGGAATCATGGGCAGCCCGATGGCCGTCCACCTGCAGAATGCAGGACACCAGGTCACCGGTTTCGACCACAACCCGGACAAGATCCAGCCCCTCGTCGACGCGGGCGGCAAGGCCGTCACCTCGGCTGCCGACGCAGTGCGTGACGCTGAAGTCATCGCCGTGATGGTGCCGGACAGTCCGCATGTCGCTTCTGTGCTGCAGGACGAGGGGGGCGTCTATGACAGCGCTCCCGCCGGTGCGTTGATCATCGACTTCTCTTCGATCCGCCCCGATGTCACCGTCGATCTGGCAACGGAGGCCAAGGGCAAGGGCTTCCGCATCCTGGATGCTCCCGTGTCCGGTGGCGAGGCCGGCGCCAAGAACGCCGCGCTGTCGATCATGGTCGGCGGTTCTGCTGAGGACTTCGCAACCGCCAAGCCGCTGTTGGACGTGGTCGGTAAGACCGTCGTGCACGTCGGCCCGTCCGGCTCCGGCCAGACCGTGAAGGCTGCGAACCAGCTCATCGTCGCCATCAATATCGAGGCCGTTGCGGAAGCGCTGGTCTTCCTCGAGGCCTACGGCGTCGACACCGAAGCCGCGCTCGACGTCCTCGGTGGCGGACTGGCCGGCAGTGCCGTGCTGAATCAGAAGCGCGGCAACATGACCTCGCGCAGCTTCGACCCGGGGTTCCGGATCGACCTGCATCACAAGGACATGGGCATTGTCACCTCCGCTGCACGTGAGGCCGGTGTGGTCCTGCCGCTCGGCGCACTCGCGGCCCAGTTGGTCGCCTCGGTGCGCGCCAACGGTGGCGGCAATCTTGACCACTCCGCTCTGCTCAAGGGCGTCGAACTACTTTCCGGAGGTTCCAAATGACCCTTATGCGTGCGGTTGACGCCGCCTGTCTGATCATGGAGAAGGAAGGCGCCACTCAGCTGTTCGGGTTGCCCGGCGCCGCGATCAACCCCTTCTACAGCGCGGTCCGTGACCACGGTGGCTTCCAGCACGTGCTGGCCCGTCACGTCGAGGCTGCGTCGCACATGGCCGAGGGGTACACCCGCGCTGCCGCCGGCAACATCGGTGTGTGTGTCGGCACCTCGGGTCCCGCGGGCACCGACATGATCACCGGTCTGTACTCCGCCTCCGCGGACTCGATCCCGATCCTGTGCCTGACCGGTCAGGCACCCGTCGCCAAGCTGGCCAAGGAAGACTTCCAGGCCGTTGACATCGCTTCGATCGCCGCCCCGGTCACCAAGTGGTCGGTGACCGTCATGAGTGCAGGACAGGTGCCCGGCACCTTCCAGAAGGCGTTCCACCTGATGCGCTCCGGCCGTCCCGGTCCCGTCCTGATCGACCTCCCGATCGATGTGCAGATGGCGCAGATCGAGTTCGATATCGACACCTACGAGCCGATGGTCGTCACTCCGCCGAAGGCCACCGCCAAGCAGGCGCAGCACATCCTGGACATGCTGGCTGCAGCAGAGCGTCCGCTGATCGTCGCCGGTGGTGGAATCGTCAACGCCGATGCTGCCGAGGAGCTCGTTGCATTTGCCGAGCTGACCGGTATCCCGGTCATCCCGACCCTGATGGGCTGGGGCACGATTCCCGATGACCACCCGCTGATGGCCGGCATGGTCGGGCTGCAGACAAGTCACCGTTACGGCAACGAGACGATGCTCGCCGCCGACTTCGTGCTCGGTATCGGCAACCGGTGGGCCAACCGCCACACCGGTGGCATCGACACCTACACCGAAGGCCGCAAGTTCGTACATATCGACATCGAGCCGACGCAGATCGGGCGGGTCTTCTCGCCCGACTACAGCGTCGTGTCCGACGCCGGCGCCGCATTGCGTCAGCTCGTCGAGACCGGCACGGGCGCCCAGCTGCCCGACCGCTCGGCGTGGGCGAAGGAGTGCCGTGAGCGTCGCGCTCAGGGTCAGCGCAAGACCAACTTCGATGTCATGCCGATCAAGCCGCAGCGCGTCTATCAGGAGATGAACGCCGCATTCGGCACGGACGCGACCTACGTCTCGACCATCGGCCTCTCGCAGATCCAGGCGGCGCAGTTGCTGCACGTCTACCACCCCCGGCACTGGATCAACGCCGGTCAGGCCGGCCCGCTGGGCTGGACGCTGCCCGCAGCGCTCGGTGTCGCCACCGCGAGCCCGAACGCCAACGTGATCGCCCTGTCCGGTGACTACGACTTCCAGTTCCTGATCGAGGAACTCGCCGTCGGCGCGCAGTTCAACATCCCCTACATCCATGTGGTCGTGAACAACGCCTACCTCGGCCTGATCCGGCAGAGTCAGCGCGGATTCAGCATGGACTACTGCGTGCAGCTGGCCTTTGACAATGTCAACGCCGATGACGAGGAAGCCACCCACAACAGCTACGGCGTGGACCACATCAAGGTCGCACAGGGCATGGGCTGCAAGGCGATCCGGGTGACTGAGCCCGACAAGATCGCCCAGGGTCTGGAAGATGCGAAGAAGCTGCGCGACGAGTACCGGGTGCCGGTGATCGTCGAGATCATCCTGGAGCGCGTCACCAATGTGTCGATGGGCACCGAGCTGGACAACGTCGTTGAGTTCGAGGAACTCGCCGCCCGCGGCGAGGACGCGCCCACCGCTTCAGTGTCGATGCTGGACTGAGCATGCGCATCGTCGTCGCCGTCGACAAGTTCAAAGGGTCCCTCTCCGCGCAGGAAGCTGCGTCCTACATCGCCGCGGGTCTGCACAGCGTGGACCCTGCGATCGAGGTGGTCACCGCACCGGTGGCCGACGGCGGCGACGGCACGGTGGACGCGGCTGTCGCTGCCGGGTTCGAGCGGCGTGAAGTCGCCGTCTGCGGCCCGACCGGCGAAGCCGTGCAGGCGCTGTACGCCCGACAAGGCGGTACGGCAGTGGTCGAGCTCGCGAACTCCTGCGGCATTCAGCTACTGCCGGGTGGCGTGCTCGTCCCGATGACGTCCTCGAGTCGCGGACTGGGTGAGGTCATGGCCGCGGCCCTCGACGACGGGTGCACGCGGCTCGTAGTCGGTGTCGGCGGAAGTGCCAGCACCGACGGTGGCGCGGGCATGCTGACAGCCCTCGGTGCACTCATCCTCACCGCGTCCGGTGAGCCTGTAGCGGCCGGTGGAGCCGGGTTGGCGAGCGTGCACAGCGTGGATCTGTCCGGTGTGCACCCGCGCCTCGCGCAGGTCCGTCTCGAGTTGGCCAGTGATGTGGACAATCCGTTGACCGGCGAGCATGGCGCGGCAGCGACGTACGGCCCACAGAAGGGTGCGAGCGCCACGCAGGTGCAGGACCTCGATGCTGCCCTGACCCACTTCGCGGCGGTCGCGGACCCGGCACTTGCCGATCTGGCCGGTGCCGGCGCAGCCGGGGGTGCGGGATACGCAGCGCTGTTGCTCGGAGCGCAGTTGCGGTCGGGGATCGCGGTGATGCTGGAGATCAACGGTTTTGCCGGGAGGCTGGTCGGGGCCGACCTGGTGATCACCGGCGAAGGGTCGTTGGACGCGCAGAGCCTGCGCGGGAAGGCGCCGATGGGCGTGGCGCAGGCGGCTCACGCCGAACGTATCCCCGTCGTGGCGCTCGCCGGGCGGGTGGTCGTGACGGCGCAGGAACTGCACGCCGCCCACATCGACACCGCGTACGCGTTGACCGATATCGAATCCGATGTGCAAGCGTGTATGACCAATGCCGGGCCGCTGCTGGAGCGACGCGCGGCCGATCTCATGACAGACCTGCGACGGAGAACACAATGACCAACGGTGCCAACCACTTCGATCGGATCTTTGTCGCGCAGCGGGTAATCACCGGCGGTCGCGAACAGGCGGCTGCAGTCGGCGTTCGCGACGGCTGCATCGCTGCCGTCGAGCAGGGCGATGCTCCCGCCGACTGGAGCGGTGAGCGTATCGAGCTGGCCGACGACGAGGTGCTGTTGCCGGGCATGGTCGATACCCATGTACACGTCAATGAGCCCGGCCGGACCGACTGGGAGGGTTTCGAGTCCGCGACCAGCGCCGCGCTGACCGGCGGTACCACCACGCTGCTGGACATGCCGCTCAACAGCCTGCCCCCGACCACGACGCTCGAAGCGCTGCACATCAAGATGGATGCGGCACGAGGCCAGTGTCGGATGGACGTGGGTTTCTGGGGTGGCGCGGTGCCCGGCAATATCGAGGATCTCAAGCCGCTGCACGAAGCGGGTGTTTTCGGTTTCAAGTGTTTTCTGATCGACTCCGGGGTGCCGGAGTTCCCGCCGCTGTCGCGCGATGAGCTGATTGCCTACCTGCAGCGCCTGGAGCCGCTCGGTGCGTTGATGATCGTGCACGCCGAAGACCCGGACGTCATCGCTGCCGCACCCCAGCTCGGCGGCCGCAGGTACTCCGACTTCGTGGCCTCCCGACCGGACCAGAGCGAGGTGTCCGCCATCGCGACGGTGATCGACGCCGTCCGCCGCACAGGTGCTCGCGCGCACATCCTGCACCTGTCCAGCGCGGCGGCACTGCCCCAGTTGCGGGCCGCCAAGGCCGAAGGTCTGCCGATCACCGTCGAGACCTGTCCGCACTACCTGACGTTCGCCGCCGAGACGATCCGCGACGGCTCGACTGCACATAAATGCTGCCCGCCGATCCGCAGCGCAGCCAATCAGGCGCAACTGTGGGAAGCGTTGCAGGACGGCACGATCGACATCATCGTCAGCGACCACTCACCCTGCACCATCGACCTCAAACAGCTCGAGACCGGTGATCTGGGCACCGCCTGGGGCGGGGTTGCATCGGTCGAGGTCGCGCTGCGTGCCGTCTGGAGCGGTGCCCGCGAACGCGGTATCGACCTCGCTCAGGTGGTGGCCTGGATGAGTACCCGCCCCGCCGAGATCGTCGACCTGACCGACCGGGGCGCCATCGAGGTCGGGCGCCGCGCCGATCTGGTTGCGTTCGCGCCGCGGGACAGCGTCGTCATCGACGCGCAGCGGCTGCTGCACAAGAACAAGCTCAGCGCCTACGACGGTGTCACGCTCTATGGCGCGGCCCGGCGGGTGTGGTTGGGCGGTCAGGACTGCAGTACCGACGCCGCGGAGGGTCAATTCGTGGCACGCGGCGCAGGTACGGCCGACTGAGCACTGAACGGGAGTGGTCGGCGCTCTCAGCCAACGCTCGGTCGGTGCTGGTACTTTCTCCGGGTGAATCAGAGTGCCGGGGGGCGAAACTTCGAAGGTTTGAGCGTGGCGGCCATCGTGCCGTGCTACAACGAAGAGGTCGCGGTCGGCCAGGTGGTCAGAGATCTCATTGCGGCCGTGGACGGCATCACCGTGTACGTCTATGACAACAACTGCACCGATGAGACCGCCCGGGTCGCGGCCGAGGCAGGGGCGGTCGTGCGCACGGAGTCCCGCAAGGGCAAAGGCAACGTGGTGCGCCGGGCCTTCGCCGATATCGACGCAGATGTATATCTGTTGATCGACGGTGACGACACCTACGACGCCAGCGCCGCCCCGCAGCTCATCGAGACGCTGTTGTCCGGTCCCTACGACCACGTCCTGGGCGTGCGTACCGACAACCCCGACGCAACGGCCTACCGGCCAGGTCATGCCTCCGGCAACCGGCTCTTCAACCGGTTGATCACCGCGTTGTTCGGAGAGCCGGTCACCGACATGCTGTCGGGGTACCGGGTGTTCTCCCACCGATTCGTGAAGTCGTTCCCCGCCTTGGCTCGCGAGTTCGAGATCGAGACCGAGCTCACGGTGCACGCGGTCAACCTGCGGGTCCCTCAGATCGAGGTTCCGGTGGGATTCAAAGACCGCCCCGAGGGCAGCGAATCCAAACTACGCACCTACCACGACGGTTTCCGGATCCTGCGTCTGATCGGCGGGCTGCTGCAGTACGAACGACCATTGGCCCTCTACTCCGGTATCGGCGCGCTCTTCATGTTCATCGCGCTCGTACTGGGAGTGCCGTTGGTGATCACCTTTGCGCGTATCCGCGAGGTACCTCGACTACCGACCGCCGTGTTGGCGACCGGGATGATGCTCGTGGGTTTTGTGAGTATCGCGATCGGGCTCATCCTCAACGGAATCCTGCGGTCACGACAGGAAAATGCCCGGCTCAGCTACCTGCGGTTGCCGTCGGTGTCCCAACCCGACTCCCCGGCCGCGCAGTGACCGCGGCCCGAAGTCCGAGAGCGTCGCGCCGGGACCGGGCCACCTCGTTCCTCACAGCTCCGGCATTTTTGTCGTCGCTGGTGGTGACGGTGGTCATCCTGGCGGCCAACGCGGTCTATCTGCTGCGCATCCGAACCAACAACCCCCTGCAGTACTTTTCGGGGGTCGCCTTCCACACGCCGGGATTACTGAGCGGTGGGCACACCATCGACGGCAACGAGGGCTGGACCGCCCAGGCGCTGGGCCGCCTCGCTGCGCAGATGTGGCAGCACGGCCAGCTACCGCTGTGGAATTACTACGAAGGCCTCGGCCAGCCACTCGCAGGTGAGATGCAGTCGGCGGCGTTGTTCCTGCCGTTCATCCTGTTGCAACTGCTACCCAACGGCATTTTCGTGATGCACCTCGCGTTGGAGTTCGTTGCAGCCTTCAGCACGTTGATGTTTGTGCGCTCGCTGCGGCTGTCCTGGGTTGCCGCATCCTGCGCCGCGTGTCTCTTCGGCCTCAACGGGGCCTTCTCGGTGATGACGAACGCGCCGTTCAACCCGATTGCGTTCCTGCCGATGGCGCTGTGGGGGGTCGAGCTGATCGGGCACGCCGTGCGGGATTCACGGCGCCCGCGGGCAGGGCTCTGGGTAACGGCGCTGGCTATTGCCTTCATGTTGTTCGCGGGATTTCCCGAGACAGCGCTGCTGGAAGGGCTGTTCGTCGCCGGATGGGCGGTCGTGCGACTGGTGGCTCTTCCCGGACACCGTCGCTCGTTCACGGTGTGGACCATCGTGGGTGCAGTGCTGGGAGTGGTCATCGCGGCACCGGTACTGGTCGCCTTCAAGGAATTCCTGGATTTCGGCTACACCGCCTATCACCTGGGTGCCGCGAACATTTACTCCTACAAGGCCCGGATGGTGGCTGCGCTCGGATTCCCCTACGCATCGGGCCCGATGACCAACAAACCTTTCAATGGTCTGGCCGGCTACGTCACCCTTCCGACCGTTTTCGTCGCAATCCTCGGTTTTCTGGGCGGACGTCGGCGGGCGTTGCGGATCTTCATCGGCATCACACTGTTTGTCTTGGTGATCAACGCGTTCGGTGGGCTGACGGTCATCCCGGTCAAGGCGTTCCTGAACATCATCCCCGGAGTGCGCAATGTCCTGGTCGCCAAATACGGCGTATCCCTGATCGAGTTCGCTGTCATCGTCTGCGCGGCCTACGGCATCGATGACCTTCGCAGGGCGCGGGTGCGTCGGCCCGCAGTTCTGATCTCGGCGGCCTCGGTGGCGCTCTACCTGGTGGGGGTCGTAGCTTTCGACAAGCACCGCAACTTCCTGTCCCACCCGCGGTGGACCATTGCGATGGTGACGTGGACCGTTCTCGCGTGCGTGGTGCTTGCGATGATCGCAGTGGCGGTCAGGTCCGGACCACGCAGGGTGGGCCTGCTCGCGCTGATCGCAGCTCTGATCGTGATTGCGGACGGAGCCGGCACGTACGCGGTCCCGCAGTTGTCGGCGAGCACGCGCAACCCGGTGGATCTGGCGCCCGTGCGGTACCTGCAGACCCACCTGGACACGTCCCGTTTCTACACGCTGGGGCCGATCGCGCCGAACTACGGCTCCTACTGGGGTATCGCGTCGGTCAACGTCAACGATCTGCCGGTGCCGAAGAAGATGAGCACGTTCGTCTTCGATGAACTGCGACCGCGGCCAGGAACGCCGGGCGCCAAGGGCACCGGGCGTGCGTTCATCCCGTATTGGCTCGGCGGACAACTGCCCAACGCGCGCATCCAACGCGTGGTTTTGCAGGCCTACGGTCAGCAGCAGTCGGCATTCCGGAGGGCGGGTGCCGAATACATCGTCATGACGCACGGCGTCGCGACCGAAGTCACCGGTGCGAAGTACGGCCTGACCCGCGTCTTTCAAGATGCCAAGATCGAGATCTGGCGTGACCCCAAGGCCGCGCCGTACTACTCGACCTCCAAGAACGGGTGCAGCATCCGCACGCAGAGCCTGAGCGGCGTCACGCTGGACTGTGCCCAGCCGACGACCCTCCTTCGTCGCCAGCTGTCCAGTCCCGGATGGACCGCGACGGTCAATGGCACGACATCGACCGTGGTCGACACCCCGGATCGGTTGTTCCAGTCGATCCCGGTGCCCGCCGGGGTTTCGACCATCTCCTACTCGTATATGCCCAAGTACTTCGTGGCGGCGTCGGCGTTGTCGCTGGCAACAGTGGCTCTGATGCTCCTGGACGGTGGGGTATTCCTGGTCCTGCGTCGTCGTTCTGCGAGGCCGGCGGCCAGGCAGCCAGACCAGGCGCGCGTCGGCTCCGAATCGCCGAACGCATAGATTGCGAGGGCATCGATCTCGCACAGCTGTGCGAGATCGATGGAACCTGACGCTATCTGACCCGGCACGGCGACGTAGGAGAAAGTGGACTGGCGATGAGTTGGAATCCTGCAGAGATCGGCGATCTGAGCGGACGCACAGCGATCGTGACGGGCGCGAATTCCGGCATCGGCCTGCACGAGGCGACGCAGTTGGCTCGGCATGGCGCCCGGGTCATCCTCGCGGTTCGCAACACGCAGTCCGGCGCGGAAGCAGCCCGTCGGATGGGGGGCACCACCTCGGTGCAGAAGCTCGATCTGGCGTCGCTGGACTCGGTGCGCGAATTTGTTGACCGTATCGACGGACCGGTGGATCTGCTGGTCAACAACGCCGGGCTGATGGAGCCGCCCAGCTATCGCGAGACCCAGGACGGGCACGAGCTGCAGTTCGGAACCAACCACCTCGGACACTTCGCACTGACGGCGCTGCTGCTGCCCCAACTGCTCCAGGCGGCTGCACCCCGCGTGACGACAGTGTCGTCCATCGCACACTTCCGCGGCAACGATGCTGTGCTGGAAGGAAATCCGCCGCAGACGTACAAGTCGGGCATGGCCTACGGGCAGTCCAAACTCGCCAACCTGCTCTTCGCGCTGGAGCTGCAACGACGCGCGACCGCGGCTGGGCTGGCGCTGACATCGACGGCGGCGCACCCGGGCGTTGCATCGACCGGTCTGGTGGCCGACCCCGACGGGATGGGCAGCAACCCCGTCGTACGGATGGTCCTGCCGATTGCCATGCGGGTGGTGCTGCCCGGCGGCGCCGGTGGTGCGCGCCCGGTGCTGTTCGCGGCGACCGACGCCGATCCAGGCTCCTACTCCGGCCCCAAGGGACCGTGGGAGGTGCGCGGGCCGGTGGGCGAGGCGAAGCAGAGCCGCTACGCCAAGGATGCCGATCTGGCCGCGAAGTTGTGGGCGGTCAGCGAAGAGCTCACCGGCATCCCGTTCGCCTTCCCCTCCTGACACCACTCGAAGGGCTGTCAGGTCAACGGTTTACGGTGATCCGATGCGCGTCGCAATATTCATCGGATCCTCCCCGGGCAACGACTCTGCGTACGCCGAGGCGGCCGCCGGATTGGCAACCCGGCTGGCTCAGCAGGGCATCGGGATCGTCTTCGGCGGGGGGCACGTCGGGCTGATGGGCGTCGTCGCTGATGCGGCCATGGCAGCCGGGGGTGAAGTAATCGGGGTCATACCGCGCTCGCTGGCAGACGCGGAAGTCGCCCACCACGGGCTGACCAGGCTCGAGATCGTCGAGACGATGCACGACCGCAAGGCCAGGATGGCGCAATTGTCGGACGCGTTCGTGGCGCTGCCGGGCGGTATCGGCACGATGGAGGAGTTCTTCGAGGTCTGGACATGGCTGCAGTTGGGCATTCACGCCAAACCTGTAGCGCTCTACGACGTCGCAGACTTCTGGAAGCCGATGCGCGCATTGCTGGCCACCATGGTGGAAGGAGGCTTTCTACGCGCAGCGGTTGCCGATGCGCTGATACAGGTGCGGGACCCGGACACGTTGTTGGACCAGATCACCGCCTGGCGGGCACCGCGGACCCGCTGAGTCGGCTTTCAAGCTCTCAGAGCTTCTCCAACGCCGCGGTCAGGTCGCGGACGGTCCCTTTGGCCAGCTGCAGGAAAATCAGTTTCATGACCGGATCGGTCAGGGCGGCGACGCCGTTGAACTTAACCGTCGCCTCGTAGGTGACCTTCGCGCCGGCGCCCGACGGCTCGATGCGGATGTCGTCGTAGGACGTTGCGGTCTTGTTGGTGCCCCGGAAAAGCACACGATCGGCATGCAGCTCCTGTAGTTCGTACTCCAACTCGGTATTGATGAAGATCAGCTTCGAGGTGTTGTGCCACTTCGCGCCGACCTCGATCGGTGCGCTCGCGTCACCGATGCGCTCGCAGGCGACGGTGCCGGGGTCCCACTCGACCGAGTGAGTGAAATCCTTCAGGTAGGCGATGGCGACGGACGGATTGACCTGCACCTCGAAGGTGCGGACGACGTTGACCATGGGAGTCCTTGTCAGGTTTTGTTGGTTCTTGCTGGGCCGCGGCGTGCGACAGGCGTTGCGCACACTCTACGAGCGGTGACGCTTCCCGCCGACAGCTGATCTGCGCTCAGTTGTCGTTGCTCCGATCCCGCTCGCGTTCCGCCGGCGGGCGTTCGTCGAAGCTGACGTCGATGCGCTCAAACCCTTTGTGCCGGTTGGCCTGGGCGATCGCTGTATAGGTGCGCCGGTCACCGCTGGTGAGCACGACGTTGTCGGTGAACGGGGTCAGCAATGCGCGTGGGTACAGTTTCTTGTCCAGCACCACGTTCACCTCGACGCAGAAGACAGTAATGATGCTGGCGAGGTAGATGAAGGCCAGCAGACCGAGCACCGTGGCGAAGATCAGGTTGGTGCCGCTGGCATCGGTGGCGCCGGCACGGCGGATGACGTGCGCCACGTACTTGAAACCGTACGTCTGCAGCAAGGCCCAGGCGAGCGCCGCAAGGATCGAGCCGGGCAGCACCTGCAGGGGGCTCAGTTTGCGGGACGATCCGTGCCGATAGATACCGATGAAGATGAGGGCATTGACCACGACAATGACAACGGGTATGAACCACGCCATCACCTGAGCCGTGTCGCCGGGCAGGAATCCACCCAACGCCGACACCACAGTCGTGGTCAGCAGGACCAGTGCCGCGCAACCGACCAGCAACAGGCTGCGAAAGCGCGCGAAGATCGGGTTGGGTCTGGAGTTGCGCGGGACCGCCCAGGCCGTGTTCATCGCGTACTGCACGGCCTGGCCGACACCGAGGCCACCGTAGGTAGCGAAGGCGAGTCCTGCGAGCACCCCACTGACGCCGCCGCTGAGGCTTTTCGGATTCTTCAGCTGCTGCCCGACCACGGGGAACTGGCTGGCCGCCGACTCCACGATGTGCCTCTGCAGATCGGGGTTGTTGCGCAGCAGAATGCTCAGCACCGTGCTCAACAGCAGGAGCAACGGGAAAAGCGAGACAAACGCGTAGTACGTCATCAACGCAGCGAGATAGGCGCCGGAGTCATCGAAGAACTTGTAGATGACGGCGATCGGGAAACCGAGCACCCGGTGCTCACGTTGGTAGTCGTCAATCGCCAGCGTGCGCCGGCTCGCGGGCTTGCTCGGCGTGCTCACCTGCTTATCTCGGCACTACTGGTGGCGCAGGACGAAGACGGCGTAGTCGTCGCTCTCCCCGACCGGTTGCAGATCGTAGGAGGCGAAGCGTGCCTGCACCTCTAGTCCGGCAGTGCGGGCATCGGCAGTGAAGTCGGCTGCCGGGTAGGTCCGTGAGCTTTCTGGTCTGGCTTCGAGGTGGAAGCCGACGAGCAGCCGGCCGGCCGGCGCGAGCAGAGCACGCAGGCGCTGCAGCACCTCCACCTCGGAGTCGGGGGCGAGCAGAATCATGACATTGCCGACACACACGACGAGGTCATATTCAGTGGGGTGGCCCTGCGCCGCAAGCGTTTCGGGGGCAAGTTCGTCCAACCGGGCAGAGACGACCGGCAGGTGCGGGAAGGTACGGCGTGACTGGGCGAGCAGTGCCTCATCCAAATCAACGCCCACGACGTGATGTCCGCGGTCCTGCAGCGCGGCCCCGACCCGGCCCATCCCGCTTCCGGCGTCCAGGATGCTCGCGTTGCGGGGCGCGAGCACATCTGCCAACCGTGCTTCCCCGGAGATGTCCTCACCGTTGGCATGCAGATCGGCGAACTTGGCGCCGTATCCGCGGTCGACCAACGATTCCCAGCGAGTGGTGCGGTGTGCGTGCATGGCCCCAGTTTGCCAGCAGTCCCGCCCAACTGACGCAGCTGAGCCAGCTGAGCCGGTAACGAGTCAGTTGAGGACGGCGTGCCCGACCAGGACCGCGCCGCCGATCACGCAGGCGGCAATGGAAGCAATCCGGGTGCCGGCCGCGACGCGGGCGCGGGACCGCTCGCTGACCCGGGTGTGCGTGGGCGCAATGCGCAGCAGCAGCAGCGGAATCCAGGCCGGCGTGAGCACCACAGCGACGGCCCCGGCGAGAACGATGGCCTGCCAGAACACATTGAGCCGCGAGGCACCGATGTGCCCGCAGATGGACAGGTAGAGCGGCAGGGTCGTGAAGTTGGTGGCCATCCCCAGCGCACCCCACGCGATGAGACCACGGCGCGCGGCTTCGCTGGCCTGGTCGTTTTCGGAGGTGGTGGCTCGCGCTGTGCGAGTCCGCGAACGCCACAGCCAACCGCCGTATGCCAGCAGCACCAGGCCGAGGATCCCGTCGACGACCTGAGAGGCCAGTTCGCGCCGGGTGAAGGAGGCGGCGGCATCTCCGAGCAGCCCCAGACTCGGGACGCCGATAAGGATGAGCACGATCGCATTGCCTGCGAGGAAGCGTCGTACGCCGGATGCGCCGTAGTTGGTCGCGACCGTCGAGGCGTTGAGGAAGACGATCGGGCTGATCGCAGCGAGCACTGCCAGCGGCAGGACGAACGTCAACAGTCCGCCCAGGTAATCCACTCCTCGAGGGTATCGAGGCGACCTGGGTCCTCCTGGCGGGCGCCCTGAGCTGCCCGGTTCGCGGGTGGGGTGCAGGATGACCGAATGCGACTCGGACAGCAGATCTCCTCCTTCTCATGGGTCGATGCGCCCGCCTCCATCGGCAGCACGTTCGGGCGGATTGCGCGCGACAGCGAGGATGCCGGGCTGCACAGCCTGTGGGTGATGGACCACTTCTTCCAGATCGAGATGAACGGTCCCCCTGAGCAGGAGATGCTGGAGGGCTATCTTGCGCTCGCCTTCGCCGCGGCCCAGACCTCGACGATCCGACTGGGCACCCCGGTCACCGGCGTCACCTACCGCCATCCGGGTCTGCTGGTGAAGACGGTCACGACGCTGGACGTGTTGTCCAGTGGCCGCGCGATGCTCGGCATCGGAGCTGCCTGGAACGAGCAGGAGCACCGCGGTTTAGGGGTGCCCTTCCCGCCGTTGAAGGAGCGGTTCGAGCGCCTGGAGGAGACGGTGCAGATCGCGCTACAGATGTGGGCCGGTGACGAATCGCCCTATGAAGGAGCGCATTACCAGCTGGAACGACCGATCAATTCGCCGCAGTCCATCAGCCGGCCGCACCCGCCCATCATGATCGGCGGAAGCGGTGAGAAGAAGACGTTGCGGATGGTGGCGCAGTATGCCGATGCGTGCAACATCTACGACTTCGGCCCGCAGGGTGTGCAGGCGAAGTACGACGTACTCGCGGCACACTGCGAACGGCTGGGCCGGTCTTACGACGACATCTCCAAGACAGTGATCTCGGCATTACCGCTGACCGTCGGGAGCGCAGCGGCTGGGTCGGGCAGCTCCCGGTCGATGTCGGTGGATCAGGCGGTGGACAAGCTGGGCGAGCTGGCCCGGATCGGCACTGACGAGGTGATTCTCAGCGTTCCCGGGAACGAAAGCCCCCGGATGTACCCGTTGCTCGCCGAAGTCGTGCGCCAGGTCGAGCCGCTCTGACACGACGAGGATTCACGTGAAACCAGCCGGACCCGCGGCAGCTCACCGATATGCGGGTGCTGCCCTCAGGGCAGCCGGCGCACGGCGAACGGGTCTTCCTGGACCCGGTCACCGTCAAGGTGGACGAGGTAGGCACCGCCGTCTGATTCGGCGACTGCCTCGCTGAGCTGAGTGCCGCGGTACAACAGTCCGACGCCGTCATCGGTGCAGTGTGTCGTCCCTAGCGTGCCGTCGGCCACAAGTCGGTGGATCAGCGGTCGGCGACGCAGCTCGGTGTCGTAGTGCACCCCGTTGCCGTACGGCAGGAATCCCAGACCGTCGGTGATCGGCTTCAGTTGCGGCCCGAAGGAATCCGTCGCGCCACCCTGGAACCAGCAGATCGAGCCCGCGCTGACGCCGGTCAGCACGACACCCGACTGCCAGACGCGGTGCAGGATTTCATCGAGACCGTGAACCCGCCACACGGCCAGCAGATTCGCGACCGATCCGCCCATCACCCAGACGACGTCCTGGGAGAGCAGGTGGGATTCGATATCGGCGACATTGGGCATCCCGAAGAATTCCAGGTTGCTGTGGTCGTAGCCCGCGATCCGCGCAGCCTCACCGAGGCCGGCGACGACATGCGCAGCGTCGCCGAGCGCTGTGGTGATGGTGCAGACCCGCGGCGCCCGCCCGGTGACCCCGGCCAACTCGACCGCGAAGTCGGTCAGGGCACTGAACTCGAAGCGGGATCGCGCACCGGGGCGCAGTCCGCCGGAGGTCGCCAGAATGGTCGGCTCAGCAGTCGTCATACGGATGAGTATGGTCAGCCGCTCCGACTCGGCGCCGCCTTCCGTCTGCGGACAGCGCGATGGCCGGGCCCGGGGTGTTGTCTGCCGTCGGGCCCGGCCATCGCATCAAAGTTTCGGCTACTTCTTACTCAGGACGCTCCAGCCACCGGGGCCGACGGCCAGGCCCACGACGATCAGCACGATGCCCAGGATGATGCTGCCCTTGAGCAGCGTGACGATGCCGGCGATGACCAGGATGACGGCAAGGATCCACAGTAGAAAGCCCATGTTCTTCGCTCCTTAATGTTTGACCTGCGCTGACGTTCGCGACAGGTAGTTTCGTATCGAACGAGTGAACTCTATCCAGCAAATAGACAGATTGCAGGTGTAGTACCCGCGACGACAGTCGCCAAACGTACCGGGTGGACACGGGTCCAGCGAGCGCTACGCGAAGGGCCACCCGGCGGTCATACCGGTGGCGCGCCCGGGCTCGATGAAGTACTCGTGTCCGAACCCGGCGGTGAACATCTGCGGCGGCATCGCCAGCATCATGCCGATATCGCTGGTCTGACTGCTGTGGGCCTGCATCGCGGCGCGCTTCTGGGTGAGGTAGTCCGATACATCCACGTCCCAGTGCAACTCCGCTTCGGGTGTGCCCATCGGATTGCCGTCGTCGGCAGGTCCGTCCACGTCGAAGCGGGCACCGTCGGGGGCGGTGGCCATCATGACGCGCATCGCGTCGCGGTTGAGGGTGACCTGCAGGGTGCGCGGGGTCCGCTGCGCGAGTTGCGCAGCGCGGTCGGCCACCCGATGCACCTGGACGTGATCGGGATGCCCGTAGGTGCCGTGCCAGTCGTAACCGATCAGCACGTCGGCCTCTTCCTCGTCGAGGATGCGCACGAAGGCCCGCGCCGCTTCATCCACCTCGGCACGCGCGAACGCGTGCTCCTCCCCGTTCTGGGCCCACCCGGTCATCCCGGAGTCGGCGTACCCCAGCCATTCGATGCGGTGGGTACCGAGCGCGGCAGTGGACGCGGCAGCCTCCTTGCGCCGTCGGTCCACGACGGTCTCGCCCTCGGCGAGGTCATCCGCCGCCTCACCGTGATCACCGTTGGTGGCGTAGACGATGACCACCCGGTGTCCGACGGCCACCGCGCGGGCAATGGTGCCTGCGGTGGAGCTGGCTTCGTCGTCGGGATGGGCGTGTAGAAAGACCAGTGTGCTCACCGGGAAAGTATGCCCGGCGAATATTTACCTGAACGAAACCTATTGACAGCCAATTGAGGTCACACTTTCAACTGTGACCTCTCTGACCTCCCCGCCCCCATCGGGTATTGCTGAAAACCCCATCGCGCAGGAGCACTACGGCGCCAAAACCGTTGCCGTCGAGCCCGGTGGGGTCGAGTTCATCCCCGACAGCGAGCGGCACGGCACCCCGCGGCAGCTGCTGTGGACGTGGACCTCGCCCAACCTGGAGTTCGCGACCATCGCGGTCGGCATCCTGGGACCGGTCGCCTTCGGGCTGACGTTCTGGCAGACGGCTGTCGCAGTCGTCCTCGGGGCGGGCCTGGGGTCGCTGAGCCACGGTGTGCTCTCCAGCTGGGGGCCGCCGAACGGGTTGTGCCAGATGGTGCTCAGTCGGGCCGGATTCGGCTACCGCGGGAACATCCTGCCGGCCGGCTTGAACGCCGTGGTCGCGGGCGTGGGGTGGTTCGCCGTCAACAGTGTCAGCGGAGCGCTCGCATTGCACGCGCTTTTCAACGCGATTCCCAGTTGGCTGTGCCTGCTGATCATCGTGGTCGCGGAGTTCACGGTCGCCGCGTTCGGGCACAACCTCGTGCATACCTTCGAGAAGATGGCCCTGCCGCTGCTCGGAGTCGTATTCGTCGTGGGTGCGATCATCATCTTCGGCAAGGCCAACCTGTCAGCGCCGGCTCTGCACCCCACTGGTTCAGTGCCCGGATCGTTCATCATCGAGGCGGCTGCGGCTTTCGGTTACGCAGCCGGTTGGAACCCGTACGGAGCAGACTTCACCCGCTACCTGCCGCGCACGACATCGCGTCGGGCGACGGGCCTGTACGCCGGGGCGGGCGTCTTCGTGTCCTGTGTCATTCTGCAGTGCGCCGGTGCGGCGATGGCCTTCGCGGTCGCCAAACCCGATGTCCTGCCCGGGATCTACACCGAGGTGCTGCCGACCTGGTTGGGCAAGCTGACCCTGCTGTGTATCGCCGTGGGCGCCGTTGCGGCGAACGCCCTCAACATCTACTCCGGCGCCATGTCCGCCTTGTCGATGGGTATCAAACTGCCGCCCCACCGGGCGCGGGTGATTGTCGCCTCGGTGTTCGGGGTCGCCGGTTTCATCCTGGCCCTGAACGGGCTGAACGACGCGGGTACGAAGTTCGAGAACTTCTTGCTCGTGATCGCGTACTGGATCGCACCGTGGCTCGGTGTGGTCTTCGTCGATCGCGCGTTACGTCGCGGGCAGGACATCAGCAACATGGTGCTGCGCACAGACCATCGGAACTTGGCGGGGCCGATCGCGATGGTCGTTGCCGGAGTCGTCTCGGTGTGGTTGTTCTCGAACCAGACCGAGTATCTCGCTCCGGTGCCCAAGGCACACCCGATCGTCGGTGACCTGACACCGCTGGTCGGATTCATCCTGGCTGCGGTCATCTACGCCGTTCTCTACAAGCCGCTTGCCGGTCAGCCCGAGGCCGCTACCGAGTCGGTCGACTCCCGCGACTCGGTCGGAGAGAGCGCGTGACGCGGCCATCGGATCGTGCGTTGTTGGCACTCGCGGTCCAGGAGGCTCGGCACGGTCTGGCGCAGGGCGGTATACCGATCGGTGCCGCGTTGATCGGCCCTGACGGTGAGGTGCTCGGGCGCGGTCACAACCGTCGGGTGCAGGACGATGATCCGTCGATGCACGGGGAGACGTCGGCGTTCCGGGCAGCCGGCCGGCAGCCGACCTATCGGGGCACCACGATGGTCACCACGCTGTCGCCGTGCTGGTTCTGCAGCGGTCTGGTGCGTCAGTTCGGCATCTCGCGAATCGTGATCGGGGAGGCGCAGACGTTCTACGGCGGACATGACTGGTTGGCCGAGCACGGGGTCGAGGTCGTCGTCCTCGATGATGCCGAGTGCATCGCGATGATGGGTGATTTCATTGCCGAGCACCCGGCACTCTGGAACGAGGACATCGGGCAGGATTGAGACAGACCCCGCCCGTCCGCGCCGAGGCCGCTGTGCGACCTCGGAGTTGTCGGCGAGGCGAGCCGCTGTAGTAGCTCCACCCCGTGTATAACGGGCAGTTCAACGTCCGGAACGGTGTGAGGCGTTGAATGTTCTCGGTTGTAGGGGGTTTGTCAGATGTCCAGTGGTGACGCGAACGTCTCGCGGCGTGGTGTGCTGGGTGCTGGTCTGGGGATTGGTGCCGCCGGTCTGTTGGCGGGCTGCAGCACCGGAAGCAGCAAGGATGCGGCCAGAGCGACCGCGGGTGCGAAGTCGTCAACACCAGGTGCCTCGCCCACGACCTCGGCCCGGACTGTCAAGACCATCGGTGACGGGTCGATGTCCGACACGGGCCCGCAGCCCAAGCAGCCCAAGTTCAGCGCGCTGAAGGCCGGACAGAAACCGCCCCAGTTCGTGGTGATCTCCTGGGACGGTGCGGGTGAGACCAAGTCGAAGTTGAACTCGCACTTCCAGCAGGTGGCGGCCGAGCTCGGTGCATCTATGACGTTGTTCACCACGGGTATCTATCTGCTGCCGGAGTCCAAGAAGTCGTTGTACCGCCCGCCGCAGCACCGGGTCGGTGCCTCGGATATCGGCTACTTCCCCGATTCGGCCATTCATTCCACGATCGAACAGACCGGGAAGGCCTGGCTCGCCGGGCACGAGATCGGTACCCACTTCAACGGCCACTTCTGCGGGCCGACCGGGGGTAGTAGGTGGTCGGTCGGGGACTGGAAGTCAGAGATCGAGCAGGCCGTTTCGTTCTTCGCGAACTGGCGCACGAACACCGGATTCACCGATCTGCCATCGCTTCCTTTCGACTACCGCAAGGAACTCACCGGTGGTCGGACCCCGTGCCTGGAGGGTTTCGACAACCTACGTAAGGCGGCTGCCGATCTCGGCTGGCGCTATGACACCAGCAACGCGCGCTACCCGATGTGGCCGCTGAAGGTGCCGGGAACGAAGGTCTGGGACATCTCGATGCAGACCGTGCCGATGCCCGGCCTGCGCAACGGGGTGTTGTCGATGGACTACAACTACATGGCCAACCAGTCGACCGTGACCAACGGCCCCGCGGCGAAGCGACCAGGGTGGCGTCAGCAGATGGTCACGTCACTGATCGCCGGTTTCGACCGCTCGTTCAACGGCAATCGGTCACCGCTGGTGATCGGTAACCATTTCGAGCACTGGAACGGCGGCATCTACATGGAGGCCGTCGAAGAGGTCATGCGCACCCTTGCCAAGCGGCCCGACACCAAACTCGTGTCGTTTCGGCAGTTGTGCGACTGGATGGACGCGCAGACCCCCGCGGTCACCAAGCGGCTGCAGCAGCTGCCCGGTGCTCCGCAGGGTGGCTGGGACGAGTACCTGCAACTCACCTGATGTCAGGCGGTTTCGACCAGGACGTCGGCGAAACTGCGGCGGGCCTCGACCCGGCGAGCATTGGCCTCATCGGAGCCGTTGGCGCGCGCAGCGGCTTCTCGGTGGGATCGTCCGAAGCCCTCGTGGCGCGCGGTCAGTCGCGCCCGACGTACCTCGTCCGGCAGGTCCAGATACCAACACTGGTCCACGAACGACCGAGCCACCGGCCACGGGTCCTCCTCGAGCAGTAGGTAGTTGCCCTCGGTGACGACCAGTCGATCCTGCGGTGTCACCGCAATGGACCCGGCGATAGCGTTCTCGATGGATCGCTCGAAGTGCGGCGCCCAGATCGTGGCGTCGTTTTCGCGCTGGTTACGTACCCGGCGCAGCAGGTCGGCATACCCGTGCCCGTCGAAGGTGTGCGGGGCGCCTTTGACTGCGGCGTGGCCGCGCTCGTCCAACACGCTCTGAGCAAGATGAAAGCCGTCCATCGGAATACAGACCGCCTGCCACCCGGTGCTCGCGGCCCACTGCAGCACGGCGGCCGTCACGGTGGATTTGCCGACACCGGGCGGCCCGGCGATACCGAGCATCACCCGTCCGCTCTGCAGGCGCGTGCCCAGGTGCAGCAGGGCCTCGTCCAGAGTCAGCGAGAGTGGCACCGGCTCAGGTTAGGCCCATCCTCCGCAACTCGCTGATTGCGGTGCTGTTGACGACGCATCCGGCACCGACGCCGCGCGAGAGTATCCGCAGATGTAGTGGTGTGCAGCAGAGTCATTTCTATATATAGTGGTGAGCGCAGCTGGTTCGATGCACTTCGGGAACTTCCGGAGTACACCGAGGCAACAGGGAACCCGGCGAGAATCCGGGACTGCCCCGCAGCGGTAAGTGGGAACGACCGCCGTCCATCCAAGCCCTCGGGCCAGGATGACAGCACTGAGTGAGGCGCGCGATCAGCGTCTGCACACGCTCGGGAAGCGATGGCCAGTAGAAAAGCGTCCGGCGCGAAGGACGCACCGCCCACGAGTCCGAAGACCTGCCAGCAGCCCGCGGCCCCGATCGGTGCCGAGGTCTCCGCATGGCCTCGTGGGAGGGTCCGGCGGGCGTTGGGCCTGCCGTGTCAGCGGCGATCCCTGCGACCCCGTGCCACCCGCGTTGCCGAGCAGGTTCGCGAGGGAGTGAACGGATGTCGATCAACGAGGTAGTCGAGCAGGACGTCGACCGGGCAGCAACGGATGGGGTGATCCAGCCCCCCAGACGGCACACCATGGCTGTCAAGAAGCGCAACGGCGATACCGAGTCGGTTGACGTGAACAAGATCGTCCGCGCCGTCGAGCGGTGGAGCGAGGATCTGGAGGACGTCGATCCGCTGCGGGTCGCCACCAAGACGATCAGCGGGTTGTACGACGGCGCCACTACCGCCGAGCTGGACCGGCTCTCGATCCAGACTGCCGCCGAGATGATCAGCGAAGAGCCGCAGTACTCCCGCCTCGCCGGGCGACTGCTCGCTGCGTATGTCGACAAGGAGGTCCGGGGCCAGGGCATCGCCTCCTTCAGCCAGTCGGTCGCGCTCGGTCATGCCGAGGGTCTGATCGGTGCGGAAACCGCCGACTTCGTGGCGCGCAATGCCCGCAAACTGGACTTCGCGATCGACGAGAGCGCGGACCGACGCTTTGAGTATTTCGGGCTACGGACCGTAGCCGACCGGTATCTGCTGCGGCATCCCTCGCGCCGCTTCGTCATCGAGACCCCGCAGTACTTCCTGCTGCGCGTCGCGTGTGGATTGTCGCGGACACCGGCCGAGGCCATCGAGTTCTACCGGCTGATGAGCTCGCTGACCTATCTGCCCAGCTCACCCACGCTCTTCAACTCCGGCACCCGACACACTCAGATGTCCTCGTGTTATCTGGTCGACTCCCCGCGCGATGAGCTCGGATCGATCTACGAGCGTTACGCCCAGGTCGCACAACTGTCGAAATTCGCCGGCGGCATCGGCATTGCCTTCTCGCGAGTCCGTAGTCGTGGCGCGCTGATTCGTGGCACCAACGGCCAATCCAACGGCATCGTTCCCTGGCTGCGGGTGCTGGACAGCTCGGTCGCCGCCGTCAACCAGGGTGGGCGGCGCAAGGGCGCCGCCTGCGTCTACCTGGAGCCGTGGCACCCGGATGTCGAGGAGTTCCTGGAGCTACGCGAGAACACCGGTGAGGACGCCCGGCGTACCCATAACCTCAACCTTGCGAACTGGATCCCCGACGAGTTCATGCGCCGCGTCGAGGCCGACGCGATGTGGTCGCTGATCGACCCACACGAGGTGCCGGAGCTACCCGACCTCTGGGGCGACGCCTTCGATACGGCCTACCGGCAGGCTGAGACCGATGGCCGGTTCGTGCGCCAGATCAAGGCACGCGACCTCTACTCGAAGATGATGCGCTCCCTCGCGCAGACCGGTCAGGGTTGGATCACCTTCAAGGACGCGTCCAACGCGAAGGCCAACCAGACCGCCGACCCGAAGAACGTCGTGCATCTGTCCAACCTGTGCACCGAGATCATCGAGGTCTCCTCCGATGACGAGACCGCGGTATGCAACCTCGGGTCGATCAACCTCGCCCAGCACCTGCTCGGCGACGGCATCGACTGGGCCAAGCTGCGGCGCACCGTGCGGACTGCTGTGCCGTTCCTGGACCGGGTCATCGACATCAACTACTACCCGTCAGCACAGGCCGCGAATTCCAACCCGAAGTGGCGCCCGATCGGCCTCGGCGTGATGGGCCTGCAGGACGTGTTCTTCGCGCTGAAACTGCCGTTCGACTCACCGATGGCGATGGAGCTGTCGACCCTCATCGCGGAAGAGATCTACCTGACTGCGCTCGAGACCTCGGCGCAGCTGGCGCAGGAACACGGCGCGCACCCGGCGTTCGCCTCGACACGGGCCGCGGATGGCGATCTGCAGCCCGACCTGTGGGGCGTCACCCCGACGCAGACGCAGCGGTGGGACGCGCTCCGCGCGCAGATCAGGGAGACCGGATTACGTAACTCGCTGCTGATCGCCATCGCTCCGACGGCGACGATCGCCTCGATCGCCGGGTGTTACGAGTGCATCGAGCCGCAGGTGTCCAATCTCTTCAAGCGCGAGACGCTGTCGGGGGAGTTCCTGCAGATCAATGCCGCGCTGGTGCGGGAGCTGAAGGCCCGCGACCTCTGGACGGCGCAGGTCCGGTCGGCGATCAAGGCGGCCGACGGGTCGGTGCAGGGCATCACAGCGCTGCCTGCAGAGGTGCGCGAGCTCTACCGCACGTCGTGGGAGCTGCCGCAGCGGGCGCTGATCGACATGGCTGCCGCCCGGTCTCCGTACATCGACCAGAGTCAGTCGCTGAACCTCTTTCTGATGTCGCCGACCATCGGCAAGCTCAGCTCGATGTATCTGCACGCCTGGAAGTCCGGGTTGAAGACGACCTACTACTTGCGCTCACGCCCGGCGACCCGCATCCAGCAGGCGACCGTCGCGATCGAGTCGAAGATCGCCGCTGCTCCGAGCGTGCCGGCCAGCACCGACGAGGAGGCGCTCGCGTGCTCGTTGGAGAACCCCGACTCGTGCGACGCCTGCCAGTGATCACCACTTTCACCCTTTTCCCACTTCTGCAAGGAGCTGAACCGATCATGACCACGAGTACCGACACCACCACTCAGACGACACCCACCCCGACGCAGCAGGCCAGAAAGGCGCTGCTCGATCCGGGCATGGACCTCACACTGCGCCCGATGCGTTACCCACACTTCTACGACCGGTTCCGCGACGCGATCAAGAACACCTGGACCGTCGAGGAGGTCGACCTGCACTCGGACCTGAAGGATCTGGCCAGGCTCTCACCGGCCGAGCAGCACCTGGTCAGCCGGTTGGTGGCGTTCTTCGCGACCGGTGACACGATCGTTTCGAACAACCTGGTGCTGAACCTCTACCAGCACGTGAACTCCCCCGAGGGCAGGCTCTACCTCTCGCGGCAGCTGTATGAAGAGGCCGTCCATGTGCAGTTCTACCTGACGCTGCTCGACACCTACGTGCCCGACGAGGCGCAGCGTGCCGAGGCGTTCGATGCAGTGGACAAGATCCCGTCGATCAAGCGCAAGGCGGACTTCTGCTTCAAGTGGATCGACTCGATCTACGAGATGCGGGAGTTGAAGACCCAGCAGGACCGGCGCGAGTTTCTGCTCAACGTCATCTGCTTCGCGGCCTGCATCGAGGGGTTGTTCTTCTACGGCGCGTTCGCTTACGTGTACTTCCTTCGCTCGCGCGGCCTGCTGAACGGCCTGGCCAGCGGCACGAACTGGGTATTCCGTGACGAGTCGATGCACATGGCGTTCGCGTACGACGTCGTCGAGACCGTTCGCGCTGAGGAGCCGGACCTGTTCGACGACGCGATGGTTCAACAGGTACGGGACATGCTGTCCGAGGCAGTGGAGTGCGAGGTGCAGTTCGCCGATGACCTGCTGGAGCAGGGTGTCTCCGGGATGTCACCGACCGACATGCGCAGCTACCTCGAACACGTCGCGGACCGGCGGCTGGCCCAGCTGGGGATCGAGCCGATCTACGGCTCGGCCAACCCGTTCGCCTTCATGGAGTTGCAGGACGTACAGGAACTGTCGAACTTCTTCGAGCGACGCGTGTCGGCCTACCAGGTGGGCGTGTCCGGTGAGGTCGGTTTCGACGAGGAGTTCTGAGTCGGCGTCCTCCACGTCATTCAGGTCGGTGCGGTTCAGTTACCGGCCGTGTGGAACTGATCGACCACGTCCTGGGGGATGCGCCCTTTCGATGGAAAGGTGATCCCTCGGGCCGTGGCCCACGCACGCACCGCACGCGGATCGGCCGCTACTTGCACCTGACGAGGAGCCGCGCGCGGTGCGGTTCCGGCCGGTCGGGCAATCGCCAACCAGGGCTGCAGCGAGGTGCGCAGCGCATTGGCGTGGGCATTCGACACATCGATCTCGTAGTGCTCGCCGTCCAGGCCGAACACGATGGTTTCGTCGCCGGGGCCGCCATCGAGGTCGTCCGTCAGTATCGTCACGACGCGTTCTGCCATGCGGTGATCATCGCAGGCCGGCGCGGCGCCCGGCGCCGAGTCTCGGTCACCACCTGGGCCATGTGAGCTGGGTCCTTGGTGGACGACTTGCCGGTCCTGGTTTCTGAGCGCACCGTGCACCGCGTGTCGGGACTGCGAGGATGAGGCGTATGACGATCAACGGTTCGGTGTCGCACTGGTGGACCGACCTGGGTGGTGCTCCGGCGCCGCGGCCGGTCCTGCCCGGGCCACGGGAGGTGGACGTCGCCATCGTCGGCGCCGGATACACCGGACTGTGGGCCGCCTACTACCTCAAAATACTCCGGCCGACTCTGGAGGTCGTTGTCATCGAGCGGGAGTTCGCGGGCTTCGGAGCCTCCGGGCGCAATGGTGGGTGGCTCACTGCGGCGTTGCCCGGCTCGCGGGCCGTGCTGGCCAAGCGGCCCACCGGGCGGCAGGGCGTCATCGATTTCGAAGCCGAGCTGCGTGGGCAGGTCGATGAGGTCATCGCCGTGTGCGCGGAGCACGGGATCGACGCGGACATCGTCAAGAGCGGCGAGCTGACGGTCGCCACGAGCGACGTCCAACGAGCGCGGTTGCGAGCGGGATACGACGCCGATATCGGCTGGGAGGTCCCCGATGCAGAGTGGTTGGACGCGGCCGCCGCCGGGCAGCGGATCGCGGTTGCGGGTCTTCGAGCTGCGACGTGGACACCGCACTGTGCCCGCATCCACCCGGCCAAATTGATTCAGGGTCTCGCGAAAGCTGTCGAGCAGCTGGGTGTCTCGATCTTCGAAGACACCAGCGTGACATCGATCGAACCGCACGTCGTCAACACCGACCGTGGCACCGTGCGCGCCGAACACGTGCTGCGCTGCACCGAGGGATTCACGGCCAGTCTGCCGGGGGAACGGCGCACCTGGTTGCCGATGAATTCTTCGATGATCGCCACGGACCCGATCCCCCCGCTCATCTGGGAGCAGATCGGGTGGCAGGGCGCCGAGGTGCTCGGCGACGAGGCGCACGCCTATATCTACGCCCAGCGCACCGCCGATGACCGGATCGCGATCGGTGGACGCGGCGTTCCCTACCGCTACGGCTCCAAGACCGACAACGACGGCACGACCCACGAAGCGACAGTCAGCCAACTGTCCACCGCACTGCATCGACTGCTGCCACCGACCAGGGGCGTGCCGATCGCGCACGCCTGGTCCGGGGTGCTCGGCGTGCCGCGGGACTGGTCGGCCACGGTGTCCTACGACGCGGGCACCGGCCTGGGGTACAGCGGTGGGTACGTCGGTCACGGAGTGACAGCGGCCTCGCTGGGTGGGCGCACCCTGGCCGAGCTCGTCACGGGCGAGAGGACTGAGCGCACCCGGCTGCCATGGGTCAACCGCACCGTGCAGCGCTGGGAACCGGAGCCGTTGCGTTGGATAGGGGTCCGCAGTCTCTATGTGGCATACCACCAGGCTGACAAGCGGGAACTCGCCACCGGGAAGTCCTCTGCCATCGCCAAGGCCGCAGATCTGATCTCCCGCAAACCGTGACGTCGGCACCAGGCGAAGGAGCGGGGCTCCGGAGCACGCACCGCAGTAGCCTCGAGAGCGTGCAGGTGAAGACGACGACATTGCGGATGACCCAACGACCGGCGAACTCGCCCCGCGCTCTGCCGGACGGTGCACGCATAGACCGGATCGATACACCGACACCGGAGTTCATCCGATGGCTCTACGCAGCAGTCGGCGGCCCGTGGCGTTGGACCGATCGCCTCTCATGGACACGTGAACAATGGGCGCGGGACCTGGCCCGGCCAGGCACTGAGGCGCATGTGCTGTATGTCGGCGGCGCACCGGCCGGATACGTGCAGCTGGACGCTGTGCCCATCTCTGCATCCGAACCCGAAGTCCTACCGGGGGCACGATCCGGGGGAGCCAGTGCCGCGATGTTCAGTCGCACCGAAGTCGTCTACTTCGGTCTGATGGAGCACGTCATCGGGCGCGGTCTCGGTGGCGTACTGCTGCACCACGGTATCGAAATGGCCTGGAGTCTGGGTGGGCGATGTGACCTTCCCCCAACCGCTGAGGTGTGGCTGCACACCTGCGATCTGGACGGCCCGCATGCACTCGCCAATTACCAGGCACGCGGCTTCGAGATCACCGGGGAGTCCAGCGGGCAGCAGGACTACCCCCGCGAGCCACTCGGAGCATGGGCCTCCACCGGTGGTCCGATCTGAAACGACACTCGACGTGCCGTCCGGGAACTGTCCTACCGGACGTACAACGATCGATCAGACCGGCGCACGATCCAACAGCTCGAGGATGTGCTGTGCCGACGCATCCCGCGCACGGCGGTCACCATCCGGACTGTCCAGATCGGTGAAGAGGTGGCCCCGCCCCGCCACGACGATGTCCTGGAACGATGCCCCGGACGCCCGGACCGCGGCGCCCAGCGTCTGCACGTCCGCCTCGTCGATGAACGGGTCCGTCTCATAGCGGTGCAGCTGTAC
This sequence comes from Dermatophilaceae bacterium Sec6.4, assembly GCA_039636865.1. Classification (NCBI taxonomy): domain Bacteria; kingdom Bacillati; phylum Actinomycetota; class Actinomycetes; order Micrococcales; family Dermatophilaceae; species Dermatophilaceae bacterium Sec6.4. The sequence continues at coordinate 564,728 of CP144172.1, forward strand.
GGGTTGGCCGGACCACCCCCCGCGCGGCGCCGCGACCGAGTGCATCAGGACTACGGCACGTGCCTTCGGTCGGTCCCCCGCCAACCGTTGCGCGAACGCGGCACCCAGGGAGAAGCCCGCAAGCACAGCGTTGTCCGGCGCCTGGCTCAGGCCGACTCGGACTCTGGCGAACAGCTCGCGGGCACCTACCTCGTCCCGGTGCGCCAGTCCCTGCGCGGAGTCTTCGAAGACGATGCCGTGGTAGAAGTCCGGCGTATACACGGTGTGCCCACCCGCGCGAAGCAGGTCGGCGAACTGCGTCACGGCCGGGCGCAGACCGAGGGCGGAGTGCAGCAGCAGGATGTCGCTCATCGTCCCACTTTGTCACTGTGCGGGCGGCGCTCGGCAACGGCGCCAGGACATGAGTCAGGCGGGACCCCCCCGAGGGATCCCGCCTGACGTCGATCAATCGGTGCTGGGTTACTTCCTCAAGGCCGTGAGGAACGCACTGGTTGAGGTGGGCACTCCGAATCCGGTGAGGTTGTCGTACCCGCGGTCAGAAGTCAGGCTCTGATCCTGCAGGTTCTGGCTGTTCACCGACACGGTCGTCAGCGCTGTGAAGGGCACGCCCGCCTTGTTCACGAAGGTTGCCTTCACCTCGAAGCCGTACTTCAGTTGATTACCGGCGATGTCCTTCAGCCCGGCGTGGCCCTTGGCGTAGATCAGCGGGTTCAGGAAGCCGACCCGTTTGCCGGCCAGCGCGATGGTGCCGGCCGTCCAGGGTGAAGACCAGCTCGTGCCGCCGATCTTGCTCAGTCCGAAGTTGCCGGAGTTGGCCTCTTCGTCGTGGTACCCGATCAGGTAACCGGTGTACGGGTCGGCCGCGCCTGCGAGGTCGGGGTAGGCCCGGTGCGGGTCGACGCCGGCGAAGCGGGTCGGTACGACACCCTTCTGGTAGTAGGGCTGCGGGTGATAGTTGCTGACGCCGCCACCGCCGCCGTACCGGTAGGTCCACGAGCCCCAGGTGTCCTTGTTCAGGACGCTGCGGTCAGTGTTCCAGGCCTGCTCCCAGCCGACCTTGGAGCCGGACACGTTGGTGGTGCCGAGCGAGGTGCCGCCGACTGCGGTGACCCAGGGGTTGGCTGCGGGGTAGTCCGGGGAGGGCGGGGTCTTCTTCTGATTGCCTTTGCTGTTGTCGCCGGAGTCACCGGATGAGAAGAGCACCGGGATGCCCTGCGCCGCGGCCTGGATGAAGACGGCGCTGTACGCGTCGTTGGTTGCGGCGTCGTCGGTCTCGCCGCCACCCCATGAGTTGGTGATGACGTCGACCTTGTTGCCGTCGACCAGTGCGTGCAGGGCCGTGATCAATCCGGCATCGGTCGGCGCGGACGCCGAGGAGTAGACGATCTTGGCGTCGGGGGCCGCGCCGTGGATCGACTGGACGTCGAGGGCCTGTTCGGCGTTGACGCCGCCGGAGTCCTTGTTGTCGCAGTACTCGGGGTCGTACCCGCCGGCCGGTGGGAGCACCTGGTACTGGCTGGCCTTCAGCTTCGCGAAGCCCAGATCCTTGGCCCACGTATTGGTGTCGTTGAAGATCCGCGGGTCGTTGCACCAGAGCGTGATGCCGACCTTCATGCCCTTACCAGTCTTCTGCGTCGCGTCGATGCCACGGGCCGCACGCATCTGCTGCGGGGTGTAGCCACACATCGCGCCGGGCAGTTTCTTGGCCAGTGGTGCTTTGGCCTTGACGATGTAGGGCAACGTGTACTGCCCGTAATACTGCGAGCAGGCGTCACTGACGGCCGAGGTGGCCGCTTTTCGCGACGACGTGAGACCAAGTGCCTTCATGCTCGTGGTGCTCTTGGCACGCACCTCATCCGTGCGCACGTTTGTGGTGTGCAGTACGCGGGAGTGGTCCAGCCCGACGACACCCGCAACGAGGTTGCCGATGCTCGCAGGAACGGTCAACGCGGTCGCGGGCGCGGTGAATTGACGCGCGCCGGAGCGGTAGGAGTGGATCGTGGTGGCGAAAGCCTTCTGGATTGCGGCAGTCGAGCCGCGCACCTCGATGTAGCTGCGCGTCGGCGAGACCTTTCCCGGGGTCAGGCCCTGGCTGACCAGCCATGCCTTGACCTGGGCGACGTCCTTCGTGCTGGCTGCGAAGCGGCCGGTGAACTGCGCCGGGGTCAGGAATTTGCGGTAGGACGCGCCGCTGGGGTTGGACACTGCCTCGGCGAAGGCCTGCATGCCGGCCGCGTCGCGGGGCCGCAGCGTCACCATGAAGGAGGTCGCAGCGCTGGCGCTGGGCGCGCCGACCAGAACGCCCGGTTGCGTGACCGCATTGGCCACGACTTTACGGGTGGAGTTGTGAGTTGCTGCAGATGCGGGGAGCACGCTGCTGGCGGTGCCTACGGCAAGCGCGACAGCGCCGACCAAGGTGAGTGCCTTCTTCAATGGAGTGACCTTCCGGAAGGGGCTCTCGGGTCGGGGTGTGACCCGAAGGAGCCGAACGGATTCACTGTCCTGCCGGGCAGGCGTCATCGCAATGAGCAGGCTCGGATACTGACAAGAGTTTTACCGGCCGCAGGCCCAACGCAGGCAATGGAGGCTCTGCTGCCTCTCGAACGGGAGAAATTGGCGCTGCTGATCGCGAGACCCGCTGGAATCAACCGAAAAGGATCGCCGCCTCGTCCCATCGGGCTCGTGGCACCGTCTTCAAAACGGTTGTTGCAGCGTGCAGGTCGACGTTGACGATGGATTCCCCGGACAGCGACACCATCGAGCCCCAGCGTTTCTGGATGACCGCGTCGATGGCTGCCGTACCGAAGCGGGTCGCAAGCACCCGGTCGTAGGCGGTGGGTACGCCGCCACGCTGCAGGTGACCCAGGCGCGCGGTGCGGGTCTCGATACCGGTCTGGTCCTCGATCATCGGAGCGAGCGTCTCGCCGATGCCGCCCAGCCGCGGTCGACCGAACGCATCCAGTCCGCGTGGGGCGGTCGCCTGCTCTTCCCCCGCTGGGATGAAGCCCTCAGCCACCACGACCACCGGGGCGCGACCGCGGTCCCGGGCGCTGCGCACCCATCCGCAGATCTGCTCCAACGTCACCGGGAACTCCGGAACTAGCACCGCGTGAGCTCCGGACGCCAGGCCCGCGTGCAGCGCGATCCACCCCACGTGCCGCCCCATGACCTCCACCACCATGCAGCGGTGGTGCGACTCGGCAGTGGTGCGCAGCCGGTCGATCGACTCGGTGGCAATCGCTACTGCTGTGTCGAATCCGAAGGTGTAGTCGGTCGCCGACAGGTCGTTGTCGATTGTCTTGGGCACCCCGACCACGGGTACGCCGTCGTCGGAGAGTCGCCGCGCGGCGGTGAGCGTGCCCTCACCGCCGATGGCAATGAGCGCGTCCATCGAATGCCGGGCCATCACCTCTTTGACGCGCTCGGAACCGCCGTGCTCGAACGGATTGGTCCGAGAGGTACCCAGGATCGTGCCGCCCTGCTTGGCCAGTCCGCGTACGTCATGGCGGGGCAAGGTGATGATGTCGTCCTCCATCAGTCCCCGCCAACCGTCGCGAACCCCGAGGAACTGCTCCTGGTAGATCCGGTCGCCTTTGATGACGGCCCCACGGATCACCGCATTGAGGCCGGGGCAGTCGCCGCCACTGGTCAGGATTCCGATGGTCACGGATCTGGTTGCTTTCTGTCGATCAGACGTCAGGCGCGGTCGCCCGAGGACGATGTACGCCCGATGTGAAGCGCCCATGATGCCGGATTACGGAAGGTCCGGAGCCGGTGAAACCCATTCCGAGACAAGTTACCCCGGGGTAGGGTCGATGGATCTTCGCCATCAGTCCCGACAAAGTCGCCACAGTGTCGCCAACCGAACCACCACAAGGAGCAACCGTGCCCAGCAGCATTGCCTATTCACGTGTCGGGTCCGGCGAGCCGATCGTCCTGATCCACGGCATCGGACACCGCCGCGAGGCGTGGGCCAGCGTGCCGCAGTTACTGGCCCCGCACTACGACGTCATCGCGATCGACCTGCCCGGCCATGGGCTGTCGCCGGTGCCCAGCAAACCCGGCAGTTACACGATGACCAGCTACGCGGAGCAGGTAGAAGAGCTGATCGCCGACCTGGGGCTGCAACGGCCGCACGTGGCAGGCAATTCGCTCGGCGGCGTCCTCGCCCTGGAGTTGGCGGCGCGAGGTAGCGTGCGTAGTTGCGCGGCGTTCTCCCCGGCCGGCTTCTGGTCCAAACCGGAGCTGGCCCTGCTCGGGGCCAATCTGGTCCTGCTCAAAGTCTCCGCCCACTCCCCGCGCGCCGTGGTTGAAAAGGTGTGCGGCAACCTCACGCTGCGCTCACTGCTGATGCGCTCGCTCTATATGCACCCCGAGAACCTCTCGACGCAGCAGGCGGTCGGCGACTCGATCAATCTGCGCCGCTCGAAAGGTTTCTGGCCATGTTTCGGCAGAGGAATCCTGTTGTCCTACAAGCAGGTCCCTGTGGTGGCGACCACCATTGCCTGGGGCGAACACGATCGACTGCTGCTGCCCAGCCAGGCTCGCCGCGCGGCCGTTGCGCTGCCGGATGCCACGCACGTGCCGTTGCCGGACTGCGGGCATGTGCCGATGGTCGACCACCCGGAGCTGGTGTGCGAGGTCATCGCAGCGGTGACCGCGCGCGCCGAACCGGTGCATGAGATGGTCACTGACGCCGTCTCCTGACCGGTCTTTCATGCCTTGATAGTCAGGGCGGCATGTAATGCTGCACATATGGCGAATTCGGACGGTCCTGTCACTCTGCTCATCCTCGGTGCGAGCGGTGATCTGACCCGTCGGCTGCTGCTGCCGGGGCTGGGCAGCCTGCTGCACATCGAACCCGACCGCCGTGTCGAGTTGTTCGGCGTCGGACGCTCGGGACTGAATGACAAAGAGTGGCAAAAACGCATTCGCGAGGCGTTCCAGGAGACTGACGTCACCAAGAAGCGGACCGAGGAGATCGTCAAACACGCCCGCTGGCTGACCGCCGACGCGACGACGGGTGACCACCTCAAATGGGTGCTCGAGCAGTGCTCAGGTGGCCCGGTCGTCATCTACTTCGCACTTCCGCCGGCCGTCACGATCAAAATTTGCGCCTTGTTGGAGACGTTGGACACGCCGGCCGATCTGCGCCTGGCACTGGAGAAGCCGTTCGGGGAGGACGAGAAGAGCGCTCACGAATTGAACCTGCAACTGCAACGGGTCGTGCCCGAGCACCAGATCTTCCGCATCGACCACTTCATGGGCACCGCCACCGTGCTGAACCTCATCGGTCTTCGCTTCGCGAACCGCATCATGGAGCCCATCTGGAACCACCACCACATCGAGCGGGTCGAGATCCTCTACGACGAAGCGCTGGCGCTGGAGGGCCGGGCCGGTTACTACGACACGGCCGGTGCGTTGCGCGACATGCTGCAGAGCCACCTCCTGCAGGTGATGGCGATCTTCGCGATGGAGCCGATTGCTCAGATCAACTCCCAGGAGTTGTCCGACCTGAAGGCCCAGGTACTGCGCTCGACACACTTGTGGCAGAACTCTCCGAAGCGGTCGAGCAGGCGGGCTCGATACACCGCCGGCATCGTGAACGAGAAGAAGATCCCGTCCTATGTCGACGAGGACGGTGTCGACCCGTCGAACATGACCGAGACCCTCGCTCAACTCAAGCTGGAAGTGCGCACCTCCCGTTGGGCCGGGGTGCCCATCACCTTGCGCAGCGGCAAGGCACTGGGCGAGGCACGCAAGGAGATCGTCTGCTACTTCCGGCCCGTCGGGCATGTGCCCGAGGGCTTCGGTGGTGACGCCACCCCGGACCGGCTGATCATCAGACTCAAACCCGGTGCCGTGTCCCTGGAGCTGACGATGAACGCCGAGGGCGACCCGTTGTCGTTGGAGCGCAAGGAGCTGACCGCCGAGCTGGGTGCCGGGCGGATGACGGCCTACGGCGAGGTCCTGCGCGAGACGTTGGACGGCAGTCCGCTGCTGTCGCTGCGGAACGATGTGGCCGAGCTGGGCTGGCGCGTCGTGGACCCGGTCCTGGCGGCCTGGGCCAGGAACGACGTACCGCTGGAGGAGTACGCAGCGGGCACCGCCGGCCCCGAAGGTTGGCTGCCGGCGAGCTCCGTCGTGCACTGACCCCCGAGTGGCATAAGAAACCCTCGACCGGCGTAGGAACAACTACGCCGGTCGAGGTGTTTCCCTGCCACTGGGGAGTTCGTGAGGAAGGTATTTCGTGCAATTGGAACCGCATCTGATCGATGTTGACGTGCCGGCCGACCAATCGAAGGTGAGCGGCGTCGTGATCGTGCTGCACGGCGGGGCAGGTCGGCGGGGTGAGCGGGCGGTCAGTCCGAACCAGCTGTCGGTCCTGCGGATGATTCCGATCGCCCACCGGGTCGCCCGTGCGGACGGGGAGCGGTTGGCAGTGTTCCGGCTCCTCAACACGCGCCGCGGCTGGGACACCGAGCACACCCCGACGCAGGACGTGGACTGGGCGATGAATCAGGTACGCGAGCGCCTGGGCGGTCAGCTGCCCACCTGCCTGATCGGGCATTCACTCGGAGGTCGGGCGGCGTTGCTGTCCGCGGGTGCGGATGGGATCCGCAGCGTGGTGGCGTTGGCGCCGTGGGTCTACCCCGATGATGCGCACGAAGTGGACGCGACCGGCCGACGGGTCCTGTTCGTGCACGGCGACGGCGACCGGATCGCCAAACGCGCGAGCGCACAGACGGTAGCGGCGACCATGGCGCGGACCGCCGCCGACGTCCGGTTCGTGACGGTGGCCGGCGGAAAGCATGCAATGTTGCGGCACGGGCGACGGTTCGAGCAGCTGGCCGCTGAATTCGCCGTGACGACATTGCTCGGCGAGCGCCTCGAGGCTCCCCGCGTTTGCGTCGCCGGCGACTCAGAATTGGGCTAAAAGCCCTTTCCAGGCGCCGTTTGCGTCGCTGGCGACCACAACGCGAAAGCGCTGCGGGAGCCGGCGGGTTCAGCGGGCGATTGCCTGCAGGCCCCAACGGATCGGACGACGTTCCAACTCGCGCGCCAGAGTGGTCTCGCCGCTCGTCAACCGTTCGAATTCACCCCAGCCTCGTCGGGTACGCGCAACGACCTGGTGCATGATCGCCGGGCTCCGTTCGAAGGCACGCAGCGCGAGACGCCCCGCAGCCATCTCCGGGACCAGGTCGACGCCCACCGCGTGGTCGTACGCCGTCCGGACACCGAGCGGGTCGTTGAGGTTTCTGCCGACCGCAGACCCGGCGAGCTTGCCGGACCGTACTGCGTAGGAGATACCTTCGCGGGTCCAGGGCTCGAGCAGTCCGGCGGCGTCCCCGGCGACCAGCACCCGACCCCGCGACAACGGGGAACCCGCGGCGCGCGTCCGGGTGAGGTGCCCGGAGGACCGCAGCTCGCGTAGTGACGACAACCCCAGCTCATGGATGAATCGCGCCAGGTATGCGCGGGTGGCAGCAGCGTGGCCACGTGACTGAATGACGCCGACTGTCAAAGTGTCACCTTTGGGGAAAACCCACCCGTAGGTGCCGGGATCGGTGCCCCAGTCGAGGTGAACCCGTGATTCCCATCGAGCTGACTGCGCTCCTGTCTCCAGTTCCACCTCGAGGCCGAGGTCGACAGTGTCCGCGGTGACGCCGACGTGCCGGGCTATCCGACTCGCGGATCCGTCGGCGCCGATCACGTAGCTCGCGGTCAGCGGCCCTTCGGAGGTGGTCAGGGTGACCGTTCCGGTGTCGCTGTGCGCGTCGGGACCGGAGGGCTGCTCGATACCGGTGACCGTGACGCCCTGCTGCACGTGCGCACCGGCCTTCTTCGCACTGTCCACCAGCGCGGCGTCGAACTCGGCCCGGTTGACCAGTGCGATCAGTCGGCGGTCGCTGTGCCGGTCCGTCCAGCGCCCGCCGGCGAGGGTCACGGTGGCGCGGTGGATGTCGGCGCGGGAGGGCACCTGGAAACCGGCCGGCAGGTTGGCCAGCGTCGGCCCGATGAGCCCGCCCCCGCAGGTCTTGTAGCGGGGGAACTTGGCCCGGTCCAGCAGCAGCACGTCGGCTCCTGCGGTGGCAGCTGCATGGGCGGCACTCGAACCGGCGGGCCCGGCGCCCACCACGATGAGGTCATATGGCATGGGATCAGTCTGCCGGGCGTTCGAGTGGCTGCGCGCATCCGGTCACGGCGGGGACGCCGTGAATTGCGGACCCCTTCGCACAAGGGCGGATCGGTTAGGGTTACTCGAGGGTAATCAGCAGCTGTGGTGGAGGGTTTTATGCATGATCTGTCGGATCACTACGACGTCATCGTCGTCGGCGCAGGGCTGTCCGGCATCGACGCGGCCTACCGGCTGCAGACGATGTGCCCGGACAAGGACTACGCGATCCTGGAGGCACGCAGCAATCTCGGCGGCACCTGGGATCTGTTCAAATATCCTGGCGTGCGGTCTGATTCGGACATGTACACACTCGGCTTCCCCTTCGAGCCATGGACCAGCGACAAGTCCATCGCCGATGCCGCCGACATCCTGGGCTATCTGAAGTCCACGGCCGCGAAATACGGCATCGACCAGCGCATCAGTTACGACAGCAAGTTGCTGGCCGCCGACTGGACGAGCGCCGATGCGCGCTGGACGCTGACCGTGGGCACACCGACCGGCGACCGGACGGTGACGGCGAATTTTGTCTACCTCTGCTCCGGTTACTACGACTACGCGCAGGGTTACACGCCCGAGTTCGCCGGTCGCGAAGACTTCACCGGGCAGGTCGTACATCCGCAGTTCTGGCCCGAAGACCTGGACGTCGATGGCAAGAACGTCGTGGTGATCGGCTCCGGGGCGACCGCGGTCACGCTGGTGCCCGCTCTCGTCGAGCGCGGAGCACGGCCCACGATGCTGCAGCGCTCGCCGTCCTACGTCGTCAGTCAACCGGAGATAGACACCGCGGCCGCGAAACTACGCAAGCGACTGCCCAGCCAACGTGCGCACGACATCGTGCGATGGAAGTACGTGTTGGCGACGCAGGGTTTCTACCAATTCGCCCGGCGGATGCCGAAAACTGCAAAAATGTTGCTGCGCAAGGGAACCGAGGCCGAACTGAAAGGTAGCGGCGTAGCGATCGAGCACTTCATGCCGCGCTACAACCCGTGGGATGAGCGGCTGTGTGTCGTGCCCGGCGGCGATCTCTTCAGGGCGCTGCGCAGGCAGCAGGCCGAGATCGTCACCGACACCATCGACCGCTTCGTACCCGAGGGTGTGCGGACCTCGGACGGGCGGGTGCTGCCGGCCGACATCATCGTCACCGCGACCGGCCTCAATATGCTCGCCGGCGGCGGCGCCACACTGCGCGTCGACGGTGAGCCGGTGCAGTTGGGCAACCGCTATATCTACCGGGGGATGATGCTGGAGGGTGTCCCGAATGCGGCAATGTGCATCGGGTACACCAACGCGTCGTGGACGCTGCGCGCCGACCTGTCATCGCAGTACTTCTGCAGGTTCGTCAACCACCTTGACGCGACCGGCGCGGCGTACGGCTACCCGACCGCGCACGAGAGGATGCGTAGCAAACCTGCCATCGACCTGCAGTCCGGCTATGTGCAGCGCTCGATCAAGGACTTCCCGCGTCAGGGCGATCGGATGCCGTGGTTCCTGCGGCAGAACTACGTGCGGGACAACCGCGACATCAAACGCGCCGACATCACGCAGGACATGACGTTCGTGGCAGCGGGCGCGGTGCAGACGCCGAACGACGATCTGCACGTCGGCGTGGCGTGACGTGCGCGTTGCGCTGTCGTCCTACCGCTCCAAACCCCACTCGGGTGGGCAGGGCGTCTACGTCCGCAACCTCTCGCGGGAGCTCGTAGCGCGCGGCCACCAGGTGCAGGTGTTCAGCGGGCCGCCCTACCCGGAGCTGGATCCCGGCGTCGGGCTGACCCGCGTGCAGAGCCTCGACCTCTACCGCCACCCGGATCGCTTCCACCACCCGAAATGGTCTGAATTGCACTCCGATGTGGACGTATTGGAGTACCTCACGATGTGTACGAGCGGCTTCCCCGAGCCGCGCACCTTCGGCGTCCGGTTGGAACGACTGCTGCGGCACCGGGTCGACGAATTCGACATCCTGCACGACAACCAGACACTCGCGCCGGGCATCCTGCGGCTGGAACGGTGCGGGCTGCCGCTGCTCACCACGATCCACCACCCGATCAGCCGTGACCGGCGTTTGGAGTTGGAGGCTGCGCAGGGATGGCAGCGGCTCACCAAACGCCGCTGGTACGGCTTTGTCTCGATGCAGGCGCGTGTCGCGCGGCGGAGCGCCCACCTGCTGACCGTCTCGCAGAACTCTGCGATAGACATCGAGCAGGACTTCAAAGTCTCGCCGGACCGGATGAGCGTGGTTCCCGTCGGTGTCGACATACAGACATACCGGCCGCCGACCCTGCCGCGGGTGCCCGGTCGGATCGTTACCATCGCCAGCGCAGATGTGCCGCTGAAGGGGCTGGACGTGCTGATCCGGGCGCTCACCGCGATGCCCGCGAGCGCGTGGAGCGAGCTGTACGTCGTGGGTCGTGCCTCGGATCGCACGGGCAAAGCCCTTGCTGAGGCGGGGCTGCTGGACAAGGTGGCGTTCGTGCACGACCTCAGCGCCGCAGACCTCGCCGCGCTGATCGGCTCGGCGCAGGTCCACGCGATCCCCTCTCTCTACGAGGGGTTCTCACTCCCTGCCGTCGAGGCGATGGCCTGCGGTACGCCGATCGTCGCCTCCCGCGTAGGGGCGCTGCCGGAGCTGGTCGCCACCGATGCCGGGTTGCTGGTGCCGCCGGGAGACGCCATGGCGTTGGGTCATGCGCTGACCGAGGTTCTGGCCGACCCGGCCCGGCGCGCGATGATGGGTGAGGCCGGTCGTGCGCGCGCGTGTTCGACCTACAGCTGGCGGGCTGTCGCGCAGGCGACCGAGCGCGTGTACGAGCGGGTGGTCGCCGATCGACGTGCGGTGACTGAGGCGACAGCGGTAGGCGCGGCGAAGGAGAATGCAGCGTGATCACGATCAGGTTCGACGCGTTCGACGTGCAGGCGGGGATGAGTTTCATCGATGTCGGTTGCGGTCAGGGCCGGCACTCCTACGAGGCCTACCGGCGCGGTGCGCACGTCACGGCGTTCGACCTGTCCGAGTCCGACCTCGCCGACGTGAAGTCGATGTTCGGTGCGATGGAGCTGGAGGGTGAGGGCGGCGAAGGTGGCACTGCTGAGGTGCGACACGGCGATGTGACGGAGATGCCCTACGCCGACGGTACCTTCGACCGGGTACTGGCTTCGGAGATCCTGGAGCACATCCCGAACGTGGATGAGGCGATCGCTGAGATCGCCCGCATCACGAAACCCGGTGGGCTGGTCGCGGTGACCGTACCGCGTAACTGGCCCGAGCAGATCTGTTGGAAGCTCTCCGATGAGTACCACGAGGTCGAAGGCGGCCACGTGCGGATCTTCAAGGCTTCTGACCTGGTGGCCAGGCTGACTGCGGCCGGCCTGGAACCGATCGGCCAGCACCACGCGCACGCGCTGCATTCGCCCTACTGGTGGATCAAATGCGCGTCCGGCACCGAGAATGAGAACGTGCTTACCCGTAGCTACCACCGGATGCTCGTCTGGGACATGATGTCGGCGCCGAAGGTGACCCGGCTCGCGGAACGGGCGCTGAACCCGGTGCTCGGCAAGAGCTTCGTGGTCTATCTGCGTAAGCCGGTATGACGGGGCAGCCGCTCGCGGTACCCGGCATACTGAGTGCTGAACAGATAGCTCACACAGGTCGATTCATCGCATCTCAGCAGTCGGCCGATGGTGCGATCCCATGGTTCACCGGCAGTCATCTGGACCCGTGGGACCACGTCGAGTCGGCGATGGGACTGTCGGTGTCCGGGCATCATGGCGCGGCGCTCGCTGCCTACGACTACCTGGCCCGCGCGCAACGGCGCGACGGTTCGTGGCCGATGGTGACACGCGGTGCCCACGTCGAGGACGCCGCAGCCGACACCAACCAGTGTCTGTACATTGCGACGGGGGTGTGGCACCACTACCTGGTGACCGGGGATGCCGACGTGGTGGCTCGCTACTGGCCGACCATCGAGCGCGCAGTGGGGTTCGCCTCAGGCGCCGTGCTCGGTTCAGGCGCCCTCGCGTGGGCGGTGTCTGCCGTCGGGCAGGTGCAGGATTTTGCGCTGGTCACCGGTAATGCGAGCGCTGCCCAGTCACTGGAATGCGCGGTATCGATCGCCGAACGCCTTGGTCACGACCGGCCCGCCTGGCGCGCATTGAGCGAAGGAATACATGACGCGCTGAGGGTGCTACCGACGGCGTTCGCCGACCGAGACCGTTTCTCGATGGACTGGTACTACCCGATCCTCTGCGGGAGTATCCGTGGCGATGCGGGGCGGGCCCGGATGGATGCTTCCTGGGACCGCTTCGTGTGGCCCGAGCGTGGGTGCCGGTGCGTCGAGGATCAGCCGTGGATCACCGCTGCCGAGACCGCCGAGCTGGTGGCCGCCCTCGATGCGTTGGGCGAGTATGACCGGGCAGCAACCATGTTTGCCGATATTCAGTTCCTGCGTGATGAGGAGTCCGGCGGCTACTGGACGGGCCGGAACATCCCGCAGGGTGTGCACTACCCGGTGGAGCAGACAAGCTGGTCCGCGGCCGCCGTACTATTCGCCGCCGATGCACTGACCCAGACCACGGGTGGCGCCGATCTCTTTCGCGACGCGAACTCTGCCCGCCCTTCATCGGCTGCCCGCTCTGCATCAAAAGGTGGCGAAAACGTCGACGGTTTGGCCTATAGCTCCACCATTCGACCGTTTGCCCACCCTTCGATGGAGGGGGAGGTGCGCTGATGGCGATTCCCGCGGAGGCCGCTCAGCGGGTGGCGCAGATCACCGGTTTCATGCCGACCGACGAGGGCGAGGCGTTGTACGACGTCGCGTGCGCTGCCGGCGCGGGCACCTGGTTGGAGATCGGTACCTACTGCGGCAAGTCGACCTATCTGCTCGGTAACGCGGCCCGGGTTGCGGGGGCTCGCCTGGTCACTGTCGACCACCACCACGGCTCGGAGGAGAACCAGCCCGGGTGGGAGTGGCACGACACCTCGATGGTCGACGCGGTCAGTGGTCGGCTGGACACGTTTCCGTACTTTCGACCGGTGCTCGACGAGTTGGACGATGTGTGTTCGGCAGTGGTCGCGCAGACCGAGGTCGTCGCCCGCTGGTGGTCGACCCCGATCGAGTTGCTGTTCCTGGACGGCAACCACACCGAGCAGACCGCGCAGCACGACTACCGGGCCTTCGCGCCGCATGTCACGCACGGCGGACTACTGCTCGTGCACGACGTCTTCCCCGATCCGGCCGACGGCGGACAGGCGCCCTGGCACGTCGTGCAGGCGGCACTCGCGGATGGTTTCGAACAGGTGGCGCAGCATGGCTCGCTCCGCGTACTACGTCGTCCCTAGCGCTCTCTTGATCGCGGGCGCCCTTGTCGTTACCGGATGCTCGCAAGGTCGTAGTGCTGCACCGGCGTCGACTGCCGGGTCCCCAGGTGCTGCCTCCAGCAGTGTCCCGCCCAGTTCCAATACGCACCGCCCCTCCCCGTCGGGTGTAGTTCTGACCCCCACCCCGGCGTATATCGAGCGCGTTCGATGGGTGCCAGGCGACCGAGGCCGCAGCCTGCACGTGGTGCCCACGGCTACGGGCCGGTCCACCAGGATCGGCGGCGCGATGGCCCGTGCGTGGCGCCAGGTGGTGCAACGGGCCCCGGCAGCGAACACGCCCACGATGAAGGCGCAGTTCGACTGTCATTGGGAACTTGCCCGGCTCGCCGCCCCGAACAAACCGTCCTGGAACTTGGAGACCTGGCGACCGGTGGTAAGCGCACAGCGCATGTTCGACACCCGCTGCAACCCCGGCGGCCCCGAATAGCCGGACCGGTGCCGCGTGGTCCCAGCCCTTCAGGCATGCGTATCGGCGCGGAGGAGAAGCGCGATCCCAATGCGCATCGGGGCCGTCATTGCCGGACATCTCCTCCCTGCTCATACATCTCCCCTGGACGGGGCCGAGGTCGGGACGCCTGGATGGTCCGCCTCGCCCGCTGAGCGTTGCAGCTGAACTGATGCTGATTCGTGATCTCCGGCGCCCAACCACAGCAATTCGTAGAGCGTCTCAATGAATGTCACGGAGGCTTCGCTCCACGGAGTCGGTCTTCCTGCCATTCATCGCATACCAAGGGGAGAGTCATGAAGAAGTTGAGCAAGATCATCTGCACGGTCGGGGTCGCCACCGCATCGGTCGGGGGTGCAGCAGGGATCAGCAGCGCGCACGCGGCGACACCGGCCGTGAACCAGTACGTGCACGGGAGCACCGCGATCGCGAGGTTCGACACCTACGCTGCATGCGCGCCGCACGCCGCGTGGATGAAGTCCCTGGTGAAGGAGAACGCGGTGTCCCACCACGCCATGCTCAAGCCCGGAGAACCAGCCAACGCGCGGGCTGCCTACCGCACCATGTGCTACCCGACTGCCACCGGGCAGTGGAGCTACTACGTGTTCTACACGGCGACGGCTCCGCTCGTAAAGGGTGACGCGCACGTCGCAACCTGGTTGCCCGGTGACCACGTGAACTACTTCCAGCACCACATCTGGCATGCGGGCACGCAGTGGTCCAAGGCTGCGTGCAACGGCGCGTTGAACTCGATGGTCAAGAAGACCATCGCGGGCGCGGACATCAGGCTGACCTCAGCCCCGTCCTCGTGCACCTACGAGAACGGGTGGACCTACACGGTCGACTACCTCGGCACTTCGACCAGCTCCGGGTTGTACGGCGACAAGTTCTCGTCGCAGTGGGCCGTGTGGGACATCCTCTACTGAGCTACCTCATCGGGCACGACTAGCGTCGGGCACATGACGGGTGCTCTGGACGGACTGCTGATCGCCGACTTCGGCCGGGTGCTGGCCGGTCCGTACGCCACGATGATGCTGGCTGATCTGGGTGCCGAGGTCGTCAAGATCGAACGACCCGGCACCGGTGACGACACCAGATCCTGGGGTCCGCCGTTCGACGATCGGGGGATCGCGACGTACTACCTCAGCGTCAACCGCAACAAGCGAAGCGAGGCCCTGGATCTGCGCGATACCGACGATCGAGCCCGCGCTGTGGATCTCGCAGCGCGGGCCGACGTGGTGGTCGAGAATTTCCTGCCGGGCGCGTTGGATCGCCTGGGCCTGGGGTACGACGCCGTGCGCGCGCTCAACCCGGACGTGATCTATTGCAGCATCACCGGATTCGGCCAGGACAGCGCTCTGCCGGGGTATGACCTGGTCGTGCAGGGCGTCGGCGGATTGATGTCGATGACCGGGCCGGCGCCCGGTCAGCCCATCCGCGCCGGCGTAGCCGTGGTCGACGTGTTGACCGGTCTGCACGCGGCCGTCGGGATCCTCGCCGCGCTTCGGCATCGCGACGCCACGGGTGAGGGTCAGCGCGTCGAGGTCGACCTGATGTCATGCCTGCTCTCCAGCTTGGTCAACCAGTCCAGCGGTTACCTGCTCGGGGGTTCGATCCCGCAGGCGATGGGCAACAAGCATCCGTCGCTGGTGCCGTACGAAGTCTTCGCGGCGCGCGACAAGCCGCTTGTCATCGCCTGCGGCAACGACCGTCAATTTCGTTCACTGGTAAGGGTGCTCGGTGTGCCGGAGCTTGCCGACGATGCGCGGTACCGCACCAACACCGCCCGCGTGGAGCATCGCGAGGTGTTGGTGCCCTTGCTGAATAAGCTTCTCCGGAGCGCCGACGCACACGACTGGGCGCACCGGATGTCAGCCGTCGGGGTACCGGCCGGTCCGGTCAACAACCTGGCCGAAGCGTTCGAGTACGCCGTGGGCCAGGGCCTGAAGCCCATCGCGGACTGTGACGGTCAGCGCCAGGTCGCGAACCCGATCCGGATGTCCGTGACGCCGCCGACCTACCGGACCGCACCCCCGGCTCTCGGAGAATAAGGACCCGCACGCTTGAGCGCGGACCGGAGCGGGTAAGTAACGGGAAAATCCCTATCCGAAGAGGTCCGTCAGTTATGCCTGGAATTGAATCCAAGAAGATCCTCGTCATCGTCACCAACTACGGCATCGAGCAGGACGAGCTCGTCGTGCCGGTGCAGAAGCTGAAGGAGGCGGGCGCGCAGGTGACTGTCGCCGCCGTCGACAACGACACGGTCAGGACCCTGGTCGGCGACAAGGACCCCGGCCAGGACGTCACTCCCGATATCGCGCTGGCCCACGCGGACGCCGCCGACTACGACGCGCTGTTGGTCCCGGGCGGCACCATCAACGCCGACACACTGCGCACCGAGGACGACGCGACCGCTCTGGTCACCGCCTTCGCGGACGCGGGCAAACTCGTTGCCGCGATCTGTCACGGGCCGTGGGTGCTGGTCGAGGCCGACGTACTCAAGGGCAAAACGCTCACGTCCTACGAGTCGGTCGCGACCGACATCCGCAATGCCGGCGCCACCTGGGTCGATCAGGGCGTGCAGGTATGCCCATGCAACGGCTGGACGCTGATCACCTCACGCACGCCGGATGACCTCGACGAATTCGTCCCCGCCATCGTGGACGCCTTAGGTCGTTGAACTCGGATTCAGTAACGATCTGACAACGACGCTTCCTCGTGTCGGTGAGCGCCCCTAGTTTAGGTGCGTTCACCACATCCTGGGAGGCACGCGATGGCCAGTAGCACGCCGGCAGAATCTGTCGAATCGACCGACTCGTCGGGTAAGGGCCTCAGCGGAGGCGCTCTCGGGCTGATCTCCAGCGTCGTGATCGGCGTCGCGTCGACCGCCCCGGCCTACAGTCTGGCCGCAACGCTTGGTTTCATCGTCGTGGGTGTGGGCGTCCAGGCGCCGCTGATCGTGATCCTGGCCTTCATTCCGATGCTCTTCACCGCCATCGGCTACCAGGAGCTCAACAAGGCGGACCCGGACTGCGGAACGACCTTCACCTGGGCGACTCGCGCGTTCGGACCCAAGACCGGCTGGATCGGTGGTTGGGGCATCATCGCCGCCGACATCCTGGTAATGGCCAGCCTCGCGCAGGTCGCCGGGCAGTACGGTTTCCTACTCTTCGGCGCCGACAAGATCGGTCGCGACCCCACCAGCGGATGGGTGCTGCTGGTCGGCGTCATCTGGATCGTCGTGATGACGGTGATCTGCTACCTGGGCACCGAACTGTCGGCTCGGCTGCAGCAGGTGCTGCTGTCCATCGAGCTGGTCGTACTGGTGCTTTTCGTCGTGATCGCTCTGGCGCGCGTCTACACCGGCAACGGTGCCGCGACATCCATCAAGATCGACTGGTCCTGGTTCAACCCGCTCGAGATCGACAGCTTCTCGACGTTCTTCCGCGGCTTGCTGCTGATGCTTTTCATCTACTGGGGCTGGGACAGTGCGGTGTCGGTCAATGAGGAGACCGCCGACCCCGACAAGACGCCCGGCCGCGCTGCGATCATCTCCACGGTCATGCTGGTCGTGACCTACACGTTGGTAACGCTGGCTGCGCAGTCCTTTGCGGGGGTCGGCGACAAGGGCATCGGTCTGGGCAACACAGACAACTCCAGCGACGTGCTCTCAGTGCTCGGCAAGGCCGTCTTCGGTGCGGGCACATTCGGCAGCATCATGACCCACGTGCTGATCCTGATGGTGCTGACCTCGGCGGCGGCCTCCACCCAGACCACGATTCTGCCGACGGCGCGTACCGCGCTCTCGATGGGCGTCTACCGGGCGCTACCGAAAAACTTTGCGGAGGTGCACCCGAAGTTCAAGACGCCGACGTGGGCCACGCTCGGTTTCGGCGGTATCTCGATCGTGCTCTACATAATCCTCAACTACACCTCCAATGCCGCCCTGGTGATCGCCGACTGTGTGACCGCGCTGGGCATGATGATCGCTTTCTACTACGGCCTGACCGGATTCGCCTGCGCCTGGTACTACCGAAAGACGCTCCGCGACTCCACGCGCGATCTGTGGATGCGCGGCATCCTGCCCACTCTGGGCGGGGTCATCATGTACTTCGCGCTGGCCTGGAGCCTGCATGACAACTGGCTCAGCCCCGCGAAGGACACAGCGGCGTCCTACACCGGCTTCCACGTGCCCGGGTTGAACTGGGAGGTCGGCGGCGCGTTCATCCTCGGCGTGGGCACCATGCTGATAGGTGTGGTCATCATGCTGGTGCTGATGCGTACGATGCCGGCGTTCTTCCGCGGTGAGACTCTCAACCGCAACACCAAGACGCTGGTCCCGGACGTCGCCGTACTGGACGTGCCCACCGACCTGGACTGATTACCTGTCGGCGAGTTTGCTGCGCACGGAGTCCATGTCGAGCTCGCGTACCTGCGCGATCAGGTCGCTCAGCATTCTCTTGTGCATGGCACCGGCTTGAGCGAAGACCATGACCCCGTCACGGAACGCCATGACCGTCGGGATCGAGGTGACATTGAGGGCCTGCCCCAGTGCGCGCTCGGCCTCGGTGTCGACCTTTCCGAATGTTATGTCGGCGTGCTCAGCGCAGGCCTGCTCGAAGATCGGTGCGAATTGCTTGCACGGGCCGCACCAGTCAGCCCAGAAGTCGACGAACACAATGCCATCGCCGCTGACTGTCTGGGTGAAGGTGTCACTGGTCAGTGTCTTGATGGACGCGGTGCTCATGCTGCTCCTGGTGCGATATCTCGGGTGATGTGCTTACCGGTGTCAGCGTCTGCGAGGGCGGGAAGATTCCGGTCGCGGTACGCCCCGCCGTAGATGCAGACTTCGCAACCGGTGATTATGAGGGGTATGGGCAGCATTGAGACCGCGTCATCGGCACTGCAGGGCTGGACTCGGGCGGCCTACGACGCCGATGGGCGTACCTACGACACCTACCGGCGGGGCGTCGGGCCCGGCGTCATCGTGATCCACGAGATCCCGGGCATGACGCCCGAAGTGATCGGTTTTGCCCAAGAGGTGGTTGACGCGGGTTTCACCGTCGTGATGCCACACCTGTTCGGTGACCCTGGGCGACCGTTCAGTGCCCGGTACATCGCGTCCGTCGCGCCGCGGCTGTGCGTGCGAAAAGAGTTCACGACATTTGCGACCGGCGCTACCAGCCCGATCGCTGGGTGGCTGCGATCGCTGTCCCGGTCGCTGCACGATGAGCTCGGCGGACCGGGCACCGGCGTGGTGGGGATGTGCTTCACCGGCGGCTTCGCCCTCGCGATGATGGTCGACGATTCCGTAGCCGCTCCGGTTCTCGCACAGCCGTCGCTGCCGTTCCCCGTCGGTGCTCGGCGGGCCGCTGACCTGGGCCTGAGCCCAGCGGACCTGAGCATTGTCAAGGCGCGGGCCGCGGCGGGATGCGCAGTCCTGGGCTTGCGGTACGCCGACGACAAGGCGACCGGCACCCGGTTCGCGACGCTGGAGCGTGAGCTCGGACCAGCTTTCACAGCGATCGAATTCCCCGGATCGAAGCACTCCACATTGACTGCGCACCGTCAGCAGGAAGGGGTGGACAAGGTGCTGGACTTCCTGCGCGACCGACTGTCTTCGAGCCCGGGCTCGCAGGACTGACTCGTAGGCTTTCGACGTGACCACGCGAGAGACCGGCCCGCCGATTCTGGACCTGTTGCGCGGTCGACGGTCACCGTCCGTATTCGACCCGTCGCACGAATTGTCCGATGCGGACCTGACGGCTCTGCTGGAAGCAGCCCGCTGGTCGCCGTCATGCGGCAACGCGCAGCCGTGGGCGTTCGTCGTGGCCCGCCGGGGAGATGATGCGCATGCCCACCTGGTGGCCGCGCTCAGCCGTGGGAACAGCGGGTGGGTGCCGTCCGCGAGTGTCGTGCTGGTCGGCGCTGCCCGCACGACCCCGGACGGGGGCAAGCCGATGTTTGCCGACTACGCGCGGTACGACCTCGGCCAGGCGGTCGCGCACCTGTGCGTGCAGGCGGAATCGATGCGACTCGGGGTGCATCAGTTTGCGGGTTTCGATCACGACACGCTCACCGTGGCCTACCAGGTGCCCCCGGAGTGGACACTGATGGCCGGCGTGGCGATCGGGCGGCCGTGGCCGGTCGACGAGCGAGTGGATGTCGACGCGTTCACGGCAGAACGTGAGCAGCGCGAACGTAAACGAAAACCGCTGTTCCAAATAGCTTTCGGAGAAAAATTCGGCGAGGCGGCACTCCCCGAAACCACCTGATTCCCAGGTTTCCGACACTCGCCCGGCGAGTCGCTGCCTGTAATCCGACACTCGCCCTGAATCCCGACACCGGACCGACGAGTGGGCATCGAGCAGGCCGGCCTCCTTTCATATGTGCTTGATCACGATGCCAGTCCGTGATCTAGTGAGGACATGCACTACCTGACCGCCACCGCACCGATGCGCGCAATGACGCGCACGGCGGCGTGGCATCGCTGTCGCGTCTGAGCCCATCCGCTCGTCCCGCCAGCCGCCGGTTCTGACCGGCTTCTTCCAATCCCGGAGATCACCTGATGGATACCGCCTCAATCGGCATTCGGACGTTCAACGACGCGCACCTGCTGCGCATCGCCCGCCTTTTCGCGGGTAACCACGACCTGTCGTCGCGCGTTGACATGTCCGCGACGCGGCGGACCCGCGTCGAGTTGGACACCTCTGCCTACCTGGAGGTGTGGCTGATGGCCTGGCCGGCAGGCGCGACGTCCGGGTGGCACGATCACGGTCAGTCCAGTGGCGCGTTGCATGTCGTTCGCGGAACCCTGACCCAGGAGACCTGGCGCGAACGGCAGCGGGTCGAAATCGATCTGCGTGAGCAGGAGGAGTTCAGTTTCGGGCCGGGACTGGTGCACAACATGACCAATATCGGTGACGACGTCGCACTCTCCGTGCACGCCTACTCGCCGGGGCTGACGCAGATGACGCCGTATGAGTGGCGGGACGGTCGACCGCAACCCGTCGTTGTCTGACCCCGTCGCCGGGCGGCTGCGCGACCGAAACGGTGGACGAGAGGGCAGGTTTCGTAGGGTAAGCGCCATGTCCGACATCACCTACGAGGTCTCCGGCGGTATCGCCGAAGTGCATCTCGCACGCCCCGAGAAACTCAATGCTCTTACCCTGCCCATGTTGCTCGGGCTGATCAGCACCGCCCGCTCGCTGGCCAGGGATCGCGCAGTGCGGGCGGTCGTCATCTCGGGCGAGGGCGATTCCTTCTGTGCCGGGCTCGATTTCGCCGACACATTCGGGCAGCGCAACGCCGTCATCAAGGGGATGCTGCCGCGACCGTGGCGGGGCACCAATACCTTTCAGGAAGCCTGCTGGGCCTGGCGCCGTCTGCCCGTCCCGGTGATCGCCGCAGTGCAGGGGCACTGCTTCGGTGGCGGGGTCCAGATAGCCCTCGGTGCTGACTTCCGGATCACCGCGCCTGATGCGAAATGGTCTGTTTTGGAGGGTAAGTGGGGTCTGATCCCGGACATGAGCGGGATCGCGTCGCTGACGCAGCTCATCGGCATCGAGCAGGCCAAACGCCTGACCATGACCGCTGAGGTCTTCTCCGGTGAGCGTGCCCACGAGCTCGGTCTGGTCTCCCAGGTCAGTGCGGACCCGCACGTCGATGCGCTGGTTTTGGCGCGAGACCTCGCAACTCGATCACCGGATGCTCTCGCGGCCGCCAAGCGACTCTTCGAGACGCGCTGGAATGCAGGTCCCCGCCGAACCTTCGCGAGCGAGCGCATCGAACAGGTGCGGTTACTCACTGGCAAGAACGCGAAGATCGCTCGTGAGGCAGCGTTCAAACGAGAG
Organism: Dermatophilaceae bacterium Sec6.4; assembly: GCA_039636865.1. NCBI lineage: Bacteria > Bacillati > Actinomycetota > Actinomycetes > Micrococcales > Dermatophilaceae > Dermatophilaceae bacterium Sec6.4. The sequence continues at coordinate 586,579 of CP144172.1, forward strand.
GTGCCGGCGTTCGCGCGCCGCGCCCGCTGAACAGTCCGCGCAGCACCCACAACGCCGTGAGCGACGAGAGGGCCACCAGGATCGTGAGCGCGGCCGCCGGTGAGATGTGCTTGGTGAGGGTCGCCATGACGGTCGGCGCCGCGAAGCCGATGTAGGTGAGGCAGTAGAAGACCGCATTGGTCATCGCCAGCTGGTGCGGCGGCGCGAGACGTTCGACCGCCGTCAGTCCGCCGACCAGGAGCAGACCATAGGAAGCACCGAGGACGACACCCGCCACGGGTACCAGTAGCCATTGGTCGGTTGCAGCGGCAAGAACGGCGAGCAGGGTCCCGACGATCGCGCAGGCCATCCCGGCCGGCGTGGTGGCACCGGGACGTCGTGCTTCCAGGTGGCGGGCCCGCTGTTGGATGAGGATGCCGGTGCCGAGGGTGATGCCCGCCATCAGGCCACTGAATGCGACGTCCCAGCTGCCCACCTGCTGCCGCACCACGCTCGGCAGCACGATCAGGCCGATGGTCGCGCAGCCGAAAACCCACGGTGCGGCAGGCGCGATATCCGCCCAGAAAACGCCGCTGAGTGCGACATGTCGCCCATCTGCCACCTGCTCGCGGTGATCGAGCGCATCGGTGGTCGTGCCCGTTTCGGGCGTGGTCCAGGCGAGTAAGGTGACGGCAAGCATGAGCGCGATGTGCACGATGTAGGACGTGATCTCGGGCGCCGGGAGCCACTGCGCGATCGGCCCGCTGATCAGTGGGCCCCCCATGAAGCCGGCGGACAAAGCAATCGCTGCCCGTCGCGCGCCGGTCCCGGTGGGAGCGTCGGTCGACAGCTCCTTGACCCAGGTCGTGCCAGGCGCCATCGCTGCGCCGGTCGCCACGCCGTACATCACCCGGCCGATGAACAGCGCTGCCTCGCTCCAGTGACCGATCAGCAGGACGCCGGAGGCGAGGGTAGCCAACACCATCGTGGGGCGCAGGATGGCGCGGTGTCCGTGGCGACCTGCGAGGCGCGCAGCGAGGATCAGGGCCGGCACCAGGCCGATCACATAGGCCGCGAACATCGAGGTGGTGACCAACTCGCTCAGGTGCTGCTGCGCTTCGTAGACCAGGAGTAATGGGGCGAACTGATTGGCACCCCAGCCGACTGCGAAAAGCGCCAGACATACCCGTAGCCAGGGGTAACGAGCAAGGACAGGCATCCGGATAGCCTGCCTGTTTGTCTTGTGATCAGCCCCATTGCGGTAAGCCACTGAGACCGATCTCACGCTGTCGCGGTTCGTTTGTTGACGCATCACCTATAAGCTGCCGTCATGACTTCGACACAAGACCTCGGTTTGCTTGCACTGCGCGTCGGCCTCGGCGGAACGGTCGCCGCACACGGCGCCCAGAAGCTCTTCGGCTCCTTCGGCGGTGGCGGCCTGGAGGGCACCGCTGCATTCTTCGACAGCGCGGGTTTCAAGCCGGGTAAGGCCAACGCCGTCATCGCCGGAATCAGCGAGACAGGCGGCGGTGCACTGTTGGCTCTCGGCTTGGGCACCCCTGCCGCTGCGGGCGCGGTGACCGGCACGATGGCGGTCGCTGGCGCGATGCACGCACCGAACGGCTTCTTCGCTCAGCAGGGCGGCTTCGAGTACCCGGCCGCCATCGCACTCGCCGCCAGCGCGCTCGCGCTGACCGGGCCGGGTGCCATTTCGCTGGATCGCGCCTTGGGTCACGCCCTGAACCGGCCGTGGATGCGCGCCTTCGCACTCGCCGCCGTCGTACCCGCGACCGCGTTGGTGCTCAGCCGCCGCAAGAAGGCCCTCGCTGCGGTGTCGGCCAGCGTGCCGGTCGACGGTATGGCCGACTCGCTCGACGACTGACCGTTTCGCAGCCCTGGCGCGGGTGGGCTCATCTGGGAGACTGGGCCCATGGAGTTCCGGTCGGCATACGCGCAGGGGTTCGCACGGGTAGCTGCCTGCACAGCCCCCACCGCAATCGCCGATCCAGCGACCAATTCCAACACGTTGATCGAGCAGCTGCGGCTCTGCCACGAAGATGCTGTGGCGATCGCGGCGTTCCCTGAGATGTGCCTGACCGGCTACGCGATCGATGACCTGGTGTTGCAGGATGCAGTACTGGACGCTGTGCTGGTCGCCCTCGGGCACATTGCCGCCGAGACAGTTGATCTGCTGCCGGTGGCGATCGTCGGTGCACCGTTGCGCAAGGGCCATCGGGTCTACAACTGCGCAGTCGTAATTCATGCGGGCGCGATCCTCGGTATCGTGCCCAAGTCATACCTCCCCACCTACCGCGAGTTCTACGACAAGCGGTACTACGCCGCCGGCGACGATCAGGTGGGTCAGTCGATCACGCTGGGGGACAGGCAGATTCCCTTCGGTCCTGATCTTCTCTTCAATGCCTCAGACGTGCGCGGTCTGGCGCTGCACGTCGAGGTGTGCGAGGACATGTGGGTGCCGATTCCGCCCAGTTCGCTGGCCGCGCTTGCGGGCGCCTCCGTGCTGGTCAACATCTCCGGCAGTCCCATCACCGTCGGTCGGGCCAACGACCGCCGGATGATGGCTGAAGCGCAGTCGTCCCGTTGCCTCGCTGCATACGTCTATGCGGCGTCGGGCCGAGGCGAGTCGACCACAGATCTGTCGTGGGACGGCATGACGATGGTTTACGAGAACGGCGAGCTGCTCAGCGCCGGAGAGCGGTTCGCGGATGGCCCCGTGCGCACGATGGTCGACGTCGACCTGGACAAATTGCGCCAGGAGCGTCTGCGCGACGGGTCCTTCGATGACAACGCGCGCACGTACGCCGACCGGGTCGGCCCGTTCCGCACGATCTCCTTCACGTTGTCGCCGCCCGCGACCGATATCGGCCTGCGCCGTCCTATCGACCGGTTCCCGTTCGTGCCGAACGATCCCCGGCAGCTCGCCCAGGACTGCTTCGAGGCGTGGAACATCCAGGTGTCGGGCCTGATGCAGCGGTTGCGCGCCATAGGTCAGCCGAAGATCGTGATCGGGGTGTCCGGTGGGCTCGACTCGACCCATGCTCTGAGCATCGCGGCGCGCGCTATGGACCGGATGGACAGGCCGCGCAGCGACATCCTGGCGTACACGATGCCCGGTTTCGCCACCAGCGATGCGACCAGGTCGAACGCCGTCGCCCTGTCTGAGCAACTGGGAGTCACCTTCGCCGAGTTGGACATCCGACCGGCAGCCACCCAGATGCTGAAGGACATGGGCCACCCGTTCGGGCGTGGGGAGCCGGTCTACGACGTGACCTTTGAGAACGTGCAGGCGGGGTTGCGCTACGACTACCTCTTCCGGATCGCCAACCACGAAGGCGGCATCGTGCTCGGCACCGGCGATCTGTCCGAGCTGGCCCTCGGGTGGTGCACCTACGGCGTGGGCGACCAGATGTCGCATTACAACGTCAACGCGGGCATCCCCAAGACGATGATCCAGCACGTCATCCGCTGGGTCATCAGCTCCGGACAGATCGACGAGCGCGTGCACGACACGCTCGTATCGATCCTCGCCACCGAGATCAGTCCCGAGCTGGTGCCCGCCGGCGCGGACGAGAAGCCCCAGTCGACGCAGGCGATCATCGGACCCTATGAGTTGCAGGATTTCACCCTCTTCCATGTGCTGCGCTACGGCTTCGCGCCGTCCAAGATCGCGTTCCTCGCGTTGCACGGCTGGTCCGATGTCCAGCAGGGCGCGTGGCCGCCGGGGTTCCCCGAGGGTGAGCGGGCGGCATACGACCTGCCGCAGATCCGCAGCTGGCTCGAAGTCTTCGTGCAGCGGTTCTTCGGCTTCAGTCAGTTCAAGCGGTCAGCGCTGCCGAACGGGCCGAAAGTTGTTGCCGGAGGGTCACTTTCGCCACGCGGCGACTGGCGTGCTCCCTCTGATGGCAATGCCCGGGTATGGCTGGAGGAGTTGAGGCGCAATGTCCCGGAAGCGTAAACAGGCAACCGAGGTCATCTACCAGCGCGCAGCGGTACAGCAGCGGTTGCTGCTGAATCCGCGGCGGTGGCTGATGTGGGCACTCGTGTTGGCGGTCTGGGTGCTGTTCGCAGCCCTGGTGACTGCGTTTCTGCAGCTGGAGTCGATCACCAGTGTCCTTTTGACGACCGCAGGCGGCGTGATTGCTGCGCTGCTCATCACCGCAGTCGTCAAACCGGCAACCCACCAGATCGCCCTGTCCGACCGCGCGCTGGTCGTTACCACCCGGCGGGGTGACCAGGTGTACGACTGGGCGCATACCCGTGAGGTGACAGTGCAGACCGCACGTTTCACCAACGCACACGAGCTCAAGGTCGAGCGACGCCCTGGGGTCGCCGACGAGGTCGTCGTGCGCACTGACAAAAAGACGTGGGCTGCACTCGTGGCACGGATGACCAGGGTCGCGGAAGTGAACGACGTCCCCGTGGTCACAAAATGAGCGAGAGGACGGTGATCGCCGCGCCGCGCGCCGCGATTCCGGTCGGTGCATGGCTCCGCGTCGGGGTGATACTCGTTGCTGCGGCTGCAGGTGTTGCGGCCACCCGGCTGTGGTGGATCCTGATCGTTGCCGCAGTGCTCGCGGGGGTCGTTGTGTGGGATCTGCGCTGGTCCGGCGGGCGCCGCGATCTACGCGCGACATCAGACGGCCTCGTCGGCATCCATCGCGGTAAGGCCAGGAGCGTGTCGTGGTCGCAGATGGAGGGTGTCGAACTGGTGCGGCCGCGCTCGGCGTTCGCCCGCCCGGTCGCGCATGTCGAGGTAGTACGCCGTGACGACCCGTACGACACGGCGTTCGTGACCCTCGTCGTCTTCAGTAAAGCCGATGCCGATGAGATCGGCGCACGGCTGCAGGCGGTGTGCGATCAGCATGGGGTGCTCTTCCAGACAGAGGTGATCTAGTGCAGTGAGGGCCGGGGTTGTCGGGGGTGGGCGGTAGCCTCGCCACGGTGAGCGATCCGTGGCGTGCGCAGGCTGGGGACCGGTCTGTCAACAGCTTCCAGGTGCGGGGCGCGGAGTGGTTGCGCGAGGTCAGCGACGCCGACATCGAGGCCTATGTCGGCGACAAGGCCTTCGAACGGGCGCTCGGGTATGTCGACGCGGAACGGGTCATCTCCATCAACACCGGTGACCAGGGCCGGATGCTGCTCGGCGTGATCGGCGGCAGTCGTGACCACGACTACACGACATTGGTTACCCGTACCGCCGATATCGGGCCCACACCGCGCTGGACGTCGCGCTGCTCCTGCCCGATGCAGGCCCGGTGCAAACACGTCGCGACGCTGCTGATCGTCGCCCGCGAATCGCTCGGCGGGACGGTCGAAATCGACAGATCGGTGCTGTGGCGGCAGTTCGTGGCGCAGTACGCCGACCAACCCAGCAAGACGACCCGTCGCCTCGGCCTGCGGATGGTTCCCACCACTGCGCCGTCCACCCGATACGACAGCACGCCGTCACGGCGGATCGCGATCGTGCCGACGTACATGGGCAAAACGAGCCGCTGGGTGAAGGAAGCCGCCTGGCACGACGTGCTGCACGACAACCCGCAGCGACCGTGGGAGAGCGACCAGCATGATGCCGTGATTGCGCTGTACCGGCTCGCCGATGCCGGGTTGCTGCCGAACGAGCTGTATCTCGACCAGTTCGCCGCCACGATGTGGGCCGCGCTGGCGCGAGCGTCCGACGCTGGTGTTGCGGTCATGCAGGCGTATGGCGTCAGCTCCAACCTGGACCTCGCGCCCTGGCCCGTCACCCCGCAACTGGACATGGCGGAGGACGACGACGAACTGGTGCTGCGAGCGCTGTTGCCGGGCCTGCCCGTCGGCGAGCGGATCCTGATCGGTGAGCCCGCGCACGGAGTGGCGATCATCGAGCGGGGTGGGGCCATGACGTTGGCAGGCTTTACCGCGCCGGCCCGACCTGCGATGGACCAACTCCTGCGCTGGGGGCAGCTGCGGGTGCCTGCTGCGGATGCTGCAGAGTTCCGGTTCGAGGCGCTGCCCCGGCTCGTCGAGCGCGGCGCGCTACCGAAGCTGCCCGGGCCGGAGGCCGAGCGTGAGCCGCTGCGGTTGCAGCTGAGGGTCGACAGTCCAGCCGAGCACGAGATCCGCATTCGTGCCGGCTTCAGGTATGCCGACTCGCGGGTGCACCCGGTCGCCCTCGGCTGGGCAGCGGCAGGGCGTGACCGCGGCAGCGAGCGGGAGTTGGTGCAGCGACTCGAGCCGCTGCTACGCACCGCCGGGCTGTTGGAGCCGATCGGGGGCTTGGGTTGGTGGCCCCGCGCCGAGCACGTTCTCACCGGGTGGGCGGCGGTCCGTGCCGTCGAGCAGGTGCCGGAATGGAGTGAGCACGAAGACCTGCATGTGGTCGTGGAAGGCGAGCTACCGGCATATGAGCAGGTCACCGACGCGCCGCTGATCGAGATCGGCACCAGCGATGGGCTCGACCCCGACTGGTTCGACCTGCGGATCACGGTCACCATCGGTGGCGAAGAGGTGCCGTTCGAACCACTGTTCGCCGCACTCGTGCGAGGCGATGAGGGGATGCTGCTGGAATCCGGCACCTGGTTCACTCTGGATGATCCGTCGCTGCACAGGCTGCGCACCCTGATCGAGGAGATGCGTGGGTTGATCGACCGCGACCCGGGAGCGTCGTTGTCGGTCAACCGCTTCCACGTCGGGCTCTACGACGAGTTGGTTGCCCTGGGTGTGCCGGGTGAGCAGTCCACTCGCTGGAGTACCGCCGTCGGCAAGCTGCGGGACGTCGAGAACATCGAGCCGCCAGAGCTGCCGATTGGCCTGCAGGCGACCCTGCGGCCATACCAACGCGAGGGATTCTCGTGGCTCTCGACGCTGTGGGAGTGCGATCTCGGTGGCGTGCTGGCCGACGACATGGGCCTGGGTAAGACCGTGCAAGCCCTCGCGATGCTGGCGCGTGCGCACGAGATGGGCGAGTTGACCGAGCCCGTTCTGGTGGTCGCGCCCTCGTCGGTGGTCGGCACCTGGGTGTCCGAGGCCGCGAAGTTCGCTCCTGACATTCCGGTGGTCGCGTTGCCGCAGACCTCCCGCAAACGCGGCCGACCGCTCGCAGAGTCGATCGGCGACGCCAAGATCGTGGTGACCTCCTACGCCGTGCTGCGCCTGGATGCGGACGCTTTTCGCGAGCACTCCTGGCGGGGGCTGATCCTGGACGAGGCGCAGTGGGTGAAGAACCATCGGTCCAAGACGTTTCAGGCAGCCAAGCGGATCGGTGCACCGTTCACCCTGGCGATCACCGGTACCCCGCTGGAGAACTCACTGATGGATCTGTGGTCGATGTTCGCGCTCGCGGCCCCCGGTCTGTATCCCGATCCGGAGGTGTTCTCACAGCGGTACCGCCGACCTATCGAGAGCGGCCGCGAGCCCGAGCTGCTCGATCAGCTGCGCCGGCGGATCAAACCGCTGATGCTGCGGCGCACCAAGGAGGCGGTGGCCTCGGATCTACCCGCCAAGCAGATCCAGCTGCTGCACGTCGAGCCCTCTGGGCGACATGAGGCCACCTACCGGCGCCACCTGCAGCGCGAGCGGGCCCGCATCCTCGGGTTGCTCGAGGACGCCGACACCAACCGGGTCGCGATTCTCGCGTCGCTGACCAAACTGCGCCAGCTTGCCCTCGACCCGCGGCTGGTCGATGACAGCTATCCGGCGGGCGAACAGTCGGCCAAGCTCACCGTGCTGACCGAGCACCTGCGGGAACTGCACGAGGAGGGGCACCGTGCGCTGGTCTTCAGCCAGTTCACCTCCTATCTCGGGCTCGCGCGCGATGCCCTCGATGCGGCGGGTGTCACGACGTCCTACCTGGACGGGTCGACCCGCAACCGCCAGCAGGTGATCGACGGCTTCAAGGCCGGTGATCAGACCGCGTTCCTCATCTCGCTCAAGGCAGGCGGGGTTGGCCTCACGCTGACCGAGGCCGACTACGTCTACCTGCTCGATCCGTGGTGGAATCCCGCGACCGAGGCGCAGGCGATCGACCGGGTACACCGCATCGGCCAGGCGCGACCGGTGACCGTCTACCGGATGGTGTCTCAAGGCACCGTGGAGGAGAAGGTCGTGGCATTGCAGGATCGCAAACGGGACCTCTTCACCTCGGTGATGGACACCGGTGGCGCGATGTCCGGTGCCGTCACTGCCGCCGACATCGCTTCGCTGCTCGAATGATCTGATGACTCGTCCTGCATCCCGGCGTACTCGCCGGTAGTGTCGGCGCATGAAGTTACCGCTCTCGCATCCTCGTTCGTATGCCGGTAAGCGCGCCCTGGTCACGGGCGGCTGCAGTGGATTCGGGCTGGCACTGGTCAACCTTCTGGCTGCCGAAGCCGCTCGGGTGCTGGTCGTCGACGTCCACGAACAGGCGCCGGAGGGTGTGCTGCCCGCAGGGGTGGAGTATCGGCAACTCGACGTGCGCTCGGACGAGCAGTGGGATGAGGCCCGGTTGTGGGTGGAATCGAACTGGCACGGGCTGGACCTGCTGATCAACAACGCCGGGGTTGCAGCGGGCGGCCGGATCGATATGCTCTCGATGGACGACTGGAGCTGGATCATCGACATCAACCTGCTCGGTGTCGTCCGCGGTTGCCGCACCTTCACGCCGATGATGAAGGAAGCGAACAGCGGGCAGATCGTCAACACGGGGTCGCTCGCAGGTTTGGTCCACGCGCCGGGCATGTCGTCCTACAACGCGGTCAAGGCCGGAGTCGTGGCAGTGTCTGAGACCTTGCTACACGAACTGTCGCCCTGGAACATTTCTGTCTCGGTGATCTGCCCGAGCTTCTTTCGCACCAACCTCGCCTCGTCACTACAGGGCAAGGACGTGGAGATGGAGCTGAGTGCGGTCGACCTGATCAACAAGGCGCCACGCAGCGCCAAGCAGGTCGCTGAAGTCGCCTATGAGGGTATGAAGGTCGGTAAGTTCCTGATCATGACGGATGCGGAGGGTCGAATCGCTTACCACAGCAAGCGATTCAATCGTCGTGCGTACAGCGCCGCGATGAAGCGCACAGGTGCCACACTGGCCGAGGGGCGCCCGTTGATGCCGGCGTTCGTGGAGAAGTTCCAGGCACGAGCGGCCAGACGCTCGAAGTAGCACGACGTCGAGCCTTTACCCCGTCAGAGCCCAGCTGCGCGCTTCGTTGCGGTCCAGTGCAGCCACTACTGCGGCGTGCGGAAATGTCAGGGCCAGTAGCACTCCTATTTCGGCATGCAGTCCCGCCAGGTCCCGAAGCAACCACATCGCTGCCACTGCGCTCAGGGCTGCGAGGGAGGGTAGCGAGCCGGCCACCAACAGTCGCCGCGCGGCGTTCCACCAGTCTCGGGAGGAAGGTACCGAAGCGGAGGGCTGCCGGGCGAGGTCCAGAAGCCGGCCCGTGTGGCGCACGGCGTGCCAGAGCCCGAACCAGACTCCGAAAGCTGCCACGGGAGGGGCGACAGCGAAGGCGAGCGTCAACAGGGCCAACTCTGCGGCGTCCAGGAACCGATGGCGACTGAGTTGTACTGCGATCGCGACCACAACGGCCACGGCAACAAGTAGCAGACCCACTGGAGCACTGGCCGGCAACACGCGGGCGAGCCAGCTGGACATCGGTCGTACCAGCTCCGCGGTGCGGTCGGGCCGAGCCCAGAGCAGCAGGCCGACAACAACCAGCCCCGGAGCGACTGTCGCTGCCCACTCCTCACGCGGACCGGGGACGGCCCGCCCGGCGCGCTCGGCAGTCGTCACGACCTCGCCCCGGCCGAAGTGCAGTGCCGACAGGACGAGGAACGCCACGATGGTTACGGACGGCATGATGAGCGAGGCCGTGAAGGCGAGGCCCGCGACGCCGGCATATGCAACTACAAAGGCCAGCAGTCGAGTACCACGGGTTGTGGCGCAGGACCTGCTATCCGCAGAAGTCGTGGACCACCGCGGGACAAGGTGGTCGACTGCGCCGTGTGGGATGCCCAGGGCCGCCCCGACCACCGCGATCGGGACAGCGAGGGAGTCGGCTGTGTGTGGTGCCAGAAGGGAGAGGACGACGAGCGCGACGAGCGCGGCAATCGGGAGGATCGTCAGCAGTGGCAATGCTGCCATTGCGGTTGTCTGCGCTCTGGGTTTTTCACGCACATCTGACGCGCACCCACCGGCCGGCCGCCGAGCTGGCGCGGCGACCGACCGAACGTGCGGGGGCAAGGTCAGGCCGCGTCTGGCTGGACCACGCGTGCGTGGTCGTCGTCGTACTGCGCGTCCTCGAGGCGACTCTTCATCCGGGCAACCTTGAAGATGACCAGACCATAGGCGGCCTTGGCGAGAATGTCCGCCACGCTGTACCCGGCCTGTCGTAGAACGAAGCCGTTTGCGCCGCCGAAGAAGCTACCGCCGATGATCGGGAACAGGTAGGCAATCGGGTAGACGGACCACAGGACGACGAGCGAGATGCGGAGCAATTTGATCGTTCCCACAACCTCCCGCGGTTGGCGGTCGAGGGACTTGCTCAGCTCGACGAACAGCACGTAGACGATGTAGATGAACGGAATCATCGAGAGTCCGCCCCACAGCGCACGGATACCGGTGCTCGTGGCAATCTCACCCGGGTAGCCGAGCAGGATCATCAGGGCCGAGGCAGGCACCAACTTGGTCAACAGCCCGCGCTGGTCCTTACGGCCCAGGGCCATGACAGCGATGGTCTCAACGAGCAGCAGCGGCACGGTGAGTAGCCAGTCGACGTACCGATAGGCCTCATTGAACTCCACGTTCGACAAGGCATGGGCGGCGGTGACGGTGGCGCCGGCTGGATAGCTGGCATTCAAGTTGTTAAATATTCTGAAGTAGTGGTACGCGGCGATACCACACACTATGGCCGAGACAACCAGCGCATTGCGGTAGCGCGGGGAAACCCGGTCACGGGAGAAGAGCAGGTAGATCGCTGTGAAGAGCATGGATGCGATCACTAGGGAAAAAAGGTTGTAGACAGTGGCGAACTGGCTTGAGGTGAGGGAAGAGATGTTGATGCCAGATGCTGTGACCATCGGCGCTCCTGGGTGATGCGGCGTCGTTGCCGCTTCCATTGCCCACCATGTGGCGGACCGGAAGATGGTAACTCGCTGAATGTCAAATCAGCAAGTTGTGCAACTTTGAGAGAAAAACTGCGGAGCTCAGCCGGTGCTGTCCTTGGTAGCTGCAGTGACAAGTTCATCGACTGCGCCTGCCAGGTCGGTGCAGCGGTGGGCACCGCCTACGTCGGCGCCGGCCCAGCCGGGCCCACCGACCACGATGGTGATGCGGCGATGAGCCTTGGCGAGCATCGGAAGATCGGCCACCGCGGTGTCATCGGGGGTGGAGAGCCACACGAACGCGGCCAGCGCACGGGTGCGTTTTGCGGCGGCGACGAGGGCAGGTACCGGGGTGCGCGGCCCCAGTAGGCGTGAAGGGACGCCGCGCTCGGCCAACGCGGCCCGCACAGCGTGCAACGCCAGGACATGTTCGTCGCGGGGACCGGCGGCCAGCAGGACCGGCGGGTCCTGCGGTCGACCGATGACCTCGGCAACATGCCGGACAAATGCCGTGCTGACTGCCTGGCTGAGCAGGTGCTCGATCTCGATGCCATTGCCGGTCCGCTGCCAGTATTCTCCCGCCGACACCAGCACCGGTCGGATCACGTCCTGCCACGTCGCCAGCGTGCCTTCGTCGCGCAGGGCCTGGATCACTGCATCCTCGACGGCCATCTCGTCCAGCCGGGAAGCGGCGCGGGCAACCCCGCGGGCTCGGGGCCCGGCACCCGGCACGGCGAGCACTGAGCCCCCGGCGCCCGAGCGCCGCGACGAGGGCCCCGTTGTCGGCGCAGGCAACGTCACGCCCAACTCGGTAGCAGCGGCGTTCGCCGGCGTCAGACCACTCACGACCGCGGTGTGCACGCGTTGCAACCGGGAAAGGTCGTCCATCGTGTATCGGCGGTGCCCTCCTGGCGTGCGGCCGGAGGCTGTCATCCCATAACGCGAACCCCACATGCGCACGGTGGACGGCGTGACGCCCAGCCGCCCCGCGACGTCCCCGACCGAAAGTAGCTCCACTCAAAGATCGTGGCACACGCCCCTGGCATAGTTCACAGCTGTCAGGACTCCTGGTCCGGTGGCGCCTGCTCGTCTCGTTCCGCCCACTCCAACAGGGTGTCCAAACCGAACGCCGTGTCGTCGATTTCCGAATGCAGGTCACCCAGTCGGGCGAACCGTTCAGGCATGGTCGCGATCGTCATGTCGCCTGGCTCGACGTCATCCACCTCGGACCACTGGATGGGCGCCGACACCGTCGCCTCGGGGTTACCGCGCACCGAATACGCGCTCGCAATGGTGTGGTCGCGGGCGTTCTGGTTGTAGTCCACGAAGACGGCAGCAGGGTCACGGTCCTTGCGCCACCAGGTCGTGGTGATCTCCTTCGGTCCACGGCGTTCGAGCTCGCGGGCAAAGGCGAACGCAGCACGGCGTACATCGGCGAACTCCCACCGTGGCTCGATGCGCACGTAGATATGCAGACCCGAGCCCCCGGAAGTTTTTGGGAAGCCACGGATGCCGAGCTCGTCCAGCACCTCGTGCGCCAGGTGCGCGGTGCGGCGGACCGCGTCGAAGGAAGCCTCCGGCATCGGGTCCAGGTCGATGCGCCACTCGTCGGGCCGCTCGGTGTCGGCGCGCCGGGAGTTCCAGGGGTGGAACTCCACAGTCGACATCTGCACGGCCCAGAGGACACTGGCCAACTCTGTGACGCACAGCTCGTCGGCGGTGCGGTTCCAGCGAGGGAAGTGGATCTGCACTGTTTCCAGCCACTCCGGGGCACCGCGTGGCACCCGCTTCTGGTGCACCTTCTCGCCCTCGACGCCCGTCGGGAAGCGGTGCAGCATGCATGGTCGCTCCCGCAGCGCCCGGACAATCCCGTCGCCGACGGAGAGGTAGTAGTTCGCCAGGTCGAGCTTGGTCTCCCCGCGGCCGGGGAAGTAGACGCGGTCGGGATTCGACACGCGTACCGTGCGGTCGCCGACTTTCAGCTCGACTGCAGGGCTACCTTTGCTCGCCATATCTCAGGAACCTACCGGGGCGCTGCGTGGGCACGTGTACGCACATTGCGCACTGTTGTCCCGAACTGTCGTCCTACGGGTGGGGTGTGCGAGTTGCCGCGCATCCGCTGGGCGTCATGCAGTGGATATGCTCGCGGTTTCATTCGCTGATTCCCAGGTGCGCGCCCGCCGGGGACCCCGACGAGCTGAGCAGGTGCGACATGAAGAGAAGAAAGTTGATCTTCTGTATCGGGCTCAGCATTGCCTCGGTCGGTGCTGGATACGGCATATGGGGCGTGGTGCTGTTGAGTCGAGGGGGTGACAGCGCCAATATCGGCTCAGGGATCGCAATTCTGCTGGGTGGGATGCTGCTGTTGCTGGGTGCCGCAGCCATGTTGTCGACGCGGGTCTTTCGCAGGCGAAGCGCAAAATCGCCCCTGCCGGTGCGGCGATCCACGCCCGAATAGGTTTATATTTGCCCGATATCGGGCAAATTCGTGCATGTGATGGGATTTCGCAGCAGAATCGACGGGTGCCAGACGAAGAAATCGTCCGGCGGGTCGCTGAAACGAGCGGACTGTCGGAGGCTGAAGCGACGCGTGTCGTCGATGACGTGATTGCCTGGTATGCCGAGCCGGTCGAGCAGTTCGTCCGGCGCCGCCACGCTCATCACCAGACCTACGGCAAACGCAACGAGGCGATCTTCGACCTCGTTGCTGCCGAGCTGGCGGCCAGAGTCGTTGCGGCACCAGAACTCTCAGCCCGGCAGGTGCGCCGGATCATCTATGGATAGGACACCCCTCCATGTGCGGAATTGTCGGATACATCGGGTCGGGCCAGGCTGCTCCAGTGCTGCTGGAAGGGCTCACCCGGCTGGAGTACCGCGGCTACGACTCCGCCGGTATGGCGCTGCTGACCGCCTCCGGCGCGAAGGTATTCCGCGCCGTCGGTCGGGTGCGTGATCTGCAGGAGGCGCTGCCCAAGCGGCTGTCCGCCAAGGTCGGGATCGGGCATACCCGGTGGGCGACACACGGACCTGCCACCGAGATCAATGCGCACCCGCACCGCAGCGCCGATGGGCGAATCATGCTCGTCCACAACGGCATTGTGGATAACGCTATTGCGTTGCGTGCCGAGCTGACTGCGGCCGGAGTCGAGTTCGTCTCCGACACCGACACCGAAGTGCTGGCCCACCTGATCGGCCGTTCGACCGCAGACTCGCTGGAGGACCGGGTGATCGAGACCTTGGGCCGGATCACCGGAACGTACGCGATCGCGGTCCTGGATGCGCAGCTGCCCGACCGGATCGTCGTCGCCCGGCAGGGCTCGCCGTTGATCCTCGGGATCGGCGATCACGAGATGTTCATCGGCTCCGATGCCTCCGCCCTGGTGCGCCACACCTCCCAGGTGATCCACCTCGACGACGGTGAACTCGCGACCGTCACGGCCGGCGGTTACGAGACCTACACGATCGATCACGCACGCACCTCCAAGCAGCCCGAGGAGCTGACCCTGCGAGCCGAGGAGCTGCAGCTCGAGGGGTACGACACGTTCCTGCACAAAGAGATCCACGAGCAGGCGACCTCCCTGGAGCGCATGCTGTCGGGTCGGTTGGACGACCGGTTCGCCACCGCGCGCCTCGATGGGCTCGGCCTGGATGCCCGGGACCTACGTCGTTTCCGCCGCATCAAAGCGATCGGCTGCGGTAGTTCGTACTACATCGGTCAGCTCGGCGCGTCGATGATCGAGGACCTCGCCCGCATCCCCGCCGACGCCGAAGCGGCGTCCGAATTCCGCTACCGAAACCCGATCATCGAGACCGACACGCTCTATGTCGCGGTCAGCCAGTCGGGCGAGACCGCGGACACTCTCTTCGCGGTGCGCGAGATCCAACGCAAGGGCGGCCGGGTCGTCGGCCTGGTCAACGTGGTCGGATCGACGATCGCCCGCGAGTGCGATGGCGGGATCTACCTGCATGCCGGCCCGGAGATCAGCGTCGCGTCGACGAAGGTACTGACACACATGGGCGTCGGCTTCGCGCTCCTGGCGTTACTACTGGGACGGGTGCGCGACCTGTCGTACGCCGATGGCGCCCGGATCGTGGCAGGGCTGCGGGCGTTGCCGGGCCAGATACAGGACGTGTTGGATACCGAGGAGGAGATCGCGCTGGTCGCCAAAGAACTCGCGCAGGCGCCGTCCTCCTTCTTCATCGGCCGCACCCGCGGGTATGCCGTGGCGCGTGAGGGTGCCCAGAAGCTGAAGGAGATCAGCTACCAGCACGCCGAGGCCTACCAGGCCAGCGAACTGAAGCACGGCCCGCTGGCGTTGATCTCGCCGCTGATGCCGACGGTCGCCATCGTGCCGGACGACGAATTGATCGAGCGCAACGTCGGCGCCCTGCACGAGATCGCCGCCCGCAACGGCCCGGTCATTGCGATCACCCACCCGGGAGTCGACTTCGGCGACCTGAGGGTGCAGCGCATCGTCGTACCGCATGGGGAGATCGAACTGGACCCGATCCTGATGACGATCCCGCTGCAGTTGTTGGCCTACCACGCGGCAAGTGCCCTGGGCAGGGATATCGACCGACCACGCAACCTCGCCAAGTCCGTCACCGTGGAATGAGCGCCGGACTACTGGCACGGGGGTAGGCGGACTCGCCGGTCGAGAGTCGGGAAACTTGTGAGGTAATGCTGTGCCGCGACTCGGCTAACATCGAAATTGGTTACTCGTGCCTCACGCCGTCACCCGAAGGAGTGCCATGAGCACCACTGTCCGCCAGCGCGTCAGCCTGTTCGATGTCGCCAAAGGCGGCCTGTTGGCCCTGCCCGAGCTGCGTCACACCGTTACCAAGGGGCCAGGGCTGACGCTCAGGCCCAGTGCGGTGATGTCGATCGGGTCGGTGTTCCAAAAAGAGGCCGCGGCCCATCCGCAGCGTCCCTTCCTCAAGAGTGGCGACCGGGTCATCAGTTACGGCGATGCCAACGCGCAGGTCAACCGGTACGCCTACACGTTGATCGGCGCGGGGGTGCGGCGCGGGGACGTCGTGGGCCTGTTGGCGGTCAACGACATCGAGAACATCCTGATCTTGCTCGCGACCGTCAAGCTCGGCGCGGTGGCGGGTCTGCTCAACCATCACCAGCACGGTGAGGTGCTCGCGCACAGCCTCGGGATCCTCGGTGCCCGGGTGCTCGTCGTCAGTGATGACCTACGCGACGACCTGGCCAGTGCGGGTGACGCCGTGGCCTCCCAACGTGTCCTGACGATGTCCGAGTTGCGTCAGATGTCACAGGGCGCCTCCACCGCAGACCCGAAGATCACCGCCCAGATCATCGCCAGTGAGCGCGCTTACTACATCTTCACGTCCGGCACCACGGGGATGCCGAAGGCATCGGTCATGACGCACTTTCGCTGGTTGAAGTCCTACGGCGGTCTGGGCGCGCTCGGTGTCCGGCTGGGTGGGCAGGACACCCTCTACTGCCCACTGCCGCTCTACCACAACAACTCCGTGACGGTCGCCCTCGGAGCGGTGCTGCACGGCGGCGCAGCACTCGCAGTCGTCCCGAAATTCTCGGCGAGCCGTTTCTGGCAGGACTGTCGCAGATTCGACGCGACCTCCTTCGTCTACATCGGGGAGCTGTGCCGCTACCTGCTCGCGCAGGAACCGTCGCCGGACGACACCCGACACAAGGTGCGCGTCATCGTCGGCAACGGTCTGCGGGCCGATATCTGGAAGGAGTTCCAGAGCCGGTTCGCGATCACGCGGATCGCCGAGTTCTACGGCGCCAGCGAATGCAATATCGCCTTCATCAATGCCCTGGACGTCGACGAGACGGCAGGTATCTGCCCGCTGCCGCACAAAGTGGTGGTCTACGACGACGAGTCGGGTCAGCCGCAGCGCAACGCACGTGGCCGGCTGCAGGCCGTCCGGGTCGGGCAAATCGGTTTGCTGCTCGCGAAGGTGACCGATCGCCAGCCGTTCGACGGGTACACCGACGACAACGCCTCGGAGGCCAAGCTGATCCGCGACGGTTTCAGGACCGGCGACTGCTGGTTCAACACCGGCGACCTCGTTCGCAAGCAGGGCATGCAGCATGTCGCGTTCGTGGACCGGGTCGGCGACACCTTCCGGTGGAAGGGTGAGAACGTCGCGACCACGCAGGTCGAAGCCGCACTCGGACACGCGCCGGGTGTGCGGGACTGCGCGGTCTACGGCGTCGCGGTACCCGGGACCGACGGCAAGGCGGGGATGGCGGCGGTGCAGATGTCAGACGGTGCCGTCTTCGACGGCTCGGCGATGGCTGTCCACCTGATCGGCGCACTGCCGTCGTATGCCGTGCCGCTCTTCATCCGGCTGGTCGACTCACTGGAGGTCACCAGCACCTTCAAGAGCCGCAAGGTGCAGCTGCGTACCGAAAGCTTCGACGGTGCAGGACCGGACGAGGTGTGGGTGCTCAGCGTCGCGAAATACGTGCCCTACAACGACGATTACCCCGCAGATGTCGCCTCGGGCAAGGCGCCCCGGTACCGCTGAGCCTCGTCCAGTGGCAGACAAAGTCATCGACCGGCGTAGGTATGAGTGCGCCACTGGGCAGGTTTGTCTGCCACTCGGGGTAGGGACGCAGCTCAGCGGTTGGTGACCAACGTGGCGACTTCGAGATGGCTGATCTCGTTGAAGGTCAACAGGTGCGGGCCGGTCTTGTCGATCTGCAACCGGGTCACGCCGGTGTTGAAGCCGGCCATCGACAGCTCGCGCCAGGTCGGCTCGGGTTGCCCGCCGAGCAACCCGGTGACCAGCCAGGCGATCACCCCGATGGATGAGACGACCAGGGTGCGTTCACCGTCGGCGCCGACCAGCGACTCCAGCGCGCCTGAGACCCGCGTCGTGAATCCCTCGAAGGTTTCCGCGTAATCCTCGTCGTGCTCGCCGCCGGCCCAGCGCGTGATCGCCTGCAGGAACATGTCCTCGAACGCGGCCCGGGGTCGCAGGGTGCGCACCATGTCGGCCTTCATCACCAGCATGTTGCGGTACGCGGGACGGAAACCGGTGATGACCTCGACGTGGTCCATCTCGTTCCACGCGGGGTCGTAATCGATTTCCAGTTCGGCGGTGTCGTGTGACTGCGTGTCGTCCAGCTGCGCACCGACGAGGATCTCCGCAACGCTCTGACGGTGACGTTTCATCGTGCCGCAGACGATCCGGTCGGGCGCCCAACCGCGCCTGCGCAACGACTCGCCCAGCGCGCGAGCCTGCTGATGCCCGGTGGGTGACAACTGGTCGTAGTCGGCCTTGCCGAAAGATGCCTGTCCGTGCCGGACCAGGAAGACCGTGCGCGCCATACCGCAGATGATCCCATTGCGCCCGGCCTGCGACGATGTGGCCATGCGGTTGATGCTGATCCGGCACGGACAGACCCCTGCCAACGTCGCGGGCTCCCTGGACACGTTCCTGCCGGGGCCCGGTCTGACCGAGCTGGGCACCCGGCAGGCCGAGGCGCTGATCGGCGAGCTGGCGGGTGAGAACGTGCAGGCCGTTTTCGCCTCTGAGGCCACCCGTGCGCAGTTGACCGCCGCGCCCATAGCCGCAGCGCGCGCGCTGGGCGTCGAAGTGCTGCCCGGAGTCTTCGAGGTGCAGGCGGGAGCACTGGAGCGGCGCACCGACAAGACCAGCGTGCTGGCCTATCTCGACGTGCTGCGGCAGTGGCGCGACGGCGACCTGGACGCAGCAACTCCCGGCGGTGAAGACGGCCACCAGATGATGACCCGCGTCGATGCTGCCGTGCGGGAGATCTGCGCGCGCGGTCTGGAGTGCGCCGTGCTCGTCAGCCATGGTGCGCTGATCCGCACCTGGGCGGGCTGGCGTTGCCCGCAGGTGGATCAGCTGGGCGCCACACCGCTGGAGAACACCGGCATCGTGATCCTCGACGGCGATCAAAGTACGGGCTGGCGGCTGGTCTCATGGTCCGACCACCCCGCCGGAGGCCTGGAGGACGATCAGCCCGAGACCCCCGAAGCGGATCCGACGGGCGCAGGCTGACCGTAGGTCGGTTGCTGCCAGGAGGAGCCTCCAGTCCGGCGACGTCAGCGGAGTGCAACGCCGATCGGTTTGTTCGCGAATGACGCCATGTGAGTCGGACCGTGAAAAGAGGCGTCCAACGACCAACTCGGCTTCCGCGCATTCCGCCACAGCGTCCTAGGCTCCGGGCGTGGAGATTCGCCCAGAACTGCCGACCGACGCCTCATCGGTTCGACGTGTGCATCGGATCGCTTTCGGCGATCACGGTCAGGTCGTCGGTGAGCTCGTGGCCGACCTACGTCAGCTCCTCACGACGGAGACCGGCCTGTCGTACGTTGCCGTTGAGGGCAGTGAGGTGGTCGGACACATCTTGTTCACCCCCGCCGTCTTGGACGCCCCGCGAGAGCTGGTGGCGGTACAAGTCCTCAGCCCCCTGGCTGTCCTGCCCACCTGCCAGGGCAGTGGCGTTGGCTCCGCCCTGGTCACGATGGGAATCCAGATCATGGCGGCGAGGTCGGTGCCGGTTGTGTTCCTCGAGGGCGACCCCGACTACTACTCGCGCTTCGGGTTCCTGTCCGGCGAACATCACTGCTTTCGCAGGCCATCGCTACGCATTCCCAAACCGGCCTTCCAAGCTCTCACGCTGCCGTCCTACGAGTCCTGGATGACGGGGACGCTGGTCTACCCAGATGCCTTCTGGCGCCACGACGCCGTGGGCCTGCGTGGAGCTGACCGCGTAGCAGAATGGTCCGATGGCCGAGATGAATCCCCCGCCGGGCCGCCTCAGCGGCGACCAGATCTCCGAGATGGACCTGCCCGACTGGCGCTCGATTCATGAGGCGCTGGAGTCTCGTTTCGACACCGGTGACTTCGTTCGTGGCCTGAAACTCGTGGCGGACATCGGCCAGGTAGCCGAAGAACTCAACCATCATCCGGACCTCGACCTGCGATACAGCCACCTCAACGTCCGGCTGATGAGTCACGACGTAACAGCCAAGACCTGGCGCGATGTGGAACTCGCCCGGAGGATCTCTGCGCTGGCTGCGGCCATGGGCGTGAGCGCTGACCCGCTGGCGGTGTCTCGGCTGGAGGTTGGCCTGGACACCTGGGATGCCGATGAGATCAGGCCGTTCTGGTTGGCGGTGCTCGGTCTGCGTACGCACCCGCGATTCACCGATGACCTGGTCGACGCGAACGGCAATCTCGCGACGCTGTGGTTTCAGCACTGCGACGCCCACGACGAGCCAACCCAGCGGTACCACCTCGACCTGCGGGTGCCGCCTGAGGTTGCCGATGTGCGGATCGAGGCCGGCCTCGCCGCAGGCGGAACGCTGGTATCGGAAGAGAAGAAGCCACGCTTCGTCGTGCTGGCCGACCCGCAGGGCAACAAGGTCTGTGTCTGCACCCAGATCGGTCGTAGCGACTGATGGCAGGGCCGACACCGCGCAGAAATTGTGCAGAAATTGTGCTGACGGACCTCACTCGGTCGAATCCGGCTCACCCCGAACGGATTTCGATGCTTGTCCTCCCACCCCTGCTACTTCGCGGG
This sequence comes from Dermatophilaceae bacterium Sec6.4, assembly GCA_039636865.1. Classification (NCBI taxonomy): domain Bacteria; kingdom Bacillati; phylum Actinomycetota; class Actinomycetes; order Micrococcales; family Dermatophilaceae; species Dermatophilaceae bacterium Sec6.4. Next base: position 607,193 of record CP144172.1, read on the forward strand.
TTGCTCGGTCGTTGAGTGTGTCGACCAAGCACCGGCTTCCTACTCATCGATGAGGCCCGCTGCGCGGGGGGCGTCGACCAATCCGGGCAGGGTGCAGGTTAGATGCAGGTGTGAGCGACAGCGAAACCTATGCCCAGGTCGGCGATATCAAGGTCCGGTACGAGCGGCATGACGGCCCGGTGGACGGCCCGACGTTCCTGCTCGTGCACGGCCTGGGCGGCTCCCTGGACAACTGGGCCTCGGTCGTGCCGCTGCTGACGCATCGCGGCAGTGTCGTGAGTCTCGACCTGGGTGGCTTCGGGAAGACCCAGGTCGCGCCTCATCGGGCGGCTGTATCGGAGAATCTGAAGTTGCTGCACGCGTTCGCCCGGCAGGTCATCGACGGCCCGGTCGTGCTGGCCGGTAACTCGATGGGCGGCCTGTTGAGCGCTCAGTTGGCCGCCCGGGATCCGCAGCTGGTGAGCGGCGCCGTGTTGATCGACCCGGCCATCCCGGCGGTCTTCCGCGGGTACCCGCATCGCGAGGTGATCCGCGGTTTCGCGATGACGACGCTGCCGGGCCTGTCCCGCATCGCCGCGCGCCGCCTCGCCGCAAGCACCGTGCGGCAGGAGGTCGAGCGCACCATCGCCATGGTCACCTCCCGATTCGACAACGTCGATCCTGCGGTGATCGACCGGCACGTGGAGCTCTCGGAGTACCGCCTGCGCAACATTCGCGGCGCCGGACCCAGTTTCGAAGCGGCAGCGCGCTCGTTGTTGGCGATGCTGACCCAGCGCAAGCGGTACTACAGCGTCGTCGGCCGGATCCAGGTGCCGGTGCTGCTGCTGCACGGAGACCGCGACAAGCTGGTCAACGTGCGATGCGCCAGGGCGCTGGCCAAACGCAACTCCTCCTGGACATACATCGAGGGGGCCGGAATCGGCCATACACCGATGTTGGATTTCCCCGCGTGGACTGCCGAACAGATGCTCACCTGGACCGACGCGAAACTCGGCGAGCTACGCCACACGTCGAAGGCTCCGAAGACACATCCGTAGGTCCGTGGCCGGGCACGACAGCCGGATGCAGCTCGCACCCTGCCTGCACCGAGGCTGCCCGGAGCGCCTCGTGTCGATTTGCCGGGCCGCCGCGAGCCGGGGCACAGTGGAGCCATGTCTCGCTCCCGCGTCCTCGCCGCACCGGTAATCCCTGCTGCCGTGCTCGCCGGGGCGATGGCCCTCAGCGCCTGCAGCGCAAGCTCGAAAACAGCTGCGAGTACGACCTCGGCGCCGTCTACGACCAGCTCTTCGAGCGCACTTTCCTCGTCCGGTGCGGGCAGCACCTCCCCGTCCACCAGTTCGACGTCCAGTTCCTCAACGAGTCCCACCTCGACGGCGCCCACCCTGAACCTCGAGCTCGGTAAGTCCTGCCTGATCGCCACGGCCAAGGTCGCGGCCGCCACGATCCGCTGGAACGCCTCCCTGAAGACGCAGAAGTCGAGTCTCATCTCCTCCGCTGCGAAGAACTACCGCAGCACCGCGTCGGACATCCGCAAGACCACCAAGTCAGCGGCCGACAAGACCTACACGTCCTACGTCGATGCGGTCGCCGGGGACATGGAGACGATGGCTGCGCAGAGCAACGCCGGCAAGGCGACAGTCTCCGGAACCGCGTTGACCAAGGACTCTAAAAAATTGGCCAGCTACTGCCAGCGCAAGACCATCAGCTGAGTCTCCCGGCGTGCCGACGGTGTCAGTCTTCGAGCGCTTGCCGGGTGGCTGAAACTTTCGCGACGTCCGCCTGAGCGGTAGTTCGGTTGCGCTCCGCCTCGGCATATGATTTTTCCGCCTTCTGTAGGGCGGTACGCGCCTCGACGAGATGCTTTTCGGCCCTGTCACGGGCCTGACCGGCCGCCTCTGCCTGCTGCCCAGCCCGCTCGAGAGTGGCCTGCGCCCGTGCCAGCCGCGCAATCGTGGCCTTGCGGACAAGCTCGCGTTCGGCATCGAGCCGTCTGCCATCCGATGACTCGCCGTCAGTGGCGGTCACTGGACCACCCCGGATCAAGCGCAACGGCGTGGCAACGGCATCCGAGAGGTCGACTTCTCCGAAGCCGTTGTACCGCAACGCAGTGACGAGTGCCCCACCCGTCACTGCGGCCTGTGCGGCTGGGTCGGCGAGGGCCGCAGTGAAGGTATCGGTCACTTGCTCGCGGACGGCCGGACTCACGCGATCGCCGGACCCGCATGCGGCGTCGGTGAGGTGGGTCAGTAGCGCGACCCGCTCGACGCTGAGCTCCTTCATCGCAGCGCCATCCAGCCGCGACTGCGCCGAGCGCAACCGTTCGCCCAGCTGCGCCAGGCCGGCCAGCTCCTGCGGCCACCCGCGGGCGAGCACATTGACGAGATACGCCGCTGCCGTGGGCTTACGCAGGGCGCGTACCTCGCGCACGAGATCACCGGCGCCGGCGGCTTTGGCATCGGCGGCCAGGGCTGCGCGGGTGCGGACAAACGCGGCGGGCTCAACGGCATAGAGGCGGTCGACGGCCTCGGCGAGGGTAGGAGCATCGACCATCCGCTCAGTATCTCGCCTTTTGGACATGCGCAACGGGGCACATGTGCCCCGCTGCGCATGTCCAAAAGGCGAGGGGCCGGGGCCGGCAAAGTAAGTTGGTGATATGGACGCTGACGTGATCGTTGTGGGTGCCGGACTGGCCGGTTTGGTGGCCGCCGGTGAGCTGGTCGCCGCCGGCAAACGGGTGGCTGTGGTGGAGCAGGAGAATGCTGCGAACCTCGGCGGTCAGGCGTGGTGGTCATTCGGCGGTCTCTTCCTGGTCGACACCCCCGAGCAGCGCCGGATGGGCATCCGCGACTCCGCCGACCTCGCATGGTCGGACTGGCAGGGCAGCGCGGCTTTCGATCGCCTCGACGACGAGGACTCCTGGGGCGAAAAATGGGCGCGGGCCTACGTGGAATTCGCCGCTGGTGAGAAGCGTGCCTGGCTGAAGGACAAGGGAATGGGCTGGCTCGCCCTCGTGGGATGGGCCGAGCGCGGAGACGGTCGCGCCGACGGGCACGGCAACTCGGTGCCGCGTTTCCATATCACCTGGGGCACCGGCACCGGTGTGGTCAAACCGTTCGTCGACGCGGCGCTGCAGGCCGCCGAAGCGGGCCGGTTGACCTTCTACCACCGGCACCGGGTGACCGGCCTGGTGACCGACGGCGGCGTGGTGACGGGCGTACGCGGCGACGTACTGGCATCGGACGAAGCCCCGCGCGGTGCGCCGAGCAGCCGCGAAGTAGCGCGCGAATTCGAACTGACCGCGCAAGCGGTGATCGTCACCAGCGGCGGTATCGGCGGCAATCACGACATGGTGCGCGAATGGTGGCCGGAGCGTCTGGGCACCGCGCCGAAGCAGATGATGACCGGCGTGCCGGCATACGTCGACGGCGCGATGATCGCGGTGAGTGAAGCGGCGGGGGCGCGAACGGTCAACCGGGACCGGATGTGGCACTACACCGAGGGCATCGCCAACTACGCACCCGTGTGGCCGCAGCACGCGATCCGCATCCTGCCCGGCCCGTCGGCCATGTGGTTCGACGCGCTCGGGCGACGGTTGCCGATGCCGTGCTGGCCCGGTTTCGACACACTCTCCACGCTGCGTCACCTGCGCACGACGCCAGATCTGCAGCAGCACGACCACTCGTGGTTCATCGTGACGAAGAAGATCATCGCCAAGGAGTTCGGGCTGTCCGGCTCGGAACAGAACCCCGACATCACCGATCGCGACCTACGTGCGCTCGCTTCCCGGGTGACGTCTGCGCCGCCTGCACCGGTTCAGGCCTTTATCGACAAGGGGCCCGATTTCGTCGTTGCGGAAGGACTGCGTGAGCTGGTCGGCAAGATGAACCGACTCACCGACGAGCCGCTGCTGGAGCACGATCTCATCGAGCGTCAGCTGATCGCGCGCGACCGCGAGGTGGCGAACAAATACGCCAAGGACGCCCAGATCACGGCCATCCACGGGGCGCGTCGCTACAGGGGAGACCGGATCGCCCGCGTCGCGGCGCCGCACCGCATCCTGGACCCCGGCGCCGGTCCGCTGATCGGTGTCAAACTACACATCCTCACCCGTAAATCGCTCGGCGGGATCCAGACCGACCTGTCTTCGCGCGCCCTGAACGGCCGCGGCGAGCCGGTGCCGGGGTTGTACGCAGCGGGGGAGGCGGCCGGATTCGGCGGCGGCGGTGTGCATGGATACAACTCTCTGGAAGGAACCTTTCTCGGCGGCTGCATCTTCTCCGGACGGGCGGCCGGGCGGGCGGCAGCGGCGGCGGTGCAGTGAGCACCCCGCCGCGTGACATGCTCCCGGTATGACGTCCCGTTGGGGCCCGCCCAGGGCACGTGCCACGTCGGCTCCATCCCCATCGGGTGCGCCGCCGGCTGATACATCACCGACCGACCCGGAGCCGGTGGCCGGTAGGTCGACACCTGCCGATCTGGCTGACGACGTGATGCGCCAGGTCACCGATCGTCCAGGTGAAGTGATGCAGGTGGCTAAACGCCCGATCGACGACGTCAGTTTCGGGGTGCAGGTCGCGGCATGGTGGTCGGTCTGCATCCTGCTGATCCTCGCCGCTGTTGCGGCCATCGGCGCCTTGCTGCTGCAGGTCTACCTCGTCACGGTCACCGTGACGATCGCGATCCTGCTCTGTGCCCTACTCGAACCGGCGGTCTCCCTGCTACGGCGTACCGGACTACCGCGTGCGATCGCCGCACTTCTGGTGTTCGTGCTGGGGATCGCTGCGATTTCCTTTCTGACCTGGTACGCGGTATCCCAGATCGCGGACGCCAAGGATGTGCTGATCGGGCAGGTACAGGACGCCGCCAACACCATTCGAAACTGGTTGGTCACGGGCCCGCTCAAAGTGGCGCCGCTGCAAGCCGACAAGTACACGACGAACCTTGGCAACACCCTTGCCTTCAACCAGGCGAACATCGTGTCCGGGGTTGCGGCTCAGGCCAGTAGCGCGATCGGCATCCTTTCCGGAACGGTGCTGTGCCTGTTCGCGACCCTCTTCATGCTGCTGGACAACGGCTCGATGTGGCGCTGGGTCGTGCGGCTCGCGCCGACCCACACCAGGGACCATGTCGCGACCGTCGGGGTCGCCGCCTGGAGCACGCTGACGGCCTACATGCGCAGCCTGGTGCTGCTGGCCGGCATCAACGCGCTGGCCATGGTGCCCGTGCTGTGGTTGGCCGGGATGCCGCTGGTCGCAGCGCTGACCGTGCTGATCTTCCTCGGCTCGCTGGTGCCCCTGATCGGGGTCATCCTGGCCGGGATCATCGTCTGCCTGATCGCGCTGGTCACGAAGGGGGCGCTCACCGCCATCGTCGTTGCCGTGCTGCTGGTGCTGATCGTGCAACTGTTCGGCAACCTCCTGAACCCGATCATCCTGGGCAAGGCCGTAGACCTGCATCCGCTGGCGATCCTGGTCACGGTCACCGCGGGCACGTTGATCGCAGGTGCGTTCGGTGCGTTCGTCGCAGTACCTCTGGTCGCAGTACTCAGCAACGGCATCAAAGCGATCCGACTCAGCCGGCTGCCCGAAGAGCTGGAAGGCTAGCGATGTCGCACGCTCATCCCGGGCCTCTGAGACGTCTCGCCCTGCGGGTCTACCGGGTCGTGCCAGCAGGTCCGAGCCATCTGGTCACGCGGGTGGTCAAACCGTCGTACACGGTGGGCGCGATAGCGCTGATCGAGTGGGACGGGCGGGTGCTCGCACTGCGCCAGACCCACCGCATCGGGCTCTCTCTGCCGGGGGGCCTCGTCGACCGCGGCGAGCAGCCGCAGCAGGCGGTGGCCCGCGAGGTCCTCGAGGAGACCGGCCTCCGGGTCACCTCAGGAGACATCTTCGCGACGACCTTCGACCCGCAGTTGCGGGTGGTCGACGTGATCTTCCGGGTGCGATGTGACCGGGAACCACAGGTGCGGGTCGCGAGCGAGGCAACGGGTTTCGAGTGGATCGACCCCACGAAGTGGCCCCCCGGGCAGGCCGACGAGTCGACGCAACGCATCCTGGACGGAATCGTGGCGGCACACGCGGAGCCAGAAACCGGCGCCCTGCTGAGTTGATCCACGAGTTCCCCGACACTCGAGCTCCCCGACGGGCGAGTCGGCGGAAGTTTCCCGACCCCCGCCATGAAACCCGACTCTGGACCGGGGAGTTGCATGCCTGGCCCGCGGGTCTTCCCCGGGATGAGGTCAGGGGGTCAGCAGCACCTTGCCGATGTGACTCGATTCGTTCAGGATCCGGTGGGCATCGGCGGCCTGCGCCAGCGGTAGCCGCGCATGCACGATCGGCGCCACCCTGCCCGCCTCGATGAGCGGCCATACGTTTTCCCGGACGGCCGCCACGATGGCTGCCTTGTCGGCAAGATCACGCGATCGCAGCCCAGTCGCGGTGACCGATCCGCATTTGCTCAGCAACAGTCCCAGATTCAGCTCTCCAGTGACCCCACCGAGCATCCCGATCGTCACGAGGCGACCATGACGGGCGAGCGATTTCACGTTGCCTGGAAGGTATTTGCCACCGATGCCGTCGAGGATGACGTCAGCGCCATGTCCATCGGTGGCCGTGGCCAGCGCCTCGACGAAATCCTGCTCGCGATAGTTGATGAGGATGTCGGCACCGAGCTCGCGGCAACGGTCCAACTTGCCCTGCGAACCGGCAGTCGTCGCGACGCGCGCCCCGAGGGCATGGCCCAACTGGATCGCCATCGTGCCGATGCCGCTCGAGCCGCCATGCACCAGGAGGGTTTCGGCCTTCTGCAGGCCACCCACCATGAAGACGTTGGACCATACGGTGCAGGCAACCTCCGGCAGCGCGGCAGCATCGACCAGACTGACACCGTCGGGAACGGGTAGCAGTTGCGTGACTGGCACGACGACCTGCTCGGCATACCCCCCGCCGGTCAGCAGCGCGCATACCTCGTCGCCGACCTGCCAGCCGTGGGCCCCCGCGCCGAGCGCGGTGATCGTGCCACTGACCTCGAGACCGAGCAGCTCGGATGCCCCGGGCGGTGGCGGATACTTGCCCATCCGCTGCATGAGATCCGCGCGATTGACGCCTGCGGCCGCGACTCGCAACAGCACCTCACCGTCCCCGGGAGTGGGGTCCGGCACGTCGGCCAGGGTCATTGCATCTTCGTCGCCGAACTCGGGAAGGGTGATTGCCTGCATGCCTCGACGCTAGCCGGTGGCCAGCGGCGTGCGTGGAGAGGTATCGGGGGAATCTGCGACGACTTGCCGGTCGAGTGGCGGGTTGCCTGCCGAGTGTCGGACGTCCGCACGCGACTCGCTGGTCCAGTGGCGGGTTACTGGGGAGTGGCGGGTCACGGGAGGTCGGCTGTCGTGTCGATGTCGTGGGCCTGCTGCCCGCTGACGTCGTGTGGTTCGTACCGCAGGTTCGTCAGCCAACTCATCAATGAGGCCCCAGCCGGGTCGGTCGGCAGCGCGCGACGTCCTGGTTCGGTGCGGGCGGCCAGCAGCAGGGGTTGTAGGCGGCCGTCCGGGGTACGCGCGGCGATGGCGTCGACCTCGTCCGGTTCGTCGTCGAGGCGGCCGGCAAGAATGAGCGGCATGTCGGACATATGCGGCATATCGGCCCCGAGCAGGACGAATGAGCGGGTCTCGACCAGCGCCAACCCGGCGGCGAGGCCCGCAAGCGGCCCGCCGTGCATCGGCTCCTCGCGCACCCAGACGACCTCCCGGGATGTTCGACGGGCGGGTCCGACTGCCACGATCGGCCAGCTGGCCGGGAGCGAATCGAGCACGTGATCCAACAGTGGGCGACCGTCGATGAGCGCTCGCGTCTTGTCGGACCCGAACCGTGACGAGCGGCCCCCGGTGAGCACAATCGCGGTGGCCGGCATGGTGTCAGTCTGCCGCCCATGTCGCGGTCGCGGCGAATGTGTGGTGGTCGGTGCGGCTGGTCGCGAATCGTCTGGTGATGGCGCGGTGCGTCTCCGCGCAGATCTCCTTCTTCGACGGGCGGGCCTCCCCTCTGACACGCCGATCGGGCATGGTGCGTGCGTTCTGGGAGCGCAATCACCCGGGGTCACTGGGGCCTGATGACAACCCTGCTGGGTAGCGTCAACGCAAGAACCGTCGAAGCCCGCTGTGGAGGACACCATGCCGAAGAACCCGCACTCTCTTTCTACTCACCCGATCACTGTGGAGCCGTCAGGCGGGCGAGTTGTCGTGCGAGTCGGTGATGTCGTGGTCGCCGATACGCGCGACGCTCTGGTGTTGCGCGAGGCGTCGTACCCGGCCGCCTACTACCTACCCGCGGCGGCCGTCGATGCTGGCGTGCTGCGTTCGAGCGACACCACGACCTACTGCCCGTACAAGGGTGACGCCACCTACCGAAGTCTGCAGATCGGCGTTGCTGCTCCTCTGCAGGACGCTGCCTGGGTCTACGAGGACCCGAACGATGCGGTCATCTCGATCCGAGGCCACCTGGCGTTCTATCCGGACAAGGTGTCGATCACCCTCGAGGACTGAACTCGGGGTTCTGTCGTCGCGACTCGCCGGTCGAGTGGCGGGAAACCCCGTGTGGGTGCTCACAACGTGGGGCGGTGGCCCAGGCGGTGGGAGAGCTCTGTCGCGGCAGTCCTCGTGCGGTCGATGATGTTCTGCACAGTCGTGGGGTCGGTTTCGCAGTGCGGGTACGTCACGGCTATTCCTGCTTCCGGATGGCCGTTGTGGTCCAGGACTGCGGCGGCCACGGAGGCGAAACCAGCAGTCACCGAATCTTTTTCGCGGGCGTAACCGCGCTGACGGACCTGCGCGAGCTCGGAACGCAGGGCCGTGAGTGAGGCCGGACCGCGGCCGTCGCGTTGCACGAATGCTGCGCGGTCGGGGTACAACGCCCGAAGCTGACTGGCCGGCAGGGCCGCGAGCATTGCAAGACCCGAGGCAGTGAGTCCGGCTGGCAGCCGCACCCCGACGTCGGTGACCAGCGACGGGCGGCGCGGCGCGCGTTCCTCGATGACGTAGAGCACGTCGCGACCGTGCAACACGACCAGGTGTGCGTTGTGCGTGGTGGCGTCGACCAACCGGATCAAGGCGGTGCGGGCGATCCGCTGCAAGGGCGCCTGGCGGTTGTACGCCGACCCCAACTCGAACGCGGAAACGCCCAGGCCCCAGCGCTTCCGCTCACTCAGGTGGGTTACGAAACCGCGATCGCGCAGAGTGGCGAGCAGGTGATAGGTGCTTGATCGCGGGATGCCGACCTCGCGCCCGATTGTTGCTGCTGACACCGGTTCGGCGTGCCGTGCCATCGCTTGAAGGATGGCGAGCACATGACCTGCAGCGGGTGCGTTGTCGGTTGCCATCGCGGATCCTCGCGTCGGGTCGCATCTTTTGGTGAGGGTGCGGCAATTGCCGCACCCTCACCAAACAATGCGACCGGAACGCCATATCTCGTATCCGAGACAGTGTATGACCTGACGCACTGTCGCCGAGTCGTGCGGAGCGGTGCAATGAGTTGGTGAGTAATCAGAGTGAGCACGCGCACGTGGCCGTCGGTATCGGGCCGTTGACGATCGAACAGGTCGTGCAGGTGGCGCGCGGCGGTGCGCCCATCGTCATCAGCGACGCGTCACTGGCGGAGGTGCGCCGCAGTCGGGAGATCATCGAGCATCTCGCGGGTGACGTCATCCCGCACTACGGCATCTCCACCGGCTTCGGTGCACTGGCCACCAAGCACATCCCGACAGAGCAACGAAAGCAATTGCAGCGCAGTCTGATCCGCTCGCATGCCGCGGGCTCCGGCCCAGAGGTGGAACGTGAGGTCGTTCGGGCGACGATGCTGCTGCGCATCTCGACCCTGGCGACCGGGCGCACCGGCATCCGCGAGGAAACACTCGCCGCGTATGTCGGGATGCTGAACGCCGGGATCACCCCGGTCGTGCATGAATACGGCTCGCTGGGGTGCTCCGGTGACCTGGCGCCGCTGGCGCACTGCGCCCTCGCATTGATGGGGGAGGGTCCGGTGCGCGACGCGTCCGGCGTCGAACGGTCGGCCGCCGAGGCGCTGCACGAGGCCGGACTGCATCCGGTCGAATTGGCCGAGAAGGAGGGTCTGGCCCTCATCAACGGCACCGACGGCATGCTCGGGATGCTGTGTATGGCGATCGTCGACCTTCGCCACCTGCTCACCACCGCCGACATCAGCGCTGCGATGAGCGTGGAGGGACTACTGGGCACGGACGACGTATTCGCCGCCGACCTGCACGCGCTGCGACCACACACCGGGCAGGCGCTGAGCGCCGCGAATATGCGGACCATGTTGGCTGATAGCGCTATCCGCGAGAGTCATCGTGATCCAGCCGCGTGCACCCGGGTGCAGGACGCCTACTCGCTGCGGTGCGCACCGCAGGTCGCCGGAGCCGCCCGCGACACCCTCGCCCACGCCGAGCTGATCGCGTCCCGTGAGTTGTGCGCAGCGGTCGACAATCCGGTCGTCACCCTTGATGGACGGGTGGAGTCGAACGGCAACTTCCACGGAGCGCCGGTCGCGTACGTGCTGGACTTCCTCGCGATCGTGGCCGCCGACGTGGCCTCGATGAGCGAGCGGCGTACCGACCGGTTCCTGGACCCCGCGCGTAACGCCGGCCTGCATGCGTTCCTGGCCGACGACCCCGGTGTCGACTCCGGGTACATGATCGCTCAGTACACCCAGGCGGCAATCGTCTCCGAGCTCAAGCGGCTCGCCGCACCGGCCAGTGTCGACTCGATCCCGTCCAGCGCCATGCAGGAGGACCACGTCTCGATGGGTTGGTCCGGCGGTCGCAAGCTGCGCCGCTCGGTCGACGGGCTGACACGGGTGCTGGCGATCGAAGTACTTACTGCCGCAAGGGGAATCGCCCTACGAGGTCCTCTTGAACCGGCACCCGGCACGGCGGCTGTCGCCCGCGCGTTACCCGGGCCCGGGCCGGACCGCTTTCTCGCTCCCGACATCGAGGTTGCCGTCCAGTTGGTCGCCAGTGGCGACATCGTCGCACTCGCTGAGAGTGCCGTCGGGCGGTTGGCCTGACGGGCCGGCAACAGCATTCACCGCACCGCACTACACAGAGGAGAAATCATGGAAGGCGCTCGACCGGTTCGCGCACCGCGTGGCACGACCCTGACCGCACAGTCCTGGCAGACCGAAGCTCCGATGCGGATGCTGATGAACAACCTCGATCCCGAGGTCGCTGAGCGCCCCGACGACCTGGTCGTCTACGGCGGCACCGGCCGCGCAGCACGCGACTGGCGCTCCTTCGACGCGATGGTCCGCACGCTGCAGACACTGCGGCAGGACGAGACGATGCTGGTGCAGTCCGGTCGTCCGGTGGGTGTCATGCAGACCCACGAGTGGGCGCCGCGGGTGCTGATCGCCAACTCCAACCTTGTCGGTGACTGGGCGAACTGGCCGGAGTTCCGGCGGCTGGAGCACCTCGGCCTGACGATGTACGGGCAGATGACCGCCGGTTCCTGGATCTACATCGGCACCCAGGGGATCGTGCAGGGTACCTACGAGACGTTCGCGGCGATTGCCGAGAAGCGCTTCGGTGGCACCCTCTCGGGCACCCTCACCCTGACCGGGGGCTGTGGCGGGATGGGCGGGGCCCAACCGCTTGCGGTCACCCTGAACGACGGCGTCTGTCTCATCGTGGATGTCGACGAGACCCGGCTGCGCCGCCGGATGAACGACCGGTATCTCGATGAGGTCGCGACCGATCTGGACGACGCCGTCAAGAAGGCGATGGACGCCAAGCGAGCGCGCCGTGCGTACTCCGTCGGCGTTGTCGGAAACGCGGCGGTGATCTTCCCGGAGTTGCTGCGTCGCGGCGTCGAGATCGACATCGTCACCGACCAGACCAGCGCCCACGATCCGTTGTCCTACCTGCCCGACGACATAGACCTCGGCGACTGGCACGAGTACGCCGAGAAGAAGCCGGACGACTTCACCAACCGGGCTCGCGCGTCGATGGCCCGGCAGGTCAAGGCCATGGTGGAGTTCCAGGATGCCGGAGCAGAGGTCTTCGACTACGGAAACTCCATCCGTGACGAGGCCCGACACGGGGGATACGACCGGGCATTCGAGTTCCCGGGCTTCGTCCCCGCGTACATCCGACCGCTGTTCTGCGAGGGCAGGGGCCCGTTCCGCTGGGTAGCACTCTCGGGTGACCCGAAGGACATCTACGCCACGGACAAGGCCGTGATGGATCTCTTCCCGGACAACGACCGGTTGCAGAAGTGGATGCGCGGCGCCAAGGACAAGATTGCCTTCCAAGGACTGCCCGCCCGCATCTGCTGGCTGGGGTACGGCGAACGCGACAAGGCCGGCCTGGCGATCAACGACCTTGTCGCGAGCGGCGAGGTGTCGGCGCCGATCGTTATCGGTCGCGACCACCTGGACTGTGGCTCGGTCGCCTCGCCCTACCGCGAGACGGAATCGATGTTGGACGGGTCGGACGCCATCGCGGACTGGCCGTTGCTGAACGCGATGATCAACTGCTCCTCCGGTGCGACCTGGGTGTCGATCCACCACGGTGGCGGCGTCGGTATCGGCCGCTCGCAGCACGCGGGGCAGGTCACGGTCGCCGACGGCACCGCGCTGGCCGCTGAGAAACTGCGCCGCGTGCTGACCAACGACCCCGGTATGGGCGTCATCCGGCACGTCGACGCGGGGTACGAGCGGGCCGAGCAGGTCGCCGCCGAGCGGAATGTCCGCGTGCCGATGCGCGAGGGCTGAGCGGTGACTTCACCCGCCCGGTCGTACGCCGGGTTCGACCGGATGTGGGCCGACCTGGAACCGATCGGGCGCGCTGCGTCCGGTGGGTATCGACGATTCGCCTGGACTCGCGCAGACCACACCCTGCGGGAGTGGTTCGCGGGTGAGTGCACGTCACGCGGGCTCGACCTGACACTCGATCGGATGGGTAACCAGTGGGCGTGGTGGGGCGACCCGGACGCTTCTCCCGGTGCCGGTGTTGTTGCCGGCTCGCACCTCGACTCGGTGCCGGACGGCGGCGCATACGATGGCCCGCTCGGTGTGGTCAGCGCGCTCGCCGCGGTAGATGCATTGCGGGAGAGTGGTTTTGAGCCGACACGACCGATCGGGGTGGTGAACTTCGGCGACGAGGAGGGTGCCCGATTCGGGGTGGCGTGCGCCGGGTCGCGGGTCATCACCGGTGCGCTGGACAGCGACCGGGCGCTCGGGCTGACCGACGTCGACGGCGTCACGATGGGTCAGGCGCTCAGTTCGGCGGGCCGTTCCACTGCCATCGGACGCGACGACGCGACGCTGGCTCGGATCGGAGACTTCGTTGAGTTGCACGTCGAGCAGGGCCGCGCGATGGCAGACGCCGACCGCTACGACCAGGTCAGCGCCGCGGTCGCGGTCGGCACCGACATCTGGCCGCACGGTCGCTGGCGACTCGACTTCGACGGCACTGCCAACCACGCAGGTATGACCCGGTTGGCGGACCGGGACGATGCGATGCTCGCCTGCGCATTGGCCATCGCGGACGCGAGAAACCTTGCTGCCCAACATGGTTGCGTCGCGACAGTAGGCAAGCTGCTGGTGACCCCGAACGGCGTCAACGCGATCCCGTCCCACGTGACCGCCTGGCTGGACGCACGCGGCGCCGACGAGGGTGCCGTGCTGGCGATGGTGGCGGCGCTCGAGCAGCAGGTGACCGCATCGGTCGCGCAGGAATCGTGGACACCGACGACCCGCTTCGACGGCTCACTGGCCGCGCGACTGCGCTCGGTGCTCGGCGACGTGCCGATGCTCGGGACCGGCGCCGGCCACGACGCGGGCATCCTGGCCAATGCCGGTGTCCGGACGGCCATGCTCTTCGTGCGCAACCCGACCGGGGTCTCACATTCACCGGCGGAGTTCGCCGAACAAATCGACTGTCACGCGGGCGTTGCCGCGCTGACGGACGTGCTGCGAGAGCTGGCCGGATGACGGCGTACTGGGCGAGGCACGCGTTGCTGCCGCGAGGCGTCGCTGCAAACGTGCGCTTCGAGATCGCCGAAGGACGCTTCACCTCGGTGACGCCGGACCAGCCACAGGGCGATGCGCACCTGTTGCCCGGTGTCGTCATCCCTGGTCTCGCCAACTGTCACAGCCACGCTTTCCACCGGGCGCTGCGCGGTCGCACCCACGCGGGCGGGGGCACGTTCTGGACCTGGCGACAAGGCATGTACGCCGTCGCGGCGCAGCTGGATCCGGATTCCTACCTGCGACTTGCACGGGCGACCTACGCCGAGATGGCGCTCGCCGGGATCACCAGCGTGGGCGAGTTCCACTACCTGCACCACCAGCCGGGCGGGCGGCCTTACGACGACCCGAACGCGATGGGTGAGGCGATGCGGCAGGCTGCCCGGGAGGCGGGGATCCGGCTGACGTTGCTCGATACCTGCTACCTGGCCGGTGGGCTGACCGCTGATGGTCACGTCCCACTGAGTGGGGAGCAGCTGCGTTTCGGCGACGGTGACGTCGGGCGCTGGGCGACCCGGGTGAGCGCGTTGAAAGATGACGACACGACCAGGATCGGCGCGGCGATCCACTCGGTGCGGGCGGTGCCGCGTGAGGCGATCGGCACAGTGGCTGCGGCGAACGGCGACCGCCCACTGCACGTGCACCTCTCGGAGCAACCGGACGAGAATGACGCATGCATGAGCTACTACGGCGTCACGCCCACCCGGTTGCTGCACGATGCGGGCGCGCTCGGCCCGCAGACGAGCGTCGTACACGCCACCCACCTGAGCACCGAGGGCATCGCCCTGCTCGGCGGATCGGGGATCACCGCGTGCTTCTGCCCGACGACCGAGCGCGACCTGGCCGACGGCATCGGACCCGCGCGCGCTCTTCATGACGCCGGTGCGTACCTGAGCGTCGGCAGCGACCAGCACGCGGTGATCGACATGTTCGAGGAACTGCGGGGGCTGGAGATGCATGAACGGCTGTCCAGTGGTCGTCGTGGTCGGTTCGATCTGCAGGAGTTGCATCATGTGGCGACCGCTCAAGGGAGCCTGGGTTGGCCCGCCGCCGGCGTCCTGGTCCGCGGTTTCCTGGCGGACCTCGTCGCGGTGCGCACCGATTCGGTTCGTACTGCTGGCTCTGACCCTGCGCAGATCTTCTACTCCGCGACGGCTGCTGACGTGCACACGGTGGTCCGCGACGGTGAGGTCATCGTCGAAGACGGTCACCACCGCCTCGGCAATGTGGGCAGACTGCTCGCCGGCGCCATCGAACCGCTCGGGAGGAAGTCGTGACCAGCACACTCGTCAAGAACATCGGTGAGCTCGTCACGGTGGACAGCGACCGAGGTGATGGCCTGGGCATCATGACCGAAGTCGCCCTCGTCGCCACCGATGGCCGGATCGACTGGATCGGCGCCGGGGCCGATGCACCCGCCGCAGATCTTGTGATCGACGCGGAACACCGCTGCGTCATGCCGGGGTTCGTCGACAGCCACTCCCACCTCGTCTTCGCCGGCGACCGCTCCGGTGAGTTCGAAGCGCGGATGACCGGCACGCCGTACGACGGCGGCGGTATCGCGTTGACGATGACTGCCACCCGGCGCGCGACCGACGACGAACTGCGCTCGCTCGTGCGGGCCCGCGTCGCGCAGATGCGCGCGCAGGGCACCACGACGGTGGAGATCAAAAGCGGTTACGGATTGACGGTTGCAGATGAGGTCCGGGCGCTGCGGATCGCCGGGGAGTTCACGACCGAGACCACCTTCCTCGGTGCGCACGTCGTGCCGCCGGATGCGCGTGCGGACCGGGGCGCCTACCTCGACCTGGTCACCGGCGAGATGCTTGGCGCGTGCGCGCCGCATGCGCGATGGATCGACGTCTTCTGCGAGCCGCACAGCCCGCATGCATTCACCGAGGAGGAGTCGCGGCGGGTGCTGCGTGCAGGCCGGGATGCAGGTCTGCTCGCCCGGGTGCACGGCAACCAACTCGGCCACGGCCCGGGCGTACAGCTCGCCGTGGAGGTGGGTGCCGCGAGCGTCGACCACTGCACTTACCTGTCGGACGGAGACATCGCGGCGTTGGCTGAATCTAACACTGTCGCAACGCTGTTGCCCGGGGTTGAGTTCTCCACCCGCTCGCCCTACCCGGATGCGCGACGGCTCATCGACGCGGGTGTGCAGGTCGCGCTGGCCACCGACTGCAACCCCGGCACCTGCTATTCGGGCTCGATGCCGTTCATGATCGCGGTCGCAGTCCGCGAGATGGGAATGACTCCCATCGAGGCGGTCCGGGCGTCGACCGCGGGCGGTGCGGCTGCGCTGCGGCGCGACGACGTCGGTGTCCTTCGGGTCGGTGCCCGGGCAGATCTGGCAATGCTGGAAGCGCCGAGTTACCGGCACCTTCCCTACCGTCCGGGTGTGCCGCTCGCGACGGTCATCCTGAGTGGTGGGTGATGCATGCGCACCCGTCCTATTCTCGATTACTGCACTAGTATCCGGTGGTTCAGCGGGATCAACGGGAGCGCACGGGGAGCAGCATGCGTAGTTCGACCAGGATGTATGCGGGTCTGATCGCGGTCGTCGCGACGGTTGGTGTCGCCGCGTGCTCGACGTCTGGTGAGAAGGTCTCCCCTGGTGCGCAGCCGAGCACGCACAAGAGCGCTGCGCCCGCCCCAGGCACCCCGGCACCACCTGATCCCCGCGTCGTCGTGGCCGCCGAGAACGCCAAACCCGGCACCATCTCCTGGCAACTACCCAAGGCCAAGTGGGCCACCGACACCGAACTGGCCGGCTGGGTGAACCACACATCGGTACTGCCGGGTCAGTCGGTGCGGATGTTCACCACCGCGACCGTGCCCACGTACACGGTGTCCGCCTACCGGATGGGTGACTATGCGGGGAAGGGCGGCCGTCTGATCTGGAAATCTTCGTTGCTGCGCGGTGTACGGCAACCCTCCTGCCCGGTGCGCGCGCACCACATGGTCGATTGCAGCAACTGGAAGCAGACGGCGCAGATCAGCACGACCGGATGGCCGGCCGGGCTGTACCTGCTCAAGCTCGACGGTTCGGACGGCAGGAGCAAGTACATCCCGCTTACCCTGCGCACCCGCGATCTGGCCGGCAAGCTGGTCCTCGTCAGCGCGGACGCGACCTACCAGGCATACAACCAGTACGGCGGGTACTCCCTCTACGCCGGTAAATAGGGCTTCGCCGATCGCGCGAATGTCGTCTCGTTCAACCGCCCGTATGACCGCTCCGGCGCACGGTATGTCACCGCCGGTGAGCGACAGATCGTCACTATTGCCGAGCGCAACAAGCTACCCGTTGCGTATGTGAGCAATACCGACATTGCGGCCGATCCCAGCATCCTGGCGGGAGCGGCCGGGGTTGTATCTCCCAACCATGACGAGTACTGGGACACCGCGATGCGCAACGCCTACATCAGTGCGCGTGACAGTGGCACCAACCTGGCTTTCATGGGCGCGAACGCCCAGTACTGGCGGGTGCGATTCGCAGCCGACGGCCGGGAGATGATCGGTTACAAGTCGACAGCGCTTGATCCGGTGAAGAACAACGCTGACACCACCACGTTGTGGCGAAATGCCCCACAAGCCCGCCCCGAGAACGGATTGGTCGGGTTGATGTACGAATGCTTCCCGGCCACCGGGCCGCTCACGGTGACGGTGCCGGGCTTCTGGATGTTCAAGGGGACCGGAGCAAAAGCCGGATCAAGGTACCCCGGCGTGGTGGGTGTGGAGATCGATCGTGCGTATCCGATTCCGGGAACGCCGAAAACTCTCGAAGTGGCTGCGCATTCGCCGGTGCAGTGCGGCCGGATCGGCATGACGTACTCCGACCTCGGCTACTACACGGTCGACTCCGGCGCGGGTGTCTTCGCCTCCGGCAGCATGGGATTCGCCATCGGGCTCGGCGCGATCAACAAGGGTGCCGGGATCACCCAGCAGTCATCGGCATTCGTGACGAAGGTCGCGCAGAATCTCTTCACCGCGATGGCCGCGGGACCGATGGGCAAAGCGCATCCCGCGCACCCGAATCTCGCAGCACTGCACGCCAACCCCAGTCCCTCAACCGGTAGCGGCGCCAACACCGGCACCGATCCGGGCGACGACGACGAGTGATCGTCGGACCGCCCGGTTCGGTGTGGCGTGGATGTGGCGAGCGCTCAGGCTTCGATGCGCTGACCCGTTTCGTTGTTGAAGAGGTGCATGCGCGCTGAGTTATGGGTGAAGTAGATTTTGGCACCCTTCTCGGGGACGTCGCGGCCGTCGACCCGGGCAACGATCGGCACGTCACCGTCAGGTGTGGTCGTGTGGCCGTAGATGTAGGCGTCCGCACCGAGTTCTTCGACGACGTCGATGTCGACCGGTAGGCCTTCACCCCGTTCATTGCGGACCAGGTCTTCTGGTCGCACGCCGACGGTAACGGTCGCTCCTGCCTGGGTGAGCGCCTCGCGGGAGATCGGCGCCACCGTGTTACCGAGTTTGACACCTCCGTCGGTGGACGGGGCCTGCAGCAGATTCATCGCGGGGGAGCCGATGAAACCGGCGACAAAGACGTTGTTGGGGTGGTCGTAGAGCTCGCGGGGGGTCCCGCATTGCTGCAGCACGCCGTCTTTGAGGACCGCGACACGGTCGCCCATCGTCATTGCCTCGACCTGGTCGTGCGTGACGTAGACCGTCGTGACACCCAGTCTGCGCTGCAGCGAGGCGATCTGGGTGCGGGTCTGCACGCGTAGTTTCGCGTCGAGGTTGGACAGCGGCTCGTCCATCAGGAAGACCTGCGGTTGACGCACGATCGCCCGACCCATCGCCACTCGCTGACGTTGACCACCGGAGAGTGCTTTGGGTTTACGGTCCAGGTACTCGCTAAGGTCCAGCATCTTGGCCGCCTCTTCGACGCGGGTCTTGATCTCCGGACGGGCCACCCCGGCGATCTTCAACGAGAAACCCATGTTGTCGGCCACGCTCATATGGGGGTAGAGCGCATAGTTCTGAAACACCATCGCGACATCGCGTTCCTTAGGGGTCAGATCGGTGACGTCGCGGTCACCGATCATGATGCGACCTTCGTCGACGTCCTCCAGTCCGGCGAGCATGCGTAACGACGTGGACTTGCCGCAACCCGATGGTCCGACCAGCACCAGGAATTCACCGTCTGCGATTGCAATGTCGAGCGCGTCGACTGCGGGGCGGTCGACGCCGGGGAACCGTCGTACGGCCTTGTCAAAAGCAACTGTTGCCATCAGCTTTCTCCTTCACCGGCAGGAACGTGCCGGACGATCCGAGTGAAAGGTACCGAATATGATCGGCCCTGGAATGCAGGTACTTCACGGTCTGCGATGCAATGGAGATGGCATCTATGGCGGCCGGTTCCGGACATCAGATCTGCCGAAAGGAGCCGTGACATGCAGGGACCGGGTGGGCTCAGCATCCGCGAGGTGATCGACGCCGGGCCGGTGCTGCCCGTCGTGGTGATCGAGGATCCTTCGGGCGCCGTCGCGTTGGCGAACGCGCTGCTGGAGGGTGGAATCACCGTCATCGAGATCACCCTGCGCACTGCGGGTGCGTTGGAGGCGGTTGCCCGGATCGCTGAGGACTGCCCGGACATGATCGTCGGCACCGGAAGCGTCCGAACGCCGCATCAGGTGCAGCAGGCAGCGGACGCAGGTGCGCGGTTCCTGGTGACGCCCGGTTCTCCGCAGGGACTGCTGGCCGCCTGTGCGGGCTCGCGGTTGCCGACTCTGCCCGGCGCCGCGACGGTGACCGAGATGCTCACCCTCGCAGAACGCGGCTTTTCGGTCGTGAAGTTCTTCCCCGCCGAGCAGCTGGGCGGGGCCGACGCTCTGCGGGCCATCAGCGGGCCTGTTCCCGATCTCGACGTGTGCCCGACCGGTGGCATCACGCAGTACCTCGCGGCGGACTACCTGAAGCTGCCGACCGTGCCCTGCGTCGGCGCTTCGTGGGTAACCCCGGCCGGCGCCCTGCGGGAAGGCGACTGGGCGCAGGTCCGACGGCTGGCCCGGCGCGCGCAGGAACTGCGTCGCGAGATTCAAGACGCAGAGATTCAGGACGCCGAGATCCAGGATGCAGAAGTCCTGCCGGGATGACCGTCGAGTGCTCGTCGCCATGGGGTCAGCCCGCAGCCTGAGCACGTGAGTAGTGCCCCGCGACGACTCGGGCAGCCGGTTTGCCGTAGACGCAGTAGTCGTCATTGGCTGCAGCAGTTTCGGCGTTGTACAGGGCGGCCGGCCAGTCCCACAACATGAAGCCGCCCACCCAGGGACGCCTACCCGCCGCGGTCAACATCTCATCGAGGTAGTCGGCCTGTACCTGCCCGTCGGGAGCGCCGATGAGCGTCCAGTCGTTGGGGCGGGCCTGCGCACCGACCCGGCTCGGGCAACCTGCCTCCAGGAAGCAGAAGGGCTTGTCGTACTGCGTGACCACGGCCTCGATGCGGTCCAGCTCGCTCTCCCAGTCCCCGCTCGGGTAGTACCCGCTGGCCGAGATGACGTCGACGGCATCCCACCAGGTGACGTGGTCTTCCTGGTACTTGTCGCAGTTGTAGGTGATGGGTCCGGCGTAGACGTAGCGCACGTCGGCGATGAGCTCCCGCCACAGGGTCTCCTGCGAATCGGCGCGTACCGTCTCACACCCGATGCAGAAGAGGTCGACGTCCAGCTCAGCGGCCAGCCGGGCATGATGGACGATGTACTCCCGGTAGGCGCTGAACCACTGGCCCCAGCTTGGTTCGCCGGGCACGTCCCAGTCGAAGAAACCGATGTAGGCCCGCCAGGTGCCGTCGGCGACGTTGACCATCGGTTTGAGGCACACCTTCAGGCCCTGGTCCCGAGCCCGGTGTACTGCGGCGCGTACCTCGTCATCGGTCAGGGACGGGGAGTCGCGGAACGGGATCGCCGTGGACTGGGCGGTCTCCTGCACAGCCGCGTAGGCGAGGGTCACCCAGTTCACGTTGAGCTGCGACATGGCTGCCATCGACTGCTCCGCCGCCGGCGTGGTCCAGGTGCCGCGCACTCCGGTGAAGCCCCACGTCATCCCGCATACGGGCGCATCCCATCCGGTCGGGCCGGCGGTAGGTCGTTCACTCACTGACTACTCCTTCATGGGAAACGGTGACGGGCAGGACGCACGTGGGGCTGTTGATCCGGGCCACCTGTCCTACGTGCTGCAACGCCCCGGTGGTGTGGTCGGCACGGATCAGGTCGATCGCGTGCCCCCGCTCTGCTGCCACATACAGGAACTGCCCGAAGATCGACAGGTGTCGTGGCCACGCGCCGACGTCGACGCGGTCGACGAACGTCAACCGGCCGTCCGCGAGCAGGAACGAGGTAACGCAGTCGGCGCCGCGGTTGCTGACGTAGAGGACGCGGCCACCGGGGGCGACCTCGATATGGGCTGGATAGTTGCGTGGGGTCGGTGGGTGACCCGGACCCTGGGCCGGCGTCCTGACCCATTCGAGCGTGGGGGTTCGCATGCCGCGACCCAGCGACGTCAGGTCCGAGCTCAGCTCACCGACGACGACGAGCTGCTCCAGCGGGGAGCCGTCGGTTCCGACCCCAGGAACGACCACGACCTGGCGCGGTCCGGTGCCCGGTGCCATCGCCACCACTTCTGAGGCAGCCAGCGGCTCGCTACCGCCCACCTCGTACCGCACGATCTCGTCGGTGCCCAGATCGGCGAGCAGGAAGGTGCCGGCGGCGGTGTTCGCAGCCAGATGCGGATGCGCAGCCTCCTGACGATCCGGATCGGGCCCGGAGCCCTGTCGGCTGGTCACTGCGGTGGGCTCGGCGGCGATGCCGTCCTCGTCCAGGGGCAGGACAGCGACACTGCCGCCCTCGTAGTTGCTCACGATCAGGTGCGTGCCGTCGGGCGTCACCACGGCGTGGCACGGCGCCGCGCCGCCGCTGCTGCAACTGCCCAACGACGTCAACATCCCGTCCGCAGCGATTCCGAACGTGGACACGACACCCTGCGCGGCCTCGGTGAGCGCGTAGATGACGGGCAGTCGTGGATGGGCCTGCAGGTAGGACGGGGACTGCAATGAGTAGGTCGATCGCAACGACAGCGCACCGGTGGCCGGATCGGCAGCGAAGATCGTGATGCCCGTGCCGGTGCCCAGCGCATCGGTGTAGGACCCGACGTACAGCAGGTTCTGGCCGGCCACCTGTCGGCCCCGTTGCTCAGTCATCGTCCAGCGACTGCGGGGTCAGGCCCAGCAACCGGGTCGCTCTGGTGCAGTCGAAGAAGCCCCGGTGCCCGCTCAGGTCGCCGCGGACCGGAACGTCCGGGTAGTGCTGCGCGAGCAATTCGGCCGTTGGGCGCGTGCTGCTGGTCGTCGGGGCCACGACGTAGATGACATGGCTGCCGGTGACGTCGGCCTGCACGGCTGCCAGGGTGGCGGAGGTCGCGTCAGCGAGTGCGGTGTAGCCCCACAGGTCCTTGGGCGCGGCCGGCGGCAGGTCCCGTTTCCAGCCGGCCAGGCTCGACGGGTCGCGCAGCACCGCATGTACGCGGAGGCAGACGATCGTCGCCGACGGGTTCCGCCTTCCGAAGTCGGCGGCCTGCGCCTCGGCCACCCACTTCGACAACGAGTACGGGTCGTGGGAGTAGGTCGGGTGGTCCTCGGTGATGGGGAACCAGTCGTAATGGGGAGTGTGACTGTAGGCCCCCCCGATGGCATTGATGCTGGAGGCGAGACACACCTTTGTGATGCCGTTGTCGGCGGCTGCGAGCAGGGCGTTGTAGCTCGCGATCACATTGTTGTGGTGCACCTGCGGCTCGGGTGCGGCGGTGGGTTTGATGTAGGCAGCGAGGTGGATGACGGCGTCGCAGCCGCGTACCGCGTCCCGCACAGCGGGGTAGTCGGTCATATCGACCTCAACGGGGTGCACCGCCTCGTTGTCGGCGGACCGGTGCGCGCCGGGCAGATCCAGGGCGACGACGCTGTGCCCCTGCTCGACTGCGGCAGCCGTGACCGCAACTCCGAGCAGACCCCCGGCCCCGGTGACCGCTATCCGCATGAGTCCCGACCTGCTGCCTCACGCAGACCCTTGAGGTACCCGATGGCGAACAGCCGACCGTAGGGGGAGTAGCCCGGACGGTCGTTGCTGTCGCCTTCGACCGTGGGCACGTGGTCGGGGCGCAGTACCCCGTCGAAGCCGACCTCGCGGTAGGCGCTCAGACAGGCGAGCAGGTCGGTCGGGCCGTCGTCGTGCCACGTCTCGTGGAAAGACTGGGCGGTGCCGCGCACGTCGCGCATGTGCACGAAGAAGATCTTCTGCTGGCGCCCGAAGTGCTGGATCACGCCCGGCAGATCGTCGGACATCAGCGCGAAGTTGCCCTGACAGAGCGTGATTCCGTTGACCGGGCTGGGGACCAGGTCCAGCAGCCGGTCGTAATTCTCGATGCTGCGCATGATGCGCCCCACTCCGCGCAACGGGGAGATGGGCGGATCGTCCGGGTGCATCGCCAGCTGCACGCCGGCCCGCTCGGCCACCGGGACGACGCGTTCCAGGAAGTGCTGCAGGGTCTTCCACAGCGTTTCTTCCGGCAATCGGCCCCACGGGGTGCCCGGTGCGTCGGCCAGCAGGGACGCGTCAAAGCTGCTGACCAGCGAACCGCCCCGCGACGGGACCGCGGTGTTGGTACGTACCCAGTTGAAGTCGGCCATCCATTCGTAACACCACACCGGGATGCCGAGGCGGCCCATGTTCTCGATGAGCGTGCAGACAGTGTCGATCTCGGCCTCACCGCCGGGTAGGCCCCGTTTGGCATTGTTCAACGGTGGCCGGGCCTCGATCACGGCCAGCTCGAAACCCTGTGCCTGGTAGAGCTGTTGCATGCGCAGCAGTGGCATGAAATCCCATGGCTGCTCGCCGTCCTGGAGTGTGTCCGCAGGGGGCAGTCCCCCGACGGCGTGGCGGACCCCGGCCTGTCGCATCAACGGCCACAGCACGGTTTCGCTGGTGTCCGGCGGCAGGAATTCGGCGATCTGGATCATCGCGTCGCACCTGACTGCTGCGCGGCTGACTGCTGGGTGGCTGTCCGCTGCGAGAGCCAGGCCTGGTAGGCCAGCTCGATGTGGTCGGCCCAGGGTTCGTCGTCGATCTGGGCGCTGCTGAAGCTGCCGTCGGTAATCGCGCCCTTGCCGTACTCGTCGCGGATGCTGACGTCCTGCGCCGCGTCGGCGACCCGCTGGGCGAGATGGGCAGGGATGAAGACAACACCGGTGGGAGTGCCCAGCACGACATCACCGGGCAGGACGGTGGCAGGGCCGATACGCACCGGGAAGTTGACGCCGGCGAGCACCACGTCGGCAATGGCGGTGGGGTCCGTGCCGCGGCAGAAGAAGTTGACGCCGTCCAGTTCCTGCAGGCCGGCGAGGTCGCGCACGCCGCCGTCGATGACGGCGCCCACCCCGGTCCGGACCGCGATGGCCGTGCCGAGGTTGTCCCCGATCACGGTGCCATCGGCGATCTTGCCGAAGATGTCGGTGACCATCACGTCGCCCTGCTGCAGCAGCGAGATCACCCACGAATTCTGCTTATCAGGCTCACGGTGACCCTCGCGCGCGCCGGCTGCGACGACGACCGCGTCCAGGTCCGGGCGGTGCGGCAGGAACTGGCAGGTCAGCGCCCGACCGACCAGCGGGGTGCCCGGGTGGGTCTGCAACCAGCCGCCGGAGAACTGTCGGTGGTACCCGGCATCGCGCAGCACCGACCAGGCCTGCTCCGTCGTTGCGGCCCGCAGTCGGGCCAGGATCGCGTCGGGCACGTGCGGGCGACCGTCGGGTAGCCGCTCGCCGGTCCAGTCAGGGGTGAGCTCTACGACGTCGGCGGGGTCGGGGGAAACGCGCATCGGTCTGCTCCTTCCTATCGGTTGCCGGCAAGAGCGGCGGGGGCGGTCGGGGCCAGCGGAAGGCGCGGCAGCAGGGTGGCGTGCAGGGAGTGGTAGAGATCGGGACGACCTGACCAGACGGTCGCGGCCGGCTGATTGCCGGGGTCCAGCTCATGACGCCAGGAGCCGTCATCGTCGATCAGATAGGTGGCTGCGTAGTCCCACCAGGTGCGGTACCAGGTGTCGTACCCGCGGTCACCGGTGTGTTTCAGCAGCGCTGCAGCCGCGCAGATCGCCTCCGCGACCACCCAGTGCATCCGCTGCCGGACCACGGGAGTGCCTGTCCAGTCGGTGGTGTAGACGAAACCGTCCGCACCGTCGACGGCCCACCCGTCGGCGACGGCCCGCTGGAAGAGCTGGACGGCCCCGTCGGTGAGGACCGGTGCATCACCCACCCCGGCCGCGGCCACATGCAGGGCGAGTCTGGCCCATTCCAGGCCGTGCCCCACGGTGGCGCCGTACGGCTGGAACGGGTGGTCCGGTTCGTCGCGGTGGTGCTCCATCATCGGGGACCACTCGGCGTCGAAATGCTCCGGTACCCGCCACCCGTTCCCACGCGCCCAGCCCAGGACAGTCGTGGTGATGCGCGCGGCCCGCTCGCGCCAGCGGGGGTCGCCGGTTGCATCCGATGCGGCCAGCAGCGCCTCGACGCTGTGCATATTGGCATTGATGCCGCGGTAATTGCTGTATTCGGACCAGTCGGCGGCTGCCTGATCACGGTGCAGACCGTAGGCCTCTTCCCAGAAACGAGCGTCCAACACGTGCAGTGCCTCGTCCAGGAGCGCTCGTGCGCCGGGAATGTCGGCAAACGTGGCGCTGGAGGCGGCCAGTACGACGAACGCGTGCGCGTACGCCTCTTTCGCGTCGTCGCATTCCGGGCCGGGACCGATGGAGGCGAACCACCCCGCGTTGACGGCGTCGCGCAGCTGTCCGGTCAGACCCTGCAGGGCGCGGGCGGCAAGCGGCGCGCAACCGGGGATGCCCGCCAGGTGACCCAGGCTGTAGGCATGCAGCATCCGAGCAGTCACGTAGGTGTGCACGGGCTTGGCCTGGTCCGGTCGGCCCTGCTCGTCCAGCCACCAGGATCCCCCGCCCGGGTGGGGGAAGTTGCGTGCGAACTGCAGCTGGAGTGCGGTCTGGCGCAGCAGCCACGCCCGGTGGTCCGGCTGATCGATCCACGAGGTGGTCATCGACGCTTCCCTTCTCGAACGGTCATGGATCGCTGGGGGTCGCGGTGATCTGGTCGTACGGGTCACGGTCACTTCGCGGCCGCTGCTTCGGGGACTGCTCCGGCGGAGCTTCCGCCGGCCGAGATTCCGCGATCCGGGTCGGAGATGATCAGGGACAGGCCGGAGGCCGAACTCTGTGGAGCGAGCTCGCTCTGCAACACCATCGCTGCGGCGCCGGTGGCCGCTGCATCGGTTGCGTTCGAGGAGATGCTCACGGTGACCGGGTGCGCTCCGCGGGCGAAAAACGTCTGCTCCAGACGCTGCTGAATGGCAGGCAGGAACAGCGGACCGGCGACCGCGAACGCAGGTCCGGTCAGGATCACCTGGTCGAGATCGAGGATGTTGGTCAGGGTGTGCACGGCGACGGCTACGTCATCTGCAGCACGGTCGAAGATCCGGGCAGCTGCGGGGTGGCCGTTCATAGCGGCTCGCGCGGCTGCGGCGAACTGCTCGTCGATCAATGCCCCGCTCAGATCGCAGCCGGCGCGCTGCGCCGCCTGCACGATTGCACCGGCGCTCGCCACCGTCTCCAGGCAGCCGTTGCTACCGCACCAGCAGGGCAACCCGTTGCGCACCACGCAGATGTGCCCGATCTCGCCGGCGTTGCCGCTGGCACCGACGATCGGATGACCCGATGCAAGAATTCCGGCGCCTATCCCGGTGCCCATGTAGACGGCTGCGAACACGCTCGTCGGGTCCAGCGCCCCCGCCCAGAACTCACCGATGGCAGCCGCGGTGGCATCATTTCCCAGGACAACCGGGAGGCCGGTTGCGGCCGCCAGCGCGTCCACGAGCGGGAATTCGATCCACGGCTGCATCTCCGGCGTGGACAACGCAATACCGGTTGCCGTGGTCGCCGGTCCGGGGGAGACCAGACCGACACCGGTCAGTCGTTCGAGGGTCAGGCCGACCTGCGTGACCAGAGCCGTCACGTCCGCAGCCATCCGCTGCACCACCTGCTGCGGGTCCTGGGTGTCGGTGCCGCCCCGGCGTGACCAGCGGGCCACCACATGCCCGGACAGATCGGCCAGAACGTAGGTGGTCGCGGTGTGGTCCAGATGTACGCCGACCGCGAAACGCGACTCGATGCCGAGGCTGAGCAGCACAGCCGGCTTGCCACCGGTCGAGGCTGCCCGGCCGGACTCGACGATCAGGCCGTCGTTGATCAGCCCGCGTACGACGACGGTCACGGTGGCTGCATTCAGACCCGTGCGCCGCGCAAGAGCAGCGCGACTGATCTGTCCGGCTGCCCGGATCCCATCGAGCAGCAGCGCGCGATGGGCGGCCAACGCCGTGCTGGATGACCTGGTCGCCATCTGAGTCCACCTCCTACGACTTCGGTAACGATTTGGGGTTCCAGCGTCCCACCGAAGCGGTTGGCCTTGACTTACTGTAAACACTACATTAAGAATGTGGCATCAGTCACAGTTCGCCGAAGATCTTCCAGTCGGCCCAGACCAGCAGTACCGCCGCCCCGCTCGGGTCGGCCCATTGAGAGGACAACACATGCTTCACTCCCAGCGCGGACGCTCCGTGGTCGCCCTTGTCGCCGTGAGCTCGTTCGCCGGTCTCGGCCTGGCTGCCTGCGGGTCGAGCAGCGGCGGCTCCTCGTCGAACGCATCCGGCCCGCCGTCCGGAACGATCCTCGTTCTGACGAACCGCACCGACATCGTCAATACCGAACTGCCTGCCTACGCCAAGGAGTTCAACAAGATCTACCCGAAGGTCACGGTGAAGTTCCAGGCCCTCACCGACTACGCGGGCGACGTCAAGACCCGGATGAGCACGAAGAACTACGGCGACGTGTTGCTGGTACCGACCGACATCCCCCCACGCAACTGGCCACCTTCTTCGAACCGCTCGGCACAACGGCTGAGATGGGCAAGAAGTACCGTTTTGCGGACGCGATTGCCAATGCCGGCAAGGTCTACGGGCTCGCTACATTCGGCGACGCAAACGGCATCGTCTACAACAAGAAGATCTTCAAACAGGCCGGCATCACCTCCGAGCCCACCACGCCCGGTCAGCTGATCACCGACCTGAAGGCTGTCAAGGCCAAGACGGCAGCCACTCCCTACTACACGAACTACAAAGACGGCTGGCCGTTGGCGTGGCCCGCTGGGACGATGGGCGCCGTCAGTGGCGACGTCAATGCGAACGTGAAGATGGCTTCCAACCCCACGCCGTGGGCCGCTGGATCCGAGATGAACACGCTCGACAACCTGCTGTACACCATGGTCAAGGACAAGCTGACCGAGAAGGACCCGACCACAACGAACTGGGAAACCTCCAAGTCACTGCTGGCAACCGGCAAGATCGCCATGATGCCGCTCGGGTCGTGGGCTCTGCCGCAGATGCAGCTGGCCTCCAAGACCGCCGGTACCGACCCCGCCGACGTCGGCTTCATGCCGATGCCGTTCCAGACCAATGGCAAGTCCAATGTGCCGATCGGGCCGGACTGGACCCAGGGTGTCAGCGTGCACTCCAGCAACAAGAAGGCCGCCATGGCCTGGGTCACCTGGTTCACCGACAAGTCCGGTTACTACAAGCCCAATGGTGGCGTTCCGACCTTGAAGTCGCTGCCGCTGCCCGACAGTCTGACGTCGCTGAAGGGCGCGAACATCCTGCAGATGGTGCCTTCGCCCAAGTCAACTGCGGTCGACAAGCAGTCCGAGATCGCCATCACCCAGCCGGACCCGTACCGCAAGCTCGTCGACTCTGCCCGCGGTGCCTCGGGCACGACGGAGCAGCAGTTGTTCGACCAGTGGAACAAGGCGTGGGGCGCCGCGATCAAGTCCGTCGGCTGACCCGTTCCCTGTCCTTAGTTACGCGGCAGGCAATGCGTTGCCTGCCGCGTAACGGCAAGGTCTTCACCCCAGCACGCCCAGCACGCCCCCACACAGTGGCGACCGCCCGCATCCGGTGCACGGTCTCGCACAGAGGAGAAATCAATGAGTGGTCTCACGTCGGGGGTGCTGTCGCGCACCCAGGACAGGAGTGCGCGTAAAGCGAAAAGCCGTCGCAAGGGCCGCGGCGGGGTCAGTGGCTCGAAAGTAACCCCGTATCTGTTTCTGCTCGTTCCCGTGGTGCTGCTGGTTGTATTCACCTACATCCCGGTCGTCAATCTGTTCTGGTACTCGGTCACCAGCTGGGACGGGCTGAGCCCGAGCAAACCTTTTGTCGGCCTGACCAATTATGAAGATTTCTTTACCCGGCCTGAATTGTTCAGGGTCTTCTTCGTGTCGCTGTACTACATCGGCGCGTCGGTGCTCCAGATGGGCCTCGCGCTGTATTTCGCCACAATTCTCAGTTTCAACACGAAGTTCAAGAACCTTTTCAAGGGAATTCTCTTCTTTCCCTATTTGATCAACGGCGTCGCCGTGTCGTACATCTTCCTGTTCTTCTTCCAGCCCGGTGGGACGCTCGACTCCGTGCTCGGCGTGGTCGGTATCCACAACACCCTGCTGTGGCTCGGCAATCCGCACATTGTGAACGTTTCCCTCGCCGGTGCATCGATCTGGCGGTTCATGGGGCTGAACTTCGTGCTGTTCCTCGGAGCCATCCAGTCGATCCCGACGGATATCTACGAGGCGGCCGAACTGGACGGCGCCAACCGCTGGCACCAGTTCCGGTACATCATTGCGCCGGGTATCAAGCCGATCATCAGCCTGACCTTCATCCTGGCGATTGCCGGCAGTCTGTCGGCCTTCGAACTGCCGTTCATCATGCTCGACGGTGCCAACGGGTCGGCCACCTTCGTCATCCAGACCATCAAGATCGCTTTCCAGGACAACAAGGTCGGGCTCGCCTCGGCAATGGCCGTCGTCCTGCTGGCCATCGTGCTGATCATTACCTGGGTCCAACGCAAGCTCGTGCCAGATGAGGATGTGTCCCTTTCATGAAAAGCTCCCACAGCATCAAGTCTCGCGCCGCCGCAACCGGTAAATACACGAGCCTGGTTGTCTATTCGCTGATAACCCTCGTGCCGCTGGTCGTTCTCGTCATCACGTCGCTGAAGACAAAGAAGGACTACGCGACCAGTGGGCCGCTGGACCTGCCACGACATGTGACGTTCGCCAACTTCAAATATGCATTCGTGCAGGGCGACATGGCCAGCGCCTTCATCAATACGACGATCATCCTGGTCATCTCGACCGTGGCTTCCATCATCATCGGGACGATGGCCGCCTATGCGATCAGCCGATTCAATTTCCGCTTCAAGAAGACGGTGGTGGCGGCCTTCCTGCTGGCCGCGCTGGTGCCGGCCGTGACGACGCAGGTTGCCACGTTCCAGGTTGTCAATGCGCTCGGGGTCTACGACACCCGTAAAGCTGCGATCATCCTCTTCACAAGTACCGATATCGTCTCGATCTACATCTTCATCCAGTTCATGCGCTCCATTCCGATTTCGCTGGACGAGGCTGCCAAGTTGGATGGGTGTAACCACTTCACCATCTACCGCAAGATCATCCTCCCGTTGTTGCGGCCGGCGATTGCCACCGTGGTCATCATCAAGGGCATCGCGATCTACAACGAGTTCTACATTCCGTATCTGTACATGCCCGACCAGAACCTCGGTGTCGTCTCCACGTCGCTGCAGCGCTTCATCGGGCCCAGAGGCACCGAGTGGGAGCAACTATCGGCCGGCGCGCTCATCGTCATCGTGCCCACGCTCGTCATCTTTCTGGTGCTGCAGAAGCAGATCTACAACGGCATATCGGCCGGCGCGACCAAGTAGACATTTCGGTGGGTAGGGCCGGGGACGGTCACGTCCCCGGCCCTGTTCATGCCCGCGACACCATTACCCACGCCCATCACCCGAACTCCCCGAGTTTGTTGAGATGAAGAGGTTTCCCCGATGAAACGCACGCAGTTGCACGACAACTGGACCATGCAGGCCGGCGGAGGATCAGTCCCGGATGCCGTCGCCCACCGGACCATCCCTGCTGCGGTGCCCGGTTGTGCCCACACCGATCTGATGTCGGCGGGGCTGATGCCCGATCCCTATCTCGACATGGTCGAGGACGAGGTCGTGTGGGCGCATCGCGCGAACTGGACCTACGAACGTCCGATCGACATTGCCCGGGCCGCACCCGACGAGCGGGTCGACCTTGTCTTCGAGGGGTTGGACACGGTGGCCACGGTGCGCCTGGGTGACACCGAGCTGGGTCGGACCCGTAACCAGCACCGCACGTATCGGTTCGATGTACGCGATCACGCGGGAGCGGGTGACGCCACCCTGCAGGTCGCTTTCGCCTCGGCCCTGATCCACGCGGAGGAAGAGGAAAGCCGCGTCGGTGCCCGGCCGCGGGTCTACCCCACGCCGATGAACATGGTGCGCAAGATGGCCTGCAGTTTCGGCTGGGACTGGGGCCCCAACCTGCAGACCGCAGGAATCTGGCGCCCCGTCCTGCTCGAGCGTTGGCGGACGGCTCGGCTGGAGTCGGTACGCCCGATCGTCAGCGTCGACCCGGACGGGAGCGCCTGCGTGCTGGTGCATGTCGACGTCGAGCGCTCCGGTCTGGAAGGTTCGGGGACGCAGGGTGCCGGGACGCAGGGTGCCGGGACGCAGAAAGCCGAATCGGCGCTCACCGTCGACGTTCGACTGTCCCGAGGGTCCGACATGGAGCACGGCACTTGGAACGCATCGGTTGAAATACCCGCAGGATCCTCGGCGGGCTCGGCCACGGTGGTCGTGACCGACCCGCAGCTGTGGTGGCCGGTCGGATACGGACAACAACCGCTCTACGACCTCGATGTCACCCTGTCCAGTACTGACGCGGATGCCGGAAATGCAGATACCGACAACGCGGCGCTGGACACCTGGCACCGTCGGATCGGCCTGCGGACAGTCACGCTGGACACTGATCCGGACGACCACGGCACCTCCTTCGTGCTGCGGGTCAATGGCGAGCCGGTCTTCGTACGCGGCGCCAACTGGATCCCGGACGACCACTTCGTCAGCCGCATCACCCGGGACCGCCTGGACCGACGGATCACCCAGGCCGTGGGCGCGAATCTCAACCTGCTGCGGGTGTGGGGCGGCGGGATCTACGAGTCCGAGGACTTCTACGACCTGTGCGACGAGGCCGGGATCATGGTCTGGCAGGACTTCCTGCTGGCCTGCGCGGCCTACCCCGAGGAGGAGCCGCACCGCAGCGAATTCGAGGCCGAGGCCCGCGAGCACGTTGCGCGGCTCACCCCCCATCCGAGCCTGGTGATCTGGAACGGCGGCAACGAGAACATCTGGGGGTTCGAGGACTGGGGTTGGCGCGAGCCGCTGGCCGGTCGGACCTGGGGCCTCGGTTACTACACGGAGCTGTTCCCCAGCATCGTTGCCGAGCTGGACCCGAGTCGGCCGTACTGCCCCGGTAGCCCGTTCTCGCCCGGTAGTCAGCACCCGAATGATCCCGACCACGGCACCCACCACGAGTGGGAGGTCTGGAACCGGACCGACTACACCAACTACCGGGGCGACATCCCCCGGTTCTGCTCGGAATTCGGCTTCCAGGCGCCGCCGGCATGGAGCACCCTGCAGCGAGCGGTGCGTAACGCCGACGGTTCGCCGCTGTCCAAGAGCGACCCCGTCTGGCTGCTGCACCAGAAAGCCGAGGAGGGTAACGACAAGCTGGACCGTGGTCTGGAACCACACCTCGGTGTGCCGCAGGACTTCGCGGACTGGCACTGGGCCACCCAGTTGAACCAGGCACGGGCCGTCGCGCATGCGGTCACCCACTACCGGTCCTGGTGGCCCCGCACTGCGGGATCCATCGTGTGGCAACTCAACGACTGCTGGCCGGTCACTTCCTGGGCGGCGATCGACGGCGACGAACGGCTCAAGCCGCTGTGGTGGGGGTTGCGCGCCGCGTATGCCGACCGCGTCCTGTCCGTGCAGCCGCGCACCGACCCGGCCACCGGTGAGAGTGCTCTGATGGTTGCCGTCATCAATGACTCGGCACTGCCCTGGACCGGCACGCTGCAGGCGTCCCGCCAGACGTTGGCGGGTGAGAATCTCGCACAGATGACGTCCGTGGTGGACGTCGCTGCGCGCTCCGTGCAGCTCGTGCCGGTGCCCGAGGACGTGCAGAATCCCGGTGACCCACGCGGTGAGGTCCTCGTCGTACAGCTGGCGGACCCGTCAGCTGAGTCCGACGTGCCGGCGGGTGATGTGCACTGCTGGGTCGAAGACCTCGAGCTGGCCCTGGACCCGTCGGCGGCACAGATCGATGTCGTGGCTGTCGAGGGTGGATACCGCCTCACCGTGCACGCCCTGTCACTGGTCAAGGACCTGATGGTGCTGGCCGACCGGGTGGACCCCGAGGCAACTGTCGATGCCGGCCTGATCACGCTGCCGGCCGGTACGTCGGTCACCGTGACGGTGCACTCGCCCCGGTCCGGCCTCACGCAGGCACTGACCGCGCGGTCGGTCGTGCGCAGCGCCAACGACCTGCAGTCCCAACATGTTGCGGCGCCGGTCTGACCGTGCCCCCAGGTGAGAGGGGAAAACAGGCGCCCATCCGGGCTGCACGCCTTGAGGTGGTCACCATCGGGGAGGCCATGGTCGGCCTGCTCGCCGACGACGGATGCGACCTGACCCTCTCGCGGCGCTTCGAGCGGCAGGTGGTCGGGGCCGAGGCAAACGTCGCCATCGGCCTGGCCCGGTTGGGACGCCGGGTCGGCTTCATCGGTCGGGTCGGTGCCGATGCCTTCGGTGACGGGCTCGTTCGTGGGCTGCGCGCAGAGGGGATCGACGTGTCGCACCTGGTCCACGACGGCCAGCACGCGACGGGCGTTCTGTTCCGCGATGTCTGTGTCGACCGGCCGATCCAGGTGGCGTACTACCGCTCCGGTTCCGCAGGTGCTGCACTGTGCCCGGCCGATATCGACGAGCAGTACCTGGCCGACGCCCGACTGTTGCACCTGACCGGCATCACACCCATCCTGAGCGATACGGCGTGGGCGGCGACGCGGGCAGCCCTCGCCGCAGCGAAAAGTGCTGGAACAGCCGTGGTCTTCGACCCCAACCTGCGGCGGACCCTCTGCCCGGATGCAGTCGCAGTGCCCAGGCTGCGCGAAATCATCGGCGGCACCGACGTCCTACTGGTCGGACTCGAGGAGTTGCATGCGCTGGTCGGCGACGGCCACCAGATGCAGGACGCGGCACGTCTGCTGCTGACCGAAGGTCCCGAGGTCGTCGTCGTGAAAGACGGCATCCGGGGGTGCTGGGCCTTCGACCGGGACGGGTCCTTCCACCAGCCGGCCTGGCAGGTGACGGCGCTCGATCCGGTCGGCGCGGGCGATGCCTTCGCCGCTGGTTTCATCCACGCCTGGCTCGACGAACTGCCGGTCCCACGAGCTCTCGTCACCGCAGCCGTCACTGCCGCCTTGTGTGTATCGACCCGCGGTGACAGCGCCGGGCTGCCCTTCGCGCGGGACGTGGCCGCCGTCGAGCTGGGGGCGATCGATGTCAGACGTTGAGACCGCGGCGCGCAGCGGCACTGCACCAGCGCGATCGATCAGCACGGATAGACCCGATATGAAGACTTCAGGAGACTTACGGTGACGATGACGACCCTCTCGCAGGGATGGACCCTCAGCCTCGGTGCAGGACACGGCGGTGCGGGTATTCCCGCCTCGGTTCCGGCCACCGTGCCGGGTTGTGTGCACACCGACCTGCTCGACGCGGGACTCATTCCCGACCCCTACGACGGCAGTAACGAGAAACTCGTGCAGTGGATCGGCGAGGCCGATGCGCAGTACCGCACCACCTTCGCCTTTGTCGACGAAGGACACGAGCGCGTCGACCTGGTCGCGCAGGGTCTGGACACCGTTGCATGCGTGACGCTCAACGGCACCGAGGTGGGGCGCACCAAGAACCAGCACCGCAGCTACCGGTTTGACGTGCGCTCTCTGCTGTCCGAAGAAAACCAGCTGGTCGTGGACTTGGATGCGCCGCTGCGTGCGGCGCGCGAGTCGGAGCAGCGGATCGGCGCCAAACCACTGGTCGGCGATGCGCTGCCCTACAACGCGTTGCGCAAGATGGCTTCCAACTTCGGGTGGGACTGGGGGCCCACGCTGACCACGTCGGGGATCTGGGCACCGATCAGCATCCACCAGTGGTCCACGGCTCGTCTCGCAACTGTGATTCCCTCCGTCACGGTCGACGAGGCCGGACGCGGGCGGGTGGATCTGGCGGTCGACCTGGAACGCACCGGTGCGCACGAGGTCACGGTGGACGTCGAGCTACAGGCTCCGAACGGCACGGCGACCCGGCACACCGAGACGACCACCGCGGCGCGCGCGCAGCTCGCCCTGACGGTGGACGAACCGCAGTTGTGGTGGCCGCGCGGGTACGGGGATCAGCCGTGTTATGCACTGACAGTGCGGGTTTCGTACGACGGCGTCGAGCTGGACAGTTGGACGCACGATGTCGGGTTCCGCACCGTGGTCGTGCGGGTCGAACCGGACGAGCACGGCACCTGTTTCGAATTCCACATCAACGGTCAGTTCGTATGGATCAAGGGCGCGAACTGGATTCCGGGCGACTGCTTCCCGAGCCGGATGACCCGCGAGGGGTACGAGGCGGCCATCCAGCACGCAGTCGATGCAGATCTGAACCTGGTGCGCGCCTGGGGCGGTGGAATCTACGAGAGCGATGACTTCTACGACGCGTGCAACCGGCACGGCATCCTGGTCTGGCAGGATTTCGCCTTCGCCTGCGCGGGATACTCCGAGGTTCCGGAGATGTGGTCAGAGGTCGAGGCGGAGGCACGCGAGAACGTGGCGCGGCTCGCGCCCAACCCCTCGCTCGTGCTGTGGAGTGGTGGCAACGAGAACATCGAGGGTTACCTGAGGTGGGGTTTCAAGGAGCGGATGGCGGACGGCGAGGCTTGGGGAGGCGGCTACTACAACGAGCTGTTGCCGGGAATCGTCGCCGAACTCGATCCGGGCCGTGCCTACATCCCCTCCAGTCCGTATTCACCTGCCGACTGGACCGACCCGACGAACCCGGACCACGGTCCGGTGCACAGCTGGAAGGTGTGGTTCAGCGCGGACTATCTCACCTACCGCGACGCGACCCCGCGGTTCGTGGCCGAATTCGGCTTCCAGGCGCCGGCCGCCCACGCGACCCTGATGCCCGTGATCCACGATGACCACCCGGCACCTGACTCACCCGACATGCTGGCCCACCAGAAGGCCATCGACGGCAACGGCAAGCTCGAGCGCGGTTGGGAGACACACCTGCCCGACCCGACGTCGTTCGACGACTGGTATTTCACCACCTCGCTGAACCAGGCCCGCGCCATCACGTGCGGTGTCGCGCACTACCGGTCGCACGCGCCACGCAACGCCGGGTACATCATCTGGCAGCTGAACGACTGCTGGCCGGCGATCAGCTGGGCGATGGTCGACAGCGGCGGTCGTCGCAAGCTGCTGTGGTACGCGCTGCGGGCCCTCAACGCGCCCCGTCTGCTGCTGCTGCAACCGCGTGAGAACGGTGTGGCACTCATTGTGAGCAACGACAGCGCGGACGCCTGGCAGGACACGGTCGAGGTGGCTCGAGCCGGGTTCGACGGCCGCATACACGACATGGACGAGGTCGTCATCGACGTCCCGGCACGGTCAACGGTCACCATCGAACTCGGAGCCCACCTACAGACCCCGGTCGATCCCGCCCAAGAGCTGATCGTCGCGAGTTGCGCATCTGCCAGCGCCGGGCGCCGAGCCTGGTGGTGGTTCGAGGAGGACCCGAGGTGTTCGACATCGTCGACCAGTTCATGCTCGGCCCGTCGCTGCTCGTGGCCCCGGTCACTGAGCCGATGCTGCACGGCCCGGACTCCACGCCGTTGACGGACGTGCCACAGTTCCGCACGGTCTATCTGCCGGAGGGCACGGACTGGTTCGATTTCTGGACCGGTGAGCGCTACCGCGGCGGGCAACGCATCACTGCCGCCGCCCCGCTGGACCGCATCCCGGTGTTCGTCCGCGCCGGCACGATCCTGCCGTTGGGCCCGCAGGTGCAGCACACGGAGGAGGACCCGTGGGGACCGCTGGAGCTGCGCATCTACCCCGGTGCGGATGCGTCGTTCGACCTCTACGAGGACGCAGGCGACGGCTACGGCTACGAGGCAGGCGAGTTCGCCTTCGTGCCGATCCGCTGGGATGACGACGCGCAGACCCTTACCGTCCAGCCGCGCGAAGGTGACTTCGCCGCGGTACCTGCGCAGCGGTCGCTGCATCCCGTGGTCGTCTCGACCAGCACGTCCGCCATATCCGCCCCATCCGATGTGTCGGATGCGGCGATCTCCTACGACGGGACCGGCGACCGATGGTCGGCGACGCCCGCCCGATGAATACCAGTGAAATCACCACCAACAGGAGGAATGTTCATGTCTGAGATCAACCGTCGTAGTACCCGCAGGACCATGCTCACAGGAGCGGCCGCAGCCGCCGTGGGGGTCGGAGTGGTGCCCCAGGCGCTCGCCGCGACCAACACCACGGATCACCTGACTGCAGAGCATCGGCGCCCCAAGAAGGGTGACCCGTCGCCGAAGCGCCCTTTCGTCACCACGCGCAACGGCAACTTCATGATCGGTCGCGACAAGTTCCGCTTCGCCGGCACCAACACCTACTACCTGCACCAGCAGTCGCATTACATGATCGACGCCGCGCTCGATGACGCCGCGAAGATGGCCCTGCCGGTGATTCGCGCCTGGGCGTTCGCCGACGGCCTCTCCAACGCCATTCCCATGCAACCGCAGCCCTACACCTACGACGAGGCAGCGTTCGACAGCCTCGACTACGCGGTGTGGCGGGCCGGCCAGCTCGGTATCCGGCTGTCCCTCGGATTCACCAACAACTGGTCGTCCTACGGCGGTATGCCGCAGTACGTCAGCTGGTTCCTCGGGCTGGCCGACGACGAGTACGGGACAGCGGTCAACCACGACAAGTTCTACACGACCGCATCGATCAAGAAGTGCTACAAGGCGTGGGTCAAGCACGTCGTGACAAGAGTCAATCCCTACACGGGGCTGCGATACAACCAGGACCCGACGATCATGACGTGGGAACTGGCGAATGAACCGCGCAACCGCAGCGACAAGACCGGCAAGGTGCTGCTGGCGTGGGCGCGGGAGATGAGTGCCTACGTGAAGTCGGTGGCGCCGAGGCAACTGGTCGCGCTGGGCGACGAGGGCTTCTACGGGGAAGCCGGGAACACCGACTACCCCTACTCGGACTATGAGGGCAACCACTGGAAGGAACTCACCGCGCTGCCGGATATCGACTACGGCACCGTGCACATGTACCCGCAGAGTTGGGGCACCGCCGCCCAGGCCGATCCCATCGGGTGGGGCACCAAGTGGATCACCGACCACATCCGGGACGGCAAACGTCTCGGGAAGCCCGTCATGATCGAGGAGTTCGGGCTCACCATCGAGCCCGGTCCCATCCCCGACGCCGCTACCCGGACGAGCGGTTACCAGACCTGGACCACGACGGTGCTCAACGCAGGTGGCGCAGCAGACATGTTCTGGCTGTTGACCTCTCGCAACGACGACGGCTCGTTCTACGCGGACTACGACACCTTCCGCATCATCTGGTACCCCACTGACCCCAGCTACCCCACTGCTCAGGTGTTGAGCAATCACGCCAAGGTCATGGCCGGAGTGAGCCTTGCGCCAAACCGGGCAGCGCGGGCTCTGCAGGCACCTCCACGGGTCATTCCGAAGGTGAAGGCCGCGAAGCTGCCCTGATTTTCCACGACAGCGGGGTAGCAAAGTGGCATTCATGGCCGTTGACCCGCAGCTAGCCTGTCCCGATGCAGCATTCCTCTGACGTCGTCGGTCTGGTCCTGGCGCGGCCCGCCCGCATGCTGGGAATCGAACCCTTCTTCGCAGAGTTCATCGCGGGCCTGGAGGAGAGACTGTCCGCAGACGGGCGGTCTCTCCTCCTGCGGGTGGTCGCCGACCATGCGGCGGAGATGGCTGAATACCGTCGATGGGCGGGCGGCTCGATGATTGAGGCCGTCGTCGTGGCCAACCTGCACACCGGTGACCTGCGGGTACCCCTGCTCCTGGAGTTGGGGCTACCCGCAGTCGCCGTCGGTGGTACCGCCGACGGGATGGCCATCTCCAATATGTGGGTCGACAACGCCCAGGCCGTGACCGACGCCGTCACGTGCCTGGCGCACCTGGGTCACGAACACATCGCGCGGGTCAGCGGGCCGAAAGAGCTGCATCACACCCGCCTGCGCGACGAGGCCTTCGCCGCTGAGTGCGAACGCCGGTCGATTCGTTCGGCTGTCATCCCGGCCGACTACTCCGAGGAGTCCGGCCGCGACGCCACCCTTGCGCTGTTGCGCGTTCCCCAGGGACCGACCGCGATCATCTACGACAACGACGTGATGGCGCTCGCCGGCCTCGCCGTCGCTGCCACGATCGGCAGGAAGGTACCGACCGATCTGTCGATCCTGGCGTGGGACGATTCCACCCTGTGTCGGCTGTCCAACCCGTCGTTGTCAGCGATGACGCTCGATGTGCACGGTCTGGGAATTCAGACGGCCGGTGCGCTGCTGGACACGTTGGCCGGCAGCGCCGCAAAGGTCTACCAAGTGCAGCCGCCACACCTGAGTATGCGTGGATCCACCGCAGTAGCGGATCTGAGCCGAGCCGGGGTTGCTCCGAAGTGAGCTGAGTTGCGGCCGGGGCCTGACCTTGTCCGGTCATCGGGCGGTCTACTAGATCCCGGTGGGACCGGCTGGTGATGAATGTGCGGATACTCAGCCGGTGGCTGGTTGAGCGCCGCGGGTCAGCGCCCTGGACAAGGTCCGAGTACTCGAAGCAATACCACTCAGGACAGATGTGGCAAGGCTGGGAAAAAGGTCTGTGGAGAAGCCTCTTCGGAAGCATCCAGAAAGCAGGGATGTGGATAACTAGATGCCCAATTATGTTCGGCGGCAACAATATTGGATGAATTAACCCTTGCCTGATTGCTCGAACACCCGTATGATAAAGACATCAGTTCGAATCGTTTCTACGTGGTGGAAGGGGCGCATCGTGAATTCCACAGCCATTGATGTCGCGCTGACACCACCTCCGATGATCGTTTCCGCCACGCTGTGTGTGGGTGCCGCGCTGGTGGAGCTGGTGATTCAGTTCGAGGCCGGTCTGCGCGAGTTGCCAGGTGCTTTGTATCAACTGGATGAGGCTGGGTTGGGAAGCCTGGTGGGTTCGTTGTTGGGGATTGTGGGGCGTGCCGAGAATGTGGCTGCGTTGGCCACGGCGGATGCCTTGACGCGGGGGACGGTTGCGAATTCGACTGCAACTGGTGCACCGGGGTGGGTGGCGCAGCAGGCGCATGGGGTGGATCCGGTGGTGGTGCATCGGGCGGGGGCCGTCGGGCGTGATTGCGCGAACCCGGTGAATCGGGTTGTGGCGCAGTCGTTGGCTGCCGGGTCCGCGTCGGTACCGGCTGCGGCGGTCGCCTTGCGCGAGGTGCCGAACGTGCTGAAGCAGTTGCCGTGCGCGGACCGGGACGACCTGTTGCTGCGGTATCTGAGCTTGACCAGGTTCGGTTCGCGGGCGCTGAAGGAGTTGTCCACTCTCATCATTGGTCGTTTCGCGCCCGAGCAGTTGGTGCGTGATGAGCAGGTGCAGCAACAGCGCGAATCTGTGCACTGGTACGACCTGTCTGGTGGGTTGACCAGGTTCGAGGCCGATCTGTCTGCTGGGCACGCCGCGACGGTGAAACACGCGCTGCTGTTCCTGTCCGCGCCGGCACCGCAGCCTTGCCCTGACGGTGCGTTGACCAACGGGGATGGCGCCTGCTCAACCGTTGAGCAGGCGCAACCAATGGCCGGTGCCACGGCGCCTGATCGTGATGTTCGGACCCCGGGGAAGCGGCGTGCGGACGCGCTCGTGCGGTTGGTGGAGACTGCTGCGAACGTCCTGGATGGCACCGCGTCCCGCCCGGTGGGGGAGATCGGCGGCACCGCAAAACTCGTGGTGACCTTGGATTACGACACTCTGCTGGCCCGCCTGCAGGGCACCGGTCTCCTCGACGTGGCGGATCACGCAAGTGCCCCGACCTATCTGGCGGGTGTCGGGCGCACGACCGACGGGCAGCTACTCGATGCCGGGACCCTGCGGCGGTTGGCGTGTGACGCTGATCTGATCCCGATGGTTCTCGGCGGGGCATCACAACCATTGGATGTGGGCCGAGCAAAACGCCTCTTCACTGGCGGGTTACGAGCGGCGATCATCCACCGGGACCAGGGGTGCACGTTTCCCGATTGTGATCGACCGCCGGACTGGTGCGACGCACACCATGTGAATCCGTGGTGGTCAGGTGGCGAAACGAGCCTGGCCAACGCAGCACTGCTATGCGCTCGACATCACACCATCGTGCACCGTGACCTGCTGAGCGCACATCTGGAAGCCGAGGGCGTCACCTGGAACAGGACCCCCGGACTGATGCCGAACACGGCGAGCTGATGGGCGCAGGCACGCTACTTTGCCGTCGTAGAAATACCAGGTCGAGAGGGTCACTTCCCCGGCTGCGGACAGGGCGGCGCGTGGTCCGAGTGCGCCGACCCGGAAACGTCCGTATGCGCGATACCGAACGGCGGGACCAGGATGCCCGGCGCCGGTGCGCCTGCGCTGTCGGCCGGCCGTGGGTCGGGTGGCTGCACGCTGACCGGTTTCCCGCTCAGGTTGCTCAGCTGCACCGTGAGCGCCGACGGGTCGTGGCCCTGCCGCACCTGGACGTCGACTTCCTCCGGGATGGTCATCACCTCGAGGTTGCCCTCCCGGTATGCGCTCGCAGCCGCCGGCCCGAACCGGTCCAGCGGCAGGATCTCGGCTACCTGTGCATCGACCCGGGCAGTGCGTCCGAAGCGAGTGGAGGCTGCGGGTTCGTACTGTGCAGCAGCCTCGAACCGATAGCGGAAAGTCACCGGGCCCGGTTGCCAGGCAGGGGTGTTGCAGGGCCAGAAGTTGTTCATCACGTAGGAGAACAAGTGGCTCTGCTGCGCTGGGAATTGCGTCGGCCAGCGTCCGCGCACGATGTCACCGGTACAGAAGAGCGGCGCGTCCAGCGGCGTCCAGCGGATCTCGCCCTCCTGGGACTGGACCGAGACCGTGTTCGTGACCGCCGCCCACTCATTGGAGGCGCCCGGTCCGTGCTCGGTGGCCGGGGTCACCCAGCCGAGCGGGCGGTCGTACCGCAGCACCGGTGCGGTCCCGGCGAACGGGAAGGCCACGTAGACAGCCTCCATGTCAAGACACGGGGCCTTGCTGAAACTGATGTCGAGATCGCAGACCGCGCGCTCGTCGCGCAGCAGCAGCTCGATGGTCACGGCGTCCAGGCCTGCCCCGGCACCCCGCCAGCGCAGCCGCATCCCGTCGGGGGTGGGCTTCACGCCGACGAAGGTCAGCTGTGGCGACTCCTGCACCAGGTCACTGGGCTCGGGATCGGGGACGTAACGGAAGTTCTCGATCGACAGGGTCCGGGCGCGGTGGTGATCGTGGATGTCCGGCGGGTTGGCCAGCTGCTCGGATGCGTCCGCATCGAAGGGAGTCTGCGCTGCCCGGACGAGCTGGCCCAGCTGGACGGGCGAACCGTCCTGCAGCAGTTCCCGCCCACTGCCGCGGTGCACCAGCGAGCGGGGCAACTGAGTCGTCGCGTCGAGGCGAACCTCCCAGCCCTTACTGATGATCGGCTCATCGGCGGGTACCCGGATGAAATCGGGCGGGCCCTCGATGGTCGGGGAGGGTTGGCCGGGCCCAGCCTGGCCACCGGGCAGGGTGAGCTGTCCGGCGGTCATCGGCAGGAAGCGCCACGAGTGGGCCGCCATGGCGCCCAGGTGGATCCGGACCCGACGCAGGCCGGCGCAACTGCTGAGGATCTCGATCGGGACGGGACCGTCGGCGTCCAGCAGATCGACACCTTCGGGCAGGTCGAGCTCGCCGTCCAGGTCGGCCGTCCAGGCATGCGGGTTGTAGGCAAGGAACCCCGGGCCGTGTATGTCGGCCAGTTCGGACAGCTGTGCCAGGTGGCGCCGCATCTCGTCGATCGCGACGCGGTGGGCATCGTTGATGTAACGCACCTTCCAACCGAGCTGGTCGGCCACCGGCGACGCATGCGGGTGCGCCATGGTGCGGGCCCAGGTCAGGGTGTGTTCGGCCGCGACCGACAGATCGGCCCAGGCTCGATCCAACTCGGTGCGGTTCGTACGGACGTTCCCGGCGGCTGCAGACACGAGCGCGCCCAATGTCTCGGCGGCCGGTAGCAGCGCCTGGGTACGCCGGTAGACCGCGAAGTCCGCTGCAGCAGAACCGACTCCGTCCTCCCAGTAGGAGCCCGTCTCGCTGCGCCACAGCGGTAGCCGGTCGCGCAGCGGGGCGACCGCAGCGAGGTACTCATCAAAGGTGCAGACCCGGAAACGCGGCCAGGCGAAGGCTTCGTTCCAGCGCTGCACGAAGCCGGTGTCGCCGTCGGCAAGGTCTTCGTTGTCGGCATGGGTGCCGATCACGGCGAGGTCGCTGGGCAGGTAGTCCGGACGTTCGTAGCGCGACAGATAGCGGCCCAGACCGTCGGCGGCGCCGGCCACTGCCTGCGGGTCGGCGGCGATGAATCGCAGTTGCGAGTAGTGGTCGGCGAAGTGGGCGAGTACCTCGCTGCCGTCCGGTCCCTGCCAGCGCACCGGGGAGAGCAGGTGCAGCTCGTCGCTGGTATCGGTGGCTGCCCGGCCGTGGTTGGACATTCCGACGAAGGCCTCGATCCCGAGGTCGGCCAGGACCGTGGGGATGGAGCGGGAGTACGTCGGAACGTCGGTGAGGTTGGCGTAGCGCAGACCGGTGGTCCGCGAACGCGGTAGCGACAGGCTCATATCGGTCGAGCGGTACAACTCTTCCAGACTCACCACCCCCGTCAGGAAATTACTGTGGAACGCGTTCACCCCCAGGCGCCCGGCCGCGATGGCCTCGCGCATCGCGTCGCCCCGGTGGGGTGGCCTGGTGCGTAGGTACTCCCGGGCGATCACGCTGCCGTCGACGCAGAACCGGAAGTCGGGGTCCAGCGCCATCGCGTCCAGTGCGCGGTCGATATTGCGGCAGTGCAGTTCCAGGACCTTGCCCTGCGCGTCGGTGAATCCCAGGTCCAGGTGTACGTGCGGGATCAAATGCAATGTCC
Organism: Dermatophilaceae bacterium Sec6.4; assembly: GCA_039636865.1. Classification (NCBI taxonomy): domain Bacteria; kingdom Bacillati; phylum Actinomycetota; class Actinomycetes; order Micrococcales; family Dermatophilaceae; species Dermatophilaceae bacterium Sec6.4. The sequence goes on from CP144172.1 coordinate 651,570, forward strand.
AGCGCCGGCATGGCGTGATCCGGTGCTGGTGCAGCTGTCCGTCGAGGTGAACATCGACCGTGCTGGGCGCGTCGAATCCAGGCACGGGCACCCGGAATCGCACCATCCCGAAGTCCCGGTCAGGGGGCGGGCCGGGCAAAGTTTCCTGCGAGTTCGGCCAGTCGACCACGACCGATGCGGGTGGCGTCGTACCCGCTGGCCACGTCACGTCCACGTCGACCAGTTCGGCCTCGGCACCTGAGTCGTCGGCGCCCGTCTCGCTGTCCTCGTCGGGTACGTAGAACGGTGTGGGTCGCAGCTGCACGACCGGCCCAGCCGGGATGGACGCGACCGACGTCAGCTCGACCCCCGACCACCGGATGTAGGAGCCGAACCACTGCCCGTAGTGACCGCGCGCCGCGGGTAGTGATTCCCCTGTGACGTAGCCGATCTCGTGAGTGGCGCCGAAGCGGCCCTCGCCCACGGCGGCGGCCCGGTCCAGGGCTGTGGTGACGGTGATGACGTGCGGACCGGGTGTCAGCCAGTCGGCCGGAAATCCGACCTGCAGGTCGACGAAGCCGGCTACCGGACCCGGCTCACCGGTCTGGGTGCGGTCCTCGCGGACGACCACGGGATGGAACAGGCCGCGGTGCGCCCCGTCGAGGGTGATCTCCAGGTCGGGGCACGGCCCGCGTTCGACGCAGAACTGCAGCGACAGCAGCACCGCGCTCGCCTGCAGAATCTCGAACCGGACAGCCACCCGGTGGCCCCGGAACCCGCCGCCCGCGTCGAACACCCCAGGGTGCACCGCCGGCCAGGACGCTGCACCTTCGGATCCATCGGACACGTCGAGCGTGATGGTCGGCAGACCGTCGGTCAGTTGCCAGTCCGGCGTACCGCCTTCCGCGGGACGACAGGCCCACAGGGTCGAACTCATGACGTCGCGGTGGCCGGTCGGTGGATCACCCGAGGGTCGGCGTACAACTCCCGCACCGCGTCCGGGCTGTTGTCGTCGGTGAGGAACGTGGTCCAGGTCATGAACCACGCCCACTGCGGCTGCGCGGAGAGGATCTGCGGGGTTGGCAACTCCCCTACCTCCCCGAGGGCGATCGGGCGGCCCTCGCCGAGCTCGAGGAGTTGATCGTGATGGGACTGGGCGTAGTCGTCGTGATAGACGTCGGCCGCAAGGATGTCGACGACGTCGTGGCCGGGATAGAAACCCGCGTAGTCGGTGGCAGTGTCACCCGGAGTGTCGCGCGGGGCGTTCGCGTTCCAGACCCAGATGAGGTTGTCGAGCCCGTGCACCTCGACGAGTCGGTGGTAGAGCTGGCGGTAGAGCGCGGCGTAGCCGTCCTGTCCGGGGCGACCGCCCCACCAGAACCACGTGCCGTTCATCTCGTGATAAGGCCTCCACAGCACCGGGATCTGCGCGTCGCACAACTGCGCGAGCAGCTCCGCGATGACGTCGACCTGTCGTTGCCAGCGGGTGTGGATGTCGGTGCCGGGGGTGAGCAGGTCGCGCCAGTCGTCGTCGGCGAGCATCCCGTTGCAGATGTCGTCATCGAAGGTGACCGGTTCTTCGCTGGTGGGCCGCACGGCGTGCCACATCAAGGTGATGACCGACCCGGCGGCGTGTTGGCGCTGGGCTTCGGCGATCACGTCGGGCCGGAAGTTGACGCCGTCCAGGTCGCCGTCGGCGGAGAAGCCGAAATCCTGACCCCAGACCGCCGGAGCATGCCCGGTGAGCTGCTCAGCAATATTGCTGTACCGGGAGATCTGCTGCGGTGCATTGTGCTGCCCGGACAGGGTCCGGGTGGCGGACACGGAGTAGACGAGGTCGAGCAGTGCGCGGGCCTGCGGTGTCGCCTGCTGATTCACCGGCGGATGAGACGTACGGGTCATCGGGTCTCCTTGAGGATCAGGTATGAGCGTGCCCGCCGCGCATGTCGGCGACTCGTAGGTCATCGACATCCACGACAGTCAGTGCCTCGTCGAGGTCCTGCGCCCGGTCGGCGCGAGGCTGGGCCCACACCACCTCGCAGTTCGCCAGGCGCACATCGGTAAGTCGTTCGAGGTGGATACCGCTGGTGACGTGCGGGGTCAGGGACATCCCGGGAAGTGGCCGCAGATCCCAGTGACCGCCGGGCGCGCCGGTCCACCGGTCGATCTCGACGCGGACGTCCGACAGAACGACCCCCTCGATACAGCCGGCTTCCTTCGAACGGATCAGGATTCCGTTCTCGCCGCGCGCCAGGATGTTGTGGAACCGGATGTTGCGCGCGGTGCCGCTGCCCCCGCGCCACGGGTAACTGGAGATGTGGATCGGCTCGCCGTGCCCCCAGAAGCGCTCGTCGCAGAACCGGGTCTCGACGACGATGTCGGTGAAGAGCACATTGTGCACCCCGCCGGGCTCGGAGAGTTTGAGTGCGAGCCCGCGGTTGCTGTCGGAGATCACGCACGCGCTGACCACGCAGTTGCGGATGGGTGAAGCGATCTCGGACCCGATACAGATCGCGGCCGACCGGCTGACGATCGTGCACCCGGTCACCGTGATGTCTCGGCAATCGCCGAATTCTTTGGATTCCTGGCAGGACTTGATGCAGATGCCATCGTCGGCGGTGACGATGTCGCAGTTCGCGATCCGTACCCGCTGACAGGTGTCGATGTCGATCCCGTCATTGTTCGGCAGCAGCAGGTCGTTGGCGATGGTGACCGCATCGATGAGGACGCTGCTGCATCCCGACAACCGGACCGTCCAGTACGCGCCGTCCACGATCCGCACGTCGCGGATCGTGACCCGCTCGCAGCCGATGAGGAAGATCGTGTACGGCCGCACGTGCGTCATCTCGTAGATGCCGCCGAGGTCGGAGGTGATGAAGAACCGGCCGCCGCCGTCGATGGTGCCGGCGCCGGTGATCGAGACATCCCGGGCATCGACCGCCGTGATGAACATGGTGCTCAGCTCGGGGTCCTCGCCGGGGGAGCCGTTGGACAGCCCACCGGTCGCCCGCCGCATCGTGTAGTCGGCGTCGTCGGGACTGGCCTGCAGGGTCGCGCCGGCCTCGAGGTGCAGTTCGATTCCGGAGCGCAGCGCGATGGTGCCGCAACGGAAGGTGCCGCCGGTCGGTATCACCACGCGCCCGCCCCCGTCGGCGTGGCATGCGTCGATGGTGGCCTGGACGGCGCCGGTGTCATCGGCCCGGCCGTCGCCCACGGCGCCGAATTCGGTGATGCTCCTCATCCGTTGCTTCGCCTCCAGTGGGTGGCTGGGCTACCAGTCATGGACCGTGCCGTCCTTCAGCCGGTTGAACGGTAGATACGCGGGTTGGTAGGGCATCGTCGCCGCGAGCTCGGTGTCGAGTTCCACGCCGATACCGGGAGCCTCACCGGGATGCAGGTAGCCGTCCTCGAAGCGGAAACTCTGCTGGAAGACCTGGTTGGTGAGCGCCCCGTGCGGCATGTACTCCTGGATGCCGAAGTTGTGGATCGCCAGGTCCAGGTGCAGCGCAGCCGCCATACCGACCGGTGAGATGTCGGTGGGTCCGTGGATGCCGGACTTGATCTGGTACTGCGCCGCGTAGTCCAGCAGCTTGCGCATCGCAGTGATGCCGCCAGTATGTGTGACAGCGGAGCGCACGTAGTCGATGAGCTGGTCGCGGATCAGGGTCTGGTAGTCCCACACCGTGTTGAAGACCTCACCGATGGCCAGCGGGGTCGTGGTGTGCTGGCGTACGAGTCGCAGGGCGTCCTGGTTCTCGGCGGGGGTGCAGTCCTCCAACCAGAACAGGTCGTACGGCTCCAGGGACTTGCCGAGCCGGGCGGCCTGGATCGGCGTCATCCGGTGGTGGCCGTCGTGCAGCAGCGGCAGTTCGGGCCCGAATTCGCTACGGACGGCTTCGAATACGGTCGGCAGGTGGCGTAGGTAGGCCGCGGTGTCCCAGTCCTCTTCGGCCGGTAGCGGGGCGCGCTGGGCCGGTTCGTAGTCGTACCGCGTGCCGGTGGCGCTGGGTTGGGCAGCGACCCCGTAGACGGCGTCGACCCCTGGGACCGATGTCTGCACGCGGATCGCGCGGTACCCCAGTGACTGGTGCTCGCGGATGGAGTCGAACAGCTCCGGCAGATCCCGGCCGGACGCGTGCCCGTAGGCGCGGATCCCGGTGCGCGAGGCGCCACCCAGCAGTTGGTAGAGCGGCATGTTCGCGGCCTTGGCCTTGATATCCCACAGGGCGACGTCGACCGCCGCGATCGCGGCCATCGTCACCGGGCCGCGACGCCAGTACGCCGATCGGTAGAGGAACTGCCAGGTGTCCTCGATCGTGTGCGCGTCCCGGCCGATCAGCAGCGGCACGACGTGGTCGCGCAGATAGGTGGCAACTGCCTGCTCGCGCCCGTTGAGGGTGCCGTCGCCCAGGCCGGTCACCCCGTCGTCGGTGGTGATCTTGAGGGTGACGAAATTGCGGTCCGGGCTGCAGACGATGACTTCGGCGGCGATGATCTTCACAGGAGTTCCTTCAGGTGGGTTGTGACGGCCCCGGCGAAGGCCTGGTGGTCGGGTAGATCGGCTCCGAAGATCTCGGGAAGGTCCAGCAGTGCAGCGGTGATCGAGCGCGGATCCGACCCGGCATCGCGGACAGTGCGGTGCAGAAGGGGCGCGAGCGGGTCCTCCAGCGGCAGCGGTCGGCCGGCGGCGTCGGTGGCCTTGGCGACGTAGGCCATCCACCCGGCGACCGCGAGTGCCACCGAGTCCGGCACGTGTCCCGCGGCCAACCGGTCGCGTGCGGTGGGCAGCAGCCGCACCGGCAGTTTGCGCGATCCGTCCATCGCGACCTGCGTCGTGCGGTGTCCGAGGGCGGGGTTGGCGAACCGGTCCAGCACCTGCCCGGCGTACTCCTGCGGGTCGATACCGGTCGGCACGTGCAGGGTGGGTATGACGTCGTCGCGCACCAGCGCCTCCGCGGCGTGCCGCAACCTCGGGTCGGCGACTGCCTCGGCGATCGTGTCGTGGCCGGCGAGCGCGCCGAGGTAGGCGAGCATCGAGTGGGTGCCGTTCAGGATGCGTAGCTTGAGCTGCCCGTACGGCGCCACGTCGTCGACGAACATCGCTCCCGCGCGTTCCCAGGCAGGCCGCGGTCCGGCGAAGTGGTCCTCGATGACCCACTGTCGGTACGGTTCGGCGACGACGGGGGCCTCGTCCCGGACACCGAGCAGCGCTTCGACCTCAGCGCGGTCCCGGTCGGTGGTGGCGGGCACGATGCGGTCGACCACGGAGCACGGGAAGGTGACGGAAGCGGCGACAAAGGCCGCGATGTCCTCTCCCTCACCAGAGGGCAGGGCATAACAGAAGTCTTCGACGAGTCGCTGCAGGATCGCTCCGTTGTCGGTCAGGTTGTCGCATGACATGACGGTGATCGGCCCGGCGTCGCTGTCGGCGCGAGCTTGCAGGCCCCGGACGAGCTGACCGATGACGCTGCGGCTGCCGGCCTGCCCGCGGCTGCGCCGCGTGAGGTCATGCGCCACCGCATCATCGGATCGGTCCAGTCCGCCGCGCTGCCCGGTCGGGTAGCCCTTCTCGGTCACGGTCATGGTGACGATGTGTGTGGCCGGGTCGGCGAGCCGGTGGAGCAATCGGTCACCCTCCTGCGCCGCGAAGAGGACATCGCTCACCTGGGCGACGATGCGCGCGGAACTGTGTGAGCGGCCGCGTTCCAGAACGGTGTAGAGGCCGTCCTGGGGTCTCAACTGATCGACGACGGTGCGAGAGCGTTGGGTGACGCCGCAGATGCCCCACCGGGTATCACCTGTGCTGACCGCTGCGTCCTGGGTCATCAGGGCCTGATGGGCGCGGTGGAACGCGCCGATCCCGAGGTGCACGATTCCGATCGCCTCGGTGAGCTCCGCGTCCGGTGGCAGCTGCACGTCAGCCTGCGGTGCGGGCAGGTGGGCGCGCGACAACCGCGGCAGCCGGCCCGATCGCGGCGTGTTGGCTGTCATCGGCGCACCGTTGCGCGTGGCTGCACAACGCCGGGCGGTGCGGTGGATTCGCGCACGATCAACCGGGTGGAGAGCGTGACATGCTGCGCCACCGCTGTCGGGTCGCGCATCGTCTGCAGCAGCAGTTCGACGGCTCGGCGACCGAGTTCCTTCTTCGGCACATCGACCGTGGTGAGCGCCGGATGAAGCATGGCTGCCATCTCGATGTCGTCGATACCTACGACGCTGAGGTCGCTCGGCACTCCCACGCCGCGGTCGCGCAGCGCGCTGATCAGCCCGACAGCGCACAGGTCGTTGTAGGCGACGACGCAGGTGACCCCGGCGACGAGTACGCCGTCGGCCGCGTCCCGGCCACCCTGGAAGGTCGGTGCGAAATTGCCGAGTTCGACCAGGCGCACTTCGGATGCAGCGGCCGCTGCCTGCAAACTATGCAGCCGTTCGCGGGAGGACCAGCTGGACCGGGGGCCGGCGAGATACCCCACGTCGCGGTGGCCGAGACCGGCCAGGTGTTCCACTGCCGCCCGCATCACGCTCGGACTGTCGATCGTGACGCTCGGGATCGAGCCGCTACGGCGGTTCGCCAGTACGACCGGCACACAGGTCGCGGCCTCGCGCAGCTGCGCGGTCTTCATCCGTGGTGAGCAGAGGATGATGCCATCGACCTGTTCGGCCAGCGAGCGCACGACGCCGAGTTCGACCTGCGGGTCTTCGTCGGTGTCCGCGATGAAGACCTGATATTCGCAGGTGCCGGCCGCGGCCTGGATCGCCTTGACGACGCTGGGAAAGAAGGGATTGGCCAGATCGGGCAAGACCAACCCCAGGTTGCCGGTGCGCCCGGTGATCAGGCTGCGTGCTGCCCGGTTGGGCCGGTACCCCATCGAGTCAGCCATCCGGGTGATGCGTTCGCGCGTCGTGGGGTCGACCATCGCGGGGTTGCCCAGCGCCCGTGAAACGGTCGCGGTAGAGACCCCTGCGGCTCGCGCCACATCGCGGATGGTGATGCCCATTCCGCTCTCCTCACGCCCCTTGTCAATCCCTCTTGGGCCGCATCAAGTCTGAAACCGTTTGCAGGACATGTCAAGGATCTACCGGTAAGGATCTGGTGTGCAATGCTTTGCACGCCTCTAGCGTGACCTGGGCGACTCAGCCGACTCAGCGAGCCCAGCCAGCCGTGGCCGAACCGTCGATGCCGAGGAGCTGCGATGTCTGCGAAGTTGACCCTGCACCCTGACCGCGCGCTGCCCTGCGAGCCACGGGTGCGGGAGGTCGCGCGTGCCCTCTACGGCAGCACCCGCGATCTGCCGCTGGTCTGCATGCACGGCCACGTCGACGCGTCGCTGTTCGCTCGCAACGAGCAGTTCGCCGACCCTGCCGCACTGTTGATCACTCCCGATCACTACGTGACCCGGATGCTGATCTCGCAGGGGGTGGCGCCGGAGGATCTGGGGGTGGCGCGTCGTGACGGCGGGCCGGTCGAGATCGATCCTCGGGCGATCTGGCGTCGCTTCTGCGAAGGGTGGCGGTTCTTCCGCGGGACCCCGTCCCGGTACTGGCTGGAGCACGAGCTGGTCGAGGTCTTCGGGGTCGATCTGGTGCCGTCGACGCAGACGGCCGACGCGATCTTCGACGTGGTGTCCGAGCGACTTGCCGACCCCGCGTACCGACCGATGCAGTTGCTCGACCGTTTCGGCATCGAGCTGCTCGCCACGACCGACCCCGCGCAGTCGACCCTTGCCGAGCACCGTCGCCTCGCCGAGCAGGGGCCTGAGCAACAGGGCCACCGGATCATCCCGACCTTCCGGCCTGATGCCCTCGTGCAGCTCGCGACCCCGACCTGGCGCCAGGGCATCGAGGAGCTCGCTGTCGCCGCAGACGTCGAGACCGGTGACTACGCGGGATACCTCGTGGCCCTGCGGGCCCAGCGGCTGCGATTCGTCGCAGCCGGCGGGTTGGCCACCGACCACGGGCACCTCACGGTCGACACCACCCCGTTGCCCGAGAGTGAGGCGGCTGAGATCTACCGTCTGGCTCGAGCCGGTGAGGTCTCCCCGCCGCAAGCGGCCGCCTTCGAAGCGCACATGCTCTTCACCTTCGCGCAGCTGGCCACCGAGGACGGACTGGTCATGCAGATCCATCCCGGGGTGCTCAGGGATCATCATCTCGACAGTTTCCGCATCTACGGTCCCGATATCGGCTTCGACATCCCCGTCCGCACCGACTACACCAGGGCCCTGCAGCCGATGCTGCAGCGGTTCGGCCGCGACCGCAATTTCCGGGCCATCCTGTTCACGGTCGACGAGACGAGTTACTCCCGCGAGCTTGCGCCGCTCGCGGGGGCCTACCCGTCGCTGCGACTCGGCGCCCCGTGGTGGTTCCTGGACAGTCCCGACGGGATGCGCCGCTTCCGCGAAACCGTCACCGAGACGGCCGGCTTCTACAACACCTCCGGATTCGTCGACGACACCAGGGCATTCGCCTCCATCCCGGCGCGGCACGACCTGTCGCGGCGGATCGATGCCGGCTACCTGGCCCGGCTCGTGTGCGAGCACCGCCTGACCCAGGACGAGGCCGTCGAGACCGCGATCGACCTTGCCTACAACCTGCCCAAGACGTCGTACGCACGACGCGCCTGACCGCGGCCCGCGCCTTTACGGACTGCGACAACCCGCGACACCACGACCACCCACCCGACTTGCCCGAACCCGACTTGCCCGAACCCGACTTGAAGGAGAGCGATCATGGCGTTCTACGACCTACCCGCCGCGGAGCTCGCGACCTACGATCCGCAGTTGCCCACTCCTGCGGATCTGCGGCAGTTCTGGGACGACACCCTGTCGGAGGCCAGGAGCTTTCCGCTGGCTGTCCAATTCACACCGGTGCAGACTCCGCTGACTGCCGTTGAGGTGTACGACGTGACGTTCGCGGGCTGGGGCGGACACCCGATCAAGGCCTGGCTGCTGGTGCCGGTGCACCGCGAGGGGCGGCTGCCGTGCATCGTGGGCTACCTCGGCTACAGCGCAGGACGCGGCTACCCGCACCAATGGCTGACCTGGCCCAGCGCCGGGTTTGCAACGCTCGTGATGGACACCCGCGGTCAGGGGTGGAGCCCGCATACGCCGGGTGCCACCGCCGACCCGGTCGGCAGCGGCCCGTCGGTGCCCGGATTCCTGACCAAAGGCGTGGAATCGCGAGAGACCTACTACTACCGCCGCGTCTACACCGACGCGGTACGCGCCATCGAGGCTGCGCGCAGCCACCCTCGGGTCGACCCCGACCGGATCGGTCTCGAAGGTGGCAGCCAGGGTGGCGGACTGGCGATGGCGGCGGGCGCGCTGTGCCCGGATGTACGGGCGGTCGCGGCGAACGTCCCGTTCCTCACCCACATCCGGCGAGCGACCGAGATCGGGGTGGAGCACCCCTACGCCGAGCTGGTGCAGTATCTGCGCAGCCGTCCCGATCGGGTGGAGGAGACCTTCGCGACGCTGTCCTACTTCGACGTCGCGGTGCTCGCCCGCCTCGCGACCGCGCCTGCGATCTTCGCGGCGGGGTTGATGGATCCGATCTGTCCGCCGTCGTGCTGCTACGCGGCGTTCAACGCGTGGGGCGGGCCCAAGGAGGTCTTCGGCTATCCCTACAACCAGCACGAGGGCGGCTCGGGGCTGCACGACGGACGCGTCCTGCAGTTCTTCCGCGACCGACTCGGCTGACCGCCCACCGGCAGGTGCCGCGGTCGCATCTTGTGCCCAGGGTGTAGCTATTGCCGCACCTGCATCAAAAGATGCAACCCGAGAGAGGCAGCGGGGCGGCGCCGGTCGGTGCCCTCCGCCTTGGCGTTTCAGGAGACCAGTGTGCCGACGATGGGTAATTCGCCTGCCTATTGACAATGTGCCCCGATCGCAGGACCGTTACCTCGTCGCCGGTAGCGGGACTGACGACGACTCTCTTGATGAGTTTCCGTAGCCCCCTGCACCCGAATGTCGCTTTCGAATGGCACGTTCCTTTTCCCTGGTTCACGCCGGGTCCCATTCATGCTTATTACCTGCTCCGAGTAGGCGGCTCCATCATGCGCGCAGTACGCAAAACGACATTCGTTGTCGCGTTGTTCACCGGATTCGGTTTGAACGTCGGGTGGGCCCAGGCGGATCCGCCGCCGACGCCGGTAAAGGGACTACCGAGCCTGACTGCCCCGATGATCACCGGTCTCGCGAAGAACGCGGACCAGAAGGTCATCGTGATCATGAAGAACCAGCACCTGAATGTGCCGGCGACTCGCAAGAACGCCGGCGTTCGCGCCGGCTTGGTGGCCACCGATCAGGGCCCGGTGATCGCCGATCTGAAGCACACCGGTGCCAAGAAGATCCGCACCACCAAACTCATCAGTAGTGTGCTGGCCACCGTTTCGGCGGGTGAAGCGAAGCGTCTTGCCGCCGACCCGAACGTCGCCGCAGTGGTGCCTGACCTGAAGATCTCGATCCCGGCACCCGTCACTCAGCAGGCGCCGACGACCGAACCTTCCTGTCAGCCCGGTTCGGACGGGGTCGAGCTGGACCCGGAGGCGCTGAGCGTCATCCACGCGAATTCCACGAATCCCAACGATCAGACCGCCAGCAAGCTGGGTATCACCGGCAAAGGGGTCACCGTCGCCTATATGGCCGAGTCGATCGACCCGAACAACCCCGGCTTCGTCCGTGCGGACGGTACGCATGTGTTCACCGACTACAAGGACTTCACCGGTGAAGGTGCCAACACCGACGTCAGTGGCGGCGAAGCAATCCTGGACGCGAGTTCCATTGCCGCCCAGGGCAGGCAGGTCTTCAGCATTCCCGGGTGCAAGTTCCGGGTCGAAGGAGTCGCCCCTGGTGCGAACCTGGTCGGGCTCAAGGTGTTTCCCACCGGTGACCTGGTCGCGAGCACCTCCGGACTGCTGGAAGCCATCGAGTACGCCGTCACGGTCGACCACGTCGACATCCTGAACCAGTCCTTCGGTTACAACCCACTGCCTGACACCACCGCAGACCTCATCCGTCAGGCCGACCAGGCCGCGATCGAGGCAGGGACCACCGTTGTCGTCTCCACCGGCGATGCCGGGCCGACGAACACCATCGGGTCACCGTCTGCGGACCCCCAGGTGATCAGCGCAGGCGCCACGACGACATTCCGCACCTATGCGCAGGCGAACATCGCCAACTACTCCTCGATCAAGGCGACCGGGTGGGTGAACAACAACATGAGCGCCCTCAGCTCCGGCGGCATCACGGAGGGAATCAAGAGTCCCAACCTGGTTGCTCCCGGTGACTTGAACTGGGTGCTGAACAACAGCACCAAAGGCGTCTACAACGCCGGCATCAGCGGCGGCACCAGCGAGGCGGCTCCCCTCACGGCAGGTACCGCGGCACTCGTGATCCAGGCTTACCGGCAGACGCACTCCGGAGCCAGTCCCACACCTGCGCTGGTCAAACAGATCCTCACCTCAACGGCCGATGACCTGGGACACCCCGGTTATCAGCAGGGCACCGGGCTGCTCGACAGCTACAAGGCGGTGCAGGCGGCGATGTCGGTCAAGACCAGCGCCGGCGCACCCACGGCAACCGGCAGCACCCTGCTGACCAGCATCAGCCAGCTCGATGCCGCCGGTGCTCCCGGCCGCAACCAGCGCTTCCGCCTGGGGGTCACCAACGCCGGGCAGAGCACGCAGACGGTCAAACTGTCCGGGCGGACCCTCGGTGCCTACCACCAGGTCAGTTCCAAGAAGGTAATGCTCGGCTCGAGCGTCGGGGAACACTTCAACGGCGTGAACGCGCAGAAGATCACTTTCAAAGTGCCGGTCGGCGCGTCGCGGCTGCAAGCTGACGTCGCCGCACCGACCAACGACTCCAGCCTGGACGTCACTCTGCTGGATCCGCTGGGTCAACTTCAGGCGTACAGCCTGCCTCAGGGTGGCGGCAACCACGGTGCGGTCGACGTTCGCTACCCGGCGTTCGGCACCTGGACGGCGATCATCACCGACGCTCCAGCGGCTGCCGGCGGGTATGAAGGGCCGGTCCGATTCCAGGCCTCAACCGCGACATACCAGTCGTTCGGCAAGGTGTCTCCGAGCTCGATCACCCTCGCTCCCGGAGCCTCCCGTACGGTCACCGTTTCGACCCGGACGCCGTCCGCGCCTGGGGACCTCAGTGCTGCTCTGGTACTCAACGCACCGTTCGGCCGGCAGACCTCGGTACCCATCAACCTGCGTAGTCTGGTCCCGCTCCGCGGTGACTCGGGCACGTTCAGTACCTCGGTCACCGGCGGGAACGGTCGCGGCGGCAGCCCGGCTGTTACCAGGTTCTTCCAGTTCGACGTGCGCGCCGGGCAGCGTGCGCTCGACGTCCAGACGACGGTGTCAGCGGCTGCCGTCGACAACTACAACCTGTATCTCGTGGACCCCAGCGGTGAGACCGTCGGACACGCGAGCAACCAACTGGTGGTCGGGATGAAGCCGTCCGGTCCGGTGACGGTGCTGGAACGCGGTGCGCGGTCGCACGTGCTGAACCCTGCTCGCGGCCGGTGGACCCTCGTGGCAGCGTTTGCCAACCCGGTGGCCGGAACTGCATTGTCGACCACCTTCACGGGGACGGTGCGGCTCGCGCCGTTCGTGCCCGTTGTGTCCGGGCTGCCGAACAGCAGCACGACGACTCTCGCCGCAGGCAAGACCCACGTGGCCAAAGTGACCGTGCGCAATGACGGTTCTGCCCCGGAGACGTACTTCGTGGATCCGCGGCTCAACTCTTCCACCACGATTTCGCTGCCGTCGTACACGCCGGCCACCAACCTGACGTTGCCTTTCGGGCCGGCGGCGGCTGCGACACCGCAGTGGATCGTGCCGACCGAGACCAGCTCACTGGACGCTGCTGCCGAGGCGACCGCACCGGTCACGTTCGACTGGGCGCCCTACCTGGGCAACCTGGGTGGCGACCTGAACGGTGACCCCGACCTGGGCGCCACCACCTCCGGCAACACCGCTGCAGGTCACTGGGCCGGCTCACCGGTGACGCCGGGGGACTGGCTGATCAGCCCGGCACTGGTCGGTCCGTTCACCGGCCCGGCACCGAAGGCGACGGTCAACCTCGCGATGTCGGCCACTACCAAGGCCTTCGATGCGTCGACCACTTCTACGACCGGCGACTTCTGGGCCACTGAAGCCGGCCAGGGTGGCACCTTCACACCGGTGATTGTCCAACCGGGCCAGAGCACGACGATCTACGTCACGATCACCCCATCGGGTAAGCGCGGCCACGTTGTGCAGGGCACGCTGTACGTGGACGACGCGTCGTCGCTGAGCCCGTTCGGCCAGGCAGTCCCCTCAGGTGAGGAACTGGCTGCGATTCCGTACAGCTACCGAGTGGGTTGAGGCAAGCGGGTTCAGGCAAGTGGGTTGAGGGGAGTGGGCCAGCACCGGGACGCGTGTCCTGGTGCTGGCCCACTCGTTCGTTGCGCGCAGCCAGCGCTGGGGTTGCGCTTTGTGGTGAGGGGGTAGCTATTGCAGCACCCTCGCTACACGATGCAACCTCCGGCAAATGTTCTGAGTGCGGGGAGCCGGGGCGGGCGGGTGGCTTCAGATGCCAGAACTGCCCCGCGCATACTAACAAGTGATGAACTCTTTGCTGCGAATGCCGGTCGCGGGCGCCCAGCGCGCCTTGGGAGAACTTTTGCGCTCGAAGGTGGCCGGTGACGACGCGCCCGCGAAAGCCAAGGGCATCTGGGAAGCCGAGGGACCGCGCTGGTTCACCGAAGCCGACCCGATCTGGCGGGTGCATGCGCACGCGGCGATGTTCCCCGGTGGGGTTGCCGCATTGCTGCTGCAGTCTCTGCATCCGTCCGCGATGGCCGGAGTCGCCGGGCACAGCGGGTACCGCGGCGATCCGTGGGGGCGGTTGCAGCGCACGAGCTACTACATCGCGGCCACCACATTCGGCACGATCGCGCATGCCGAGGAAGTCATCGAGCATGTCTCCTCGATCCACCAGCGGGTGCGCGGCAAGGACGACGAGGGCGTGCCGTACTCCGCATCCGATCCTGCTCTGCTGAGCTGGGTGCACATCGCCGAGATTCACAGCTTCCTGGCGGCGTATCAGATGTACTCCGGTAGCCCGCTGACCGCTGATGAAGCCGATACCTATGTCTCCCAGGCGCGTACGGCGTCCACTCTGCTCGGTGCGACCGACCTGCCAACGAACGTGGGGGAGTTGCGCGAGCAGCTGCAGGACCACCGCAAGATCTTGCGGTCAACACCTGCAGCAGTCGATGCCGGGCATTTCCTGCTGCGCGAACCGCCGCTGCCGTTCGGTGCCCGCCCGGGATACCTGCTGGTTGCGCGCGGTGGCGTTGCGGCGCTGCCGATGTGGGCGCGTCGAGGGCTGAATCTCTCAGGATTCGATCTCGTGCGCCGCGCCGACACCGTCGCTGGCAGCCTCAGCGTCGCCACCATCACCTGGGCGATGTCCAGCCTGCGCGATGCTGACGCGCAGGCCAGCTAGCGCTACTTCTTCGCATCCTTGGCGAGTTGCTTCTCGCGCTTCTCGACAGCCTTCTGAGCGGGCGGCGCGAGCTGGCCGGTGGAACGGGTGTAGTACTCGGCGACCTTGCGCTCGACCAGAGTCGCAACGCCCGCGAGGAGGGCAGCCGACAGGACGGCATACAGCGTGGCCTCGGTGTGCGAGCGCTCCGGCTCGTACTGGTCCTCGGGCGCCTTGCTGCCGGTGGCAGCAGCCCACCCGGTGTCGGTGAGCTTCATCGCGACCTTCTTGGACACGACGCTCGTCCCGAGGGACATGACCTTCCAGGCAATCGAACCCATGAGTGGACCTTCCGACGTGAGCAAGTGGGGTTTGGCCCAAACCTACCCCGAGCACGTGGCCGGGCGCCCGACGTGCGTATCGTCATCCTCGGAAACGACAGGGGAGCGCAGCAGCGCTGAGAGTGCGGATAGGCCGCAGACCCTCGAACCTGATCCGGTTAGTACCGGTGTAGGAAGTCTCGAGGCCCCTCGATAAGAGGAGGTCGATTCCAGGTGAAGTACACGAAGATGTCCACTGCAGCCGTGCTGGCGATGACGATGCCCGTGCTTGCCGGGTGCTCGTTGAGCAGCACCGGCGCAAGCCCCACCGCCAGCGGCGCCAAGGTTTCAGGCGCATCAACTACCGGTGCGAAAGGTTCGGGCTCAACGGGTTCGGGCGGCGCGGTGACCAACAAGAACGTTGTCCTGGTCACCCACGACTCGTGGGCTGTGCCCAAGCCGGTGCTCGCGGCGTTCACCAAGGAGACGGGGTACAAGGTCACCGTCCGCGCCTCCGGCGATGCCGGTCAGCTCTCGAACTCCTTAGTGCTCACCAAGGGCAACCCGACCGGGGACGTCGTCTTCGGCGTCGACAACACCTTCGCGTCCCGGGTGGCCAAAGCCGGCGTCCTGGAAAGCTACTCACCGAAGCTACCGGCAGGGGCGGCGAAGTACGCGCTGACCGGTGCAGCGGCCCCGGTGCTCACCCCGATCGATTTCAGCGACGTATGTGTGAATGTCGACGACGCGTGGTTCACGGCCAAGGGCAAGACCCCGCCTGCCGGCCTGGACGACCTGACGAAACCGGCGTACAAGGGCCTTTTCGTCAGCCCTGGTGCCGCGACGTCCTCACCCGGTATGGCGTTCTTGCTCGCCACCATTGCGAAATACGGCGACTCCAAACAGGACGGATGGCAGCAGTACTGGAAGAAGCTGATGGCCAACGGCACCAAATTGACCAGCGGGTGGAGTGATGCGTGGGGTGTCGACTACACCGCCGGAGGTGGAAACGGTAGTCGGCCGATCGTGTTGTCCTACAACACGTCTCCCGCTGACACCGTGAAAGCAGGGAAGTCGACGACGTCGGCCCTGATGAACACCTGCTTCCAGGAGCAGGAATACGCCGGCGTGCTGAAGGGTGGCAAGAACTCGGCCGGCGCGAAGGCCTTCATCCAGTTCATGCTCGGCAAGACCTTCCAGGCCGCGATGCCCGCCAATATGTACGTCTTCCCGGTCGATGCGAGCGTGGCGCTTCCCGCCGGGTGGAACTCCTATGTCAAGACCCCCGCGAAGCCGCTGAGCATCCCTGCGGCGCAGATCAGCGACCAGCGCGACACGTGGATCACGCAGTGGCAGAACGCGACGTCCTGACGCTGCGATCACAGCAGAACCCGCTGCGCGCCAACACCCTTCGCAGGCGCGCAGCGGGCTGGTGGCCACTGCTGGTGGCGATCGTGCCGCTGGTCTTCCTGTCGATCTTCTTCGTGTTGCCCGTGGGCGGGATGATGGCGCGCGGTCTTCATCCGGATGGTCACTGGGCGCTCGGCGACGCATTGGGGGTCTTCGGTCGCAGCCGCCAGCAGCGGGTCGTGCTGTTCACGCTCGGCATCGCAGCAGTCGGGACGATCGCCACCACGCTGCTCGGCCTGCCCGTCGCCTACGCTCTCTACCGGCTGCGGATCCCGGGCGCGGGCATCCTGCGGGCGATCGTCGTGACGCCGTTCGTGCTGCCCACTGTGGTCGTCGGTGTGGCGTTCCGGACGCTGCTCACCAGCTCCGGTCCACTCGGATTCCTGGGACTCGACGGGGGCTGGATCGCAATTGCTCTCGCATTGGTCTTCTTCAACCTCTCGGTCGTCGTGCGCACGGTCGGCAGCGCGTGGGCCGGCCTGGACGCCCGACCGCAGGATGCGGCCGCCGCCCTGGGAGCCAGCCCCGCGCAGGTCTTCCGGACGGTCACGCTGCCCGCTCTCGCGCCGACGATCCTGTCGGCGGTCACTATCGTCTTCCTCTTCTGCGCCACGGCATTCGGAGTGGTGCTGACCCTCGGCGGATTGAAATACAGCACGATCGAGACCGAGATCTACCTGCAGACCACCGACATCCTGGACCTGCGGACCGCAGCCGTGTTGTCGATCGCCCAGTTCCTCGTGGTGATCCTGCTGCTCGTCGTCGTCGAGCGGGCCCGCGCCGGGGTCACGCCGACCCCGCAACGGGCCGGCGTGAGCGCGCGGCGTCGTCCCGCCCGCCACGACCTGCCGGTACTCAGCGCGACCGCCGCGGTCGTCGCGTTCCTGATCCTGCCCATCGCCAGCCTCGTGGTCCGCTCGCTGCAGGCGAACGGCGGGTGGAGTCTGGAGAACTACCAACGGCTGAGCGGCGTCGGGGACGGCAACGCGCTTCTCGTGCCGGTCATCGACGCGATCACCAGCTCCTGGCGCATCGCCATTGATGCGACCCTGATATCGGTAAGCCTCGGACTCGCCGTGGCGGTCGTCATCTCCTACCGTCCGAGTGGGCAGGCCGGCGGGCATGCGGGCGGCAAGCGCACCCGTCGTATCGCGGTGCTCGATGCGCTCTTCATGCTGCCGCTCGGCATCTCCGCAGTGACCGTCGGGTTCGGCTTCCTCGTGACGCTCGACAAACCGCCGCTGGACCTGCGTAATTCTCCCTACCTGATCCCGATCGCCCAGGCGCTGGTTGCGCTGCCGCTCGTCGTGCGGACCGTCGCGCCCGCCCTGTCCGCCATCGACGACCGCCAACGTCAGGCGGCGGCCAGCCTCGGCGCAGGCCGGTGGGGCGTGATCGCGACCGTCGACCTACCCGTGATCTGGCGGCCGCTGCTGGCCGCGACCGGTTTCGCCTTCGCGGTCTCACTCGGCGAATTCGGGGCCACCAGTTTCTTGGCCCGGCCGGAGAACCCGACGCTGCCCGTCGTCATCTATCAGCTGATCGGGCACCCCGGCGGGCAGAACTTCGGGATGGCCCTGGCAGCGTCGGTGCTGCTGGCCGCGATGACCGCTGCGGTGATGGCCGGCGTCGAAGGCCTGCGGGTCGGATCGGTAGGTAGGTTCTGATGGGTGAATTGCGTATCGACGCCGTGAGCGTGACCTTCGACGGGGCGCCGGCGCTGAATGGGATCGATCTCGTCGTGCCCACCGGTCGGACGCTGGCGGTGCTCGGTCCGTCCGGTTGCGGCAAGTCCACCCTGCTGCGCGTAGTTGCCGGGCTGCAGCAACCCGATCGCGGGCGGGTCAGTTTCGATGGGGCCGACGTCACGGACACCCCTACTCATAAGCGTGGGTTCGCGCTCATGTTCCAGGACGGGCAGCTCTTCGCTCACCTGGATGTCGCCCAGAACGTCGGGTACGCGCTCGCCCGCCGTCGGGTGCCCAAGAAGCAGATCCGCTCCCGCGTCGCCGAGTTGCTCGAGCTGGTGGGGCTGTCCGACATGCCGGACCGGCGGCCGGGATCTTTGTCCGGGGGCCAGCAGCAGCGCGTCGCACTCGCCCGGGCGCTCGCCGCGAAACCACGCCTACTGTTGCTGGACGAACCACTCTCGGCGCTGGACACGGCCCTGCGGGAGCAACTCGCCGTGCAGGTACGCGACGTACTGCACGCCACTGGGACGACGGCGGTGCTCGTGACCCACGACCAGGGCGAGGCCTTCGCCATTGCCGACGACGTGGCGGTGCTCCGCGCCGGGCAGTTGATCCAACACGGTGCGGCGCTGGACGTTTGGCGGCACCCGGCCGACGCCGACGCGGCGCTTTTCCTCGGCTATCAGAGCGTGCTGCCCGCGACCGTCGGCGAGTTGGTCGGGCACCCCGGTCGCGGCACCGCGTTGCGCCGTGGCGCTTTCACCTGCGATCCCGACGGCACGTTGGGCGCGACGGTCGTCTCCAGCGTGATCGGGCCCGACGGGCTACGGCTGCTGGTCGATGCCGATGGCCTCGGCCGGGTGCATGCGGGCATGAGCGGGGTCGATCTGTTCGGCATGGCTGCGAACGGGATGGCTCCCAACGGGGCGGGTGGCACCCGCGCGGGCAGCGCCGTACCGCCCATGGGTGCCCGGGTCCAATTGCTGGTCGATGTGCAGAAAGTCGCCGAGCTGCCCTGAGCACAGCAACCATCCATGAGGGATACAGGGTAGTTATCTAGTATCTCCGGCGATGACTTCACTCCAGAAGACCGCCACCGCGCAGTCCACCGACTGGGTTCTGGTGCGACGGCTGGCGATCGGTGGATACCTGTTCATCCTGGCGGTGACGAGCGTTCTGTTCGGGCTGCCGTTGGACCGCATCCCGATCACGCTGTGGGTGATCGCGGGACTCGCCTGTGCGAGCGTCGGCCGCGGATGGCGCGCGTTCGGGCGGGTGCTGTTGGACTGGTTGCCGTTCGAGGCGGTGCTGCTCGCCTACGACTTCAGCCGCGGTTTTGCCGGACAGTTCGACGAGGGCGGCCTGACTCCGCGTGACGGGGCGCACAACATCATCGGGGCACCACTGCACACTGTGCTCCCGATCGACGTGGACCGGACGCTTTTCGGCGGCACGCTACCGACTCAGTGGATGCAGGCGCATCTGCACAATTTCGCCCACCCTGCCTGGTACACGGTCTTTTTCAGTCTCAGCTACTTCAGTCACTTTCTGGTGACTCCCATCGTTGCTGTCGTGTTGTGGATCTGGTCGAGGGAGCGGTTCAGGGCGTGGGTCTACTGCGTACTGGGGCTGTCGATCATCGGACTCGCGGGGTATTTCGTTTTCCCGATGACCCCGCCGTGGCTCGCGTCGCAGCAGGGCTATATCCAGGGCGCGCCGGTGGGTCGGTATGCGGGTGAGGGTTTCGATCTCCTCAACCTGCACCCTTTCGCGAATGCGCTCGCGTTCGGTCAGGCGAAGTCGAACCTGGTGGCGGCAATGCCGTCGCTGCACGAGGGTTTCGCGGTACTGACCGCGGGATTCTTCCTGTTCGGGGCGCGCTGGTGGGTCAAATGTCTCCTGGTCTGCTACCCCCTGCTGATGGCCGTGACGCTGGTCTACTCCGGTGAGCACTACGTCATCGACGAGATCGCTGGCGCGTTGTGTGCGATTGCTGTGTTGGCGACGTGGCGACTGTTGCGGCGGTTGCGACGACACCGGCAACGGTCCTGCACCGACCCCAGTTTCCCGCCACTCGACCGGCGAGTCGTCAGCAAATCGACCTAGAACGCGATGTTCCCCGCACTGGGTCGGCGAGTGCGCCAGCCTCGGGGTGCCCATCCAGGATGCGGCTCCGTCGACCCCCTCGTATCAGCTCGGGAAGTGCCGGACGGTCAGGATCTGCTCGGCCCGCCCTACAGGTCCCTGGATGTCGCTGAGAGTGGTGGACGTCAGGCCGATACCGTCGCTGCCGAAGGACACTGCAACGTCCAACCCGACCCACGAGGGGTCCGGCGTCCGCAGCAGGTAGATGCCGAGGTCGACGTTGGGATACATCAGCTCATGGGGGCGCGCTCGCGTGGCGCTGCCGTTGGCCGCGTCGACGAGCATGATGAAGGATGCGATGGGATCGACGTCCTCATCGGCCAGGAGTGCCGCCGCGCTACGCACCCACACCGCGCGGCGACCCTCACGCCCACCAGGGGCGGTCCGCCATTGCAGCGACGCGATGAACTTGCCGCCCCATTCCGTGCCGCCTACCGCGTATTCCTCGCACTCCTGCGGGGGTGGGATGGTCGCGAGTTCGTTGCCTGCCACGTCGGCGGTATCGGTGAGTACCAGCCGCCAGGCGCGCGCCCGTACGACGACCCGTCCACCGATGACCGCCTCGGCCTCCAGCAGCTCGATGGTCCGACCGGGGCGGATCGTGCGCACCTCGATGTGAGTGTCTTCCAGCGGAATCAGCCCGAGGATCTCAAAGCTCAGGCGGGCGATCCGCATGCCCGTCCTCGGCTCGTGTTGGACCAGCGCCTGCGTGATGAGCCCGCTGATCGGGGCCATGTGCTGCTCGTCGTCGCGCCAGGCGCCCTGCACGCTGATGCTCGGGCGGTAGTCATCCGGGCCGAGGCGGGAGTAGAACGCGGGCACCTGCTGAGTGGGCGAAAGGGAGGCTGACGTCATACCCAGCACGGTACGAGACTGAGCGGCCGCGAAGGTCATGGAGGGCACGAAGGGGATGGAGTGGAGGTCACGGGTGATGCGCAAGCTGGGTTCCGGCTGGGAGATCGACATGCGCACGGTAAAAGGCGTCTGCTTTCGGTCTGAAGTTGGGCACGCTTCTTGTGCGGCGAGGGGCGCGGCCCGAGGGTTCGACATGCCGGCTGATCGTCGGCCCAGTCCCGCCAAGGAGATCCCGAATGCGTACTTCCCCCTTTGCTGTAGCCCTCGCGTTGGCGTCGGCGTCAGCGCTCGCTGCAGCGGTTGTTCCCGCCGCTTCGGCCACAGGTGTTGCCGGTGCTAACTCTCACGCCCGGCAGGCTCACTCGTGTTCGCAGTCGGTGGCCAAGGGCTATTCGACCTGCTTTGCGGTGAAGTTGGAAGATGCGAGAGGCATATCGGTCAACTCGGCGGGCCGAACGATCACCCCGCACGCGATCTCGGGCAAGACGCCCACTGACATCCGTGGCGCCTACAAGTTGTCCGGCCTGTCCTCCGCCGGGCGTACCGTCGCGATTGTCGACGCGTACGGCTACCCGAACGCCGAGCGCGACCTCGGTGTCTACCGCAAGCAGTTCGGTCTCGCCGCGTGCACCAGGGCGAACGGCTGCCTGACGGTGATGAGTCAGACCGGGAGCAAGACCTCGCTGCCCGCCACCAATGTCGGGTGGGACCAGGAGCAGGCGCTCGACCTAGACGCCGTATCGGCAGCGTGTCCGGACTGCAAGATCCTGCTGGTCCAGGCGAAGTCGGCGTCCAATACCAACCTGGGGACGGCGGTCAACAAGGCCGCTGGGCAGGCCGGCGTTGTCGCGATCTCCAACAGTTACGGCGGCGGCGACAGCTCGGACGCCACGTACGGCAGGTACTACAACCACCCCGGTATCGCGGTGACCGCGTCGACCGGGGACAACGGCTATCAGGGCGCGAGCTACCCCGCGTCGTCCCACTACGTGACCGCGGTGGGCGGTACGTCGTTGACAACATCTTCGAACGCCCGCGGTTGGACCGAGTCCGCGTGGAGTGGTGCCGGGTCAGGGTGCACGACCTACAACAGCGCCCCCAGCGGACAGAATTCGACACTGACGCACTGCTCAGGGCGTGCGATGGCCGACGTGTCGGCGGTTGCGGACCCGAATACCGGTCTCGCGGTCTACGCGCCGACCAGTTCGACCGCATCCTCATGGGCCCAGTACGGCGGCACGTCGCTGTCCTCACCGATCGTGGCATCGGTCTACGCCCTGTCAGGCAACACCGCCGGGTACGCGAACACATTGCCCTACGCGCACACCTCGGGATTGTTCGATGTAACCAGCGGTAGCAACGGCTCGTGCTCGTACTACTGCTCCGCGCAGAACGGCTGGGACGGCCCCACCGGGCTGGGCACCCCGAACGGCACGTCAGGCTTCTAAAGCCTCGATCTCGAACAACAAGGACGCCCCCGTTGCCACTGTCGGCTACGGGGGCGTCCTTGGTTGAAGAGGCGGAACCCTTGACATAGCTATTCACTGTGTGAATAGTTGAGCCATGTCGACAGGTCACGTAGTGCTGGGGCTGCTCTCACGGGGGAAGCAGCACGGCTACGACCTGAAGAAGGCGCACGACGATCGCTTCCCGTCCGCGAAACCACTCGCGTACGGGCAGGTCTACGCCACGCTGGAACGACTGCACCGCCAGGGTCTCGTCGAGGCCGTGGCGGTGCAGCGTGTCGACGGGCCCGACCGCACCGTCTACGCCGTCACCGACGCCGGGCGTGCAGCTCTGCAGGACTGGCTCGATGAGATCGAAGAGCCGTTCGCATTTGTCGCAAACCCGCTCTCGGTCAAGGTCACGATCGCGTTGCTCGCTACCAGCCAAGGGCAGGCGATCTCTTTCCTGCGCCGCCAGCGCGCCGCGCATCTGGACCGCATGCGGCACTTCACCAAGGTCAAGGTCAACCCTGCCTCGCCACTGGACGAAGTCCTCAGTGCCGATTACGCGCTCTCCCACCTGGACGCCGATCTGCGCTGGATGGACTCCGCTCTGCAACGCGTCACCGCACCCACCAAGGGAAATCAGCCATGACATCAACTGCCGATCTTCCTGACGACGCCGTTCCTGGAGCAGCCCCGGGCGGGCCACCTGCGGGCGTTGCGCTGCGGGCCCGCTCGGTCGTCGCTTCCTACGGCCGGGAACCGGCGCTGAAAGGTGTCAGCCTGACCCTTCACACCGGTGAGATTCTCGCGGTGACCGGGCCATCCGGCTCCGGCAAGTCAACGCTGCTGATGTGTCTCGCCGGGATTCTGTCGCCCGATGCAGGAGATGTCTTCTACGGCGACCGGCGGATCAGCGGCGAGAGCGAAGCGATGCGTTCGCGCCTTCGGCGACGCGAATTCGGGGTGCTGTTCCAGTTCGGTCAGCTCGTGCCGGAACTGTCCGCCGCCGAGAACGTCGCTCTCCCATTACTGCTGGACGGTAGGCGACGCGGTCCGGCCATGGTTGCTGCGATGACCTGGTTGCAGCGATTCGATGTCGGCGCTCTGGCCGATGTCCGACCGCCACAGATGTCCGGCGGGCAGGCGCAGCGGGTGGCGATCGCCCGCGCGATGGTCACCGAGCCGCAGATCCTCTTCGCCGACGAACCGACCGGGTCCCTGGATTCGCTGAACGGCGAGCAGGTGATGACCCAGGTAACGCGAGTGGTCCGCGAGGCGGGCACCAGCGTCATCCTGGTCACTCACGATGCGCGCATCGCGGCATACGGCGACCGCGAGATCCAGCTGCTCGATGGCCAGTTGGCCGATGTATCTGTTGAAGGCGAACACCTGCTCGTGGGGCATGAGCAGTCATGAGTAGGGCGCGGGGGCCGCGGCTCTCGACCATTGTGCGGCTCGCTCTGGCCGGTGGTCGATCGGATGCGTTGCGGATCGTGTTGACAGTGGTCGGTGCGCTCGTTGCTACGTCGATGTTGCTGTTGGGGGTGGCAGTCACGCAGATCGGACCTCGCGACGGTCCGTACTTCACCGACCTGCTCAATCAGTCGGGTCTGCACCCGGGTGTCGTCTTCGCGATGGTGATGCTGAGCCTGGTGACCTTGTCCTTCGTCGGGCAGTGCAGCCGGATCGGCGCTCCGGCGCGCGATCGTCGGTTGGCTGCCATCCGGATGGCGGGCGGTACTCCTCGAGACGCTCGCACCATCCTCGCTGCTGAGACGTTCGGCTCCGCGTTCGTGGGGGCTCTGCTTGCCGGCATCCTCTATCTCGTCATGCACCGGTGGTTTCCGATCGGCAAGAAACTTGAGGTGGGCTTTCAGGTGGACGGCCAACCGCGTGACCGGCAGCTCGTCCTGCCGACCGATGTGCTGCCGCATCCCGTGGCGTTCATCGTCGTGCTCCTGGTCGTCCCGGTGGGAGCCTCGCTCCTCGGACTGGTGGCGCTGCGGAGGACCGCGCTCACGCCTTTCGGGGTGACGCGGCGGATCGCGCACCGCCCGCCCGCCATCGCGCCAGTGGTCATCTTCCTCATCGGTGCAGTGGGTCTGGCCGGATTCTCCGTAGTCCCAGTGGCGCGGGTCGGCTTCAACCTGGTGTTCTTCCTACTCATCCCGGCACTTTTCGTGCTGACGGCTGTCGGGGTCATCTTCGGATCGGCATCCTTCGCCTACTACCTGGGTCAGGTGCTGGCATCGCGCACCCGTCGACCCGCAGTGCTGATCGCATGTCGGCGGATGGTCGACGCCCCGTTCACAGCCAGCCGATCGAGCGCCGCGGTTGTTCTTGCCGTACTGATCGGTGCCGGAGCCCAAGGGCTGCGCGCGAACTTCCTCATCGCGACCAGCGAAGACGGGAACCCGGACAACTTCTTCATCACCGCGTTCGACCTGGTGGACATTGTGCTGGCTATCGCGATCGGCATCGCCGTCGCAGGCTTGTTGGTGGTTGCTGCGGAGGGCGTCGTCACGCGTCGGCGTACGTTGGCGGCCCTGGTCGCGACCGGCGTACCGCGTCGCACGTTGGCCATCGCGACGTTGCTGGAAGTGATTGCGCCGTTGGCACCCGCAGTGCTGGTGACCACTTTCGTCGGTGTGCTCGCGGCGCGAGGTGTCTACGGCACGAGCGCAGACCTTAACCTCAATGGACGCACGAGATCGGTGGCGATCCCGATTCCCTGGGTCAACCTGACCGTGCTCGCGGCGGGGACGTTGCTCGTCGCGACGGCGATCACTGCGCTGTCGCTGCTGTTCCTGCGTCGGGCCACTGACCTCACCGAGCTGCGTACCGCCGCCTGAACCGTCGTTTGTAAGAGGCCGTTTGCCGTGGTGTGCGACGTCTTTCGGAATAATTGACGGCACCCGTAAGGCTGGCGCCAATACGTATTCAGAGGGGTGTGGGTAACTTCTTTCCTGTACTGCGGAATGAGGGGGATGTGGATAACTTGCTTTGAGCAATATTTCCTTCTGAATGGCTATTTGTGGCCGGTTTTCTCTTGCGCTGCACTTCGAAGATATGTACGATAGAGGAGTCAGGTAAAAGCTGAAAACAATCGTAAGGAGGGGGAGCCATGGTCTATTCGGACATTCACAATGAGTTGGTGTCTCCCCTGCCAGTTATCCCGGCTGAGCCGGGAATGGGTGCACAACCTTACCGAGCTTTTGGCTACCTTTGCATCATCGTTGGATAGGTGGCCTGGCGCATTGTTCCAATTGGACGAGAATGCTCTGGGCGAGGCCGTCGCCACCATGCTGACCCTGGTCGGGCGTGCGGAGAAAATCGCCGCGTTGGCGACTGCTGAGGCACTGACGCGGGGGACCGTCGCGAACTCAACGGCCACCGGTGCACCCGGGTGGGTCGCGCAGCACGCGACTGGCGTTGATCCGGTCGTTGTGCACCGGGTCGGTGCAGTGGGGGCAGAGTGCGCCAACCCCAGGAATGCGGTGGTAGCGCAGTGCCTCGCGGTCGGTTCTGCCTCGGTCTCGGCGGCTGCGGTGGCACTACGCGAAGTGCCGCGGGTGCTGAAGTATCTTCCGGGCGCAGATCGCGACGCCATGACGCTGCGGTACCTGTCGTTGACGTCGTTCGGGTCGCGGGCGTTGAAAGAGTTAAGCACCCGGATCATCGGTGAGTTCGCTCCGGAGCAGCTGGTGCGTGAAGAGGAAGTGCAGCAGCAGCGTGAGTCGCTGCGGTGGCTTGACCTGTCCTGCGGGCTGACCCGACTGGAAGCAGACCTGTCAGCCGGGGCCGCGGTCAAACATGCATTGCAGTTCTTATCGGCGCCGGCAGCGCAGCCCTGCCCTGCCGGTCCGCCGATAAGCGGCCCTGACGGCCCTGCCGGCCCTGACAGAGCCGGGGCCGGTCAGGCGTTGGAAGCTTGGGTTACTCCTCCTGAGCGTGATGTACGTACGCCGGCGAAACGTCGGGCCGATGCGCTGATGCGCCTGATCTCGACGGCCGCCGACGTTTTGGATGGCACTGCGGCTCGGCCGGTCGGCGAGGTCGGTGGTAGCGCAAAGCTCGTCGTGACCCTCGACTACGACAGCCTGGTCGCGGGTCTGCAGGGAACCGGTCACCTCGATGAAGCCGGGCATCTCACTGAAGCCGGGCGGCTGATCGGACGGGGCGACCTCAGCGTCGCGCGCGGTGCCGTCGACCCGACGTACCTGCCTGGAATCGGTCGCACCAGCGACGGGGACTACGTCGATGCGGGAACCCTGCGGCAGCTCGCCTGTGACGCGGATCTGATCCCGATGGTCCTGGGCGGAGCATCCGAACCGTTGGATGTGGGCCGCGCGAAACGCCTCTTCACCGGCGCGCTGCGCGCAGCGGTCATCCAACGGGATCAGGGGTGCACCTTCCCGCACTGCGATCGGCCACCGGACTGGTGCAACGCCCATCATGTGAATCCGTGGTGGTCCGGCGGGCAGACGACTCTGAGCAACGCGGCGCTGTTGTGCGCGCGCCATCACACGATCGTGCACCGGGACCTGCTCACCGCCTACGTCGGCGCCACGGGGGTTACCTGGGATCTCACCCCCGGACTGATGCCGAAGATGGCGAGCTGAGCCGGCCGTGGTCTCACCGACTCCGATACTGCGCAGCCAGATCGCGCCAACCCCACAACCAGCGCCGTGGTTGTTGCAGCAGCGCAAGAACGCCGGGCCGGTCGCGCTGAAAACCACGGCCGACCCGGCGGACCAACTACCTCAAGCTCCGATTTGCTCAACCGGCGGTGCTGACCTCCAGCTCACCATCGGCGTAACGCTGACGCAGTACCTTCTTGTCGAACTTGCCGACGCTGGTCTTGGGCACCTCGTCAATGACGGTCCAGCGCTCCGGCAGCTGCCATTTGGCGACCTTGCCGTCCAGGAATTCCCGCAGCTCGTCCGCGCTGGTCGTCGCGCCCGAGCGCAGCACCACCGCAGCCAACGGGCGTTCGCCCCACTTCTCATCCGGCACCCCGACCACGGAGGCCTCCACGACGTCCGGGTGGCCCATGATCTGGTTTTCCAGGTCCACCGAGCTGATCCACTCACCACCGGACTTGATGACGTCCTTGGATCGGTCGGTGAGTACCAGGAATCCGTCGTGGGTGAGCTTGCCGACGTCGCCCGTGCGTAGCCAGCCTTCGTCGAATTTCGCTGCCGCGTCGTCGATCTCGCTCTCGGACTCGGTGCCGTTGGAGTAATACGAACCGGTGATCCACGGCCCGCGCACCTCGATCTCGCCGACACTCTCGTTGTCCCAAGGCTGGGTCTGCCCGTCCGGTCCCATGACGCGCGCCTCGACACCGCAGAGCAACCGGCCCTGCGACGCGCGGTAGTCCCAGTACTCCTTCGACTCGTACTCGACGGCGCCGGGAGGGGAGGCGAGCGAGCCGACCGGCGACATCTCGGTCATCCCCCAGCCGTGGATGATCTCGATACTGTGCCGGTCCTGGAAGGCCTTCATCATGGAGGGCGGCGCAGCAGACCCGCCGATCATCAGCATCCGGCAGGTGGAGACATCTGCTTCCTCGTTCGCGTCCAGATACTGCAGCAACGCGTTCCAAACCGTCGGTACTCCGGCCCCGGTGGTTATCTTCAGGTCCCGGATCATCTGAGCCAGCGGCTCCGGCTGCAGATATTTGCCGGGCATCACCAACGATGCACCGGAGGTCATCGCGCAGTACGGATAGCCCCACGCGTTCGCGTGGAAGAGCGGCACGACCACGAGGAACTTCTCGGCCTGGCCGATGCCGAGGGCGGCAGTGACACCGGTCGCATGCAGGTAGTTGCTGCGGTGGGAGTAGACAACACCCTTGGGGTTGCCGGTGGTGCCGGAGGTGTAGCACATCGATGACGCACAGTTCTCGTCCAGATCTTCTGGCCAGTCGAAGGTGTCGATCTGTCCGGCGAGAAGCTCATCCCACTGGCGGACACTTTCGATGTGGTCCAGCGCTGCCATCGAGGCGCAGACCTCGTCGCTCACGTCAGTGCCGTTGATGATCACGTGACGCACGTTGGTCAGGTGCGGTAGGACCTGCGAGAACGGCTCGGCCAGGCTGTCATCGACGATGACGACTTCACTGCCGCCGTGCTGAGCGGTGTAGATGAGCTGCTCGGGGAAGAGGCGGATATTGATGGCGTGCAGCACTGCGCCCATCGACGGCACCGCAAGATACGCGGCGAGGTGTTCGGTGTTGTTCCACATGAATGTGCCGACGCGCTGGTCGCCGGTGATGCCCATACCGCGCAGAGCATTGGCGAGGCGGGCGCTGATCTTGCCCACCTCGCCATAGGTCGTGATTTCGGGTCCGTCCGCCTTCCAGGTGGTCACGGTGGAGTCGGCATGCACAGTCGTGCCGAACCGCAACAGGTTCGAGATCAGTAGAGGTGTGGTCTGCATGGTGCTCTTCATGTGACCAGAGTCTCATTCGAATGTGACTCCCGGGTAGGAACCCTCCAACCTCACCATCGGAAGGTCGGACGATTGCCGTACCTCGACGGGTTTCTGCGGCCGGGTGAAGTCGGGGTCAGCCGGTGACGCCCAGGTGTGTGGTGGGCGCCGACGGGGTCGGGGGCTGCGACGGTCCCTGTTGCTTACTACCAACGGTGACCGTCCGCGAGATCTTGGAGGTCAGGAAAAGATCTGTCACCCCGCAGAAGGACTGCGTGATGGTGACGACATGCTGTCCGGGGCTGACGCTTGTGGTGATCGGATCGCGACGGACGCGTACCGCAACCAGGGGGTCGGACTGGGTGCATTGCAGGCTGCCCGCGTCCGCTCCGCCGACCACCTTGCCATCGACGAGGACCTGATAGCTGCCCAGGTCCGCCTCGGCATCGGCGGAGTTCTTCGCGTAGACCTTGCCGGACAGGACGGCTGCGACTGAAATGGAGGAATTCTGAACTGTGATCAAGGGATCGACGTCGAGATAGGCGTCGCTCGGGTTGGCCTGCCCAAGCGGCACCTCGCGGGTAATGGTCGATGTCTGCATCTTGCCGTTGTCCCCGCAGTAGGTAACTGAAATCTTCACGGAATTCTTGAGAGAGACCGATGTGACGGATAGTGCGGGCTCGGTCTGCGTGTAGGGCACGAGCAGCGCGGACGCGAGGCAGGGTGAGGAACCGGCTGGGTTGCTTCCGCCGAGGTCCTTGCCATTCACTGTGACGTCGTAGTTGAAGACCCCCGTGTCGGGGTAGCGCGACTGCGCCGCTCGCACCTTGCCGGAGATGGTGGCGCCGACGTTGATGGTGTCACCCTTGACCGAGATGTGCGGGTCGATGTTCAGGTACGCGCCGGTGTGCGCCGAGGTCGACGATGCAGTCGGCGTCGAGGCGTGCCCTGATGCTGCTGCTCCGATCGTCGCACCCGCTGCCAGGACCCCGACACCGACGGATATTGCGAAACGACGTGAACTGGACACGATGACTCCCCTGTTTTCGTCGGCGTCAATCGCCGGCCTAATGAATAGACGCTCGAAGTATGTCGGGCGGTTGGTCGCTTTCCGGTAACGGTTCGGCGACACAATGGCAATGTGTGGAGGAAGGCAACGACCGGGCGGCCTGCAGCGTGGGAAGTGGCCGGGCTCGAGTGGCTCGCTGACGCGAAAGGGGCCCGCATCGTGCGGGTGCTGGAGCGCGACGCTACTGGCCTGGCTGGGTTTGGTTGGCTCGGCTTGGCCGAACTGACCTCCTCGCCCCCGTCCCGAGCTGCTGCGGAGGATTTCGGGAGGGCGCTCGCGGCCACCCATGCAGCCGGTGCCCCGGCGCACGGCGTGGGGCCGGACGGGTGGGGTGGCGACGGATACCAGGGCCCGAACGAGCACCTGCTGCCGCTGCTGTTAAGACCCTGCCAGAGGTGGGGTCAGATGTATGCCGAGCTGCGGATCCGGCCCCTGATGCATCATTCCCGTTGGCTGCAGGGGCCTGAGTTGGAGGCGCTCTGCGATCGCCTGACGGCCGGTGAATTCGACACTGATGATGCGCCTGCACGTATTCACGGTGACCTCTGGTCCGGCAACGTGATGTGGACCCCGGACGGTGTCGTGCTCATCGACCCATCCGCGCATGGCGGTCATCGCGAGTCCGATCTGGCGGCGTTGGGACTCTTCGGATGCCCGCAGCTGGAGCGCATTCTCGCGGCGTACGACGAGTGCGCGCCACTGGCCGACGGCTGGCGCGGCCGGGTGGCGCTGCATCAGTTGCAGATGGTCGCCATGCACGCCGTCGTCTTCGGCGGCGGATACGCCGATCAGGCGATCCGTATCGCTCGTCAATACCTGTAGGCCGGCCATCGGGGCCGCCCACTGGAGGTGACGCGCAGACCGCCCGTTCGTCGGCTCGGGTCGAGTCGCGGTCAGAACAAGTTGACGGCGCGGGCAGCCACGAGGGTGAGGCTGAGCACCGACACCACCCCGCCGAGCATGAACAGCATCTTGGCCCGCGGACTGACCGGCATCGTGTCCGTCGGGCTGAATGCAGTCGCGAGCGTGAAGGCGGTAAACAGGTAGTCGGTGAAGCACGGCAGGAACGCGGTGTCGTGCACGTCCTGCATCTGCGGGAAAAGCAGGTCCGGGTGCTCGCTGTCCCGCGCCTGCTCCGGGTTGCGGGCGAACGGCCCGCCCCGGTCGATTTCCCAGAAGAGCACTGCGTTGGCCGTGATGTTGGTCAGCTCGATCACCACGGCAGCAACGATCATCTGGTGGGCGGACACCTTGCCGCCGGTGGATATCGCGAAGACCAGGCGGGCCAGGTTGAGCGCATTGACCCCCAGGACGCCCAGCGCGGAGGCCAGCGCGACAATCCGGATGGCAGGTGCCTCGCGGTGCAACCGGATGGGATCGGACAGCACCAGCGGCAGCAGCAGCAGCGCCTGTACTGCCGGCATCAGCCACGACGGACCGAGCGAAGCCTGTTCGGGCAGGAAGAATTGCAGCACGAGGGCCAGGGCGACCAGCGCGCTCGCCGGCCATCGCCGCATCGATCTGCGTGGCGTTCTACGGAGATCCCTCACAACCGGTCAATCTAGGCGCACCGGGAGGCCCGGGTGTGCATCGCCGGGCGCTTGCGCATAGATTCACTATCTCCTACCGAGGAGGACACTGCGTGGCAAGCATGCGCGCGCTCTTGGCGGACACTGAACCGCTCAAGACGCCGGAGTTCCGGCGGTTGTGGACTGCTGACATCGTCACTCTGATCGGCGCTCAGCTGACAGTGGTCGCGGTGCCCGCCCAGATCTACGGCCTGACCCGCAGCTCCGCCTACGTCGGGCTTACCGGTGTCTTCGGTCTCGTCCCGCTGGTCGTTTTCGGGCTGTACGGCGGTTCGTTGGCCGACGTGATGGACCGGCGCACACTGTTGCGGATCACGACTGTCGGGATGATCGTCAGTAGCGGACTCTTCTGGGTGCAGGCGCTGATGGGGTTGCGCAACATCTGGTTGCTGCTCGTGCTCTTCTCCTTCCAACAGGCGTTCTTCGCCGTGAATCAACCCACGCGATCGGCGGTGCTGCCGCGCATCCTGCCTCCTGAGCAACTGCCGGCGGCGAACTCTCTGACGATGACGGTCTTTCAGTTCGGGGCGATCGGCGGCCCGCTGGTCGGCGGGGCACTGCTGCCGGTATTCGGCTTTTCGATGCTCTATCTGCTCGACACGCTGTTCCTGTTCGCCACGTTGCGGGCGGTGATCGCGTTACCTCCCCTGCCACCGGACGGCACCGCGAAGAAGGCCGGACTGCGTTCTGTCCTGGATGGATTCGCCTACCTCAGTCACCACAAGGTGCTGCTGATGTCATTCGCAGTCGACATCATCGCGATGCTGTTCGGGATGCCCCGCGCGCTCTTCCCGCAGATCGCGCACGAATCCTTCGGGGGTCCCGCAAACGGTGGCCTGGCCTTTGCGTTGCTCTTCGCCGCGATCCCTGCTGGTGCCGTCATCGGTGGCGTCTTCTCCGGATGGGTCTCGCGCACCGAACGCCAGGGCGCCGCCGTCATTGCGGCCATTCTGGTGTGGGGTGTCGCGATCATCACCTTCGGCCTCGCGGTCGGGTTTGCGCACGGCAGTCACGCAACGACGCTCCTGGTGGTCGCGTTGCTGGCTCTGGCGGTCGCTGGTGCGGCCGACATGGCGTCCGCGGCGTTCCGCTCCACCATGTTGATGACCGCGGCGAGCGACGACGTGCGAGGTCGACTGCAGGGTGTCTTCACCGTCGTCGTCGCGGGCGGTCCGCGGTTGGCGGACGTCGCGCACGGTGGGGCTGCCGCCATCGTCGGCACCTCGGCTGCTGCCGCCGGTGGTGGGGTACTGGTCGTGGTCGGTGTGACGGTCGCCGCGATCGCGGCACCGGTGTTTGTGCGCTACCGGGTCACCAGGCCCGATCGGATCATCGCATCGGTCAAGGGTTGAGTGCGCTCGCGTCCGGAGCAGCTCGAATGCGTCGTCTCGAAGGCGTTGTCTGTGATCGATTCTCCCTGGTGCATTGTCAGAGGCAGGGTGCACGATGAGCGGACTGGACGAGAACCGGAGGGTTTCATGACGAACGAGTCAGGACGTAGGACGAGGATCGCGGGCAGTGGGCGTGATGCCGTGCGCGGCGTGCACGCTGTGCAGCAGGTGGCCGACGACCGGCAGATCCAGGTAACGCTGGTGCTGCGCCGCCGGGACCAGCTACCGCCACCTGACAAGGGCGCGCCGGTGATGGGCAGCGCCGAGTTCGGCGCGCAGTACGGCGCCGATCCGGCCGATATCGCCGCAGTCGGGCAGGCCGTGACGGCTGCCGGCGCCGAGGTCACGATGACCGATGTGCCCGGTCGCAGGGTCCAGGTGCGTGGCAGCTACGCCGTCCTGAAGCAACTGTTCGAGGTCGACCTGCAGGATGTGCAGCTGCCTGGCGGGCAGAGCGAACGTGGCGCCTTCCGGATGCGCACCGGGTCGGTGTCGGTACCGGTGGAACTGGGCGACGCCGTCGTTGCCGTGCTGGGACTGGACAACCGCGACCAGGCACGCGAACGGGTCGCATTCGCGCGGGCGGTGTCCACGTCGTACACGCCCGTGCAGTTGGGGAAGGTCTACCAGTTCCCGGCAGGCACCGACGGTACTGGGCAGACCGTTGCCATCATCGAGCTCGGCGGAGGGTACGCACAGCAGGACCTCGACACGTATTTCACCGGGCTGGGGGTCGGCTCGCCGAACGTCACCGCCATCGGGGTCGACGGGGTACAGAATGCGCCGACCGGCGATGGGAACGGCCCGGACGGCGAGGTACTGCTTGATATCGAGGTCATCGGTGCGCTCGCACCCAAAGCCGAGATCAAGGTCTATTTCGCCCCCAATACCGACGCCGGCTTCCTCAACGCGGTGACCGAGGCGGTGCATGCCACACCCGCGCCGGCTGCTGTCAGCATCAGCTGGGGTCAGAGCGAGGACCAGTGGACTGCCCAGGCGCGTACTGCGATGGATGCCGCGTTCGCGGACGCCGGAGCGCTCGGGGTCGTGGTCACCACGGCTGCGGGAGACAACGGATCCAGTGATGGTGATACCAGTGGCGTGCACTGCGACTTTCCCTCCTCCAGCCCGCACGCGCTCGCCTGCGGAGGCACTTCGCTACAGGCGAGCGACACCACCGTCAGCTCCGAAACGGTCTGGAACAACGGTGGGACCACTGGTGCCACGGGTGGCGGAGTCTCCGACGCGTTCGCGCTGCCGGGCTACCAGTCCGCCGTCGGGGTCCCGGCTCGCGCCGCGGGCGGAGCCGGTCGGGGTGTGCCTGACGTCGCGGCGGTGGCGGACCCGGCAACGGGATACCAGGTGCGCGTCGACGGCACCGATACGGTCATCGGCGGTACCTCGGCGGTCGCGCCGCTCTGGGCCGCCCTGGTGGCGCGCCTCGTGCAGGCCACCGGGCGGCAATTTACCGACATTCACGGCACGTTGTACGCCGGGGCGATCTCAGGCGTCGCACCAGCGGGTTTTCGGGACATCATCAGCGGGTCGAACGGTGCCTACAGTGCCGGGCCCGGATGGGATGCCTGCACGGGCCTCGGTGTCCCTGTCGGCACGGACCTGCTGCGGCGGGTCAGCACCACCTGAAGCCGCCGAGCAAGAAAGCCGAGCAAGAAAGTTGTACGAACGTGCGCGCTCGACAGGGCGCGCACGTTCGTACAACTCGCACCTTCAAATGGCTCGAGCTCAGTCGCGGACCGCGGCAGCCGCGTCCAGCGCCTCGGCGACTTCTTTGCTCCACTGCGACGCCTCGCGTGCCTCGCCACTCGTGGCGTCGCGCGCAGCGGCCGCCTGGTCCAACCTGCGTAGCTCGTCGCGCACCAGCCACGCCTGATGCGGGTGTACCCGCCAGGCGAGATCGGTCAGGGCGCGGTAGAGCGCACGCAGCACGACCGGGTCGGACACGCCGTACAAGCGTGGCTGACGCAACGCATCGTCAACGATCCTGCCCAGATCGGGGCGACGGAGTACGACGCGCAGAGCGCCGCCATCGTCGTACAACCGGGCGTCGCCCAGGTTGCGGCGGGCCAGCATGCACAGGATGACCGAAATGTGGGAGATGGCGTGCACCGCTGTCGTCGGGTCATTGATACCGGGCGACAGGGCCTTGTTGGCCACGTCGCTCAGCTGCCGCAGGCCGTATCCGATGTCCTGGGTGTCGGTGCGCTCCATTCCGGTGTGCAGGCAGGCGCCCAGGTGCTCGGACAGATCGACCGGCTCGGCGTCCGGATCATCTGGTTGGTAGTAACCGAGGGGCACCTCGGCGACCACGAAATCCCCGGGCATTCGGTCGATGACCAGGGTGAGGTGATGTTTCACCGCCATCGCCAGCAGCTCCTGCTCGTCGACCCGGATGAGGAAACCGCTGGTATGTGAGCAGACATAACGGGACGTAGGGCCGTAGGCCGACACCGACCCACCGGAGATCACGTCATCCTGTGATGCGGGCTCAGTGACGTCTTCGACGACCTCGAGGCAATCGGTGGCAACCTTGCACAACAGCACTTCGGCCCGAATCTGCCGTACGAGGTGCGCGAGGAAGAGCACCAGGCCCAGGACGCTGACAACTCCCAGGACAAAAGAGAGCGTGACCGCGAGTTGCGGCACGAACGCCGATGAGGTGGATCCTTCGCTGCGCACGGCGCGCAGCACGGTGAGGGAGTACGCGAAGGTCCCCAGGAAGAGCGCCAGGGTGATCTGGACGAACAAGTCGCGGGTGAAGGTTCGTAACAGGCGCGGGGAAAACTGGCTGCTGGCCAGCTGCAGGGTCACCACGGTGAGTGAGAACGTCAGCGAGGTAACGGTGATCAACGAGCTGGCAACCGTGTCCAGCAACTGTCGCGCCGCGCCGGCATCGCCGCCGAAGAGGATCCCGTCCAACCACCCCGACACATTCCCGTCGATGTTCTCGTCCAGTCGCGGGATGAACAACCCGGCCAGGACCGCGATGAGGACGACGATGGCCGGAATGGGCCACAACTGGGTGCGCAGGCTGTCGCGCACCTGAGCAGCCCACCCACCAACCCGGCTCACGCGGCATCCTTCGGCGGGCGGGCGACGTTCTGGGTGCACTGTTCCACGCGCTCATCCTCCTACACCCACCAGTCATCGCGTTTGTGGTCGCTGGCGACGCAAACGCGGTCCGAAAGGGGCCCGAATGCTTCCGTTGTGGTCGCTGGCGACCACAACTATGGTCGCTGGCGACCACAACTATGGTCGCTGGCGACCACAACGCGGAGGGAGGGACGGGGGAGGGACGGAACGGGAGGCGGTGCTCAGCTGCGACGTCGGCGAATCGCGAGCAGCGACCAACCCCCGCGCTCACCTTCGGCGCCGGGCTTCGCAGTGGTCACGTTGCCGTCCGAGGCCGGCACGTCCGAGCCACGGAAGACCGCGAGCTGCACGAGCGGTCCGACGATCGCCCCGTACACCCGCGGCATCAGGTGGAAGCCGAGGGTCGCGATCTTGTTGGCGGGCCCGACGTCGACGTGCCGACGGGGTTTCTCGATGCAGTCGACCACGGCACGCGCCATCGTCACGGGTGACAACACCGGCGGCGGCGGCGCGGGCTCGCGGCCGGTGTAGTTGGCTGCTTGCTCGTAGATGGGTGTGTTGATCGCACCCGGTGACACCTCGCTGATGTGGATGCCGGGGGCGTCCCTGGTCTCCAACTGCAGGGTGCGGATCAATGCCAGTTGCGCCCACTTTGCGGTCACGTACGCGCCCATCTGCGGCACCACGATGTGCCCGAGCAGCGAGTTGACCACGATCAGCGACCCATGGCCCTGGCTGCGGAACACCGGCATTACGGCGCGCGCGAGGTTCGCGGTGCCGTGTACGGCGATGTCGACGACGGTGTCGAAGATGTGCGCGGGCACGTCCTCGATGCGTCCGTAGGCCATCACCTGTGCGGTGTGCACCACCACGTCGAGGCTGCCGTGCTCCGCCGTGATGGCCAGCACCGCCCTGCTCACCGCCGCTGCGTCCAGCAGGTCGGCGGGAGCGGTCGTCGTGCCCGCGCCCAGCTCGTTCGCCACGGCTGTCAGCCGGTCGGCGTCGCGGGCCATCAGCACGACCCGGTAGCCGCGGGCGATCAACTCGCGGGCGCTGGCCAGCCCGATACCCGAGCTGCCACCGACGACGAGTGCGACCTCGGCTCTCATCGCGCCACCGGATTCACTGTGGTGACATGACATCGGCCGCGCGGGCGGCGAGCGCCATGATCGTCAGGCCGGGGTTGGCAGCGCCCTGCGTGGGCAGGATCGAACCGTCGACCACGAAGAGGTTCTCGACGCCGAACACTTTGTACGAGGCGTCGATCACGCCGTCCTCTGCGCGTGTCGCCATCCGGGCTCCGCCCACCAGGTGGGCGAACCGTTGGATGGTCATCATCTCTTCGGCGCCGGCGGCCTTCAGAATGCCCTGCATGCAGTCGGTAGCGGCCTTGATCAACGCCTTGTCGTTGTTGCACAGTGAGTAGTTGAAGTGCGCGACAGGTAAGCCGTGCCGGTCCTTCTCATCGGCGAGCGTGACCCGGTTGTCCGCCTGGGGCAGCAACTCAGCGAGCGCTCCGATCGAGGCCCAATGCACGTAGTCGCGCATGTACTCACGCAGCGGCGCGCCCCAGTGGCCCTGTGCAGCAACATGTTCAGCCCATCCGATAGGCAGCGGGCCCACGGTCTGCAGGGACCAGCCACGCTTGTATGCCGCGGCCGGGTCGGTCTCGTAGAAGTGCTCGCTACTGGCCTCGGGCACCTGCGCCTTGAACATCCGCACTTCTTCGCTGAAGCGGCCGGCCGACTGCGGGGCGCCCTGCACCATCAGGTAGCGACCCAGCTGATCGTGGTCGTTGCCCAGACCGTTCGGGTGATCCTTGGTCGCCGAGAGCAACAGCAGGCGTGGGGTCTCGATGCTGTACCCCGCGACGGCCACGGCTTTCGCGCGCTGGCGGTGCTCGACCCCGTCTTTGAAGTAGGTGACACCGCATGCCTTACCGGTGCGCTCGTCGACCAGCACCTTGCTGACGTGGCAGTGCGGGCGCACTTCCGCGCCGTGTGCCAGCGCGTCGGGGATGTGGGTGATCAGCGGGCTTGCCTTGGCGCCGACTTTGCAGCCCTGCTGACAGAATCCGCGGTAGATGCAGTGCGACCGGTTGCCGAATCGCCCGTTCGCGATAGCTACCGGTCCGACCCGTGCCGGGACACCGGCCGCCTCGCAGCCGGCCAGGAAGATCGAACCGTTCCCACCGACCGGGTGCGCGTGGTGTGCGTACTTGTGCGGGTCGCCCCACGGCCAGTCCTGCCCCGCGACCGGCAGCTCCTGCTCTACCTGCTCGTAGTAGCCCTTGAGGTCGGCGTACGAGATCGGCCAGTCGACGCCCACCCCGTCGCGGCTGTGGGTGGCGAAGTCCGACGGGTGCAGGCGCGGTACGAATCCGGAATAGTGCACGAGCGATCCGCCGACGCCGCGGCCGGAGTTGTTCGACCCCAGCGGCACCGGGTTGGACCCGCCGATGACGCGCGACTCGTTCCAGTAGAGGTTGTGCGAGCCGCGTTCGTCGCTGACCCAGTCGGCATCCGGGTCCCAGAAGGGTCCGGCGTCGAAGGTCACGATGTCCCACCCGCGACGGGCCAGCCGCTGGGTGAGCACCGAGCCGCCGGCGCCTGCACCGACCACGACGAGGTCGACCTCGTCGTCTTCGGCGAAGTGACGCATATCGCGGCGTAGCTCGTGATTGACGCGCGAGCTGCCCGGCGGAACAAGCCACGCAGACTCATTGGTATCGCGTAGTGACTTGTAACTGAACCTGGTGCTCACACCGATCTCCCGTTCTGTGCGCCGCTGGTCGTGCCGTGCGGTGCGACGTAGCCGCCGGTCAAGGTCGCATGACTGTTACGGGCCCGCTCGATGCGGTCGGCGAACGGCACGGGGTCGCTGTCGTCGTGATCGGCGACCTCCCAGCGTTCGCGGGCATCCAGGCCGACGTTCTTGTAGCCGCGCGGGTAGGCCGGGCCGCCGAAACCGATCTCGTTCCAGGACCACGGGTGGGAGTAGAAGGCTGAGCAGGCGTACCGCGTCCACAGGCCCCACACCCGCGATGCCTCCCAGCCGTGCCAGGTGCCCTCACTGGACGAGGTTCTGCTGATGTTGTGGATGAGCGCGGCCTGTTGGCCGGCGCCCAGTGCGCCGAATCCTTTGCCGTAGGCGTCCTGTGCGTCCTGGTCGAGTGCGGCCAGGGTCTGCTGCCACGCCTGCGGATCCGGCGGCATGTCGTCGTAGTGCCAGCCGTCGGTCTCACCGGCGGCCAGTCGCGCATCGATCAAAGCAACGACGGGTATTCGTGGCTCGGCATCCTGCTCCAGCAGCAGGTCGCACAGCGGGCTGATGATCGCGTCCTCGGCTGCGGTGAAGAACGACAGATCGGTAAATGGCTGCAAACGCGACAACACGACACCAGCCGTCACATCGTCCCAACGGTCGACTTCGTCCATGACATCGAAACCGGGGAATCGGCCACGGCCCTGCGGCGTGACACCCGTGCGATGTGGCGCGCGGTAGGGCATCAGAGTGAATTCTCGCGACGCAACACGGAGGCGAGTAGGCCCATTCCGCCGACCAGCGTGGTGATCAGCGGCGCCAGGACCGGCGGCCCCATCTCGAAGTTGTAAGCGGCCATCTTCAGTCCGCCGGGCTTCTGCGCGACGCCACGCAGGTGCAGGTAGGTGCCCTGTAGGCCGTTGGCAACCACCAAGGCGCTCGCTATCGGCAGCACGACCCGCGCGGCGCGTTCGTTGCACACGGCGGCAATACCGGCGGGCACCAGCGTGGGCACCACGGCGATGGGTATCCACATCAATTTGTTGCCGAAGCTCGCGGAGTCGTGCGAGACGTAGATCTCCAGTGTGGTCACCACCGCTCCGCCCGCCGTCAGCCCTGCAAGGGTGCGTTGGAAGTGTCCGGTGCGCACGTTCTGCAACAGACCGGCACCGATCGTGGTCGAGGTGTTCATCGTTTCTCCTGTCGGTCACGCTGGGCGATGCGCAGCAACGGTCCACCACCGGGTGCCATCCCGAGCACCATCCGGGCGAGCTGGTCGCGGCGACGATCATGGGCGGGTGGGGTGGCTCTGCCCTGCACCAGGTCGCGGTAACCGATACCGGCCCAGGTGAGTGCTACGACGCCGTCGGTGATTCCGGCGCGCGCGCGGGAACGGTCGACCACGGCCAGGCCGAATGCGCTCGCTGCGTGGGCGAGGTCGACCCAGACCCCCATGGCGAGCACCTCGGGGCTGGGCTCGATTCCGGACAGGGCCGCCTGGGCGAGCTGGCGGGCGCCCAGGATCCGGGCGATGACCTCACTCTTCGTGTCGATCTTCAGCCCGTGGATCCGGCCGAGCGTGCTGTCCGGAGCCAGCAGCAACGCGCCACCCCATGCGGCTCGACCCAATTCGATATATCGCAGCTGCATGTCAGTTCCGTTCTTCCCGCTGAGCGGCTCGTACCGCGGCTGTAGCACGGATGTGGCTGAGGTGACTAAGGGCCTGCGGCAGGTTGCCGAGCTGGGCGTTGGTGCCGGGCTCCACCATCTCGGCCATCAACCCGAGCGGGCCGGCGACGATGTCCAATGCGTCGAGCA
Source organism: Dermatophilaceae bacterium Sec6.4 (assembly GCA_039636865.1). NCBI lineage: Bacteria > Bacillati > Actinomycetota > Actinomycetes > Micrococcales > Dermatophilaceae > Dermatophilaceae bacterium Sec6.4. Next base: position 692,083 of record CP144172.1, read on the forward strand.
ACTGCTGCGCCTCCTGAACCCGGCCGACCAGCGCGAGCGCGTGCGGCTGCCAGAAACTGCAGGCGGTGAAGGTCGCCTCCTCCTGGTGCACCCCGCTGTAGCGGTAGAGCAGCGGACCGGCGCCCAACTCGGCGTTGATCGCGTCGATGGTGCTCGACATGCGCGTGCCCCGCTCGAAACCCAGTTGGGCTCCGAGGAGCACGGACGCGTCCAGTTCTTCGGTACCCGCGTAGAAGGTGTAGGCCTGCTTCTCAGCTGACCAGCAGTGCTCATTCACCCATGCCTTGATGACAGCGGCCTCGCCGCGCCAGCGCCCTCCTGAGCCGATGAGATGGCCGGCTTCGGCGAGTTTCGCGGCGGAATCCAGCGCGCGCCAGCAGTTCATCTTGGACGAGGTGTACTGGCGGTTCGTGTGTAGTTCCCAGATGCCGGCATCGTCATGTCGCCAGACATCGGCGCAGCGGTCCGCGAGGTCCGCCAACTGGCGGTTGGAGCCGACGTCCAGCACATGACCGTGGAAGACCCAGTTCGCCACGGTGCCGAACAGATCGCCGTAGACCCCGAGCTGGGTCTGACCCGAGGCGCTGTTGCCGAGTTGGACGGGCAGGCTGTGGCGGTAACCGGGCAGTTCGGGCGAACGCACGCCGCCGTCCGGCTCGTTGCCACTCAACGTGTACATCACCCGCAGGTCAGGACCGTTGTTCTCGATTGCGTGCAGCAACCAGGCAACAGCCGAGTGGACTTCCTCGTGCAGCCCCAGCAGCGAGAGGGAGTCGATGGTGAACGCTGCATCGCGAGTCCAGGAGTAGCGGTAGTCCCAGTTCTTGGGACCGCCGATGCTTTCCGGGAGTGAGGTCGTCGCGGCTGCGGCGACGGCGCCGGTCTCGGCGATGACGAGGGTTTTCAAGGCCAGTGCGCTGCGGACGATCTGCTCGCGGTCGGCGCCTGCCCAGACAACACCCTTGCTCCACTCGCACCACGCGCGGGCACTGACGTCTATCCGGTGGTCGATGGCGTCGACGGAGCACATGAAGAGCGGGTCGGCGTCCGAGGCGACCACGCCGACGATGCAGCGGTCGCCGTCGGTGACTTCGAAACGGGATTGGACGCGGTCATGGGACATCTCGAGAGGGATCTGATCACTGCAACGCACTCCGAGGGTGAGCGTGCCGGCGTGGATGATCGGTCCGCGCTGATCGTCATCGACCCATGGCTCCCATTCGCGCATCCCGTCGCCGGGCAGGATGAGCAGGTCCATTTCGACCTGTCCCTGCACGCCCTCGATCCGACGTCCGAGCTCACCCCATGGCAGCGCCCCTGCCGAGCCGGAGTTGAGCGAGTCGGTAACGCGGACGACGCCGCTCGAGGTCGTCCAGATGGTCTCGACAAGGTTGGTGTCCGGCAGATAGCGCCACCGGTACGTCGCGTCGGTATCACTGGGACACAACCGGATACGACCACCACGCTCAGGGTCCAGCAGGCCCGACACAGGGGGCGCGGAATCCAGCCGGGGCGCAGCCCACCAGTCGATCGAACCATCGGATGCGAGCAACGCCACCCCACGCCCGTCGCCCAACACGGCGTATTCACCGATCGGCGCGTACCCGTCTGCGTCGCGGACCAGTCGATCACCCATCAGGACCGGCCGGCGTGGCGTGCAGTGGGCCCTGCGGGTTCTGCGGCGTCACGAGCCAGGACCACCACGTCATACTCCGCGCCCGCGAATCCACTTTCAGTGGCCCGACCGACCCCGGATACACACCCGGTGATGACCGCAGCCAAATGTTCGTTGTTGCCCGCCATTAAGCCGCACTTTCTCAGTCAACGTCTGGTTCTGCCCACCTGTCCGGCAACAGACGGCAGGGCGTTCGGTCTGTCGCAGACGTTACGCCCGTCGGCTGACTGTGCGCTGGGGTGAGTGTGGGGGCTGCCCCTACGGTGAACGGTGGTCGAGCATCGGTACGACGTACGGGTCCAGTGGTCGGGGTCGACGGGGGTGGGGTACGCCGGATACGGCCGCGAGCACACCGGGACCGTCGCGGGGCGCCAGGAGCGACTGAGCAGCGACCCGTACTTCGGCGGTGATCCGACGCTGCGCAACCCCGAGCAGTTACTGGTACTCGCGGCGAGCAGCTGTCAGATGCTGTCTTTCCTCGCGGTTGCGGCGCGCGCCCGGCTGGATGTGCTTGCCTACGACGACTTTGCGGTCGGGCTGATGACCGAGCTGGGCGGTCCTGCCTGGGTTGAGTTGATCGAGCTGAGACCGCGCATCACGTTGGCGCCGGGCAGTCGTACCGACCGGGTGCAACGGCTGGTGCAGCTCGCCCACCGGGAGTGCTTCATTGCCCGGTCCTTGCGCAGCGGGATGATGATCGAGGCTTCATTTGTTGTGGAAGGTGGCGACGACCTGACGGTCAGCCTGCACGATCCGCCCGATCCGGTCGAATACTGCTGAGCTGCTGCGAAGCCGTTGCGCGACGTCATCGATGCAGGAGGTTTGCCCATGTCCCAGATCGACAACACCCAGACCGGCGACTACACCCAGCTGCAGTACGCCGAGGAGCTCTACACCCGGCGTGACTACTCCGAAGCTGCCGTCGTCCTGGAGAAGCTGCTCGCCAACTCCGAGGTCACGCACGGGACGACTGCTGCGCGGCTGCTACTTGCGCGCGCCTACTTTCATTCCGCCCAGTTGAACGGTGCCGAACGGGAGGCCCGAGCCGTGTTGGATTCCCAGCCGACCGAGGGGTACGCGGCATTGCTGCTCGGTCGCACCCTGCAACGTCAGTCGCGGCACGCCGAGGCGCGTAACTACCTGGCGATGGCCAAGGTGTGGGGCCTGTAGGGCTGCCAGCACGCCGACAGCGCCCGTCAACGGTTTTCCAACTCCGTCAACGGGCGCGTTGCGAGCGGGGTCAGGCAGCTTTGATGGCGGACACGTCGAGCTGCAGGGTGATCTTGTCCGACACGAGCACGCCGCCGGTCTCCAGCGCTGCGTTGAAGCTGATGCCGTAGTCCGAGCGGGCGATCACGGTCGAGCCCTCGAAGCCGATGCGCTCGTTGCCGTAGGGGTCGACAGCGGAGCCGTTGAAGTCGAAGTCGATGCTGACCGATTTGGTGGTGTCCTTGATCGTCAGGTCGCCGACGATCCGCAGGGTGTCATCGTCCACCGCACTCACGTGGGTGGAGTGAAAGGTCATGGCGGGGTACTTCTCGACCTCGAAGAAGTCGCCGGTGCGTAGGTGGCCGTCGCGTTTTGCGTCGCGTGTGTCGACACTCGCGACAGCGATATTGAGGGAGACCTTCGCCTCGTGCAGGTTGGCGCCGGTGGTGGCGGAGCCTTCGACGTCGGTGAATGTCCCGCGCACCTTGGTGACCATTGCGTGCCGCGCGACGAAGCCGACCGCACTGTGCGCGGGGTCGATGGTGTAGGTGCCGTCGAGGTCTTTCAAGGTGGTGCTCATGCGGTACTCCCAGAGGTAGTGAGTGATGTGTCACCCAAATATCCGGCACCTTTAGTGATATGTCAACTAGGCACGGTAGGATCTCCTGCATGACGACCGAGGTGCGATGGCTCAGCGAACAGGAGCAGCGAATCTGGCGGCAGTGGCTGCACGTCAATTCCCGACTTACCGCGCGCCTGGCGCGAGAGATGATCGACGAGTCCGGGCTGTCGTTGCAGGATTTCGAGGTACTGGTCACGCTGAGCGAAGCGCCCGATCATCGCGTCAGGGTGGTTGCGCTCGCCGACGAGATGCAGTGGGAACGTAGCCGTCTGTCGCACCATCTCACCCGCATGGAGAAGCGCGGACTGGTCGAACGGCAGCAGTGCCCACAGGACGGTCGGGGCGCGGATGTCGTTCTTCTACCCGCAGGGCTGGCCGACCTGGAAGAGGCGGCGCCGGGCCACGTCCGGCACGTGCGGGGGTACCTGTTCGACGTGCTCGACCCGGCCGAACTCGCGCAGCTGGACCACGTGACGGCCAAGGTGCTGGCCGCATTGGGTGACGACGCGACGTAGGCGCCCGAACCCAAGTTTCGCTACCCCGGGTTTCCCGACACTCGACCGGCGAGTCGTCTCCAGAATCCCGACTCTGGCAATGTTTGCCGACACTCGACGGCCCTTCGTGCTCAGGGCTGAGAATGCCGACGGGTCGTCAGGGTGTCGATGAGCAGTAGCGCGACGAGCACGGCCAGTGTCAGCATGCCGACGGTCAATGCGGTCAGGTGTCCGCCGAGGGTCGCCAGCACCAGCAGCACCGCGATGGCGCCCAGATGCGGCAATGAGGCCGAATCGCGGATGAGCCGTAGGTAGACGAAGTGCCCGAACAGGAAGAGCCCGGAACCGCCGGCGACGAACCAGGATGTGCCGCCCGTCGCGTGGTGGCCGGGGTCGTGCAGCACGACGTCGTCCCCCGCGGCGGACAGGATGATTCCGGCGACGATCAGCGGATGGACGTAGTGGAAGGCGAACGCGGCGAGTTTGCCCGGGTCGTCGCTGGCCGTGATCGCTTCTACACCCTGCTCGGCAGTGCGGTCGAAGTACACCCAGAAGAACGCCACCGCACCGCCGAAGGCGCCGACGAAGGAGAAGGCCAGCAACGCACTCACGCTCTTGGAGTCCGCCAGCGGCGAGCCGATCGCAACGACCGATTCACCGAGGGCGATGATGACGAACAGCTGGCATCGCTCTGCGAAATGAGCGCCGTCGACAGCCCACTCGGACGTTTCCGATCGGCCCAACCACGGGGTCCAGAACTGACTGAACCCGCCGAGCAGGTCGAACGCGACGGCGGCCAGCCACAGCCAGCCGCGCCCTGGGCCGTCCACGAATCCGCCGACAAGCGCAAGCGTGCTCGAGACCGCGCACCAGCTGAAGATTCGGATGAAGTTGTTGTGCACCGCTGCACCGCGGGTTGCCAACACGGCGTATCCCGTGCGCCCCAGTTGCATTGCCGCGTACGCGCTACCGATCCACAGCCCGCGATCGGGCCCGTCGCCACCGCTGAAGGCATTCGGGATGGCTGCCGACATCACGAGGCTGCCGAGCATGACGGCGAACAGCATCAGTCGGGTGGGCCTCTTGTCAGGATCCAGGAAGTTGGTAACCCAGGTGGTGTAGACCCACACGTTCCACACCATGGCCAGGAGCAGCGCAGTCTGTGCGGCATTGCCCCAGGTCGGGTGCTCGACGAGCCGCACCGACAACTGGGTGATCGCGTAGACGTAGACCAGGTCGAAGAACAGCTCGGTATTCGTAACGGTCGCGTGGCCTGAGCGGTCCCGCATGAAACGGGGCATGAGTGGTCCTCAAGGGGATCGGGCTGGGTTGGCACACCGTAACGGCGTCCATCGGACGTGTCAGGGCACCGTCAGCGGTAGGCCGAACTGCGGGAACAGGGCCGGCGTGTCCAGGAATGACGTCGTCGTCGCGATCAGATTCCCTCGCAGCTCCAGTACGACCAGGGCCCACGCTGCATGACCGCCACCCGATGCAGGTCGGTACTGCCCGAACGCCGGTTGCCCGTTCGCGCTGGTCGACAGCAGCCGCGATCCGCGACATTCGCTGCCAGGCCCGCGCAGCCACGCCGCGACGTCAGCCGGCCCGCGCAACCACAGCGGATACGGCGGCATGTTCATCACCACGTCTTCGCGCATCAAAGCCACCAAGGCGTCGACGTCGTACCGCTCGAACGCCGCGACGTACCGCGACAACAGACCCGCCACGTCCCGGGTCGGTTCGGCGGGAGCTTCGTGGGGGCGCGCGGCCAGCGTCACGCGCGCCCGTTGCAGCGCGCTGGTGACCGATCCCGTGCTCACGTCGAGCAGCTCTGCGACCTCCGCTGCGGAATAGCGCAGGACCTCGCACAGGATGAGCACCGCCCGTTGGCGCGGAGGTAGGTACTGCAGCGCTGCGATGAATGCCAGTCGCACCGTGTCCCGCTCGATGCTCACCTGTGCAGGATCGACGCCGCCGAGCTGCGGTGTCGGCATCGGCAGGACCCATTCGGTGTCGGGCAGCGAGTTGCCCAGCTCCTGCAGCACCGGATGTCCGGCAGGGCCCAGATCCATCGGCCTGGCCCGACGGGATCCGCTGCGCTGGGCATCGATGCACACGTTTGTTGCGATCCGGTAGAGCCAGGTGCGAACGCTTGCCCGGCCTTGGAATCCCTGCGAGGAGCGCCACGCGCGCAGCATCGTCTCCTGTACCGCGTCCTGGGCGTCCGCGGGGCATCCGAGCGTCCGATAGCAGTATCCGGTCAGTTCGGCGCGGTAGGCCTCCGGATCAACGCCGGCCGCATCCTGCATGGTCGAGGTCACATCGGCAACGGTCGCATCGGGCACAGAGACCTCGGTTGTCATCGCATCGCTCGTGCTCATATCGCTGACCGTAGGTCTCAGGCAATGATCTTGACCAGGGTTCCGGTGGGATCGGTGAACGCCGACACCCGGCCGTGCGGACTGTCCGACGGCGGATGAACGACCGTCGCGCCGAGTGTGATCGCTCGCTGCAGGCTGGCGTCGGTGTCCTCGACACCGAAGTAGACCGACCACTGCGCCGGTGCTTCTGCGGCGACACCGCTCGAGCCCTCCGGTCGCTGCTCACCCGTCGTCATCACCCCGACGACGTCCCGGCCGTCGATGCGACCCGTCGTGTAACGGAACCCCGGCTCGTCAGCGACCTGCTGCGGTTCCCACCCGAACACGGTCCGGCAGAAGCTGACGGTGGCGTCGTGGTCCCGGGTGAGCAGCTCGAACCACGCGGCATGGCCCGGCTCGCCCTGGGTGATCAGCCCCGGGTGGGTGCCGGCCTGCCAGACACCGATCGGCGCGCCGCTGGGGTCGGCGACGACCGCCATCCTGCCCAGATCCATCACGTCCATTGCCGGCGCGATCACGGTGCCACCGGCTTGCATCGTTGCCCGACATACGCTTTCGGCGTCGTCAGTGGCCAGGTAGACCGTCCACACATCGGCGAGGGTGCCAGGCATGCCAGGGATTGCTGGCATGCAGCCTGCCACCCGCTCGCCGGCGAGGGTGAAGTTGAGGTAGCCGCCCATCTGCGGGTCTGGTTCCTGCGACTGCCACCCGAACAATTGGCCGTAGAACGTGCGACTGACCCCCTGATCGGACGTGCTGAGGTCGATCCAGGTGGGTGCTCCGGCGAGAGTGACGGGTTGTGTGGTCATGGGCTGCTCCTGGGGGTGTCCTGCGGGCCCGCGCGATGCGGTTACAGAGATAGACGACGCACGGTGATCGAAATCATCGATACGGCGAAAGCTCATCATCGGAGGATGCTGACGCCGCCGCTCGCGGTTGCCGGAAACTTCCGGGCCGCGGGGGAAGAAATGAGGTGGCCACAGTCGTTGAACACCTGATTGATAGCGTTTCAGAACACCGGCCAGTGTCCCTTCGGCGAGCGGCGTAAGCAGTGCACCCTGCAGTAAAGAGCGGTCAGTCCTCTGAAGTGGAGGTCGACTCCGTCCGTGAGATCCTCGACCCCGCCAGTGGGGAGGTCGAGCACGTCATCCTCCTCAACCCGGACGGGTCAGCCATCGGAACCCACGACAAGGCGACGGTGCACCACGCGGATACGCCGCTGCACCTGGGGTTCTCGTGTTACATCTTCGACCACCAGGACCGTTTACTGGTCACCCAGCGGGCGCTGAGCAAGCGGACTTTCGCGGGTGTCTGGACCAATTCGGTGTGCGGGCATCCTGCCGTCGGTGAGACATTGCGCGGGGCGGTGATGCGCCGGGTCCGACGCGAGTTGGGGCTCCCCATCGGGATGCCGCGCCTGGTGCTGGCCGACTTCGCCTACCGCGCGGAGATGAACTCGGTCGTCGAGCTCGAGCTGTGCCCCGTACTCGTCGCGCATACCCTCGGCGGGAGTGAGCCGCGCCCGATGCCCGACGAGGTCGAAGACTTCGAATGGGTGTCCTGGAGCGGTTTCACCGGTGCCGTGTTGGCCGGTGAGCGTCGTGTCTCGCCGTGGTGCCGCGAGCAGCTCGATGCGTTGGTGGCGCTCGGCGACTGCCCCGAACGCTGGCCCGACGCGGACCCCTCGCGGTTGCCGTCGGCGGTGACGCTGTGAAGATCCCCGCGAGGCTCACCGGTGGGACCTCGGACAGTGCAAAATCTGATGGCGCGACCCAGCTCTCTGCGAAGGTCGTGTACGCCGCGTTCGAACGGATGGTGCGCAGCAACCTGCGCTCGGTCAGCGTCCGCGGTCAGCTGCCCCCTGCGCCGATCGTGTGGTCGGGCAACCACCACTCCTGGTGGGACGCCTTCGTGGCCGCCTCGGTGCTCCGCCACGAGGGTCACCGGTTGACCCTGGTGATGGATGCCGAGAATCTGAAGTCCTTCGGCTTCCTCAAACCGCTGCACCTGGTGCCCAGCGACCGGCCCCGGCAGGGGCTGCAGGCGCTGCGGGACGGCACCACTCTCATCATCCTGCCCGAGGGCGAGCTGCTCGGCCCGGGCCCGATGCGCCCTTTACATCGCGGAGCCGGTTGGTTCGCCCAGCAGACTCGTGCCCCACTGGTGCCGGTGTCGCTGAGAGTCGTCTTCCGTGGTCACCAGCACGCTGAGGCCATTGTCGACATCGGCGCGCCGGTGGCTCCCGAGGACCTGGCGTCGGCAATGAGCGCCCAGCTCACCGCCCTGGACGAGCTGATCAGCACTGCCGATCCACGCGAACCGCTGCCGGGTTTCCGGCAGATAGTGGCCGGTCGCCGATCGATGGACGAGCGGATCAGCCAGCTGGCGGCCATGGTGCAGCGATGAGTCGGGGCCGGCAATGAGTCAGGTGCAAGCGTGAGTCAGGTACAGCAATGAGGAAGGTACTCACGGCGGTCACCGCGTTCATCGCGGTCAAGACCGTCATCGCGCTGTCCAACAAACGATCTTTTCCGGTATTGCGCAACGACCCGACCAGCACGGCCGGCGGGGTGTCGTTGATTGTGCCGGTGCGTGACGAGGCGGGCCGCATTCCCCCGCGGTTGGCGGGGATGCTCGCGCAGGACGTCGACGAGTTGATCTTCCTGGACGACTGCTCGACGGACGGCACGCCCGAGATGCTCGCCGAGCGGACCGCAGGCCACCCGCATGCCCGCGTGGTCGCAGGGGCGCCGATGCCGGACGGCTGGGTCGGCAAGACCTGGGCCTGCGCTCAGGGCGCCGACGCCGCATCGGGCGATGTGCTGCTGTTCTGTGACGCCGACATCGAACTCGGCGAGGGGGCCGTTGCTGCTGTGCTGACGCAGCTGCGCGAACAGCGCGCCGACCTGATGTCGGTCTTTCCCCGGCAGGAGACCAGGACGTTCGCGGAGCACGTGACGATGCCGTTGATCGACGATCTGCTGCTCACCGGGTTGCCGTTTCAGCTGCTGGATCAGCCGCTGGCCAAGGGTGCAGCCGCCGCGAACGGCTCGATCATGGCCTTCCCGCGAGCGTCCTATGACGCCCTCGGCGGGTTCGGCGCCGTCCGCACTGAGATCGTGGAAGACCTCGCGATGGCCCGGCATGTGCGTCGTAGCGGTCGCAAGATCGGGCTCGCGCTCGGCGGCGACCTGATCGGCACGCGGATGTATGAGGGTTACGACGAGCTGGTTGCCGGGCTGGGTAAGGGTTTGCTCGCGGTCATGGGTAACCGCCCGATGATGGTGGTCTTCACCGCCTGGCACCTGGTTGCCTACACGGCTCCTCCGCTGCTCACCGTTCGCCGACCGGCGTGGGCGATCCCGTGGGCGCTGGGAGTGGTTGAGCGGGTGATCATCGAGTCCACGACGGGGCGGCGCCAGTGGTGGCAGGCGCTCACCATGCCGCTCACCCCGGTCTACTCGGTGCCCGTGGCTGCCGTGTCGATCAGGCGCACCAAGCATTGGAAGGGCCGGTCCTACTCATGAGCGGACTGTTGCACATCCCGCCTATGTCCTCGCTGTTGATGCGGGACGGTCGGGCTACCGATTTCCCCGAGCCGACCCGTGAGCCGTTCGCAGGGCACCTCGGGCGCTGGGGCACCGACCCGCTGACTCTCATGCAGGAGGGTGCAGCGCTGGGACCGGTATTCCGGCTGCGTCTGTGGCGCACGGCCTACGTCGGCTACAGCCCCACGTGGAACCGGCTGGTGCTCGGCGATCTCGACACGTTCCGCAGCAAGGGCGGGATGAGTCAGTTGTCGCCCTACCTCAACGACGGCATCGTGGGCACCGACTACCCCGAGCATGCGCCGCGTCGGGCCGCATTGAATCCCGGTTTCTCCCGGTCCTCCGTGGCCGAGTTGTCCGAGCAGATGGAGCAGGTCGTACGGATGACCTTGCCTGCGGGACGCTTCGACGCGGTCGCCTGGGCGTCGCGGGTGGTGCGCGCGGTGCTGTCCAGAACGTTCCTCGGCACCCAGAGCACGCACCCGGTGCTGAATGACTTCCTGGACCCGATGACCTCCGCCCTGCCAGGACCGTTCCTGCCTCGTCCGAGGCGGTTCGCTCGGATGAACGCGGTGCTTGCTGCGCGGCTGAGAGATGCCGAACCGAACTCTCTCGCAGCGGTATTCGCGGAGCACGGTGGCCTGTCGGAGATGCGGGTGGCACTGGCCGCGGGATACGACACGACGGCGCACACGCTCGCCTGGCTACTGCGGCACGTCGCGCAACAACCGGCCTACCTCGCGCCGCCGCAGCACCGGAACGTCGTCCGTGAGGTGTTACGCCTCTACCCGGCGGGATGGCTCGGCAGTCGCATCACCTCACGCGACGTCGAATTCGAGGGGCGCACGATCCCGGCGCGCAGCATGGTCATGTACAGCCCGTTCCTCACCCACCGCGACCCGTCCCTGTGGGATGAGCCGCAGAAGTTTCGACCCGAACGTTTCGCGGACAGGATGCCTGCGTGGGGTTACCTGCCGTTCGCGGCCGGTCCGCGCACCTGCCTCGGCCGTCACTACGCAACCCTGCTGCTGCACGTGGTGCTGCAGGTTTTGGCCGACCGCACGTTGCGTTTTGTCAGCGGCGGCGACGAGATGAGGGCCGGCGTGACGCTCAGCCCCGCCGGCCCGCAGTACTGCGAGTTGCTCGCTACATGAGCTACCCGCCCGCCCACTCAATCCTTCAAGGAGCGCTCCACCCATGAGTCGTCGAGTCGTCATCATCGGAGCCGGCCTCGCCGGACTTTCAGCGGCCTGCCAACTGTCGCGCACCGGGCACGAAGTGGTCGTCGTCGAACGTGGCGATCACGTCGGTGGTCTTGCGGCGATGCGCGAGGACGCCGGTTTCACCTTCGACCTGGGCCCCACCGTGCTCACGATGCCCGACCTGATCGACGAAGCGTTGCAGGCCGCTGGCACCAGCCTGGCTGACGAGTTGACGCTGCAGCAGCTCGACCCGGCGTATCGCGCGCGGTTCGCAGATGGTTCGACGATGGATGTGCTGGCCGACCACGACGCGATGACGCAGCAGATCCGTGAGATGTGCGGGGCCCACGACGCGGCGGCGTACCAGAAGTTCGTCATCTGGTTGAAGCAGCTCTACGAGCTGGAGATGCCGCGGTTCATCGACCGCAACTTCGAGCGTCCGTGGCAGATCGCCAACCCGCCCGCCCCGGGCGTGAAGTTGCTGAAGATGGGCGGTCTGCGCCACCTCGACCCGCTGATCCGCAGCCGGTTCGATGATGAGCGGCTGCACCGGCTCTTCACCTTCCAGGCCCTGTATGCCGGGGTCTCACCGCAGCAGGCGCTGGGTATCTTCGCTGTCATCACCTACATGGACAGCGTGCGCGGGGTCTTCTTCCCCAAGGGCGGTATGCACGATGTGCCGCGTGCGCTGGCGCGCGCTGCCGAGGCCGCCGGCGTCGACATCCGACTGCGCACCGAGGTGACCGGGCTGCGGCGTACGCCGTCCGGCGAAGTCAGCGGGGTGGTCGTGCAAGGCGGCGCGGCGGGCGATGAGGTGCTCGCTGCCGACGTGGTGATCGCGACCGGGGACCTGCCCACGATGTACGACGTGTTGTTGCCTCAGACCAAACGCCCTCTATCGCTGCGTAAACCGAAGTTCTCGCCGTCTGCGGTCGTATGGCACGTGGGCACCGCGGACGCGGCACCCGACGATGTGCGTCACCACAACATCCACTTCGGCAAGGAGTGGGCCAAGTCGTTCGACGAGCTGCTCGACGAGCGGGTGCTGATGCGTGACCCGTCGCGGCTGGTGTCCGTGCCGTCGGTGACCGACCCGTCGCGGGCTCGACCCGGTGGCGCCGCGATGTACGTGCTGGAGCCTGCTCCGCACCTCGGCGGCGCGCTCGACTGGTCTCAGATGCGCGACCAGATGCGCGAGCGGCTCACCGGATTCCTACGCGGGGCGGGCTACCCGACCGACATCGTCAGCGAGCACCTCGTGACTCCTGGGGACTGGGCCGACCAGGGGCTCTCCGAGGGCACGCCGTTCGCGCTCGCACATACCCTCACCCAATCGGGCCCGTTCCGACCGACCAACTTCGCGCGCGGGGTGCCGGGACTGATCTTCGCCGGGCACGGCACCACGCCGGGTGTCGGGGTGCCGATGGTACTGGTCAGCGGCAAGTTGGCCGCGCAGCGTGCTCTGGCCCATCTGGGAGTGCCCCGATGAGTGTCGATCCGGCGCTGCTGGAGGTCGGGTACGCCCGCTGTGCGGTGCTGACCAAGGCCTATGGCACGACGTACTTCTGGGGAGCCCGTACCCTGCCCGCAGCCCAACGCCGCGACGTCTACTCCGTCTACGCACTGTGCCGACTCGCCGACGACATCGTCGATGCACCGCACGCCACCGACGGGGCGCATCGCGAGCGGACCGGGCAAGAGCTGGAGGCTTTCGTGGAGGCCTTCCGGGCGCATCGCGCCGGTGCGAGCGATGACCCGGTGCTGGCGGCTGCTGCAGATACTGCGGAGCGGCGCGACATTCCGCAGGAATGCTTCGATCGGTTCTTCGGCGCCATGGGCAGCGACCTGCTGGTCACGCACTATGCGACCTATGAGGATCTGCTCGGTTACATGGAGGGATCGGCCGCCGTCATCGGCGAGATGATGCTGCCGGTGCTCGAGCCCACCGATCGGCGCGCGTACGCCCCGGCTCGCGACCTCGGCCTGGCGTTCCAACTCACCAACTTCCTGCGCGATGTCGACGAAGACCGTGACCGCGACCGGCACTACCTGCCGTTGGAGGACTTCGAGCGGTTCGGCGCCGACCCGGATGCGCGTTCGGTCACGCCGGAGTGGAAAGCGTTGATGCGCTTCGAGATCGAGCGCACCCGTGCGCTCTACGCGCATGCCGACACGGGGATGGAATACCTGCCTCGAGCCTCTGCACGCTGCGTGGTGATCGCCCGGCGGCTCTACTCGCGCATCCTGGATCTGATCGAAGACGCGGACTACGACGTGTTCGCGGCACGGGTGCAGCTGCCGACCTGGCGCAAAGCGGGAATGGCGGCGCGATTGATGGCCACGCCCGCTTCGCGGTGGCAGGCCGCCGGGTCGCCGCCTGCCCGGCGCAGGTGACGAGACCGGGACCGAGATCGTGCAACACCTGACCTACCTACTCATCCTCGCCGGCTGCGTGGTGCTCACCCTTCCCCTGGAGTTCCTGATCGGAGCGCGGGTGTGGCGTCGGCCGCTGCTGGCCTTCGCTGCGGTTGCCGGCCCGGCTGTCGTGTTCATCGCCTGGGATCTGGTGGGTATCGACCGCGGCTGGTGGACCTATGGGGCCCGCTACCTCGTCGGTATCGACATCGGTCCGATGCCGCTCGAAGAAGTGCTCTTCTTCGTGGTGGTGCCGATCTGCGGGTTACTGACGTACGAGGCGGTCGGCATCTGCGGGCGGCTGCTGCGGGCGCGGCTGCCTGCTCGATCGCCGCGCGAGGCGGGCCGCGATGCCTGAGTACACGTGATGCCTGAATACACGGTGTCCGTCGTCCTCGGGTTGATCGTGGTGGTGGCGCTCGAGCTCGCGTGGCTGCGGACCGGGCTCTTCAAGACGGTGCGCTACTGGGCGTCGATGACGATCGTGGTCGCATTCCAGGTACTGGTGGACGGTCTGCTGACTCGTGGGTCCGAGCCGGTTGTTGCCTATGACGACTCGCAGAACCTTGGCATCCGGTTGCCGCCTGGTATCCCGATCGAGGACTTTGCATTCGGTTTTGCGCTGTGCACTGCGGTGCTGCTCGTCTGGGTGCGCCTGACCCGCCGTGCGCCGCCGAACAGTCGGCCCACGTCCACGTCCTAACTGGGCATGCTCTATGTCGGCGAGGGCGGCCGCGTACCGGCCCGGAGGCGGTCCACCGCTCCGTCGGTGCAGGGCAGAATGAATCAGTCCGGCCGCCACGTGCAGCGCCCTGCGAACGAGGAGTGATCATGTCCGCCTTTGAAGTGCCGACGGTCGATATCAGCGCGTACGTCGAGCGCGGCAGTCCAGCGGACCAGCGCGCCTGCGCGGCAGCGATGGATGCCGCGTGCAGTGCGGTCGGGTTCGTCCAGATCGTCGGGCACGGCATACCCGCTGACGCGATCAACGGGTTGAAGGCCGCGATGGACGGCTTCTTCGCCCAGGACCTGGACGTCAAGAAGGAGTACCGCACCCCGCCGCACATCAACCGCGGGTACGCACCGCCGAAGTCCGAATCGCTCTCCCTGTCCCTCGGCGTGGAGGCGGCGAATCGGATGAACGACTTCTTCGAGGCGTTCAACGTCGGTAGCCAGGCCAGCGACTTCCCCGCCCTGGGGCTACCGAAGGAGGACTACCCGGAGAATCTCTGGCCGAGCGTCGAGGACTTCCAGCCCCAGGTTCAGGCCTATTTCGCCGAAGCGGGTCGGGTTGCGCGAGTGCTGACCGACGTGTTCGCGGACGCTCTCGAACTACCCCACGGCTTCTTCCAGGGTTACACCGACCACTCGATCGACGTATTGCGGATGAACAACTACGCGCTTCCGGCGGGCACCGATGTGCAACTGGACGGCGACCTGACCGGGATGGGCGAGCACACCGACTACGGCATCGTCACGGTGCTCTGGGCGGATCAGGTGCGTGGCCTGCAGGTGCTCGATCACGACGGGGTGTGGCACGACGTGTCGCCCGCCGATGACGCGCTGCTGATCAACCTCGGTGACCTGATGGCGCGGTGGACGGGTGACCGGTGGATGTCGACGCTGCACCGGGTGAAGCCGCCGCTGGTGGACGGCAGTATCGAGCGCAGACGTTCCGCTGCCTACTTCCACGACGGCAACATCGACGCAACAGTGGCGGCGATGCCAACGGGAAAAGCCGGAGCGAGCGACTACCCGCCGATCACCGTCGGCGAGCACCTGCGCGCAAAATTGGCCGGCTCTCGAGCCGGCCGGTCGAACACTGCAGCGGGTAGCGAAGCCGAGCGGGTGCGAGCCGCCGCCCGCTGACCGCAACAACCTCCCCGAGTGGCATACCAAACCTTTGAGCGGCATACCTACAACTGGTGCACTCGATGGATAGGTATGCCACTCGGCGGGCGGGCGGGCAACCACGCGAGGGCCGCGATCGCGGCCGCACCGGTGACTGCGGCAGCAACCAGTGACCCGGCGGACAGCCCGTCGATGAAAGCGTGCCGAATGGCGCTCAGAGCCGGTCCCTGGATGGCCGCGGGCAGCTGCCCGACGGTATCCAAGCCCGCGACGAGGGATCCGCGTGCGGTGCGTATCGCCGCGGCCGGGGCACCGAGCGTGGTCAGTGACGTGGCGACGTGCGCGGCGTACATCGAGCTCAGGACCGACCCGATGACGGCGACGCCGAGCGTGCCGCCCAGCTCACGGGTGGTGTCGTTGACCGCAGATCCGGCGCCTGCCTTCGAGCGAGGGAGCGCGCCCATGATGGCTTCGGAGGCCGGGCCGGTCGTGAGGGCCAGCCCAGCTGCCATCAGCACCATCGAGCACACCACGCGACCCCAGTAGGACGACCCGAGGGTGACAGAGGCGGCGAGCGCGAAGCCGCCGCTCATCAACGCCAGGCCGGCCGTGACGACGAGCTTCGTGCCGACCCGCTTCATCAGCAGGATCGCGACGGGTGACAGCGAGCCGGTGACCAGAGCGAACGGCAACGTGGCCACCCCGGTGCGTAGCGGGCTGAAGCCGAGGATGACCTGGAAGTACAGAGTGATCAGGAAGATGAAGCCGAAGAGGCCGAAGAACGACAGCGAGATAGCGGCGCTGGCCATGGCGAACCGGGAGTTGGTGAAAAGCCGCATATCCAGCAGCGGCTCGGCGCAGCGGATCTCCCACGCAACGAACGCGGTGAGTACGAGGAGCGCGGCGGCGAAGCCTCCGAGGATCAGCGGCGATGTCCAACCTTGGGTCGGTGCCTCGATGATCGTGGTCACCAGCGCGGTGATACCGACGATTGAAAGGGCTGCGCCCCATGCGTCGAATGCGCCTGCTGCGTGGTCGCGTGACTCCGGGAGCAGTGCGCGGCCGAGGCCGAGCGCGACGAGCACCAACGGCACGTTGAGCCAGAACACCGAGGACCATCCGAAGTGGGTCAGCAGGAGACCGCCCGAGATCGGTCCGACCGCAACGGCCAGTCCGGAAACGCCGGCCCAGATGCCGATCGCGGTGGCCCGCTCGTGGGCGTCGGTGAAGACGTTGCTCAGCAGCGCCAGGGTCGAGGGGTAGATCAATGCGGCCCCGACGCCCATGGCAGCCCGGGCGACGACCAGCTGCCCGGTGGTCTGCGCCAGCGCTGCGCCGATTGAAGTGAGCGCGAAGAGGGCTAGTCCGACCTGCAGCATCCGCCGCCGTCCCAGCCGGTCGCCGAGGTTTCCACCGACCAGGAGCAGTCCGGCGAAGACCAGGGTGTAGGCATCCACCACCCATTGCAGGGAACTGGTGGAGGCACTGAGTTGCCGACTGATGCTCGGCAGGGCGACGTTGACGATCGTGTTGTCGACGACGACCAGCAGCACGCTCAGGCAGAGGACAGCGAGGACGCTCCACCGCCGGTCGTGGATTCTCGCGGTGTCGGTGTCGGTGTCGGTGTCGGTGCGGGCGCCGGCGGGTTCGGGGTGCATCCGGATCTCCTGTAGAACGTCGTGCTATTTCATTTGTGGGACACCGTTCTACAAGATGGGAAAGAAGTCAATCGGCGGACGTCGAGTGCATGGGAGGGTATGGCGATGACCTCGACGCGTGGCACCGATCCTGTGCCGAGATCCAGAGTCCGCACCCCCAGCGCCGAGCTGGAGACGCTGCTGATCGATGCTGCCGAAACGGTGCTGCAGCGCGATGGCGCGGCCGCCGTCACGGTGCGCGCTG
Source organism: Dermatophilaceae bacterium Sec6.4 (assembly GCA_039636865.1). Taxonomy (NCBI): domain Bacteria; kingdom Bacillati; phylum Actinomycetota; class Actinomycetes; order Micrococcales; family Dermatophilaceae; species Dermatophilaceae bacterium Sec6.4. Next base: position 709,382 of record CP144172.1, read on the forward strand.
TCGCGACCGAGGCCAATGTCGCGCCGATGGGGATCTACAACCGGCTCGGCGGGAAGGACGGCCTCGTCGACGCGTTGCTGATCCGCGGCTTCGACAAATTACGAGCTGCGGTGCAGGGTCGAGACGAGGGTGATGCGCTGGAGAATCTGCGTGCGTCCGGCGTGCGGTACCGCCGGTTCGCGTTGGAGAACCCCCAGTACTACGGGGTGATGTTCGGCGGCACGATCCCGCGGGCATCTTCCTCGGACGCGGTCCACGAGCATGCCGCAGCCGCTTTCGAGGCGTTGGTCGCGAATGTCGCGGCTGCGATCGCGGCGGCGAAGCCACTCGACACCGATCCGTTGGAGATGGCACAGCAGATCTGGAGCAGTGTGCACGGCGCTGTGTCGCTCGAGCTCGCTGGGCTCGTACTGACGGCCGACCCCGCAACGACCTATAGCGCCCTGCTCGACGTGCTGATGCGTGGGCTGCGACCGGGCGTTGGGTAGCACCCACCCGCTCTCGTTGGTCGATTATTCGGGCTGACAGCCCTTCGACGGGTGGCTGGCGTTACCACCGCCGGGCAGCGTCCGGTCCAACCCCCAGACGTCGCTGCCCTACGTCGCCGTGCGAGTCGCGATCACCTGTGGCGCGAGGGATACCACTTCCGCACCCGGTGAATCGGCAGCGACGGTGACCGGCCGGACGGCGTGCGGGATCCGCCGCGCCAGCAGCGTCAGCGGAGAGCGGGAAGAGGCCGAGGATGGGGTGAGCCCGCCTTCGGGCAATTGGAATTCTGGTCAGCTGTGTCTGATGCATTTCACGGCCCATGGTCGGGCTTCGAGTCGACCGACGGGGATCGGCTCGCCGCACACCTCGCAGCGGCCGTAGGTACCGTCGATGACGCGCTCGCGGGCTCGGCGTACGTCGCGCAGCATCGCGAGTAGTTGTTCCTGGGTCGACACCGCCGTCAACCGATCGACCGCCATGGAGGTGCCCTCACCGATGCGCTTACCGAACGAGATGGTGCCGACCTCGCCGATCGGTTTGGTGACTTCCGCAAGATCCGCCTCGAGTTCGGCTTCCTTCTGTGCCAGCAGATCGTCGATGTCGGTACCCATCCCGCCAGGCTAGGCGCCCAGCTCTCGACGTGTCCCTAATCTGGGCGCGTGAGTAGTTACGAGATCACCGGCGCCCGGCTGACTGTCCCCTTTCAGACGGGTGGGCGTGATGGACACACTGGGCGCGTCGAGGTCGTCATACGCCCGAACGACGACCCGGTGAGATCCGGCCACACCTCGGTCATCCCCGAGGTCGAACCGGCTGCACTGCAGGGTTTTCCGGTTGTGACAGCACATGTGCTGCTGGACGTCGTCGGCCCGGCCGGAGTGTTCGGATGGGTTCAGCTGGTCACTCAGCGACTGGACCGTGGGCGGATTCACCGGGCGATCGATGCCGTTGAGTGGATGGCGCCGATGTGTGCGTTCGGCTATCTCCCGACATTCATGGACGCGCCCGCGACGCCTGGTGACGTCGATACCGTCTGGAGCGCTGACACGTTCCTGGTGCGCCTGCCCGACGTGAGTCGCACCCGACACCTGCAGCCGCTGTGCGGATTTCAGTGGGGTTACCGGACGGTCGATGGCAGACCCGCAGGTCCACTACCGCTGCGTACGGCGGACGCCGCTGGGTGGCGCGACTTCCGAGTGGTGCTGGAGCGCGAATACCCCGACTGGCACTTCGACCTCTGATTCCCACCCGCCGAGTGGCGTAGCAACACTTCGAGCGGCATGGCCCTACCTGGTGCACTCGAAACATATGTATGCCACTCGGGGGCGGGGAGGGATTCGGAGTGCAGCGCACCTTTTCGCCAACCGGAGTCCGGTTGGCGGGCACGCTACACCCGCGAGGACCTGCGATCAGGGTCTGCCCCAGTTCAACGGAGCCCACTGGGTGAGTGCCCATGGGAAGTCGTTGACATCGAGTGAACCGTATTTCGAGAGGATATCTGTGGTCCACGGGTTCTGTCGGTAATTGTGAATCGCATTCACCGGGTGCTCCACGTTGAAAGCGTGGCAGAACAAATTCTTGTCTCCCGCCATCCCGCCGTAATTCTGCGCGGCTTGAGCTAATAGAAGGGTGAAGGGCCGGAGCTTGAGACCCTTCAGATTCAGGCCCGGCGGAATGCGGAACCACTGGCCTTCCGCGGGAGTATTGGGGTTGGCGTCGGTGCCATCACCCTGTTTGGCGGGCCACGACGACCCCCGCAGCGCATTGCTGATGGTGAAATCGAGCGCATGGTTGATTCGGCCGTTGCGAGCCTCGCTGATGCCTACCTGCATCAACGGGTTCAGCATGGACACGACGGCTGAGGAACCCTGCGTCAGCTGCATGGGGTAATTGGCCGACCGCAGGTTCGTGAAGCCGGGCGCGGCCTGGTAATACCCTCCGTACCCTGCGGTCCAGGTTCCATCGGAGCCGATCGCGCAGAGGAAATACTCCCGCATCAGGCCGGTGCCACGGTCGTAGACAGCCATTGAACGATCGCCACCATCAGCTGGTTTCGCCCACGGCGGCAACGGAATCCGACCGTCGAGTTGAGGGCAGGGGCTACCCGACGGTAGTGCTCGGGTGACTCTCATCGACACCGTCGGGCAGCCGCGAACGGTGGAATCGACGACATAGGTCGGGATGTTGTACGCCGTGGTGTTGAGCGACGTGACGACACCGAAGTGGTTGGTCGGCAGGCTCGGCATCCGAGCGGCGAGCGCGGCCGAGTTCGAGGCAAGCGGCATCGTTGCCACGCTCCGGGTGAACACCGTTCCGTCAGCGACGTACGGCGCCCAGAGATCTCCGGACCACATGCCGGGAGTCGCGTTGGGCTGACTCCGCCAGCGCCCGGGTGACCAGCCGGCGGCCAATGCGCTCGGCGCGGTCAACGCGGTGAGTGTGCCCGCTCCCACCAGCCCCAGAGCGCCGCGTCGAGTCAGTTCATTTTTTCCTGTGTCCATGACTTGAATGTATGAAACGCGCGGTAAAAAAGGGTGCCCAAAGCCCATTTTTGGTCAGATGGGAAACCTTCTGGTGATCTACTTGGACTTCGCAAACCCCACAGAGGGGAAGGCCTGACTATTTCATGAGAAGAAATCGTCGACCACCATTCAGCTTAGTAGATCTTTAACTCATTTTTTTGGGAAATGCGAATTCTCGGGATATCACGTGTAGCGACCGTCGCCTGCTCCACGCGGTTCAGCAGTCGACGGCCGCAGGGGGTGGCACGATCAGTGGATGCGCGATCCGTGGGGAGTCGATCAACCGCCTGAGACTACGGCCGTGCCGCCGTTGCCGCCCGGGCTTGCGGCGCACGCCGAAGTGGCGCGGATGGGCACACCGCTGCGGATCGATGACGATTACGTCGAGCCCGAGAATCTGCCCGAGGTGCAGGCGCTCATCGAGCAGGGTTGGAGCGCACTGTCGGACGCGCCGGTGAACTACCTCGTGCCGGCGGCATGGTCGGCGCGGCACCGTTGCTGGGTGCGCGACCGCACGCCGACCGCTCACCACCAGGGCAGCAGCACCAGCGACTACTACGGCTGGATCACGCCGATCGACAGTTTCGAACCTGCGCCGTGGTCACTCAGCCAGGAGATTGCTGCAGACGCCGAAAAGGCCGGCCTCCCCGAGCCGCCGCCCGACCGGCGCTGGCTGGTGCGGTCACCGTGGCCGGGCATCGAGGTGGACGACGTGCTGTGGCTGATGACCCGGCGTGGGGAGGCGCCGCTGATGACGGGTGAACCATTCGACGGCCCGTTGGACTTCCTCACACCGTTGCGCGAGTTGCTCGCTATGTCCCAGGACGAGATTGCACAAGCGATTCGCGCGGAGCTGGACCTCGACCCGCTCCGTTTCGTCGGGTTGCACAAAGTGGGTCGCGAGCTGGCTGAGCACGAGGTCGACCCTGACGAGTTCGAACAGTGGCGGGTAGCGCTCGGCCTTTCCGCCAAAGCCCTGCTGGCCTGGATGGGCAGTGCCCAACTGGTCGATGCTGGCATTGTCGGGTTCGTTCGGTCCTGGCGTGGGGCCGGCCTGCCGGGGGACCCGCCGCGCGATGCCGAACGTTTTGTCGGACGCGATCTGGGTGAGGTGCGCGGCTATCTTGACGCGGGTTTCACGCTCTACGACGCGGATCGGTTGGAGCCGGTGGGGCTGGCTCGGGCGGTGGCGTGGCGCGACGCCGATTTCAGCGAGAGCGACACGTATGAGTTGTTACGCGCGGACCCCGACCTGCACATCGAAGAGGCTCGGGCGTTCGACCGCGATGAGCTGCGCGAGTACCGACGAGATTGGATCTACTGGGGATTCAGCGCGGACGAGGCCCTCACATGGTCGGCGACCGGGCTCAGCGCGGGAGGTGCACGGCCCTGGCGAGCGGGCGGGCACGCCCCGCAGGAGGTACCACCGCAGAATCCGGACGAAATCCTGGTCTCGGTGCCTCCGGGCCTGCAACCGAACGGTGCGTCGTTCGGGTGGTTCGCCTATGCGCCAAGGGAGGGTCGACAAGGTTCGATGGTGGCTGCCGGTTATGACGTCTGGATGAACGAGTGGGAGAGCGTGCAGGATCCGCCCGGTACGCGCGGCCGCGGCCCGAGGCGCCGTCGCGGCGACCCGCACCCGTGGATCCAGACCGACTGAAACCCTCCCGGCGTAGCGTGGCGTCCGTGATGAATACGGCGAACCTGCAGACAACCGACCTCGATGTCGATGCGTTGCGTGCGCATTTCCCGGCGTTGCGTGACGGCACCGCATTTTTCGACGGACCCGGCGGCTCGCAAACCCCGGATGCCGTGGGCGCCGCTATTGCCACGACCATGACCGGTCCGCTGTCCAACCGCGGTACCGGAAATGAGGCGGCGCGCAACGCCGACCGGGTGGTGCTTGACTGCCGGGCTGCGCTCGGCGATCTGATGGGCGTGACCGCCGACACCGTCATCTTCGGCCGCAGCATGACAGCGCTGACTTTCGAGATGGCGCGCACACTGGCCGCAACCTGGTCGCCGGGCGACGAGATCGTGCTCAGCCGCCTCGACCACGACGCCAACGTGCGCCCGTGGACGATTGCCGCCGAAACCGCTGGTGTCACCGTGCGCTGGGTCAGCTTCGATCCGGCGACGGGCGAGCTCGACGACATTGCTGGCGCGCTCTCGCCGCGGACGAAGCTGGTGGCGGTCACTGCCGCGTCCAACGTGATCGGAACGATGCCGGATATCGCGGCGATCGCGGAACGGGCCCACGCCGTCGGCGCATTGCTCTACGTCGACGGGGTGCACTACGCAGCGCACGGCTTCATCGACGTCGCAGCGATGGGTGCGGATTTCTTCGCGTGCTCGCCGTACAAGTTCTTCGGACCGCACTGTGCGGCCTTGACCGGGCGTGCGGATCTTCTGGAATCGCTCACCCCGGCCAAGTTGCTGCCGTCTGCCGACCGGGTGCCGGAGAAGTACGAGCTCGGCACCCTGCCGTACGAGTTGATGGCCGGCACGACGGCGGCAATCGACTTCATTGCAGGCATCGCGCCGGGTGAGGGCGATCGCCGATCCCGCCTACGGCAGAGCCTGCAGGTCACCGGGCAGCACGAGGATCGGCTGCGGGACAAGACCGAAGCGGGCCTGCTCGCACTGCCCGGCGTCGCCATCCACTCGCGCGCTGCACGGCGTACGCCGACCCTGCTCGTGACCTGCGAGGGCCGCGACTGCGCCGCGATCTCGGAGCACCTCGCCGCCCGCGGCGTCAACGCGCCCACCGGGTCGTTCTACGCCTGCGAAGCGGCCGAGGTGCTCGGGCTCGGGTCCGCGGGAGGGCTACGGATCGGTATTGCGCCCTACACCACCGACGATGACATCGATCGCCTCGTCGACGGCATCGCCGACTACCTCAAGTAACGCCGAGCGATGGCCCGTACAGAGGCCGCAAAACCGAGCGAGGATGCGGCAATAGCTGCACCTTCACTAAAAGATGCGACCACGGCGGGCTGGGCCCGGTCAGGGGACTGGGTCGAAGCCGCCGCCACCCGGGCGGCAGCGGCGCAACCTGCCCCAAGTGAGCAACCCGCCGCGGGCCACCCCGTATCGCTGCAGTGATCTGATCGCGTATGCCGAGCAGCTCGGCTGGTGACGACACACCGGCCGAGCACGGCGTGCTGCCACGTTGACCTGGTAGGAGCGCACGGCGCGCACCGCGACCCGCCTGATCGGCGAGTAATCCTTCGTGGTGGCTGGAGCTTGCCCGAAGCCACGAGCCGTGGCCCACAGCAGCGACCACATCCCGGCAATCAGGAAGGGGTTGCAGTCCCCGCAATCCCCGCAATCCCCACAGTCTGCGCAGTCCGGACCGCAGCTTCCTGCCCCGCCGTCGCGCTTCTTCTTCTCGTCCTTGGACGGGAAGGCACTGCTGGGGTCGACCTCACTCACGGGGGAGTGAGCCGCAGGAGTGGGCGTCGGCCTGCGCCTGCTCGGCATGTGCCTGCGCGACGCGGCGCACTCGTTCGCGGCGCAGTCTTTCTTTCGGGTCGCGTTCCAGTGTCTGCTGGGCCGGTCCGACCAGCGAGACCCCGAGGTACTCCAACCGCCAGGTGAAGCGGTACCAGAGGGAGAGCCCAGTGGTGTCCTTGGGGATCTTCGTGGGCACGGCGGGTGCGGGGCGGGTGGTGTTGTCGGACATCGGTGCTCCCTGCATTGGCGGCCTGTCTGAAGATCAACTGTATTCGTGCTGGGAGGGGACCGTGTCGGGCGCACCGATCAGCCATAGCAGCAGGCTCGCTGTGATTGCCTCCGCGCACAGCAGCCCGACCAGCACCACGATCTGGAATCGGGCGGCGTCGGCTGCGCTCGCACCGCCGAGCAACGCTCCGATGAAGGCTCCTGGGAGGGAGACCAACCCGACCGTGCGGGTCTGGTCCAGTGCTGGGACGAGGGCTTCGTAGATGGATGAGCGTGCGATGTCGCGCATTGCCTGGCGCGGGGTGGCTCCGATCGACAGCCACGCCTCGATTTCGTCACGGTGATCGCGCAGGCCCTGGTCGAAGCGGCGTCCGGCGAGGGTCGCGGACGTCATGCTGCCGCCGATCACGATGCCGCACACGGCGACCAGGGTGCGCACGTCACGGCTCAGGCTCGGCAGCCCGACGATGATCGCAACCGCGACGAAGGAACCCGCCGCAATCGAGGCAATGACCGCCCGCGCAGCGTTGACGTGCCCGCGCAGTCGCCTGGTCGAGGTCCAGCAGGCCACCGAGAACATCACTGTGATGACCCCGATCACCGCGATGGGTGCCTGAAAAACCCCTCGTAATGCGGCCGCGATCACAGCGAGCTGGATAACGGCGCGCAGCGAAGCGACGATGACGGAGCGTAGGTGGGGCACCCCCGCAAGCCGCAGGACAACGCAGGCGATCGTCAACAGCAACACGATGCCGACAGCAAGGCGCACGTAGGTGTCGTCCACATGCACAGCGGTCACGCCCCCATCGTCCTGTCCCCAATTTTGGACATGCGTAACGGGGCAGATACGCCTCGTTGCGCATGTCCAAAATACGGGATGGACCGCTGCTCAGCCTCGACCCAGCGAACGCACGGGAAGATGGACCGGTGACCCGATTCCCCAGCGGCATCCGTGCCCGCCTGACCGCGTTGACCGCGATCGTCGTAGCGATACCGCTGCTGCTCGGGGTCGTCGTGATCGCCAACCTGCTGCAACGCTCGCTGAACGGCAGTCTCGAGCGAGCCGCCACGAGCACCGCCACGACGGTCGCGGCAGCCGTGCAACGAAGCGGACCGACCGGGCTGCGGGCAGTCACCGCGACTGTGCCGCCGGGGACCGAGGTCCAGGTTTACAACGATCCGGGCAATTTGGTGGCCGCCTACCCCTCCGACAGTGACGCAGACGGCCCGATATCCAGCGATCCTGGCAGGGTCATCCAGGGCGCAAAATATTACTGGTTGCCCGGTGACGTGGAGACCCCGCTGGTCGTGCAGATCAGCACAACTTATGGTGGGGAACGGTATTCGGTCGTCGCCAGCGCCTCGCAGGGTAGCCAGCACGAGGCAGTGAGCACGGCGGCCAAGGTGCTGCTCGCCGCGATTCCCTTCCTCGTCGGCGGCGCGATGATTCTGGCGTGGATCCTGACCGGGCGCACGCTGCGTCCGGTAGAGGCGATTCGGGAGCAGGCCGAGTTGATCACCGCTCGCAACCTGACGGACCGGTTGCCGGTCGGCCCGATCCAGGACGAGGTGGCAACCCTCGCGGAGACGATGAACCGGATGCTCGCACGCCTGGAGGTGGCGCAATCTTCCCAGCAGCGTTTCGTGGCAGATGCCAGTCACGAGTTGCGGTCGCCGGTCGCCACGTTGCAGGCGGCGCTGGAGATCGCCGAGCATGCCGGTCGCGCGCCGGGTGTCGAGACAATCGCGCTGATGAGTCGGGAGGCGGAGCGGCTGAACGAGCTGATCGACGGGCTGCTGCTGCTGACCCGCAGTGACAGCAGCGGGCTGGTGATCCGGCATCGCGATGTGGACCTGGACGATCTGGCCCGCGGCCACGGCGCACGGCTGCGAGCGACGACCGGCCACACGGTGCAGATCGACGCACCGCCGGTGCGCATTGTCGGCGATACCGAAAAATTGGACCGGGTGTTGCGCAACCTGACCGACAACGCTGCACGGCACGCGACCTCGTGGGTCGGTATACGCACCGGCGCCGAGCTGTCGCATGCATTCCTGGTTGTCGAGGACGACGGCGCCGGTATCGCGGGAGCCGACCGCGCACGAGTGTTCCAGCGGTTCGTTCGGTTGGACGAGAGCCGTAACCGGGAGATCGGTGGATCCGGTCTCGGACTGGCGATCGTGTCCGAGATTGTCCAGGCGCACGGCGGCACGATCCGCGTGGGGCAGGGAGCGCGGGGCGGCGCACAGTTCACCGTGACGCTGCCCTACGCCCCGGTCGTCAGCCGGTAACCGACCCCGCGCACCGTCTGCAGGGTCTGCACATCGAACGGGGTGTCGATCTTGCGGCGCAGGTAGCCGATGTAGACCTCGACGATGTTGGCGTTGTCGCCCAACGGCAACTCCCACACCGCGTCCAGCAGGCCGGCCTTCGTCAATACCTCCCCGGGGTGGCCCATCAGGTACTCCAGCAGCGCGAATTCCTTGGGCGTCAGGTCGATCTCCACGTCGCCCCTGAAGACCCGGTGCGTAACGGGGTCCAACTGCAACGAGCCGACCCGCACCGCTGTGTCCGCCCCGGTGCCCGCCCGGCGTGCCAGCGCTCGCAACCGCGCGACCAGCACGACGAAGCTGAACGGCTTGGTCAGGTAGTCATCGGCGCCGAGCTCGAAGGCGTCGGCCTGGTCCCACTCCCCGTCCTTGGCGGTCAGCATCAGGATGGGGGTCTGCGCGTCGAGCTCGCGGATGGCCTTCAACGCGTCGTACCCGTTCAAGCCCGGCATCATGATGTCCAGGACGAGCACGTCGTATGCGGTGGCACGAGCCTTCCAGACAGCCTCGCGCCCGTCATGCACGACCTCGACGGTGCAGTCGTACTCACGCAGGCCGTCGGTGATGACCCGCGCGAGGCTGCGGTCGTCCTCGGCGAGCAGCACATTCAGGTGCGGTGGCGCCGGAGTTGTCGGTGCAGGCATCGTGGTCATCTTCGGCTCAGGACTCTTCGGGTCGGTGTTCTTCGGGTCGGTGTTCTTCGGGTTGGTGCGGTCGCCGTACGGCATTCAACCGGTTGCGTGTGCTGCTCTCGAAAGGGTGCAACAGCCCGGTGACCGTGAGGATAGCCGCGCCCGCGATGAGCGGGGCGCCGGTGACGTCGCCGAGGTAATGGGCGCCGAGGACCAGTCGGCTGAGCGCGACCAGCAGCAGGAAGGGCACACCGATCAGCAGGATGAGGCGCTTCATGCCGTGCTGGTGACGCAGGGCGACGGCCGCGCCGAACACGATCCCCGCAGCCAGGGCGGTATGTCCGCTCGGGAAGCTGTCGGCCGCGTGCTCCATCACCAACGAGTGGACGGCAGCGGTAGGTGGGCGCTGACGGTGCACGAGCGTTTTCGCGATGGCGACCGAGAACCACCCGACGACTGCGAGGCCGAAGAACCACCCCGCGCTGCCGAGGTCGAAGCGCCACCAGATCAGCGCAGCCAACGCGAGCAGGACGAACGGCGCGAACATCGGCCCACCGACGACATTGACGGTGCGCGACAGGTCGATCAGGAATGTGTCGCGGTGCTGGGAGATGTTGATGTCGAGCGCGTATTCGCCGGTGGAGCGGGCGCCGATCGCTGTGAGCAGGAAGCCCAACAGCAGGCCGAGCACGCCGAGCGGCACGCCCCACGCGATCCACCGCATCAGCATCGGCTGGCGAGCGGTCACGATCGGTCGTTGGGTGGTCGGTGATGGAGCAGGCATGGGACGAGGGTGTCGGATGCGCGCTGTGAGGTCCCTGAGTAGTGACGGGTCATGTTCGACGTCGGTGGGCAGCAGCGTCTCAAATGGTGGTCAGCCTCTGCGGCGATGCACCATCGACGGCTCAGCACGCTCACAGGTCGCATGCCGGAGGATAGCGAATCCTGTTGTCTTTTGGAAGGTTTGGCTGTGAGCGCTGCTGCTGTCAATAACGCCCCAGTTCGAAATCCGCTGTTTGCCTCGCTGATCGGGGTGGTCGCTGTCATCGTGCTTTTTCAGGCGGTATGGGCGGGCATCTTCATCCGGGAAAGCAAGGAGTACAACGCCACCTGGGTGCAGGTCCACTCCCGTGGCGCAGACCTCGCGATCCTGCTGGCGGTGGTGGCTGCCGTCGTCGCTTTCGTGAAGCTGCGCGAGCGTCAGGACCTGTGGATCGGTGCGCTGGCGCTCGCGGTCGTACTGGTGCTGGAGTCCTATATCGGCGGGCTCGTCGGCGAAAGCTCCTGGGTCACCGCGGTGCACTTCCCGCTGGCGATGGCCATCATGGGCCTTTGCGTGTGGCTTCCGTTGCGTATCCGTAGCACCCGACACTGACCCACCGGTCTCGCGATGTTGGCGTGTGGAGCGGGCCCAGATGGCCCGCTCCGCACGTTCGAAAGCTCAGGGCTGCTCTGCCAGGAGCATTTCGGCAAGTCCGCGGTAGGTGATGAGAGTGCGCACGAGGCCGCTGGCCGCCAGTGCCTTGATCGCTGGCACCCGTTGTTCGTCGCAGGCGAGCGCGACGACGTCGCCGGCCCGCCGAAGTTGCTTCTCCGATACCGCGATCACCCGCTGCTGCAGTCCGTCACGGATGGCCTGGCCGTCGCGGTTGATGAGCAGCCCGGCGGTTTCGGCGACGGCACCTCGGGCAGCGAACAACGCCTGCTCAGCAGACGACAGAGCATCGTGCACGGTGGATTCGCCCGGCACCCACATACCGATGGCGATGACGGCCACGTCCAAACGGTCGCAGGCGGCCGAGGCCTGGGCAATGGAGTCCTTGCGGCGAAGGGCGGCCGTGATCGCGGGCTCGTCCACGACGAGTGGCGCGTGGAACATCACCGGCTGCCCGCCGACGGCGGCGGCGGCTCGACGGACGAGATCGGCGCTCTGAGCCTCTCCCGTCGCGTGTGCGACGACGCCGCACATCTGCACGACTGTGCACGGAGGCAGGCCGATGAGTTGTTTGACGAGCGCCTCGGTGGAGCGCGACCAGGCCAGCCCGAACGAGTGGCCGGACCGCACGGTGTCGGCAAGGTAACGCGCGGCGAGGGCGCCGACCTGCAGCCGCTTGTCGCCGGTCGCCGTGGACAGCACGAGGGCCCGTTTGATGCCGAGCGCCTTCGCGAGCTGCTCTGAGAGGGCCACATCGACTTCGTGCGGATCGCGGATCTCGATATGCACGAGACCGCTGGTGTGGGCGCGCTCCAGCAGCCGGGCGACCTTGAAGCGGTTGACGCCGAGCTTGTCGGCGATCTCAAGTTTGCTCTGCTGGTGCAGGTAGTACATCCGGGCGGCTTCCGTGGCCTGTCGAAGCTCCACTTCGGATCGCCAACCCTGCGCAGTACTCGTCATCAGCTGAACTCCTCGGGTCGCGTAGTCCAAGAGTGGGAGCGATCGGCAGGCTACGTCAACATTGGTGCGGCAATGCGAAGCGGGAACGCTCAAATGAGCGTTTTGGAGTCCGACTATCGGGGGCCCGCTCGTCGGTACGGTGTCGGCATGACCCGAGAACTGCAGATCACCTTCGACTGTGCCGACCCGGCTGCCCTGGCGACCTTCTGGGCCGCAGCGCTCGGGTACCGGCTGGAGTCGCCGCCACCTGGATTCGACACGTGGGATGCGGCGCTGGAAGCGTTCGGAGTGCCTCGAGCACAGTGGAACTCGCGCTCAGCAATCTCTCCGATGGAGGGCAACGGCTCGCGCATCTTCTTCCAACAGGTGCCCGAAGGCAAGACGGCGAAGAATCGCCTGCACCTCGACGTACGCGCCGCGCCAGGCCTCACCGGGGTTGAGCGGATGAGCGCGCTCGCGGCCGAAGCCACCCGGCTGGAGTTGCTCGGTGCGACGACTGCCTACCGTACAGAGCCGGACGGGGCCATGGAGACGGGATTCATCACGATGTGCGACCCCGAAGGCAACGAGTTCTGCCTCGACTGACCCACCCCCGGTTTCTCCGCTTTTGGACATGCGGAACGGGGCAGATGTGCCCCGTTGCGCATGTCCAAATCGCGAGACGTCAGATGGAGAGCGGAATGCTCAGGCAGGTCACGCAGCCCTCGCGCTTCTCGAATTCACTCATCGGCACCGGTCGGGTGCGGAAGCCGAGGTCTTCCAGCTCCGCAATGGTCCGCGGTGCAGAGTCACTGATCAAAAGAGTGCCGTCGATCAGTGGTACGACGTGACAACCAGCGTCTTCGTGTACTAGTCGAGCGGTCGGCAGGGCACCGGCCTCGACGAGATCCTCGCGGTGCATCAGCATGGTGCCGTCCGGTAGCGCCGTTACCGCTGACTTCAGGTGCAGCACCCCGGTCAGTCGTACCGGTACGACAGTGCGACCCAGCGGTGCGAGGAACGCGCGTAATTGCGCGATGCCTTCGCCGTTGGTGCGACCGCCGCGACCGACGTAGACGGTGTTGCCGACCTGCAGGATGTCGCCACCATCCAGGGTGCCGGGCTCGGTGATCCGGTGGATCTGCAAGCCGAGTTCGCGCAGCGCATCCTCGGTGCCGTCGACCTCTGCGCGACGTTCCAGCGCCCCGGGCCGAGCCAGTACCGCCACGGGGCCCACGACGACTGCGGTGTCCTCGACATAGACCGCGTCGGCAAGGTCGGGCGCGTCGTCGACATATTGCAGGGCATACCCCGCATCCTCCAGTGCCGCGCAGTAGGCCGCGTGCTGCTGTTGAGCCAGGTCGGTGTCGACCGCAACCCGATCAATGTGGGAGGTGATCCCGGACTCGAGCGCTGAACTGGTGCGACGCACCAAGGCAATAGGAGGCATTCGCCCACCCTGAGGCCAACTGGCGGTCCCCGTCAACGCGCGTCAGGCGTGATCGGTCGGCAGCATGGAGGCGAGCTGGCTGAACTGCACCCGGTCGACACGTTGCTGCGCGGCTGAGAAATCGTGCTCAGCGGTGTTGGCGTTGGGGAATGCGACGCACGCGATTCCGGCTGCCTGGGCTGAGGTGACACCGTCGATGTTGTCCTCGATCGCCACGCAGTGGGCGGCGTCGTCACCCAGGCTGCGCACCGCGTGCTGGTAGGCGTCGCCGGCGGGCTTGCGGTCCGGCACGCTGGTGATGTCCACGATCACGTCGAACATCTCGGCGGTGACCTCAGGTGTGAGCGCCTCCAGCAGGGCGGTGACGTTCTGGGTGGATGTGGTGGTGACCAGCCCTACTTTGAAACCGGCCTCCTTGGCGTCGGCAATGGTCGCGGCCACGTCGGGGCGCGCCGAAATGCCCGCGGTTGCGATGTCCTCCTGGAAGATCTGCGATTTCGTGAGGTGTACGGCCTGGGCGTCGACCTGCTCATCACGGGAGGCGGCGTAGGCGGCGATCCGGTCCGCACCCCCGCTGGCGCCGAGCATCTCCAGGTAGTCCTCGCGCGACCAGGTCCATCCCAGGTCGTGGGTGGCGAACGCCTTGTTGAACGACTCGCGTTGCAGCTCAGAGGTGTCCGCGAGAGTGCTGATGGAACCGAACAGAATGGCCGACATGGTGTTCTCCTTGTGAAGAGGAAGGAATGAGGGTGCGCCGGGCATCGGTTTGGACCACGGCTTCGCAGACGACCGTATCGACATCGACCCCGGTTTGGTCAAGAGTTGCCTGATGTCCAGGTCAGTCATGATCGCGGCTGAGGCCGATCCGTCCTCGCGGACAGGCTCACCCCGGTGGCCGCATCAGCCGATGAAGTCTTCCGGCAGGCTCGACAGGGTGCCGTGCTGCGGTCGGTCCAACCCGGTCTGGACCCGGATGTCGATGGGTGTGCAGGTTCCGTTGTTGGACTTCTCCGCCGAGCATGCAGTGACGCCGGCGTACAGGTCGACCTCGGCGCGGATGGCGAACAGGTCTCCAGGGTGGGTCGGTGGAGGGTCGATGTGTAGTCGCCCGTCCGGACTGGTCCACACGTCCATGAAGACGTTCATCGTGGTCCCGATCCGGTCCGGGGCCACCCCAACCGGGCCCAGTGCGTCGCAGAGGTTCGCGAAGCAACTGGGGTGTGGCGCGCCGCCGAACTCCGGGTAGAGCACGTCGAACGTCGCCTGGCTGCACGGTGTCAATGTCAGGTCGTGGATGCCGACGGTGTCCTCGATGATGGTGGCCATCACGGTGGACCGGTTGGACCACAACCGGTCGCCGGCGCTGACGTACAGCGTGTTGTTGTAGTCGACGGTGCGCCCCGCGGACAGGCATTCCTGGGGGTCATCTACAGCAGCCAGGTACAGGTCGGCGACCTGCTCACCGCACGGGTCCACGATCTGCAGAACCGCGCCGGCGGGGACGTGGACGAGCAGACCGGTCTGTGGCGGTAACCGGGTCCACCCGGGCGCGGGCCCGTCGCCGCCTCCGGCGTATGGGCGGGGCGGTGTGCTCGCGCTCGGGGTGGCCGGGCGGCGCGGGTCAGTCATCGGGTCTCCTCGTGCGGACGAAAGGATGGGCTCCATGCGTCACTGACGGCGCGCCCGGAGTACTGGCGGGCTTCGGAGGCCCCGCCGTGGTCCGCTGCCATCGGGTTGGTGTCGCCTTGCAGGCGTTCGTCGCGGGTGCGGATCGCATTGCGCATCCGGTCGAAACCGCCCTGCTCGCGTAGTAGTTCGAACTGCTCGTGCAGGTTGAACACCAGGGTGGGTAGCGGCGCCCGCCGCGCGATCCGTGACGCGCCGGGGTGCAGCCCGACGATGAAGAACGCCGTCCCGGCGTGGCTGAAGGCGAAATGCGGATCCGACGGGTCGGGTGACACCCCAGGCGCCCACGGGTGTTCGTCGTCGTCGTGCAATCCCTGCAGAACAGTCCACAACAACGCCTCGAACTGTGCCTCGGTTGCAGTGGTGGGGGAGCGGAACACCGCGATCAGTGACGCGAACGGTCCCTGCGGGTCTGTGGCGGCGGCGAACTGTTCCAACTGCTGGGCCAACTCACCCAGTTCGGCCCGCTCGCTCATCTCCTCCAACACCACGATCTGGGCGCCGTCACGCCGGAACACTGACCTGGCTCCCAGGCACGGATAGTCCGGGTGGGTGACCATCTCGTTCAGGACTTGCGCCACACCCTGGTCGGGGCCGGCGTGCAGATCCCGCTCAGCGGCGCTCCTGAGATAGGTCGGCAGCGCTGGAACCGTCTTACGCGCCATCAGGAACACCTCATCGGGGCATTGGTGGGACATAGATGCCCGGCAGGTCACCTGCCGGGCATCTGCGTCTATGCGGTCGGTCTTCAGATGTCCAGCAGGCCCTTGAGGCCCCGCTGCTGCTCGCCCTGTTGGGCGCCCAGCACCACCAGGACCCCGGTCAACGCGGGGATGGCCCACTGCAGCATCTGTAGCTGCTTCTGCGCCTTGGCGAGTTTGTTCGACGCGCCGGCCGAGGGCTCCGTGGCGCCGTCAGCACCTTCGCCGGCCTGTTCGGCGACCTGCTTGCCCAGCCATCCTGAGTACCCGGTCGCGCCCATCGCTGCGACTGTCACCACGGTCTTGACGATGGTGTTGGCCTGGGTTCCCCCATCGCGGGCGAGCCGCTTGCGATTGCCGCCGATCAGGCCGAGCCCGCCCACGGTGTGGATCCCGGCTGCAGCGATCTGAACGGGTGCCCAGCGGGCCCAACCCAAAGAGGACAGGCGGGCCCGCTCGGTGGGGTCCTTGGCCTTCGCGGTCGCACCGTTCAGGCCCACGGCGCCCATCAGCGAGCCCCCGAACCACGTCGCCAACGACAGGTCGTGCGCGATCCTGGACACAGTATTTGTTGAAGCCATCGGGTCCTACTTCCATCAGTCGGTCAGATACGCCTTCACCTAGGTCATACCCGCACTGAGGCCAGCCAAACCGGACCCACCCGAATGAACTGTGTAAGAGTCAGCCGCTCGCCGCGCGATCAGCTGGTGTCCAGTCAGCTGCGGCTGGAATGCACCCGCCGGCCACTGTTCAGCTGATGATCGCGTCGACCGTCTTCTTCAGTGCAGATGGCTGCGCGGGGGAGCGGGGAGCCTTCTCCTTCAGCTCGATCAGATGGGCACCGATGTCCTGCAACGCTTTGCGACCCAGTCCCGCACGCACCTTGGGGAACCATTCGTCTTCTTCTTCGTCCATGTGGTGACGGACGTTCTCGATCAGGACGGTCGTCTTGGCGTCGAAACGCTCGTCGGAGGGGTCCATGGCGAACAACTCCGTGGCGAGCACGTCCGCGACGTGGTGCTCTTCATAGGACTCCAGCACGTCCTGCTCCAGGTCCGGCAACAACTCGCGAACCCGCGGGTACATGCACTCGTTCTCGATGTAGGTGTGCACCGTCAGGGCCTCGATGATCTTGGCGACGAGGTCGCCCTTGGTCTTCGTCGCGTTGGGTCCGGCGTCCTGGAACTGGCGGAACAGTTTGCGGATCTGCTGGTGGTCTTCCTTCAGTAGCACGATGGCATCTGTACTCACGAAACTCTCCCTCTGTGGTGTACCGCGGACTCGGTCATGCCTGTCCAGGGGAGCTTATGTGCCCCGTCGGCCCGGTGTCTGTTGCTGGTGCTGTGGCCCGGCAGCGCAGCTGCAATTCGGGTCGCAACGCGGCAGCTGCAGGCCCAGCTCCGTTGCATTCGGTACCCGCACGAGGGGCAGCACAGTGGGTCGGAGATGCACTGCCCTGCGCGCCCGTTTCGTAGGCCTCAGGTGGGTCCGACCTACGCTGGAGCAATGAATCCCTGCGTCGCGCCGCCCCCCGACGCGAGATCCAACCGGCGTCCCCACGCTGCACCGCCACCGGTGTGGATGGCCCTGACGTCGATCGCCAGGGTCCCCCACTGATGGCAAAGCGACTCAACCGACTGGCGCTGATCCGGTTCGGGATCCTGTTGGCGTTGATTGCGGCCGGGACGGTCGCAGTGCTTCTTGTCGGCATCCCCGACGCAGCGACGTTGCGAGAGAATTTCGCGCAGGCCGGCGTACTGGGCGTCCTCGCCTTCATCGCGCTCTACGCGCTGTTGTCGCTGACGCCCATCCCCGCGTCCGCCCTGACGATCGCGGCGGGTATCAGCTTCGGATTGGTGCGCGGCATCCTCGTCGTCGACGTCGCCGCGACCATCGGTGCGATTGCGGCGCTCTACCTGGGCCGTCTACTGGGCCGGGACGCGGTGCGGGGAATGGCAGGAGCGCGGTTGGATTCCCTCGACGAGTTGCTCAGCAGGCGTGGTTTGGTGTCGGTGCTTCTCGTGCGGATGGTCCCGATCTTCCCGTTCGCAGCGGTCAACTACGCCTCGGGGCTCACGGCGGTCAAGGTCCGTGACTACGTGATTGGCACGGCGGTCGGTATCCTGCCCGCCTCCGTGGCGTACGTCGCCGTAGGGGCCTACGGCTCCAAGCCCGGTTCGCTGCCGTTCGTGCTCGCGGTCAGCTCGCTGGTGATCGTGACGGTGGTCGGCGGGGTCCTCGCACGGCGGCGCAGGCAGGGTCGCACCGTCCCGGAATCGATGGCACCCACCCATGAGGAGATTCGATGATCGCCGACCGTTGGGGTGTCACGCCCGCTGACATCGCCATGAATTACGGCTGTGACGACGTGGTGGCCGCGCCGGTCATGCAGGCCTGGCGCGGCGTCACTGTGCACGCCCCCGCCGAGAACGTCTGGCCGTGGATCGTGCAGCTGCGCCTGGCGCCGTACTCCTACGACTGGATCGACAATCTCGGCCGGCGCTCCCCGCAGGAGCTGCAGGACCTACCCGACCCGGTGGTGGGGTCGCCGTTCATGGCCACGGCCGGGCGATCGGTCGGCCAGGTGCTCAGTGTGACGCCGGGTGAGCAGCTCACCGCCCGCATCCTCGCCTCAGTGATGTCCTATGTCGTGGTGCCGGCCGGTGCCGACAGCCGCCTGCTGATGAAGATCGTGATGGGTAGCGGCAAGGCTTTCGCACCCCTGGTCAGCATGGGCGACCTGGTGATGGCCCGGCGCCAACTCCTCAACCTGAAGGCGCTCGCGGAGCGCTCGGCATCCTGACCGGCAACGCGGCAACGCGGCAACGCGGCAACTCGGCCGATGTTCACCTTCAGTCGGTCACGCTCAGTGGCAGGGCGGTGAGATCAGGCGCCTGCCGTCCGTTAGATCCAATGCTGCAACGACGTGCCAGTCACCAGCCGGGAGCGCGTAGCCGAGATCGGGCGAACAGCTGTCGGTGCCTACCCAGATCGGAATCTGCACAGATTTTCCTGGCACCGCGGAAAAGACGACCAGCGGCGATATCTGCATGCCGAAGCAGCTGCCGACCCCCACACCGTTACGGTCGACGATCACCCCGGTGAGGTTCCCGTTGGTCTCAATGTCGACGGCGGTGGCGGTGAGGTCGGTCAGCGACACGTCGAAGATCTCGAAAAATCCAGTTCGTACCGCCACCGGATCCACGAGTTCGATGCGCAGCTGAACCGGGTCTGCGAGAGTTCGATCCGCATCGATGACGGGCCCGGAAGACACCCGGGGTCCCGGCGTAGGTCTGCTGTAGAAGATCTGATCCTGCTCCCGCTGCAGGCACATCAAGTCCTTGCGCAACGACTCCCACATCCGCAGGTGCTCCGGATCGACGCATTCGACGCGGACCCAGTCGGCGATACCGTACCGCTGAGCGACCGCGGCAATCGCGGCTCTGTCTCCGGCGGTCAGGTCGGTCACGGTGACGCGTAGGCCACGGTCGATATCGTAACGAGCCTCAGCGAAGCGATCGCCCGATGGAACCGCCAGCCCAAGCACCGTAGAAGGGTGAGGGGGCTACCGTCGGCAGATGGTGCAGGAACGTTCCGTCCCGCGATCGATCGTCTGGGCAACCGGCATATTCGTCGTCGGGTCAGCCCTGATCATTCTGCTGTTCCTCTGGCTGAACATGAGCATGGCTTTCATCGTTGCTCCGCTGATCATCGTCGCAGTTGCCTCTTACTCGGGTCACGGGTTCGCGCGCAAGGGTCAATGACCGATCTCAGCGCGTGAGGTCCTCCCAGGTGAACGGGGTCGTCACTCCGGTCTGCCAATCGCCGCGCAGGATCGCGTAGGCCACCGAGGCCACCGGGGCGCCCCCGGTCACCGGCCAACCCTGCCGGTAATGGGCCTCCTTGAGGAATCCGCAGCGTAGGAACGTGCGACGCATCGCGATGTTGTCCTCGCGGGTCTGCCCCTCGAAGCGGTGGACATCGGGCATCGAGGTGAAGATGTGCGCCGTGGCCGCCCGCAAGGCCTCGGCGCCCAGACCGCGCCCGCGCATCGACTCGGCGAGCCTGAGGTCGAACATCGGGTTGCCGTCGCTGAGTTCTTCGAATCGCAACAGGCCGACCCGCCCGAGCTGCTCATGTTCCACCCAGTACGAGTCGTTGTCCCCGTCTCGGTAAGCCCCGGCGTCGATGGCCCGGCCAACCTCGGCGGCGGTGCGGCGCACCCCGACGTGGAACGGGAACTCGTTGCTCGTCAGGAAGGTCACCAACGGCTCCCGGTCGGCGCCCGTCGGATCCAGCCGCATCAGAGATGTCTCCATGGCGCAACGGTAGGCAGTGTGGATCCGTTCTAATGTCGCGCCCTTGCTCGGTGTCGTCCGGGAGGAGATCCGGACCGAAAGTGACGATTTCGGTCCGATAAGGGGTGGCTTTCCTCCCCGACGACACATCGGCGGCCGCGGTCGGCCCGGGTGGTCCCGGCTACGGCAATTGAGCGGTGATCAGATCTTGATCGGATGGCGCCTGGTCGGTGGGGTGCTGGGCGCGGTCCTGATGCTCGCGGGTGGACCGGCTCGACGCCGGAGCGAGCCCGGCGAGGGTGTGCCGCACCAGCAGCCAGACGGGCACGATGCCCAGCAGCACCAGTAGGGCGGCATAGGGTGCGGCCGCCGAGAAATCGAGCGATTCACCGTTCGTGGTGGCCCACAGCTTGCTGGACAGGGTCGAGGTGTTGAAGGGCAGCAGCATGAGGGTGGTCGTCAGTTCCTTGCTCGCGTCCAGAGCCACCAGGATCGCGCCCGCCATGAAACCGGGTGCCGCGAGCGGCAGGGTCACCCGGACGAAGGTGCGTGACGGGCGTACTCCGAGAGAGGCCGCCACATCGTCGTAGGTGCGCCTCGCAGCCTGCAGGCCGACACGTTGGTTGGCCACCGCGAGCGGCAGATAGAGGATCACGTAGGCCGCAACGAGCACTGCCGCGGTTTTGTAGAGCGACGGCGCAAGCCGGGTGCTGAGGAAGACGAGCGCGAGCGCGAGGATGGCGCTGGGGATGGAGTGCGCGACCCAGACGGCCCGTTCGGTCAGGTGGGAGCGCGCCGAGGGTGCGCGGGTGACCCACCAGCTGACCGGCACCGCGACCAGCGTCGCGACGAGTGCTGCGGCCACGGCGTAGCCGATGGTGGTGGTCAACGGCCCGGTGATGCTGCTCCACGACGGTGCCGATGATCGGCCAGGACCGAGCAGGCCGCGCGTGGTCATCACCACGGTCGGACCGATCGCAAGAATCGGCACGACGATCGCGATCGCAGTCAGCGGCAGCCGCGCAGCACCGAGCGATATCCGGCGCGGGGGACGGGTCGAGCCGCGTGTGACCTCTGCGATCGAGCTGCCGCCGGCAATCCACCGGGTGCCGATCAGCACCAGCACCGCGAGGGCGGTGAGCAGCAGGGAGAGCGAGCGGGCCGACCGGTAGTCGCCGTAGTTGAGCATCTCGGCAACGATTTTCGTGGTGAGGGTGCTGCGTCCGAGCTGCGCCATCGCACCGTACTCGGCGAGCACGTGCAGCGCCACGATCAGCAGACCAGCGGCGAGAGCGGGCCTCAGCGCGGGCAGGCTGACGGTTCGGAACGAACTGAACCGGCGGCGCCGCAGCGTCGAGACCACCTCCTCGAGGGCCGGATCGATGCGTCGCAGTGCGATAACACAGGGCAGGAACACGTAGGGGTAGAGGGACAGCGCCAGCACGACGGCCGCTCCGGGCAGTGTCCTCAGACCGCCGAACGACGGAGCGTACGTCAGGGTGGCGGAGTACGCCGCGTACGCACTGACGAACCCCGGCACCGCGAGCGGCATCGAGAAAAGCACGGTCAGTAGGCGTGGTGCGGGCACCGAGGTACGCGTCACCAACAGCGCGCAGCCCACCCCGATGACTGCGCTGAGCGCCCCGATGAGCAGGGTCAGTGCGATCGTCTGACCAACGGCGGAGACGGTGGTGGAGTAGGCCAGTTGCGCCCGGATATCCGTGATCGAGGTGCCGCTGAGCAGCAGGTAGCCGATCGGCACCAGTGACATGCCTGCGACGGCGACCGCTGCGAGAGCGGTCACCGTCGAGGAACGGGTCGAGTGGTGCAAGGCTCAGCCCTGCGACATTCCGAGTTGCTTGAGCAGGTCCTCGGCCTGCGAGGAGTTGGCGAAGATGTCCATGTCATATTTCGGCGACTTGATGCCGTCCAGGCTCCCGGCGACCGAGCTGGCCACGCCTGGTGCGACGGGGTACTGGCCCTCGGATACGTCGGCCGGTCCGGCGACGACCTGCTGGCCACCATCCTTCGCGGTCAGCCAGGCGAGGAATTTCTGCGCTTCGCCAACGTGCTTGCTCGACTTCAGCACGCCCGCGCCGGAGGACAGAATCAGGTTGCCGGGGTCGGTTTCAGGGAAGTGGAAGATCTTCGAGGTCAGCTTGTCCGGGCCGCCCTTCTGACCGGCCAGCACCCACCAGTAGTAGTGGTTGGACAGGCCCATCGCGTGGGTGCCCGCCTCGACGGTGTCGCGCACATTGCCGTTCTTCTGTTCATTGACGCCGTTGGCTTTGATCGCCTTCAGGAAGGTGGTCGTCTTTGCCATGCCGATGGTGGAGATCAGGTACTGCGTCGTGGCGACGAAGGCGCCCGATGGTGCCCAGGCGAACTTGCCCTTGTATTCGGGCTTGGTGATGTCGGCGAGTCGCTGGGGTAGCGCGTCGACCTTGATCTTGGTCGGGTTGTAGTAGAGGACGCGGGCGCGGGCGGCGTAGGCGACCCACAGACCCTTGGCCGAGTTCAAGCCGGGCCGCACCTGCGCGAGGGTGGATTGGTCAACTGGGGTGAGCAGGCCCTGTTTGCCGAGTCGGGCGATGGGCCCGGGGTCCTCGGACAGAAAGAGATCAGCCTTGCTGGCGCTGCCTTCGGCCTGGATCTGACCGGGTGTCGCGTCGTTCTGGATGTTGAACTGCACGCCTGTTTTCGCGGTGTAGGCCTTGGCAAGGCCCTGGATCAGCTCCGCGTGCTGGTCGGTGTAGACGGTCAACCTGGCGGTCGATTGCGCGCCGGACGCGCCGGACGCACCGGACCCGCTGGATCCGGCCGGGGTCGAGCCGGTCGAACTACCACACGCTGCGGTGGTGGCGACGAGAGCGCCGACAACGGCGGCGAGGCAGCTGCGGCGCGCTACGAGGGCGCGCCTGGGCCGGCCGTTCGAAAATGTGTGGGTGGTCGGAGATGTCACGGCTGATTACCTCTGGGATGGAGTGACGGAACAACCCCACCTAACATCACATAGGTAAGCCTTACCTAATTGACTGATCAGCCGGTGCTGCAATGGCGTCCGCCAGCGGGTAGGTCGGCACTGCCGACACGGTCGCCACAGCGACCTCCTGGCGCGCGTCGTACTGCATCGACCCAGCCACCCGCACCGAAATGATCGGCCCGTCGGTGAGCTGTACGCGCACCAGCGAGTCATGCCCCGAAAAGGCTTGTGAAACAACGTAACCCGACACGGATGCAGGATGATCCAGCGCACCGGACGTCGTCGTTATCCGGAGATTTTCGGCGCGGACCAGGACCTCGCAGGGCCCCGTGTCAAGGGTGGGGTCGGCGGGTCGTAGCAGGCCGAGGGGGCACCGCACGCTGGTACGTCCGTCGATCACCTCGATCCGGCCCTGCAGGACTGTGGAGTCACCGAGGAACCGGCCCAACTCGGCGTCCGCGGGAAGGTCGTAGACACTGCGCGGGGCGCCGGCACTGACGACGTGACCGGCGCGCATCACGATGAGGTGATCGGCCACGGCCATGGCCTCGTCCTGATCGTGGGTGACCAGCAGCGCGGTGGTGTCCAGCCCGCGCAGCAACTCACGCACCTCTTCGCGCAGGTCGACCCGAAGATGTGCATCCAGGGCGCTGAAGGGCTCGTCGAGCAGAATCAGTTGTGGAGCCGGGGCAAGCGCGCGGGCCAGCGCGATCCGTTGCTGCTGGCCGCCGGAGAGTTGATGGGGGCGACGGGTGGCGAAGTCGACCATCCCGACCAGCGTGAGCAGTTCCTCGACCCGGGTCTGCCGCGCCGCTTTGGGTAGATCGCTGATGCCGAAGGCGATATTGCGGGCGGCGTTCAGGTGCGGGAAGAGCGCGCCTTCCTGCGGCACGATCCCTACCCGGCGTTCATACGGCGGGACCGTGTGGCCGGCGGCGAACAGGTCGTGTCCGGCGAGTTCGATACTGCCCGCATCGGGCGTCTCAAAACCAGCAATGCATCGCAACAGAGTGGTCTTGCCCGATCCCGAGGGTCCGAGCACCGCGGCGAAGGCGCCGCGCTCGACATCCATATCGACGCCGTCGAGCGCAGTGGTCGATCGCCCGGAATCGGGGTAGGACTTGCTCAATCCACGGACTCTCAGCACTCGTCCACGTTAACGCCATCGAGGTCAGCCGTTACTTCCCGCCGGCTGATTCGGCAGCCAAGGCTCGGTCCGTGGCGCCGATGAGACGGCGCCAGGGAGCTCGTAACCGGCTCGCGGGCACCGTGAGCGTGACGAGCAGCGAGAGCAGGAAGACAGCCCGCAGACCCCCGGAGGCGCCCGGTGGTAGCAACGATGTCGGGAGCAGATCGATGAGGAACCACGCGACGACGGCAGTAGTGATCCACGGCACGTGGCGGCGCCGATCGGCGAGGTCGACATAGAGGCAGGCCAGGATCAGCCCGGAGGTGTAATAGGGATAGGTGCCCGGATCCAGGAGCATCCGCACGGCGAGGGCCACGGCCGGGATGGCGAACGCACGGTCGATGCGTAGGCACCAGAGCGCGAGGACAACGGCGAGAATCAGCTGCGCCATCCGATCCCAGCCGGGGGTCTGCGCGGCCGTCACGCCCAGTGCACGCAATGCGGAGTCGGGCGCATTGACGATCGTGAACGAGCTGATGGATGTTGTCCGGTGGTCCGCCAGGAGGAAGGGCAGCCACGGCAGCGCACACAGACCCGCGTAGGCGGCCAGTAGGCGCACGCGCCCCACCGGATACAGCAGTAGGAGTGCCGCGAAGGGCAGCGCCCAGGGTTTCGCACCGGTCGCGGCAGCCAGCAGGACGACGGTCAGCCATGGTCGACGTTGCGCGACGGCGACCATCGCTGCCGTCGTCAGGGTCAGCGCAAGGACATCGTCGAGGTGCCCGTAGTGAACGCTGAGGACCGACCATGCGGGTATCAGCAGGGCGCCGGCGTACAACGTGATCCGGGCAGAGACGGGCTCGCCGCGCAACGTCGCACGCAGATCCAACAGGAACTTCAGGTTGAGCGCGCCGAGCGCGGTCATCAGCAGGGCGGCGGCATACGCGTTCAACGGACCGCTGATACCCATCACGACAGCTGCCACCAGCAGCGTCAGCGGACCCATCTGCAGATCGGGATGGGTGGCGTAGACATGCAGGCCGCCGCCAGGCGTGCCCGGCTGCAGCAACGAGCGTCCTCCGGTGACGAAATAGTGCCACGAGTACAACCCGCCGATGCCCTGCAGCATCGACCAGACGAGCACCCAGACGCCCAAAACCAGCCACACCTGTGTTCGTGAACGTCGATCGACGAGTCGTGCCGGCAGCCGCTCGAGAACTGGAGTCGCAGCATTGGGAGAGCGATCCGCCTGATGCACTGACACATCCGTATTGTTCCGCGCAGGAGCTGTGAAGGTGCTGAATGGAGTGGGCTGCCCGGCGCCGGGAGTTTCTGCACGGATCGAGCGCGCGGACCCCGCCGCCCTGCTGGTAGCAGAGCGGCGGGTCCGAAAATCACCGAGCAGAGTCACGGACCGGTGGTAGCGGACGTGCCGCCCTGGGGGGCCTGTCCGGACACGCCGGGTGTCGTGGCGCCGGAGGAAGCACCCCCGTCAGTGCTGTTGTCAGAGGCCTTGTTCTCGGTCCCCTCATTCTCCTGATCGGTTTGAGTGGCCAGGACTTTCGCATTGCCCGCGTCGATGATCACGTCGGTTTCCTTGGTCGACGTGACGACAGTGACGCTGTAGACGACGTTGCCGCCCTCATTGGTGAGCTCGACCGAGGTGGCCGTGCCACCGGTCACGGATCGAGCACCCGCGGCAGCAGCCTGTGCCAGATCGATCCTGGCTACTTTGGTCAGAGCAAGGGCGGCGGCAGCTTCGCTACCGGAATCCTCTTTGGCACTGGTGGTGATCGAGGACCGGTAGGTGGCTTTGTCGTTACCGGCGCCATTGGAGGTCGAGGCGTATGCCAGGCCCGCTCCACCGAGTAGGACGGCACCAGTGACGGGTAGTGCGATCGCGATGGGCAGCAGTCGTCTGCGGGTGATAAAAGTGGGGGTCTTCATGGTCGTCGGTCCTTTTCGGTAGGTCGCCCTCGAGGTCGGGCTGATGACCGATAGGTTCCTATCCGCGTGCTGAACCGGGCCTGAACGACGCTGAGGGCGCTCTCAGTCCGGTTGCGCACTGCAGGGCCTTCAGCGAGCGCACAGCGGATTGCGTGCACAGTGGAGCGTTCACTAGCGGCAGCCGGATCGGTACGCGACAGATTCGGGGCGGGACGATTCGTGGCACGAAGATGAGGGGAGTCACCGATGGCGTCGCACGAGAAGCACCAGGCGCGACCTGTCCACGCCGCTGATCGAAATGGCGACAACGACCTGCCGG
Organism: Dermatophilaceae bacterium Sec6.4; assembly: GCA_039636865.1. Taxonomy (NCBI): domain Bacteria; kingdom Bacillati; phylum Actinomycetota; class Actinomycetes; order Micrococcales; family Dermatophilaceae; species Dermatophilaceae bacterium Sec6.4. The sequence continues at coordinate 735,927 of CP144172.1, forward strand.
GTGTCGCCGTGTATGTCGACCTGGACAACACGGTCATCGACGGATCCGCTCTTTTCCACGTCGGTCGTGCGTTGGCAGCGCAGGGGTTACTCGAGCGCGGCGTGCTGATGCGGATGGCGGCTCACCATGCGGTCTACCGGATCGCCGGTGAGCGCCCGCGTCTCATCGACGCGGCACGCGAACGCAGCCTCGGTCTCGCTGCCCAGCTACGGGTGGACGATGTTCTGGACAGCGTGACGCAGATGTATGACAAAATACTTGCGCCGCGGCTGTCGATGGGGATGGTGGCTCGCCTGGACGCGCATCGACGCGCAGGTGCACATGTCTGGCTCGCAACAGCGGCCCCGGTCGAGCTCGCTGAGCTGATCGCGTTCCGATTAGGCCTGTCCGGGGCGCTCGGTACTCGCGCCGAAGTGGTCGACGGCGCGTGGACAGGCCGACCGGATGGACAGTTGCTGCACGGCCAGGCGAAGGCATGTGCTGTTACCGATCATGCGGTGGAGCATGGTTGGGACCTCGCGGACTGCGTCGCGTACAGCGACTCGTTGCAGGACATGCCGCTCCTCAGCGCGGTCGGTCACCCGTGCGCAGTGAACCCGGAGCGTTCCCTTCGGTTGATCGCCCAACGGCGCGGGTGGCCGGTCCTGCAGTTCCGCGATGGCCAGGCGCGCCGGCGGATGAGGGTTGCCCGTAGATCCAGCTGATTCGTCGGTGAACTGCTCACCTCATGGTGCTGCCGGCAGGGTCACTGTGAACACCGCGCCAGGATGGTTGTCGGTGATTGTCACCTTGCCGCCGTGCCGGACCACGACATCGTGCACGATAGCCAGCCCCAGGCCTGCGCCTCCGGCATCACGGCCGCGGGCGTCGTCCAGCCGGGTGAATCGTTCGAAAACCCGCTGCCTGTCCGCCGGTGCGATACCGGGTCCGTCGTCGCCGACCGTGAGTACCACCTCCCCGGGCGTTGATTCAAGACGCACGACGACCGACGTGTGTGCGTGTCGTACCGCGTTGTCCAGCAGGTTGCGGGCGATGCGGTCCAGTGCTGCACGGTCACCAAGCACCTGGCCGGCAGACACTGCGCTCGCGTCCACGCGAACTCCACGACTGCCCGCACGGCGCACCTCATCCAGGACGAGATCGTCGAGATCGACCAGTTGGCGGTGGGAGTCGGTGTTCGCGTCCATTCGCGCCAACGCGAGCAGGTCATCCACCAGGTAGGACAGTCGCTCGGTGTCGGTGAGCATTTCACCGAGTCGGGCGACATCGACGTGTGTGTCGGGATGCAACGTCGATATCTCCAGTTGCGCGCGTAACGCTGCGACGGGATTGCGCAGCTCGTGCGCTGCATCGGCCACGAACTGCCGCTGAGTGGCGCTGGATGTCTCGATACGGGCGAGCAGGTCGTTGAACGTGTCGGTCAGTCTGCCGAGTTCGTCGTTGCTCAGGGCCGGTTCGAGACGGCCGATCACCCCCGTCCCAGGGAGCGCCGCCGCCTGTCGACGGATGGATTCCACCGGCTTGAGGGCACGTCCGACCAGCAGCCAGGCCACCAGTGCCAGGGCGAGCGACAAGAGGGGCACCCCTGCCGCCAGCGTGCCGATGAGCTCGCTGGTGCTCTGCTGGATGTCCTTGGTGGGCAGCGCCGCGTATACCGTCACCGGGCCCGCAGGGGTGCGGACTTTGAGCGCAGCCACTCGGTACGGACCGTCGCCGCCGTCGCCGTCGTCAACGCCGCGCTGAGTTGATGTCAACGGGTCGTTGATCGCGAGGTTCTTCGGGGCAGTGAACATTGTCACTGTCGGATGATCCAGATTCGATGATCCGGCGACGACCTGTCCGTCGCCGGCCACCACTTGCACGATCGGCGCGCCGTCTCCGGAGCTGGGCAACGTCCCGGCCGAGCTCCCGCGCGCAGCATCGACAGATACGTTCTGCGCCTGGTTGGTCACAGTTGCGTCGAGGTTCGCGACGAGCGAGGTATGGACTCGCCACACCAGTAGCGCGGCGGCGATGAGCATCCCTGATGCGATGACCACAGTCGCTGCGGCGGTCAGCCGTGCACGAAGGGAGCGCCGCGACCACCAGGAGACCGGGCGGGTGTCGACCACCTCAACCCCCGTCGGTGCGCAACCGGTATCCGACGCCGCGGACGGTCTCGATGCCGGCGCGACCGAACGGCACATCGATCTTCTTGCGCAGGTAGCCGATGTAGACCTCCACGATGTTCGAGTCACCCTCGTAGAACTCGTCCCACACGTTGGTCAATATGGCTTGCTTGGACACGACCTGCCCACCTCGTCGCAACAGGTACTGCAGGACGGCGAATTCCCTGGACGTCAGTGAGATCTCGGTGTTACCACGATGGCATCGGTGAGTGGCCGGGTCGAGGGTCAGATCGCCTGCCGACAATACGGTCGGACGCGCCGGCGACCCTCGACGGACGAGCGCCCGCAGGTGGGCAAGCAGCACTACATAGGAGAACGGTTTGGTGAGGTAGTCGTCGGCACCCAGATCCAGGGCGTCGGCCTCGTCGTACTCGCCTTCCTTGGCGGTGAGCATGAGCACCGGGGTCCACAGGAGTTGCGCTCGCATGCGCTTGAGTACTTCGTAGCCGGAGAGTTTGGGCAGCATTATGTCGAGCACGATGACGTCGTAGGGGGTCTCGGTCGCACGCCACAGGCCGTCCTCACCGTCATGCGCGATGTCGACAGTGAAGCCGTCTGCGCTCAGGCCGCCGGCGACTGCTGCGGCTAGTCGTCGTTCATCTTCGACCAGCAATAACCGCATCGACTGTCCTCTTCCCGTGTGTGATGAATGCCGAGCGTGCCCCTCGAAAGCTGTGGCTTTGCTGAAGACCAGGATTCGAATACGTTCCGAAGCCTGGTTCGGCACTGCTGAGCCATCGCAGAGCGGTGGGCATAGCGCCGCTGCGCACCTCGAAGCGGTGACCCGCATCGGACACCCCCATCCAGACGTCTGTTGCCGGTGATCGGAGACGCAGAGATGTGAGCAGGTCGTACCGCGTCGGGCCCGCTGAGCGCTGTCCGTAAGGTCGCCAGGCTCCCCAGATCGGATGGTCGTAGCTGCCGAAGAGCAGCGCCGCACCGAACCGGTCAGGGTGCAGGAACCCGCTGATCTGCGCACAGAATCCGCCGGCGCTGTAGCCCGTGACAGCCCAGGAATTTCGGTCCGGCCGGACGCGCAGGCGATCCATGACCCACGTGGGCACCGATGTATTGGGCCAGGTCTCCATGGCCACACCGCCTGAGTTCGTGCATTCGGTGTCCAGGCCGCCGGGTGTGTGTGGACCAGCGGCACGGCTGAGGCCGGGGATGGTGACCTCCAGGTAGTGCCTGCGTGACCAACGGTCGCGTTGCAATCCGCGGTGCTGCGCGAAAGCAGACACGGGATGTAGGCGCGATGGAGGATCGCTGGTCAACGCGGGAAGCACGGTGAACGGAGCGTTCAGGAGGGTGGCCAGCCCCCGCGCAGCCGGTAGATCTTGTAGAGCGTGGCCATTGCCGGTTTCGGTGACAGGTCGGTGTTCAGCAGCCCGTAGTTGTTCTCCTGCGGCGTGCTGTCAGTTCTGTCCCGCAGGTTGTACCAGAAGACGTTGGTCACCTGCGGATACTGGGCGCTCAGCAGTTCCAGGGTGCCCTGCAGGTACTGCGCCTGCTGAGCCTCGGTGACGCCCTGGTTCCAGTTCTCCGGCGAGGGCGATGAGTGCGAAGACCACCCGAACTCGGTCAACCAGATGGGCTTCGTGGCATCGCCGTACTTCGTCATCACCGCGATCAGGGCAGGTAGGTGGTTGATTCTCCAGATCCCACCGGCATCAGGTGCTGACGGTGGCAGGTTCGAGGGACTCATGTAGGGGTGGACCGCGACCGCATCCGTGTACCGGCTGATTCCCAGTTGATACAGCTTGCTCCACCAGGCGTCATCCACGTAGGAGACGCCGGCGGCCATGACCGTCATGGTCGGGTCGGCGCCCTTGACCGCGACGTAGGCCGCCTTCTCCATTGCGAAGTAGTCCCGCACGCGGTTGCCCTCTGAGGACGGGGTGAAGAAGTCGCTGCTGTTGGGCTCGTTCCACAGCTCGATCGCGTTCACCTTGCCCTTGAAGCGTTGGGCCATGCTCGCGGCGAACGCTGCGTAGGTCGCCGGGTCACTGGGCGGCGCGAGAATGTCCGAGCTGCCCTGGTGGGCCCAGGCGGGGGTGGTGGAGATGACGGCGAGCACCTTCAAACCCTTGGCCGATGCGAGGTTCACGGCGTTGTCGTACCGCGCCAGTGCAGCAGCGTCGTAGGTGCCCCGGGAGGGCTCGATATCGGACCACATGAGGTCGGTCCGGATCCACGTCCCCCCACTGTTCTTGAACCGTTGGAGCGCTGTGTTGCGTTCGGCATCCGTGGAGTAGTTCCACACGCCGTGGAACGTGGCCCCGAATGCGGGCTTGTCGGTCGACGGTGGCCGGGCCTTGGCAGTCCCGGTCGTGGTGAGTATCGCGGCGGTCAGAGCCATCGCGGTGACGACGAGTTTCAGCTTCGAGAATGGGCGCATTCCGTTCGACGTTACGGGGGCAGTGACATTGAGCTCACAGCCGGTGCCCAGGATGTCACCACGGTGCCGTGGGCAGCGGCTGCATTCTCGTTCAGGTTGCCGACCTACGCTGCGTAAGTGAGTAGCCTCTTACGCAAGGTCCGCACCGTCGCCACGCTCACAGCAGTCTCCTCGTGCGTGATGGCCTTGGCGGGGTGCGGTGGCAACAGTTCCGATGCGGTTCCCACCCCGGGAGGCAATATCGGCACCATCATCGATCAGGCGTTGCCGAAGTCGGTTCTGGGACTGGCATTCACCGACACCACCGGGAAGACCGTGCGACTCAGTGACTTCGCCGGTAGGACGATCATGCTGTCGGACACGATGACCCTCTGCCAGGAAACCTGCCCGCTGGACACGGCCACCCTCGTGCAGACCGCCCGTGCCGCGGACAAGGCCGGGATGAAGAACGTCGTCTACCTCACGGTCACGATCGACCCGGCGCGCGACACCGTTCCGCAGATTGCGGCATACCGCCGGCTCTACACCCCGACACCGGCGAACTGGGAGGTACTGACCGGCAGCGCGTCCAGCGTCAATGCGTTGTGGAGCTTCCTCGGAGTGTGGCGGCAGAAGACCGCGGACCTTCCCGGTGCAGCCCCGAAGAACTGGCGAACCGGTCAGCCGCTGACCTACGACATCAGCCACTCCGACGAGGTCTTCTTCATTGACAAGCAGGGTCACGAGCGGTTCCTGCTCGAAGGGCCGCCGGTCGCCGCGAAAGGTCAGATCCCGGCAACGGTCTACAAATTCATGAGCGTTGAGGGACACAAGAACGTGCTGCACCCGCCGACGTCCGCGTGGACGCAGGCGCAGGCCACCACGGTGCTGCGGTGGGTCAACTCGGTCTGAGCGGCTCGCACGACTGGTGCTCGCGGTAGAAGCTGAGCAGGTTGCCATCCGGGTCGGAAAAGTCGAAATAGTCGATAACGCCGGGAACGTGCTGCAGGGGTCCAACGACAATTCCCGCTGACTGCAGGCGTTCGCGTTGCCTTCCCGCATCATCGACGCCGAGACGCACCACCACCCCAGCGCCGGACCGAGTGGTCGCCGTGGTGACGCGACCCGACCACGATCCTCCTGCGCTAGGAGGAGGTCGCACCGTAGGATCGCGCTTCATGTCCTTCGAAGACCGGTTGGTAAGACCCGCGCGGCCGAAATCTCCGGGACTCGCTGTTTTCGCCGGTGTCGTTGCGGGTCTTGCTTTCCTCATGATGCTCGTGTCGGTCGCCCTGGGCGGAAATTCCGGGCTGATCGCGATTCGCAGCGTTGCGCACCCTGTGCTCTTCGGGCTGGTCTTTCTGCTGGCTGCCACGACCTCGGTGGTTGCTGCGGTCGCCGAACGCCGAGCGGCCATCATCACCGCGAGCGCTGGTGGCGCGGCGGTTGCAGTGCTCTTTGCCGCTGCGCGGATCATCGATGCAGGCTCCTACGACGAGCCGGATCGGCCCTACCAGTCTCCAGATGGTCGGTATGTGCTCGTTGTGGACCACTGGTCGGCCATGATCGATCCGATGTGGGACCTGGTGCTGGAGCAGAAATCAGGAGCGACCAGCCGGTACTGGCGGTTCGGATGTGTCAACGGCGACTACGACGGACTGAGTTCGGTGCGCTGGGTTTCGAATAGTGAGCTCGCCATCACCGTCGATGACGGCGAAAAGCGGGTGAAGATCAGCGCAGCTGGCCCAGGCCCGGTGGATCCCGCACTCCGCTCGTGCCGCGGCTCCTACTCCTAGGGAACGACGTCTGGATATTTGCGGTGTCCGTGCGGCGATCGCTCAGTGGGATCTGTAGATCTCCCGTCGGTGTCCAACACGGCGCACATGTCTTCGGCCAGTTGGAGGATCTCCTGCAGATCGTCGGCGTCGATCACTGCGGCGACTCTGCGGCCCCCGCGGGCAAAGTAGACCGGTGAATGCACGGGCCCCACACCTGGACCGCCATGAACATCCTCGATCATCGCCAGGCCCGGCCCATTTTTCAGGGTTGCCCATCGCTGTGACCGGCCGTTTGGAAGTATCAGTGCCAGACGTGTAATCGTGGGGTTTGTGAGTGAGAGTGTGTGCGCGATGGGTGCCGGGGAACTGTTGCGGAGCAGCGCGGCAACGTTGGTGGCCGCGTGACCGCCGTTGTGCTCGACCCATCACCGATTGCTGCGCAGTACCGGGCGGAGGTCTCCCGTGATGTCGCTCGTCTTGCGGAACAGGGCAAAACGCTGCACATCCTTGGCCTGCTGGGTCAGCAGGAAGGTCCGGCCGCGACCTACGCCCGCTACGCCCGACGCGGATGCGAGGCTGTCGGCATCGACCTGGACGTGCGTCACGTCGCCGCCGATCAGGTCGAGCGGGCTGTCGCCATGGCCAACGTCGATCCCGAGATCGACGGCATCTTCCTCTACTACCCGCTCATAGATCGCGCGGGAGACCGTTGGCTGCGTGAGCTCGTCGATCCTCGAAAGGACGTCGAGGGCCTGCACTCGTTCTGGAGCACGCTGCTGTACGAGAACCAGCGGTTTGTCGATCCTGAGCACACCAAACGCGCCATCCTGCCCTGCACGCCACTCGCGATCCTGAAATTGCTGCAGCATGCCGGGATGCGCACGGGCACCGGCGTCGCGCCTCTGGAAGGCGTCACTGCCTGCGTCATCAACCGCAGCGACCTGGTGGGTCGACCGCTGGCGGCCATGCTCGCCAACGACGGGGCGCGCGTGCATTCGCTCGATCTCGCTGCAAGTGTCACCTTCGAACCCGCGATCGGCAGGCGGGCACACGACGCGCGTGACTCCGGAATCGACCGCGCCAGCGCACTGGCGGCGGCCGATGTTGTCATCTCAGCGGTCCCCTCGCCGGCGTTCGAGCGAGTCCGCGGCGATGAAATCCGTGAGGGCGCAATTTGTGTCGATGTCGCTGAATACACCAACTTCGACGAATCGATCCTGCAGCGGGCAAGCGTGTTCGTCCCCCGCGTGGGTCCACTCACGATTGCCATGGCGATGCGGAACCTCATCCGCCTGGCTGCCCTACGCGCCCGATAGGGCCACCGCGCTACTGCTCCGCATGCGGACGCACTTCGGAACTCAACGACCGGTCGTGGTTCCTCGGCCGGGTCTCGCTCTACTTCTGCCCGGACGCCGGGTGGGGTCGGGCCCGCTCGCTGAGGTAGTCGTCGATGATCTCGTTGAATCGGTCGAAGTGCAGTACGGGGCCATGCCCCGAGTAGACGACGCCGACATCGAGGTCCTTCAGACGTCGCATGCTGGTGACGTAGTCATCGATGTTCGACCCGTGCAGTTCGTCGAGGAGTTGCTCGTCGGTGTCCAGGTCGTAGATGACATCACCGGAGAACAAGGCCCGATCCGCCGCGTCGTACAACGCGACACCGCCTGGACTGTGTCCGGGCAGGTGCAGGACCCTCAGTTGCCGGTCGCCGAGATCGATGATCTGACCATCGGTCAGGCTGGCGCAGTTGCGGGCGGGGAGCAGCGTGTAGTCCTGGGGGCGGTACCCAGGGTGGGGCACCGCCTTGATCAGCCAGGCTGGGACGGGCTGCGTGCTGCTCAGTCCGAGTTCCTCGGCCAGTTCGTGACCGCGCAGGGTGCTACCCCCGGTTGGGTCGGTGATGTTTTCCAAAGGGTGCGCGTGACACAGGTCGAACTCGTGAGCGCCGCCGAGATGGTCGAGGTGGGCGTGCGTGATCACCACGATGGGGTCGCGCGCGAACAGGTGCGGGAGTTGCTCGCGAAGGCTGGCGATGCCCAGCCCGGTATCAATGATGATGTCTCGATCCCGTCCGCGCAGATGCCAGATGTTGGCGCGCAACAGGGAGCGCACACCCGGCTCGACGATGACGCTGAGATCATCACGGATCTGCGTGGTGACGAACCAGTGATCGATAACGGGCATACCCGGGTCGGTTGGACTGACAGCAGACATCTCAGCCCGCGAACAACGGGAGCAGCGCGGAGGTTCCGGCTATCGGGATGCAGCGATGCCTGACATGTCGGCTCGGTGACTCGAACACGGCGATGAGGACGGCAATGCCGCAGATCATGTCGGACAACCCAGTCGGTCGACGCCGGGACCGTGCAGTTCGGTAAGGGCATGCGAACGGCCCGAAATGACCATCAGCAGCGACAGTGCCGGTCCGGTCACCAGCGCTCCGTCACCGATCGTCACGTCTGCATCGTCAGCGTGCAGTCGAAGGGATGCAATGCGTTGTTTCGATCCGCCCAGGGCAGTCGACGTCCGCGCCTGATAGAGCAGGGACGTCACCGTGACGTCTATCGGGTAGGCCCGAGTGATGCCCAGAGGCACCCGGATGTCCTCTCCGTGCACGACTTCCTCGACCAGCCTGCTGTCCAGCGACGCGGGCGGGGTCGAGGTTCGCTGCACGACATCCCGCAGCTTCGCGAGGGTTTCGGCGGGGGTGGCGCCACGCTCGCGTTCGACACCTGCGGCGGTCTGCCGGTCGAAGTCGAACCGAGCCCGGGCCATATCGCGTACGACGCCCCATCGGGTCGCCTTTGCATTGTTGACCAGGTGCGCTGCCACATCCCGCACGGCCCAACCTGCACAGAGTGAGGCCTGCTCCCACTGTGCATTCGTCAGGTCGGTGAGGTCCTGGATGAGGGCCCGGCGTTCGGCGTGGACCAGGGTCCAGACGTCATTCATCGGCACAGTCTTTCAAGAAACTCGCGGGATGGACCGACGCGAGCTGACAGGCGCCCTGCGTGTTGGATGGGCGGTATGGATCTTCTTGTCTTGGGCGGAACCGCGTGGCTGGGCCACCAGATCGCATCGGAAGCAGCGCAGCGCGGGCACACGGTGACCTGCCTTGCCCGTGGCCAGTCCGGACCGTGCCCACCCGAAACGCGGTTCATTGCCGCCTATCGGGATCGCGACGACGCGTACGACGAGGTGACCGGTCAGCAGTGGGATGCCGTGATCGACGTCGCACGCCAGCCGGGTCAGGTGCGTAACGCCGTCCGGGCGCTCGAGCCGGTGAGTTCGCGTTACCTGTTCGTCTCCTCGGCCAACGTCTACGCCAGCCAGCGTGAGCGCGGTCAGGACGAGGATGCCGCGGTGTTGCCCGCGCTCGTCGCGGACGTGATGGACTCGATGCAGGACTACGGCGCGGCGAAGGTGGCATGCGAGCAAGCAGTGGTGGCCGCCTTCGGCCCGAGCCGCTCGTTGATCGCCCGCGCCGGTTTGATCGGCGGTCCGGGGGATGAGTCCGGGCGCTCGGGGTACTGGCCGTGGCGTTTTGCGCACCCCTGCAACCCTGTCGGCGCCGTACTGCTGCCGGACGATCCAGACGTACCGACCGCGCTCATCGACGTCCGAGACCTCGCGGGATGGTTGGTCAGCTGCGCCGAAACCGGCGTGGCGGGGATCTTCAACGCGGCGGGGGCGCCGTGCTCACTGACCGATCATCTGGCGGTCGCGCGAGAGGTCGCCGGTCACGACGGTCCGGTGACGAACGCCTGGCCTGATTGGCTGACCGAGCACGGGGTGCAGATGTGGATGGGCCCGTCGTCGTTGCCGCTGTGGATCGATGACCCGGACTGGTACGGCCTGGCCGACCACGCGAGCGCGCGTGCCTTCGCCGTCGGACTGGTGACCCGGCCATTGCGCGAGACGCTGCTCGACGTCCTGGCCTGGGAGGACGCCCGCCCGGAACCGGGGTTGCACGGTGCGGGTCTGGCCGACGACGAGGAGCATGAGTTGTTGCGCCAGCTGGGCCTGCACTGAGGAACACCGCGCGATGGTTCTTGCAGCGGTGACCGCAGGGATCAGCGCTCGTCGAGGTCGGTCCCACTACCCCTGTGTTGCCGTCTTCTGTGTGGCTTCGGTGGCGGGCTTCGGCGCTGCCTTCAGGGCGATCGCCATGACACCGGCCACCACCATGACGAATCCAACAGCCCACAGCCCTGCCTTTTCGTTGCCGGTGAGATCGGTGAGCCAACCGGTGATATAGGGGCCCAGGAAGCCGGCCGTGTTGCCGATGGAGTTGATCAGCGCAATGCCGCTGGCGGCTGCTGCGCCGGCGAGGAAGTTGGTCGGCAACGCCCAGAAGGTCGGCAGGGCGCACATGATGCCGACGGTGCAGATCGTTACCGCGATCATCGCCGCCACGGGTGAGCCGAGGTAGAGCGTCACCGGGATCGCCATGCCACCGATGATCGTGGGTGCCGCGACGTGCCAGACGCGTTCGCCCGTCCGGTCGCCGTGGTAACCCCACGGCACCATGGCCAGCGCGCCGACCACGAACGGGATGGCGGTGATCAGACCGAGCTGCAGGATCGAGTAGGTCACATGGAACTGCGACTCGAACCCTTTGATGATCGTGGGCAGGAAGAAGCCCACGGCGTACAGGCCGTAGACGATGCCGAAGTAGACACCGGCCAGCGCCCATACCCGGCCGCTGGCGAGAGACTCCCGGATACCGATCTGATAGGTCCCGCTGCGTTGCGCGTCCTCGGTGGCGATGGCCTGAGTCAAGGCGTCGCGTTCTTCCTGCGGTAGCCACTTCGCGGTGGCGGGTCGGTCATCGAGGAAGAACCAGCAGATGACACCCAGCAGCACTGCCGGGATCGCCTCGACCAGGAACATCACCCGCCAGCCGTCCAGCCCGAACCAACCGTGACCGTGCTCGATCAGCAGGGCGGACATCGGAGCGCCGATGGCCGAGGACAGCGGAACGGCGGCCATGAACCACGCGGTCGCCTTCGCCCGTTGCTCCTGGGGAAACCAGAACGTCAGATACAGGATGATGCCGGGGAAGAAGCCGGCTTCTGCGATGCCGAGCAGGAAGCGCAGGAAGTAGAGCAGCCCCGCGCTGTTGACGAACGCGATGGCGCCGGCCACGATTCCCCAGGTCACCAGGATGCGCGCGATCCACCGGCGCGCGCCGACCTTGTGCAGGATCATGTTGCTCGGCACCTCGAGCAAGAGATAACCCAGGAAGAAGATCCCGGCGGCGAAGCCGAAGCCGGTCGAGCTCAGATGCAGCGCATCGTTCATCCCGTTGGGTCCCGCGAAGCTCATGTTCGAGCGGTCCAGGTAGTTGATCAGGTAGAGCAGGCCGAGGAACGGGATGAGCCGACGGGTTGCCTTCCGGGTGGCGCGGGCCAGCTGCGGTGACGATACGGGCGCGGTCATGAAGAAATTTCATCAGCGGTCGTGACAATCAGGATAGATCGACCGCCGTGATGCAGCAGGTGGTCACTGACCGAGTTTTTACCGCTGGAGCTGAAGAATTCTTTCCTGCGGGAGCCGAGGAGATGTCCTAGTGCCGACGCGACGGCATGAGCGTGCAGGTGTTGCCCGACGACGATCATTCCGGCATCGACTTGTTCAGAAAGCAGCAGCATCTGTCGCCAGGCATCGCCGTCGACCGCGTGGTAGGTCCAGGCATCGGCCGGCAATGTGATCAGCTGTCGCGCGTGTTGTTGAAGCTTCTTCAGGTGTTCGTCGAATTCTTCCTCCCAGTCCATCGAGTCCGGGTCGATCGGGGTATCCCGCATACCGATGACATGTACGACGTGTAGGTGCACCTGCAACGCCGCACTGAGTTCAACTGCCTGCAGGAGCGCTTTACGACTTGCCTCGTGGTCATCGAAGCCCACCACGATCGGCTTGTTTCGTAGATCATTCATTGCGATTCGCTCTCCTTCGACTCAAACATTCAGTTCCAGAACGTGATGACACTGATCACGGCGAGAACTGTGATCAGCATGTACGCGAGGTACGCGTCCAGGCGTCCCGATTGCAACCGCTGAGCAGTGCGCGCAATGCTCCGGACCAGCGCCCAGACAGGCTGGTACGTATAGCGTTCGACGACGTCATCAACGTTCGCCTGACGGTGCAGTGAGCCGTCGACGGTTTCGGCGATATCGATGGCGCTGCTGTGGCGTGCAGTGGGTGTGGTGATGTCCGAACTCATCAGCATGGTCGACAGGATCCGGCGCATCGGGTTGGCGAACGCGAAAGCGGTGTAGCCGGATCGACGGTCGACCCCGGGGGAGCCCGATCCCCAGGTCGCTGTCCGGCGTACCAGGAACAGCCGTCGTCCCGATACTGCACAGGTGAACATGATGAGGACGCCGCACAGCATGGGCACCACAATCCACAGCTTGCCGGGGGACAGCGCCGAGAACCCGGAGTAGACAGGTTGGATGACCCAGCCGGGTGCGTTGGCGGCGTCCACGTGTGTGCCCACGAGTTGGTGCAGACCAACGGAGATCAGTTGAATCTGCCAGTGTGCCGCTGCGGCTACGCCCAGGCAGGCGACGCACAGCGCGCCCACGCCGATGCGGAACATGTTCGACCGGTCGGTGTGTGGCGTATCGACCACAGGGGGGTGATTGCCGTACGCGATGAATCCCACGACGCGCACGAAGGTCAGTCCCGCGACGCCGACACTGAGGGCAACGAGTGACCCGGCCACCACGGCACCCAACTGGTATTCCAGCTGCGTCGCCCGAAATTGCTGCATCAGCGACTGCAACGTCAACCACTCGGAGGCGAAGCCGATCGTGAACGGCATCCCGGCGAGGGTCAGGGAGCCGATGACCAGTCCGATGCCCGCTGCGGGTAGCCGGCGCCCCACTCCCCGTAGATTCTCGATCTCCAGGGTCCCGGTGTCGTCCTCGATCGCAAGCGTTGCGCTGTAGAGCAGTGATTTGCCCAGCGTATGCGCCATCACCTGGGCCGTAGCGGCCAGGAGGCCGGCCGCCATCAGCTTCGGTTGGTGGATGTCCGCTCCAACCAGGGCCATCGAGAATCCAGTGGCGATGACCCCGGCGTTCTCCACACTCGACCAGGCGACAAGGGTCGCCAGATTCGTTGATACAGCTGCCTGTGCGATACCGAAGATCGCGGTGATGCCACCGAGCACCAGCATCGTGGTCGTCAACCAGGCCGGTGGAGCCCCGAGGATCTGCAGGGTGCGCCACCAGCCGTAAAAGCCGATGTTGACCGCCACTCCGGCCATCAGCGCCCGCGCCGGTGCACTGGCGGCGGAATAGCTGCGCGGTAGCCAGATCTGCCAGGGGGCCAGTCCGGTTTTGATCGCAAACCCGATCAGCAGCAGCACGTATCCGGCGTCTCTCGATGCGCCCTGCGGCACCTGTGACCATGAGGACAGATCAAGTGAGTGGGAAGACGCAGTCAGCAGCAGACCACCGATCAGCAGCGCGGCCCCGCTTGCCTTACCGAAACTCGCGGCATACAGCGAGGACGGACCGCTGCGCGGGTGCTGTCGATCAAAGTTCGTCAGCAGATAAAAGGCGAAAGTAACGCCTTCCCACCCGAAAAGAAGCGTAAACAGGTTGCGCGCACTTACGACGATCAGGGCGGCGACCAGCAGTGCGGCGACCAGGGCGGGAAGCGGTCTACGCTGCGCCCGTTTGCTCCCGAAACCGCTCAGGCACAGAGGTATTGCCGGTACGAAGCAGATGACCAGGAACAGCCCCGATAGTCGATCGACGCTCAAGGAAAACGCTGCCGGTGCCCCGAGGAGAACCCGCAAATCGCTGTTGCGATCGGTGAGGCCGGCAACACCGGCGCCCAGTCCGAACAGCGCGCTGATCGTCAGCAGTGACCACGCGAGCCGCCAGGCGATCAGTCGGTTCGGTACCAGGCAGGAGAGGGCCGCGAGTCCGGCGACGAGGATTGCTGCCGCGATCATGACGGGCGCTCCACCGCAGGCAGCTGATCCGGCGTGGGCAGCCGATCCAGCGCCAGTAGAATCCCGTGCAGCAGGGCGAAGGGCGAGGCAGGCGCTCCGGGCACGAAGACATCGACGTCCAGTAATCGTGCTGCTCCGAGCCCGGGTCCGGTCAGCCCGCCGCTGATCGCCTCGGCGCCTGTTGCGATGACGACCACAGGGTCGGGCATGGCCGCTCGGGTGCGGCGCAGCGGTGGGATCATCTCGCGCGATCCGATGCCGGTCACGAGCAGGATGTCGGCGTGCCGAGGGCTGGCCGTGAAGAAGATTCCGAGTCGCTGGACGTCGTAGATGGGGTTGAGTAGCGCCCGCACTTCCCACTCGTCGCTGCCATCGGATCCTGCATCGACGTGCCGGATGTGGACCGATCGGCGCAACGCCCGCACGCGCTCGGCGAGGTCCGCGCGAACGGTGCCGGGGTCGGGGTCGTCCCCTTGGTCAGCTACCAGGAGTCGACGGTCGCGGCGCGCGGTATCGCTGCCGGGGCGCCAGGCGAACAGGTCGGGGCGCTGTCGCACACATCGGCCGCACATGATGCAGGCACCGTGATCAACGGCGAGTCCGGCCGTGACATCGATCGCCGCCACGGGGCAGATCCGGGCCACGTCGTCGGTTTCGTGCGCCGCGACGCCGCCTACGGGCAGCACACTGCCGGCAAAACTGCTGAAGTACCCATCCGGGCGTTTGGGCCACCTGCTCGTTACCGTTCCTTGTCGTAGCCCACGGGTCAGCCAGATTCCCGACATCAGCGTTGCCTCCTCATGGTCGGGCACAGGGTCATGACACTGCAGTGCTTCACATCGCCACCCCCGCGTAACACAGCCCGAAACTGGCCTCGATGAACGGCAGGTCGGTAAAGACGTCCCCGTCGAATACATGCCGCAGCAGCACCATGTTGTGAAAGGACGCGCTGCGCGCGAAACAACGCGTGATCCGACCGTCATCGAATCGCACGCTGTAAAGCACCTCTCCAGCAGCAGATTCCGCGACGCCGATGAAATCGCCGTCGTGCACCACGACCGGTGCCGCGAGGTCGTCGTCGTCGGCGCGGGTGGCCAGGCGACTTGCTGCCTCGTTGACCAGCGCGGTTGAGGAGGCCATCTCCTCCTCGCGGACCCGCATCCGGCCCAGCGCGTCGGTGAGGTGGCTGGTCGCTACGACGAACGGATCCAGGAGCGGGTAGGCGTCGTAAGGGCGCAGCGTGCGCGCGTCCAGTGACATGTCGCTGGCCCGACCGATCGGGCCGAGGGCGCCGTAACGCTGTGCCAGGTCGGCTGCCAACCGGCCAGTGCCGCGCAGCCGGTCCAAGAAGGATGCAGACCTGTTGAGACTGATGAGATCTCGCGCGATCGCCCGGTGTAATTGGGTCAACTCTGCGGAAAGCTCCTGCGGATGATCTCGCAGTGCCATCGTCACGCCACCGGGCACGACGACGCCGCGACCGAAACGACTTCCGGTCGCGTGCGACATCAGCCGCATGACCCGTTCCTTGTGCGTTCCGAAGCGCGCGACGGCGACGGACAGGCCGGCGCATTCGCACAGTTGGGTGACCACGTCCAGGTGATTGGCGACGCGTTCCAGCTCGGCGAGGATGACCCGGATCAACTGCGCCCGGGCCGGCACCACAATGCCGAGGCCTTCTTCGAGGGCGTGGGAGAAGGCAAGCGCATGGGCCACGGAGTGCACGCCCTCCACCCGTTCGGCGAGCAGGACGGCGTCCTCAGCCGTGTGGTGTTCGAACCGTTTGGCGATCTGCCGGTGCTTGTAGTGCGGACGGATGTCCAGGCGGAGGATGTCTTCGCCGCCGGTTTCCAGCAGCAACTCCAACGATTCGACGATCCCGGAGCGCACCGGCCCGAAGGGCAGAGTGAACACACCCTGACCGCTGACGCTGACAGGGGCCAGGTAGTCGCGACTGGTCAACTCCACGTCGGACGCACTCTCACTGCTGCCAGGACGAGGCGCAGGCACGCCGTCCACCTTCGGTAGCAGCAGCAGATCCAACTGGGGATGGCCGACCGGTTCGATCCCGGACAGATTGTGCAGCGCGCGTTCGTACCAGACTGCGGCCGGTACCTCGGGGGTCAGCGCCGGGTAACTGCGCTCTTCGCCGAGCGCTGTGCGCGCGAGCTCCAAGGTGGGGCCGTTGCTGAGAACGGCGACCAGTTCGGGGATGTCGCCCACCTCGGTCGCATACAGACCGGCGAGTCGGCCACCGTCGGCACACGACCGCAGCACCCGGTCCCGCCATTGCGATACCTCGGTGAACCTGGGCACGCTGGTTGGTTCAACCGACATAGGACACCCCACTGAGCTGGCCCGCGCCGGTATGCAGCAACGTCGCCAGCGGCCCGGGCAGCCACAACCCCAGCAGCAGCAGAGCCAAGATCGCGATCACCATCGGCACGACCATCCATGCCGCTGCCTCATGCACTGCGGCCTGTTCGCCGGCCTGCGGTCTGCTGACGTCCGGTTCACCGGATGCGGCCGACCGGATGGTGGCGCCGGCAAGCCCGATGAAAGCGAGCACCACCAGCACGACCAGCACGGCCCCGGTGGTCGTGTGTCGAGCCTCGAACCCGCCCTGCACGATGATGAATTCGCTGCGGAAGACACCAAAGGGCGGCATCCCGCACAGCGCAAAGACCGCGATAATGAAGATCGACGCGGTCCAGGGCATTCGGCTGAGCGCTCCACGCACCCGCGAGAGTGCTTTGGTGCCGAAACCTTGCACCAAGCTACCCGCTGACATGAACGCCGCGCCCTTTGCTGCAGCGTGCACCAAAACGTGCAACAGCACGCCGAACATCGCGGTCGTGACCCCGAAGCTGACCCCGATGACCATGATCCCCATGTGTTCTACGCTCGAATACGCCAACAGTCGCTTCACGTTGCGTTGCTCCAGCAGATACAGAGCTGCCAGCAGCAGGGTCAGCACTCCGAAGCACAGCAGGACTCGCTGCGGGAAGGTGGCCCCGACGGTCGCCACGGTGACCTGGTAGAAGCGCAGGATGGCGTAGAGGCTGACGGCCAGCAGCGAGCCGGACAGCAGCACCGACAGCGGAGTAGGGGCCTCGGAATGCGCGTCGGGTAACCATGTGTGCATCGGCACGATGCCGACCTTGGTGCCGAAACCGACCACGGCCAGGACGAACGCCAACCGCACCGGTGTCCCCGGCAGTTCAGAGGCGTGGTGCAGCAGGTCCGCGAATGCCAGGTCGTAGGAGTTGCCCAACACCTGGGCGCCGGCGTAGTACATGAAGATGGTGCCCAGGAGCGCGATTCCAAGCCCGCAGGACGCAATCATCACGTACTTCCACGCGGCCTCCGAGGCAGCTTCGGTGTCGTCGATCGCCACCAGCACTGCGGAAACGACTGTCGTGACCTCGACGCCGACCCAGATCAGGGCCAGCCCGTTGACCGAAGGCGCGGCGAGCATGGCCCATGCGAACAGGTTCATCCCGGCCAGGAACTGACGTTGATACCTGCGGTAGTCACGAGGAGTCTTCTCGCGCTCCTCGGCCTTGAGGTACCCAGTCGTGTAGATAGCGACGACGGCGTACAGGAAGGAGGTCGCCAGCAGGAATACCAGCGATAGTGCGTCCACCCGAAGGAAACCGGCGGTGACCGGATGGTCACCGACAGTCGGTATCAGCGAGATGGCCAATGCGAAGCTCACGACGCCCGCGACGATGGTGACCAGATTGGCGGCCAGCCCGCTCAGCACTGCACTCAATGCGGTGGCCACCAAAGGCACCACCATCAACACGATCAGAATCCAGCCCATGTCAGCCCCTCAGCGAAGTGAGGTCGGCAGTGGACAATGACGAAACATGTCGGTGGTGAGTGCGCATCAGGATGCCGAACACCACCACGGCGATGAGCAGGTCGAAAAGGAACGCGACCTCCAAGACCAGCGGGAGTCCGGCGGCGACCACGAGGCTCGCCACGGAGACCCCGTTGTCCAACGAGAAGAAACCGATCGACTGACTGACCACGTCGCGCCGCACGATCATCAGTACAAACGCCACGAGCACCACGGCTACCGCGAAACTCAGGGCACTGGTGGGCAGCACTGTCGAATGTATATGTAGTGCTCCAACGGCGAAGAAACCGAAGACCGCGATGATAATGGAAAGAATGACTTCGCTGGCTACCCCCAACGCGCCGCTACCGGCAATCTCAGTTTCGGAATCGGTCATCATTCGGGTGATGACCCACGGCACGATGAGTGCCTTGAGCGCGAAAGAGATCACCGCAAGTATATAAAGTTCCGGCAGTGACTTTTCGTAGGCGATGACGATCGCCAGCAGACTAACGACCCCCGACTGCGCGGCATACAGCCGCACCTGGGCGCGCAACAGGGCTGCCCTGAGCATCACAAACTCCAGCAGGAGCACGATCAGGCTGATCGTGCTGGTTACCCCGTCAAAAACGCTCGGCGCGTTAGCCACGGCGTCGTGCATCAGCTACCTCCAAGGAATAGCGTGCAGACCGCGAATACTGATAGCAGGAATGCCGCGGCGACGAACTCGGTGATTTTGAAGAGCCGCAACTTGGCAAAAGAGTTGTCAATGCACATGATCAACACGCCTAAAACTGCGGCCTTCGTCAGTAGGGCGCAGGCGGCGCCGATGACCGGAAGAGGTGCCGTGCCCGCACTCAAACCCCATGGTGCGGCGAAAATGTTCAACAGGATCGTGAAGAGCACCAGTTGTTTGATCATCGATCCCCAGTGCAGCAACGCCAGGTAGGGGCCTGAGTGCTCGAAGGACCGCGCCGTCTCGATCATGCCCAACTCGATGGTCCCGGTATGGGTCTCGATCGGTATGCGCGCTGTCTCGAACAGAATTGCCATGAAGAGCGCGAAGGTAGCCAACAGGTGGGCGGGCCGGACGATCTGTTCAGGTCCACTACGCACCGTCGCCGCGAGAGCGAAGGGCGAATCCGTGGCGGTGATCGCAGCCACGGTGAAGAACACCATGAGCAGCACCGGTTCGGTGATCGCACCAAAAGACTTGGCCCGGCTCGCACCCAGTTGCGCATACGGGTCCCCGGTTTCGGCGGCTGCAGCAGACGCCAGGAAACTCCCGAACGCCAACAGGAATCCACCGCCCAAGATATCGCCCATATCAGCCAACGGCAGCGGGTATGTAGTCAGTACTGGAATGAGCATCGGCACGGTGAGATAACAGGCGAGGGAAAGTATCGGCGCTATCAGGAAAATTGGTCCTGCTCCCGATGGCGCCAGAGACTCTTTGCGGAACATTTTGGACAAATCAAAATACGGCTGCAAGATCCTCGGGCCGCGACGTCCTTGGAGCTTGGCTTCGATAGTGGCGATGAATCCACTGATCGCCGGTGCTCCGATAGCTATCGTGAGCACCTGGGCACATTGGATGATCGACGTCGTCGGGAAGTTCACCTACGATCGTCGCCCGGTCGATTCACAGCAAGCCCTTCCGATAGCGGAAGGGGCTATTAGCCGATAGGCGGTTCGGGCTTGGTGGCCCCGGCGAGCTCCATCGCCGTTGTACTACGTGCATGTAAGCAGGGCGGACCGTTCGCCGTCAAGGGGCTTTGGCGCGAAGGGAACCGTGCCGTAGGGTCGAAATTCAGCGAAGGGTTGATGAGATGACCGACGACTCCACCCAGGTCTTGCTCGTGCGTCACGGCGAGACCGTGCTGAACGCCGGGGGCCGGTTACGAGGTCGTCTCGATCCAGATTTGAACGACGTGGGTCGACGTGAGGTCGCTGCACTGGCACGCGCGCTGGTTGCCTATGACGTGCGTACCGTCTACACCAGTCCACTGTTGCGGGCTCGGCGAACCGCACGCGCGATCGCCGACGCCTGCGCGGGAAATGTCGAGATCGACGAACGGCTCAACGACCGCGACTACGGGCAGTGGGCCGGTCAACTGAGGGAGGACGTGTTGTCCCGCTGGGGATCGATCGACGCGGCACCCGGTGTCGAGCCCGCCGCCGACGTCGTGGCGCGGGCCATGGCCGCGTTCGCGGATCTTGCGGGCCGACCCGGCACGGTGCTGGTCGCGCATGACGCCATCAATCAGCTGCTGCTCCAGCAGGTTGACCCGAGCCTGGCTGGTCCTCCGCAGCAGCACACCGCGTGTTGGAATGTCCTGGAACGCAACGGGGGTCAGCCCTGGCGCATCATCGCACTCAATCAGATCGCCGTCGAAACCCTGCGCTAGTCAGTCGTGGTCGGCGGCGAACCGAACGTGCGCTGGTAGAGGTCGACGCCATAGCTGGTGCGCTGTGCCGCCCCTTCTGCTAGTCGAAAGGTGCGCTCGCCGCTCTCGTCACGGTCGGCACGTAGGAACAGCGTGGTCTGGTCGTGGTGCTGTTGGAATCGGTGTGCGAGCTCATAGAGATGGGTGACGAACACGACGGTGATGCCGACCTGTTCCAGGGCCCGGAGAATGTCTGTGGCAATCTCCGCAGCTTCGCGTTCGTTGGTCGCGGCGAATGATTCGTTGAACAGCAGCAGCGCATGTGGTCGGATCCGGGTAGCGATGCGGCTCATTCGGCCCAGCTCTTCTTCGAACTTCCCGGTGGTCATGGTGGCGTCTTCTTCGCGGGCGTAGTGGGTGAACACGCCTGCGACGGTGGCGGCAGTGAACGACTGCGCTGCTACCGGCATGCCGGCCTGCATCATCAGGTATGCGAGGCCGACGCTGCGCAGGAAGGTCGACTTACCCCCTTGGTTGGCGCCGGTGATGAAGATGAGCGGCTTGCCGTCCGCTCGCAGGTCGTTGCCCTTGATTCGCGCGGGGGAACGCAGCCCCAGGCATGGATCGTAGAGGCCGCTCGCTGTCAGGGACCGGCTGCCCGTAGCGCACGGCTGGGGTCGACAGATGGGGAGTTGCCGCGCCGCTAGTCGCTCCCGCAGGTTCAGGCAACCCACGTAGAAGGCCAGCTCTAGGCGAAGCGCGGTGAAGAAACTCAGAATGTGCTTGGCGGCCGCAGCCAGGGCGTCGGCAGCGAGAGTGAGGGCCCGGTCGCGCAGGCCCGCGAGGTCCTGCGCAGCGCCGTCGTCGTCGCGCGGCATGGTGCGGCTGAAGTAGGGGCGTTTGACCGGCGGGTGCCTGGAAAGCAGGTGGCTCTCGTTTTCGCTGCGAGGTGCGCGTAGCACGTAGTCGACGCCTTGGCTGTGTGAGCCCAGGTGTGCGCTGGCCACCACGCCGTGCGGGAAAGTGAGCGTACGTAGATGCGCGGCGATCTCGGCGAAGTAGCGGTCATCGAGTTCGGCGTCGATCTCGGCGAAGAAGCGACTGAACGCAGGCGAGGTGAAAGTGCCGGCGTGCTGCCCGGCCAGGGCGCGCAGCTGCTTCAGCACTTCGACGAACATCGTCAGAGCGTTCATCGAGCGGCCAAGCAGGGCTGCACTGCTACTGCTGAAGAAGCTGGCCCGGTAGATCGCGCGTTCCTGATCAATGGCCGCAGCAGCGAGGTCGTACAGTTCGCGGACTACGCCGGGCCGGGCCACGCAATCGGCCAGCGTCTGGCTGCGGTAGTCGATCTGGGCGGGATCGAGGAGTACGGCGAGGGTGGCGGTGCGGATCGAAGCGTGCACGACCTGGTCGTCGCCGGCGGCCGCAGCCCACAGCGTGGCGAGGTCGAGGTCTGCGATGAGGTCGGCATCGCCCGGGCGGTCGTCATGGGTGGGATCGAAGTCGCGGTCCGCGAACATCAGCATCGCTCTCATCGGTTCAGCTCCTGCACGAGTCGCTGGAACCCGAGACCGTATTTGTCGGCGATAGCTCGGGCATACGCACGGCCGTCGGCCGGCTTACGAATCACTTTGTGGGTGCGGGTCGCCGGGTCGTTCGGGTCGATGGTGCTGACCATGCTGACAGTCTTGTCGTTGAGGACCGCCAGTTCGTCCAGAAACGTGACGCACACGCAGAGCGCATCCAAGTCGGATACCCGCTGAAGAATGTGCCGGCTCAACAGCAGTGCATCGTCGGTGGTGGTCGAGTTGAAGATCTCGTTGAGGATGACCAGGCTGGCCGGAGTCGCGAGGGCGAAATCATCGCGTAACTGGTCCAGTTCGGTCTGCAACCTGCCGGTCATGGTGGTGCTGTCCTCGGCGCGTTCGAAGTGGGTGAAGATCTGATCGCACACGAAAAGTTGGGTATCGAGGCCGGGGACGGGACAGCCGAGACGGGCGAGGTAGTGCAGCTGGCCGACGGTGCGGGCCATCGTGGTTTTGCCGCCGTTGTTCGGCCCGGAGATGACCAGGATGCGTTCCTCGCCGGTGAGGGTGATGTCGTTGACCACCACCTCATGGTCAGTCCCGGCCGGAGCGGATGCGACCTCAGGGGACCTGCCGCCACGTTGCGGATGACGCCGGTGACGCGACTGCTCGAGCTTGTGGGCCAGCGCCATGTCGAAGGTGTGCAGTGCCTGCTCCGTCTTGTCAGTATCTGACAGTCGGGGATAGCTGAATGGGAGGTTGGCCGTGCGCAATGGGGCCAGGTGGTCCAGGTAGGCGAGGTAGAACTGAATGTCGCGTTCGAACTGGGCGATCGCGGGATCCAGGTAGTCCAGGTGCTGGGCGCAGAACGCGTCCACCTCCGCGAACAGGACGGGATACAACTGGGCGACCAGATCCAGGACGCCGGTGCCTGCGTAGGCATCATGCTCCTGACTGCGGATGTTCGGTTTCTCGACGTCTGATTTTTCATCCTCCGTCGTGTCATCTGGTTGCTGGAAGCGGGCGAATGTTGTGGCGACGCGGTCGCCGTAGTCACCTTCGCCGTCGTACCCGGCCACTGTGATCCGATCGCCGCGGACGACCACGACGTACTGCACGTCGGCGAGTTCAGCTTCGAGGCGGGCGACCTCATTGTTGAGCTGAAGGAACTGCTCAGAGTTCACATAGTCATGCAGGTAACTGGTCAGGGTGCCCAGACCGCGAGAGGTGGGCGCAGCTGCCCGTAGACCTTCGGTGAGTGTGAGCACCGACTGGCAGTACTCCTGGACCGCGTTCAGGAAGAACCGGGTCCGGTAATGATGTTGCAGGCCATGGTCATCCTTGCGTATCTCCTTGGTGCGGTAGCCGAAGGCGAAGACAAGTCGCCGTTTTGTGAAGTCCCTGATCAGTGATCCGACCTGGTCTCGTTCGACGTCTTTGAAGACCTCGTGGCGGTAGTTGAGGTCGTCGAGATCGCGCAACGGCGACCAGTACAGCGGGCTCAGGTGGTAGTCAGCCTGACCCTCGTTGATGGCGGTAACGACCTGGTCAAGATTGAGATCGCGAAAGTACCCGGGCTCCTGCACTTCGCGATCTTCCTGCTCGGACGGGCGCCTGCCAGCCGGATAGAGCACGTCTGGGCGACGCATCACCGAACCCAGTACTGCTGTGGTCGATGAAGTGCAGCAGGGCGCGTCCCGATCCACGACGCGTGCGCTGGGTCAACTGTCGTGTCGGATGGCATCAGAGACGGATGACACATCAGAGACCGAAGAGCAGGTTCTCGTCGGCTTCGATTCTGATCAACCGGTTGTATTTCGCGATGCGCTCGCCCCGCGCGGGAGCGCCGCTCTTGAGTTGACCGCACCCGCCGCTGACGGTGAGGTCGGCGATGAAGGTGTCGTCGGTCTCGCCAGAGCGGTGGGAGACGAACTGCGCCCACCCGGCTTCGCGGCATACCCGCATGGCCTCGAGTGTTTCGGTGACCGTGCCGACCTGGTTGACCTTGATGAGCGCCGCGTTGCCGGCTTTGCGCGTGATCGCCTCGCGGATGGTCACCGGGTTCGTGCACAGCAGATCATCGCCCACGAGTTGCACTTTGTCGCCCAGGCGTGCGGTCAGCCGCTCCCAGCCCTCCCAGTCCGATTCGGCCAGGCCGTCCTCCAGTAGGCGGATCGGATACCGGTCGATGAGTTCTTCGTAGCGGGTGATCATGTCGTCGGTCGAGAGGGCTTCACCGGCGACGTGGTAGCGGCCGTCGCGGTAGAACTCGCTGGAGGCCGGGTCCATCGCGATCGCGACACCGTCCCGGCCCGGCTGGTAGCCAGCTGCTTCGATTGCTTGCACGAGATAGTCCAGGACGTCCTCTGGTTGAGTGATCTGCGGGGCGAACCCACCCTCGTCCCCCAGGCCGGTCGCGAAACCTCTATCTGCGAACAGGCGTCGCAGCGCGCCGTAGATCTCCGAGCCCGCGCGCACTGCCTCCGCGATGGACGGCGCACCCACCGGGGCGATCATGAACTCCTGGAAGTCCAACTCGTTAGCTGCGTGTGCGCCGCCGTTGACGACGTTGAAATGAGGCACTGGGAGTCGTGGTGTCACGCCCTCGGGGCACAGCGCCCGCCACAGCGGTTGACCTGATGCATACGCACCTGCTCGTGCTGCGGCAATCGACACACCGACGATCGCGTTGGCACCCAGCCGTGACTTGTTAGCGGTCCCGTCCAGCGCGATGAGGGCCGCGTCGAGCTCGGCGAGGTCGTCGAATGGGCGGCCGATCAGGGCATCGGCGATCTCGCCCGTCACGTTGGCTACTGCGGTGCGCACGCCGAGCCCGCCGAAACGGTCTGGATCGCCGTCGCGCAGCTCCACTGCCTCACCTGACCCGGTCGAGGCCCCAGAGGGCACGCCCGCTTCGACCATCGGGCCATCGGTCAAGCTCAGTGTCACGGCGAGCGTCGGCCGGGACCGGGAGTCCAGGATTTCGAGCGCATCGAGTGTTGCGAGCGTCAGTGCCATGTTGGTCTCCTTGAGGTAGCAGGTGCGATTCTCCGCCCCTGCGGGCCCAGCTCGCGGCGACACAACAGCACGACCGTCCCGCTGCGAGTAGTCCCGAGATTTCAGAATCTAGTCCTCCACGGCGGGGTCGTGTCTCCCGCCGTCGAACGAAGGGGCCGGACTGACTGCGGCAAAGGTCGCTCCAATGGCGGTATCGATCGACTAGCCATAGTTGCGGGCCTACATTGATTATTTGGAGACCGGCCCGGTCTAGGCACGCGGTAGCCGTCGGCGGCTCTTCCCGTAGCTCAGGAGGTAGGGCATTGCCCGATAACGTCGATCAGGAATCGACAGCGCCCGAGCCTGACTCGGCTCACGGGGCGGGGCTGAAGTCGGGCGGCCCTGGTACCTCTTGGGCGTCGCGCGGGGTTTTCGGGGTCGGTGCTGCGTCACTGTTCTCCGACTCCGGGCACGAGATGGTCACGGCGGTGCTGCCGACCTTCATCACCTCGACCTTGCACGCCGGCCCCGCAGCCTTGGGCGCGATCGACGGGGTCGCGGATGCGCTGACCGGGCTGAGCAAGCTCGCGGGCGGGCCCCTGGCGAACGACCGGACTCGCCGCATCAAACTCGCTTCCAGCGGCTACCTCGGAACAGCCATTGCGACGGCCGCGATCGGGTTGGCCATGACTGTCTGGCAGGTTGCCATCCTGCGCGCGCTGGCATGGGTCTCTCGCGGTATCCGCAGCCCAGCCCGGGACATGATGCTGACCGACCTGGCCAGGGAGGAGGGCTATGGGCGCGCCTTCGGCCTCGAACGAGCCGGCGACAATGCCGGCGCCATCGTCGGACCGTTGTTGGCGGCGGGCCTGGTCACGGTGCTCGGCCTGCGGCACACCATCTTGTTGGCGTTCATTCCCGGCGCCCTGGCAGCCGTCGCGATCACCATCGCCGGGCGGGAAGCGCGCCGCACGGTCGCCGATCCAACCGCGCGGGAGACGCTGTCCTTCAACCTGCGCGAGCTGCGCCGTGCCGGTTTGGGTCAAGTGTTGACCCCGGTGGCATTGTTCGAGTTCGGCAATCTGGCCACGACACTGCTCATCTTGCGAGCGACCGACCTGCTGCACACCGACGCCCGAAGTCTGACCGCCGCGACCAGCCTGGCCATACTCCTGTACGCCGCGCACAACGCTGCGGCAACCGTCGCCTCGCTCGGCGGTGGGCAACTCGCTGACCGCATCAATCCGCGGGTCGTGTTCGCAGCCGGCGCCGCCACGTACGTCCTCAGCTACCTGCTGTTCGCCGTCGACGAACACGCCTGGCCGCTGGTGCTTCTGGCGTTCTTGCTGTCCGGGGTCGGGATCGGCCTGGCCGAGACTGCGGAGTCGACGGTCGTGGCGCGGGGGCTGCCGGCCCGATTGCGGGCGAACGGATTCGGGGTGCTCGGGTTGACCCAGTCCCTCGGTGACCTGGTGGCCACTGTCGTCGTCGGTGTGCTGTGGTCGCTGGTTTCGCCGACTGTCGCGTTCTGCTACGCCGCAGCCTGGATGCTCGCTTCCCTCGCGGCAAGCGGTCTGCTGCACCCACGGGCGCCCGCCACAAAGTGAAACCCGCTCGGTGCGTGCGGGGCACCAGCCGGTATTGATAAGCGACCCGAGCCGAGCTGCTTCGCCGATCTGCGGCTGGATCGGATCGCCGGTACCGTCACACGAGTGGCTGCCTTCGCGGCACCTGGGTCAAAGAGATGATCCGACCGCTGCCTGTTCGGCGGCTTCATCCGACGTTGTCGGGGACGGGCGGGTGGCGCCATCGGTATCGAAGGTTCGTCGGTAGAGGTCAGCCCCGAAAGCGGTCGGAGTAGGGGGCGCGACTTCGAGGCGGAAACTGCGGTTTCCGTCATCGCTACGGTCGGCCCTCAAGCACAGGGCGGTGTCATCATCCACATACCGGCCCGCCAGATCGAACATGTGGGTCACAAAGACGACCCTGACATCCTGCTCGCGTAAAGCTGCGACCAGTTCTGCGGCGATCTGTGAGCCTTCGCGTTCGTTGGTTGCGGCAAACGATTCGTTGCACAGAAGCAGAGCGCCGGGCCGGATGTCATCGACGATGGTGCTCATCCGGGCGAGCTCCTCATCGAATTTGCCGGCGACCATGGTGCGGTCTTCTTCGCGCATGAAGTGCGTGAACAACCCGGTCGTGAGGCTGCAGGAGAACTGTGAGGCCGCCACGAACAACCCGGACTGGGCCATGGTGAACGCCAGGCCCACGCTGCGCAGAAAGGTGGATTTGCCCCCCTGGTTGGCACCTGTGACCACAATCAGGTCGATGTCATCAGATCGCAGATCGTTACCGATCACCTCGCAGCCGCGACGCAAAGCCAGGCAGGGCTCGTACAGACCGGCAGCCTCCAGTGTGCGACCAGGAGCCTGGACAGTCGGCCGGCACACTTCGTGTCCAATCGCGGTCAGCTTGGCCTGCAGGTTCACAGCACCCAGATAGAAGGCGGTCTCCGCGCGCAATGCGACGAAGAAGTCGAGCACGTGGTCCACCGCCTCGCTGAGCGCGCGAGCTACCAGGCTGACCCCCCGGTCCCGCATTCTTGCCAGAGCCTCGAAACCGGCCTGGTCTCGGTCGGCAATGGTGAACCCATAGGTGGGTTGCTTCAACTGACCGTGATGCCACCAGCTGCCACGATTGCGATCCAGAGGCGCGCGCAGGACATAGTCGGTGCCTGCGTTTCCCGGGCCGAGACTGGCGCTCAGCACCAGACCGTGGGTGAAGCCGAGCGTTTTGACGTGGTGTTCGATTTCTTCGAGGTAGTCCTCGCCCAGTTCGGTCCGGGCCTGTTCGTAAAAGCGGATCAGGCCGGGGGAGGTGGCCTGGCTGCCCTTCCGCTGCGCCAGTTCCCGCAGCGACCGCAGAGTGCTCACGAACAATGCGAGGACCTTGACCGATCGACGCAACGTCTGTTCACCGGAATCGCGAAATGGGCTGCGGTAGACGTCATTCTCCGCATCGACGGCATCCACTGCAAGCTTGTGCAGCGCGCGTATCGCGTCCACATCGCGGAGGGCGTCGATCAGTATTTCCTGCCGATAGACGATTTCGTCGGGGTCAGTCAGCGGCTGGTGCATCACGGCAGCTGCGACCGCGCGCACGAATTCATCTCCACCTCCCATGGCGTCCCACAGCACGTCCAGCTCCAGGTCGGCAACGTCCGCACCACCGGGGCTGGGGTACTTCGTATTCTTCGTGACCCGTGACCGCCGACTGGTCAGCATGGTCAGGTCGCGGTCAGGGAACAGCAACAAAGACCTCATGAGCCCACCCGCTCGCTCACCTGGTCATGCGTCAGGCCGTACTTAGCGGCCAGCGCGCGGGCGTAGGCGCGGCCATCGGCGCGCTGGCGTACTACCTGGAAAGTACGGTGCCCCGCATCGTTCGGATCTACCAGACTGACCATGCTGACGGTGGATTCATTCAAGGTCGAAAGCTCCTCCAAGAAGGTCACACACACTGCGACCGCGCCCAGGTCCGTGACCCTCGTCAAGATCGCGCGCGAGAGGTACTGCGCGTCGTCGACCGTGGTCGAGCTGAACATCTCATTCATGATGATCACGCTGCGATCGGTTGCGACGGCGAGCGTGCTGTGCATGCTGTCCAACTCGTTCTGCAGGCGACCGGCGAGGGTAGTGAGATCTTCCTGCCGCTCGAAGTGGGTGTGGATCGCGTCGCACAGCATGATCTGTACCTCTCTGCCAGGCACGGGGCACCCTAGGCGCGCCAAGTGGTGCAGTTGCCCCACGGTGCGAGCCAGCGTCGTCTTGCCACCGTTGTTGGGCCCGGACACCACCAGGATGCGCTCTGGGTCCTGCAATGTGACGTCGTTGAGGACCACGGGCTGGTCAGTGCCGCAACGGACTGCCAACGGCAGGTCGTACACATCCAGCAGTTTGACCGCAGTGTGGTCGCTGGTGAGGACGGGCATGGTCAGCGGTAGCCCCCGGTCGCGCAACTGGGCCAGGTAGTCCTCGAACATGAGGTAGAAGCGGATCTCTGCATCGAAGCTGACCACGGTCGGGTCCAGGAAGTCGCCATGATCAGCGCAAAACCGATCGAGGACGGCGAAGTGGTCGGGAAAGATGTGAGCCGCCTGAGTGAGGACACCGGCCTCGACGCGATCCAACGATCCGCCGTGCCGGGGCACCGACACCTCGGCCTCTCGTTCACCATCGTTGTTGCGAAAACGCGCGAACGTGTCGGTGACTTGAACGCTGTAGTCGGGCTCGTCGTCATACGCGGCGACGGTGATCCGGGCGCCCTCGAGCAGTACTGCATACTGCACCGTTGCCAGGGCGCCGATGGCTGCACTGCGAGCGTGAGTCAGTGCGCGGAAGGTCTCAGAGTCGAGGTATCCCCGCAGGTAAGTAGATATTCCCTGCAGCCCTGTCGATAGCGGATCTGCGTCGGCCAGGTCGGACTGCAGGGCGCAGAGAGCCTCGCAATATGTGGTGCTGGCATCCAGTTGCCAGCGTCGACTCTCGTAATACTCCGAGCGTTTCTGCGCGTCGCCCAGCTGTTGCCGCACGGTTCGCATTGCGTCACCGAAGTCATCGATGACCGCGCGTACCCGGTCCGTTTCAACGTCGGTGAAGACCGCCTGTCGGAAACTGATCAGCTCCGGATCGTCCAGCGCATGACGCAGGTATCCGGTCAGCTTGTACTCGTCCGCCTTGCCGGTGACACCTGTGACGAACTTGTCCAGGTTGAGATCCTGGAAATACGCCGGCTCCGCCAGGTCGCTCACACCTTCAGGTGCCGGGTGGTCGCCGTACAGCACGCTCCATCCCCGCCCCGCGCGCTGCTGCAGATCGGCGGCACAAATCGCGCCGCCATCCAGCGTCCTCGCCATCAACGGCCTGCGAACTCGGCGGCATCCGACGGCGGCACGTCGTCAAGGTGGGAGCCACTGATTTCGATCACCGGCCGCCGGTCGTTCAACCTCGCATCCGCCGGGCCCCACCCGCTATGGCCCGATCGGTTGCTGCGAAGAGCCCCGCCCTGGCTGTGATAAAAAACTCCACCCGCCATACCGCCGGGGCCCCCGACGGGTGACCTCTCGGCGCGCGGACCGCTGATGTCAGTGGGTGCGTACCCGCTGTGCTGGGCGTTCTTCGCCGCGTTGCAGGTCATTCCCAAGTCTGTCGGCGCGTACCCGGTGTGGCGTGGCACTGCGTGCGCGGCCGCCGACGTCGTCACAACATCACTGGTGGTTGCCGCACCGCCCGGTGTGTCGTCACGGTGCTGGGCGGCACTACCTGCCGTCCCGGATAACTCTCGTGAATGCTTGAAGAACGACATGGCCTACCTCGCATCAAATGATCGAAGTAGGGCCCATCAGCCAACAGTGGCGGTTCGACCGCGAGGTCCGGTGAGGTCCATCACCAAGATTGATAGTGTCACTTTGTTTACCGGGAAGCAACGACAGGTCGGGCCGGTCCTATTCGACCAGGCAACCGAGTCCTCTCAATTCGGATCTGGAGCCTATCTCGACGCACGATATGACCCCGCACAGACCGTGTCCCATGATCGTGCGAGCGGGTTGCAATTCTGGTGGGAGCGATGTCCAGCCCGGCTCCACCAAAAGAAATGGCTGTTGGTGCATCCGTTCGAGGTACCTGGGCGGAAGTAGGGGTAAGGCCGCTTCCTGGTGGCCGGTGCAACGAGCCTCCAGTGCTCGACCAATCCGTCGATGGGATCCCTGATGAAGACTCGTAACCTCGCCGTTCCCGGCGTGCTCGTTCTCGCCATGACTGGCCCGGCCGCGCTGCTGATGGCCGCCCCGGCCCAGGCTGCTGACACCGCGATGGTGTCGGTCTTCCACGGCGTGCCCGGCGTCACCGTGGACGTCTACGCCAATGGCAAGCCGCTGTTGACCAATTTCAAACCGGGCACGCTGACCGACCCTGTGGCATTGCCTGCCGCCACCTACGACCTCAAGGTGACCGCAGCAGGTGCGGGCGCCAAGGGCAAGGCCATTGTTGAGGTCAGCGATGTGAAGGTCCCGGCGAAGGCAAATATCACAGTCGTAGCCCATCTGACCGCTGACTCGAAGCCGGCGTTGACGCCCTACGTGAACGACACCACGAAGATCGCGCCTGGTAAGGCCCGTCTGACGGTGCGCCATGATGCAGCGGCGCCTCCGGTCGATGTGCGCGCCAATGGCAAGGTCGCCTTCGCCAAGCTCACCAACCCCGGCGAGGCAAAGGCAGATCTGGCGGCTGGCACCATCAAGGCCGACGTGACGTTGGCCGGCACTGACACGGTGGCCATCGGTCCAGCCGATCTGCCGTTGGCTGAGGGCAAGAACACCATCGTCTACGCATGGGGTAGCGCCGCAGACAAGAACCTCAAGCTCGCCGTGCAGACCGTGGCGGGTATGTCGTCATCGCCCACCGGTGTTCCTTCTGGGACCGGTGGTTCGGCCGCTTCGCAGACTGACCGCTGGCTGTTGGCCGGTGGTGTAGCTGTCGGTGCCGGTGGCCTCGTTCTTCTCGCGGGTCGACGTCGTAAGAGCTCAAACGTCTGAGATGTCAGTAACTGGCGTACGCAGGAGGGTGGTCGCCGCTGTGGTGACTGCCCTCCTGGCCGGTTCGATTACGACATGGGCCACGTCCAGGTCGCAACTGCCGCAAACCGACGGGCGGGCAGCGTTGTCGCAAGAAGCCACCGCTACTTCGGCCCCCCAACCGCCGGTGGGCGTCTCCCCGGATCGGGTGATCCCGGCCCGTGCCGCTGACCTTGCAGCTCTGAAGGCAACCGCGGTAACTGCGGGGGTACCCACCAGACTCACCATCAACCGGCTGGGCATCTCGATGAGGATCATCCCCGTGGGCGTCGACGGGACCAATGCCATGTCGATTCCGCAGGATCCGAAAGTGGCCGGGTGGTACCGATTCGGCGCGCGGCCCTCTGATGCCTCGGGTGCAACGGTGATCGCAGGTCACATCGACACAGCAGCAGCTGGAACGGGCCCGCTGTCGCGCATCACCTCGGCGCGTCAGGGTGACCAGATCATCCTCGGGTCTGGGGCAGCATCGACGCAGTACACCGTGGAATCGGTCTCACGTATCCCCAAGTCGCAATTGGACCTGGCGAAAGTGTTCAACCGGGATTCTTCGCCGCGGTTGCATCTGCTGACGTGTGGGGGTCGATTCGACAAGGCCACGGGCCATTACGAAGACAACATCCTGGTGGTCGCTCGTATTGCGAATCGGTGAGCGATGACTACAGTGACGCCGATGGGTGGCCACAACAGCGACACCGGCGAGGTCGACGACATCTCCATCAGCTTCGCAGCGGGCGCGCCTGATGCTCTGAGGCAGGCCTACGAACGGTTCTCGCCACTGGTGCACACTCTGGCGTTGCGTGCCCTGAACGATCACCACGCTGCCGAGGAAGTGACCCAGGCGGTATTCGTCTCTGCGTGGCGGGGGCGACACACCCTACGCCCGGGCCCGCAGGCGTTGGCGCGATGGATCGTGGGGATTACCCGGCACCGGATCGCTGACCAACAGCAGCAGCGGTACCGGCTGCGCCGCGATGAGATGGCTGCGGCGAAAGTGGCTGCGGAACCGGAGCATGAGCGCATCGATCAGGTGGTGGAGGACCGGATCATCGTCCAGGACGCGGTGGCGGAGTTGGGGGATCCTCGAGGCATGGTCATCCGGATGGCATTGATGGAAGGGCGTTCCCATCGCGAGATCGCGGACCTGCTCGATATACCCATCGGAACGGTCAAAAGTCATATCCGGCGAGGTCTGATTCAGCTACGCGACCGTTTGAAGGAGGTGCACTCATGATGCATTACGACGACGAAACCCTGGCCGGGGTAGCTCTCGGCGAAGAAGACGACCCGGCGTTGTGGGCCCACCTTCAGGTCTGCCAGCAATGCTCGGGAAGTCTCGCTACATTACAACGCACCTTGTCCGTGGCGACCGCGAGCGGTGTTGAACAGTTGCGGCCACCCCCGCCGGACCTCTGGGGCCGGATCGAGACACAGGTGGCGACCGACCCTGTGCGGCGACGAAGGACTGCGCCCTGGATCGTTCTCGCCCTGGCGGCCGGGGTGGCCATCGGAGCCGTGGGTACCACCGCGGTGAGCAGGTCGGACTCGGTCGACCCTGTGCCGGTGGTTATTGCACGCACCCAGCTGGACGCCCCATCAACGAACCGGCCCGTGGGCACCGCGGAAGTGTTCCGCAACGGGACGGGCATCGACTTGAGGCTGGACGCGGGCCCGGTCGGTGGAAGTACGGGATATCTGGAGGTCTGGTTGATCAACCGAGACCTGGCGAGGACCGTATCGATCGGGATTCTCTCCCCGCGCAGCACCAGCCAGACTTTTGTGATCAGCCAGCGACTGCTCGACCAGGGATACGTCATCGTTGACGTGTCGCGAGAATCGTTCGATGCGAAATCTGCGCACTCGGGAAACACTTTGTTCCGCGGGACCCTGCACAGCTGAACCTGCCGCCGAGCCGCAGCTTTTGCGCCGGCGCGATGCCCCGGTCATTTACGCACTGGTTGCGCAGTCCACCTCGATACTTCGACACCGGAGCCGAACGGTTGACCCGACACCCGGATCCCGCGGCGTACCTACCTGGTCAAGGGTCGATCTGAGGCTGCGGTGCGGGTAGAGCCACGCTGAACTTCCGTGGGGCGGATTCGAGCGTTGGTTGATCACCCTGTGTGAGGTATGCGTGCATGGTGACCGCAAGCTCGGCGATGGGCCCAGGTGGCAGGTACGCGGAGGCGCCGGCATCCAGCAGCCGGCTCACGGGACCTGAGTAATGGATGTCGAGCTCTTCGTCATCGATCTCGGTGACCACGACGCGCGCATCCGGGAACTGGTGGCGAAGGCGTCCGAGCAGTTGGGGGCTGATCGGGTGGGTCAGCAGGACGTCCGTGCCAGGGGGTGCTTCGGTGAAGTCGAGGACGATGTAGTTCGCGCCGAGTTCATCGGACAACCGGCAGCGGGCAGCATCCGACAGTGACATGGTCGTGGCGACGACGGTGACCCCCTCCGGAACCGGTGCTGCCGGCGCGGTCTGAGCGCGAGCCCTGACAACGGTCCCTTCCAGCGCGATCGATCGAAACTGCAGTAACCCGATCGGTTGGCCGGCGCGGGTGAGTGTAATGGCGTCACCGGCCGTTGCTGCCTCGAGCACAGCACGCGCGCCGGGGGTCAGTTCCTCTAACGCCAGCTCCGGAACATCCCGACGCCGACCCCTCACACTGATACTCCGCGAACGTGGGTCACGTGCTCTTCTCCAGCTCTCTCAGGTGGGCCAGTGCAGCGAGCCCCCAGTCTCGCAAACGCGCCCCGAGCAGGACCGCTGATCGGGCCAGCTCATCGATTCGATGTCGAGTCCTCCCGCTCCCTCCATCTGGAGCTGCCCGTTCAGCGCGGCAACCGGGGTGGAAACCCGCAGCCCCTGGGAACGCGGGCGAGGACCTGCCTTGGCAGGACAACTTCAAGTGGCCTGCACGGTCCGCGACCATGCAGCGAAGCGCGCTCCATTGGTTCCTCTGCCGGTTCTACGATGACCGTCGTGCCACGAGATGTCCTGCATATGAAGCTCCTGGCGGGCGCATGGGGCCCGATGATCACCGCGGCCAGCCTCGCGGTGATGGTTGAGGGCAGGCTCATCGCCGCAGTGGTCGTGGTGCGTGACGACAAACACGACAGGGTGCCGCTGCTGGCGTTCGCGCTCACCGAACCGACCTGGCAACGTCGCGGTATCGGCGCGTGGCTGATTCACGAAAACATCACCCGTCTCGCCTCGCTGGGCGTGTCGGAGGTGCACCTCGCAGTGACCCGCGGCAACCCAGCGCAGGACTTGTACGAGCGCTTCGGATTCCGAGTAGTCGCCTGACAGTCATACCGTCGGGTTCGGCGATGCTGCGCGGCTCGACTGCGGGGTGGTGACCGTCCTACCGGTTACCGGCAACACCTATCGGGTCTCCCGTTTCAAACCCTGCGAGCAGTTGCGACTGGATCACCGGCCCACACCTGCAACTGTCAAAGTGACAAGCTGGCGGAATGAGCGACGTTGTGCGAGTGCGGTATGCGGAGGTCGATGACTGGCAGTCGGTTCGTGAAACCCGCTTGGCGGCGCTCGCGGACGCGCCGCACGCTTTCGGGTCGACGCTGGCGCGCGAGGTGGCTTTCGATGATCAGGAATGGCAACGCCGAATCCACGACAACGACTGGTTCCTGGCGTGGTCCGGTCAGCGGCCGGTGGGTGTCGTCGCCGGTGTCCATGAGTCGGGTCATCGCGACAGGCGCCACCTCACCGCAATGTGGGTGCACCCTGACCACCGGGGGACGGTCGCCGCGACTGACCTGGTTGAAGCTGTCTGCGACCTGGCAATGCTGCAGGGCGCCACGCTGGTCATCCTGCGGGTGGCCGACACCAGCCCGCGCGCGCGGGCTTTCTACGAGCGGCGCGGATTCCGGACAACGGGTCAGCGGGGGTCGCTGCCCAGTGCGCCCGAAATCGGCGAGGAACTCCTGCAGCGGTACCTCGAGGCTTGAGCGCGCCGCGACCAGGTGGTAACGCTGCCAGCCGGACAGCGACACGCTGACGCGAGAAGGCAGAGGTCACGCACGGATGGCAGCGACGACCTGACCTGGGGTCGGGTTGACCAGGGCCTCGCCGTTGACCACCACCGTCGGCACCGTCTCGTTGCCGTCGGCGACCGACCGCACGAAGGCCGCCGCATCCTTGTCCTTCCAGATGTTCACCTGGTTGAGGTGCACGCGTCGCAGTAGCAGGGCGAGGCGCAGCCGCATGCAGAACGGGCACCCCGGCCGCCAGTAGAGCGTGGCTGCGGGATTGTCACCGGCGGGGCCCTGCGATGTGTTCATCGGTTCAGACAAGCACATCAGGATGGGTGCGCAACCAGTCGACGACCTGCGCGGCGTGCGCATCCGGCGGGAACACGGGGTAGAAGACGTGCTCGATACGCGTGCCTCGCACCACCATCGTCAGCCTCTTGTAGAGCTGCTGCGCGCCTGCATTCCTACGTGGGACGGCCTGGGCGGTGAAGGTCGGCAGGACCAGCGCCTCGGCCAGTTGCAGCCTCGGATCGGAGAGCAGCGGGTAGGGAAGGTGCAGCCGGTTTGCGAGCTCACGTTGGTATTCGCTCGTGTCCGAGGACAATGCAAGCACCTGCTCGATTCCGACCTCGGCAAGTGTGGCGAGCTGATCGCGGAATGAGCACACCTCCTGGGTGCACCCCCTTGCGCCTGGGATCTGATCCCACGCCTGCGGGATGTCGACGCCCGGTTCCCCGGTCAGCGGATAGATGAACAGGACCCACCTCCCGGCCGATACCTCATCCAGCGTCACAAGGGATTCGTCGGTCGATGGCAACGCGAGATGCGGCATCCGTTGGTCGGGCAGGTGGTCGGCGGCCCCGTCGTCGACCGGTCCGGGTAGGTCGGTGGGTAGCGGTCCGGGCGCAGGTAGCGACATGCTTCACCTTCTGTCAGTCACAACGGGTGGGTTGGTGACGAATACAAATTATGACGCTCGACGACAGTTCTCCGCAGTGCGCAACAACATCCTGCTCGGGCAGAACCCGCGGGGCGGCAACGTCCACGGCGAGATGACCGCCCCCTGGGTGGATGTGCGGTTCTCTAAGCTCGCGGCGAGGGTGAGTCTGAGTTGTCGGTGTGGCGGCGGATGTGGCTGAGTCTGGGCCCGACCCGACTGATCCTCATCGTGTTGCTGCTGGTCGCACTGGCCGTGGTGTACCTCTCGATCGCGGCTCTGCTTCGCGGTGACTGGCTGCTCGCTTCGGCTGCCTGCGGCTAGGGTTCGTCGATGTCGCCCACCACCACGCGTCGCCCCTCGATCTACGTCGAGATCGAGATCGCGTGCCCGATCGATCGCGTCTGGGAGTTGACGCAGGACACCGACGCGCGTCCGCGCTGGGATCTGCGATTCAGTCGGATCACGTCTGTCGAGCAGCTCGACGGTGGCGGCTACCGGTTCCGCTATGAGCGCTCGCTCCTCGTGCACACGTTGCGCGGCACCGGTGTGTCGATCGGCGAAACGCGCCGCCCGGACGGCTCGCGCACCTCGGCGCTGCGCTTCGACACCACCGACCCGCTGTCACCGATGGGCGATGGACGCGGTTACTGGCGCTATCTGCCGACCGAGCGCGGCATGACCTTCATCACCGGCTACGACTACGAACCAGGATTTGGTCGACCCGGCGCATTGCTGGACCGGCTGGTGACCCGCCGGGCGATCGGCTGGATGACGGCGCTCAGCTTCGACCGGTTACGCATCTGGG
The DNA here is from genome assembly GCA_039636865.1 of Dermatophilaceae bacterium Sec6.4. NCBI lineage: Bacteria > Bacillati > Actinomycetota > Actinomycetes > Micrococcales > Dermatophilaceae > Dermatophilaceae bacterium Sec6.4. The sequence goes on from CP144172.1 coordinate 773,348, forward strand.
CGGAGACGGGTCAGGCACCGCAGAAGTGGTCGATGCTGAGCACTTTCCTCTGGTGGCGTCCCGATCGACCACGAGCGTCCCGCTGTGCGCGTCACCCTCAGGACAGGGCAGCGTCTGTCATGGCGCAGGCCCCCACCATGCTCGCTGAGCTGGCAGACCCCCTGATAGTGCAGACCCCGTGACCTCGATATTCGAGCGAGCCCTGGGCGCCGATTTCGCACGACTGCACCCGATGATGCGCAGGCGTTTCGGCGTCGGACTGGACAGCGGCTACGCCTGCGTCGGGCGCGGCACGATGCAGCGCATCCGGCGCGGTCCGTGGTGGACGGTGCCGTTCCTGCACCTGGGCAGGGTGCGTAACATTCTGGTGCCGAATGTCGGCTCCGACGTGGCCTTCACGGTGGAGAACTACCCCTACCGAGACCCGTTCGGACGCGAAACGGTCACCTTCGTGCGGGAGTTCGCGATCACGCCCGGCAGGTCGGATCGGCCCTGCAGGTTCGACGCCACGATGATCTGGGCGGCTGATCGCGGTCGGGTCATCGACTACCTCGGCACCCACCAGCACCTGGCGGTCGACCTCGACCTCGCGGTCGATCCCGACGGGGGCCTGGCGCTGACCACCCACGCGCAACGCTTCTACGAGGGCCGGTGCATCGCATTCCGATTCCCGATGATCTTCAGCGGAGTCGCCGAGCTGCACGAGTCCTACGACGACGTGGCGCAGCTGTATCGGATCGACCTACAGGTACGGAATCCGGTGTTCGGCTTTCTCTTCGGGTACTCCGGCACGTTCACCTGCGACTTCCCGCCCGCGACCGACGCACCCGAGCGACTCAAGCCGGTCCGCCACGAGCTTCGGACCTGAGCGGCTGCACGCGGTCGGCAGGCGTGCTCGGGTCGGTGACTTCGGCCGCCCCGAAAACGGCCACGGCCACTGAACCGCCGACAGCGAGCACGAAGCCGAGCACCGCCAACCACGCCATCCCCGGGCGGGACGTATCGCCCAGCAGCAACACCCCGACGAGGCCGGGGACCACCGTCTCGCCGACCACCAGTGCAGCGGTTGCGCCGTTGACCGAGCCGAGCTGCAAGGCCACGGTGTGCAGATAGAAGCCGCCGGCCCCGGCGAGCACAATCGCCCACGCCGCGGGGTCTTCGGCCAGCACCGACCAGTCCAGCGGGCTCAGCCCGCCCACGATGCGTACCGCGATCGCGAGAACGCCGAACAGCAGGCCGGAGACGAGACCGGCGGCCACGGCGCCGCGTGAACCGAGCCGGTGCACAACAACGTAACCGACCGCGAAGATGAGCACCGACGCGAACAGAACGCCCCAGTGCACTGCGGAATTACGCGAGCCACCGCCCTCGGTGCCCGCGGCCAGTCCCAGCGCAGCCAGGGCCGCGATGACGGTGGCAATGGCCGCCCAGTCTCGGCCGCGCAGCCTGATGCCCAGGATCACGGTGCCGAGCAGCGCGGTGACCACCAGGTTCGCGCTGATGATGGTCTGGCACAGGAAGAGCGGAACCAGCCGCGCAGAAATCGCACCGCCGGCGAAACCAACCACGTCCAGCACCGTCCCGACGATGAACGCAACCGTGAGGCCGGCGGCGACCGTGGCCGCCATCGTCGGCCCCCCGGTTGCGGTGCGTCGGTTCGTAGCGCCCTGGGCGTCAGCTGCAGCAGCCGACCGGCGGGCACCGTAGGCCTGCATCACCGAGGAGATGCCGTAGCTGAAGCACGCAACGACAGCGGCGACCAGCCCGATCAGCATGCGCGGCAGTCTGCCAGGTGTCGGCGTAGCCGCTCTCAGGTGAGCCGGCGGCGAGTCCGACCTGGCATGCACCGCATCAGTCGGGACGGTCAGCGCCGATGTTGCTCAGCGCAGTCGTCGGATCAGCCCGGCCAGTGCCGGCGACCTGTCTCGAGCGGTACGGATCACCCGGCGGGTGTGGTGGTCCGCAGTGGTCAGTGCCGTCTCGGCGCCGGCCAGTCCAGGGGTGGACCAGGCGCGTAGCCGTTGCGTGCCGACTTCACCGGCGCTCAACCGCTTTTTGAACTCGTTGCTGCCCCGCATGAAGTCGACACGCTCGATGCTGGGATCGCCGTGCCAGGTCTGTAGGACGTGCGCCATCAGGATGGTGCCGGGCGAGACGTGCGCCAGACCGGGCGTCATCCGCCCGTCCCACATCCGCCGGGTACTGCCGACCTGGAGGGTGATGTAGTAGGCGATCAGCTCGGTACCCACCCGCAGCTCCCAGGCCTGCAGCAGGTGCTGGTCGCCCAGCCGGCGAAGCACCGCCTCCTTCGTGGCGGCGATCGCCGGGTCGCGGATCGCGCTGGGCCGTCCGAGTTCCCGCTCTCGCGCGTCGAACACCTCGTGGTACCCGCCGAGGTGGTCGAGTACCTCATCGGTGGTGTCGAGCGTCAGAATGCTGGGTTCGCCGCACTCCTGCGTGAGGCGGCGCTGCGCCTGTCGCGACTGCTGGCGGAACTTTTTCGGGGCCCAGTTGGTCGCGGTCCGGGTCGCAGCCCAGGTGAGATAGGGCAGCGGGTCGCCGGACTCCAGCCGGTCACTGGGACAGAGCGCGCCCAGCGCGTCGACGAAGGGATCGCTGTCGGGGAGCTGCTCCAGATCCAGCCGCCACCGGCCCAGCCCACCGAGCCAGATCACGACTGCGGCGGCGAGTTGGGTGGCCGCATGGTGGGTACGGGTGCACACCACCTGCTGGTCGGCCCACCCGTGCCCCGCGAGGCGGACGGTACTGATGCCGGCGACACGGCGGTGCGTGAGCAGCACCGCTGCGTCGAAGACCCGCGCCCCCGGTGACGGAGCCGCCGTCGAGCTCTCGATGGCGATGGTGACCAGTGGTGCGTCCTTGGCCCGGGCCCAGTCCAGCAGCCCGGGCAGGTCCGCGGGGGCGGCCCCGCCGTGTGCCTCGTACAGGTTGGTCAACGCGTCCTCGTCGGCCCGGATCCAGCCCTCGGTGCCGTGCAGGATTCGGGTCGTGGTCATCATCAGATCAGCGACCGGACGCCCTGCGGGTCGGACGGGTCGATCTCGAACGTCGCTGCCGGGCCGGCACCTGCCGAGCGGCGTCCGATCAGCTTGCGGCTGCTACGCATGAGACTCACCTTCGCGGCGGGTGCCAAGCCGCTCTCGGTGGTCGACCAGGACTGGCGTCGGGTCAGCGAACGGCCGTAGTGGTTGGCGGTCCACACGTGCTCCCTGCGGGTGGACTCCACGGTGCGGTACTCCGTCGACAGCGAGACATTGAGACCGGAGACGTTCTCGACACGGTGCGGACGGTTCTGGGGCCACCATCCGACCTGCCCGGCGCCCAGCTCCAGCACCGTCGCGGCGTCGTCGAAGTCCTTGCGGTAGGGAAGCTGCTCGTCACTGTTGCCGCTGACGATCTGCTCCAGATGCTGGGTGGACAGGAACGGCTCGCCACCGGGGTAGACGTAGACGCGCTTGCTCCCCCGCACGTGCCACAGCGCGTTCGGCTGGTTGTCGGCGTGGTAGTAGACCTGGGCGGTCGGTGAGGAGATGAGCAGGGTCGCCGAGACATCGGTGATGTCGAATCCCGGGGCGCGCTGGGCGATCTGCTCGTACAACGAGGTGAGCAGGTCGTGCATCTTCGGGTCGTTCTCGTGCACGCGCACGACGTTCAACCACAGCTGACCGCGGCGTACTGTCTCGAGCAGTTCGGCACCGGGCAGCGTGGAGATCTTGCCGCGCTGCCACTGCGAGGTCGCGACCGGGTCGCTGCCCATCGTGTAGGGGTGCACGCTCTCTCGGGGGATGGTGTCCAGCAGGGCGATGAGGGCTTCGTCTTCGAAGAGGCCGGTCTCTGCCAGCCGGTGGTTGGCGCGGTGCGCCGAACCGCTCTGGGTGGGTGACCATGCCGCGATGTCCTCGTCGGTCCAGTCGAGCAGATCCTTGGTTGTCGTGTTCATCGTGTACTCCTTGTTGTCGATGTTGCTGTGGGGACTGATTCAGTAGAAAGGGTGCTGCCGGGCTCGGGGCGGTGTCGGTGACCGCTGCGCGTCTGCGCATTCCGGTAGACGGTTCGTAGGAGGTCCAGCTGCAGATGGGGCGACCAGGTGCGCACCGCGAAATCGCGGCCCCGCAAGCCCCGGTCGTGAGTGCCAGGTAGGTCCAGAAGCGCACTGCGAACGGCGGCCATCATCGCGTCGCGGTCACCCGACGGCACCAGGATGTTCTCCGGCCCGAGGCTCTCCGCCATCCCGGCGACGTCGTATCCGACGACCATGCGTCCGGCGGCCTGCGCCTCCAGCGGAACCATCGCCATCGCCTCCCAGCGGGAGGGGACGATGACCAGATCGGCTGCGGCGTACCAGTCAGCTGCGTCCTGCGGTCCGACCAGGATGACGCCCGGCGGGCAGGAGAGGCTCAGCTCCTGCGCCAGCGGCCCCCCGCCGACGAGCACGAGCTGCGCGCCGGGCACCTCCTCGCGGATCGCCGGCCAGAGCGCGACCAGGGCGTCCTGGCCCTTCTGCTCGCACAGTCGACCGACGCACACGGCGTAGGGCTGGTGCAGATTCAGGCCGAGCCCGGCCCGTGCGGCAGCCCGGTCACCGACACTGCACCCAGCAGGATCGACCGCGTTGGGGATGACCGCGGCATGTCTCCGGATGCCTGCTGCGGGGGCCGCAGCGAGCTCCGCTTCGCTCACGCAGACGGTGACATGGGTCCAACGCTCCGCGCGGCGCTCCCACGCACGGCTGAGCAGCCCCGGTAGTCCGTTGACGGCTTCGAACGACCACGCGTGCGGTTGGAACACCGTGGCGATCCGCCCGCGGATGGCGAGTCGCCCTGCTAAACCCGCCTTGGAGCTGTGCAGATGTACCAGGTCCGGACCCCATGCGCGGATCAATGCTGACAGTGCCCGCACTTCGGTCAGCACTGCAGCGCCCGGTCCGCGGGTTGCCTCCCAGGGGAGCAGCTCGACACCCAAGGCGCGAACGTGTGCTGCGAGACGGCTGTCCGGCGGGCAGGCCACGGCGAGAGCGATATCGCTGTCGTCCGCGGCGAGTTGGCGGGTCAGGTAGTCCAGTAGCACCCGTGCGACGCCGGCCTCGCCGGGTTGACTGACATGCAGAATCCGAGTGGTCATCAGAGCGACGCCTCGGCGCGCGCAGAACGATCGGCCGAGCCGATGACGCGGTGTGCGGTACGCCGTACCGGGGCCATTGTTCCGAGTGCCCGGCGCGCGGTGGGATACCAGGGTTTCAGTTTGAGTGCGAAGGACCGGGGGGTGTCGATGGCGTTGACGTCCACCCGCGGCACCGCCATCGGTCCGCAACCCTCGTGCGTCGCGAAGCCCACTGCGAAGTCGGCGTTCCGCACGGCGGTGCGCGCTGCGTCGTCGTGATCTCCGTAGGGATAGGCGAATGCTACGGGTGGTGATCCGAGGAGGCCGGCCAGTCGGACCCGTGCGTCGCAGGTATGTGCCCGCAGCGTATGCGCCGGGACTGCCGTCATCGAGTGGTGCTCCCAACCGTGTACACCGACGTCGATGCCGTGGGTGGGTAGTTCGCGGACCTGATCCGAATCCATCAGATCGAAGGCCTGGTGCGCGTGCCCGGGTGACCGGTCGCCGAGCAGCCCCGCCGAGATGAAGCACAGCGCCGGGAATCCGTGCTGCTCCAGCAGCGGGGCAGCCGCCTGCAGCGTCGAGACGTATCCGTCGTCGAAGGTGAGGAGCACCTGACGGGCAGATCGGCGTGCCGGGTTGGCGCGCGCGGCCAGGTAACCGCTCAGGTCGAGAGGTTCGAAACCAGATCGGCGCAACGCGAGCAGTTGGGCCTCGAACGCCACCGGAGGAACGAACAGGTTGTGCGGATCGGTGATCGCAGGCACGTCGGCTATCCCGTGGTACATCAGGACCAGCGGGCCCCGCCGGGTCATGCGGGCCGACGTTTCAGGTAGATGACGCTCCCCGCGAGTACCGCGATGACGATGAGTCCGGCACCCATGTAGAGGACGCGCTTGGGGCCGGCGACCGTCGTTGCGGCGGTGGCTTCGGCCAGGGTGAGTACCTGTGCCCGCTTGTCGTTCTGCCCGCGGTCGACCGCGAGTGCTGCGACACCGTTGGCAACGGCGACGGAGGTCGACTTGTCCCTGGTGGTGGCCATGATGCGCAGCGTCGTGGTGTCCGGATCGACGGTGACGGCTACCTTCCCGGTGCGCATCTGGCTTCGGTAGGCGCCGGTCACCGAGTCGACGTTGGATTCGGCGGACAGGTAGACCCCGTACTCGCCGGCCAGCAGCTTCTGTTCGTCGGCCGGCACGTCGACGGTGCCACTGGACCGCAGCGCCACGATGCTGGTGGCCTCGTACGTGGTGGGCATCTGCTGTACGAAGACCGCGAGAACGGTGGCGAGTAGTAGGACGCCGACCCCGAAGGCGATCCAGAACTTCTGTTTGAGCAACGCGCCAAGGCCTGGCCGATTGCGCCGGGCCGGCGGCTGACCTGCAGTGGACTCCGCTGCTGCGGCTCGTGCTGCGTTCCGACTACCGGGGGAGTCAGGCTCTATGTCTTGTCGGTGGTCGATCCAGGAAAGGCTCACTTGGTCGGTCATGATTGAACTTCCTTTCGTGCGGGTTCGCGTTCTGGTTCAGTGGCGGTGGGTGTTGTTGTCGACTTCATTCGTCGGGCCAGTGGTCCGGCGGCTGCGCAGCCGAAGACGATCCACACCGCGACGTTGAGAATGGGGTTGCGCAAGGGCATATCGATCAGTCCGTGTGCGGCGGTTGCGGCCAGCGCCGCAAGGGGCGCAGCAGTGGTCCACCGGATGGTCGTGGCGGTTGGTCCGGACAGGTTTCGGGATCTGGTCATCAGGCGGGCGGCAATGAGCACGAGTGCCGCGCCCATGGCCACCAACGCGACGACACCGATGAAGCCTTGTTCGGCCAGCACCGTCAGCACGAGGTTGTGCGCGTGTTCGACCGGGTTGGCGTACAACCTGGATCCGGGAGTGAGGGTCTTGTTCTGGTATTCGCCCGGTCCGATCCCGAACAACGGGTGCCGGTCGGCCAGCCGCAGGGCTTCGGCCCAGATCTGCGGACGCTCGTCGTACGGTGCGGCGGCCCCGCTGGTGATGCTCTGCAGCCGGGTGGTCAAAATTCCCAGCACCGCATCGGACTGCGGGAGCAGCGCTGCTGCGGCCACCGCGGCTACCACCACGGCCAGCACGATCCGGGTCATCGCTTTGCGGGCATCTGGCAGCAGCACCACGATCATCACAAGCCCCACGAATGCCCCGAGGAAGGCACCCCGGGAGAGGCTGAGCGCGAGCGCACCGGTGATGGTGAGTGCGGAGACCGTCAGTGCCAGCCGGCGCAAGGTGCTGTGTGCGTACCGGGCGGCGATGATGGCGATCGGCAGGGTCAGTGCGCAGAAACCACCTAGTTCGTTCGGCTGGGAGAACAGGCCCTGCAGTCGACCCGACACCACGGAACCGCCGAGCTGACTGGTCAGCGACCCGATGTCGGACAGGCTCAGTGCGGCGATCACACCGGCCACCAGGGAGAGGACCTCGAGGATGACCGCGATCTGTGCCGAGCCGCAGACCGCGACGATCGCCGCCACGATGCCGAACCCCGCAACAGTGGCCACGGTGAGGTCGGTCGCGTGTGAGTCGGACGCGATGGGCAGGGACACGATCGTGGACAGAGTGAGCAGGCCCGCGGCGACCAGAGCCGGGGACGCGAAATCCCACAACCGCTCGCGGATCACGTAGAGAGCTGCCATCGCTGCTGGTACGAGCATCGCGACCAGGCCGATGCGTAGGCCGACTCCGGGCACCCGGGATCCGGCCAGGGGAAGTGAGACGACGACGGCGATCAATGTCGCGAACAAGGCGCGCCTCATGCTGTTGCACCCCGCCGGTTCAGGAAGTCCAGCAGCATCGTGCGGCGGGTGGGGTCGAATCGCAGGCTGATCCGGTCCCAGGCGAGCAGATAGACGACCGCGCCGACCGGCACTGCGATGAATACCGGGGAGGGCGCCAGCATGGCCAGACCCATCAATGCGGCACACCCGGCAGCCACCAGGACGCTGCGGTCCATGGTCGAGCCCGGCACGCGTCGGCGTAGACCGGTGTAGTTGATGCCCATCTGCACCAGGTATGAGGCGCTGGTCGCTGCTGCCGCACCGGTCGCGCCCCACGTCGGGATCAGCAGCAGGTTGAGCGCGATATTGGTCACGAGGGCTGCGAGGCTGGCAATCAGCACGATCGGGTCGGGTCGGCGCGCCAGCAGCGCGCTGCCACTCAGGTGGGCCATCCCGAATACGAGTGGTGTCACTGCGAGCCACGCGACGACGTGCGTCTTGGCGAAGTCCGGTCCGAACAGCAGGCCGACCAGCTGATCGCCGCGCACCAGCAGCACTGCGCAGTACGGCAGGTAGAGAGCCGAGATCAATGCGTATCCGGTGCGGATCGTGCGGGCGAAGTCCGCGCGGTCGATGTCGGGTTTGGCAAAGGACGGTGTCAGCACCCGGGACAGCGACCAGCTGACGAACAGCACGGTCTCCAGCAGCCGGTAGGCCGCGTTGTAGTGACCGACGGCCACCACTCCGGCGATGGCCGCCAGCAGCAGGGTGTCGATCCTGAACAGCGCCATCGAGACCAGCTCGTTGAGTCCGTTGACCGGGACGGCCCGCAGGTGATCCAGCAGGTCATGCCGCGTGACAGCCGTCCAACTGGGGCGGATGCCTGCTCGGCGCGTAGCGATCGACATGGCGGCGGCACCGGCGCAACTCGCGCTCAGATATGCCACGGATACCGCCAACACCCCCTGTCCTGTCAACAGCGCGGCGCCGACGAGTGCAACGGCGATGAACCGCTGCATCACCAGCACGATCGCCGGGCCCTCTTGGGAATGCCGGGAGGCAGAGGCTGCCCGGAACGCGTCGGTGATCGTGTCGACGAGGCCGGTGGCAACGAGGCAGAACACCGTCCAGGAGACAGGGCCGGAGCGAAGCAGCATGACCAGCAGAACAGCGCCCAGCACAGCCGTGCCGAGCCCGAACCGCAGCATCAGCAGCGCTGCCAGCAGCTGCCGCAACCGCTCGGGCGCAGGACCGCTGAGCTGTACGAGGCGGTCGTCCAGGCCGAGGGAGGAGATCGAGGCGAGCAGCAGACCCAGGCCCAACCCGAAGGAGAAGAGCCCGAAACCGGCCACCCCGAGGCCCCGCGCGACCACCGTGAAGGTCACCAGGGAGGCAACCTTGCCCAGCACTTCGGCAACGCTGAGCGCCACCACAGCGCGGGCCATCCCTCGAGCGGGGGGTGCCGCGACAGCCAGATCCGTCACTGCGGTCCTCGCAGGTATCCCGTGACGGCGCCGGCTGCCTTGACCACGTCGCGTAGTCCGGCCATCACGGGTACGAGGGCCATGACGCGCGCTGCCTGCGGCATCCGACTGGCTCGCTGCAGGGGCAGCGAAAGGTAGGCAGCGGCGCCTGCCAGCGCTGCGCCTCGGGCGAGGGGTCGACCGCCGGCGATGGTGGCTGCGGCGAACAGATAGGCGGCGACGCGAGCAGCGTCCCGACCCAGCAGTCGCGCGTCTCGGGAGTGCCCCGAGCCCTCGCCGTAGCGGTAGTACATCCGCAACGTGGCGCGTAGGGTCGCGCGCTGCTCCCAGGTGACGCAGGCGTCCCGGACCAGTAGCGCGGGGAAGTGACGCGCGATGGCGCGTCCGAAGGTGACGTCCTCGCCCGTTGCGAGATGCTCCGGAAAGCCGCCCGCGATGCGCCAGGCGTCCTTCGTGAACGCCATCGAACGACCGGTGGGCATCGTCGCGTCGAACGCCCGGCCGAGCAGTCGACCGTAACCACGGGACAGCACACCGGGGTGTGCGAGCTCGGAGACCTGGGGGTACCCGCAGGCGCTCACCGCGCGTTCGACAGGACTGTCGGCGAGGACCTCGTACGTGCCGGTCAGTAGGCCCGCGTCGGGTCGCGCGTCGGCGGCGGAGCGGAACGCGTCCAGCCACCCGGGGTGGGGTTCGCACCCCGCGTCGGTGCAGGCGATGAGTGCGTGTGCAGCGGCTTGGATGCCGATGTTGCGGCCTTGGGAGATACCTGCACCGGCGCGGACGATCAACATGATGCGCGGGTCGGCTGCGGCTGCGGCTTCGACCAGATCGGTTGTGCCGTCGGTCGAGCCGCCGTCCACGACGATCACCTGATCGGTCGATCGGAGTTGAGCACGCAGCGCAGGCAACAGCTCGCGGACGCCGTGCTCGTCGTTGAGCACCGTGACCACGACGCTGATCGGCGTTGTGCCGGCAGTACCCGCGCCGGGGCGGTGAACAGTGTCGGCGAGGAACTGAGCGAAAGCGGACGCCGCCGCGAGCGGGGTGGTGCCTGCCTCGGCGGCCGCGCGGCCGGACCGGGCCATGTCGCCTGAGAGTTCGCAATCTTGCAGGCGGGCCAGCGCGTCGGCCACCTGCTGCGGCGACGACGGTTCGACCGGGATGCCTGCGATGCCGATCCGCTCCGAAACCGGGGACACGCTGATCACCGGTACGCCTGCGGTCATCGCCTCCAGGGCGATCATGCTGAACGATTCGGTGCGAACGTGCTCACCCGGAAGGGCTTTGGTCAGGATGGCGGCGGCGTCGAAGGCGGCTGCCAGCTGACCGATGTCGTCGCGGGCCTGGTGCAGATGGAACCGACCTGTCACCTGGTGCGTCTCGGCGAGAAGTGTGAGGCGGTTGCGCTCGTCGGGGTAGGCCGCGTCGCTCACGCCGTAGACGTGCAGCGACCACTGGGCGGCGCGCTCGTCGGCGAGGGCGAGCACCGCGTCATCGACACCCTTGTACGGCACGAGTCGGGTGGCCATCAGAAGCCGGAAAGCTGATTCACCGGTGCGGTTGTCGTCGTCGAGGCCGAGTGCTGCGTGAGCTGCCGGCCGTGTCAGGGCGGGACCCGAGACGACAGGGGTGATGAGAAGGGGTCGATGTGGGGTTCGTCCCTGCGAGAGGTGGTCGCTGGTGCTGATCTGGCCATCGGTCAAGCGGTCCACGACGCGGGCCAGCCCGGGGAAGGAGTCGTCGTGACGTACCCACACGGTGCGTGTGCGGGCGATCAGGCCGGCGAGTCCGGTCACCAGGGCGGCTTTGACGCCGTGCGCGACCATGACGTCCGGGCGATCTCTGCGGCTCTGGGATGCGAGGGTGTACGCAGCGCGTACGAGCTGCACCGGTCCACGCCCTGATGGGATGACGGTGACATCGGTGTGCTGCCCGCGCCACCAGGCAGCGGTTGCGCCGTCGGCCAGGGCTGACACCTGGATGTCCAGACGGTCGGTGTGTGCGGCGAGCCGCTCCTGCCACAGCTCTGCGCCGCCACGGGTTGCGGCCGGGAAAACCAGCGTGACGTTCAGAGGTTCCATGTCAGCCACCGCGTTTCTTGACGACCTCGAGCACGGTGCGGCACAGGATCATCGCGTCCAGACCGAGCGACCAGTTCTCGATGTAGAGGTTGTCGAAGTAGGCGCGCTCGGAGATCGAGGTGTCCCCGCGCAGGCCCTGCACCGCGGCGTACCCGGTCATCCCGACCTGCATACGGTGGCGGTAGCGGTAGTTGCGGACCGTGGGCTCGTAGAGGCTGACGAAGTGCGGTCGCTCGGGCCGGGGTCCGACCAGGCTCATGTCGCCACGGAAGACATTGAGCAGCTGTGGTAGTTCATCCAGTGAGCTGGCACGTAGGAAGCGGCCCACTGGACCGATCCGGGCGTCGCCGACGATCGACCATGTCGTGTCGGACTCTGCAGCCGCTACGGGGCGCATCGACCGGAACTTCAGGATCATGATCAGCTTCCCGTTCCGCCCGACGCGCTCCTGGCGGAAGATGACCCCCGGTCCACCCTCGAGGCGCACGACCAGGGCAATGGCCAGGAGCACCGGGCTGAGCAGCAGCAACGCGGTCCCGGACACCAGGATGTCGAAGGTTCGTTTGATCCACGGGGCGACACCTACCCGCCGTGCCGGAGTCACCCGGCTGACCGGGATACCCCAGAGCTGGTCCGCGGTCGGTCCGTGACCGCCCTTGAGGCTGAACCACGCGGAGACGCTGTAGAGCTCGGACGTCGCGAAGTCGCACCGACGGATGACGTCGAACACCTCGTCTTCGGGCACGTCCGGAAGAGCCATCAGGACGACGTCGATGCGATGGGAATGCATGATCGAGGGCAGGTCGTGGATGGTGCCCAGGACGGGCCAGTCGTTCAAGGTCGGGCCACCTGCCTCCAGGACTCCGCCCGCGGAAAGACCCAGCTCGGGGTGCTCGCTGATCCGTCGGACCAGTTCACCCGCTGCCGTCCCACCACCCACGACGAGGGTGCGGCCCAGCAGTCGATCTCCTCTGCGGCGAGCCGTCGTGTCCAAGTGGTAGACCACGGCGCGCCCTACCAGCACCGCAGCCAGCGTCAGGAGGCCCAACGTGGTGAGGTTCGGGGTGCTGTTCTCACCGACGATTCGCACTCCCACCGCAGCCAGCGCGCCGCCGGAGGCCACCATGAAGACCAGCCGCAACAGCTCGTCCAGTACTGACTGCGTAAATCGTGCGCGGTACAGGCCGAACCAGTAACCGGTCAGCAGGATCCCCGCCGCGAAGATCAGCGCGCCCTTCAGCAGTTCGGGCCGGTAGATGGCGAACGCCATAGGTGCAGAAAGGTCGGTGAGTACGCGCACCATCGCAGACTCGCGGCGAACTTTCCGCTGCCGGATGGTGTTCGCGCTGAGCGGGGCCGAGTAGTGGCCGACCGCCGCACGACGATCGTCAACTGAGCTCGTTCCGGTGTTCGTCAACTCGATCGGGTCACCGGACAAGCTCACGTCAACCTCCTTGAATTGTGGGCATCAACTGCCCGGGACTGGGAACCAACCGTTCAACTGAACGAGTGTTCAGCTGCCTTACTTACCGATAATAAAGTTAACTTGGTGAAGAGTCAAGTAGTTTCAAAAACGACCGGATGAAGCGATCGTTTGTGATCATCAGCAGTTCGAGGCGGCTGTCTTTTCGGATTGGTGACGAATCAACAAATTTTCTGGACGCCCGGTCTGGGATGAGGCGATGTGTGAAAATTTGTTTGATTCGGGGTCGATTCGCGCCTACCGGAGTGGCAGTTGGTAGTGATATTCGGTGGCGACGCCCACGATTGGCCGGTCGTTGACTGGCGCCGCGCGCGAGCTCCAAGTCGGCGACCTTGAGGCCTCGTTTAACATAAATATGAGATATATAACATCTAGAAGAGTAACGGAGGTGATGTTAAAGTCATCAGGCCAGGCCGAATTCAGCAGAAATGCACGAGGCATCTGTCCGGGAAGGAGCTGCGTTGATTACCGAGATATCTGCTCAGCTGCTCTCCGATGTCGCGGCCGCCGGCGCCGCTGACGCGGGTGGTCTGTCCGCCGAGCTGCTCGGCGACTTTCTTCCCGTCCTGGTGGCGGCGGTTGCCACCGGGCGCCCGCTCACGCTGCGGCAGCTGCAGCCGTACGAGTCCTACGGCGATGCTGCCGCGCGCCAGGGCGTTGCGTTGCGGGCGTTACTGGACCTCTACTCCTCGTCCTCGTGGCGACTGTGGCGTCACCTTCCCCCCGTTGTGAACGCCCGCGAAGATCCGGACGCGGTCGTTGCGGCCGGCGAGGTGATGCTGCGGGCGGTCGACGATGTCGTGGCGGCACTGGCAGAGGGTTTTCAGAAGGCTCAGCGAGCGCTGGTCCGCACCCAGGAATCAGCTCGGCGCGAATTCGTGGACGATCTGCTCACCGGGGCGGGCGCTGTCGCCGATGTGCTGCAACGCGCCAATGGATTCGGCCTACAGCTGTCCGGACCGCACGCCGTAGCTGTGGTGCGCGCCGACCGTCCTTTCGTTGACGGGACGCCGCTGGTCGCGCAGCTGGAGCGGGCGGTGTCGGGGGGGACGGGTAATGCCGATGCCCTGGTGGCGAGCAAGGAGGGCCGGTTGATCGCGGTGTTTCCGGCCCCTGACCGGTCTGCCGTCAACGCGGTCGCAGATCGGTTGGGTGTTTCGCTCGGTCCGCGTTCTGCTGCTGGTTGGCAGATCGGGGTCAGCAGGCCTGCCACGGGTGCCGACGGAGTGGCGGCCGGTTACCGGGAGGCTCGCCAGACCTTGGTGCTGGCCGACCGGCTCGGGCTCACCGACCCGGTTATCGACGCTCGTGAGTTGTTGGTCTATCAGGTGATGCTGCGTGATCGGGTCGCGATCACCGATCTGGTCACCACGCTGCTCACGCCATTACTCGCTGCTCGCGGCGGCGCCGGCCCGCTGCTGGACACCCTCGGCGCCTACTTCAGCTGCGGGGGCAACACCGCCCAGACGGCGCGCGTTCTGCACCTCTCCGTGCGTGCGGTGAGCTACCGCCTCGATCGGATCCGCGACCTGACGGGGCACGACCCAGCGCAACCGACCGAGCGTTTCGCCCTTCAGGTCGCGGTGCTCGGAGCGAAGATGCTGGATTGGCCGTCAACTCCGCTCTCCTGAGGCAGCGTGTCCGGGGTGCTGGTCGTGGGCTCATCCAGCGGTGTCGGCCCGGTTTGGTTCTGGGATTGTGCCGTGGAGTTGGGCCAGGAAGTCGGTGTAGGCGGCGTGGCCGGTTTCGGCCCACATGGCAGCAACTGGAGGTGGGGTGTGAGCGTCCATCTCGGCCCGCTGCGCCGGCGTCATCTCATCGCTGATCAGACCGCGGATCAGCCACAGTTTGTCACCGGTGAAGGTCCGCATCCCGTGCTCGGGTAGCTGACCCCATTCCGCGACGTTGATGCACCGCGCGGCGATGGGCAGCACGGTGGCTTCCTCCTGATCCAGGTGCACTGTCAGTGCCTGGTTCAACGCCGCCAGGACGACCTGCAGCTCGTTTGTATTCGACGCGCTCGGGTCCGCGCGCCACGCCGCGAGACTGGTGTTGGCCTGGTCGATCGCGCCGTGCACGGCACCGTGTTGAGCGAAGATCGCGGCGATGATCGATGCATCTTCGGGGCAACGCTGCAGCAGCTTCGGAGTCAGCAACTCATCCTCACCGGTGTGGTGGGAGTCCAGCAGCCGCAGCACGTTGTCGTAGTACGTGCCCACGACCTCCGCACGATCCAGGTCCCCAGGTCTGACGCCACCGACGAGGTGTGGAGCGGCGTCCAAGGCCTGCCGGAACACCCGGTGGATACCGATCATGTCGCTGGTATCAGCAAGAGGTAGATCGCTGGTCATTGTCATGATTTCTCCATGGGTGGGGTTATTCGGGCGGGTCGTTCAGGGGTGTCAGAAGCAGGGTGAGCAGGCTGCGGCGCAGCCAGTTCTGGTACGTGTGGTGGCTCCAGCCGCGCACGGTGCGCAGCATCAGGTACGTGTCGGGGCTGGAGAGCGCCCACAGGGTGTCGGCGCTCTCATCAGGGCTGAGGCGCAGCCGCTCGGGGGGCAGCAAGCCGATCGCGGCCTCGAACGCGGCCGCTCGGCGCTCGAGCATTGCCCGCATCGTTTCGGCGGCTCCGGCGTCCACGCTCGCGGCATCGCGCAGCACGGTCCACAACGGACCCACCCGGTCCAGGGCGTCGCAGATCAGGTCCACCATCATGCACACCTGCTGGCGCGGGTCGGGTTCGGCGGCGATCAGCGGGTACGCCGGGGGCTGCAGCGCGGCAAAGGTCAGCGGCCGGTCCGCGTCCTGACCAGGATCGCCCCCGGTGGTGGCCCGCTCCATGATCATCTCGATCAACGCGGCCTTACTGCTGCCCGCGCGGTACACCGACGCGATCGCCAAACCGGCATCCGCGGCGATATCGAGCATCTTTGTGTCGGTGTACCCATCGGTCAGGAACCGCGCCCGGGCTGCTACCAACACCCGCTGCCGGGTATCAGCACGTTCGAGTTGGGCGCGTTGGCGACGGCTGCGCGCATCGTAACCGCGCTTTTCTGCCGGCCGATCGGCATCAGTTAACACTAGATCTCCAATGTGATGAGAATCTGACTATCGTAACATTCATCGACGTGGTTCGGGCCCTCTTGGACAGCTACCCATCCTGACCTCGCCGCCGCATGAGGCATGCCGCGCGACGCCCGTAGCGAGCATCAGAAGGCTGCTGCTGACCAGGGGGAAGATCGTGAACGCAGCATCAGAAACACCCCAGACAGTGCCGCGGCTTTCGCGACGTAGTCTCGCCCGAGGCACGGTCTGGCGTCTGCCCGTCATCGCGGTGGGGTCGATGGTCCCTGCCGCGCGCCGTTGGGTGTGCTCACCGGGCTACTCGACTTCTGGATGCCGAGCTGATGTCCGACGCGAAAGCCGCTGTTTCGCTGCATCCTCACCGGTGGGTGCAGTAGTACTGCGCGGCATCACTGGACCTCGATTTGAGCGAGTGCTTAAATCGAGGGGTTCAGGTTCACGCAGTTGTTTCACCTCGGTGTGATCTGCGTCGGAAGCGTCGCACTGCAGAGTGCAGAAGAGTGGTGGCAC
Organism: Dermatophilaceae bacterium Sec6.4; assembly: GCA_039636865.1. Taxonomy (NCBI): domain Bacteria; kingdom Bacillati; phylum Actinomycetota; class Actinomycetes; order Micrococcales; family Dermatophilaceae; species Dermatophilaceae bacterium Sec6.4. The sequence continues at coordinate 789,856 of CP144172.1, forward strand.
AGATGGCCGGTTACCAACCGTGGCCCTCGAACGCGCGCGCCGAATTTTTGCCCGATCAGGTCACGTCGTGGTGGGGCGACGCGTGGTTCTTCGCCGCGTGGATCGTCGTTGCCGGGTACGCCGCTGCCGTCGGTTACCTGATATTTCCCACCGCGGGATTGGCCGTCGTCGGTGTCCTGCCCGTCGGTGCGGCGATCGTGGGTGGGGTCCTCGCATCACGACGTCGTCTGCATACGGTGTGGGGCGTGGCGTTGATCCCGGTCGCAGCCGTCACCGGCGTCGCGATCGGCGCGCATCATTTTGTGCAGGGTCAGGAGTGCAGCACGTCAGGCACTGCTGTGGCGCCCGCGGTCGGTCAGCCGATGCGCGAGACAACGAGCACGACCTGCACGGTCAATCATGCACCGCACATCTTCGCGAGCCTCGAGCCTTTTCTGCTCGGCTGCGTCGTGATGCTGCTGGTCGCAGCTGCACTCGCGGTCGCTTTCGGTCGTAGAGCGCGACGATCTGACCTGGCGTGAGCACACCGGATCGGAGGCTGACGCCTCGGCCGCGGGATTACTATCGCTCGCTTTGGGGGCGGTAGTAATCCGCCATCAGCTCGTTCGCCCAGCGGGGCTGATGCACGTCTGCGCGCGGCCCGAACTGTGTCATCCACGGCTTGATGTCCAGCACAGGTGAGCCGTCGACAGCGTCGAGCCCCTCGACGATCAGCGCGCGGTCCTGCACCTGCAGAAGGCGGCAGCGGCTGACCGCCAACCTGTTCGGTCGGCGCTTGCCGCGTTGCCCGAAGATCCCGACAAGCGGCCAGTCTTCGCGGCCCCGTGGGTGGCGCGCGGTCGTCTCTACAGAGGTGGGGTCGACCCGATCCAACACATAGACCACCTCGAGGTGGGAGAAGTCGCTCAACCCCGCGAGACTGTCAGCGCTGTATGCGGGGTCCAGCTCGATCCGGCACGTCGTACCGCCCCAGAAGTCGTCCTGCACGACTGTTCGTCCCTCGCGCACCATCGCTACCGGCACCATCGTGAAATCCATGCCGTCATGTTGGCACGACCAGGTGGGTTCGGGGCGGGCTCCGAACCTGTCGGTCTGGGCCGCGTGTTCCACCCCATGGGTCGGGTCCACGAGGGTGGCACTATCTGCGACATGAACGTTCAGCTCGTCAAGGCGCGCGGCGCAGGGCGGAGCCGGTGGCGAGTGTGAGCAGGGGCCGGGGTCTGGTATTGGTATGCGCCGCTGGAGTTATCTGGGGGACCATCGGGCCGGTGGTCGACCTTGTCCACGAACGGTCGATGCTGTCGGTCCTGACGATGAGCCTGTGGCGCGCCATCGTGGCCGTCGTCGCGCTCGCCGTCCTCGTGATCGCTGGCCGACAGTTCGACGCCTGCACGGCCCTGATTCGCGCCCACCCGGCGCGCATCCTGTTGATGGGTGCACTGACCGCTCTCTTCCAGTTGCTCTTCTTCGTCGCAGTACTGGCTGTAGGGGTCAGCGTGGCGACCGTGGTCGCATTGGGCTCCGCGCCGGTGTTCCTCCTCGTGCTGCACGGCGCGCAGCGACGACGGATGCCAGGATCGGCGCAGCTGGTCACCGTGCTGATGGGTGTCGCCGGGTTGCTGTTGGTCAGCCTGATCGGTGGTCACGCCAATGGATCGTCCCCGGCGTTGGGGGTTCTCGCGGCGCTTGCTTCCGGCGCGGCCTACGCTCTCAGCGCGGATGTGGGCAGCTCAGTTTCCCAGCGGCACAACGCAGTTCCCATGGCCGCAACCACGATGGTCGTGGTCGCGATGGTCGTAGTGCCTGCCGGCTTGGCGGTCGGACTTCTTCGGGGGGACCCGCTGGTGCCCACGGACGCCGCTACGTGGGCAGGTCTGGCGTATCTCGGCGCCGTCACCATGGCAATCGCCTACGTACTGCTGTTCGCCGGTCTGCGCACCCTGCCCAGCGCGTCGGCCACGGTGGCCACCCTGCTGGAGCCCGTCACCGCGGTGGTCATCGCGGTCCTCTTGTTGGGCGAGAGGCTCACCCTCGCAGGCCTGCTCGGCTCGGTCCTGATCGTCGCTGCGATTGCTTCGCTCGGGTTGGGACCGCAGGTCTCGCAGGTCGGTCACGCCATTCGCTCCGACCGGCCATCCGGCCACGAATCGGACTCACCCGAACCGGACGGGCACGGATCGTATCCGCACCCGCCCTACTTCTGACTCACTGCATCAGCGGATGGAGGTGTCCGCCTGCTCGAGCAAGGCTTGCAGCTCGACACTGTCGGCGCGCTTGGGCTTCTCGAAGTCGCCGTCCTCCACGTAGGCGCTGGCGTAGGCGGGCTGGTCACGCTGGAAGCGCCAACTGTCACTGAGGCTGCCGGTGTCGAAGACGTCGTAGCCGATCGCATCGATGAACTCGGTGACCGTCTTCTTGGCCGCTTCGTCGTCACCGGCAATCATCAGCGTGTTGCGGTCAGACGCGCCGCTCGGGCGTTGCATCGAGCCGAGGTGTTTGAAGAAGATGTTGTTGAATGCCTTGACCACGTGCGCCTGCGCCAGGTGCTGCTGAACGAGACCACTCGTGGTGATCTGCTTCTCGTCCAGCGCGGCGATTGCGCCATCGCGCTCGGGGTAGTAATTGCAGGTGTCAATGACGACCTTGCCGACCAGGGGCTCCACCGGCGCCGCGTCGATCTTGCCCAGGGGGATGGTGACGACGACGATGTCGCCTGCTGCTGCGGCCTGGCTCGAGGTTGCCGCGCGTGCCTTCGGCCCAAGACTATCGACGAGGTCAGTGAGCGTCTCCGGTCCCCTCGAGTTGGACACGACGACGTCGTAACCCGCGTCGACTGCAAGTTTGGCGAGGGTGCCGCCGATGTTTCCGCTTCCGATGAATCCGATGGTGGTCATGGAATGGGCAAGACTGGATAGGAACGAAATATTCCTCAGGGAAATCCAGTCCTGATATCGCCGACGCGCAGTTCCTAGGGGAGCGTGAATCGTCAGCGATCATTGCGTCTGCAGTGGGACCACCTGAACTCCCAATCGCTGTTCTTTATCCGTGTTGTCCGACCGAGGAGCCTCCATGGCCCACGCTGCACCCGCTACCGCGGTCTCGCCACGCAATACTCATGTCTTTCGGCGGGTCGGCCTCGCCCTTGACGCTGCCGGCCTCCTCCTCGTGCTCGCCTCGCTGAGCACCGCCGCGATGCAGGCATGGGCCCTGACAAGGCTGTCCGGGGGTGAGGATCCGGGGCCGCAGGCCTGATGAACTGGATGGTGAACGCTGATTCGACGCCTTTCGTATGTCTGCTCTTCGCCATCTGTGCCTTGATTCCAGGCGAGATCTTACGTCGGGGCGCATTCGGACCCTCCGACTCCACGGGCTCGCGATCCGGGGCTGAGCAGCGATCGTTCGCGGCGCGTTTCAGACCGATCGGGCTCCGACCACATGCTGTGTGGGGCGTGGTTCTCGGGGCGGTGGCGATAGCCCTTACCGTCGGTCTGGCGCGGTCGGCCACCGAGCAGGCCTGGCCGGCCACCGTCCGCTCCTATCGCGGGTCCTCGCTCTCGTCCCTGTTCGGCATTTGGGCCGCTCTCTTTGCGGCTCTGGCCTGCGCAACGGCCGGATCGTTCGTCAAAAAGGCCGTCTATCTTCGGGTCACCCGCCGACATGGTGAGAATGTTGCCGACGGGCTTCGTGGGCAGGCGTTCTGGGGTTGGTTCACGATGGTGTGGCGCTTCGACCTCTGGTTGTGCGGCACGGCAGGCATCGCGCTCGCGTACTCCGGCATCCAGCTCGCGGACGACCCGCACACTGCAATCGGGCTCGGTGCCTCGGGTGTCGTCCTGCTGGCGGCGGGGATGGGCGCAGCTGCGAACTACTGGCGGGCAGGAGTACCGATCGGCGTGGGTGTGTCCGCCCGCTGAACGGCAGCGGGCTACCCGCGTCAGGCTTCGGCCGCGATCCGGTGGGTCTCGTCGACATGCTGCTCGGTGTCCGCCACTTCCGCCGTGGGGTCGAAGAACAGTCCGTACAGCAGGATGAGCGCGAGTACCCCGGTTACGGCAGCAGCATCACCGGCCGGTTGTTTGAAGAAATAGACGACGTACCCCGCCTTCGGGATCGTCGTGGCCACGACGCCCTTCACCTGGTTGTGCCGGATGTTCCAGGTGTCCTTGACCTGGTTCGCGTCGCCCTTGGTCTGGATGGTGCCGTCGTTCAGGCTCACGATCCGGTGGGTGACGACATCGTTGGCCTGTCCAGAGTGCAGGAACGTGATTACCTCGCCGATGTGCAGCGTGCTGCTTGCCGGCCGATCGATGATCAGGTCACCGGTGTTGAGAGCCCCGGTCATCGAGCCGGTGTGAATGATGTACGCGCGGTAACCGGCCCGATGCAGTTGGACGCCGCCGATGATCGCGGCGCCGAGGAGCATTGCGAACAGTCCGATCATCAGGCGACGGGCAATGCTCACGTGCGTCCTCGTTCCGAGAGTGGAGTAGTGGGTGATAGCTCGGGCTGACCGAGCTATCACCCACCGCAGTTTATTCAGTTATTCAATGCCTAACGAGTGCTGATGATTCAGCGGCCGTTCGTGGTGTTCGCGTCGTACGGGCTCACGCCGGCCTGCTCCGCGACGATCCGGAATGGGATCTGGGCGGTGGTGCTGCCCTGCGAGGCCTGGCTGTCCAGGATCTTCGTGTAGCCGAAGGTGACGGCAGCGCTCTGGGCCGGATCAGAGGCGTTCAGACCCTTGCTCAGCAGGATGTACTGCGGGGCCGGGCACGAGTTCACGTAGCTGGGTGCGCCGGTTCCGGGCCCAGCTGCTCGGGTGGACTGATCGGTGCTTCCTCCGAGACCGGTGGTCGGGTCGATGTTGCAGTCCGCCGTCCGGTCGCCCGAGACGGTCCCGCGCCCGCCGCCGTTGGTCTTCTGCGAAGCGTCGGTCGAGAGGTTGTACGACTGGAACGTACCTACCGGGCCGGTGACCTGGAGGTGACCGTAGCGGCCGAGGGTGGCTGGATCCGAGGAGTAGCCGTTGAGGGCGTAGTCGCCACCGTTCGGGTCGTCGAACGCGATGTAGACGTCTTCGGGGCCATCGCCGTTGACCTTGTAGGTCACCTGCTGGGTCTTGAAGTCACCGGGTAGCGAGTTGGTGAAATCGAGAGTACTCGGGCTTGAGGTGACCGTGACGTGACCGGTGCTGGCAGCCATGTTCCCACTGGTCGCGGCGCTGAAGTAGGCGCCGGTGCCATGGGCGGTGAAGCCGACGAGCGATGCAGTAGCTGCGACGGCGACGGTGAAGCCCCCGACGCGAAGGGCCTTGCTCTTGTTCATGGTTCTCCTTGAGATAACTTTCCAAGAGCGCGCCAGTTATCCCCATCTGGCCCCCGGGAGCGACCAACACAGCAGAGGATCTGTGCCTCGCTCAAACCGGGCTTTGCCCGGCCACGGGACGAAAAATAGTGGAGCGATGAAGCTCGTGTCAAGAGCCCGCTGTAATCGCCTCAGGTGCGGGACTTTCATTGCGCATTTGAATGGCGAATTGGGCTTTTGATGAGTCTGCTGGCATGCGCTGCAGACTGCCGAAGAGAACCGAGGGGTTGCCTATATGCTCTTTGATCTACGCCTCAAACAGCAGGACCTCCCCGTCGCGTCCGCTGTGACGCGAAACGTCCGAGATTTGCACCACCTCGTCGTCGAATGGTCGTGGTGGCGACGCGATTCAACGGGGTGAGCGCCGATGTCCATGTCGGCGTGAGGCGCCCGGTGGTCCCGAAATTGGGTCGAATTTTTGAGGTGGCCGGATCGAGCGAGCGGGCCCGGCATACTGCGCGGGTGGAGATCAACGAGTTGGGCCAGCCGGTCGGGGATGTCGTGCAGGGGTGGGACGTGCCGGGTATGCCGTCAGTCCCCACGTTCACGGGACAGTACTGCCGGTTGGAGCGACTGGATACCGATCGCCACGCCGATCAGTTGTTCGCGGCAGACGCCCTTGATGTCGAAGGTGCGAGCTGGACCTATCTGCCCTACGGACCGTTCGCAGACCGGTCCGGTTACCGGGAATGGATCACGGGGGTTGCCCCCTGCCTCGACCCGTTTTTCTATGCAGTCGTCGCGACCGACCCGTCGGGGCAGTCCGCGCCAGGCACAGCAGTCGGGGTGTTGAGCTACCTGAGGATCGCTCCCACGGCCGGTTCGATCGAGGTCGGGCATGTCCATTTCTCACCACTGTTACAGCAGCACCGCGCGGCGACAGAGGCTCAGTTTCTACTGATGCACCACGTATTCGACGACCTGGGATACCGGCGGTATGAGTGGAAATGCGATTCGCTGAACGCTCCTTCGTGCGCTGCGGCGACGCGGTTGGGCTTCCATTATGAAGGCACATTCCGCCAGGACCGGGTGGTCAAGGGCCGCAATCGTGACACCGCGTGGTATTCCATCACCGACGCCGAATGGCCCCGGGTGCGCAGCGCATTCACGGCATGGCTGAGTGCTGAAAATTTCGACGATGACGGCCGCCAGAAGGCGCCGCTGCAGGCGCGCATCTGAGCCTCGGCTGGGCCGGTACGCGCTCGCTCACTTCGCCCACTGTGCAGCCCAGGTCCGGCGGGTGGCACTCAGCGTCGGATTCTCGGGGCGGCCAGGTCTCGCGGGTCGGACTAGGGCCCGTGCGTTGGGGTGAACAGGGCCACCTCATGCACGTGCTGGTACCGACCTGCACACTGTCTGCATGGCTGATCTCCCCGACAAGGTCTTCGTCGTCATCGGCGCCTCTGGCGCGCTCGGCTCCCGTATCGCTCAGCGGCTGGCCGATGCCGGAGCTTCCCTTACCGTCAGCGTTCATTCGGGCAGCTGCCCGGTCGAGGGCGCACACACCGTGACCGCGGACCTACGTGAACCTGCCGCGCCGCAGCAGATCATCGACGCCGCGATCCAGCAGCACGGTCATCTCGACGGTGTGGTCATCGCAGCCGGTATCGCCGCGTTCGGTCCGCTGACCGAGATCGGGGACGACACTGTGGACGACCTGGTGCTGGTGGACTTCCTCGGGCCTTTGCGCGTGCTGCGCGCCGCGTTACCCGTGCTGGAGCCCGGTGGGGTTGTCGCCGGGATCAGCGCCGTTCTCGCCGAGCAACCGGTTGCCGGGATGGCCACCTACTCAGCGGTCAAGGCTGCCGCGTCGGCGCTCTTCCTTGCGGCGGCGAAAGAAGCACGCAGGAGCAAGATCCGCGTACTCGACATCCGTCCCCCGCACACCGAAACGGGCCTGGCCGACCGTGCGATCGCAGGAGAGGCTCCGAAGATGCCGCAGGGCGCCGACCCGGACGCAGTTGCCCAGCGAATCGTGGAGGCCATCCTCGGCAACGAGCGCGAGCTACCCAGCTCGGCATTCGCCTGAGGAACTGCGACAGCGGGTCCGCCTCAACTGTCCGGCCGGTACGGGGATGTCCCAGGCGGCGGTAGAAACTTTTTCGGGTGACGTTCGTCGGTGGCAGTTCGTAACCACCGTGAACCGGCGCCCTCAGCGGCGGCAGCATCGTCGGGGTTGAACAATGCGCACCTGGTCAGCGACAGGCAACCGCAACCGATGCAACCGTCGAGGGTGTCCTGAAGGGCGCGCAACTCGCGAATACGGGCGTCAATCCGCGCTCGCCAGGGCCCGGACAAGCGAGTCCAGTCTTCTCGTGAGGGTGCGCGGTCCTTCGGGAGCTGGGTGAGCAGGTCGTGGATCTGCGCAAGCGTCAACCCCACGCGTTGCCCGGCGGCGACGAATGCCAACCGGCGCAAGACCTGACGGGGATAACGTCGCTGGTTGCCTGCGGTGCGTGTCGCGCTGAGCAGACCCAACCGTTCGTAGTAGCGCAGGGTCGCCGGGCTCAGTCCCGCTCCACCTGCGACACCGAACTGCTGGACCAGACGTACACACGGCTGCGAGCCACCGGTCCGGAGTTTCAGGGGTGGCTGTCCAACCATGGCCCAATGGCAGCCGATGCGATGATCCGCCTCGGTCGCGGTGCCGAGGTCGAGCGATGGGTGGATGGCTACGTGCGCCGCTTGGAGGACCCGCCGGCATCGCGGTGGTGGATCACGCAGGACGAATGGCCGCAGGCGCTCGGTGATCCTTCTCGACTCGGCGACTGGATCGCGCTCTTCGACCGGGAGCTGAGCGAGCAGTCGTGGCAGGCGGTTCTGGTGCGGTGGTGGCCCCGGCTGATCGACGGTGCCGTTGCCTCGGCCACCCACGGTTTGATCAGGACCGGGCACGCTGTCCGAGCACTCCTGGAAGCCCCGACCCAGGCTCGCGTAGCCGAACTTGCGCAGTCTCTCGGCTACTGGGCGGCGCGCCACCAGCGTCTGCCTGGGCATCCTCGCCCGAGTGGTGTTGCCAATCCGGACACCGCGCTGGAGGCCGTGCCACCCATGGATACCAGCGGCGGTATCGGTGCCCGGTTGAATGATCTCGCCCGCACGTCGTCCTGGCCGACCACTGTGGCGCGGTTGCACCTGCCTGGTGCGCCGGCGCAGGTTCCCGACGCGCTGGACGCCCTGGTCGACGCTCGGTAACTCACTATCAGCAGTGGGCTCACGCAAACCCGGTCATGCTGGTGCATTCTGCGACCGCACCGCGCGCCGCGAGTCTGGTGTTGCTTGCGCTGCCGCAGAGCCTGTGGATGCCTACCCTCGAGGTTGCCTGGGCGGTCACCGCAGCAGTCGGCTCGATCTACCGCCCCACGAACCCACGCCCGCCCCTGACCCGCAGTGAAGAGCGCAACGCGACGCCCGACCAGGTCACCGATCGCGCGGTCGGCAGCGGCGACGAGCATGCGATCAAGTTCGCCGAAGTGGCGCAGGAATCACATCGTCGCGGCAACCCTCATGCACTCCCAGCGGCGGCTCGCGCATGTCATCTCATCGCCGGCGACTGAGGCGGCCGGTCGCTGGGCGCGCGTCAGTGGTGACGTGCCATTACGTTTGCGCGCGCTGGATCTCGTCGACGGCCAGCTTGGCGGTCATCAGATCGACACCGGTGGCTTCTCGATAAATTTTCACCGCACGGATCGGCTCGCCCTTGTTCAACGCCTCGTGCACGTCGGTGAGATCCACGCTGGGCTGCAGCCCAGCGTGTTCAAGGAGCAGATCTACCTTTGTGTCCAGCCGTCGCAATGCCGCTCGCTGCAGATCTTGCTGCTTCAAACCCCAGGAGAACGACAATGCTGCACAGATGACAATTGCGCCGACAAATAAAAACGTCTCCATCTACGGACGATAGCCGCCAGCGCGGTGCGGCGCCTTTTACGGTGCGCAGATGGCGACAGCGCGAAAGGGACGGCACCGGGCGAATACGGACACGGGCGCCGATGGTCCGTCGCTGTGCCGCCCGGTATCGGGCGGTCCCGGAGCGAGTTTCGGCGGTACGCTTATTGATGCTGAGATCTTCAGCCAGTTCGGGAAAGATCCGGCCGTCCGCTGCCGCGTCTCGAAGCAGCAGCTTCTGGCCCGATCGCCAAGGGTCCGTGTCCTCGATGCAGGTTTTCATGGCTCTCCTCAGTACCCCACCGACTCAGACGACTCCCGATCGTGAACTGCACGCCGGACCGCGTCTCTCATCCGATCAGTCCCCTGCCGGCAGTGATCATTCGCAGTTCCGCCCACACGCGATGACACCGATCGAACGTGCGTTGGATCGCTGGGATGACGAGGGTGGACACGCTCCTCCTGGGCCGCACACCCACGCAGCGCCCGAAGTGTCGGAAGCCGAGATGTCCTGCTCCTGTGTGGCACTCGGGTTGCCATGTTCCTGCATGGCAGTAGCGGCTGTCAGGGGCACCAGATCCGTGGCCGATGAGAAGGCGTTTGCCGAAGCCCTCGCTGCGCTCGCCGAACTTGCAGACGACGCGCTGGGGGGCGTGGAGGGGCTGGACCGGGCGTCCTGCTCACCGAACATCACGTACCTCGCCCAGATCGGTATGGGTGCCGCGGCCCGCGGATGTTCGCAAGAGGGGTGGCGCGCAATGGTGGCGATCACTCAGGGGTCGGATGCGACGCGAGAGCTCGATCAGGCCGAAGAATGCATGCGGTACAGCGGTCTGTGGCCATGGGCCTGATCGTGGACGAATCGAAGCGAAAGGTCGAGCCAATGACTAACAGCACGCCAAAACCGCAGACGACGGAACGGATTGTGGTGGGGGTCGACGGATCGGCGGCCTCGATCGACGCTGTGCGGTGGGCGGCCCGCCAGGCCCAGCTCACCGGTGCCGCCCTGGAGGCGGTGATCGCCTGGCAGTACCCGATGTCCTCCAGTGGCTACCTGTTGGGCGTGCAGGACGATTGGCAGGCGAACGCGCAGTCCGTGATCGAGCATGCAATGGAACTGGCGGACCTGCCCGCGGACCTGGTCACGGCCCAACGCGTCATCGAAGGACACCCGGCAGAGATGCTGATCCAGACGGCGATGGGCGCTGATCTGCTCGTCGTCGGTAGCCGAGGGCACGGCGGATTTGCCGGCATGCTGATCGGCTCGGTCAGCGAACACGTCTGCTCGCATGCGCCGTGTCCGGTCCTCGTGGTCCGGCACCTGGAGGCTCAGTAGCGACCCCGCCCGTCGTGGCGAACACGCTCAGGGGCACAGCAACTGCACCAACACGGTGGCATCGCTGATGTCCGACCGCTTGCTGGCGGTCAGCAAAGTGAGCGGTCGGCGCTGCGCCAGTTGGCGTAGATGCTCCAGCACCTCGGCACGCTCAGGTTCCTGCAGCTCGATCCGGTAGCGGCGAGCGAACTCCTCGAATCGATCCGGTTCGTGCCCGTACCACTGACGCAGCTGGGTGGACGGTGCTATTTGCTTGCACCACTCGTCCAGGTCGGCTTTCTCCTTGCTCAGCCCGCGCGGCCAGATACGATCCACCAGCACACGGGCCCCGTCACCGTCGGCACGCGGATCGTACGGGCGTCCGACCCGGACGGTGTGGTTATCCGTCACAAGGTGGCCTCCGCGTCATTCCCGGCAGTATTTCGCTGTGCTTCACGGGTGACCCATGCCGCCACCGCCGATGGGGTATGGGGCGCCACTGCCCCGATAAGGGTTGCTGCCGTAATGCTTGTGGACGCTGACGTGATGTGGGTGGTCATCGACAAGATCCGGGTCATATTCCGGCGCCGATGCGACCTTCTCGCTCGACTGGTCGATGAGCACCTCGTCGGTGGTGATGCTGGTGATGGTTTCGACGGGTAAAAGCGTTCTCGTCTCGCCCATACCCAGGAAGCCAGAATGTTCAACCACCATGAAACGCACCTTGTGTTCCTGATCATCAACGAGTAGATCAGCCACCATGCCGATTTCGGCACCGTCTATATCTCTGACCGTGCGACCACGGACGTCATTGAGCACGCCTTCAATCGTCTGACCTCGGTCGCCCAGCGTGTAAAGGGTCGCAATCTCGTCGTCCGGCATGGCGTCATCTCCTGGAGTGGTCTGTACAGCTGTCGACGACTCGCCACCGCCGAGCAGTGGAGAAGTCCGCAGAGAATGCGACCGGGTGTGTCTGGTGTTGAGCGAGACTCCACGCGGCGGCGGTTGGCAGACTGCGAGATCCAGACCGGCTGCGAGGCAGCCAATTTCACAGTACGCGCGCCGGAGGGGCAAGTCCACAGCGCGCCTGCGGCTACCCATTATGCCCGCCGTCGCCGCGTTATCCGTTGATGGCGGTGGTGAGGCTGTAGATGCCGAGTCCGAGCATGACGACCGCAGCGATTCGGGTGATCCACTGCAACGGCAGGACCGAGAGCAGGGTTTTGCCGCCGAGGATTGCCAGCAGGCCCACGGCCCACAGTCCCAGCGTGGCTCCGACTGCCACCGAGACCGGATCGTCGTATTTCGCGGCGAGGTTGGCCGTCAGGATCTGGGTCAGGTCACCCCACTCGGCCACGAAAATGACGCCGTATCCCAGCGAAGCGACCCGCCAGAACCCGGCTGTTTCGGTAACACCGGAGATTTCTTCCTCGTCCTCTTCTTCCTTGGTGTCGTGGCCCTCGCGCCAGACGAGGAAGGCGCCGAGCAGGAAGAGTGCGGCTACGACGAGTTCGACGGGACGGCGGGGTAGCAGAGTCAGTAGCGATCCTGCGGCAACAGCGATCAGCACGTGGGTCAGAAAGGCCGCGGCCATCCCGGCGTAGACCCACCAGATGGGAAAACGGGTACCCAGGACGAGACCGGCGACGGCGGTCTTGTCGGGTAGTTCGGCGATGAAGATCAGTCCGAACACGATCGCGATGATCGAGATACTGAACATGGGTCCCTCCGGCGTTGCGGCCGGGGCCCAACGCTTCGAGAGAGATTCGTGAGGCGTCGGACCGCCAACCAATGGTTGATGATCCGAACGTCTCGTCCAGCCGGTCAACGCCGGCCCTGGACACCGGGCCGCGCGAGCGGCCGGTATGTCGACATCCAGTCTGGGGACTACTCCCGTTCGGCGACGAAGGTAGCCGATCGGACCGGCCGCTTCCAATTCGTGCACGGCGACGTGGAGGATTCCCGCACTGGTAGTTCAGTAAAAGACCGTCGGGGAAAACAGCGTGCTGGGGTGCTGCGGTCAGATTGGTTCGGTGTCCGAGGCGCCGAGGCGTAGGTGCTCGACGTGGTAGACCGCTTCGTCGAGCAGTGCCGCGACGTGCTGGTCGAAGAGGGTGTAGGTGATGTTGCGGCCGTTACGGGTGGCGGTCACCAACCCCATGATGCGCAGCAGCCGCAGCTGATGAGAGATGGCCGACTGCTCCAGGTGCAATGCAGTGGTCAACTCGCCCACCGTCGCCGGGCCCTGTCGAAGCTGGGACAGAATCAGCAACCGGCTCGGTGCGACCAGCGCCTGCAGGGTCTCAGCAACCGCAGCGGCACTGTCGCTGTCCAGGCGCGCCGGTGGCGTGTCCCCGTCGCGCGCTCCGTGACTCACCTGCTGATCGTACCGACTGACATACATGAACATCTATTCATGTATGTCTAGGATGATCTGGTGGCAACTTCGACCCTGACCTCTCCCGACTCCCTCCTGAATTCCCGCGTGCCCGCGCCGTGGTGGGCCCGACTCATCCCCGAAGTGCGCTGGGCGGCGCTCGCGGTGGTCTTGTTTGCTGTCGGTGGGGTGCTGCAACTGGCGGGGGCGCCGGCGGCGACGTGGTGGACGGCGTACCTGTTGTGTTACGCGGCCGGCGGGTGGGAACCGGGGTTGGCCGGGCTTCAGGCGTTGCGGGAGAAGACGCTGGATGTGGACCTGCTGATGATTGTGGCCGCTATCGTCGCGGCGGGTATCGGACAGATCCTGGACGGCGCGCTGTTGATCATCATCTTCGCTACCTCCGGGGCGTTGGAAGCAGTCGCCACCAAACGCACCCGCGATTCCGTGGGCGCCCTACTTGACCTGGCACCGGAACAAGCAACCCGCCTGGAGTCCACCGGGTTAGAGGTGGTCGTCCCCGCAGCCTCATTGATCGTCGGCGATGTGATCCGGGTCCGCCCTGGTGAGCGCATCGGTGCCGACGGCAGCGTGGCCGATGGAAGTTCCGACGTCGATCAGGCACCGATCACCGGAGAGTCGATGCCGGTGGTGAAACATGCGGGGTCCCCGGTGTACGCCGGGACGATGAACGGCACCGGTTCCCTGCTGGTCACGGTGACCAGCACAGCTGGTGAATCGGTCGTCGCGCGGATCGTGGCAATGGTCGATGAGGCATCACAGACCAAGGCCGCGACCCAGCTGTTCATCGAGAAAATCGAACAGCGGTACTCCGTGGGAATGGTCACCGCCACGTTGGCGCTATTTTTCATCCCATTGGCATTCGGTGCCGAGCTGGACGCCACCCTGCTGCGGGCGATCACCTTCATGATCGTCGCGTCACCCTGCGCGGTCGTACTGGCCACGATGCCACCGCTGCTGTCGTCCATCGCCAACGCCGGACGACACGGGGTGCTGGTCAAGTCCGCAGTCGTGATGGAACAACTGGGCCACACCGACACGGTCGCGTTCGACAAGACCGGCACCCTGACCCTGGGAACCCCACGAGTCACCACAATCGACCACGCCAGTACCAGCACCCTGACAGAGCGCGAGGTGTTGCGGATAGCGGCCGCAGCAGAACGACCCAGCCAGCACCCCCTCGCCGCGGCCATCGTCGAGGCTGCGAGCCGCATCGGGATCGACTCCATTCCAGGCGCGAGCAACTTCACCTCGACACCAGGTCGCGGTGTCAGCGCCATCGTCGAAGGCCACACCATCGAAGTCAGCACACCCGGCAGTTTCACCCCGACCGATTTCCACCCCGACCTGGGCGAGAAGGTACGTCAGCGGGAAGAGGAGGGACACACTGCGGTCATCTTCAGCATCGACGGGGTGGCGCATGCGGTGATCAGCCTGTCCGACGAATTACGCCCCGAAGCACCCGAAGCCGTCCGCGCCCTGGGCCGCCTGCTGACCCACCCGCCGGTCCTACTCACCGGTGACAACGCGTCCACCGCCGCGCAACTCGCGTCGCAAGTCGGCATCCACGACGTGCGCGCGGGGCTGCTACCGCAGGACAAAGTCACCGCTGTCGCGGACCTGCAGGCGACCGGACGAAAGGTGCTCCTTATCGGAGACGGCATCAACGATGCCCCCGCGATGGCTACCGCCCACCTCGGTATCGCGATGGGAGCCCACGGCTCAGACCTGGCCCTACAAACCGCTGATGCGGTCATTGTGCGCGATGACCTGAACACCATCGCCAACGTCATCGCACTGGCCCGCCGGGCCCGCCGCGTCGTGATCGCCAACCTCATCATCGCGGCCACCGTCATCACCGCACTCGTGGCCTGGGACCTGATCGGCACCCTGCCACTACCACTGGGGGTCGCTGGCCACGAAGGATCCACCGTCATCGTCGGACTTAATGGCCTGCGCCTGCTACGCCGAGGCGCCTGGAAGGGAGCACCGCGACAGCTGGGATGAATGAGTCGCCGCTGCTTTTGCGACAACCGGGCCATACTCGTCCAATAATTGCCACGGAGCCTGGTGCGCCTTCGCCTCGGCCGCGCCACGACTGTTCCATCACCAGCTCACCACCTGGAAGGGCCACTGATGAACTTCTCCGTCAACTCCGAGGTGGGGACCTTGCGCCAGGCGATCGTGCATCGTCCCGGCATCGAGCTGGACCGGCTGACTCCCCACACCGTCGACGACCTGCTTTTCGACGACGTGATGTGGGCCGCGCGCGCACGTGAGGAGCACGACCTGTTCCGCGGGCAGCTGCAGGCGCATGGTGTGGTGGTCCACGAGTTCGCCCAGTTGCTGAGCGAGGCCCTTGACGTGCCGGGCGCGCGGGCGTTCCTATTGGAGCGGCTGACCACAGTGATCCGCTTCGGTCCGGCCCTGGACCAGGCACTGGATCTGCTGATCAGCGCTACCCCGGCTGTCGAGCTAGCCCAGAATCTGATCGGCGGGCTGCTCAAGCGCGAGATCCAGTCGCTGGTGCACACCCCGAGTCTGCTCATGGATCATCTCGGTGCCAACGACTTCGTCCTCGCGCCCCTGCCCAATCATCTTTTTCAGCGCGACAACTCGGCCTGGGTCTACGACGGGCTGTCGATCAACCCGATGATGAAGCAGGCTCGCAAGCGAGAGACGGTCAACTCCCAGGTCATCTACAACTTCCACCCGATGTTCACCGGCTCGGTCGCGACATTTCTGTACGGGAACGAGTGCGTCAACTACGAACCGGCCACCATCGAGGGCGGCGACGTGACCGTCATCGGTAATGGGGCGGTGATGATCGGTATGGGGGAGCGCACCACAGCGGAGGGTGTCGAGTTCCTCACGCGACGACTTTTTCAGACCGGCACCGCATCCAGGGTCATCGTCGTGGAACTACCGAAGACCCGCTCGTGCATGCACCTGGACACGGTCATGACGATGCTGGACCAGGAGTCCTTCAGCGTCTACCCGCTGCTTCCCGATGAGATGCGTTCGTTCCTCCTTCGCCCCCTCGGAGACGGGGGTGACTACACCGTGCAGGAGAACGCGACACTCTTTCCTGTCGTCGCCGACGCGCTCGGAGTGGACAAGGTTCGGGTGTTGCGGACGCCGATCGACGAGATGGGCGCGCAGCGCGAGCAATGGGATGACGGCAACAATTTTCTTGCCATCTCCCCCGGTGTGGTCATGGGCTACGAACGCAACACCACCACCAACGAGTACCTCACCGATCAGGGCATCACCGTGATCCCGGTCGTCGGATCTGAGCTGGGCCGCGGCCGTGGTGGACCGCGGTGCATGACATGTCCGATCGACCGCGACGCGTCCTGACGGCACCGTCTGAACAGCTCGCCGTCTGCAACGTTGGCGGAACTGTCGGGGTGTACCTTGAGTCCGCTGAGTAGATCAGCCAGTTCGAGAATGGCCCACCCACAGCGCCTCCTCCGACACCATGCTGGAAGATCGCGGGTATGACCGATATCAAGCCTGATCCCACCGCAGCCGGGGAGCGTTTTCCCAGCTTCCGGACCGAGCTCGACGCGCGCCACCACCATGCTGTCGGGCCCGACTGGGCCGGTGGTGTGCCGCCGCAGTACGGGGTGGCACCCCGCATCCGAATCGGCCGGTCCAAGTGGTTCAACCTGCTCTGGCTGGTACCGATCGGACTGCTGTTCTTGGTGATCGGTATCGCCGTCGCGAAGGGTTTGCGGCAGAACTCCGGGGTGGCCAGCTTTATCCGGCGATACCCCGGGTTGTCCGAGCAGCCCGCGGACACCCCGGTGGGTTTCCCAGCGTGGTTGGCGTGGCAGCACTTCCTGAACCTGTTCTTCATGCTGTTCATCATCCGAGCCGGTGTCACGATCCTGTGTGACCACCCGCGGCTGTACTGGACCCGCAACTCCACCCCCGGCAAAGAGTGGTTCCGCATCCAGAAACCGGTGCCGACCGATCCGCTCTACACCGCGAAGCAGGACTCGATCACGCTTCCCGACGGTGTCGGCCTGCCCGGCCAGCGGCACTCCATCGGGCTCGCGCGATGGTGGCACCTCGGCACCGACGTCCTGTGGCTGATCAACGGGATCGTCTTCTACGTCCTGCTGTTCGTGACGGGGCAATGGCTGCGCGTCGTTCCTCTGCACTGGGACGTCTTCCCCAATGCCATCTCGGTCGCGATCCAGTACCTCTCACTCGACTGGCCCACCGAGTCAGGGTGGACGCAGTACAACGGGCTGCAGCTGCTCGCGTACTTCACCACCGTCTTCATTGCCGCCCCGCTGGCGCTGATTGCCGGGCTCGGCATGTCGCCGGCGTTGTCGACGCGGTTCCGACGAGTCAGCTCGCTGCTCAGTATCCAGTTCGCCCGGTCGGTGCACTTCCTGGTCTTCTGCTGGTTCATCTTTTTCATCGTCGTCCACGTCACCCTTGTCATCACAACCGGCGCGCAACAGAACCTGAACCACATGTTCGCTACGCGTAACGACGGTTCGTGGTGGGGCGTGGGAATCTTCTCGCTGGCCCTCGTCGTCCTGATCGTCGCCTGGGTGGCGGCGACCCCGTTCACCTACCGGCACCCGCGCATCGTGCAACGCATCGGCTTTGCGTTGGTCGGCCCGGCTCAGCGGCTCTTCGAACACGTCGATGCCAAACCGGGTCAGTACACAGAGAAGGACATCTCGCCCTACTTCTGGCACAACGGTGCGTATCCGGAAGGTGCGGCCTACCTGGCGCTGCAGGAGGATGACTTCCGCGACTACACCTTGCGCGTCAACGGTCTGGTCGCCAACCCGGTCGAGCTGGACCTGGCCGAGCTACGCGCTCTGGAGCATCATGAACAGATCACCCAGCATTTCTGTATTCAAGGTTGGTCAGGAGTCGCGAAATGGGGCGGGGTGTCGATGCAGACCCTGATCGACCTGGTACAGCCCGCGCCGGAGGCCAAGTGGGTGATCTTCTATTCGCACGCGCTCGGCCCGGACGGTGGTCTGTACTACGACGCGCAGCCGATCGAACAGATGAGCCATCACCTGACGATGCTGGCCTACGACATGAATGATGCGCCGCTCGACTTCGGTCATGGAGCACCGTTGCGGTTGCGCAACGAGATCCAGCTCGGCTTCAAGATGGTCAAATGGCTCAAAGGAGTCGAATTCGTCGAGCACTTCTCCGACGTCGGCGCCGGCCTGGGCGGATACAACAACGACCACGAGTTCTTCGGCTATCGGCAATCGATCTAATTTGCGACGGGATCATCATGACCACACTTCAACCCGCTGACCCTGCACCAGAAAACCCCGATGGCCGGCGCGTCGTCGTCGGTGTCGACGGCTCCGAATCGAGCAGGCATGCGCTTCGATGGGCTGCATACCTGGCGGATGCCACCGCTGGCACCGTCGAAGCCGTCATCGCCTGGGCGCCACACACCCGATTTGGCGTAATGAGCACGGGGCCAGGCGGTGCACCACCGACCGGGAACCCTGCCGCAGACGCTCAGCAGGTACTGGCCGCGACCATCGAAGAGGTCTTCGGTACGCACCGACCAGCCGGGCTGCTGCTGTCCGTGCGCCAGGGCAATCCCGCGCAGCTCCTGATCGAGGCCAGCAGAAGTGCCCAACTGCTGGTGGTGGGTAGTCGGGGTCATGGCGGTTTCGCCGGGCTCCTGCTCGGCTCGGTCAGCGCCGCATGCTCCGCGCACGCCAGATGCCCGGTTGTCGTGTTGCACGGTGACACTCCGCCGCCCACCCCGTCAGGGGCGTCCGCACTAGCGCAGTGAATCAGTCGTCCCCAGCGTAGAGATTGCCGCTATGACTCCGGCGGCGTTGTGCTCGAGGGGTTTTCGGTCTCGTCGGGATTGAGGTTCCTGGCCTGTAGTACCCCGATAGGTGCCTCGAGATGGCTAGGATACTGGCGACCTCTCCTGGAATGCCGCTGCCGTGCGGTACTTGATCACCTCAGGGTTCCAGTCCGACCGACGCCGCCTGAGAGAACCAACGACATGTGTTTCTCAATCCAAGCCGACCTCGTCTCCGGTGCCGCACTGCTGCCCGTGGGTGTCCTGACGCTGCGCGAGGTCCGACACAAACGGGAGCTCCCGTTCGCAGCGCTGCCGTTGCTCTTCGCCTTCCATCAGCTCATCGAAGCGCTGGTATGGGCGGGGGAGCAGGGGCATGTCTCGCCGTGCGTCCAGCAGGCGGCCGCGTTCTCCTATGTGCTGTTCGCCTTACCCGTGTTACCTACTCTGGTGCCGATCGCGGTGCTGATGCTGGAGCCTCGAGGTTCGCGATTACGGGTTGCCCCGTTCGCTGCCATCGGGATCGTGGTGTCGGCGGACCTGCTGCACTCCTTGCTACAAGGCCCGCTGACGATCGACGTCCATCGGCACGCGCTGGTCTACAACCTGCCGTTGAGCCACGGCATCATCGTGGCGGTGTTCTACGTGGTGGCTGTGGTGGGGCCCTCGGTGCTGTCGGGCTACCGATCCATCATCGTTTTCGGCGTGGCCAACCTGGTGGGGTTGATCGCGGTCGCGCTCCTGTACACGCGCTCGTTCGCCTCGTTGTGGTGCGTATACGCCGCGCTCACATCAGTCCTGATCTTCATCCACATGAGGCTGCGCCGCCGGTTCACCGACGCTCATCGGCTGCGCGGTGAGCCACTGATCACGGCGCATCCACCTGGTTGATGAGCGCTCACGCTGCCAGGGCGGCACGTAGCCTGAGATCGTGAAGTCGAACCGGAGCGACGCGCAGGCGTCTGAGCAGAACACTCAAGAGATCGATGAGTACGACGTGATCGTCGTCGGGGGTGGAGCTGTCGGTGAGAACGCGGCTCAGTACGCCATCGCCGGCAGCGAGATGTCGGCTGTGATCATTGAGCGCGAACTTGTCGGCGGCGAATGCTCGTACTGGGCATGTATGCCCAGTAAGGCCCTACTGACACCGGGTGACGTGCTGCATCACGCGCAGAACGTGCCCGGCGTGGCGTCGCTGCTGGACGCTAACAGCGTCGATGTCGACGCGACCCTGGCGCGCCGCGAGACATTCACCAATGGGCTGGACGACTCGAGTCAGGTCGACTGGGCGCAGGGCATCGGCATCGACGTCCTGCGGGGCCATGCGCGACTCACCGCAGAGCGGGAGGTCGAGGTCGACGGCCGGATCGTACGCGCGCGCCGGGCCGTGGTGCTCGCGACGGGCTCGCATGCCTCGATCGCACCGATCGAGGGTCTCGACGCCGCTCTGCCGTGGACGTCGCGGGACGCCACGAATGTCCATGAAGTGCCGCAGCGCCTGGCAATCATCGGCGGCGGTGTCGTGGCATGCGAAGCGGCGACGTGGTTCGCCTCCTTCGGTACGCAGGTGACGCTCCTGGTCCGTGACGACCGCCTGCTGCAGAACGTCGCGAAGTTCGCGGCCGAAGCGGTCCTCGACGGTCTGCGCTCGGCCGGGGTCGACGTGCAGCTCGGTACGTCTCCGTCGCGAGTCACCCGAGAGGCTCCGGAAAGCACCGGATACGGCCGGATACATGGTGGACCCGTGACGATCACCAGCACCCGGGGCACAGACGGCGGGTACGTCGTGGAGGTCGACGAAGTCCTTGCCGCGACCGGTCGTGCCGCCTCGACCGACGACCTCGGGCTCGGCGTTGTGGGGCTGACCGATCTGTCCTCATCGCACGGGTTCATCCCCGTCGACGATGCGATGCGCGTCCTCGGCGTGCAGGGTGACTGGCTCTTCGCTGTCGGCGATGTCAACGGCCGGGCACTACTCACCCACCAGGGCAAATACCAGGCACGGGTCTGTGGCGACGTCATCGCGGCAAGCGCTCTCGGAGAGTCCCTGCAAGGCGCGCGATACGTTGCGGCCGCCGATCACGACGCAGTGCCACAGGTCATCTTCACCCGGCCGGAGGTCGCCTCGGTCGGACGCTCCGAGGCCGCGTTGCACGAAGCGGGATACGACGTCCGATGCGTTCGGCTGTCGATGGCGGTGGCGGGCACCGCGGTACAGCGCGACGACGACGCGGGCACCGCTGAGCTGTTGGTGGATGAGCGCACCCGGGTCGTGCTGGCTGCGACTTTTGTGGGACCCGGCGCTGGCAACCAGTTGTATCCGGCGACCATTGCCGTAACGGCCGGCCTGACGGTGGAGCAACTCTGGCAAGCGGTTCCGGCATACCCCACTCCGAGCGAGGTCTGGCTGCGCTTGTGCGAGAAGGCGCGTACCTGACGTGTGGGTGGTAGCCAATCTCACGGGCGCCAAGGCGCCCGTCTCGATCAGGCCGGTCAACTGTGATCGGAGCTGTTCGTAGACCGGAACAGGGGAGGCCAGGTCTAAACGCAGACTGGTCGCCGAGGGCACTTCATTCTGGTCCAGAGCTCGATCATCGCGGCCGGCATGCTAGTTCCACAACGCGCTACCGGGTGTGTGGAGGCACACCGAGGTCGGGGATCCTGCTCCGGTATTCGATCGGTCATTGGCCGGACGTGCAGCAGCTCCTGCGCGCGTGGTCGTCGGCCAGCTGCACAACGTCGACGATCTGCCGCTGTGCCAAGGGCACTCGTCGTATCGCATGATCCGGCACCCATCGTTGTACGGGTGAGAGCGGTGCGGGTCGTTTGGGGGACTCACCCTGCGCGTCGAACTCGACCGCGACGACTGCCTCGACGTGTCCGTTCCGCAGTCGGCGCAGCACGCCCTCGATATCCGCGCCCTCGGTATCGTCGAGGACGGGCTTGATGACCGTTCCTGGAAGCGTTTGCTGCAGAGTGGCGATCGCCGCGAGAAAGAGCGATTCCCGAGCGGTTTACGCGATGGAATTCGAGCGATCAGTACGCCATCCTGGAGACCAGGCGTTTTAGCTCGGTCCTACCTGGGATGTGCGAGTTCAATGACACCAAGGAGACGTGAATCATGACTGAAGGACGACAAGCTGTGAGCGCGGCCGACGCCCCCCGCGCGGTGGGGCCGTACTCACACGCGGTCTGGGCTGGAGGGTTGGTGTACCTGTCGGGTCAGACGCCACTGGACCCGACTACCGGCACCCTCGTCGAAGGCGACGTCGCGACGCAGACGAGGCAGGTATTCACCAACCTCGCCGCAGTACTCACCGCAGCGGGACTCACTCTCGAACACGTCGTAAAGACGACCGTCTACCTGACTGACCTGGTGGACTTCACCGTGATGAACGAGGTTTACGCCCAGATGTTCTCCGAGCCCTACCCGGCCCGCACCACGATCGGGGTAGCCGGCCTACCTCTGGGTGCTCAGGTCGAGATCGAGCTCATCGCCCAGCCGTAACGAGCCACGATCAGCACCCAGCGCGCGACCACCAGGAGAAGAACAATGACCCAAAACGTGCACGCCACACTGCTGACGGCGGCTGCTGGCGAGGGGCCCGGTCTGCGGGCAGGGTTGTGGACGACCTTCCTGGGCGCCTATGGCCTTGAGGTAGCCGCGTCGAGTGGCGCCGACTGGCTTGGGTTCGATCTGCAGCACGGTGACCTGGAAGTCGCCGACGTCCCTGAGTTGTTGCGCGTAGCTGAGTGCGTCGGCCTTCCCGTGCTGACCCGCATGCCGTCCCAAGACCCCGCACTGATCGGACGTGTCCTGGACGCTGGCGTCAGCGGCGTCATAGTGCCCATGGTGAACTCCGCAGAGGAGGCTGCGGCCCTTGTATCGGCGTGCCGGACGCCTCCGAACGGGTTGCGCAGCACCGGGGGGTGCCGGCAAAGTCTCGGCCTGGCGGGTGGGGCAGTCCCTCAACTTCTGCTACCGATGGTGGAGACCGCAGCGGGCTTGGAACACGCTGCGGACATTCTTGCGGTTGCTGGCGTGGATGGGGTCTTCATCGGACCGTACGACCTGTCGATATCGGCGGGCTTTCCCAGCCCGTCATCGCCCCAGACCATCGCTGCTGTCCGGGAGGTCATCCGCCAGGCGCGGCAGGCAGGCAAGATCGTCGGATTCATGGCGGGTACGCCGCAGCTACTCGCTCTAGCGCCTGAAGCCGACCTCGTCGCGGTCGATACCGACGTCACAGCACTACGCCAAGGACTCGCCGCACTCTTCTCCCAGCCTTGCCACAACAACGCCGAGCGGTGATCGGGACCGATCTGTTGTCGAGATTTGGTTGGTCAACCGGCAGCTGCCTCGACCAAGCGAAACCACTGCACGACGACGGGCTCGGCGTCACGGAGCTGCCACGCAGGGTCGCCAGCGTCCAACCGGACCAAGTCGGTAACCTCCTTCCAGAACGCGAGGTGCGCGTCGCGCCAGTGCTGCGCGCTAGCGAATCCTTCACCTTCATCTCGGGCGACGTCTTCCCCGACGAGGTGGAGCGGAATGATCCTCACTCGGGTCGTCTCGACGACACCGTGCGGCCGGCCGTCGTGGTCCACCAGCGTCAGGCGCTCTCCAACACGCGGGAGTGGTTCGCCTGACAAGTACTCCACCGCTAGCGAGGACGTCGCGGTCTTCTCGCCACGCAGCACGGCCGCCAAGAGCCGGTCACCCAGACCTCGATCGCCGTCATACCCGAAGTTCAATGTCTCGCTCATGCCTGCAACCCTGACAGCAGCGCCCGTAATGCCATCGGCCCGCAGAGCTGTGCGGCGTGGGCGTGGGCGTGGGCGTGATTACTGTCTCTCCTGGTGTCCAGGGTGTCTGATCGGAGGGTCTCGCAATGGAAATGAGGTGGCCGTTGTGCGTCAAACCACTGACCGAACCAGCAGGATCGCATCGCTGCTAGCACGCGACTGCGCGTGCTGGTCGATCAACCGCACACCGGTGTCGTGCGCAGCACTGGTCATTTCCCAGTCGCGATCCGCAGCCCAATCTGCTGATGCCCACGGGTCGAGATCCACGCGAACAAGTAACACCTCACGACTTCAGTTGTCCTCCACGTACGCCAGGTGCTTCACCAGCCCGGCCCACGTCAGTGTCGACGGCGGATGAGCGGCACGCAGCTGCTCATCACGCAGACGCCCGACTTTCCGTGACAAGGTCTCGCGCAGGTAATCCGGAAGCCGAGCAAGGTCCGGAGCTCCCCGTCGCCTGCGGGGGTTCAGGACGGTCGTCTGTCACGTCGGGGGTCATGGTCATGACGGCGACCATAGAAAAACACCAGGGCACGACCGTGCAGCTGCCGATAAGCCAGCCAAGCTCAGGCACGGCTAGCGGGTATCCGACCGCTGCCGTACACGGATCTCTGGGTGGCTCACCTTGCTGGCATTGCTATCAGGAGGTGAGAGGCGATGGCAGCAATTAGTGTGCGCGACCTTGATGAAGATGTGGCGGCGAGGCTGAAGGTCAGGGCCGCTCTGCACGGACGGTCGATGGAAGCTGAAGTCCGATTTATTTTTACCGGCGCGGTTCTCGACACGGAGGATGAGGGACCCAACTTCGCGCAGGCGCTCCGAACTCGATTTGCGGCAGTCGATGGTGTCGAGCTGCTGGTCCCCGTCCGCAAGGACATGCCCCGAGCGGCCACTCTGTTGCACCTGCAGTGATCACCATCGACACCACTGTCGTTTCAGAGATGATTCGCCCTGAACCGGACATGACAGTCCTGGCGTGGGCCGATGCGGTAGGAATGCTGCACACCACGGCGATCACTGTCGCTGAGGTCACTTACGGCATCGCTCGGTTGCCAGATGGCCGCCGCAGGGACCGCTCGACGATGTTGGCGGCCGCAATGTTCGCCGATTTTGGCGAGGTGATCCTGCCGTTCGACACTGACGCAGCCCATCAGTACGCGGAGGTTGTGGCTGGTCGCGAGAGGGGCGGGCGTCCTATCGCAATGGTTGACGCGCAGATCGCAGCGATCCGCGCGTCTCGAGAGGCAACACTGGCGACCCGAAACACGCGCAACTTCGACGGAACGGGCATCAGCGTCGTCGATCCATGGCAGTGAACCGGTAGACGACGCGTTCTGGTCACCGATCGGCATTCGGAGCAAGGCGGCTATCCGACCTGCCTTGGATGCGACCGTTGCCGCGCGGTGGTCATTTCAGATATCTGCGGCGGCGTGTTCGCGTAGGTACTCCCGTAGGTAGGGCAGCGCGAAGTCGACGTATCCGCGGCGGGTGGGATAAATCAGTTCGGCGGCGATCAGGCGTAGCCGGTACTGGCTGGCGTAGTTGACATCGACGTCGAGGCGTTGCTGGATGTCGGCCATCTTGGAGGGTCCCTCGTCGTGGGCCATCGCCAACAGGAACGACTTGTCGATATCGGAGGCGGCGCTGAGCGCGGGCTCATGGATGAGGGCTCCGAGGCGGCGGCGTGCTCGTAGGACCCCGAGCCTCGCGTCCTCGGCGGTGATCTCGGGTTCAGCAGGGTGCAGCCGCCACGTTTGTGCGCCTACGAGTTGTAGCAGGAAGGGGTAGCCGGCTGCCCCGTCGACCATGACCTGCAGTGCGGTCTGCCCGATGCTTCGCCCGGCCATCTCAATGGGCTCCCGGAAGGCGCGTTCTACCTCAGAGCGTGGCACTGAGCCCAGCGTGTGGCGCTCGGCGCGGCGAAGGAAGGTCAGGACGTTGTCGTTGGTGACGTTGCTGATGCTGGCGGCCAGACCAGCGCCGGCAAAAGCGAGTTCGCGACCTTCGCGGAATGCGTGCTGGACCGTAGTGGCAATCTCGCGCAGCTCTTCGACTTGGTTTTGGTGAATCTCATCCAGAGTGATCAGAACACCGGTGCCATGTTCGAGCAGCAGGTCGGTCAGCAGTTCGATCTGATTGCGCAGGCCAGCCTGAATGACATGGGTCTCGATGGTGTCCCAGGCAATGGACCCGACACTGAGGGGAGCTGTCACACCGCTCATGCGCCGATGAACGGCCCTCGGATCGAAATCGCGCAGGAGTCGGGGCAGGTGCTGCTGGGTGATTCGTGCGACGAACCCCGGCGTGGCTGTCTCGCTGATGACCAGCCATCCTCGCTCCCTCGCGCGGTCCTCGACCGCGTTGAGCATGACGGTCTTTCCAGCCCCGCGTGCCCCGGTGTACAGCGTCGCGCGTCCGGATGCCCCCGGGCCGTCTTCAAGCGCCTCGACGAAGTCGTCCAGGGCGCTATTACGACCGACCAGCAACGGTGGGCTGACTCCAAAACTTGCATGGAACGGGTTCGGCATGGGAAGCACCGTAGCACTTTGTCTTTAGAGTCCTTTAGAGTATTTAGAGCGAGCTAGAGTCGTTCACCGGGACGGGACGGGATCGGCGGACGGAACGGGCGGGGTGTCCGTCCCGTAGACGACACCCATGTGGAACGGTCGCGGAGATGTCAGCTCCGAGCCCCGGTTTGCCGCAGTCCATCGCCGCTTCCGTTCCTTGAGTGAGACAGCCGGAGATACCTGCTTGAGTTCATATTTTCATGAATACATGATTCTGTGTACTATCTGACCATGTTGTTAGCGACGCCGACTGAGGCCCTTGCCCGCTTCGGGCACGCACTGTCGGACTCCACGCGTACCGGGGTGTTGCTCTCGCTGCGTGATGGTCCTGCCTACCCGGCCGATCTCTCCGAGGCGCTGGGCGTATCGCGGCAAGCGTTGTCGAATCACCTTGCGTGCTTACGCGGCTGCGGACTGGTAGTCGCACGGCCCGAAGGCAGGCGGTCGCGATACGAACTGGCCGACCCGCGAATAGCACGCGTCCTGCAGGACCTAGTGGACTTAACCCTCGTGGTTGATCCCGAATGCTGCGGTGCCGGTGACCTCGCCAACCCCCAATTGAGCGGACCCGGCGCATGACTGCCGTGTCCACCCATCGGCTGACACCGCAACGGCGCGCGGTCCTTTCTCGACGCATCCAGATCTTCGTGATCCTCACCATCAGCTACAACGTGGTCGAGGCGGTCATCGCGCTGGCAGCTGGTGCTGCAGCCTCATCCTCAGCGCTGCTGGGCTTTGGCCTCGATTCGATCATCGAGGTCTCCTCAGCAGCCGCCGTCGCCTGGCAGTTCGCAGGTCCTGACCCAGAAGCACGCGAACAGCGCACGCTGCGCGTCATCGCGTTCTCATTCTTCGGGCTGGCAGCACTCGTCACGATCGATGCTGTACGAAGTCTGATCGGTGGCGGCGAGGCCCAACACTCACCAGTGGGCATCGTGCTGGCCGCGCTCAGCCTGCTGATCATGCCCGTACTGTCCTGGGCCCAGCGCCGCACCGGGAGAGAGCTCAATTCGGCGACCGCCGTAGCTGATTCCAAGCAAACCCTGCTGTGCACCTACCTGTCCGCTGTCCTGCTGGTCGGCCTCCTCGTCAACGCCTGGTTCGGCTGGTCGTGGGCAGACCCCCTCGCGGGACTAACCATCGCCGCTATCGCACTTCGAGAAGGCTGGAACGCCTGGCACGGCGACACCTGCTGCGCCACACACCCAACCCCCACGAGCGAGCCTTCAAACACCTCCTGCGACTGCTGCCCCTAACCAATCTCCATGTACCGATTGAGGATCCGCATACGGGCGCCCGAGTAGGGGGAGATCAGCGTATGGCGTCGGCGTTGAGGTGGAGCTCAACGCGGTCAGTGGTCCATGTGGGCACATCGGCATGAATAAGTCTTGGTCCTCGGTCCAGATGGGGCAGCTGAGTGTCAACGCTGCAGCCAGGATCGGCCAGTCGCGGGCATCGCGTTGTTCGATGCGAGCCATGGCCTCATCACGGGCGCCTACGTAGGCCGACTCCTCGAGCGGGCGGATCAGTTGCTCGAAGTGATCCAAGACCTCAAGGGCCGGCACCGGATTTATCCCTCTTCGCGACAAAAGACTACGAGCCCACGTCCGGTCGCCATTGTTCAGTAGGCTCGGCGTGCGGCCTTGAAGTCAGCGACGACCTCGTCGGGAGATTCTTCGATGTAGCGCGGTTCGTTACAGCCTCAGCGGCAGGCATCGAGACAGCCCAGGAAGTTGGAGTGCATCACCGCAACGGAGATACGACCTGAGAGCGTGCTCCGGTCGTTCGCTGGTCCGTCCGATAGGCGAACGACGACCGGCGACAGCGGGCCGCAATACGAGCATCGCGCCGATGAGTCCCGAACGGGTGCTCCATACGGGACGCCGGGTGCCGTGATCGCGTCCGTAACGGGATCGGCGACCGGGACGAGGTGTCCCGCTCAGGACGCGGCGCCTTCGTCGCTAGCGAGTCCAAGTTGCGCGGCGACTGCCGAGAGTCGCTTGTCACGCGTCCACAGCTGGGCGTTTGTCGTGAGCATCGTTGCGGCCAGCAGGTGCACGTCGATGTATCCGATGCCTAAACCGAACAGTTGGTGACCGTCGATCAACGTGAGCACCTCGATGTCTGTCGCAGACCTCGCCTGCGGGAGGTTGCGGAGCAGACCAAGAATCTCGGTGCGCCGCGAGAGATGCCCAAGCGCGAGTTCACCGGTCACCCAGGGATGGGCGAGAACCTGCCCGACCTGCAGTATCGACGCGAGTTGCGCATCGCCGCCTCGCAGGTGGTCGATCCAGATCGAGGTGTCGACAAGGATCACGCAGGCGTCGTCTGTCGACGCGGAGTTGCTGTCGCGTCCGGCTCACTGCCTGCAAGCTGCGCGAGCCGCTGAGCGCTCTCACGCTCGATCAGTGCACTCAGTGCTTGTCGGACCAGCGCGCCCTTCTCCTTAATTCCCGTCAGCCGCTGAGCTTCCAGGACAAGGTCGTCGTCCAGTGCAAGGGTGGTTCTCATATCGCCTCCAGGCACGCTTGGCATCATCAAATGATGATTATAGGCGTGCTTCCCCCGTTCCGGTCAGGGATCGCGTTACGGGCATCCTGTCGCCACCTTCTCGGAGCATGAGTCTGCTCCGGCGGCGTGTACAGGTCGGCCTCGCTCGGGCTGATGCGTTTCATCCGAGCTCGCAAAATCGGGCACGTACTCGCCCTCCGCTGAGTGATCGCGGGGCGCCCCTGACCAGCCTGCTCGTTGATTGCCGCGCTCGTATACTGAGGGATGTTCGGACGAGGCAAGCAGGGATCTGCTCATGTGACTGTCAGGGGTGAAGCCTCCCGCCGGGACACTAATGTCGAGAACCGGGATAGATTCGTAGACCGGCAGACCCGGAAAGCCATGCAGTCTGCACCCAGCGCGCTGCGACTGGACATCGCACGAGCGGCGTTTGAGGAGGTAGTCCGAGAACTACCGATGGACAGCCCAGTGGTTCGCCAGTACCTGAGGTACTTCACGTCTGGGGAACCGGTACCCCAAAACGATGAGTTGGAAGCAGAAGTGGGCGATGATCCACTAGAAATTGTCTCAGTGCAGTTCTGGACGCAGTGGGTACAGACCGGGTCGGATAAAGATTATCGTCGGTATCAGGCAGTAGACGCCCTCACATGGGCGGTCATGTTGGCTGACGGTGACCCCGAGGTGTCCTATCGGGCGGCTGACGAAACCGTGTATCGGACTCTGCTGACGTTCGCCGAAGATCCCGAGCGTCGAGAAGCTGTCCTATCCATTGTCCAGAAGCGACTCGGTGTCATTTGACCCCCCTCGCTCACCTCTGTTTCAGCGACCACCGACGGGATATCTTCGTCGCATGAGGATCGGCCTACCGGCTCGTTCACCCGACGTCAGTAGTGGTCCCGAGCCTGCAAGACGACGATGTGGTCTTCGGTGACGTAGTACACGAGGCGGTTTGCTTCGTCGATCCTGCGTGACCACGCGCCGGCCAGCACGTGCTTGAGCGGTTCTGGTTTGCCAATGCCGATGAATGGGTCGCGAAGTACGTGGGCGATGAGTTGATTGTTGCGTTTGAGTGTTTTGCGGTCTTGGGTCTGCCAGTAGACGTAGTCCTCCCACCCATTCGGATCAAAGGCAAGCGTTCGGGTCACGAGTCCAGAAGGTCGTGTTTCTCGAACTCGCCACGCCGCGCGCGTTCGATCGCCCCGAGCAGTCGTTCGGCGTTTGCAGGATTGCGCAGGAGATAGGCGGTCTCTGCCATCGCGTCGTAGTCGTCTTTGGACATGATCACTGCGTTGCCGTGCCGGGATACGACCTCGACCGGGGTGTGGTCGTCGTTGACTTGTTGAATAAGCCCGAACAGGCCCTTGCGCGCGTCAGTTGCTGTGATTGCAGTCATAACCCCTCCTACCAATGGTACTAAATAGCGTACCACTGGCAGTCCGTGACGCGTCTACGCCACATCGAGTACGGGCTACCCAACCCGATCGGTCGCCAAGCGTCTGGCGACCGGTGAACGATCCACTTGCGGACGCGGTCACCTCGACCGGGTTCCGTAGAGAGCACCCGAGTGGGACGGCTCCAGCGATCTGAGCGCCGAGCACCCATTCGTCGCTGGCCGTCGCCGGTGACCGTTCGTCCTACGAGACGACTATTCGCCGCATTGACGCAACAACTCAGCCAGTGATCTCGCTCCCCGTTCAGGGTGCCGATACTGCGTGGGTGGTCTGCGGTGTGTCCTGCGCTGACAAGTGTCCCAGCAGCTCAAGGCCAAGAGTGTGAGTGGCACCTACGAGGTCGACCACTTGCGTGTGCACACCTAGTACGACTATCTGAGATAGTAATTTGAGCAGTTGCTCAATACGATTTGGAGCTCGACATGGCCGTCATCAACACCGCTGGTACGAACCCGGCTCAACACTCATTTCGGTTGTTTATCCTCGTCGCCTTCGCTGGCGGGCTCTGGCTGATGGCGGTCCTGGGGATGTTGACGATTGGCGTGTTCATTGCGCCAGTAGCGGTCGCTGCTACGGCGTGGCTGATCTTCGACATAGTCAAGGGCCGCTGGCACCCGGCATGTGCGCTAGGTCTTATCGCTAGTCCTGCAGCTGTACCCACCTACTTTGCGTGGTTGTCCGCGGGGCATCCCGGAGTCTCCAGCGATGTCTTCAGCTCAGATGGCCTCCCAAATCCCCTGGTCTTCGCAGCTATCGCCGTAGCGCTGTGTCTTACCGCTGTCAGCGCGTTCACGCTGACAGAGGGTCGTCGACGACAGGCTGGCTTTGCAGCGAACTAATCCGCCCTGTGCCGGACACCGATCCCGTTGCGACACGCCTGCCATTCGGGCGGCGGCTTCCAGTTCGGCGACATCAGCGCACTGAAAGGCTGGGTGCGCTTTGAGTGCCGGTGGAAACTCATCTTCCACCTCTCCCTGAATCTTTCTCTGGACAATCCGTCGACCGCACGGCAGGGGTGGGGTCTCTCAAAATCCTCACAGAGGAACTCATCTGCTCGATCGGGGGAGCCCCGCCGTCACCGTTCGCCTCCCCTGTCGGCACCCAGCCCCGCATGGCGTAAAACCGAATCGCCCGCTCGTTCGCCTCGAACACCCTCATCCACGCGGTCCGATAGCCGAGATACCGAGGTGCTCAAGACCCTCATGGTGTGCTCGTCCAGACAGGCTGGTCCCCCTGGTGTGAACGGACGTCCCGAAGTGCGGGAACTCGCCGCGCCTCGTTGCTGGGAAGCCGGCAATTTGTCCAGCAGTGCATCGAGGTCCTGCTCGGCCAATGGTTGGGGCACGGCCGGCAGACTACGAGGCTACTTTCGATTTCCCCCAGAGGAGATCGTCCATCGGAATCTGACCGTTTTTTAACGAGCGCCCAGCGGTCGAAGCGCAGCTGACACGGGCGACCACGACGGCCAGATCAGCGCACCTGTCATCGTCGGCTAGACGATCCCGAGACGGCATGGTGACAACTTCGTAACAGTCATCTGGTGTGAAGCTAATGGGGTGGCTACACCGGGTACGGTCGCTGAAAGGGTAGGGATCGAGGGCAGGGGAGCCCATGGAAACAGTCATATTAGCCACGATGTCGGTGCGCGAACTCATCGCGGAGCTGTCTGAGGTGGAAGCGGATCTGCGCCGGTGGCGCCGTCCTGGTGGCGCCGATGATTCGAGCCTCGAGGTGGGCGACCTGGTGCATCGTGAGCAGATCGTGGTGCATGAACTGCGTCGCCGTACGCGATCGCACCAACCCCGATCGCACCGAACAATCTGAGGGTCCCAACCGCGCACCGACACCTGAAGGCCTGGGTTATCTCGCGCGATCTAGCCGGTCTGTTGCCATTGGGAGATCCACGGTCCTGCGAGCAGCGCAGCCAGCACGACGCTGGATGCTGCCATGACCAGCAGTACCCCAATGCGGGTCCCACGCCCGGGTACTGATGCACCCGGGATGACCCGCCCGGTGACGATTTTGGTGGCGCTGACGGTGCGTGCCAGCACGTGCACCGTCATAACCACCACCCATGCGAAGAACGAGGCCTGGTGCAGAAACATCGCGCTGACGGGTAGCCCGAGGACACCACTGTCACCACGCGAGGGGCCCTCGATGGTCAACAGGATCCCGGTGGCCAGCAGCAGCAGGGTGAAGAGCACCACCAAGGGCCCGAGGACACGCAGTAGGACTTGCGGTGGCCCGGCCTGCCGGTAGGCGGTATCACCGGTGTAATACCGCACGATCCGCCACCCGGTGGTGCCTACTTTGAGAATGGCCGGTGGGACAAGCAGTAGTCCCACGATGAGGTGCCAGCTGATCAACCCGCCCACATCCAGCAGGGTCGCTCCTTCGATCGCCAGCAGGATCAGCAGCACCAACCCCGTCCACGCCGTCAACCGGGCGTTACCGGCGGGCCCACCAGTCCGGGCAAGGACAGGGTCACGCCGGTCGGCGCGGCCGGTGATCTCCCGCAGCGCAACATCGAATGCGTCGCGTCGAGGGTCGGTGCCGCCCGTGTTCATCGAGGCCATGCCCTGCAGTGTCGAGGGATGCCCTTGAGAAAGCTCTCAGCATTGTGATCGCAAGCCCGCGCATCGTCGGCGCATCGCTCTGCAGCGCGGTTGCGGCTAGGCGTGCTCGACGTCCTGGACGACCTCGTTGCGGCGCAGGAACCACGGCTTGAACGGCGGGTCGAAACGGGCGAAACGTGGCACACCTGTCGGCGCGAGTCCGGATGCGAGCACGGCATCCAACAGTTCGCGCAGGTGACGGTCGTAGGACGACTGCGTCCAGCGACCCGAATAGCGGGCGGCGGCAGCGGTCCGCTCGGGCACCTCGCGCACTACGACATCTGGATCTGTCGGGATCGGTGCTGTGTCTGCGGTCATCGACGCCGGCAGCACGAACGCAACGACGTATCCGCCGTCCGCACCCTCGGCCTGAACGACCGGGGCCGTCATCGCTACTTTCTCGGCCTGGGCGGCCTGCTGCACCACCGGCGCGGTCATGGCCACTGAGCATTGGGACCGGTTGTTGCCCGTGATGTATCCGAACAGGGCCCGGAACGCCCGGTTGCCGGCGTCCTCGAAAGACCCGTCCAGCACGACCTCAGCAACGACGTGGGCCGGGTAGCGCCGCAATTCGAAACCGTCACTCTGTTGCAGGACTTCATAGGGCTGCTGTTCGGTCATGATCCCGACGTTACGCCGCTGCTGCCCAGCCGTCCGCTCGCCGTTTCCTGATCGACCGCAGCGAAGCCAACGCTGGTCATCGGTGCTCGATGACCGGTTGCGCGGACCGGACGAAGGTTCGGCACCACCTCGATGGCTGAGCCCAATAGCTGGCAACTGGTCTGACCTCAGCTACCACCTGCAGGGCCAGGGAAGAGTGAGGCCCGGTACGCGGTACCCGGTTGCTGTCAGTCGTTCGTCAGCGAAGCCCAGAGGTTGATTCCGGCCTCGACGGCATCTTTGTCGATCGCGGCAAGTTCCGAGTCCGTCAGCGGCGGACCCTGCAGAGCATCGAGGTTGGTGTCGAGTTGCTCCACCGAGGAGGCTCCGATGACCGCCGATGTCACGCGCTTGTCGCGTAGTACCCACTGCAGCGCCATCTGCGCCAGCTTCTGCCCGCGCCCTGCTGCGATTTCGTTCAGCCGGCGCACGTGGGCCAGCGTCTTCTCATCCAGGTGGTCCCCGGCGATCGTGCTGCTGTCCCGGGCCGCGCGCGAGTCCTTCGGGATGCCGTGCAGGTAGCGGTCGGTGAGCAACCCCTGCGCGAGCGCCGTGAACACGATGCACCCCATGCCCTGTTCTTCGAGTTCGTCGAGCAGGCCCCCCTCGACCCACCGGTTCAGCATCGAATAGGACGGCTGGTGGATCAGCAGCGGGGTGCCGAGCTCGCGGGCAATAGTTGCGGCTTCCCTGGTCTTCGCCGCGGAGTAGGACGAGATGCCGGCATACAGCGCACGCCCGGAGCGCACTGCTGTGTCCAGCGCCATCATGGTCTCCTCGATGGGGGTTTCCTCATCGAAGCGGTGGCTGTAGAAGATGTCGACGTAGTCCAGGCCGAGCCTGGCCAGGGACTGGTCCAGGGAGGACAACACATACTTGCGCGAACCGCCGCCCTGCCCGTAGGGGCCGGGCCACATGTCCCACCCCGCTTTGGTGGAGATCACCAGTTCGTCGCGCAGGCCTGCGAAGTCGTCGCGCAGGTACGTGCCCATGTTCTCCTCGGCCCGACCGTACGGCGGGCCGTAGTTGTTCGCCAGGTCGAAGTGGGTCACTCCACGGTCGAATGCGCGGCGCAGGATCGCCCGGTGGGTCTGCTCGGGACGGTCGTTACCGAAGTTCTGCCACAGCCCCAGGGACAGCGCCGGCAGCTTGAGCCCGCTCTTACCGCAGAACCGGTATTCCATCGTCTCGTAGCGGTCTTCGGCCGGCTGGTAATCACTCACGGTGTCATTGTGCAACTCTGCGAAGGCGGCGCACAAACCGCAGTTGTGCGTTCTTCCCACCGCGTCGTTCGGCGGACGCAGAGCACCACGGTCTATTACCGGATCGCGAGACACGTTGTCAGAAAAGTTGGTTGGTGGCGCCGCATGGTCGATGTCCGATCGCGCCCCGCACCCCAGGCAGGTTTCGCGCCGATCGGTATTCGATGGTCGAGCTCTCAGTGAGATCCCGACGTAGCAGGCGCACCTGGCTGCTGATAGGTCCGCAGCCACCGTCGATCGATGGAGCGCTTGAGCCGCAGAGAGGCAGCACCACACCACCACAGACGACCCCACACCGACAGGCCGACGCCGTCACCGACGTCGAGGATCGACAGTGCGCGACGCTGTGGTTCGTACACCGGGAGAGCTTCTCCCCGAATCCGCGCGAGGAGACTCTGCAGCAGCACGGGCCCCTGGCGCACGCCGTGCACACCGATGCGCGGCAGTGGTCTGGGCAGGAAGTACGCGCAGTCGCCCACCGCGTAGATTTCGTCCCGGTCGACGTGCTGCAGGGTGGCCCGCACCGGCACTCCGCGCCCGTCACCGGACGCGAGCCCCAGATCGGCAAGCAGTGGCGGCGTCGTCAACCCGACGGCGAGCAGGGCGACGTCGTGAGACAACTCTGTGCCGTCGACGCAGACCAGGTCGCGCCCGCCGAGGTCGCGCACCGCGCATCCGGTGCGAATCTGCACGCCGCGTGCGGTCAGCAACGCCATGATCCGCCGGCGCGCGCCTGAGGGCAGGTCTGCGCCGATCATCCTCCCGGATTCCACCAATTGGATCTGCGCGACGTCTGGCCGTATCGCGAGGTGGGCAGCCAGCTCCAGGCCCGAGGCGCCGGCCCCGACGACCGTAACGGTTGCACCCTGGTGGCCCGAAGCTCGCGACCACAGATCGCGCAGCCGGGCATCCAGGTCCGCGAGATCGCTCAACGGTTTTACCCGCAGCACGGCGGGATCGACCTGCATACCGGTCGGAGCGACGACGCTGCCGATATTGATCGACAGCACGTTGTAGGACAAGCGAACACCGCGGGAAGTAGTCGCGATCCGCGCCGTCAGATCGCACGCGGCCAGGGTGTCTTCGTGAAACTGCACCCCACGTGCCTCGCTCAGCGACCGTACGTCGATCCGGCCGGTATCGGTCGGCAGTGCGCCGGCCGCCGCCGCCGAAGCGACCCCGCTGTAGTCGAAGAATCGCGGAGCGAGCAGGTGCACCTGGTATCCGGCGGCAACCAGGTCTGCAGCGTGCTGCACGACATAGAGGTGGGCGTGGCCGGCTCCGACCAGGAGCAGGACCGGCATTGGGAAACCTCGAGAACTGGAGCGGCAAACGGGAACGCAGCGAGGGTAAAGCGCCTGCCACACATCTGAGACTAGCCAGCGCTGCCAGCGCTGCCAGCGCTGCCAGCGCTGCTGCGTCTGTCGAGCTCCTGGCCTTGATTGGCCCGGTACCGCCGTGGCGCAACAGGATGAGCGCCGCTGGCGTTTATCGTCGGCTGCGCGCGTGCTGGTTCGCGTCGCCGGGGAAGCCGGCGTTTGGGGTCGGAGGGGTTGGTTGTTGATGGGTGATGTGAGTAGTTCGTGGCGGCGGCAGCGCAACCGGTGGGCGGGTACCGGTGCCGCGGTGATGGCGGTGAGTCTGTGTGCTGGTTGCAGCGGTGGGAGTGCAGCCGCCGGCCACTCGGGTGCGTCCTCGGTGCGATTGGTAAATTCTGCGGCCGCGGCTGTCGTCGTCACCGGCGCCACCCCCGAGGCAGAGTCGATTTCTCTCAGCAGGGTGCTGTTCGTGTCGGCGCCGGTCGTGGTGGTCGCCGGGTCCGGTGATGCGGCCGGAATCCACCGAGGCGCGGCTGCGGCCGTGCGCCTGGGCGTTCCGTTGCTGGTGATGAAGGAGAAAGAGGCATCCCAGTCGGCTCAGGTCGCCGCAGAGATCTCCCGGCTGCATGCGGGGTCGGTACTGGCGATGAGTTCGGCGGTGGCCGATGACCTGAAAGGTCACACGAAGGCCCGGATCACCACTGACACGACGGCGTTGCCGGCGGTTTCGCGTGCCGATCCGACGTCCCCGGTGGCGGTGCTGATGGGCGAGGGCGCGAGCCCCGAGCTTGGCGAGGCTGTGTCTGCGTCGGCCCGGGCCGCTGGCGCGACAGTCATACCGGTCAAGGGCGCAGACCTTCGGGATGACCCGGGTGTCATCAAGGCACTGGCCACGTTGGGCAGTGCCCGGGTGGTCGCCGTGGGCAAAAACTTTGGGTCGACCGGGCGGCTCACGCAGCGTGTCGCGGTCGCGCGGACCGGGGTCCAGTTGCCCGGTGGTGGCCAGGCGCTCTTCCCTGGCCATCGGCTGGTCGCCCTCTACGGGTATCCCGGTACTCCGGTTCTGGGGGTGCTCGGTGCGCAGGGCCTGGACGCGAGCATCGCCCGTGTCAAGAAGATGGCCGCGCGGTACCAGCGGCTCAGCACGGTCCCGGTGGTGCCCACCTTCGAGATCATTGCCACGATCGCCGACAGCACCCCAGGCCCGGACGGTAACTACTCCGATGAGTCCTCGGTGGCGTCGTTGCGGCCCTGGGTGGAAAAGGCCGGAAAGGCTGGCCTGTACGTGGTGCTGGATCTGCAGCCGGGCCGGGCGAACCTGCTGGATCAGGCCAAGCTCTACGCTCCGTTGCTGAAGTTGCCGTATGTGGGTCTGGCGTTGGATCCGGAGTGGAAGCTGACCAGGACGCAGCGCCCATTGCAGCAGATCGGCAGTGTCGACGCCTCAGCGGTCGATGCCGTCAGCGCCTGGCTCTCGCAGTTGACCACCACCGAGAAATTGCCGCAGAAGCTGCTGGTGCTGCACCAGTTCCAGTTGCAGATGATCCGCCACGAGAAGGAGCTGAATCTGAGCCACGACAACGTGCAGGTTCTGATCCATATGGACGGCCAAGGCACCCAGCCGATGAAGAAGGCGACCTGGAAAGCGGTGACCAACGCGGCCCCGAAGGGCATCCCGTTCGGGTGGAAGAACTTCTACACCAAGGATCACCCGATGCTCAGCCCTGAGCAGACCATGGCCGCCAGGCCCGCCCCCTCGATGATCTCCTACCAGTAGGGCAGGGCGATGGATATCCGAGTGAACGCTGCACCACCCAGGGGGTCTGGTGCCACGGCCGGTTGACAGCCACACCACCTACCGCCCCGGCCTGGACGGCGTCCGTGCGTTGGCCGTGGGGTTGGTCATCGTGTTCCACCTTGGACTGACCGGGTTCAAGGGCGGGTTGCTGGGTGTCGGCATCTTCTTCACCCTCAGCGGTTATCTGATCACCGGCCTGCTCATCAGCGGTTGGCAGCGACGGGGTGGTTGGGGCCTGCGCACCTTCTGGTTGCGGCGCGCCCGGCGACTGTTGCCTGCCGTGATCGTGGTGTTGGCCACCAGCATGGCCGTCGTGGCGATCACCGATCCCGCCGATCTGGCCCGTCGCGCGGTGGAAGCTCTGGCCGCACTGGTCTACGTCGCGAACTGGCACACCATCGCCACCGGTGGCTCCTACTTCGTCCAGGTTCATGGTTCCGGGCCATATGAGCACCTGTGGTCCCTGTCGGTGGAAGAGCAGTTCTACCTGATCTGGCCGTTGCTGCTGGTGTTGCTGGTCGCCCTCACCCGGGCCCGGCTGAAGCTGGTCGCCGCCATTACCGCAGTGCTCGCGGCAATCTCTTTCGTCGCGCTGGGCCTGCTCGCGCATCCGGGAGTCGACAACACCCGCGCGTACGAGGGCACCGACACGCGCGCCGGCGGGTTACTGATCGGTGCCTTCCTGGCCATCGCCCTGATGAACGCGGGCGGATCGATACGCCGCGAACGCCGCTACCGATCCGCTCTGGAGGCGGCCGGACTTAGCGGACTGGTCGGTATCGGGTGGTTGGTCGCGCAGACCGATCAGGCCACGATCGCTACCTACCGCTGGGGGCTGTTGCTGCTCAGCGTCTGCACCGCCGCGGTACTGGCTGCGGTCGCCCACCCCAATACCCTGCTGGGCAGGGCCTTCGGGATTGCGCCGCTGCGGTGGGTGGGCGAGCGGTCCTACGGCCTGTACCTGTGGCACCTACCGGTGATCGTCTTCACCCCGCAGGATGTACTCGCAACCCAACCGGTCGTGCGCGGCCTGGGGCAGGTGCTGGTCATGGTGGGCCTCGCCGCGGCTTCCTGGCATTTCATCGAAGACCCGATCCGCACGCACGGGCTGCTCGGCGCGCTACGAGCGGGGGGCGCGTTTGTGCAGCGCCCGGGGAGTGCACCCGACAGTCGTCGATCGCCCGGGCTGGTGCTGGGTGCGTCGGTCTTCCTACCGCTTGCGGTGCTTGCCATGCTGCTGCCCCGGGCGTTACCGCGCGAGTCCGCCTCGCAGATTGCCGCACCGCTGCCCACCCCGGTGACCGCCCCCGATACCTCCAGTACCCCCGGCTCGCCCACCACACCCGGCACGTCGGCACCGACGTCACCATCGCCCAGCGGGCCGACGCGTACCAAGTGCACCAGCGTGTTCCTGGTGGGCGATTCGACCTCCGAGGGGCTTTACGGGAAGGCCTCGGTGCTCTCGCCTGCACAGAATCTGAAGGGTCAGCTGCAGGACGTAGGGGTCCGCAGCTTCACTGCGGACATTTCAGGCGCTCGCAGCATCATCGAGTCCTATGAGAATGAGCCCTCGGGTGAGCAGGTGGTCAAGAAGCGAGTTGCGGCTGGGTATCACGGCTGCTGGATCATCTCGCTGGGCAATGTCGACGCCGCCACCGTCGCCAAGTACGCGCCGGACACCACCACCATCCCCGCCCGGATCAATACGATCATGAACACCATCGGTAAGGATCAGCCCGTGATGTGGCTGACCACCCGGACCGGACTGCAACGCGGCACATTTCAAGAGAGCTCGTACCCGCCGTGGAACAAGGGTCTGGTCACCGCCTGCAGCAGTTACCCCGACATGCGGGTGTTCGACTGGGCCAGCGCGTACAAAAATGCATGGATCGGTCCCGACGGTATCCACTCCACAAAGACCGGGTACCAGCACAAGGCCCAACTCATGGCGCAGGCAATGGCCATCGGTTTCCCCGCCTCCGCGACCCCGCCGACGAACTGCCTCATCAGCAACCGATGACACAGATACGGGGGGAAATGGCACCGGACGTGGTGCCTGGGGCGGACCAGTGATCGCGTGCGTCCCTCCTCCTCGAGTCCACCAGGGGTACCCACGTTCACTGCATCAGCTGTGTCCGGCAGTCATCCTCCAGGGACGCAAAATCGACAGAGTGACACGAAACCTTCGTTCCTACGGGTTTTGTAGGTTCTCGCCCAATCTGTCACTCGCGCACAGCTCGGACCTGCGCGTGACAAAAGACGGGCCACGCAGATTCTCACTATCTTGCCCAAATCCTCGGATCTCGGTGTTTCGTAGGACGCCCGTGTCCAAGAATGTCCATGCGGACTGGTGTTACGGGACCGGCATCACCCCGCCAGAGCAGGATCACCTCCTGACCTGCAGGTTCACCGTTGGTCCTCTGGCTCGCGCGACCGTTGGGCTGCGCAGAAGCCGGGGGCAGGTAAAGCCTGGGTGAGGGGTTGTTGCTGGTCGCTGAGCAATCATGTCGAAGACGTGCCAGTGCTTGGGGCCGCTGAAGGCCAGCCCGTCTTCGTCTTCGACGTGGAATTGAAGAATGTCTGGCCCGTTCAGGAGCTTCCGTGCTTCGACCTCGGACATGTACGTCTCGCGCTCTCGATTGGCCCTGAGTCACGATCACCGAACAGGTTCACGGCGAGAATCGCCTCGGGCATCAACGCACGCGTCATCGTGCTCCACGTGGTTTGAAAACGGTCCGGCCGCGCAAAGGAACATCCGGAGGCCGCATAGATGAGGTTTGCCCCCGGAAGTTCTGGCAGATCATTGAGGTCGACAACACACGTATTCAAGCGAGAGCTGGCGACTGGCGCGATGGTGTTCCTGAGTCGGTGGAGTAAAGACTTATCAGCGTCCAGGGCATGGACCCTCCAGCCGACGGCAATGAGTAGCCGGGTCTCGATCCCAGCACCGCAGCCCAGGTCAACGGCGAACCGCTCAAGGCCGGGACCCGCGTAATTCAGCGCGTCGATCAGTAGCGGCGGGCTCGCCTCGCACCCTGCTTGTCGTTATATGGCGCCCAATGTGTGGCGTTGTGCTCAGGCATGCCGACATTTTGCCGTCGCGCGCGGACAGGACAGGCATCGAGGCTCGGCCTCGCCGCCTATCGTGGAGCCCGGTAAATCTCAGATGTGGCGAGAGGGGGGGATTGGTATGGAGCACGACGCGTTGAATGTGCCGCATGTGGAGTGCTGGTGGTGTGGCGCAGAGCCGGTCGCGTACGTGGCGTCGCTCGAGGGCTCGCGGGGAATTGACCACTTCGCCCTGGCCTCGCCGGCCATGGTCTGCAGCACATGTCATGACTTGTTACTTGAAGGGCGTGATGTTGAACTTGCTGGACGCCTCACCGATGAGTACGACGACTGGGGCAGGGTTCAGGTAGTGGAGCAGCTGCATGCACGACTCACAGGTTTCACTGTCGCGGGCCACTAAGAACGCACGCTGGCTATTCCCCCACCAGCAACGGCCGCCGAAGCCAAAACTCCCCGCGGGTGTTCGGCGAACACGCCCGCGAGGGATCCCGTCCCGATGGCCAATCGTTCACTGGAACGGGCGAACAAAGGGCGGCCAGAATGCGTTCTGTGCTCCACTTGGGGCCATGGCGGTTAAGAACGATCGACACGGCGAACTGGACCTGATCGTGACTGTTGACGACCATCAATTCCAGGTACACCGCCTACCCGAGCTCCGGCCAACGTATGACTACACCTAACCCAGCGGCCCGCACCAGGATTACGGCTTCAGCACGACTTTGGGCGATGATCAGCCATGGTCCTCAGACGTAGAAGGCCATTAATGACGAATTCGCACCTTCCTGTCGGTGATTGATGCTGATACCGGGTTCGCCAGGGAAATCACCACGTCGGACGAATGACCATTCCGTCGGCGGCAGACTGCGTGAATTGTGAATGGCGGGCCAGTCGTCACCGTTCACCGATCGGTGACCGGAACAGGTTGGCGGGCCGTGAGGGCTAGGCATTCTGCCGGGAGCGAAGCGGGGGTGACATCCAGACCTGAATGGGCGAACGTGAGCGGATGCCAACAAGCCGGCTCTTCACAAACGAGGGTGTAGGTAGGGTCTGAATCCGCCGGATTCAAGTAGAGATCTGGTGATGTAGTTGGTCAGGTTGCGGAACCCGAGGGCGGAACCGCGGAGGTGTTCCAGGCGGCCGTTGATGGCCTCACTGGGTCCGTTGCTGGTGCCAGGGCGGTCAAAGTAGGCCAGGACATCGGCTGCCCTCTTCTTGAGGGTCCGCCCGAACGTGGCGATCTCGGTGAGCGCGGCGGGCACACCCTGGCTGAGGGACTCGATGACCGCGATCATGGCTCGTTTCCCGCGGGCCTTGTCGGGGTCGCGGTAGGCCTCGATCACGCGTTGATAGATGCCCCAGGTCAGCTCGACATCAATGTGAACATCCTCAGCGAACAAGGTGTCCAGTCGTGCGGCTTGCTTATCGGTGAGCAGGTCCGCGCCGGTGTGCAACGTGCGCCGGGCGGCGTACGACGGGTCGCCTTTGTGGCCGCGGTGCCCGCAGGTGACCAGTTGGGTACGGCGCCGGCACAGGTCCAATGCATCGCCCACGAGGCGCACGACGTGGAACGGGTCCATGACCGCGACCGCGTCGGGGAGTTCCTCAACCGCAGCGGTCTTAAAACCGGTGAACCCGTCCATCGCCACGATTTCCACACCGTCGCGCCAGGCCTGCGGGCGGGCAGCGAGCCATGCCTTGAATGCCTGCTTGGACCGGCCAGGCACCATATCCAACAACCGCGACGGGCCGGTCCCGGCCCGCACCGGTGTCAGGTCGATGATCACCGTCACGTACTTCTCCCCGCGCCTGGTGTGGCGCCAGACGTGTTCATCGACACCGATCGCGCTTACGCCATCGAACCGGCACGGGTCCCCGATCAGCACCCGCTGCCCCTCGGCCAGGACCGCGTCGTTCGCGGTGTTCCACGACACGCCAAGGCTTTCCGCGACGCGTGCAACGGTCAGGTGTTGGCACACGATCGCTTCCAGCGCCCACCCCAACGCGCGCTGGGAGAGCTTCGCCCGCGGCTGCGCAGCGGGCGTCGTGTCCTGGCGCCACACGTGCCCGCACTCAGCGCATCGGTATCGGCGCACGCTCACCAGCAGCGTCGTCGGTCGCCACCCCAGCGGTTCGTGGGCCAGCGTCCGGATCACGGTGTCGCGAGCCAGACCCTGGCAGCCGCACCGGTGACACCAGTCATCTGGCTCGAGTACCCGGCACGCGAGCACCGCCCGCCCGGGTTCTAATCGTTGACCGAAGACGGTCAGACCGAGCTCATCCAGGCGAGCGAACGTGGTCAGATCAGGAGTCGCGAAGGTAGCGTCAGGCACGTCGAGGTCTTCCAGATGGGGCGTGTGAGAACTCCCATCATCGGGAGGCCTCGACCCTCACCCCGCCAACGACGCGCCAGACCTACCTACACCCTCGTTTGTGAAGAGCCAACAAACCTGTCCGTAGATGTCGGAGGCGTCACCCTTGCGGTCCGGCTGTGGGCCGCCGAAGAATCGTCTGACTGCGTGCCGTTGGTGTTGCTGCCCGCCACCGCCGAGACGGCCGAGGATTGGGACCTTGTGGCGTCGACGCTGTGCCGGTCGCGTGCCGTGTATGCGGTCAACTTGAGAGGTCATGGCCCCAGCGACTGGCCAGGGACGTACTCAATCGGGCTGATGGCAGACGATGTGACGCACCTACTGGACTGGGGGCTAACCGGTGGTGCTGTTGACCTTGTCGGCCATTCCTTGGGCGGGCTGGTTGCCTGCCAGGTCGCCGCCGCTCGTCCGGAGTTGGTGCGCCGCCTTGTGCTCGAAGACGTTGGCCTGCTGCATCCCCGCTCAGCCGATCCTCCGCCGAAGCCCGCTGGCGTTCTGCTGTTCGACTGGGGCGTTGTCGAGCAGGTACGCCCAGAGATCGATAACTTCGACCCTGGGTGGGCCGATGTGATCGCTGCGATCCCAACTCCATCCCTCGTTGTGGCCGGCGGTCATCGCAGCCCCATTCCGCAAGAGCGGATAGACGACCTCGTCCGCCTCCTTCCGAATGGTCAGATGGTGACTATCGACGCTGGTCACCTCGTGCACGCCACCCAGCCCGACGCGTTCATTCACCATCTGGTGACGTTCCTGGGCAAGTAGCTCGTGACGGCCGAGGAAACTCTGTTCCTACCCGCTGAGAGTCGGTCGGCCGTCCCGATCGTCGATCGTCTACCGAGACGACCTCACGCGCTGGGAAGTTGGATGGACGTCGCCGGAGGTCGGTGCTTGGGCGGTGGTAGCTGCGCGGTCTGTTCGGGGTCCGGGCGGTTAGCTCGAGGACTCGCGCAGACCCCGCGGTTTGGCACCGCCAACGATCAATCGGGTGGTGATGGTTTCCGCCACAGCCTGGAGCTCTTCACTTGTTTGTGGGGGATGCTGCAGGACATTTGCCTCTTGCAGGCCTTCGGTGACTAGCTCGTTCAGTAATCCCCATGCCTGTTCGATGCCGGGCAGGATGATGTCCACACCCTCGAGGTCTTCGGTGCCCACATCGACTCTGGTGACCGCCTGATGCTTGCCGTTGCTGCCCCGGTAGCCGGCTCGAAACTCGTACGCGGCGTTCGGAGGGACATCATCACCCCAGTGGCCGTCGCTGGTTGTTGCAATACCCCGATCCCACAAGCCGATGTCGGGGGTGAGGGCTATTGCTCCGATGGGGCAATGAGCCACGGGATGCCCGGCCGAGTCCAAGACCCGGCCAGTGACCCTGACGTCGCCGACGCCTTGCGTGCGCACGAGTGAACTTTCCCACGACGGTCCCTGAAGCCGCAGCTCGATCGATCCA
This sequence comes from Dermatophilaceae bacterium Sec6.4, assembly GCA_039636865.1. Classification (NCBI taxonomy): domain Bacteria; kingdom Bacillati; phylum Actinomycetota; class Actinomycetes; order Micrococcales; family Dermatophilaceae; species Dermatophilaceae bacterium Sec6.4. The sequence goes on from CP144172.1 coordinate 834,510, forward strand.
ACGTGCGGGCCGCACATGCGTCTACTTCACCGGAATGCCGGTTGGTGGGTCCGCAGTCGACCAGCTTTGAACCACCAGCGGTTCCCATCTGAGACCCGCGACTTCTGGTCATGCCTTTAACTGGATCTAAGGGTTGTCTTCGCAAGAATCCACCAGGTCAGGGGCAGCGAATCCCGCTAGTCGCGCAGTACTTCTGGCTCATCGACCCACGGCGACTCGAACGGGGATTCGTACAGCCCTTGTGGGCTGGCACCACCAACCATCAGTGAGGTGGTGACCGTTCCCGCGACGGCCTGGAGTTGCTCAGAGGTCTGCGGGGGATGGTGCAGAATATTGGCCTCCCGCAGGCCTTGTTTCACCAGTTCATGCAGCAGTGCCCATGCTTGGTCGGCACCAGGCAGGATGATGTCCACGCCGTCCACGTCGGTGGCCCCAACATCAACGCGGGTAGCCGCCTGATGTTTGTCGTTGCTTCCCCGGTAGCTGGCTTGGAACTCATACGATGCGTTCGAGGGCACGGGACGACTCCAGTAGCCGTCGCTGTTGCTGCTGGCATCGAGTTCCCAGAGACCAATATTGGGCGTCAAGGCTTCGATTCCCACCGGACAGTCGGCCACGGGGTGTCCCGCTGAGTCCAAGACGTGGCCGCTGACGGTGACGCCGTCAAAGCTCTGCATCCGCATATGAGCACCTTCCCATGCCAGTTTCGCAAACCGCAGCTCAACTAACCCACGTTGTATCTCCACGTTCATAGGCTCCCCAATGGGCCGCTGGGTGTGTCCGCATCCGACCGTTCCCCGGTCAGCGATCACTGACCGGGGACGCTATCTCGATGAGCTACTCCGTGTTCCGGCTCCTCACAACGAGCCACCAGACCCGATAGCGCCGCACTAGAGCGACGACGCAACGCGAACTCGTGACCCCTAGGCCACGCACCAATAAACGAGCTGCATGCGGCGACAGATCGGCGCCGACGTAAGCGCCTATCGCGTCCGTCAGGCCATCGCCGTAACGGAATCCCTCATCAGCGACGAGTTTTGGGCTGCTCCGTATGGCACACCCCCCCCACCGGACGGAGGACGTCATCCGCCGGTCGCCGCCGCGATCGTTCGTCTCGTCACCGCTTACGACATGCCTGTTCGAGTTGACCCGGGGGGCTCTTGATGACCTACCCCGAAATTGCCGAACCGGATGCGCTTTACCGACTCGCGTGTCATGCCGTTGACTAAAGCTGTGAACCGTAAGGATCTGGCGCAGCAGGTGCCAGCGCTCATGAGCGCTCACCCACTCTTGGAATGGCGCGTTCACGACCTCTTGACAACAACAAACTTGATCGTTGACCTGTGGTTGCACCAAGACCCGAAGCGTCGCGGCCAGGTCATCTTCAACCCCAATTGGGAATTGATCACGTCGAACGTGCTCGGCCACGAGGACATCCATCCGGAGGAAACCAGCTCAGACGGGGTCACGGCGCTCCGATCGGCTATCGACCGCACGGGCCTGGCACTAATCGGACCCACTCAATTCACCCTGACCTACGCAGCCGGTGCCGTGGTTAGCTCATCAATGTCGGTCAACTTCAGCGACGATTTTACCTCGTCGAGCTCCCACCACCTCGGTCGTCGCATGCGGGGACTGCTGCGCGGGGACGTGCTCACCAAGACCGTGAATGAGTACTGGCCCAGGGTCGAACCGCCTACTCCGACCTAGCCCCGCTAAAAGATCACCGGTCCAGCATTCACGCCAGAGCACGGCACAGTCCAGACGCGATGAGTCGTTCCTCCTATACAAACGTCCGCAACTCGACATGAGACAGCCAACTGGAACTGCAGTACCGATCGCGGATCGCTGACCGGGCTGATTTGCAACACTGATTTGCGTGCCGAGCAGGCGATCATCAAAGCGGCAGAGCATGAGCTCATGAGGTCATCCACCAGAAGTACCAGCCCACGCGTGCAGGAACTGCTGCACAAGGGCTGCGTGAAACTTGGAAGGTCCGGCCGTCGTTGGACCCGGAGGAGTTCGTGAGCTCACTCGCTGAGGAACGCGACCACGTCGCCGTTGTCCGTCAGACTGGCCGATGTGGACGACCTGCAGATACCACCGGGACCGGGTGCACCCCGGGGATTGACCATTCCAGCCGGCGAGCTTCTCGAGCAGTTCTCGCACGCGTCCGGACCTGGTGGCCAAGGCGTCAACACTGCAGACTCACGCGTGCAACTCAGGTTCGACATCGCAACCACGACAGCGCTGACCGAGGCTCAGCGGGAACTCGCGCTCGAGCGACTCGTTACCCGGCTGTCCGGCACGGTGCTCACGATCAGCGCCGCCGAGCACCGCTCCCAGCGACGCAATCGAACCGCGGCAAGGGAGCGTCTCGCCATACTGCTTCGCGACGCCGTCGCGCCCTCGCCGACCCGCCGTCCAACCCGTCGCACCCGCGGCTCGCACCGTCGCCGGCTGGAGGCAAAGCGTGAGCGCTCCGAGATCAAGCAGAATCGTCAGCAGCCCCGCCCGGACTGATCCACTGCGCACCTTTTGTGGGCCTCGTCGACATACCCACCACGCGACTATCCCCTCTTGCGGGCGGCGGGTAACACGCCAGCCACCCCGCGATGCTCAGTGCATGACACCAAGTCTTCGATCACCGACCGACTGGTTCTTCGAGGACTTCTTCCGCGGGCAGGTCTTCCATACGCAGGGCCGCACCATCACTGAGGCGGACATCGTGTCGTTCGCCGGCTGGAGCCGGGACACCAACCCGGGTACACACCGACAAGGTGCACAGGTTGTTCTCCACCACGAGCCGTGTTCGGTGATCTCATCGCCGGAAATCTGCACGTCAAGCACAAACTGAAGTGCCGGCAGTGGGAGGAATAAGAAGCCATCCGATGACCATCCAGGCGAGCTACCCCAGACCCACCCGAAGTGATCAGCTTCAGCCGGGCGCCCGTCCCGTTCACCGATCGGTGAACGGGACGTCTGAAGGCTCGACGTTCATCACATGTGGCGGACGTGCTGACCTAGGCCGAAGAACCACGGGATTCCACTGGATGCAGGTAGCGCGGTCGGGGTTGAGCTTTACTTAACGCGTGGGCCACGCCATTTGAAGGTGCGCGCGACGACCACTAGTCCGCCCAGTGCCCACAACAGCAAAATGATGGCCGCTCGGTGCAGTTCCCAACTGTGGACCGGTTCCGCCATGACCAGCTGGGGTGGCAGGAAAACCGAGCGCAGACCTTGTGCCATCCACCGCAACGGGAAGATCGCGCCGAGCGTCAGCATCCAGGAGGGCAGCAGGCTAAGGGGGAAGAACACTCCAGAGATGAACTGCAGGGCGATGAACACCGGCGTGACTACGGCGGCCGCGGCGTTCTGAGACGGGATGATGGCGGTGTAGGCCAGGCCCATCAGCGCGCACGCTGCCGCGCCGAGTAGCACCACCCACACCAGTGTCAACCACCCGTTGGCCGAGCGGGGCAGGGGCAGGCCGTAGGCCAGCACTGAGATAGCTATCAGGATCGCGACCTCGATGACTGTGGTGACCAGAACTCGCACCACTTTCGCGATGAAGTAGGCGGCCTTGGGCATGGGCGAACTCGCGAGCCGCCGAATGAGGCCCGACTCCCGTTCCGAGACCACGTTGATGGCTAACCCCTGGAACGCGCAGCTGAGGACACCCGCCGCGATGATGCCCGCCATGAACAACTGCTTCTCAGGGATCGTCTTTCCACCACCGCTGATGGTGCCGTTGAAGATGGCCCCGAAGATGACCAGAAGCATGACGGGAAACGCCAACACAAAGACCAGCGACCGTTTGTCACGGAAGAAGGTCCGCAACTCGATACCAGACAGTGCCACCACCGCGGGCAACAGGTGCCCCGGCTTCGCGTGCGATTTCCGCGTGGGCAACCCCGGCCCGTGGGTCGCACGCGGTGTGTGCGCTGGAGACATGTCACTCACCTTCGGTGCTCGTGTGCTCGTCCTGATCGCGCACGAGCGCGAGGTAGGTGTCTTCCAACGTCGGTTGGACGACGCGGAATCCCGCAAGCTCCCGCACATGATGCTCGCGGGCCCACGACAACATCGCGAACGCGACCTGCGAGGGTTCCTTGGTAGGAATGCGCACCCGACCCTCGCGGTCAGGCCGGACAGCATCATGGCCCCGCAGGTGTGGCAGCGGGACACGGCGTAGCGGCTCAGGAAGGGTGAACGCCACGTGCGCCTCACGACTGCCCCGGTCAGTCAGTTCCGCAATGCTCCCCACCTCCACGATGCGTCCCTTCACGATGATGGCGGCACGCTGTGCGAGGGCTTCCACCTCATCCAGGTAGTGGGTAGTCAAGACCGTCGTCGTGCCACGGTCACCGAAATACCGCACCAGCTCCCACGCCTCCCGGCGCGCTTCGGGGTCTAGGCCGGTGGTCGGCTCGTCCAGGAACAACAGCTCCGGATCGCCGATCACCCCGATCGCCACATCGAGCCGCCGCTGCTGACCACCGGACAGGTTCTGTGTCTTCTCTCCGGCCTTAGCGGTGAGCCCGACCATCTCGATCACTTCATCCACCGGCAGCGGGTCCCGGTAGAACGACGCGAACTGCCGCAGCAACTCCCCGACGGTGACCTCGAAGAAGATGCCGGTGGATTGGGGTACGACACCGAGGCGCGCCCGCCATTTGCGGGCGTCTTTGGCGGGGTCCACGCCCAGCACGCTGACCTGGCCGGAGGTGCGCGGTCGACATCCTGTCAGGATGTCGACCGTCGTTGTCTTGCCGGCCCCGTTGGGACCCAGGAAGCCGAATACCTCACCGGCGCGTACCTCCAGGTCGACCCCGTCCACCACGTTCTTGCCGCCGTACGCCTTGCACAACCCCTGCACAGAAATCGGGTTGGTAGCTCGCCCGGAACGCTCTGCGGTGTCAGTCACACGAATTTCCCCCGTTTCGACAGTGCTTCCAAATCGAGTATCGCGCTTCGGTGGTCACCGGCACACGAATACCACCAAAGAGAAACACGGGCAGTGCGTTGCGCACACCGATACATTGACGTCACCAAGGGTTCACCAGTCCCAGAACCAGGGACCGGATCAACTCTTGCAGCGCTACACCATTGTTACCAGGAAGAGCGGGCGGGTCATGGCAGCAAATAGTCAGTTCGGTGGACGATTCGGCCCCATCAAGCGTTTCGCCGCGATCTTCTTCCTCATCTGCGCGGTCGTGGCCGCAGTCCTGGGCGCCCAAGGCGCCGGGACGATGAGGATCGTGTTGATCGCGGTAGCTGTAGTCCTCCTGCTGATCGGCATCGTGTTAGCGCGGACAAGTTTCGCCGCATTACAAAAGCGCGAATTCTGACCAAACTCGCCCGTAAGGGACCGCACCAACGGGCCCCTGATCAACTCGGGACGGCTACCTCCGTCAACGACGCCGATATCGAGCGGCCCTGCCGGCTCGTTGGGGACCACATCAACCTGCTCGACCGCGACCACTTCACCACCCCCCCCGCCAGACCGGCCCGTCTCACCCATCTCAGTTAATGAACGGCATGCGGCGACAGATCGGCGCACCCATGAGCGACTGTCACGGCCGGCTTACGATCGCCGTAACGGGATCGCTGACTGGCGACGATTTGGCGGGCGGTGTGTGCCATTCACAAAGCGACCCAGTAGTGGCGCGCGAGCCCGTGATCGTCTTCCAGGGCATGTTGGAGGACACCACCGCAGCGTTCAATCGTTGTGATCGACCCGAGGTTGTCGTCACGACAGACCAACCCACACCCTGGCATCGCAGCGTCACGGGCCCGATCCAGGACCTGCGTCAGAGCCCAAGTAGCAACGCCTCGTCCACGCGCGGAAGGGCGGATGCCGTACCCGATATGCCCGATCACACGGTGCCCGACCTCTCCGTAGGGACGCAGGGCAATACCGCCCAAGACCGCGTCGCCTTCAACAATCCACCAGAACGTTTCTGGCCCTGAACGCAACCATTCGACCCACCCGCCAAATACCGCTGCGCTCTCCAGATCATCACCAGCCTGCACTGCAAAACCGTCCTCGTGCAGGCCTGGCCCCCACTCACGATGCGACTCCAGCCACTCCTCGTGCCGGTCGCGGGCCGGGCTCACCAGTTCCAGCATGCCGTGACGCTACGCACCGCAGGAGGATCGCTGACTGGTGATTGGTGATTGGTCATCGACCGTCGGCTGTTTTGTGCTCAGGGGCGGGGTCGGTCCGCAGTCGTGAGTACATGTACATGTCACAACGCTGACCACCGACGGGCTGCCAACTTCGTAGGAGGCCTTCACGGGCAAAGCCAGCTCGTTCTGCGGCACGCCAGGAGCCTTCGTTCCACGGTTCCACATACAGTTCCAACCGGTGCACATCCGGCAAGGTCAGGGCCCAAGTCGACACCATCTGCAGCGCGTGGTGAGCAATCCCTCGACGACGAGCAGAAGCCGCAACCCAGTAGCCGACACTGGCTCGTCCTTGGTGATGCGGCCACACCCCAATCTGCCCCATACCGAGGTCTGTCCCGGCGTCGGCGATGACAAAGGAGTACCCCTGTCCGCTCTTGGCTCGATCTCGCTGTCGCTCAATGAAGGCCTGCACCGCGGCTATCGCGGCGGGACCGGTTGGCACCGTGGTGATCAGCGGTATCAAGGGATCAGTGCCGGCTTCAGCCACCAGCGCAGCGTCCGCGTCGGCGAAAGCACGCAGCAACAATGGCGCATCCAGCAGTCGTGGCACTTCGAGGTCGGTCAACACTGAGCCATCCTGGCATCGTCGACCATTCCGAAGCGGGATCAACTACCGCTGCACCCTCACGAGTCGGTCGGCTGGGCCTTGAGAAGTTGCATGGCGCCGCCTCGCGCTGCCCGCCGGTCGAAGGTCACTGTGTAGTTGCACCCTGCGGCGCGGCCGAGCTCGGCAACAACCGCATCCGCGAAGTCCAACCCATCAGGGCTAGCGCCCAGCGCAGCTCGCACCACGTCGTCTTGGTCAACTCGAAGTTCCCGCGCGTCCAGGAGACCTCCCACCAGTTCGGCGCAACGGTCGACGCTCACCATGTAGGCGCGTCGCAACACCCAATACAGCTCAACGACGGTCACCAGACTCAGATAGCCGGGTTCGGTCTCGGTCAGCCCCTCAATCAATGCGGACGCCGCGGCCGATTGGTCCGGATCGTCTTGCACCAGATACCGGACGACAACATTGGTGTCGAGCCCGATCACTGACTATCCGTACTAGCAGCCGTAGCGATGGCCTCGTTCATCTCGTCGATGCTGACTGGCCGGTGCGGCATCGGCACGCTGCCCTTGAGATCCCTGATCGACGCCGCCTGCGGGTGAATCTCGTACCCATCCGCAGTGGCCACGAAGGCAAGCCGTGATCCAGGCCGTAGACCGAGCCGAGCCCGCACGTCGGCCGGTATCGTGATCTGACCCTTGCTGGTGACTGTTGCAGACGCCATGATCCCCTCCTTACTACGTGTAAGGAAGTGTATTCAACCAGTTGGCATCTCGTCCACAAGCCGATTCTGAAACAGGGCGGACGAGCGACGGGGGAACTCCATCGTTTGATGATGGGCAGATGCGGTGTCGCTGATCGCACCGAGGTCACATCGATCGACCTAGGGTCGCGCGGAACCTATTCCCGAACCACCGGCCAGGGAGGCACACAATCTTCACCATGTCTGTGAGAGCCGTCCTCTGGGATGCCGACGGCGTCCTCCAATACACGCCTGACTGCTCCTGGGACCTGGCGGTCCAGGTCGTTGCGCAATTCCCTGACACGTTGATCGGCGCTGCAATCGACGAGGACCGAATCCGCGCAACGGTTCACCAACTCGGCCTGGGCGATCACGTCGAGGACATCCTTTCCGTGTGGTCCACTTTCGATCTGCTAGCGCCAAGTCTGGAGGTCGTGTCCCTGGTGCGAGCAGCGGGAACTGCGTGTTATCTCGCCACCAATCAGGACTCCTACCGGGCTGCGGGCATGCGTCAGAACACTGCGTACGACCAGATCCTCGACGGGTTGTACTTCTCGTGTGACATCGGCATTGCGAAGCCCTCGCGAGCCTTCTTCAAACACGTCGTCACCGACCTGGGCCTCGTGCCGGACCAACTGCTGTTCCTCGACGACCAGTCAAAGAACATCGCGGGTGCCCGATCAGCCGGACTCAACGCGGAGCAATGGGCACATGACGACGGAGTCGCACGGCTAACGGACATCCTGCACGCCCACGGTGTCCGGGTGGACCAGGCCCGCGACGAGTCTTGCCAGGACCCCTCAGATGCGGCCAACGATCAAGAGCACCGGTGTCGGCTTATCGGATGTCTTGGCGAGGTGGGCTCGTGCGGACGATTTGGAACGTCTGGTCGTTCTTTTCAGTGATGGGTCGGCGCACGAGGCGTGCCTCTTCGCAGAAGCCGGCCAGAGTTAGCTGACCCCAGACCTGCTCCGCAGTGCGGTTGAAGCGAGTGAGGCTCCCGTCATAACCAAGCTTGCGAAACCCGGCACCGACGTCTGAGACTCCCTCGCCTGCTTGGAATGCGACCAGCATGACTCCGCTGGGTCGCAGCACTCGACGAGCCTCTTCAAACACGGCGGGCAGGTCCGAATCGGCCACGTGAATGATCGAGTACCAGTAGACGACCCCATCTAAGCGGTCGTCAGGAGAGGGCAGGTGAATGATCGAGGCAACCTGGGTGGCGATGTCCGGGTGATCACGATGAGCCATCGCGATCATCCCCGGCGACAGATCCACGCCACGGACCACGCATCCCCGGTCCGCCAGATACTGCGAAATGCGACCGTTGCCGCACCCGGCGTCCAACACCTCGGGCCCGTCCCCGACCAGCAGCGAGATGAAATGGTCGATCATCGCCAGGTCCACCGCCTGCTCCGGCTCAGTACCGGCAAAGCGAGAGGCGTACTCCTGCGCCAACGCGTCGTATGCCGAACGAACCTCAACGGTCAGCGCATCACCATCCACAACAACAGTGTCTCCGCCAGCCGGCAACATCGCTGGATGCTGATCCGCACGCGGGGTAGCTGGCATTCTGGGACCATCCCTCGGGGCCGTCCCGGGCTGGTCCGTAGCAATCACTCGCCGGTTCACCGGGACACGATCCCTGACCGTTCGTCGTACCGCTTCGGGCTCACGTTTGGCGGTCGAGATGTGATGCTGACCGAGGCCGGCGGCTGTGCAGATACGCGCGCCCTAGATTGCTGGTGATGGACTACTTCGGCCAGGAAGACTTCCGTGTTCGACTGGATTGGGGACCTGCCGGTGGACGTCGACGTCGCAGCACAACTTGACGCCGCCACTGGCGTCCCGCTCCTTCGCGAGTCGGCATTCAGTATCTGAGCCAGTTCAACGACAACGCGTACCCCTTTGCCGCTGACCAGGCTCTTGGGTGCACTGCTCGTCGGTCATTCCAGGCGGCCGCCGCAGCGTCAACATCACCTCGCTGGCATCGTCGCTCAAGCAGGTCAAGTGGTGATCGCGCGGATGAGCAGGTGCTCGTTATCCCGCAGCCACTGCTCTCTGCGGTGGATCCGGTCCCCGATCCCGTCGCTCCACATTGTTGCCCACCCACCGCCCTGCGTGCGGGCACGGTTCTCCATCGAGTACCAGGTCCGCTGCGCCGTCGAGATCGCGACCGGCACCACCCATTGACGCAGCTGATCGTCCAAGCCGTACGCGTCTACGAGCAGGCGGCCCCGACTCGCTGGATCCAGGTCGCGTATCGCGTCCTCCCGATCTGCTGGCGGCGCCCAACCGCCCCACCACACCAATAAGTTAGTGACTTCATCGACCGTGGACGATGCCCGCACCAGGTCAAAATCAATCAAACTCACAGCCCGACCCGCACGGAAGACAACGTTTTCCGGCGCCACGTCACGATGCCCCAGAAACGACGGCGGTGGTCCGGGCCGATCCGGCACACCCGGCCAAGAGACCGGTTGTGAGGTCCCCGCCGGCAGACCAAGAGGTCGCATCGCATCGTCGAGGGCGCGCAGCAACCGTGCGACGGATGCCGCGCGGTCGTCGTCAGCCACCCACTGCGGCCACGGTTGACCCGCAACTTCACCCTCAACGAAGGTCAGCATCTCCCGGCCCTGCTCATCGACACCAAGGAATCTAGGTGCACCGGTAAAGCCGACCTGCTCCAAGTGCCTCAACACGGTGTGGACCAGATCCGAATGGTCACCCATGGGACGCCGCACGGTATTCCCCACCCGGACGACACCATCGGTCAACATCCCACCCGTCAGACGTGCTTCGACATCACCCACGCGAGCCACTGTTTCAGAAGTCGTCCACATGTCTTCATCGAACAAACTGAATCCGATCTGCGCCGTAACGGGATCGCTGACCTGGACGGCCTCGCTGGCCCGTCAGGGAGGGCAGCTTCACCTGGCCCGGTTCGTCCCAGGGCAGACCGCGACATGCTGGGGCTTTTCAGTGCGCTGACAGGAACAGGGTGGGCCGCTGCGGCCTATCTCGGGCTCTTGTCGCGGTCCAGATACGGGTCTGTGACGCTGGCCAGACCTCGAAACCATCGACAGCTCATCGGGACCAGGACGCACAGACCGATGATCACCAGTGCGAGCCAGACGATGTTGGCCGCGGTGGAATTGTGGAAAAATCGCCGCACCACCACCGGCCCAAAGAAAGTTACGACGAGGTTGATCGCGCAGATCGACAAGCGCCGTCCTCGATTGCTCCGAACAGCCGAATCCATCCGGTCGCGATACGAGCCATCTTGGTTCTCCGGCATGGCCGAAGCGTAGAGCCGAAAGTCAGTGGCTACCGTGTGGACTGCCCGCGTTCGACCGTAGGACGATCGGCAACCCGGTCGGCTGCGCGGGTATGTGGACCGCGGACGGGGTCACCCTCGGGCGCGTTGTTTGATCTGCGTGATTACCGCCGTCTTCGCGTCCGCGTAGGCGTTCATGTCGGCCCAGTCGCAGCGAATCAGTTCCCGTTTGGTGCGCTCATAGAGCACGCGGTCTGCGCTGTCTCGGCGGAGGTGGTCCCGGAACAGTAAGTAGTCAGACCCGGCAACGTCGCCTGATTCGAGGATGTGAATGTGCACGTCCAACGTGGGTGTCCGAACCAACCGGTGCCCAGGTTCGCGCACCCGAAGCTGATAGCCAGCACTCAGGAGGGGTTCGAGGTAGTACTCCTCTGCCGTGATGTCATCAACGAGCACGAGAATGTCGATGATCGGCTTGGCAGCCAGGCCTGGGACCGACGTCGACCCAATGTGCTCTATTTTGCGCGCCGTAGCACCGAGAGCGATGCGGACCCGGTTCTCGTGCTCAGCAAATCTTGGTAGCCATGAAGGGTCGGGGTCCGAGATGACCAACGCCCTCTTCTCGAGGCCACCGACGATCTCAACTTCAGTCACATCGGGACGGCAGCGTCCCGACCATTCAGTAGATGCCATCGACCCAACCTATCGCCGCCTCCCAACACGGCGTCCCGTCTGCTGATGACAGCGCGACCCCCCCAGGGACCGGATTCGACAACGTCTGCACGGGGCATGTGGGTTCGGTCGTGCTCGATATTGTCTCGGTCATGGGTAATTCTTCTGAGGTCGACATCAGTTGGGAGTCGGCGCGGGAGACGAACCGGGAAAACTGGGATGATCGTGCTGCGCTGCACGAGGTCGATTACGGCGTTGATCGTTATGTACAGGACAAGGGGTACATCTCGACGGTCGTCGCCGACGACCTACCCGTGCTCCGTGAGCACCTGCACCGTGGTGGCCTGGCGGGCGCGGACGTGATGCATCTGCAATGCCACATTGGTACCGACACAATCTCTTTGGCCCGGTGCGGCGCGAAGGTGACCGGTCTGGACTTTTCTTCCGCATCTCTTGCGGCCGCCCGCCGGTTGGCCGCAGCCACCGGCACGGACATCAAGTGGGTTCAGGGGGATGTGCTGGAAGCCAGCGCACTCATCGACGACGAGTTCGACGTGGTCTACACCAGTATCGGGACCATCTGCTGGCTGGCTGACCTGGGCAGGTGGGCCGGTCACATCAGTGCCCTGCTGAAGCCGGGTGGTGTCTTCTTCATTCGCGACGCTCACCCCGTGATGTACGCGTTGGATGAAAAAGCTCCGGACCTGCGGATGACGAACCGGTACTTCGCGTCGGAGCGAGCCCAAACTTTCCAGGACAACTCAACGTATGTCGGTACGGGCACGGTCGATCATGACCGCACGTACGAATGGATCCACCCACTATCCGAAATTGTCGGCTCATTGCTGAGCGCTGGCCTGGTCATCGAAAGGCTGGATGAGGGACGCACCCTGCCGTGGCAGTTCTCCCCTCGCATGGTGAGTGCTGAGGGTGAACGATTCAGCTGGCCGGGAGCGGAGCGTGAACAGGTTCCGTGCACCTTCACCATCGTCGCCAGAAAGGCAGACCAGCAAGCAGTAGCCAGCTCGCCCCAGGCAGCAGACGAAGAACGCTGACGATCCGTGGGCCGATCCCGTGTTCCCATCACCGATCGACAAGCGGGGTACTTGTCATTGACTGTGCAGCGCGCTTCACGGACCGGGTGTTGGCATGGTTGACGCCGGATGGTGACCGCACAGTCCATGATGGTTTCGTGTCCACGGTCGTGTGTCTGGACGACTTCGCTCGCCCGTCGGCGACGGGTTGGGATCGGTAACGGATGATCAGTCAGGTTCTTGACCCGCTTCGTGCGGGTCGGCCCGGGGCGGTATCAGCGGTGGGATCGGCCGACCGACGAAGGTGCCGAGTGGCACGACGTTTCGGTGGGTGGGGTTGCAGCTGAGCTGCCCGCAGAACGCTCGGACTTCATCGTCGACGGCTCGCAGTGGGGTGTAGCGTTGAAAGTGCTGATCAGATCAGCCAGTTCGGGAATGGTCCGGCCGTCCGCCGCCGCACCGCAGGGGTAGTCACTCCGCGCCCACACAACGGCAACACCACCGTTACGCAGGTTCCAATGTTCCCATCACAGCTCTCATGCCCTCACCTGGTGCCTCAGTCCGGTGACCTCCCTTCTGACGTGATCTCCCAATCGTTGCTGATCTGGGTCGGATTGAAAAGAACACAGCGATGACAGACACCCATATCGAAGAGCTCGTCCCAGATCGCGATGGCGATGAATTCACCGGTCAGCCGCGCCTGGCTCTACTGACTTTAGGAGCCGGGCTGCTCGCTCCGATAGCCCTGTTTTCCAGCACTTGGGTCGGGTTTGGGCTCGGGGTACTGGCGGTTCTTGCGGGGGTGGCCGCGTGGTCGCAGGTACGACGATCTGAGGTCAGCATCAGCCCCCTGGTGGCCGGACTGGTTTTCGGGGTCCTCGCGATCATCCTGGTGTGGGTGGGCCCAGGCATTCACACGGTGATCTGGGGATGACGAACCCAGCTCTGCGAATAAGGAGCACGTAGATGACTCATCTCAAGGCAGGCGCTACGACCGCAGGTAACGGCACCCCTGAGCGCCGGGCACGCAACGTTGTCCGCAACGGACCCGTGGGCGCGGTCGTCGCGCTGGTCGCCCTGCGCATCCTGACCTCATGGCCCTGGGTAAACGGCGCCTTCTTCGGCGCAGATTCCAAGGTAGGTAGCTATTTCCTATCCGGAGCCTTCCTGAAAGCCCGTATCAGCGGCCCGACGGGATTCGCCGCCCACTCGCTCTACCCACGGATCGGACATTTTGTCGCGACCACCATCTACGACAATGCGAGCTTCTGGGCGTGGATCATCTTTCTCGGGGAAGCTGCCGCCGGTATTTCCCTGCTTCTGGGCCTGCTCACCAGGATCGGAGGTCTCGTAGCCGCCCTATCGGCACTGGCGAATCTCCTAGCGGCAGCCGGCGGGGGAGCCGACTCGATCGGGCAGAACTACCTCCTGCTCATCCTCGGAGTCCTCTTCATCATCACTGCCCCCGGGCGCCGATTCGGCCTGGATGGCCTGCTTCTACGGCACTACCCCAACCTGCGCTGGCTCCGGCTCGTGATGTGAAACCCGAGACTTCGACCCCGGCACTCTGAGGGCGTCCGTCAGGTTCGACGACTGACTACGGCGACCGCGCGGCTCTCCTTCCGGTCACCGATCGTTTAGCAGCGGGTTCCTCAGTGAGCAGGGTAGGGAGCTGGAGGTGAAGCACGTCGCAACATCCGTGAGGATGCCTGGTCCTCGGTGAGGACGTGAGTCTCAGTGCCCCGAGGTGTCCAGCGTTCGTTGCCGATTCAACTCAACGGATGGGGGCTGGTGGCGTCGGTGGGCCTTTCCGGTCGGGCCCAATGTTGACGTCCACGCCGGCAACCCAGAACGTCCGCGCACGCACCGAGATGATCTCAACGGGTTTCTGAGTAGCGTTTTTAACCATGGGATCAGACAGGCCGACCTCGACGACCATGTCATCGACTCAAGCCTGACGTCCTTGCTTCATTTGTTCTCAATCCTCGAATGACGGCACTTCTTGGGCATCTGAAGTCATCATTGTTGCCGCAGAGATTCCTCTAAAGATCTTTGTCGATCAAATATTGGCGAACTCGACCGGACACCCCCATCGTGATCGACGTGTCAGACCCGTCGTAGGGCTCCACTCGCAACGATGCGCGAGTGTCGGGAACAACCTGCCCCCAACCGAGGTTGAGCCTAGTGAGCGCAACTTCGATGAGCACCAGTTTGACAAACCGGGGCGAAAGAGAGTTGAGTCTAGATCAGTCAACCTGAGTAGGCAGTACCCGACAGGGCGCTCCAAACAAGGGTTGCGGCCAGCAGCAGAAGGCCCATCGGGTCCGAAACGACTCGGCGAATACAACGAACGCGACGCCCACAGCGAGCGGCGCACCTAGAACGAAGGAGCATCACCCATGGCACGTGCGGTAGGCATCGACCTCGGCACCACCAACTCCGCGGTCGCCGTCCTGGAGGGCAACGACCCGGAAATCATCGCCAACGCAGAGGGCGGCCGTACGACGCCGTCCGTCGTCGCGTTCGCCAAGAACGGTGACGTGCTGGTGGGCGAGATCGCCAAGCGCCAGGCCGTCACCAACGTCGACCGGACCATCCGATCCGTCAAGCGCCACATGGGCACCGACTGGTCGCAGGAGATCGACGGCAAGAAGTACACGCCCCAGGAGATCTCGGCGCGCATCCTGCAGAAGTTGAAGCGCGACGCAGAGGCCTACCTCGGCGAGGACGTCACTGACGCGGTCATCACCGTGCCGGCGTACTTCGACGACGCCGAGCGTCAGGCCACCAAAGAGGCCGGTGAGATCGCGGGCCTCAACGTGCTGCGGATCGTCAACGAGCCCACTGCCGCCGCACTCGCGTACGGCTTGGACAAGGGCAAGGAAGACGAGCTCATCCTGGTCTTCGACCTCGGTGGCGGCACCTTCGACGTGTCCCTGCTGGAGGTCGGCAAGGACCCCGAGGACGGTTTCTCCACCATCCAGGTCCGCGCGACCAGCGGTGACAACAAGCTCGGTGGCGATGACTGGGACCAGCGCATCGTCGAGCACCTGCTGACCACGGTCAAGAACACGACCGGTGTCGACCTGGCCAAGGACAAGATCGCCATGCAGCGTCTGCGTGACGGTGCGGAGCAGGCGAAAAAGGAACTGTCCTCCTCCACGAGCAGCAACGTCTCCCTGCAGTACCTGAGCATGGGCGAGAACGGTCCGATCCACCTGGACGAGACCATCACCCGTGCGCAGTTCGAGCAGATGACCAAGGACCTCCTGGAGCGCACCAAGACGCCTTTCCAGAACGTGATCAAGGACGCCGGCGTCAAGATCGCCGACATCGACCACGTCGTCATGGTCGGCGGTTCGACCCGTATGCCGTCCGTCGCCGCGGTGGTGAAGGAACTGACCGGTGGCAAGGAGCCCAACAAGACCGTCAACCCCGACGAGGTCGTCGCGGTCGGCGCGGCCTTGCAGGCCGGTGTGTTGAAGGGCGAGCGCAAGGATGTCCTGCTGATCGACGTCACGCCGTTGAGCCTGGGTATCGAGACCAAGGGTGGGCTGTTCACCAAGCTCATCGAGCGCAACACCGCGATCCCGACCAAGCGTTCGGAGGTCTTCAGCACCGCTGAGGACAACCAGCCTTCGGTGGAGATCCAGGTCTACCAGGGTGAGCGCGAGATCGCGAAGGCCAACAAGCCGCTCGGCAACTTCGAACTCTCCGGTCTGGCTCCCGCCCCGCGCGGCGTGCCGCAGATCGAGGTCACCTTCGACATCGACGCCAACGGCATCGTGCACGTGTCGGCCAAGGACCGGGGTACCAACAAGGAGCAGTCGATGACGATCTCCGGTGGCTCCGCGCTGCCGAAGGAAGACATCGAGCGGATGGTCAAGGAGGCCGAGGAGCACGCAGCCGAGGACGCCAAGCGCCGCGAGGAGACCGAAGCCCGCAACACGGCTGAGGGGCTCGTCTACTCCACCGAGAAGTTCCTTGCCGACAACGACGACAAGATCCCGGCGGACACCAAGACCGAGGTCACTGAGGCCAACAACGACCTCAAGTCTGCGCTCAAGGACGAGTACGCGACCGCAGACGACATCACGGCCAAGACTGCCAAGGTGTCGGAGGTGTCCCAGAAGATGGGGGCCGCGATGTACGCCGCAAGCCAGGAGAACCCGGCCGAGGCAGATGCCACGGGTGGCGCCACCCCCACCGGGGACGCGAAGTCCGCCGACGACGATGTCGTTGACGCCGAAGTCGTCGATGATGAAGAGGCAGACGCCAAGGACACCAAGTGACCGACGCCCGTTCCGGAGCGTCTTCCGATCAGGAAGGCGCTCCGGCGGAGCCGGTAGTCATACGTGACAAGCGCCGCTTCGACCCGGTGACCGGGGAGGTGCGCAACAAGCGAGGAGCTCCAGTGAACGCTGAAAACAATCCCGAGAAGCCCGCCACGAACGACTCGCAGGAGTCTGCCGGGAGCGACAGCGCCTTCGGCGGCGCCGTAGGCGATGACTTGCCCGGTGGCGAGCAGCCCTCGTCGTCGACCCGCGCCGACGTACCGCCGGACGGTTTCGATGCCGAACGGTTCGAAGCGCAGTTCGACACCGCCGCACAGGCCGGCAACGAGCACCCCGACACGGTCCTTGCTCGCGAGCGCCTGGAAGACGTTCGTCGCGTACAGGCGGAATACGTCAACTACAAGCGTCGTGTCGACCGCGACCGAGAGGTGCAGCGCGATCTGACCACCAGTTCGATGGTCGAGTCGCTCCTACCGGTGTTGGACGATTTCCACCTCACCCGGGAGCACGGAGATCTCGAAGGCACCCCGTTCGAGAAGATCGCCGACAAGTTGGAGTCGACACTCGGCAAATACGGTGTCGAGCGCTTCGGCGCGGTAGGCGACGCGTTCGATCCCGCTCAGCACGAAGCATTGATGAACGTGGAGGCGGAACTGCCATCGGGCACTACTGTCACGACGGTCGTCCAGGTGATGCAGCCCGGCTACCGAATCGGCGAGCGCATCGTCCGGCCGGCCAGGGTCGCAGTTGCCGACCCCACGTAACAAGCCACACCCCCCTCGTCGAGCGGCGGGGTCCACCGTCGGGTGGCGTGCATATAACGCCGCCACCGGATGCGGGACTCCGCCGCTCGGTGGAGTCACTACGAAAGGAGCGCGCTGAGGATGGCAAGTCAGGACTGGCTGGACAAGGATTTCTACGCGATTCTCGGCGTCTCCAAAGACGCATCGAACGCGGAGATCAAGAAGGCATACCGCAAGCTCGCTCGCAAGTGGCACCCGGATCAGAACTCCGGGGATGTCGCAGCCGAGCAGAAGTTCAAGGACATCGGCGAAGCGAATTCGGTCCTGTCCGACACCGAACGCCGCAAAGAGTACGACCAGCTGCGTCAGATGGTCGGCGGCGGCGCACGTTTCCAGGCCGGTGGCCCGGGCGGTATGCCCGGAAGTGGAGCGGGCGGCGGCGCGGGCGGTTTCGAAGATCTCTTCTCCCAGTTCGGGGGAGCGCGAACCGCGTCCGGCGGCGGTGGGCAGCAGTTCAACCTCGATGACATCCTGGGCCGGTTCGGCGGCGGCGGCGGTTCCCCGTTCGGCGGTGCGGGCGGGGCCGGCGGCTACTCAGGTGGCGGTTTCGGCGCACCCAGCAAGGGCGCCGACCTGGAAGCTCGCACGACCCTGGCCTTCCGTGCCGCGTTCGAGGGTCAGACGATGACGTTACGGGCCGCCGACGGCGCCAGCGTCAAGGTCAAGATCCCGGCAGGCGTCAAAGACGGACAGACGATCCGGGTAAGGGGCAAAGGCCAGCGTGGCGAGGCCGGACCCGGCGATCTGCTCCTGCGTGTCACCGTCCAACCGCACGAGGTCTTCGGCAGGGACGCCAACAACCTCACGGTCGACCTGCCCGTCACTTTCGCCGAAGCGGCACTCGGTGCGACGGTTTCGGTGCCCACCATGGACGGTTCGCAGGTCAAGGTGAAGGTCGCACCCGGCACGCCGTCGGGTCGCAAACTGCGCCTGAAAGGACGCGGGGTGAAGACGTCCTCGAGCACCGGCGATCTGATCGCGACGATCGAGGTCATCGTGCCGACCGAGCTCACCGATGAGATTCGCGCTGCTGTCGAGACACTCGCTCAGCACACCGAGGCCGACCCCCGCGCGGAGTTGTTCGCGAAAGCCCGCGGGTAGTAGCCGTGGCATCCATCCGTCCGGGTGACGACGACCCGGTCTACGTCATCTCGGTCGCGGCCGAGCTGGCCGGGATGCACGCGCAGACGCTGCGCCAGTACGACCGGCTCGGGCTCGTCACCCCATCCCGCACCGGAGGTGGTGGCCGGCGCTATTCCGGGCGTGACGTGCAGTTGCTGCGGGAGGTGCAGCGGCTGTCCCAGGAAGAGGGCGTCAGCCTCGCGGGTATCGCTCGCATCCTGTCGTTGCAGGACGAGGTGGAGACGCTGCAGTCGCAGGTGCGGCAGTTGCAACAGGGGCTCGAACAGGCCCGCCTCGTGGCACAGGCGCGGGTGTTCGCGGCCGGTTCGGACGGTCAGATCGTCGCGCTGCGCCCCGGGCAACGCGCTGATCGACCTCGGTCAGGCACCTCACTGGTGCTCTGGGGTCAACGCATCTAGATCTGCCGGCGGTCATCGCCTGCGTACCGGTCTCAAGATTCTGTGATGGGATCCAACGGTGGCAGATGTGATTGTGCTCGGTTCGCTGAACATTGATCTCGTGGCTCGGGTCGGCCATTTGCCGAGCCCCGGCGAGTCGGTGACAGCGGTTGATTTCCTGCAACGTCCCGGCGGCAAGGGCGCCAACCAGGCAGCTGCGGCAGCACGCGCCGGCGCGAGCACCCGGCTGATCGGGTGTGTGGGCGCCGACGACGAGGGCACCATGTACCGGAACGCGTTGAAAACACACTCCGTCGACGTCTGCGGTGTGCGGGCGGTGTCTGGCGAGGTCACCGGACGTGCGTTGATCGTCGTTGACTGCGCCGGGGAGAACCACATCGTCGTGGTCCCCGGCGCGAATGGTTTCACAGGTGAGCCGGAGGTCAGAGCACTCCACCTCAGGCCCGACGACGTGCTGTTGCTGCAACACGAGGTGCCTGCGCCGACCGTACGGGCGGCCGCGCGGGCTGCTCGCGAAGCCGGCTGCACGGTGCTTCTGAATCCTTCCCCCTGGCGAGGCCTTGATCGCGTTTTGTTCGATGACTGCGATGCGTTGATCGTCAGTGTCGGCGAGGCCGAGAGATTGCGCGACGAGGGATACGACACGTCGCGCGCCATCATCACCGCGGGGGGCGAGGGGGCCAGCTGGGGCGACCTGCACGTCGACGCGGCACATGTTGCGGTTCTCGACACCACCGGTGCCGGCGATGCCTTCGCGGGCACGCTGGCCGCAGCGCTGGCCCAGGGTAGGGACCGGGACGCGGCGCTGCACGCTGGCGTCGCAGCAGGCGGGAGGGCGGTCATGCACGAAGGTGCGCAGCCGTGGTCTTTCTGATCTCCTGGCTGGCCGCTCGGCGCAAGGTCGTCATCGCGGTGGTGCTGACCGGGTTGTCCGCCGGTCTCGGCGGTATTGCACTGACCTGGGTCCTGCACCTGACTCAGCACCTGGCCTTCGGGTATGTCGAGGAAAGCTTCCTGCCCGGGGTGGAGCAGGCGTCCCCGGCGCATCGGATCGCCGCGTTGGTGGTCGGTGGGCTCCTGGTCGGCCTCGGCTGGTGGGCACTGGAGCGGTGGGCCCGTAGTGAGGACGTGTCGGTCAAGGCCGCACTCGCGGGCGATACGCCGAGGCTCCGCGTGCGGGCATCGGTGTTCGACGCCGTCCTGCAGGTGGTGGGAGTCGGCGCGGGAGCATCGCTGGGCCGCGAAGGTGCCCCCCGGCAGGTAGGCGCGGCGCTGGCCGGCTGGCTCGGTGAGCGCCTGGATCTGGATGAGGGAACCCGTCGTACGTTGATGGCTGCGGGCGCGGGGGCAGGACTGGCAGCGGTCTACAACGTGCCCATCAGCGGGGTGATCTTCACTCTGGAGGTGCTCCTCGCATCGTGGGCCTGGCGAAACGTCCTGCTTGCCGCTGCTACGTCGCTGATCGCCACAGTCATCACGTGGCCGATTCTGGGCACTCATTCGGCGTACGACGTGCAGGGCCTTCACCTGGATCTCTCGGTGCTCGTCTGGGTGCTGCTCGCCGGGCCGGTGCTGGGTGCTGGTGGAGTCGTCTTCACCGCATTGATGCGAGTCGCCCGCGGCCGGATTCCAAGTGGCCGCGCCAGGGTGGTGACCACGGTGGGCGCGTTCCTTCTGCTGGGTGGGCTCGCTGCGTTCTATCCGCAAGTTCTGGGCAATGGCAAGGGCCCCACCCAGGTCGCCTTCACCGGCAGCGTTTCGTTGATGCTCGCCATTGTCCTGGTCGTGCTCAAACCCGTCGCGACCGCGCTCTGCCTGGCGGGGGGAGCGCGCGGTGGATTGCTGACTCCCTCGCTGTCCACCGGTGCGCTGCTCGGGGTGGCGACCGGGGTGATCTGGCAGCACCTTTGGCCGGGTGCTCCAGTAGTGGATTTCGCGGTCATCGGCGCTGCGTCCATGCTCGCTGTCACCCAGCGAGCGCCGGTACTCGGTACCGTACTGACCCTGGAATTCATCGGCGGGGGCCTCACTTTGCTGCCCGCCCTGCTCATCTGCGTGATGTTGGCGACCCTCACCGCCCGAGCCCTGGATGGGCGCTCACCGCGTGTTGCCGGAATCAGTGGACTACGCGTTTGACAGGATGTCACCGTGCTGGAATACCTGCTGATCTTTCCCGAGCGTGAGGACGCGGAGGACGTCGCCGAGGAGTTACGGGAGGAAGAGACCTTCACCTCGGTGCGGGTGGTCCAGGAGGCGCTCGCCGGAGAAGACGATGCGGAATCGCACGAGTGGGCGGTGTACGTCAGCCTGGACACCATCGATGACATCACGAGCGCCCCCGCGCAGGCATTGCTGGAGCGCTTCACCGGGCTGGCGCAGGACCACGAAGGGTGGCTCGACGAGCGCGTCTGAAGCTTGCTGCTCTAACTGCTGGTCGACGGTGACGGGGGGGTCACCTGAGGGCAGGCGGGCGATGGCGGTGTGGCCGGCGCGACATCCCCGTCCAACCCTGCACCTTCGGCGCGCGTCAGCAAGTTCATGACGCCTTCTCCGAACGGCGAACTGAACGATCGTTGTGCCTTGCAGCCACCTTGATCGCGGCCCCCGATGACACCGATGACCCGTTCCACGTCATTGGTGCCGTACACCGTCCAAGGGCTGCCGCTGGACCCGTCGACATACCCGTCGCATCGGAACGTGGGGTTGCCTCGATTGTTGGTGGTGATGAGCGTCGTGCAGGCCAGCGATCGGTCATTGTGGCCGCTGTTGAAGCCTTGGACAGTCATCGCCGTGGGTTGAGTGGGGGTCGTTCCGAGAGAAACGGCGCCTGTCACGTTCTGCAACTTCTGCATCTGCCCGCCCACGATCTGCGGAGCGACCCGCATGATCGCGAAGTCGTCAGCTTCGGACTGGGTCGAGGACCACGCCCGGTCCACGAACACCGCGACCACAGACCAGGTGCCGTAAGGCCTTTTCCCCGAGTCGTATCCGGGAACGACGGTCATACCCGTTCCATCGCCGTTGAGGCAGTGCGCCGCCGTGATGAGCAGATCGTGGGTAGAACTGGCGATCACGCCTGCGCTGCACGAGTGGTCTGTCGCGTTGGGGTAGAAGACTGCGGCGACGGTCGATGGTGCGGTGGCAGGGTGAGCCTCGGCCGGCGGACCTGACGCGCTCGCCCTATGCGCGTTCGCTACCGATCCCGTGGCGGAGACCGAAGCCTTGGAGTTGGCTGCTGTGGCGGACGGCGCGCCGGTGGAGGCCTCCCAGACACCAGCGCCTGTCAGCACCGACACGACTGTGACGGCAGCTGCTATGACGGCTGGTCTCTTTGGCACCACACTGCCAAACTACCGCCTGACCCTGGGAGAGCGCAGGCGGTAGTTGATGATTCAGCTGCTCAGCCGAATCAGTTTCGAATATCAGTGGTGCTTGACGTCCGACACTGCTGAGGCGAGGTTCGCGAGCGAATTCTCCAGGTCCTTCTGCGGGATCAGCGGGAAGGTGATCTTGGAAAGCAGATCCTTGTCAGTCACCTTGCTCCAGTCGTAGGTCAGGGTCACCTCGGTCGAGTCCGGGCCCTGCTGCTGCAGGTCATAGACCCACTCCCATCCGGGAGGCTCGGTGCCGGCGGGAGCGGTCTTCCAGGCGATCAGCTTGTCATCGGCGAAACCGGTGACGTGGTTGTCGACCTGGTACTCACCACCCATGTGGTCACCCTCCATGTCCATGGTGAACACGTCGCCGACCTTGGTGATGCGCTGCGGATTGTCTGCCCCGCGCACGAAGCCGGAACCATCCAGTTCCTTGTGTCGGCTCGGGTCGGTCAGCACGTTGAAGATGACCTGGGCAGGCTCATCAATCTGTCGTTGGACCACGATCTTCTTGTCATCAGTCATACCTCCACCATGAACTGCCGGGGGTGGTCGGCGCAACGTGGGGTCCGCCAGCAACCCGGCACTCGACGGGCGAGTCGTCATCAGAAGCCCCCATTTCGCCCGGGAACCCGACTCTGGACCGGCATGTCGACATAAGACGCGTGCGTCCGGACGTTCGACAGACGTCAGTGGGATCTCTCGGCCTCGGCAATTGCCTTGATGGCTGCCAACGTCACCGGTATACCCGCCACGGCCCACTGTCGTCGTACCTCGATCTGGTGGTCGGCATCGGAGCCGCGGGTCTCTGCAAACATCTCCAGACCGGCCGGCAGGAATTCCCAGCTCTCGGTGATTTTCGTGCTGGCGCTGTCCACCGGTTCCAACAGATAGCCCCACCGAACGGCGCTGTCGCCGACCAGCCAGGCGAACTCCCGGTTGGGGTCGGCCACGGCAACGCGGGATGTGGTCTCCCAGACGCGCCCGTCTGCTTCGTTGCGTCCGGCGAACGACCCGCCGACTCGCAGTGCCTGGCCATCCTGCCACCAGCACTCCTGGCAGATCGGGCTCCATTCACCGGTACGGCCGATATCGGTGATCAGTTCGTAGACCGCCTCGGGGGGTGCGTCGACGACGATTGACTCAGAATGCTGGAAAGGATTCATCCTTCCACGCTAACCAACGCCGCTGCTGGCACTGCCTGAAGGAGCGAGCATTGCGCAGGCCGCGTATCGGTTCCTTTCCGACGTCCGATCCTTGCGCCAGAGTCACTGTTGGCTCAGCGGATGCGTGCAGCGGCCGCTCGGTCCAACGCGCGTAGACCGGCCAGGCCGGCGGCCTGCTGCGCGGTGTCCTCAGAGCGAAGTTGTTGCAGATATCTCTTCAGATCGGCGGTCGGCACGCCCGCCTGCTGCGCTGCTTTGAGTTGGGCGGGTTGGTCCAGCTTCATCGACAGAACAGCGCCGGCAACTGCCTGTACCGAGGGCTGAGTGGCGGTTGCGGTCACCTGCGGTGCGCGGGCGCTCGAGGTGGCGTTGAGCGCGGGGCCGACCAGGCTGGCGTACGCCTGCTGGCCGGGGAAGTTCGGGTGGTAGGAGTCGCCGACGGGGAAGCTGAGGCCATTGATCCAGGGAGCCGCAGCGCACGGTGTATGCCCGGTGAACTGCGACCGTGGGTCCACGAAGTCGAAACCGTACGACGTGGCCGTGGTCGTCAGGAGCGCGTCGAGCTGGTCGACGGCCTTGTTCAGGTCGGTGCGGTCCGGGCCGCTGAAGAAGGTGAGCGCGTCACAGTCGCGGGTGCCGAAAAGATGCGGATAGCCCACGATCGTCACTTTTGCTCGTGGTGCCCGACCCCGGATCTGGGCGAAGAGTGATTTCAGACGGCCCGGAAGCTTGGTTTGCAAGGTAGTGCGGCCGCGCGCGATGGCACCGGTGCAGTCACTCAGCCAGGACGGTGCTCCGCAGGTGAAGAGCACGAAGGCGAAGCCGACATCGTTGCCGCCGATGGTCATCGAGACCCGCGAGGTGCCCGCGCCGAGAGTTCCCAGCTGATTGGTCAGCACGTCCTGGGTCATGGCGCCGCTACACGCTTGGTAGCTCAGTTGCAGGCCGTAGTGTGCTGCGACGAGCGGTGCGTAGCCGCGCTGGGACCGGTAGCAGGAGTCGGTGGAACCGCCCGCCCCGACCCCCGCGGAGTAGGAGTCGCCCAGCACGACGTACGACGATGTGCCGGTGGCTGTTCCCGTCCCGGGAGGTATCACCGTGGCGCTGACCGATGATGGCGCGCTGGTCGTACCCGTCGAAGAGCTCGACGAGGGCGTGGGCGAACCGCCCGAGCACCCGGCTACGACGACAGAGGCGCCAAGCACGACGACGGCGCCGAAGCGCAACCGGTGGGGGTTTCGCTTCGGCGCCGTGATCACTGCGTCATCGTGCCTCAGGCAGCTGGCCGATCCGTCAGTGGCATCCGCCCGGCGCCGGCGCGACGTCGATACCGGGGTTCTGGTTGAAGAAGCCACTCGGCTTCAACCAGAAGGACACGATGTCGGAGGCCATGACCGGCCACTCCTCCGGGCGCGGCACGTGGTGGATGCCGAAGGTGTACCAGAGCACCACGTCGGTGTCGGCTATGTTGCGGTCCGCCTTGGTCCACATCGGCAGGCCTTCATCAATTTTGCTCTGGTTGACGAATTCGCCGCAGGGCCAACGTTGTTCGGAGTCGTACGGCGTCACCCACAGGGAGTGCTCGATGACCCCGGCGCGCGCGATGATCGGCGAGCTGGAGTCCATCATGGCCGGAACGGTCGCCCCGGGCGCGAGCTTGTACGCCACCGGGGTGCCCATCTTGTTGAACCGGTTGGGGTTGGTGACCTTCCAGGCGCGTTGCGTGGACCACTCGTAGTCCTGGATGCCTTCGGACTCGGTCTTCAGCGGCACATTGCGCTGGGTGAGCGCGAGGCCATGCGGGTTGTCCGGGCCGATCGGCACCTGGTATGTCTCCGACATCACGACAGTGTTTCCGGCGGTTGCGCGGTCACCATCGGCGTCCACCGACATATCCAGCCGCGCAGTGATGAAGTGCTGGTGGATCGGCGCATAGGTCTGGTGATCCACGACCGTGCCGTACGGCGGGGGAGTGTCGCCGGCGAAGGGCGTGGTGACCATGATGCCGGTGGCGCGCACCTCGCACTCGATGTTGCCGTCCTCGTAGAAACGCCAGTAGGTGAGGTACTCGTAGTTGGCTACGGTGAAATGGCAGGACACAACCATTCGGCGCATTCGGCGTACTTCGGCGCCGGCGCGTTCGTCGACGTGCTTCCAGAGCACAGCCGCATCTTCTTCGTGCAGGCAGATCGCCTTGGGGATGTCGTAGGGCTCGCCCGCCGTGTCGTGCAGCGTCGCGTCCAGGTAGACGATTTCGCCGAGGCAGTCGCACCCCAGCTGCAGGGACTGCGTCATGAAGCCGATGCCCCACTCGCCGATGTCGTATGCCGTGCGCCGGGCGTGATCAGGCGTGGGATCCCGGTAGGGCACCACCATCTCGGCGAACGACATCCGGTCGGCAATCGAGCGGACGCGGGTCTCGCCGTTCTCGTCCACCCCGTCCTCGTAACCCACGCGGTGGATGACCGGACCCTCGCGGTAGTTGAAGCCGAGCCGCATCCGCCAACGCTGCCAGCGCAGTTCGTTACCGATCAACTCGAAACTGACACCCTCGGGTTGGGTGATCTCCAGCGGTTTGCGATCGGTGCGGACCTGGTAGCCCTCGATGTGCTCTGGGACGTATTCGCCGTCCACCGGGGCGAAGCCACCCGGCAGGTCCGGCGCGCCGTGGTCCTCGATCTCCAGCAGCTCCATCGAGTTCATGTCGACGATGAACTTCAGGCCGCTGACCATGTTGGCGTACGGGTTGGACGTCTCTGCCTTGCGGACCCACACGTCGCACCAGCCCAGGCGTCTGCCGCGGTACTTGTCCGGGATCAGGAAATCGCCGTAGGTCCAGAGGTCCATCAGGACCAGCGACAGGTCGTGCAGGCCGCGACCCGCCAGAGCAGCTATCACGTCGGGGTTCTCCCGCAGTGCGGCGTCGCAGTCGTGGAACTCGTCGTTGGTCGCGTTGGGCTGGTGGCCCGGAATCGCGTCCCAGGAGCTCACAGCGTCATCGGTGATCGACACGATCCCCTGATAGGCGATGTTGTCCTCGCGGTTCCACACGACAACGCGTGCGTCGCGCGCGATGGCGTCGCCGGGGGTGAAGTCACGGACGAGCGCTTTGTCGGGCTCACGCAGTTCGATTGAGGCGACACGCCAACCCGGCCCGACGCTCTTGTCTCGCCGCAGGATCGCGGTCACCGCACGGAATTCGTCGCTCGAGAGCGAATCCAGCGGGTGGTCGGTGGGCAGGTTGGTGTCGGTCACGGGGACTCCTTGTAACGCCAATGAGTGTGCTGCATCACAGCATGACACTGCTGCGATTATTTCGAAAGGAAAGTACCAAGTTGACTCCAGGAGGCCGCAAGGAGGTGCCGATGAGTGATCCAGCGCTGGTAATACCGCGGATTTCGCAATGACGCGGTCACGTGCGGTTGGAGCCAAAACCTGAGGTATCAGCTCTAGGGATCAACGCGCGACCGGAAATATCGGTTATCAGCCGCTCGACAGCATGAGGCGATCTTTTCGTAAGCGCCTCGGCGCAATTTGTCACCTCGATGGAGGCGGCCCGTCGGCGGAAGCTTCATATAACGGCCTGCCAGGGGCGCCCGACTATTGTGGTCCCATATGAGCGAGCCAGCGGTGCGACCCCTCGATCGAGTGGCCGCTGCCGGCGTGCACCTTTACACCTCTATCGGGGTGGTGCTTGCTCTGCTCATGGTGCATCTGGCGTACGCGGGCGAGGTCAGGTGGGTGCTGTGGCTCTTCCTCGCTGCAATGGCCGTTGACGGCACAGATGGTTTCCTGGCCAGGCACTTCCGGGTCAAGGAGGTGATGCCCGGCTTTGACGGGGCGCTGCTGGACAACATCGTCGACTACATCACCTACGCATTTGCTCCGATGGTGCTGCTCTGGAGTGCCGGTTACCTGCCGCATGGATGGGGCGGTGGGGCAGTGGCCTCGGTGCCGCTACTTGCGTCCTGCTATCAGTTCTGCCGCACGGATGCGAAGACCGCCGACCATCTCTTCCTCGGCTTCCCCAGCTACTGGAACATCGCCGCGTTCTATCTGATCGTGCTGGGCGCCAATGTGCTGGTCACCTCGGTCCTGCTGATCCTGCTGTCGGTCATGGTCTTCGTGCCCATCAGCTATGTCTACCCTTCCCGCACCGAGACCGCCTGGCAGCTGACGATGGCGCTGACGGTTGTCTGGTTGGGGCTTTACGCGGTACTGCTCGTCCAGTACCCCCATGTCAGCTGGTGGGCGTTGGTGCTGTCCTTGATCTACATCGCCTACTACGTCGGACTGAGTCTCCGCCTCACTTTCAGGCACGGCCGATCCTGGCGCGGCGACCCTCAAAGTTGAGCGGAATGCACTCAACGTCTGAGGCGTTGCACTAGCCAGACGAACGACGGCGCTCGGACCATCCCTTGTGGACGACGCCTTCCGCCAGACACGCGACCAGGGAGATGACGTGGACCTGCAACTCACGACCAAGGCGCAGGAGGCGGTTTCAGCCGCAGTCCAGAACGCCACGACCGCCGGCAATCCGCAGGTAGAGCCTGCTCACCTACTGCTCGCGCTGACTGAGCAGACCGAGACCACCACCGCGCCCTTGCTGGAAGCGGTCGGTGCGACGGCGGCGGCTGCCGGTGCCGCCGCGCGCAAACTCATCGCGTCGCTGCCCGCAGCGCAGGGTCGGTCGGTAGCCCAGCCGTCGATGTCTCGTGCCTTCGTCAACGTGCTGGAGCAGGGCCGCGCAGCAATGACGGCGATGGGCGACACCTTCACCTCCACCGACCACCTGCTGCTCGCGCTCGCCCGAACGGGTGATTTCGGTCTGGATGCGGAAGCCATCGGGGCCGCCATACCGACCACGCGAGGTGGGGCCAAGGTGACGTCTGCCCAGCCCGAGGGCACGTTCGAGGCGCTGGAGAAGTACGGCACCGACCTGACAGCCGTCGCGCGCGAAGGCAAGCTGGACCCGGTCATCGGGCGTGATTCGGAGATCCGCCGGGTTGTGCAGGTGCTGTCTCGGCGTACCAAGAACAACCCGGTGCTGATCGGTGAGCCCGGGGTGGGCAAGACCGCCGTCGTCGAAGGACTCGCTCAGCGAATCGTCGCCGGTGACGTGCCGGAGTCGTTGCGGGACAAGCGCCTCATCAGTCTCGACCTCGGCGCGATGATCGCGGGCGCGAAGTTCCGCGGTGAATTCGAGGAGCGGCTGAAGGCGGTGCTGGAGGAGATCAAGAACTCCGGTGGCCAGGTCGTCACGTTCATCGACGAACTGCACACCGTCGTGGGCGCCGGCGCGACCGGCGAGGGCGCCATGGACGCCAGCAACATGCTCAAGCCGATGCTGGCGCGCGGTGAGTTGCGGCTGGTCGGCGCGACAACGCTGGACGAGTTCCGCGAGCGCATCGAGAAGGACCCCGCACTGGAGCGACGTTTCCAACAGGTGTACGTCGGTGAGCCGAGCGTTCCGGACACGATTGCAATCCTGCGTGGCCTCAAAGAACGCTACGAGAGTCATCACCGCGTCGCCATCGCTGACGCGGCGCTGGTCGCGGCGGCGTCGTTGTCCGATCGCTACATCACCGCCCGTCAGCTGCCCGACAAGGCGATCGACCTGATCGACGAGGCCGCCTCGCGGTTGCGGATGGAGATCGACTCCTCACCCGTCGAGATCGATGAGCTACGCCGCTCGGTGGATCGCTTGAAGATGGAGCAGCTGCACCTGGAGAACGAGACCGATGCCGCGTCCATGGACCGGTTGGAACGGCTGCGAGCCGATCTGGCCGACCGGCAGGAGCAGCTCGCAGCGCTGAACGCGCGGTGGGAGGCCGAAAAGGCGGGCCTGAACAAGGTTGGCGACCTCAAGGCGCAGATCGACGAACTACGCACCCAGGCAGACCGGTTGGAGCGCGAGGGCGATCTGGGCCACGCCTCCAAGATTCGCTTCGGCGACCTGCCCGCAATGGAGTTGCAACTGGCGCAAGCCCAGGCAGCCGAGGCGACATCTTCGACTGCTGGCGCGGCCGGCGAAGGTCTGATGGTGAAGGACGAAGTGGGCGCCGACGACATCGCCGAGGTCATCTCGGCATGGACAGGTATCCCCGCCGGGCGGCTGCTGGAGGGCGAGACCGACAAGCTGCTGCGGATGGAGCAGTTCCTCGGTGAACGCCTCATCGGGCAAGCCGCCGCCGTCGGGTCCGTGTCGGACGCAGTGCGACGTTCGCGCGCGGGCGTGTCCGATCCGGACCGCCCGACCGGGTCCTTCCTTTTCCTCGGACCGACCGGTGTCGGCAAGACGGAGCTGGCGAAGTCACTTGCGGACTTCCTCTTCGATGACGAGCGCGCGATGGTGCGCATCGACATGTCGGAGTACTCCGAGCGGCACGCCGTCGCTCGGTTGATCGGCTCCCCACCCGGCTACGTCGGTTACGAGGAGGGCGGCCAGCTCACCGAAGCGGTGCGGCGTCGCCCGTACTGCGTCGTGTTGCTGGATGAGGTCGAGAAGGCGCACCCGCAGACCTTCGACATCCTGCTGCAGGTGCTGGACGACGGACGGCTGACCGACGGGCAGGGCCGCACCGTCGACTTCCGTAACGTCATCCTGATCATGACCAGCAATCTGGGGTCGCAGTTCCTGATCGACCCGACGCTGTCCGCGCAGGCGAAACACGAGTCGGTCATGACGGCGGTGCGCACGTCGTTCAAGCCGGAATTCCTCAACCGGCTCGACGAGGTGGTCATCTTTGATCCGCTGAGCAAGCCCGAGCTCGCCAGGATCGTCGACCTTCAGGTCGCGGCAATGGGTCGACGGTTGACCGACCGTCGGATCGAGCTGAAGGTCAGCCCGGCCGCACGCGAGTGGTTGGCCGACGAGGGGTACGACCCGGCCTACGGCGCCCGCCCGCTGCGTCGTCTGGTCCAGAAGGAGATCGGGGACCGCTTGGCGCGGGCCCTTCTCTCCGGCGCTGTGCTCGACGGGCAGACAGTGCAC
Organism: Dermatophilaceae bacterium Sec6.4; assembly: GCA_039636865.1. Taxonomy (NCBI): domain Bacteria; kingdom Bacillati; phylum Actinomycetota; class Actinomycetes; order Micrococcales; family Dermatophilaceae; species Dermatophilaceae bacterium Sec6.4. The sequence goes on from CP144172.1 coordinate 865,150, forward strand.
GTCGACAAACCCGACGGTGAGTCCGCGCTGACCCTCACCTGAAGCCAAGCCAAGCCGAGTGGCAGGCATATGTTTCGAGCGGCGCACTCATGAGTGCGCCGCTCGAAATTGTCTTATGCCACTCGGCGAGTGGTTATCGACGTCGAAAGACTTTCTTTGCCACGACCTCGACGAACGGGACCAGGGTCCGCACTGATCCAGGGCGGACCGCGCTGTTACCGGTGACGAGGCGCCCGATCACGGAATGCTCACCGTGCCCGAGGCTGATGACGGTCCCTCGTGGACCCTCGATAGCGAGATGAACCCCCATGTCGGACATGGTCTGCGCTGCTCTGCCCACCGAACGTAGCCCGCTGAGGTTGCCGACCTCGTCGGGCAGAGATGCCTGGGTCAGGCTTGACCACATCAGATGAGGGACGTCGCTGCGCAGCACCAGGTGCTGCCCGTGCCCTTCGAGGTGGGCCGAATGACCATCCACGGTGATGTCGAGGTCAGCGGTCACGGAGAGGACCGCTGGGGACGGCAGTCCACTGCCGCCCCCAGGGATGGTCACTCCGTTGATGCGTTCTCAGAAGTGGTGATGCGCAACGTGCCGTGCAGTCGCCACGTGGCCCGCTCCGAGTCGGCGCCGGTGCTCTTCGGGACCTCGACGAGCATGTCGACGAACTGGTAGTTGATTGCGGCCCCCCTACCGGTGAGGTAGGACCACAGTTCTTTACCGAAGTCGGCGAAACTGGTGGGTTCTTTGGTTTCACTGGAGATGTTGCTCGTGTGCTCGCTCAAGGTGTGCTCCTGGTGTGCGGAATCTTGCGACGGAGAACTGCCGAACTGGCGCTTGGTAGCGCCAGTTGTATCCTCCACCACCCCCTGCGGCTGCATGCAGGGCGGGGGGCCACGACCCGGTTGGTCCAGCGCGCCACTTCATCCCGACTCGGGCCCGCCCCGCAGGATCGTGGCCAGCAACTGGGGTACCTCGTACGGCGTCATGTGCCCGACACCCTCCACGACGCGTAGTTCAGCGCCCGGGATGGCCTCTGCAAGGACCGTGCCCAACCGCGTGGAGGTCAGTCGATCGCGGGTGCCCACCACAACCACTACCGGCACCTTCGCAAGAGTTGCCGCTGCTGCGGTCTCGTCGTGCATCATCAGCGCACCGTAGAACGATCCGAACGCCCGCAAGCTGGTCCTCGACGTGACCGCCCGGGACGCTTCGAGTAACGCCGGGTCGGGGTGCTCGCCGTACAAGGTGGCCTGGTTCTTGGGCGTGACCGCCCGCCCGAGCCGCCCCGGGGTATGCGCCAGGATGCGCGTTGCGGTTTTCGCCCCGCGCACCTTCACGCCGTTCAGATTGCTGATCGCGGTTGAGGCCAGCAACACCCGCTGCACGCGGTCGGCGAAGTAGTAGGGATGCGCGCCGGCAAACGCCATCACGCTCATGCCGCCCATCGAATGCCCGCCCAACACCAGGGGCGAATCGTCCGGTACGCATGATGAGATGACCTCAGCGAGGTCGGAGCCGAGGCGGCGTACCGACTCCCGCTGCGGCCTGTCGGCCCCACCGCTGAAGGTCGACGTTCCGTGACCACGCTGGTCATACGTCACGACTCTTATTTCGTCCGGTAACAAACGGGCGACCTGGTCCCAGGACTGGTGCGCCAAGGTCCACCCATGGGAGAGCACCACGGTCGTTGCGGACGATGCACCGGCAGGTTCGCGGATGTATGCCGCCAGCCGGGCCCCGTCGGTGGTGGTCACGGTACGGAGGGCGAAGTGCGATGTGGACATCGCCACAGCACACCACACCCGGTCCGCTGAAATCCCAGCTGACGGAACCCACCATCCTGCGCCACGCGTCCAAGGCTGTGATCCGCACCTACCAGCGCGTATAGGTTGGCCCGCATGCAACGACGTTCGTTCCTCTCCGCCGCAGCTGCCACAACGGTTTCGGCCGCGGTCCTGCTGACCGGCTGCAGCAGCACCAGTGCCAAGAAGACGGCAGCGTCAACCGCGGGTGAGTCACCGACGCAGCGGTTGACGACAGCGAAAAAGGTGGTCGACTCGACAGCGGGCTTCCACCTCGATGTGACGTCCAAGGATGTACCGTCCACAGCCGGTGGCCTGTTGACTGCTTCGGGCGACGGCTCGAACAAGCCCGTTTTCAAGGGCGACCTCACCGTTCAGATTGCGGGCGCGAGTGCCAAGGTGCCAGTGGTGGCCATCGACGGCAAGGTGTACGCACAGCTGCCGATTGCGCCCTCGTTCACGGCTATCGACCCCAGCACGTACGGGGCGCCGGACCCCAACGTGTTGCTCTCCTCAGGTGCCGGCGGGCTCTCCTCGTTGCTGCCGATGACACAAAATGCGAAATCCGGTCCGCCACAGCGCAACGGCAGCGAGACGGTTCAGGTCATCAACGGCACGCTGCCGTCCAGCGCGGTTCGTAAGACCTTGGGTTTCGGCAAGGAGTCCACCGGCCTCAGCTATGTCGTGCAGTACCAGATCGGCAGCGGCAATGAGCTACGTCAGGTGCAGTTGAGCGGTCCGTTCTTTGCGGCGGGCGATAAGACCACCTACGTCTTGAAACTGACCAGGTACGGCGAGAAGGTCAATGTCACCAAGCCGTAGCGTCTCCGCGACATCATCTGCCGAAGTCGCCGGCACGAACCCGCGGGCGCTGCTCGCGGTCGCCTCCATCGCGGTCGCGTTGGCCGCAGCCGACACCTACGTGGTCGTACTGGCGTTGACCGACATGATGACCGGTGTCGGAGTCGGCATCGAATCGTTGCAGAAAGCAACGCCGATCATTTCCGGATTCCTGCTGGGGTATGTCGCAGTGCTCCCGCTGATCGGTCGACTCGCCGATGTGCTGGACCGCCAGCGCATCCTGCTCGCCTGCCTCGCGATCTTCGTGGTCGGCTCGGCGATCACGGCGATGGCCTCGGAGCTGTCCGTCCTCGTAGTGGGGCGGGTGCTGCAGGGCCTGGGCGGTGGCGGTTTGGTCCCCGCGACCCTGGCGCTCGTCGCACAACTTTGGCCGCCGGGGGAGCGCGGCACCCCGCTCGGAATCGTGGGCGCGGTCCAGGAGATCGGCAGTGTGCTCGGCCCGCTCATCGGCGCCCTGATCCTGACGATCTGGGACTGGCGGGCGATCTTCTGGGTCAACGCTGTGGCAGGTGTCGCACTCGCAGTGGCGATCCGCATCGTCGGTGGCGCTCCCGCCCCGACGACGCGGGTGAGGCCCTACTGGTGGCGTCCGGTCGCGGTGGTGACGGCGGTGGCCGGGCTCATCGGCGCAGTTCTGCTCACCCTGGCGCTCACTGCACCCTCGGCATTGACATCCTCCATCCGCTGGGGCGCCCCCTTCGTGCCGTACGGCGCACATACCTCGCGGATGCTGACCCCTATCGGGGTGTGGTCGATGATCGCGCTCGGGATCGCTCTGATGCTGGCGGTGCTCCTGGTCTGGCGCGTCTTCGCAAGCGTCGACCTGCCCGGCGCAGCACTGATCGGGCTCGCCCTCGGCGCGTTGATCCTGACGTTCGCGACGTCCGACCCCTCCCGACAGGTCATCGGTCCGCTCGGCCTGTGGCTGCTCCCGATCGCGGTTATCGCGTCCGGGCTCTTCGCCTGGCGGCAACGGGTGATCGCTGATCCCCTCGTGGCCCGCGGCGTCATTCGCGGCAGGGTCACCCCCGCGCTGGTCTGCTCGCTGTTCGCGGGTACGGCCCTGGTCTCGATCATCGTCGACATTCCGCTGCTGGCTCAGTTGACGATCACCGGCAACACCGAGCGTGACGGGGCCTTGATCCTGTTGCGCTTCCTGGTGGCCGTGCCGGTCGGTGCGCTGGCCGGTGGACTGCTGTTGCGTCGTTTCGGTCCTGGCTTGATCGCGCCGGTGGGCTTTGCGTTGACGGCCGCCGGGCTGCTGGTGATGTCGACCTGGGGCAAGGGATCGCTGCAGAGTGCGTCCGCCTGGATCGTGTTGATCGTGGTGGGGTTGGGCATCGGTCTGTCCATCGCGCCCATCAACGACGCGGCGCTCTACGAGGCCACGCCGGATCAGCAGGGCATCGTTTCGGCGCTGGTCGTGGTCAGCCGGATGATCGGCATGGTCGTCGGCCTCGGCCTGCTTACCGCGATCGGACTGCACCAGTTCTACGAGCGGGTCGCCGGTATTACGAATGCCACGGATCGACAGATTGCCGACGCAGCGATCGTGCAGGTGCAGACAATCTTCCTGGGCGCCGCGATCGCCGGATTCGTTGCGGCCGCAGTAGGAATCGCGCTCGGAGTGCGCAAGATCGCGGTGCACCATGTGCTCGGCGAAAGCGTCCCGCGTGAGTCGGTCGAATCCTGAGGGTCCTCGCTTCGGCACAGGACAGCACGCTGGCGTGGTGCGCAGCAACCAGATGCCGATCGAAGATCAGGCAACCGTCGCGGTGTTCGGCGAGCCGGTGAATTCGTAGTCGATCATCTCCGGACGTCGGGTGCGGCGTTCGTACTCCGGCACCGATCCGGGCCACAGCGTGCGGTTGCGGCCGAGTTCGTCCAGGTACCAGCTGTTGCATCCGCCGATCGCCCACACAGTCGAGGAGGTCCGACGATCCAGGGTCGCGAGGTGCGCCTCGGCAACCGCTTCGCGTACTTCGATGGCCCCTGCACCGCGCTCATCCCGTTCGTCCAGCAACTTCACGGTGAGAGCGATCTGCGCCTCGATCATCAAGACGACCGAGTTGTGCCCGAGTGCTGTATTGGGCCCGAGCAGGAAGAACAGGTTGGGAAAATGCGGCACCGTGACCCCGTAGTAGGAGGTGATGCCGCGGTCCCACTCGTGGGCGAGGTCGTGTCCGCCCGATCCGGTGAATCCGAGGTGCCGGTAGGAGCCGGTGACGTCGAATCCGGTGGCGAGCACGAGCACGTCCAGTTCGTGACGGGTGCCATCGACAGTCGTCAGGCCCATCCCGTCAGCAGTAGCCACGGACTCGGTCTCGACGTGCACGTTCTTGCGGGCAAGCGCGGGGTAGTACGTGCTGGAGAAGGTCACCCGCTTGCACCCCAGGGTGTAGCTGGGCGTGAGCTTCCGGCGTAGCACCGGATCTTTGACGGCCTTGGCGATATTGGCTCGCGCCAGGAGCGAGTAGGCCTTCAGCACTGGAACCGCCCGTGAGAACGCGTATCCGCGGATCTCGTTCCACGTCTGGATCTTTGCCCGGTGCGCTTTCATCAACCAGGGGCGCTTCTCGTATGCATCGTGCAGCGATTCGGGGTACTCAGGGTCGATCTTTGGTAGCACCCACGCCGGGGTGCGCTGGAAGACGGTCAGGTGATCGGCATCCTGCGCCAGGTAGGGAATCGCCTGCACCGCGCTTGCTCCGGTGCCGATGATGCCCACCTTGCGACCGAACATGCTGGCGCCCGGATCCCAGGTTGCGGTGTGCATGATCTCGCCGGCGAAGTTCTCCAGACCCGGTATGTCGGGCAGCGACGGGTCGTGCAGCGCGCCGACCCCCAGGACGACGGCTCCCGCGACGAGATGCTGTTCCTCGTCGTCGGCACCGAGCACGGTGAGGTGCCAGACAGACAGGCTCTCGTCGTAGACGCCCCGGGTGACCTGGGCGTCGAACTGCACGTGCTTGCGGACGTCGTACTTCTCCACCACGTAGAGCAGGTAGTCCTGGATCTCGTCGCTGGTGGCGTAGGCGCGCGACCAGTACGGGTTGGGCTCGAAGGAGAAGGAGTAGAGGTGGCTCGGCACATCGCACGCGCACCCGGGATAGCGGTTGTCGCGCCATGTCCCGCCGATGTCGTGGGCCTTCTCCAGCACCGTATAGCTGCGGCCACTGGCCTGCAGCGCGACGGCCATCCCGATCCCGGAGAAACCGCTACCGATGATGACGACGTCGTAATCAACCTGGGCGTCCATGAGCTGACGGTACCTGCCCTGCCAGACTGGGCGCCTGCCGCGAGTGGCTCGGGACCGGCTCGGAGAGGAAGCGCACCCATGGGCGATACCGGGATGATGATCGGCGCCACCGCGTTGCGGGCACAGTTCGCCCGGCGGCTCTCAGACCTGTACGGGCGCGAGGTCCCGGCGTACACGACGTTGCTCCAGGTGTCCCGCGAGGTGAACGACCAGGTGTTGTCCCGCGATGCCGCAGCGGCCCAGCAGTTCGGCTCGATCGACCGGGTCACGGCCGAGCGGCACGGCGCGATCCGGGTGGGTACGCCCCGCGAACTGCGGCAGGTCACCCGGATCTTCGCGGCCCTGGGCATGTACCCGACCGGGTTCTACGATCTGCGGACTGTCGGGAGCCAGCCCGTGCCGGTGATCTCCACTGCCTTCCGCCCGCACGACCGCGACGAGTTGGCCGCCAATCCGTTCCGGGTCTTCACCTCCATGCTGGTGCCGCAGGACCGCCGGTTCTTCGATGCCGACCTGGAGCAGCGACTGCTGCGATTCCTGGACGCGCGCGAGCTGTTCGCGCCGCAGTTGCTCGCGCTGGCGGATCGCGCCGTAGCCGCCGGTGGCCTGTCCGCGGATGACGCCGGAACCTTCATGGAGTTGGCCGCCGCAGCCTTCGCGTTGTCGCCCGAGCCAGTGGATCGCGGCTGGTACGAGGAACTGCAGGCGGTGTCCGGGGTTGCTGCCGACATCGGCGGGGTGGGCAGCACCCATATCAACCACCTGACGCCGCGGGTGCTGGATATCGACGACCTCTATGCATCGATGCAGACGCGTGGGGTGCAGATGATCGACCAGATTCAAGGCCCGCCGAGGTGGAGCGGCCCGGACGTCCTGCTGCGCCAGACCTCCTTCAAGGCGCTTGCCGAGCCGCGCACTTTTCGTGAGAGCGACGGCCGCGTGACGGGCGGTGCATTGCGGGTCAGGTTCGGTGAGGTCGAGGCGCGAGGAGTCGCACTGACGGCACGTGGCCGTGACAGGTACGAGCGGCTCGGCGCCGAGGTGGACCGCCGCTGCGGAGAACGGCCCGATATGGACCGGTCGCAGGTTGCGCAGGATGTCTGGTCCAACGGCTTCCCGGTGACCATGGCCGGGTTGGCGCGCACCGATCTGGCGTACTTCACCTATGACGTGGCGCAGCGCCCGGGCGACGGGACACAGCCACCGGCGTCGCTGACCCAGCTGTTGGACGGTGGCTGGCTGCGCCCGAATCCGATCGTCTACGAGGATTTCCTGCCACGATCGGCGGCGGGCATCTTTGCTTCCAACCTTGGTGGGGAGGGCGACGACAACGACCGGGTTACCCGAGAGGGCGGTGCTCCCCGTGATCGAGAGTGGCTGGCAGCGGCGATCCGGTCTCCAATCTTGCAGCCGGACTCGGCGTATACGCGTGAGCAGGCAACATCATTGGACAGCGCCGCGCAGGCGCTGGGGCTGGACCCGTCGCTGCTGGGATCGCGGAGATGATGACTGCGTCTCAGGGCAGAACATCGCGGCAGCTACCCACGTCGGCGTCCGTGGTCATCATCGGCGGCGGAGTCATCGGGGTCAGCGCGGCCTACCGGCTCGCGGCGGCGGGTGTTGACGATGTAGTGCTGTTGGACAAGGGTGCGCTGGGGTCGGGCTCGACCAGCAAAGCGGCCGGCGGCGTGCGGGCGCAGTTCTCCGACCCGGTCAATATCGCGTTGGCGGCCCGGGGGTTGGAGACGTTCGAGCACTTCTACGAGATGTACGACCAGGAGATCGACTTCCACCAGGTCGGCTACCTTTTCCTGCTGAGTACGGCGCAGACCGTTGAGGCATTCGAGGCCAATGTCGCGCTGCAGCAGCAGATGGGCGTGCCGTCCCGCATGCTCAGCGTCGCCGAAGCCGCCACACTGTCGCCCCTGATCAGCACGGATGGCCTACTGGCCGCGGCTTACTCACCGACGGACGGGCACTGCACCCCTGAGTCCGTCGTTCTCGGTTATGCCTCGGCGGCCCGGCGACACGGCGCGAATCTCCTGCCGAACTGCGCCGTAACGGGTATCGACGTTCGGGACGGTCACGTTCACGCGGTGCACACGGGCAGCGGGTCGATCCGCACCGACGCGGTCATCTGCGCGGCGGGCGCGTGGTCGGCGCAGGTGGGCGACTGGGCCGGTGTCGCGCTGCCGGTCCAGCCGGTGCGCCGCCAGATCCTGGTCACCGAGCCGATACCGGATCTGGCGCCCGACACGCCGTTCACTATCGACTTCGAGACGAGTTTCTACTTCCACGGTGAGGGCCGGGGCCTGCTGATCGGGATGTCCGACCCCGACCAGCAGGCGGGGTTCGAGATCGGCCGCGACGACAGCTGGCTGACCGGGCTCGGCGAGGCAATGGAGCATCGTGCTCCTGCGCTCGTTCAGGCCGGTATAGCGAGCGGGTGGGCAGGGCTGTACGAGATGACCCCCGACCACAATGCGCTCATCGGGCGGTCCGATCAGGTTGACGGATTCCTGTACGCCACCGGGTTCTCGGGGCACGGTTTTCTGATGGGGCCGGCTGTCGGGGAGGTCCTGCGCGACCTCTATCTGCGACGATCGCCATTCGTCGATGTCTCGGCGCTGCGTGCCGAGAGGTTTGCGAGCGCCGATGTGCGCCCCGAATTGAACATCGTATGAAGCCCGCGGCACCTGTCCGCCCGCCCCGAATCTCACGACGGAGTCAGTCATGACGACCACCTCTCTACCCACTGCCGACGAGCTGGCCGCAGCTGCGCAGCGAGCATCCGTTGCCTGTGGTGTCGACCCGGCATCGCTGCAGGGCAACCACGCCATCCTCTCGCCGGTGAATGGTGAGCAGCTCACCACGGTGTCCTGGAGTAATGCCGGAGACGTCGACGCCGCCGTACAGCGCGCGAAGATCGCTTTTCAGCAGTGGCGCACCGTCCCGGCGCCGGCGCGCGGACAGGTGGTGCGCCGGCTGGCTGAATTGCTGCGCGAGCACAAGGAAGACCTCGCCACGCTGGTGACGCTGGAGGTCGGCAAGATCGGCTCCGAAGCAGCGGGGGAGGTGCAGGAGATGATCGACGTCTGCGACTTCGCGGTCGGGCTCTCCCGCCAGCTGTACGGAAAAACGATCAGTTCCGAGCGTCCCGGTCACCGACTCAGTGAGAACTGGCACCCGCTGGGCGTCGTCGGGGTGATCAGCGCCTTCAACTTCCCCGTCGCGGTGTGGTCCTGGAACACCGCGCTCGCGTTGGTCTGCGGCGACCCGGTCATCTGGAAGCCGTCGGAGAACGCCGCTTCGTGTGCGCTCGCGGCCGCCGCGCTGCTCGACCGTGCGATTGCGGACTGCGACGCCCCGGAGTACCTGAGCCAGGTGCTGATCGGTGGATCAGAAACCGGGCAGGCGCTCGTCGATCACCCAGACGTGGCGTTGGTCAGTGCCACCGGCTCGTCACGGATGGGGCGCGTTGTCGGACCGCGTGTTGCGCAGCGGTTCGGGCGGTCTCTGCTGGAGCTCGGCGGAAACAACGCCGCCATCGTGACGCCGTCGGCCGATCTGACTCTGACCACGCGCGGCATCGTCTTCTCCGCGGCCGGCACCGCCGGTCAGCGCTGTACGACGATGCGCCGGGTCATCGCACACGAGAGCGTGATCGACACGTTGGTGCAGCGGCTCGCTGACGCCTACGGCAGGCTGCCGATCGGTGCGCCGACGCAGCCCGGCACTCTCGTCGGCCCGCTGATCAACAAGGCGTCCTACGACGCGATGCAGGAGGCGCTGCAGGTTGCAGTCGCGCAGGGCGGCGAGATCGTCGCGGGTGGCGGCCGCAGGCTTGCCGATGACGCGCCGGATGCCTACTACGTGCAGCCGGCCATCGTGCGGATGCCGCGGCAGACACAGATCGTGCAGCGGGAGACGTTCGCGCCGATCCTCTACGTGCTGCCCTACCGCGATCTGGCTGAGGCGGTTCGGATCAACAACGACGTACCGCAGGGCCTTTCATCGAGTATCTTCACGTCCGACCAGGCGGAAGCCGAGCGGTTCCTGGCTGCCGACGGATCGGACTGCGGCATTGCCAACGTCAACATCGGCACCTCAGGAGCTGAGATCGGCGGTGCATTCGGTGGTGAGAAGGAAACCGGCGGCGGTCGCGAGTCCGGATCGGATGCCTGGCGCAGTTATATGCGGCGTGCCACGGCGACGGTCAACTACTCCGGTGAGCTACCGCTCGCCCAAGGTGTGGAATTCTCCGTCTGATCCGATGAGTCACCGGGTGCCACCGCGGGCTCTACAACAAGCTCAGCGGTGGTAGCCGGGGCCGTACTGGTGGTTCTGCTGGATCATCACAACTGGCTGCGGTTCGGATGAGCAGGCCATGACCAGCGCGACGACCCAGCCGATGAACGACCAACCCAGGAAGAAGTTCAGTAGCCCGATCGCGCCCTGGTTGGACTTACCGCGCGTTGCGGCTACCGCCCAGGGCAGCATGTACAAGAACGTGAAGACCGCGACGATCCACGCGACCACGACGAGCGCCCCATTGGGTGCCGGCCGCACCAGCGTCGTGGTGGAGGAGTACGACGGGCCGTAGGCCGGCTGCTGTGGGTGGTTGACCGGTGGCTGCCCGTAGCCGTTCACGGGTGGGCCGCCGTACCCCTGCGGATTCTGGTAACCCTGGTGCTGCTGCCTGCCATATCCCTGCTGTTGGGCGGGGGGCGCGTACCGGATCGGCGGTGCTGACGGGGGAGCGGACTGTCCGGGGTAGGGGCGTGGCGCCGGTTCCGGCAGATTCGAGGACGGCTGCCCCGGCTTCGACGGGTGCCCGGGCATTGCCCGGGTGTCCGGTCGCTGCGGGATGGATCGGGTGTTGTCGTCGTCGCTCATCGAAGTCCCCTGCGGTAGTGGCGGTCCCCGAACTGTAGGCCACCGCGCGTAGCAGCGGCCGGTACGAGCGCACTCGGGCAGTCGGCTGAACCGGCTGGGTCTCAGTTCAGGTCGACGATGACAGGTGCGTGGTCGGACGCGCCCTTGCCCTTGCGTTCTTCGCGGTCGATCGATGCGCCGGTCACCCGGGCGGCGAGGGCGGGGGAGCACAGAGCGAAGTCGATGCGCATGCCCTGCTTCTTGGGGAAGCGCAGCTGCGTGTAGTCCCAGTAGGTCCAGGTGCGCGGCTCGGCGGTGTGCGGGCGTACTACATCTGCGTACCCCGCGTCGATCATCGCCTGGAACGCTGCCCGTTCAGGTTCGCTGACGTGGGTCTTGCCCTCGAACAATGACGGATCCCACACATCGTCATCGGTCGGTGCGACATTCCAGTCGCCGGCCAACGCGATCTGCGCCTGCGGGTCCTCCACCAGCCAGCGCACGGCATCGACGCGCAGTTTCTCCAGCCAGTCCAGCTTGTAGTCGTAGTGCGGGTGTCCGAGCTCGCGGCCATTGGGTACGTAGAGCGACCACACCCTCACCCCGCCGCACGTCACGCCGAGTGCGCGCGCCTCGGGCACGATCGGGTCGCCGTACCCCGGCATGTCTGTGAAGCCGATCTGGACATCCTCGATCCCGACACGGGAGATGACGGCCACGCCGTTCCACTGGTTGTAGCCGACCTCCGCCAGCTCGTACCCAGCAGCCTCCAGCTGCATCCGGGGGAACTGGTCGTCGCGGCATTTGGTTTCCTGCAGCATCAGCACGTCGAGGTCGTGTCGCTCCAGCACCCCCACCACGCGGTCGATACGGGAGCGGACGGAGTTGACGTTCCAGGTAGCAATACGCACGGTCCCAACCCTAGATGCCTACCTTCGATGAAGTGAGTCACGCCAGATCCACCCCTGCTCTGCATAGACTCCGAACTCATGAGCAGTCCACGCAAGACCGCACTCGTCACCGGAGCCAGCGCGGGGATCGGTAAGGCGTTCTGCAGCCAGCTCGCCGCGCGCGGTTACGACCTCATCGTGGTTGCCCGTTCCACGGACCGGCTGGAGCAGCTCAAGGCCGACCTGGAGAAGCAGCACCAGATCAGCGTCGAGGTCATCACCGCTGACCTGACCGACAGTCTCGATGTGCAGAAGGTCGCGTGGCGGCTTTCCGAGCCGCGTCGGGCAGTCGATCTGCTGGTGAACAATGCGGGCTACGGCTTGAAGAAGCGTTTTCTGGACAACGACGTGCAGGACGAGATCACCGCTCTCGACATCCTCGTGCGCACAGTGATGGTCCTGTCGCACGCGGCTGCCGGCTCGATGAAGGAACGGGGGCACGGAGCGATCATCAACGTCTCATCGGTTGCCAGTTTCATGGCGTCGGGCACCTACGCCGCAGCGAAGTCCTACGTGACCGTGTTCTCCGAGTCGCTGGCCGGAGAGCTGGCCGGCACCGGCGTCACCGTTACTGCACTATGTCCCGGATTCACCCGTACCGAGTTCCACGAGCGCGCTGGAATCAACCACCAGGGCAGCCCGGATTTCATGTGGCTGGAGGTCGACCGGTTGGTTCGGGACTGCCTCTCGGACGTGGACAAGGGCAAGGTCGTGTCAGTGCCCGGTCTGCAGTACAAGATCATCACCACGCTGCTGCGGGCCGCGCCGCGCCCCCTCATCCGCGGCGGTCGACTCGCCAAGACGCACCGCCCGCAGAAGTAGCATCCGCCTGCCCCTGATTACTGAACTAAACTCGCCCACCGTGACGCACTCTGTGGAAGTCGACCGACACAATCTGCTGCAGGAGATCCGCGAACGTGCGATTGTGCGCGGCCGGGTAACTCTGTCCTCGGGCAAAGAAGCCGACTGGTACCTCGATCTGCGGCGCATCACGCTGTCGGGTCAGGCCGCCCCGATGGTCGGTCGCGTCATGCTCGACCTGACTCGCGAACTCGCCTTCGATGCGGTCGGCGGGCTGACGATGGGCGCGGACCCCGTGGCGACGGCGATGCTGCATGCGGCATCCGCTGACGGTCAGTCGGTCGATGCCTTCGTCGTCCGCAAGACCGGCAAGGCGCACGGTTTGCAGCAGCGCGTGGAAGGGCCCTCGATTCAGGGTCGACGAGTGCTGGTCGTCGAGGACACTTCCACCACGGGTGGCTCTGCCCTGGAGGCGGTCGAGGCTGCGCGCGAAGCCGGTGCCGAGGTAGTCGCCGTCGCCGTCATTGCCGACCGCGCGACCGGCGCCGCCCAGCGCATCGAGGCTGAGGGCGTGCCCTACCTGTGGGCCTACGGTCTGCAGGATCTCGGTATCTCCTGATCACTACGCAGATGCCGCCCCTTGTGCTGTGTGCGCACGGCACGGCGAATGCTGCCGGGCAGCAGGTGGTGCTCGACCTGGTCGCACTGACCCGAGCTGAGTTGCCCGGCACGCGGGTCGAGGCGGCATACGTCGATGTCCAGAGCCCCGGCCCCGGTGAGGTGGTGTCCGGTCTGTACGACGCCGCCGATCCACCGGTCATCGTGCCGCTGCTGCTGTCGACCGGTTTCCATGTCGAGGTGGACATCGAGGAGGTCGTGCAGGCCTACCCCGGAACGTTGGCAACCGACGCGCTCGGGCCGTCGGCGCTGATTGCCGACCTGGTGCTCGACCGGCTGGCAGAGGTAGGTGCCATGTCGACCGATGCGGTCGTTTTCGCGGCGGCCGGTTCCAGTCGCGCCCGCGCAGCGCGCGATGCCGAACAGGCTGCGGGGATGGTCCGTGCACGACGCCCTCGCGACGCCGCGCCGTTGATGCTCGGTTACGGGTCGGCGAGCTCACCGACCGTGCCCGAAGTCGTAGCTCGGTTACGCGAACGGGGAGCGCAACGGGTCGTCGTTGCCTCCTATCTGTTGGGCCCCGGCCACTTCCACGACAAACTCCAGCATGCGGGCGCCGACCTGGTGACCGCACCACTGGGCGCTGATCATCGAATAGTCGCCCAGGCCATCGCCCGCTACCTCGCTGTCCTCGCTCAGGTGTAACCAGCCCGCCGGTCTGCTTCCACGTTTCGGTCGCTGGCGGCCCAAATGCCGCGCCGACGTGTCAATACGCCCCACGTTTGCGCCGCCGGCGGCGCAAACGTTGTATCACCCGCAGGGCTGGAACCCGAGGAAACGGTCAGCATCGGCGCGCATAATCTCGGCGTGCAGTTTCCTCTGGTCAACCTCGGCGCGGCCCTGCTGCTGATCACAGCCGCCGTCCTGGTCCTGGGCGACATCACCTACCAGGCCCAGCTGACAAAAGTCAGGATCCAGTTGGACCCGGACGAGGACATCGCTGCCGCGAGCCAGTATCGGCGCTCCGGCGCGCGCCGCGGCCCACAGCGGTCTCAGCAGCACGCGCTCGAAGCCCGGTTCCGAGACGATCCGCAACGGTGGCTGCGGTACACCTCAGCGCAATCGCAGATAGCTGCCTGGAACTGGATCGGGGTCCTGTGCGCGATGACTCTGATAGCTGCGATGGTCTGGTTCATCGACGCATACCCCGGCTGACAGGTTGCCCGGTCCCCTGGTGCAGCGCCGAGGTCAGGGCCCGGACGACTGCTCACCGGGGGCGTTGATCCAGACGATCCGGCGCCTCTCGGTGGCCTCATCGTCCAGCATGTCCCGGTCGCGGAAATTCTGTAGCAGTTGCGAGATCTGGGCGTTCAACTCATCGTTCGCCCGCTCGGTCAGCGCGATCGTCGACCGGTACATCGTCAGAGAGTCGTCGGAGCCGATGTTGCTGGTAGCGGATTTGACGAATCGCTGCAGCAGCGTCTGAGCCTCGGCAGCAGGTAATGATCCGTCGGTCCCGGAGATGTCGAAGCCGTCGGCGGTTTTACGCCACGGGCGGGTCCGACCGTCCACAGAATCGACGCGCTCGACCATCCCGTACTTCTCCAGCGCCCGTAGGTGGTAGCTCATCGCCGACGGGGTGATGTTGCACTGCGCGGCAGCCTCGGTCGCGGTGAGCGGTCGCTCGGTGGATAGGACGTCCTCGATGAGTCGCTGGCGTACCGGGTGCGCGAGCGCGCGGAAGGCCCCTACGTCATCAAGTTTGCGGTAGGTGCGCGGCTGCCTTGCCATGCTCAATCGACCTGCGGCAGCACGTCGGAGGCAATGACCTCCAGATGATCCAGATCGTTCAGGTCCAGCATCTGCAGATAGACCCGCTGGACGCCTTGCTCTGCGAAGGTGCCCAAGGTGTCGATCAGTTCGTCGGGTGTCCCCGCGAGTCCGCTATCGCGTAGCTCGTCCACGTTCCGGCCGATGGCCGACGCCCGACGTGAAAGATCCCCTTCGGTTCTACCGCAGCAGACGACCTGCGCCGCCGAATAGGTCAATTCATCGGCGTTCCTGCCGTGCGCGGCGCATGCAGCGCGTACTCGGGCATACATCTGAACGGTGTCGGACAGGCTGGCGAAGGGCACATTGAACTCGGTGGCGTAACGCGCCGCAAGTTCGGGCGTGCGTCGTTTCCCGTGTCCGCCGATGATGATCGGCATCGGATGCTGCACCGGCTTCGGCAGCGCTGGCGAATCACTGATGCGCACGTGTTCGCCGTCGAAGGAGTAGCGCTCGCCGAGCGGGGTGCCCCACAGGCCGGTGATGACCTCGAGGTGTTCTTCCAACCAGTCGAAGCGCTCCTTGACGGGTGGGAACGGGAGCCCATATGCGGCGTGTTCGGCAGCGAACCAGCCTGCGCCATAACCTAACTCGACCCGCCCACCACTCATCTGGTCCACCTGGGCGACGGCGATTGCCAGCGGTCCGGGGTGTCGGAACGTCGCCGAGGTGACGAGTGTGCCGAGTCGGATGCGCGACGTCTCGCGCGCCAGTCCGGCAAGAGTGATCCACGCATCGGTGGGGCCCGGTAGGCCGTCACCGTCGCCCATTGTCAGGTAGTGGTCGCTGCGGAAGAAGGCGTCGAAGCCCAGTTCTTCAGTAGCTCTGGCTACTCGCAGCAGATCGTCGTAGGTCGCGCCCTGCTGCGGTTCAGTGAAGATGCGTAGATCCATGTCGCAACTGTTGCAGATCAAGATGTGGAGCACTACCTTCATAATATGAAGCAAATGTTTCACGATTCTGTATGGCAGGTCCGCGACTTCCGTCGGCTGGCGCTGGGTCGCTCTGTGGCTGCAGCGGGCACCGGCCTGGTCACGGTCGTGCAGCTGTTGAGGGCACATGGGGGCGGGCCGGACGTCATCATGCTGTTGTTACTGGCCGAGGCAATACCTCCGATTCTTTTCGCGGGCCTTATCGGACAGATTGCGGATCGGCGCGATTCCCGGTCGGTGCTTGCCATCGGCATCGCGGCCCAGACGGCTGCGTGCCTTCTGCTGGCAACGAATCCGAATCTTGCGCTGACCTGCGCAGCGATGGCGTGCCTCAGTGCGGGTGCGGCTCTGTCCGGTCCAATCTGGATGGTGCTGGTGCCCATGGTGGTCGGCGAGCGACGGGTCGGTGCTGCAATTGGTGGCCAGCAGGCTCTCAGGGCGGCTCTCGCCCCACTGGGAGCAGGCGCTGGTGGGCTGCTCTTCTCGGGGGTGGGCACGGGTGTCGCGATGCTGGTGTCGACTGCGTGTTATCTGCAACTCGGTGTCGTGGCATTGCGGCTCGGCGTGCGACGGCGCGGTGAACCGGGTGTCGCATCGACACCGTCGTCATCGGTGCGGTCCCGCCTGCAGCGCTCCCTGGTTCCCGACCTGTCGCTGCTGCGCCGGGACCGGTTCGTCTGGCGGCTCACCCTCAGTGTTGTGCCGTTGATCGTGGTCGTCCAAGGCGTCAACGTGCTGGAGGTCTTATTGGCCAGAAACGACATCGGGGTCAGTGCTGCGCAGTTCGGTGCCTCTGAGGTCGCGGCGGGAGTCGGCGCGGTCCTCGGCGCGGGCGTCGCGGGACGGGTCGTCGGGGCGCAGGGGCGCGGCTGGAGCATTCTGGGTGGGTTCGGTGCGTGTTCAGCCGCGATCGGGGCACTCGGCGCGACGCGCACCGTCGGCTGGTACTTCGCGTTGCTCGTGATCGTCGGCTTCGGGGCAGGGGTGGCAAATGCCTGCTTCGGGGCCCTGTTCATCGGCCGTACGCCCGCTGCAGAACGGGGCCGGGTGTCGGCGTCCATCAACGGCCTGATGTTGACGGCGGCCACCAGCTCGATTGCGCTCGGCGGTGTCTGCGGTGTGCTGATCGGCGTGCGAGCGTCATTTGTGGCAGCCGGTCTCGCCGGTCTTGCGGTACTCGCCGTCGCAGCAGCCTTCCTACCCCGCACCCCGACCACTGCGCACACCCCGTCGCTCACACCCGCCCACTGAGCGATTGGGACGAGCAGGTGGATCTGCACCGTGCAATCTGGCGCGCCGTGGTAGACCCTGGGTCGTGAGTACTCACCGCGCGGAGCCGCAGCTCGGCGGCACCCTGCCGATCTGGCGGGCCGCACAGATCTTCCGGGTCGCGACCATGGGCTACGCGCTCGGCGTGCAGATCGTCCAGGACAAGCACTACGACCACGTACCGCTGAGCTGGGTGATCATCGGGGCCCAACTGCTGTGGTCGGCCTACCTCGGTGTCGAGTATTTCTTCGTGCGCACCCGACGCACCCCGCTGGTCGTGGCCGAGGTCGTAGTCACGATCCTGCTGATCCTGAGCACCCGTCTCGTCGTCCCGCACCACTTCTATGTGCATCAGCAACCGCTGCCCACCTCGTTCTGGGTAGCGAACGCCGTCGTTTCGGTGGCCCTGCTCCGCGGCCGGATGGCGGGCCTGATTGCCGGCCTGGTGCTCGGCGTCATCGCTCTGGCGGGGCTGAATCAGCTCGGAAACTGGTTTTACGACGCAACGTTGCCGATCATGGGCACCGTCGGGCTCGCAATCGGGGCGGGCGCCTACATCGCGCGCAGCGCACATACGGAGCTCGAGGCCGCGATCCGTATCCAGGCGGCGACGGACGAGCGGGACAGGCTGGCCCGCGAGGTGCATGACGGCGTACTGCAGGTACTGGCCCTGGTGCGCCGCCGTGGCCGTGAGATCGGCGGTGAGGGTGCCGATCTGGCGAAGCTCGCCGGCGAGCAGGAGGACGCGTTGCGGGTGCTGCTCAGCCGCGCCCGGTCAGTACCGGATCAACGAACCGACGCAGGTGGTGTCGACCTGCGCGATGCAGTCCGTGCCGTGCTTCCGGCGAGCGCGACATTCGCGGCGCCCGCCGACCCCATCGAGGTGAGCGGTCATCAGGCTGACGAGCTGGTGGCGGTGGTACGCGCCGCTCTGCACAACACCCAGCAGCACGTCGGGCCGGATGCCGTGTCCTATGTGTTGTTGGAAGACCTTGGCGGCGAGCTGGTCCTCACGGTTCGCGATGACGGTCCGGGCATCCCGCAGGGTCGTCTCGCGCAGGCTCGTGCACAGGGACGGATGGGCGTTGCGGATTCCATCGAAGGCCGTGTCCGGGCCCTCGGCGGCACCGCAGTGCTGGAGACTGGGCCCGACATGGGCACTGAATGGGAGATCCACCTGACCAAGGGGAGTTGATGAACGACAACGCTGCGATCACGGTGATGGTGGTCGACGACCACCCCATGTGGCGTGACGGGGTCAGCCGCGATCTGGCTGCCGCAGGGTTCGATGTGGTGGCGACCGCCGATTCGGTGGCCGCCGCAAGAAGGCGCGCTGCCGCGACCAGACCCGCGGTCGTGCTGATGGACATGCATCTGCCCGATGGCACCGGCGTCGAGGCGACGGCAGCAGTGCGGGAGGTATCTGCGCACACGCACGTACTGGTGCTGTCCGCATCCTCCGAGCGCGACGACGTCCTCGAGGCGATCAAGGCCGGCGCGGGCGGTTACCTCGTCAAGAGCGCGTCGGCCGCCGAACTCATCGATGCCGTGATCCGCACCTCGCAGGGCCAGGCCGTCTTCACCGCCGGTCTGGCCGGTCTCGTACTCGGTGAATACCGCCGGACCGCCAACGAACCCGACGGCTCGGCCGACCCCGCAAAGCCCCGCCTGCCGGCCCTCACGGAGCGCGAGACCGAAGTACTCCGGCTGGTTGCCAAGGGACTGTCCTCGCGCCAGGCCGCCACCAGGCTCGGCATCAGTCACCGCACGGTGGAAAACCATGTGCAGGCAACGCTGCGCAAACTGCACCTCGGAAATCGGATCGAGTTGACCCGATACGCGTTGGAGCAGGGGCTGGACTGAGGTCATCGACTCGGGCCTGCAGGTAGTGGAGGCTGGACTACCTGAGTAGAAGTACCCACCCTGATTGAGTAACTGTGCGGATCTGGAAAATGCGCACATTCAGCAGGCTGGGGGCATGAACACACCAACCCCCTCCCCTTACTCAGATCCGCGTCACGCACCGCCGGTCGGCCCCCGCCCACCGGCGGTTCCCTATGTGCGGGCCGGTCAGCCGCAGAACCCGTACGCCCAGCAGGAACGCAACCCTTACGCCCAGCAGGCCAACTTCCAGCAGGGTGGCGAGCCCCAGTGGCGAGGCCCCCAGCAGCCGCGGGGCCACGTCCCACCTACCCTGCCGCGCAATGTGGCGCCCACCGAGCCGCGGACCCCTTGGTGGCAGCGCGACGGCGTCATCAGCAAGCTTCTTGCTGGTCTCGGTGTATTCATCACCCTTATCGGTGTCGTGATGATGCTGGTGCTCGCCGCACAGGCAGGTTTCTTCGGCCCCGCTGCCCGGGTCGGTGCGGGCGCCACGCTGTCGATTCTGCTGATCGCGGGCAGCACCTGGCTCTACACCCGTGAGGGCGGCCGCACCGGCGCCATTGCGTTGGCAACCACCGGCTTTGCCGGCCTCTTCGTGGTCGTGGTCTCGATGACGAGCTACTACCACTGGCTGCGCCCCGCCACTGGCCTGGTCGTCGCCGGTTTCATCGCCGTCGCCGCGGTCGCTCTCTCGACCTACTGGCGCTCCCAGCCGATGACGATCATGGCCTTCGCCGCAATCGCCGGTCTGGCTCCGTTCATCACGCAGGGCGTGACCCCCATGCTGCTGGGCTTCCTGCTCCTGCTGCAGGCCGCCGGCATCGCGCCGGAGAAATTACGCGGCTGGACGGCTGTCGCCCCGGTCCGCACCGTGCCCGTGGTCCTGGCGTTGCTCGCCGCCCAGCTCGGGGAATTGGACGGTTCCTTCCAGCTCCGCCTTGGCGCCGCCGCGGCATGCGCGCTGCTTGGCCTGGTGTCTGCCCTCGTTCACATCGACAAGGATGAATGGGCAACCGCCATCGTGTATGTCGTTGCTTCGCTGCCGATCGTGGTTGCGCTGCCGACCCTCGAGCGTCCCTACAGCATCGTGGCCGCAGCTCTGGTCGCAGTCCTGACCATTGTCGCGATGGTCGTTGCTCGACCGCTCGGCACTGTGACGATGTCCGCCGGTGCCGTCATTGCCAGCTTGGCTGCGCTCGCGGCCTGTGTCTCCACCACCCGCGGACACCTGCTTCCGGCCATGATCGCGATCGTCGCACTCGGCCTGTTGTCGGCCGCACACCAGCAGCGGTCGCTGCCGGTATGGGGGATCGGGGTGTTGTTCACCGCCATCGCCGCCCTGGTCCAGGTAGCTCACCTGCGGGTATCGGTCATCGCCGATTCGACCTACGCCGTGAACACTGTCGGCGCGCTCGATGCAATCTCGGGCCTGGCCGTGGCGGCAGCAATACTCGCCATCCTGTGGTCCGCCCGGCGGGTTCTGCCGGCCAGCGCCCAGGTGCCTGCCCTTGTCCTGGCCCCGCTGCCCGGCCTCTGGAGCGTTCTGGTTTCACTCCTGTCCGCCGGGGTGGCAATCGGCGGACTTGATGGATACCACGCAGCGCAGTTGCTCATCTCCGCCTTGCTGATGGCCGCAGCGATGGTCGCCCTGAACGCCGGGCTTCGTCCCGAGAGCAACACCGGGGCCTGCACGGTCGTCGGCCTGGCCCTGGTGGCCGGCGCGCTGGCCAAGCTGTTCCTCTACGACCTGGCCGCCCTGGACGGTCTGATCCGCGCCGGTTCATTCATGGCCGTCGGTCTGCTGCTTCTGGCAGCCGGCACCCGATACGCCCAGGCGGTCGCCCGCCGTACCCGGACTGCGCCTGCCGCTGAAGGGACGGCAACGAATCAGCCGATCGGCTGAGCGAAGACCCGTGGGAGGGGGAGCACAGGGCCGGTGACCATTGGGTCACCGGCCCTGCTGTGTGGTGCGGGGGCTGCGTTGTTGTGCGGCAGGATCAAGGGGTGACGAGCGACGTGCTGGAGCAGCTGACCGGGTTGGGTCCGTTCTTCGCGCTCGACTCACATCAGTCTGCGTGCACATCGCCGTGGCAACCCCTGGCATCGTTGCTGGAGGCTGCGATGCTCGAGCGCCGCACCGCGGTTGTCGCTCGAAGTCTGGCCTCTGGGGCGGGGCTCGATCCCGAGCAGGTAGAGGCACGGGTCGCCGGCTCGGTGTCTCAGCTGGGTTTGATGGCACGCCTGGTGGCGCCGTGGCTGGGTCTGGCGGCCCTTGGTTCGCCACCGCCGATGCAGCTGGCCGATCTGCGCTGGATTCCAGCGGCTGGTAGCGGGTTTGCACTGTCGATGGACTCAACGGTGCTCCGGTCGGGGCGCACCTTGTCGCTGGCGGATTCGGTGGTGGTGGTCACCGAGGCGCTGCTCGCGCCCGTGGTGCAGGCGATCGGCGGGTCACCCCAGGTGCTGTGGGGCAATGTCGCGTCGGCCGCCAACGGGGCGGTGTCCGCGTCCCGCTCTACGCGGCCGGACCTGACCGCAGCAATGCGGCGCGCAGCAACGGTGCTTATCGAGGCGCTGCCGCTTGCGCAGATGTACACCGGCGAGGTCGGAGGGGCCGGCTTCAGGCGCCGTAGCTGCTGCCTGCTCTACCGGGTGGGCGCCGCCTCACCCCGGGCGGTGTGCGGCGACTGCGTGCTGATGCGGCGTGGCCCGCGATTCACCTGATGTCTATCGCGGGGTCCTGCTCCAGGACCGCCGGGTAGTCCCTTCCGTCTTAGTCCTTACCGACGACGTCATGAGCGGCCTCGCCGGCCTCCTGCGCAATGGCCTTGCTGGCTTTGCGGTGCCGCATCCACTCGAACGCGACCGGCAGCAGCGACAGCAGCACGACCGCCATGATCGCGACGTCGATGTTCTTGCCCAACCCTGGGAAGGTCTTTCCCAGGGCGAGTCCGGCAAGCATGACAACGGCTACCCAGAGCACAGCGCCCACGGCGCTCCAGGTGAAGAAGCGTTTGCGATCCATTCGCGAAGCACCGGCGACCAGCGTGATGAAGGTACGCACGATGGGTACGAACCGGCCGATGACCAGCGCTTTGTTGCCGTGATGGTCGAAGAACGCACTGGTCTGGTCGAAGTATTTGCGCTTGACGATCCGCCCGTCGCGCTCGTAGAGCCGCCCACCGGCCAAGCGGCCGATCTCATACCCTGCGACGTTGCCCGCGAACGCCGAGATCATCAACAGCGGCATGGTCTGCCAGATCGGCAGGTCGAAACCACTGGTCGCCGAGGTGGCCGTGAACAGGCCGATGGAGAAGAGCAACGAGTCACCAGGCAGGATCGGGAAGAGCACTCCGCACTCGATGAAGACGATCAACATGCAGATCCAGAAGAACGCGCCGCCGAAGTTGGCGAGCAGGTAATTGGGGTCCATGAACGCTGGGCCGAGGGAGTGCATCACGCCGCCAAGGTTACGGGCTGCGGGCTGTGCCGGGGCTGTGCCGACTGCGCACCCGAGGCGGGTCAGTCAGCCGGCGTGCCACTCAGAAGTGGTCGGGGCAGTGCGGCGCCCGGTCCCATTTGAAGGCTGCGGACGCAGTTCGCACCGCTCCGGGCGAATGCTCGGTAACCCGACCGGCGCGCTGCAGGTCCACGAAGGACGTGCCGCCGAGGTAGCAGGACGCGAGCTCGCACGCCCCCATCGACAGGTCGGGTGCGTCATCGGTGCGGTTGACCTCGGCCCGTCCGTCCGCGATCCGCACCCGGTAGCGCCCTGCCAGGTCGGCCAGGATGGGATCGGACAGCTGCAGGACGACATCGGCGTCTGTGGAGTACGCCCGTGCTGCCAGAGCCGTGTGCACGTCGAGGATGCGCAGGTACAGGCCGTCGACCGGTCGAGTCTGCAGGGCTCGGGGGTCTGCGAGCAGATGCAGCAACGGTTCGTCGACGGCTGCCGACGGACTGCTGAACGACTGGGCCAGATCGACATCGAGCTGGTGGCGCCACAGACCGGCGTACGCCGAGGGGGTAATCGCGAGGACCGGTCCGATCTTCACCTCGCCGTCCGGTCCGGAGGTCGACCAGTGCGGTTTGACCGCAAACGAGCCGACGCCGTCGACCTGACCGCCACCGTCGTAATGCACCACGTAGCGCCGTGCGGCGAACCCTGCTCGATCCTTCTCCGGATCCCAGGTTTCCAGGTCCCACCAGTCGCCCGCTCGATCGAACATGCCGGGTTGCTGGGCACGGACAACTTCCCAGACCGGTTTCGCGGCGGCGAGCCACTGGTCGGCATCGACCTCGACGGTGGACCCGGAGGTGGGAACCTCCGGGACGAATGAGCTACGCGCGGTCTGCCCGCCCAGTTCAGCACTCCAGGCGGCCACCCCGTATCCGAAACGGCCGTAGATGGATGATTCGCTCGCCCACAGGGCCGCCATCGGCGCACCCTGTCCCGCGACGGTCTCCAATTGGTGGCGCATCATCGTCCGTAACAGACCCCGGCGCCGGTATGAGGGTGAGACAGTCACGTCCGAGACGGCTGCACAGCGCAGTTGCCCGTCGCCCGGGATACCCAGCATCCGGTCGGTACTCGACGCGGTGGAGACCCACTCGTCGCCGACCCGCATACCGAAGCAGCCGGCGCGGGGGAAGAGGCGGCGGCCGAGGTCGGCCCAGTCGGGATTGACCGCTTCATGGAACCCGTGTTGAACGTGCTCCTGCCAGGCACCCCAGGTGTCCTGCGCGACGTAGGTCAGTTTGGGATCAGCCAGGTGCGGGGGTTCGGGCAGTGCAGCGGCGCGGGGCGTGGTGGCGGCGGACATGGGACCATCTCAGTGGTTTCGAGCACTGCGCGCCACTTTGCCTGTCCGCCGGCATCCGCACAGGAGTTGTGTGAACGGGTGCGCCCTATTGAGCGCGCCCGTTCACACAACTTCTGTGCGGCAGGTCAGGCGAGAGCCTTGCCGTCGACGTCGGGGAACTTGCGCACCGCAATCAGGATGATGTCGACGATGTGCCAGATTCCGCACCCACCGCAGGTCAGCAGTTTGGCCACGCCGAGTCCGGTCTGCCCGACAAAGAATCGGTCCACCCCGAGGCTGCCCAGGAAGATCGACAGCAGAAGAGTCGTCAACCACTCACGCTGGGAGAACACGCCGGGGATCTGCCGGGCGGCGAGTTGCACGCCGTTGCCCGTCCGCACGATCGTGTCGCCGCGCAGTGTGCCGTCGGTTGCCAGACGCTGGCAGTCTGCCGGGCTCAGCGGCCCGCGCTCAGCTCCATCGATGAACGCGAAATACACCTCGCTGTAGCCACCCTGCTGGCCATAGCCACCCTGCCCGTACCCATCCTGTTGCGGCCCGTCCTGTTGCGGCCCGTGCGCATACCCACCTCGTGGCGGCCCGCCCTGTTCATACCTGCTCCGGTCCTGCCCACCCCGGTCGGGCTCGCCCTGTCCGGAGGGCTTGTTCAGGTCCGGGCCAGATGGCCCGCCGTAGGGATCATCGCTGCTCATCTGCTGTCCTTCGGTACTCGAGGGGATGTCGCCTACGTCCGATGGGCGGGGGCAGCCATGCGTTCCCTGGTTTTGACGGGCAAGCATGGCACGCTTCGGGCGTGAGCGAAGCGGCGGAAATACCCGAAATCGGAGTAGGGCCGTGGGCGGATTCGCCGCCGGTCACCCCAGATGGTGCGCCGGACCCCAGATACGACCCCGATCTGCTGCGGGATGGTGATCGGCGCAATGTCGCGGACCCCTACCGGTACTGGACGATGGCCGCCATCGTGGCCGACCTGGACAACCGGCGTCATGACTTCCATATAGCCATCGAGAACTGGGGCCACGACTTCAACATCGGGTCCGTGGTGCGCACTGCCAATGCGTTCAACGCGAGCGCCTTCCACATCGTGGGCAAACGGCGCTGGAACAGGCGCGGAGCCATGGTCACCGATCGCTACCAGCACGAATTCCACCACGTTGATGCACCCGAGCTTGCTCGCTGGGCGCGTGAGGACGCGGGCGGCATCCCGTTGATCGGGATCGACAATCTGCCCGGGTCGGTGCCTTTGGAAAGCTATGACCTGCCGCGGGCCTGCGTGCTGGTGTTCGGACAGGAGGGGCCCGGGTTGAGTGCGCCGATGCGCAGCCATTGCGAGGCGGTTCTGCACATCGAACAGTTCGGGTCGACCCGCTCGATCAACGCCGGCGCAGCAGCCGCGATCGCGATGCACGCCTGGGTCCGACGGCACGTCTTCGACCAGCACCCCCGACTCGTGACCGTGCAAGACTGACGAAGAACCGGCAGGTAGCGACATCGCCGGAAATTCAACGTCGCCATTCGACACTGGGAGTGATCAGATGCCTATCGCAACGCCCGAGATCTACGCCGACATGCTGGACCGTGCCAAGAAGGGCGGATTCGCCTACCCGGCGATCAATATCTCCAGCAGTCAGACCTTCAATGCCGCCATCAAGGGATTTGCCGACGCCGGCAGCGACGGCATCATCCAGGTCTCGACCGGCGGGTCGGAGTACTTTTCCGGCCAGGGCGTGAAGGAGATGGTGACCGGCTCATTGGCGATGTCGGCGTTCGCGCACGAGATCGCCAAGAAGTACGACATCAACATCGCGCTGCACACCGATCACTGCCCGAAGGACAAGTTGGACGGCCTGGTCCGCCCGCTGCTCGAGGCCTCGATCCAGCGGGTGAAGGAGGGCGGTCTGCCTTATTTCCAATCGCACATGTGGGACGGATCGGCCATCCCGTTGGATGAGAACCTGCAGATCGCCGAAGAACTGCTCGAGAAGTGCAAAGCCGCCCGCATCATCCTGGAGATCGAGGTGGGTGTCGTCGGGGGTGAAGAGGACGGCGTCGAGGGCGGCGGCGGCGAGCAGCTCTACTCCACGACCGAGGACGCGATCGCGACGGCTAAGGCGCTCGGCCTCGGCGATGACGGCTACTACATGACCGCGCTGACCTTCGGGAACGTGCACGGCGTCTACAAGCCGGGCAACGTGAAGTTGCGCCCGAAGGTGCTGCGCGACGCGCAGGCTGCGGTCCACAAGGAGTTCAAGACGACCGATGACAAGCCGTTCCACCTGGTCTTCCACGGCGGCTCCGGTTCGGCCAAGGAAGACATCGAGGAGGCCGTGTCGTACGGCGTCGTGAAGATGAATGTCGACACTGACACCCAGTACGCCTTCACCCGCCCGGTCGCGGGCTGGATGATCGGCAACTACGACGGTGTCCTGAAGATCGACGACGAGGTCGGCGACAAGAAGAAGTACGACCCACGAGCTTGGGGCAAAGCCGGTGAGGCCGGTATGAGCGCGCGGGTCATCGAGGCCTGCGAGAGTCTGGGCTCCGCGGGCAAGCACGTCTGACCGCTGTCGGTAGCAGCTGCGCGCTCGACGGGGCGCGCGGCTGCTACCGACGTTTCGGCGCGGCGCGTCTGGTGAGTGAAGATAGGCAGGTGACTGACAACCTGCTCGGTATCCCCGAGACCCGTTTGCCGCTCGACCCGGCCGCTGCTCTGCTTGACAGCGGAGCCGACCCCACCGAGGTCGCGCGCGCCCACCCCACGTCGTCCCTGGCGTGGGCCGAGCTCGCCGAGCGCGCCCTCGATGCGGGTGAGACGGTGCAGGCTTACGCCTATGCGCGCACCGGCTACCACCGCGCGTTGGACGCGCTGCGTAAGTCCGGTTGGCGCGGGCAGGGTCCGGTTCCGTGGGAGCACGTACCGAACCGCGGCTTCCTACGCGCACTGGCTGCCCTCGCGCGGGCTGCGGGGATCATCGGCGAGGTCGACGAGCAACGCCGTTGCGCCGACTTCCTACGCGACTCCAGCGCATCCGGTGCTCGCGAGTTGGGCCTGTAGCGGCTAGACCCTCAGCACAGTCGGTAGCACGGCGCGCTCTATACAGCGCGCCTGTGCTGCCGAGGTTACTTAGCTACAAAGGTGGCTCAGACGAGGCCGCGGGCCACCAGGCCTTCGTACACTGCGGCGCCCAGCGCGTCTGCGGCGGAACGGGGCCGGATCATCACGGTGAATGTCTCGATCGTGCCGTCATCGCCCAGCTCGATCAGATCGATCCCGTGGATCTGGGTCTTGCCGATGCGCGCCCGGAACTCCAGTGTGCCGGCGTGGGCCACGTCTCCGGTTCGAGATGTACTCGTGCCGCGCTGGTCACCGACGTAGCGAAAGTCCTCGAAGATCGAGCCGACAACGCTCAAAAGCCCGGCCACCATCTCGCGTCCGGTGAAGGGGTGGAACTTCACCGGACTGTTGAACTGCACGTCCGGGGCCAACAGAGCCGCGATGCCGGAGTGTTGCCCGGCTTCGACGAAACGCCGGAACTCGTCGATGGCCGATGGTGAGGGCGTCTGGTCCATGCAGCAACGTTCCCACAAGGTGTGTCGTAGTCCTCCGTTACGCTCAGCTCGCGCCATTACCGACTACGGACAGGGAAATCGATGCCAGCGATCGTGCTCGTCGGCGCCCAATGGGGCGACGAAGGCAAGGGCAAGGCCACCGACCTGCTGGGTAGTCGGATCGACTACGTGGTGAAGTTCAACGGCGGTAACAATGCCGGGCACACCGTCGTGATCGAGCAGCCGGACGGCAGCCGCGAGAAATATGCGCTGCATCTGTTGCCTAGCGGAATCCTGACCCCGGGCGTCGTGCCGGTCATCGGCAACGGGGTCGTTATCGACCTGGGAGTGCTCTTCGAGGAGATCGACGGGCTCAATGCGCGCGGCATCGACACCTCGCGGCTGCGGGTCAGCAGCAACGCGCATGTGATAGCCGACTACAACCGCACGTTGGACAAGGTGACCGAGCGGTTCCTTGGTTCGCGCAAGATCGGTACGACGGGCCGGGGCATCGGCCCGACCTATGCCGACAAGATGAACCGGGTCGGTATCCGCATCCAGGATCTCTTCGACGAGTCGATCCTGCGGCAGAAGGTCGCTGCCGCACTGGACGTCAAGAATGAGCTGCTGGTCAAGCGGTACAACCGTCGGGCGATCGAGGTCGAGGACGTCGTCGCCGACCTGACCCAATACGTCGAGCGGCTGCGCCCGATGGTCACCGACACCTCTTTGGAGCTTTCGAAGGCCCTGGACCGCGGTGACATCGTGCTCTGCGAAGCCGGGCAGGCGACCCTGCTGGACGTGGACCACGGCACCTATCCATACGTCACCTCCTCCAGTGCGATCTCGGCCGGCGCGTGCACCGGCGCGGGTATCCCGCCGACTCGCATCGACTCGGTCATCGCGGTCCTGAAGGCCTACACCACCCGCGTCGGTGAAGGCCCGTTCCCGACCGAGCTGCACGACGACGATGGCGAATTCCTGCGCACGACAGGCGCCGAATTCGGTACCACCACCGGACGCCCGCGTCGCTGCGGATGGATGGATACCGTGATCGGCCGCTATGCGACCCGGGTGAACGGGGTGACCGACTTCGTACTCACCAAGCTGGACGTGTTGACCGGTATGGAGCGCGTGCCGGTGTGCGTGGCGTACGACGTCGATGGTGTACGTCACGATGAGATGCCGGTCTCGCAGTCGGACTTCCACCACGCCACCCCGATCTACGAAGACCTGCCCGGTTGGTCCCAGGACATCTCCGATACCCGCCGATACGAAGACCTGCCCGAGCGTTGCCGGGAGTACGTCGAATTCGTGGAGCAGCAGATCGGCGCCCGGATCAGTGTGATCGGGGTGGGTCCCGGCCGGGACGAGGTCATCGTCCGGCATGATCTGCTGGAAGCACGGTGATCACCCGCACCATCAGCGGCAAAACGCCGCCGACGCAGTTTCTTTTCACCCTATGGGCCCTGACCGCCTTTTTCCTCTTGCTCACCGTATTTGCGGTGGTTGCCGGGTGGCGACTGCGCAAGTCGTCGCAGCGGCAGGTCGACCCGGACAGAAAGGGCGGTCAGGCCACCCAGTCCGGGTGCCTGATCGCCGGCGGTGTGCCGTCATTACTCATCGGGGTCTTCTTGCTTGTCTGGGCGATCCAGGTCACCTGACCCCACTGCACCACCCCCAATTCACGCGTTTTTGGACATGCTCAACGAGTCAGATATGCCTCATTCAGCATGTCCAAAACGCGAGATGGGCTACCGATAAGTCGGACCAAAGCTCATCCGGCTGTCGGTCCGAAGGACAACCGAACGGCCGCCATGTCGTCGCCACCGTGCCCGGCGTCGGAGGCAACGGCGAAGAGCTGTTGCACCGCGTCGACCAGGTCGGTGCGCAGCCCGGCGCCCGCGATGGCATCGCGGATCAGACCGGTGTCCTTGCCGACACCATCGACCGTGAATGACGGCTCGTAGGAACCGGACATCATGGCGCGACCCTTCATCTGGGCGTAGGCCGAATCGGTCGGCCCTCCTTCGATCGCAGCGAGGAAGAGCGCGGGGTCGACTCCGAGGCCCTCGGCAAGAGCTACGGATTGCGCGGTGGCCGCCGTGATGGCGCCGATCCAGGCATTGCACGCCAGCTTCAACGCACTTGCGGCCCCGATCTCAGCACCGGCGGACACAGTGCGCGAGGTCATCGCGGCCAGGGCGGGTGCTGCAGCGTCGAGCAGCATCTGCGGGCCCGACAGTAGAGCGACGAGCTTGCCCTGCTCGGCCGGTGCCTTGGTGCCCAGCATCGGGGCATCCACGAGCTGGGTGCTCTTGCTGTGTGAGGTGATCCGGGACATCCCGGCTGGGCCCACGGTCGAGCACTGCAGCCATACAGCGTCCTGGCCGAGCGCGGCCACCAGCTCATCGGTGACGGCCAACACGGCGTCGGTATCGAAGAGGATCGTCACGACCACATCGGCGCCATCGACCGCTTCGGTCACGGTGTCGGCGACGGTGATGCCGTCGTCGGCGAGTGGTTCCGCCCTGGCACGGGTGCGGTTCCAGACCACCGTGTCGTGTCCGCCTCGCTGCAGAGATCGGGCCATCCCTGCGCCCATCGTCCCCGTGCCGAGCAGTGCTACCCGTTGTGTCGTCGCTTCAGTCATACCGAGGTCAACCACATTCGGCCTCCAGTCCTTCCTGACGACGAGTGGCCTAAACTCGGGCCTCGTGACTGCGCCTCTGGATGACTGGGTTTCCCGCCTCGCCGATGAAGTTGTCGAGGAGGCGAAACGACGGGGTACCAAGGTCGTCTGCGCCTCGGGGATCTCCCCATCCGGGCCGGTCCACCTCGGCAACCTGCGTGAGGTGATGACGCCGCATCTGGTGGCGGATGAGGTCAAGCGCCGCGGAGTCGAGTGCGAGCACATCATCAGCTGGGATGACTACGACCGCTTTCGCAAAGTACCGGACTACCCCGGTGTCGACCAGTCATGGAGCGAGCACATCGGCAAACCGCTGACGTCGGTCCCGCCGCCCACCGGATCGTCGTACGGCTCGTGGGCCGAGCATTTCCGGGTCCAGTGTGAGCAGGGCCTGGCCGAACTGGGCATCGAGTTCCGCGGGATCAGCCAGACGGAGCAGTACACCTCCGGTGCCTACACCGAGCAGGTGCTCTTTGCGATGAGCCAGCGCCACCAGATCGACAAGGTGCTCGATCAGTACCGCACTCTGCCGGCCCAAAAAGATGAGAAGCGCTCGCAGCAGAAGGTTTCCGAGGATGACGCGGTGGCTGCTGCACAGGCCGAAGCCGGATCGGGCGCGGCCTCCGAAGACGACGGCGGCAGTGGCGGCAGCTATTTCCCCTATCGTCCCTACAGCCCGACGACCGGCACTGACGAGACGACCGTCACCGCGTACGACGATGAGACGGGGTTGTTGACCTATCTCAGCGATGGCACCGGGCACACCGCCGATCTGCATGCCGACCACCAGGGCAAATTGGTGTGGAAGGTCGACTGGCCGATGCGCTGGGCCTACGAGAAAGTGGTCTTCGAGCCCTCCGGCGTTGACCACCAGTCGCCCGGTTCCTCCTACGTCGTCGGCAAGGACCTCGCACCGATCTTCGGGTGGGAGCGCCCGATCGGCCCGATGTACGCCTTCGTCGGAATGAAGGGGATGGCCAAGATGTCCTCCTCTCGTGGCGGAGTACCCACGGCGAGCGATGCGATGCAGATCATGGAGCCCGCGTTGTTGCGCTGGTTGTATGCCCGCCGCAAGCCGAATCAGTCCTTCAGCGTCGCCTTCGATTCCGATGTGCAGCGGATGTATGACGAGTGGGACGCGCTGTGTCGCAAGATCGCAGCGGGTGAGGGTAAGCCCGGTGATGTCGCTGCCTGGACCCGGGCGACCTCGACGGCGGACGGCCCCTTGGTGAGCACTCCGGAGCCGGTCGCCTACCGGACTCTCGCCTCGATCGTCGACATCACCACGGGGGACCCGGAGCAGACACTTCGGATCGTGCAGCAGCTCGACCCGTCGCGTCCGTTGGACGACCTGGATCAGCTGCGACCGCGACTGGACTGCGTCGAGCGTTGGGTTGCCACCCAGATGCCCGAGCAGGATCGCACCGTCGTGCGCGACGAGCCCGACTCGGCGGGGCTGACCGCGTTGAGTGAGCAGGAGCGTGCAGGGCTGCGGATGCTGTTGGACGGCAACGGGGTCGACCTGCCACGTTTGGAGGACGGCTGGTCGCTGAACTCACTCACCCATCAGGTCTATGGGGTGCCCAAGGTGCAGCGGGGACTTGCGCCGGATCAGATCGTGAAGGGCGACAAGGAGCTGGGTGCCGCGCAGCGGGCGTTCTTCACCCTGCTCTACAACCTGTTGATCGGCAAGGACACCGGACCCCGGTTACCCACCTTGTTGCTGGCCATCGGCCCCGACCGCGTACGGGGACTACTGACCGTCTGACCACCCCTCCGGTTCACCCGGCGTAGGTCCCGAAACTCCAGGAGTTGCCTTCGGGATCGCGGATGGTGAAACCGCGCGAGCCGTAGTCGGGTCCGAGCGCTCCGACACCATGACGCGGCCACCTTCGGGCCACAGCATCTCGCTGTGCCGAACACCGCCGGCATCGTCGAACACGAGCGTGCCCTCCTGGAAACCCAAGGCCACGAGCCAGGCGCGTGCTGCCAACGGGTCGTCGTATGTGGTGTTCGGCCAGATGTTGTGATCACTCATCAATCGATCATGGCGCCATCTCGGCCAGGCAGCGCAGGGTGGGGGGAAACCTGGCGGGCTCAGGTGAAGACGACCGTGCGAGCGCCGTTGCGCAATACCCGGTTCTCGGCGTGCCAGCGCACTGCGCGAGCCAAGGCCACGTTCTCCATATCGCGACCGAGCGCGACGACATCGTCGGCGCTCATCGAGTGGTCGATGCGGGCGATCTCCTGCTCGATGATCGGCCCTTCGTCCAGAGCTGCAGTGACGTAGTGCGCGGTCGCTCCGACGAATTTCACGCCGCGGTCGTATGCCTGGTGGTAGGGCCGGGCGCCCTTGAAACTGGGCAGCATCGAGTGGTGGATGTTGATGATCCGCCCGTCATAGTCGGTACAAAGACCGTCCGAGAGCACCTGCATGTAGCGGGCGAGGACAACCAGATCGATATCGCGGTCCGCGAGGATCGCGCGCAGCTGTAGTTCGGCGACGTCCTTGCTGGCGGTGGAGACCGGAATGTGTACGAACGGCACATCGTAGTTGCCGGCCAACCGCTCGAATTCCGTGTGGTTGGACACGACGGCGGCGATATCGATCGGCAGGGCGCCGATACTGCACCGGAAGAGGAGGTCGTTCAGGCAGTGCCCGAAGCGACTGACCATCAGCACGGTGCGGATGCGTCGGCGGCTGTCCGACAGTCGCCAGGTCATCGCAAACGGCTCGGCGACGGGCGCGAATCCGTCGTCCAGCGTGGCCGGGTCGAGGGTGTCGGGCGCGGTGAATGCCACCCGCATGAAGAAGGTTCCCGGATCGGGATCGCCGAACTGTTGACTGTCGGTGATATTGCAGCCCAGTGAGGCCAGGTGGGCAGCCACGGCTGCGACGATGCCCGGCACGTCCGCGCAGGACAGCGTGAGAACGTACCCGCCGCGGACGAGTGACGTCATTCCTCGCGCAATCGCTCGTGGTGGTGAATGACCTCGTCGATCACGAAGCGCAGGAACTTCTCGCTGAACTCCGGATCCAGGTGCGAAGCGACCGCCAAGCCGCGCAACCTGGCTACCTGGCGATCTTCGCGTGCAGGGTCAGCGGGTGGCAGATCGTGCTGCGCCTTGTAGACGCCAACGGCCTGGGTGATCTTGAAACGCTCCGCGAGGAGGTGGATCAGGGCTGCGTCGATGTTGTCGATCGACTCCCGGTAGGACGTCAGCACGCTGTCCTTGGCGACGTCACCCACTTCGGTGGACGCGTGGAGCTCGGTGGCTGAGCTGTCGTCACTCATGAGGGCTCCGTTTCGCTCAGACCGATGACGGTCATCCGGTGTGCTGCCCGGGTCAGGGCGACGTAGAGCACACGAACGCCGCCAGGAGATTCGGCGGTGATCTCATCGGGGTCGACCACGACTGTGGCGTCGTACTCCAGGCCCTTGGTGGACATGGGGTCCACGAGGACGATGCGCGGATGAGGCCGCAGCGCGGCGGTCACCCGTGCGCGATGGCGCTCCGGTGCGATGACTGCAACCAGACCGTCGACCTCATCGAGCAGGCCCATCGCCGCGTCATGTGCCGCGACACCGATGTCGGCGGCCGCAACATGCAGGACCTGCGGATCGATGCCCGTCTCACGCACTGCTTCAGGAATGTCGGCGTCCGGCACCTGGGCACGTACGACGGCTGCGGCGTAGTCGAAGATCTCGCGGGCGTTGCGATAGTTGGTGCCCATGTGGAATCGCTGACGGGGAGCCTGCCCGAACGCCTCGTCGCGGGCCCGCGCGGCTTCCTCCTGCACCGGCCAGGAGCTCTGCGCGGCGTCACCGACGACCGTCCAGGACGCGCGGTGACCACGCCGCCCGATCATTCGCCACTGCATCGGTGAGAGGTCCTGCGCCTCGTCGATCAGGATGTGCGCGTATTCCTCGACTTCCCCGAGGTGACCTCCCAAAAGGCGCTGTGCCGGGTCGGGGATCGATCGCTGCGAGCGGTTGTCCGACGCGACACCTCGACCTCCCGAGCCGACCTCGGTGACGCCGTATCGCTGCACGTCCTCCAGCTCCTCGATCTCGTAGAAGCCGCGTTCTTCCTTCGGGGCCTCGGGGATCGGACCCAATCGGGCGGCGATGTCGTCGATCAGGGCGACGTCGGCTACCGACCACGTGCCATCCGATGCGGCGTAAGCCATCGATGCAGCCAGCGCAGCGTGGTCGGCCTCTGACAGCACGCCCTCGGTGTAGGCGACGAGCCGCTCGGGGATCGCCAACCAGCTCAACACCGCTCGGGCGTCCAGCGGCGCCCACCATTGCGCCAGGAAGGACTCGACCACGCGGTGTTCGTGGAACTCCACGACGAACTCGGCTTTCTCCCCGCTACGGACCTGGGCCCAGGCGGCATCGGTCAGCGCGTCGAGCGCAACTTTTCGCGCGGTGTTGTGGTGATGACCGCGTAGCACCTTGCGACGCAACCGGGTCAATTCGGCAGCCTGGATGCGCACGGGAGAACCCGCAACCATCGTCCGCAACTCCATCGGCGCGTCCGGTGGGAGGTCGCGGGCCGCCCGTGCCAGCACCTGCCGGATATTCAGTGAGCCCTTGACGCGGGCGGCGGACGGCGTGTCCAACCGGTGCGCCGTGATACCCGCGACAACATCGCCGAGCGAGCGCAACGAGACGCTGTCCTCGCCGAGCGAGGGCAGCACGCGTTCGATGTACGCGGTGTAGGAGCTGGACGGTCCGACCACGAGGATGCCGCCGTTTTCGAACTTGCGCCGGTTGGAGTACAGCAGGTACGCCGCCCGGTGCAACGCCACCACCGTCTTGCCGGTGCCAGGACCTCCGGTGATCTCGGTGACCCCGCGACTGCTGGCCCGGATCGCCTCGTCCTGATGCTGCTGGATCGTCGCAACGATGTCCCGCATCCGGCCGCCGCGCGACCTGCTCAGCGCTGCCATCAGCGCGCCGTCTCCGACCACGACCATCCCGTCGGGAGCCTGCGCGACCATGAGGTCGTCCTCGATCCCGATCACCTGGGCGTCTCGACACCGCAGCACACGGCGTCGCACCACCCCCAGCGGATCGCCCGGAGTGGCGCGATAGAACGGCGCCGCGGCGGGCGCCCTCCAGTCGATGACCAGCGGCTCGTACTCGTCGTCGCGCACCCCGAGGCGGCCGATGTAACGCACGTCCTCGGCGAGGTCGAGACGGCCGAAAACCAGCCCCTCGTACTGGGTTTCCAGGGCTTGTCGACGTCGTCCGGCGTTGAATACCAACGCGTCGCGCTGGAAGAGGTTGGTGATCTCGTCGTCGCGGATCGCCCCGCCTCGATCGCTGAACCCGCGGTGCAGCCCTTCAGCCTCCACGAGGCGCGCGCGCTCACCCGCTTTGATCAACTCGGCATACACCCGGTCGACGTAGGCCTGCTCATGCGCGATCTGCTCGGCGACATGCGGCGGGATCGGTGGTGCCGGGCGTTTGGTCACGCTGCGTTTGCTCCCCTTGGAGGCCGGTGGCGATGCTGCACGCTCACGGTGCAGAGCCGGTGGTGATGACGGTGTGGGCAAGGACAGATAACTGTAGTCATGCACTGTTCGCCGTGGTTACCTGTATCGGTCGGCGGCCGCGCCTGGTCCGGAGGCGCCGAGGTGAGGTCGGTCAGGTTCAGGCATGGTCAGAGCAGATTGTTGCGCGCTGCCAGTACGCCCGCCTGAAATCGGGTCGTGGCGTTGAGCCGGTCCATGATCGCTCGCACCCGGCGTTCCACGGTGCGTTGGGAGATCTTCAGATGGCGGGCGATGGCGGCATCGGAGGCGCCGGCAGCCATCATCCGAAGAATGTTCCGGGCCTGTGTTTCGCCGTCGGTGCGGTCGGTAGCGGCAGCTCCCGGGTGCCAGTCGATCCCGATATGCCAGGCCCATCGACACACTTCGCGGATGGCGAGCGAGAGGGCCCTGTCGGCGATCATCAGGCCGTGTGGGGCGCCGTTCTCGTCCTTGAGGTGCACCAGAGACATTCCGGTGTCATTGACCATGCAGGTCATTCGCAGACCAGGAGTGACCCGTTGCTCCTCGCCGGCATCTGCCCGCCATTGCATCAACTCCGGAAACCCGGGGTCATTCAGGAGCACGCTGGAGTAGTTGGCCTGGACTTCGATCGGGTCGCCCGAGCTGTTGACCAGGACGCGCTCGTGGATATCCCGCGTAGCGGCCAGCAGCTCCCGGGAGACCGGCGAATCGGCGTAGGCGGTCATGACCTGCGTCTGAGCCGTTCCGAGGACCCGCACGATTGCCTCGCGGACGTCTGCGAGCGTCGTCATGATGCGAATGCCTTCGAACGACTCGAGGCCGCGAGAGCTTTCCGTGTGCTGCTGGAATACCTGGGTCATTGCCGCAACCGTCGATCGCACCGCGCGGGCCCGGTCCTCCAATCGGGTCGCAAAGGCGGGCAGGGCGATATCGGGAGGTAGCACTCGCCAGCTGGAGGCATCCAGGCGCCGGATCATCCCCCGGGCTTCGAGTACGGGAATGGACTCGCTGATGTCTGCCTCGTTGAACCCGGTCGTGAGCAGGTCATCGCGGCGCAGGACGGGGTGGGCCAGCGCGGCCAGATAGATTTCGCTGAGGTCGTTGTCGCCAGGGATGGCGGCCGCTGCGCCGGGCCTGCTGGGGCCCTCGAAATCGAAGGCGTTGTCGTCGGCGGTGTTGGGGGCTGGCATCGATGGGGTCCCTCAGGGGTGGTTTCCAGGCCGTCGACAGGAGTCGCGACACCGGCGAATTGGCGGACTTACGACAATGACGATATTCGACACGAGTCGACTTGAATACGCACCTGAATGGTCGCATAGTTGGCGTTGCAACCTTCGGGTTGTGAGAGCACCGGAAGTGTCGCCGACCCCCCTTGGCAGACCACCGGTCCTCTCGGTGGGATCCTCCCGAAAGACCTCCCCCCTGACTTTCGGGAGGTTCCCACCACCACCCCGCCATCTTGCGACTGGTCGCACTGGCGCGCTCCCCCTGCACCGCGGCCTAAACTTGGCGACCGTGAAGGTCCTCATTATCGGCTCAGGTGCGCGCGAACACGCGCTCGCGCTCAGCCTCGCCCGAGACCCCGAAGTCACTCAACTGCTGGCGGCACCGGGCAACCCCGGCATGGCGGCCATCGCTCGGTGTTGCGCTCTGAAGGACAGCCGCGATGCCGTAGAGGTGACCGATCTCGCACAGGCCAACGGTGTCGACCTCGTGGTGATCGGCCCGGAGATCCCCCTGGTGGCGGGGGTTGCCGACGCGCTGCGCGATGCCGGGATCGCGGTGTTCGGACCGTCGAAGGCCGCCGCGAAACTGGAAGGTAGCAAGGCGTTCGCCAAGGAGATCATGGCTGCGGCCGATGTGCCGACGGCCCGGTGTCACGTCTGTCGGAACGAGGCGCAGGTTCGCGACGCGCTGGATGCGATCGGCGCGCCGTACGTCGTGAAGGACGATGGGTTGGCCGCCGGTAAAGGCGTCGTGGTGACCGGTGATCTGCATCAGGCCGTTGAGCACGCGATCGCCTGTCTGGCCGGGGGCAGTGACGTCGTGATCGAGGAGTTCCTTGCCGGTCCCGAGGTCTCCTTGTTCTGCGTCACCGACGGCGACGTGGTGCGGCCGCTTGCGCCGGCGCAGGACTTCAAGAGGGCACTCGACGGTGATCACGGCCGTAATACCGGTGGAATGGGGGCTTATTCGCCCCTGGAATGGATCCCGGACGGTCTCGTGCAGGACGTCGTGGCTCGAGTCGCTCAGCCCACAGTCGATGAGATGCGTCGTCGCGGCACGCCGTTCGTGGGCGTGCTGTATGTGGGTCTCGCGCTGACTCCTGCAGGACCGCGCGTCATCGAGTTCAATGCCCGGTTCGGCGACCCCGAGACCCAGGTTGTCCTGGCCCGACTACGCAGCCCACTGGGTGCGCTGCTCCATGCAGCAGCCACCGGTGGACTGGCCGATCAGCCTCCTCTGGTGTGGCGAGACGAGGTAGCGGTCGCGGTGGTCATTGCCGCCGAAAATTACCCGGGACCACCGGTCACGGGAGATGCGATCACCGGTATTGAGGACGCCGATGGGGTGACCGTGCTGCACGCGGGCACCGCGCTGCGTGACGGAGAGCTCCTTTCGGCGGGCGGCCGGGTGCTCTCGGTCGTGGGGACGGGTGAGTCGCTCGCCGCGGCGCGGGCCAAGGCCTACGCAGCCGTGGACCAGATCGTGTTGCGGGGCAGCCAGCACCGCACGGACATCGCGCTGTCGGCGGAGCGCGACGAGATTCAGCTAACGCGGTGAGCTGACCGCTCAGCTGCGTGGGCTGACTGCGCGCGTCCCACCCCGTCTGAGTCGCGCATCACCTGCGCCTGTGGTCGCGCTGGCGGTTAGCCAGCTCTGCAGTTATCCACAATGTTCGGTCCGGGCATGAAGAAGCCCCCCACCAAAGCTGGTCGGGGGCTTCGACACATGACTCAGTGGTCGAAGGCGTCCTTCGCGTCGGATGCGGCGCCCTTGAGGTCGCCGTCCTTCACGTTTTCGCCGGCCTGCTTCATGTCGGCGCCGGACTGGTTGCCCTTGCCCTTGGCCACCTGCTCGTCGTCACCGGTGGCCTTGCCGGCGCCTTCCTGCATCTTGCCCTTGGCGTCCTGCGCGAGGTTCGAGATCTTGTCGCCAATACCCATGATGAAATCCTCCGTAGTAGATAGTTGGACTGCCTACAGCAGACCAGAGACATTCAGTTTGTGCAACGACCGGGGGAGCGAACTGGGTTCCCGATCCGCGAGAATGACCCCATGACGATGTCGCTACCCGGATTCGCCCACGTGTACTCCGGCAAGGTGCGCGATCTGTACGCACCGTTGGACAGCGGCGGTCAGCCGCGTGCAGATCAGCTGTTGCTGGTGGCCTCCGATCGCATTTCAGCCTTCGATTTCGTGCTGCGTACGCCGATCCCGGACAAGGGTGCGGTGCTCACCCAGCTCTCGCTGTGGTGGTTCGAACAGTTGGCGGATCTGGTGCCGAATCAGATTGTGTCCACCGACGTGCCGGCGGAGGTCGTCGGGCGGGCTGTCCTCGTGGAGCGATTGGGGATGGTGCCCGTCGAGTGCGTTGCTCGCGCCTACCTCACGGGGGGCGGGCTGCGGGAATACCAGCAGGACGGAACGGTCAGCGGAGAGGAATTGCCGGTCGGACTGGTCGATGGGGACCGGTTGCCGACGCCGATCTTCACCCCGAGTACCAAAGCCCCGGTGGGCGAGCATGACGAGCCGATGACCTACGACGAGGTGGTGTCGCTGGTGGGCGCCGGCCTCGCCGGCCGTCTGCGAGACCTCACCGTGCAGATCTTGTCTCGTGCCAATGAAATCGCGACGCCGCAGGGGATTTTGATCGCGGACACCAAAGTGGAGTTCGGGGTGCGGGCAGATGGTCAGATCGTGTTGGCTGACGAGGTACTCACCCCGGATTCGTCACGGTTCTGGCCGGCGGCGTCCTGGGAACCGGGCCATCCGCAAATGTCCTACGACAAGGAGTTCGTCCGCGAGTGGCTCACCTCTGCGGCCTCTGGTTGGGACCGCGCGTCGGGCCAGGAGCCGCCCGAGCTGCCGCAGGACGTCGTCGATGCCACGCGGGCCAAGTACATCGATGCCTACCAGCAGTTGACCGGACGCACCTTCCATCCAGCGCGCGCCGGTACCATTTAACCCGTTCAGCCAGGCCTGAGCCAGACGCTGTCTCGCGCCACCACCCGCCGCGCCACC
Organism: Dermatophilaceae bacterium Sec6.4; assembly: GCA_039636865.1. Lineage (NCBI taxonomy): Bacteria > Bacillati > Actinomycetota > Actinomycetes > Micrococcales > Dermatophilaceae > Dermatophilaceae bacterium Sec6.4. The sequence continues at coordinate 905,067 of CP144172.1, forward strand.
AGGAGACTTAACGATGGGATACGTCGTCGTCGACGTCATGCTCAAATCCGAGATCCTCGACCCGCAGGGGCAGGCCGTCGCTGGGGCGTTGCCCAGGCTGGGCTTCGACGGCTTCACCGACGTACGGCAGGGCAAGCGGTTCGTCCTCGCCGTCGATGGCCCGGTGACCGAGACCGTGCTCGCGCAGGCCCGCGAAGCTGCCGACAAGCTGTTGTCCAACCCGGTCATCGAAGACGTGGTGAGCGTGCATGCACTGGCGGCAAACGAGTCGGAGACCGACGCGTGAAGATCGGCGTCGTCACCTTCCCCGGATCGCTGGACGATCACGACGCTCGGCGTGCGGTGCGTTTCGGCGGCGCCGAGCCCGTCGCGCTCTGGCACGCTGACGCCGATCTGCACGGGGTCGACGCCGTCATCCTGCCGGGTGGTTTCTCCTACGGCGACTACCTGCGGGCCGGCGCCATTGCCCGTTTTGCGCCGGTGATGGACAAACTGGTGCCTGCAGCACAGGGTGGACTGCCGGTGCTCGGGATATGCAACGGTTTTCAGGTGCTGTGTGAGTCTCACCTGCTGCCCGGCGCGTTGATCCGCAACGATCACCGTAAATTCGTCTGCACCGACCAGTGGCTGCGTGTCGAGAACGCCGAGACCGCCTGGACCAGTGAGTTCGAGCACGGCCAGAAGATTCTGGTCGCACTCAAGAACGGCGAGGGTAGTTATGTCGCTGACGAAGCCACCCTCGATCAGCTCGAAGGTGAGCGACGCGTCGCGTTCCGATATCTGGGCGGTAACCCCAACGGTTCCTACCGGGGCATCGCCGGTGTTACCAACGATCGCGGCAACGTGGTCGGTCTGATGCCGCACCCCGAGCACTGCGTCGAGCCCGGTTTCGGCCCGAGTAACGATGGTCTCGCCTTCTTCACCTCTGTGCTGCACTCCCTCGTCAACGCGTGAGGAATCTCCGAAGTCTATGAACGACAACATTATTCAGGCACCTTCAACCGAGTCGCTCGACACTGTCGCCCGTGCTGGGCAGGACGCGGACGCGGTACAACCGTGGGCTGCGCTGGGGCTCAAGGAGGATGAGTACGCGCAGATACGCGAGATTCTCCGGCGTCGTCCGACCAGCGCTGAGCTGGCGATGTACTCGGTGATGTGGAGTGAGCATTGCTCCTACAAGTCCTCCAAGGTGCATCTGCGCCGGTTCGGTGACCTACCGCAGGAGACGCCGCTCGGCAAGCAGCTCGCGGGTATCGGTGAGAACGCCGGCGTCGTCGACATCGGGCAGGGCTGGGCTGTCACCTTCAAGATCGAGTCGCACAACCACCCGTCGTACATCGAGCCCCACCAGGGCGCTGCCACCGGTATAGGTGGCATCGTGCGCGACATCATGGCGATGGGCGCACGTCCGATTGCGGTGATGGATCCGCTGCGATTCGGCGCGATCGACCACCCGGACACGCTGCGGGTGTTACCCGGTGTCGTATCGGGGATCGGCGGCTACGGCAACTGTCTGGGTCTGCCCAATATCGGTGGCGAGGTCGTCTTCGATCCCTGCTACCAGGGCAATCCACTGGTCAATGCACTGTGCGTAGGCGCGTTACGGCACGAAGACCTGCATTTGGCGGCAGCCACGGGAGTCGGCAACAAGGTCGTTCTCTTCGGCGCGAAAACCGGCGGTGACGGCATCGGCGGAGTCTCGGTGCTCGCATCGGAGACCTTCGATTCGGCCGGCCCGACGAAGCGGCCCTCGGTGCAGGTCGGCGACCCGTTCGCGGAGAAGGTACTCATCGAGTGCTGCCTGGACCTGTACGCGGCGGGCGTCGTGGACGGCATTCAGGACCTCGGCGGCGCCGGGTTGTCGTGCGCCACCAGCGAGCTCGCCTCTGCCGGTGACGGCGGTATGACGATCGAGCTGGACCGGGTACCGCTGCGCGACGCGACGTTGCGACCTGAAGAAATCCTGATGTCCGAATCTCAGGAGCGGATGATGGCCGTCGTCGAGCCCGCGCGGCTCGATGAGTTCATGGCGATCACCGATCGCTGGGACGTCGAGGCCACTGTGCTCGGCGAAGTCACCGACGGCACCCACCTGATCATCACCTGGCGTGGCGAGGTCATCGTCGATGTGCCGCCGCGTTCGGTCGCGCACGACGGCCCGGTCTACGAGCGTCCGCTCGCCCGACCGGAGTATCTCGACGCATTGCAGGCCGACAGCGCCGCGTCGCTGCTGCGCCCTTCGACGTCGGGTGAACTCCGCGAGCACCTGCTCGCGGTCCTCGGCTCACCGAACATCTGCGACAAGTCGTGGATCACCGACCAGTACGACCGCTACGTGCGCGGCAATACTTCCCTGGCGATGCCGGACGATGCGGGCGTGGTGCGGGTCGATGAGTCCACCGGTCTCGGTGTCGCGCTCTCAACGGACTGCAACGGCCGGTTCGCTCAACTCGACCCGTATGCCGGGGCGCAGCACGCGCTCGCGGAGTCCTACCGCAACGTCGCGACGACTGGCGCGCTGCCTATTGCGGTGTCCGACTGCCTCAACTTCGGCTCGCCGGAAGACCCGGGTGTTATGTGGCAGTTCTCCCAGGCGGTCGACGGGATCATCGATGGTTGTAGGGCTTTCGGGATCCCGGTGACCGGCGGAAACGTGTCGTTCTACAACCAGACCGGCGAAACCGCGATCCACCCGACCCCGGTGCTCGCCGTCCTCGGTGTCATCGACGACGTCGCCCGGCGGACGCCGTCCGCGTGGGCCGCGAGCGGTCTGTATCTCTTCCAGCTCGGCGCGACGCGCGAGGAACTGGACGGGTCGGAATGGTCACTGGTGGCGCACCGGCATCTCGGTGGCGTCCCGCCCGTGGTCGATCTGGACGCCGAGCGGGCGCTGGCATCCGTGCTGATCGACGGTGCACGCGGCGGCGTGTTCGCCTCGGCACACGACCTGTCACAGGGTGGACTCGCGGTCGCGCTGATGGAGAGTGTGTTGCGGCACGGGATTGGCGCACAGATTTCGTTGTCCGACGACGTATTCGTTGATCTCTTCGCCGAGTCGGCTGCTCGGGCAGTGGTTGCGGTAACGCCCGGGCAGGCCGATGCGCTCGCCTCGCTCTGCGAGACGCACGGCGTGGAGATGGCAGCGATCGGGGTGACCTCGGACGAGGTCGACGGCTTGATCATCGAGGGCGTCGACGACCTGTCGCTCGCCGATCTGAGTTCTGCGTACACAGCGACATTGCCGGCCATTTTCGGCTGACCCCGGTGGTCAGGCGGCCCCGTAGACATGCGTGATGTGCAGGGTGAGGGGCTGGCGGCGCTCGCGGATCATCGCTGCGCGGTAGTCCGCCCAATCCGCATGCTCGCCTTGTAACGCGCGGTAGAGCGTGACCAGGGCCTCCACCGATTCGTCGTGCGGATCTGCGCAGACCGGTCCGAGTTCGGCGTCGGCCTCAGCGACGGCGTACCTCCAGCCGCCATCGGCGTTGACAAGCATGCTGGCACGCGGATCGCGCTGCAGGTTATGGGTCTTCGCGCGGTCGGCCGTGACCGAAATGCGGATTACGTCAGGCTCGCGATGGTAGGCATAGACAACGTTTGACAGTTGCGGACGACCGTCTTTCTTGATGGTGGCCAGACCTCCCATCCGGCCAGCGGCAATCAGGTCACGAAGTATGTCGTCGCTCATCCGGACCACATTGCCGTACGTCGTCCTGTCGCGCCAGGGTCGACGGCGCGGTCATTTCGGGCAGTGTGGTGCCGATATGCCCGAATTGGCGGAGCCGGTCATTGCCGGATGTCAGACTTCGGTGAGCTGAGGCCACCCCGGCCTCGCACCCGATGGAAGGTGTCCCCGTGTCCGATCTGGATGTCATCGCTGTGATCGAAGCCAAGCCCGGCAGCGAGGACGCGGTCAAGGCCGCACTGCTGGACCTGGTGACAGCGACACGCGCGGAGGAGGGCTGCATCAGCTACGACCTCAAAGTCGCCGCCGACAAGCCCACCACTTTCATCACTGTCGAAAAATGGCGCTCGCAGGCCGACCTGGAAGAACACATGAAGTCAGCCCATATCGCCAAGGCATTTGAAGTCGCCGGTGAGCAGATGGCTGGAGCGCCGGCGATCTACCCCCTGGCTGACGCCTGAACGAACACCGAGTGCGCCTGGTAGCTGCGCAGAGCCTCTAGGCTCAGCGCAGCCGCCAGGCTCCCGGGTCGGGCGGCTGCGGTGACTGTTCACCGAGCTGACCGAACGGCTGGATGCTGCGCAGCAGTGCCGTCACCTCGGCGCCCAGTCGCACGCCGGTCGGGAAGTTGGCGCGCGCCGCCGCTCGACGCAGCGCGGCGTGGTCGAGTGGGGCAGCTGACGCAGCGACCACGAAATTGCCGAACCGCCGCCCCTTGAGAACCTCGTTCGTCGCTATCACGGCCCGCTCGCACAGAGCGTCGGGCACGGTTGCCAGGAAGCGTCGTACGAAGTGCAGACCCGGCTCGTCGGCCAAGTTGGCGAGTAGGACGCCGGTCGGCGCCAACACGCGCGCGCACTCATTGAGGAACCCGGTGCCGGTGAGGTCGGCGGGCACTCGGCCATCCGCGTACGCATCGAGCACGATCACGTCCGCGCTCGCGTCGCGCAGCGCACCGATACCGGCGGCGCCTTCAATGGGCCGCACCCGGATGCGGTGACGGCGCGGCAACGGGATCTCCCGGCGGACCTGCTCGGTCAGTTGGACGTCCGGCTCCAGCACAATTTGCGGCGACCCCGGGCGGGTTGCTTCGATGTACCGGGGCAGGGTGAGACCTGCGCCGCCGATGTGCGTCACCCCCAACGGTCCGGTCGGCAGGGTGTCCAGGACCAACGCGAGGTGCTGGATGTATTCGAAGACCAGCAGTCGGGGATCCTCCGGTTGCACGTGCGACTGCGGATGCCCGTCGCGCATGACGGTCACCCCGCCGCGCTCATCCGTCACGAATTCGATTTCGGCCACCCGCTCATCCAACCCTGTGGTGACTCACTTCCAGAACCTGTACGACCTAGCGCGCTCAATAGGGCGCGCCAGGTCACACAACTCGGGCGCAGAGGTCTGCAGAGTGCCGTGGTGGGATGTGGGTATGCCGCGCCGACGAATCGATCCCGTCGCAGGCGCTGCCGCCCTGCGGGCCTGGATGGCCGACCCCTCGGCGCTCGACAGGTCAACCAGGGCGACTGCGGTGCGCTACACGCTGGAGGAGCTGTCCCTGCAGGCTCCGGGCCGCAGCGTCGAGGTGCGGGTGCCGCCTTACGGCGCGGTGCAGGTCATTTCCGGCACCACTCATCGGCGCGGGACTCCACCGAACGTCGTTGAGCTGGAATCTGATTCATGGTTGGCGCTAGCAGTCGGGGACATCTCGTGGGCGGTGGCCGAGCAGAGCGGCCGATTGTCGGCATCGGGTGGGCGAGCTGACCTGTCGGCATATCTGCCGCTGGTGCCCCGCTCGTAGGGTGAGGCCATGCGATTCGGAATCACCATCCTGCCCGAGCACCGCTGGTCTGACGCCGAGCCGCTGTGGCGAGCTGCAGAGGAATTGGGTTTCGACCATGCGTGGACCTACGACCATCTGACCTGGGCAGGGCTGCCGGATTCGCCGTGGTTCGGGACGATGCCGACACTGACGGCCGCGGCGATGGTTACCTCGCGGATCCGGTTGGGCACCTTTGTGGCCTCGCCGAATTTCCGCGATCCGGTGACCTTCATGCGTGACATCCTGGCAGTTGACGACATCTCCGGGGGTCGGTTCATGACCGGCCTGGGCGTCGGCGGTGACCGCGACGCGGCGGTCATCGGTCAACCGAAACTACCGACGCGGCAGCGAGTCGATCGCTACGAGGAGTTCGTTCGACGGCTGGACACGCTGCTACGAGAGGACCACGTGTCCTACGACGGGGATTATTTCCGGGCTGACGACGCGCGGACACTGCCCGGTCCGGTACAGCGACCTCGGCCGCCGTTCATCCTGGCCGCAAACGGCCCGCGCAACATCCGCTTCGCGGCGGCCCACGGTGACGGCTGGGTGACCACTGGCAAGCGAGGCGACGAGGCGCAATGGTGGGCCGGGATTGCCGAGAGCTCGGATCGGGTGACGAATGCGCTGGCAGCCCAGGATCGGACGGGTCCCTTCGAACGGCACCTGAGCCTGGACAGTGGTGGGTATGCGTTGTCGAGCGTCAGCCGTTTCGAAGACGCGGTCGGTCGAGCCGGGCAACTCGGATTCACTGACGTCACTACGCACTGGCCGCGCGCCGATGGCCCGTATGCCGGCTCACGCGACGTGCTCGAAGAAGTGGCCGCCCGCTTCTTACCCGACCGTCCGTGATTTGGACATGCTCAGCGGGGCACCTGTGCCCCGCTGAGCATGTCCAAAATTTGAGACGTCAGCGCTTGCTGGGGTCCCAGTGACGGAAGCCGGCGTTACGAGCGGTCGACTCGTCCTTGAACCAGACACTCGCCTCCGCGTCGTCGAAACCGGGGGAGTCCAAGGAGTGGAACGACATGTCGTTGTCGTCTCCCTTTACCCATCCCGCCGGTCCTGAGCCGTCGTCACCCGGTTCAGCGGAGCCGGGTCCGAGCGGACCGTCGTCGTCGGTGGTGTCACCTTCGGATGCGGCGTCGCGTTCTTCGATGCGCGCAGCCGCCTGATCGTCGTCGGTGTCCTCGCGTTGTTCGGCAATGTCCGGTTCCACGGCAGGAACAGGCTGCCTGACGGACGCGGACTTCGCCGCAGGCTCGGGGGCCGGCGGTTCGGCTGCTTTGGCAGGTGCCGTGTCGTCCAGGGGTGGGGGTGGGGTGGCCCAGTCGTCTGCGCCGCCCGTGGCGGGCGCGTCGGCTGCGGGTGTGCCTGCTGGTGCGGGTTCGCTTTTCGCGTCGGGGCCGGGTGTGTTGCTGACGTTGTCCGCGCCGCGTATGTGTTCGGACTGGTCCTGCTCGACCGTGGTCTCGGATTGCTCGCCGGTGGCGGGGGCTGGCGACGTGGTGGCGTCGGGTGAGTCATTCAAGGCTGGGGGTGGGGTGGCCCAGTCGTCGCCAGCAGGGGCGACCTGCGGTGCGGCTGTTTTGGCGGGTGTCGTGTCGTTCTTGGCGGGCTTGGGCGGTGTTGTTGCCGGGGTGTCGTCCAGGGGTGGGGGCGGTGCGTCCCAGTCATCGCCACTGCTTGTGATGGATGCCTCGGGTGTTTTTGCAGGCGCGGTGTTATCGGTTGCGGGGGCTGGCGACGTGGTGGCGTCGGGTGAGTCATTCAAGGCTGGGGGTGGGGTGGCCCAGTCGTCGCCAGCAGGGGCGACCTGCGGTGCGGCTGTTTTGGCAGGTGCCGTGTCGTTCTTCGCAGGCTCGGGCGATGTTCTTGCCGGGGTGTCGTCCAGGGGTGGGGGCGGTGCGTCCCAGTCGTCGCCACTGCTTGTGACGGATGCCTCGGGTGTTTTTGCAGGTGCGGTGTTATCGGTTGCGGGGGCTGGCGACGTGGTGGCGTCGGGTGAGTCATTCAAGGCTGGTGGTGGTGCGTCCCAGTCGTCGACAGCAGCAGCCGTAGCTGCGCCAGCCGCATCCGCAGTCACAGCAGTGACTGGCGCGGCGCCCGCAGGCTCGCCTTCGTCGGGTTCCGGAGTGGCCTTCGGTGATCCCGCCTCATTCACCGCTGCTGGTGGTGCATCCCAGTCATCGCCACCGTTCGCAGGCGAGTCGTCCTTCTCATCCGGTGCTCGGGCGGACTCTGGCTGCGCCTTGGCGACTTCCTCGTCCTGCATGGCCACGGCCTGCTGCTCGGCCTGCGGTTGGTGCTCGACGGGCCTTTTCGCAGGCGTGGCAGGAGTTGCCGCACCGGCTTTGATCGATTCCGGCTCAGACCTCGGCTCGGATTCAAGCGTCGGCTCGGGATCGGGTTTCGACTCAATTGCAGGCGTCGGATCAGCGCTACTGACCTTGCGATCGCTGGAAACGCCATTGATGCCGATCGATCCACCGCGCTTCGGGTCGCGCAACAGAATGTAGAGACCCTCGGCTACAACGAGGATCGCCAGCACGAGCACAGCCCAGATCATGGCAACTCACTTCTACGGATGTGGTGTGGGACGTGGCAACCCTAACGAAACCTCGCCTACGGTTGAGGGGTGTCCGACCAGTCGCCCAACCGCATGCGCCCGGTCCGCCGCGCGCCAAACATCGTTGCCTTCCTCGCCAGCGGCGCTCTGATCGGTTTGCTGGTCGGCGGGTTCATCGGTATCCGGGCCAACACCGGCAACTACACACAGAGCACTGCCATTGCCCTGTTGGCGGTGATCGGGGCGATCGTGGGCGCCGTCGTCGGCGGGGTCGCGGTCGCGCTGATCGAGTACCGCTCCCTGCGATAACCGGGTCGCCGCATACGTGGGAGACTTAACCCTGTGAAGCGCGGCGACGGCAGGCTTTCGCACGATCTCTTGCAAGGCGAGAAGGGTCCACAAGATGCATGTGGAGTGTTCGGGGTGTGGGCGCCCGGCGAGGAAGTCGCCAAACTGACCTACTTCGGCCTGTACGCGCTGCAGCACCGCGGCCAGGAATCCGCCGGTATAGCGACCAGCGACGGACACAGCATTCTGATCTACAAGGACATGGGCCTGGTTTCCCAGGTGTTCGACGAATCCAGTCTTGCGTCCCTCCGCGGACACCTGGCGATCGGGCACAGTCGGTACTCCACTACCGGTGGTAGCACCTGGGAGAATGCTCAGCCCACACTTGGCGGGAGCGAAGACCGCACGGTCGCGCTGGCGCACAACGGAAACCTGATCAACACCGCCGAGCTGCGCGAGATGGTTGAAGAGCGGCATGCCGGTCGTAAGGTCACCGGTGAAATTTCGCGCGGAAACACCTCCGATACGGCCCTCGTGACCGCGTTGTTGTCTGAGGATCCGGAGCGTTCGCTGGAGGACGTCGCCATGGAGGTGCTTCCAAAGCTTCGTGGTGCCTTCTGCTTCGTCTTCATGGACGAAACGACGTTGTACGCCGCTCGCGATCCTCAGGGGGTGCGGCCGCTGGCCCTCGGCCGCCTCGAGAACGGCTGGGTGATCGCCTCGGAGACCGCTGCGCTGCAGACCATCGGGGCAAGCGTCGTGCGGGAGATCGAGCCCGGCGAACTGATTGCCATCGACGGCGACGGGTTGCGCTCGCACCGCTTTGCCGAGGCCGATCGCAAGGGCTGCGTCTTCGAGTACGTCTACCTGGCGCGCCCCGATGCCGTGATCAGCAAGCGGGTCGTGCATGAGGCGCGGGTGGCGATGGGGCGCCAACTGGCGCGCGAGCACCCCGTCGAGGCCGACCTGGTCATCGGTGTACCCGAGTCCGGGGTGCCTGCAGCGACCGGGTACGCGCAGGAAGCCGGGATCCCGTTCGGCCAGGGCTTCGTGAAGAACGCGTACGTCGGACGCACGTTCATCCAACCCAGTCAGACCCTGCGTCAGCTCGGTATCCGACTCAAACTCAACCCGCTGGAGCACGCGATCCGTGGGAAACGCATCGTGGTGATCGATGACTCGATAGTGCGCGGCAACACCCAGCGCGCGCAGATCAGAATGCTGCGCGAAGCCGGCGCCTTGGAGATCCACGTGCGTATCTCCAGCCCGCCGGTGCGGTGGCCGTGTTTCTACGGCATCGACTTCGCCACCCGCGCCGAGCTGATAGCAACCGGGTTGGACACCGAGGCCATCCGCGCCTCGATCGGCGCCGACTCGCTCGGCTATATCTCCGAAGCAGGCATGATCGGCGCGACCGGGCAACCCGCGGACACACTGTGCGCCGCGTGTTTCACCGGGGAGTACCCGATCCCGCTCCCCGAAGACGGGCGGATCGGTAAAAATCTGCTGGAAACGTTGCCCATCGACCTGGCCACCGGTCACGACGCGTCCATTCAGCACACCGAGGCTGATCGCCGCTCGCCTGTGGGCCTCCGGGACGCTGACGGGGTCGGCACCGGGGTGTCCGGCGGCGGTAGCGGCGCTCTGTCGCACCCGTGAAGTCTCGCGAACTTCCGCGGCCAATCGCTTCAGGACGACCGCGAAGCGCTCGTGCCTTGCCTAGCCGCCGACCCGAATGCCTGAGGACACCATGAGTGAAGCCCCGATCACCTACGCAGGCGCTGGAGTTGACGTCGAGGCCGGTGACCGGGCCGTGGAACTGATGAAGGCTTCGGTCCAACGGGCGCAACGGCCCGAGGTGATCGGCGGACTCGGCGGCTTCGCCGGGTTGTTCGACGCGTCCGCTCTGGTCGGGATGACCCGCCCCGTGCTGGCCACCTCCACGGACGGCGTCGGCACCAAGGTCGCTGTCGCACAGGCGCTGGACAAGCACGACACGATCGGGTTCGACCTGGTCGGGATGGTCGTGGACGACATCGTCGTGTGCGGCGCCGAACCACTCTTCATGACCGACTACATCGCAACCGGCAAAGTGGTGCCGGAACGGGTCGCTGCCATCGTGTCGGGAATCGCAGCAGCGTGTGCTCAGGCAGGCGTCGCGTTGATCGGCGGGGAGACCGCCGAGCACCCGGGGTTGCTGGAACCCGACGAGTACGACGTGGCGGGTGCCGCAACCGGGGTGGTCGAGCATTCCGACCTGCTCACGCCGGACCGGATCCAGGCCGGTGACGTGGTACTCGCTGTGGGTTCCTCGGGGTTGCACTCCAACGGGTTCTCGCTCGTGCGAAGAGTGGTCGCGGCCGCAGGCTGGTCCTGGGAGCGGCAGGTCGAGGAATTCGGACAGACCCTGGGCGAGGAGGTTTTGACACCCACCCGCGTCTACGCGGCCGATCTGCTGCGCTTGATCCGCACCGACGGAATCGATGTGCACGGCCTGTCGCACATCACCGGGGGTGGGTTGGTCGCCAATGTGGCCAGGGTGCTGCCTGCAGGCCTGCTAGCGACGCTGAACCGCGATACGTGGACCCCGCCAGCCGTCTTCAGTGTGATCGGCGAACTGGGGCGCGTCCCGCAACCGGATCTGGAGCGCACCCTCAACATGGGCGTGGGCTTCACTGTGATGCTGCGGCCAGAGCACGCGGATACCGCCATTGCAGCACTTGGTGCGATGGGACTGTCCGCGTGGGCACTCGGCGAGGTGCAGGTCGACGCCGGCTACAAAGGGTCCCGCGGCGACGTGGTCAGTGGAGCGAAGGGCTCACAAGGCGGCTCAGCGGTCCTCCTCGGCTCGCACCGGAACTGAGCCGGTAGGTCTCCCGCCGTCAGCTCTGCAAATTGGCGGTTGACGGGATGCGCCCACTGTTCCGACGCGCCGCACAGGCACAGCGGGCGTTTCCGGCACAACGAATCAGTGGGATGACGGCGAGCCGCGCCGCGGATCAGCACAGTGACGACTGCGTGCTCTCGACCATTGGTTGGGAGCACGCAATCAGTGGTGATGATCCGGTGGACGCTGAGCGGCCCGGTCATCGAGCTGTTCGCTCGTTGACGACGTAGGGTCAGAGCTGCTCGGAAGCCCACCGCGAGTAGTCGCCGTAGCCTTCCTCGTCGCTGTCTTCAGGCTCAACGGCAGCAGGTGGCGCCGGTGGCGGCGTCCCATGCGAGCGCAACTCGCGCTGCAGTGCGTTGAGGTCGGTGTCGGGAGAGTAGTACTTCAACTCCCGGGCAACCTTGGTCTGCTTGGCTTTCGCCCGGCCACGCCCCATGGCGCAACCCCCTCATGTCGTTACGTGTGGTTTCTCGTGCGTTCCAAGATACCCCAGGATTGATCCGACACTGGTGACCACCCGTCGTGTTGGGAGTCCCGGCGTGGTCGGTCGCCCGAAAGAGAGCGGTATCGCGCCAATTTGTCACTCTTCGCGGTCGGCGGGGCCGTCCTGTGGTTCATCGTCAGTGAGGCGTTTTCGTGAGATCGCCACGGCCGCAACGATGGCCAGCACGGCTACGCCGACAGCGCCGAGGACCCAACCGGGCTCGTTGTTGGTCGAATTGGTCGGCACCCGCTGGGTGGGTGTGGCGCTCGCGCTCGCGACCGAGCCTCCGGTGGCGCTCGTCGTATCGGACGTGGCCGAGCCCGTTGCACTGGAACTGCCTGCGGCGGAGGTACTGCTGGACGAAGTGGCCGCAGCAATCGCGGTGAAGGCGAACTTGCCGCTGACCGGGTGACCATCGGCTGAGGTGACGCGCCACACCACCTTGTACTGTCCGGCCGGTAGCGCGGCCGGGAGGGCAACCGAAACGCTCGTCGCCGACACCGCCGGTGTCCCTGCAACGAGCGCGCCGGACGAGTTGCGGATCTCGATCCTGGTGCCGGTCGCGATCACCGTGTCGGAGAAGGTCAGGCGTACTGATTTCGGCGCCGTCACGTTGGAGTCAGCAGAGGGCGTCGTACTGACCAACTGGTCGTGCGCAGAGGCGGGACCGGCTGAGATCCACCAGAAGAGCGGTAGCAGGAGTAGGAGCAGACTTCGGTAGCGGCGCACGCCCCAATCCTCGGACATCGAGGTGGTTGCGGCGTACTCGGGCCCGCGCGGAACGAAAAACCGCCCCTGGCGCGAACCGGGGGCGGTCTTCAGTGCTGGTGGCCAGAGACGGGGTCGAACCGCCGACCTAGCGATTTTCAGTCGCTCGCTCTACCAACTGAGCTATCTGGCCGAGAAGGGCTACTTTCGCAACCCGGTACAACTCCGTACAAAAATAAAGCGACCCCGACGGGACTCGAACCCGCGACCTCCGCCGTGACAGGGCGGCGCGCTAACCAACTGCGCTACGGGGCCTTGCATGCAAGGCCATGAAGAGTGACTCTTGAACGTTTGTTGCTGGTACTGCGTATCCCCAACGGGATTCGAACCCGTGCTGCCGCCGTGAAAGGGCGGTGTCCTAGGCCGCTAGACGATGGGGACCCGACTTCTACGAGACCGTCACCGCGTGTCGCGATCTCGGACCCGTTGAGGACTTGCGCAACTATAGAGGTTGCTCCGCCGGTGTCCAAAACCGACGTCAGCCGGCCGCCCATTCCAGCAGCCGGTCGGCCTCCCATGTCGTGAGGATCCGCTCAGGCGGCACCCGGAGTCGTTGAGCGCGTGCGGCTCCGTAGACCAGGAAATCAAGCTGCCCTGGGGCGTGAGCGTCGCTGTCGATGGAGAAGAGGCAACCGACCTCCATCGCCAGCTCGATGAGTTCGTCCGGTGGGTCGCACCGCTCCGGACGCGAGTTGATCTCCACTGCGGTGTCGTGCTCTGCGCATGCTTCGAAGACGGCGCGGGCATCGAAGACGGACTGATCGCGCGTACCCCGACCGCCTTCGACCAGCCGGCCGGTGCAATGGCCGAGAATATTGGTGCGGGGGTTGGTGACCGCGGCGATCATCCGGCGTGTCATCGCGTCCCTGCTCATCTTCAGTTTCGAATGCACCGACGCGACCCGGACATCGAGTCGCGCGAGCATCTCCTCGCTCTGGTCCAGTGAACCGTCGTCGAGGATGTCGACCTCGATGCCACGCAACAGCCTGAACCCGTCGACATGTCGGTTGATCGTGTCGATGACCTTGAGTTGCTCCGCGAGGCGCTCGGCAGTGAGTCCGTGTGCGATCTTCAGCCGTGGCGAATGATCAGTCAGGACGATGTACTCGCGGCCGAGTTCCATTGCAGTGGCGACCATCTCGGGGATCGGCGAACCTCCATCGCTCCAGTCGGAGTGGCAGTGGCAATCACCACGCAGTAACGCGGCGTACTCCTCGCCGCCCTCCACGAGGGGCCCCGCGCTCTTGTCCTCCAAGGCGCTCAGGTACTCAGGTCGCTTTCCCGCCAAGGTCTCGATCAGCACCGCTTCGGTTGCCTTGCCGATGCCGGACAGTTGTTGCAGTGTGCCGGCGTCGGCTCGTCGGTCCAGTTCCTCGCGGGGGGTCGCGATGACGGTGTCGACTGCGTTGCGGAACGCCTGGACGCGGTAGGTCCCGGCGCGCGACCGTTCCAGCAGGAAGGCGATCCGCCGAAGTGCGTCGACGGGTTCGATGGACTCTTCACTGCTGCCGGCCATGTCTGCAGCCTGCCCTAACGTGACCGTCGCGCGAAAGTGCCGCTGGAGCGCCGGACGGCTAGGGTCTGGTCCCGTGAAGATCCCCGCAGTGATCGCCGCCTTTGCGATCGTGCTGGGCCTGGTGTGGTGGGTACGGCACCGATTCCAGGAGCGGCACCTGCTCTGGCTGGTGCAGCGGTCCAGGGGCACTCCGAAGCGGGCGCAGGCGGTCACTCTCCTGCCTGAGCTGGCTGCCCTGCTCGCTGCCTGCGCAGCGCTCGTTGTCGCAGTGCTCAGCGAGCAGTTGTGGGGGCTGTTCTGGCTGCGCATCCCGCTGGCGATCCTGGTGCTGCTGCTCTATGTGCCTTATGCCGCGATGCTGGCGCCAGTGCGCGCGATTCCGAAGATGCGGCGTACCCCGAGTCAGCGGATGGTGGATCAGGGAGCCTCACCGCAGGTCGCCGAGGCGATCGCACGCACCGGTCGGCCGTTCGCGGTCACCGGAACTGTGCTGATGCTGGCGGCCGTCTATGTGCTGTTCTGGCACCACATCTCAGGCTGACCCCACCCCGGTCGGCGGCACTGCACTTGCGCTGCCAGGGGTCAGGTGGCGAGCAACGCGGCGTAACGGTCGAGGTCGATGTTGCCGCCGGAGATGATGACACCGACCCGCATACCCGCCAGCCGGTCGCACAGGATACGGGCTGCGGCATAGGCGAGTGCTCCGGTGGGCTCCACCACGGCCTTGTACGTCGCAGCGAGCGACCGCATCGCCTCGATCAGCTCGGCGTCGGTCACCAATACGATGTCGGTGACTTCCCGCTGAATGATCGGGAAGGTCAGGGTGCCCAGCGCAGTGGTCTGCGCACCGTCCGCGAGAGTCTCCGGCACGTCGATGGACACGATGTGGCCGGCTTCCAAAGACTGTTTGCCGTCGTCGCCCGCCGCCGGCTCGGCCCCGAAGATCAGCGCCTCCGGGCACGCCGCCCGCACCGCGAGACAGGTGCCCGCCAGTAGACCCCCACCGCCGAGGGGCACGATCACCGCATCAAGTGGCCCCGCCTGCGCGATGAGTTCTCGGGCCGCTGTGCCCTGACCGGCGATGACATCGCGATGATCGAACGGCGGCAGCAGCATTGCCCCGGACCGATCGGCAATGCCGGCAGCGATGGCAGCACGGTCCTCGGTGCGGCGGTCATAGAGCACGACGTCGGCTCCGTACCCGCGGGTTGCCGCGAGCTTGGTCGCCGGAGCGTCGGTGGGCATCACGATCGTCGCGGGTATGCCGAGCAGTGCCGCAGCCTTGGCCACTGCCTGCGCATGGTTTCCGGAAGAAAATGCCACCACGCCTGCCGGACCTGCGTGTTGGCTGATCGCGTTGTAGGCACCGCGGAACTTGAACGCGCCCACCCGTTGCAGATGCTCACCCTTCAGGAAGAGATGCATCCCCATGTCAGCGTCGACGCGTGACGAGGTCAACACCGGAGTCCGGTGGGCGACGCCCGCCAACCGTTCGGCAGCGCCAGCAACGTCAGTGGCATCGGGGGGCAGGGGGTGCTGAGCCACTGTCAGCCCTTCTGCTTCTTCTCCAGCTGTTTGCGCGCCGCTTCCTCGGCTCGTTTTCCGGCGTAGTCCTGCGCCTGCTTCACCGCGAAGAGCACGACGACGGTGCCGACGGCCATCCAGATGCGGGGGTGCCTGATGCCCTTGCCGATCAGATATCCCTCGACCTTTGCATCGACCTTCAGGCCGATACCGGAGCTGACCAGGGTGATTCCGCCGGTTGCGATGGCCAGAGCTGAGCTCGCTGTGGCGACCGTCTCAGCTTTGGTGCGGGTCGGCTCGACACCGAAATCGCCGGCCGGGTTGCCCTTGCTGCGGGTGGACATGAAGACCGAGCTCACGGTGCCGGCCGTATTGGCGAACTTCAAGGCGCGCCGACCCCATTTGGGCAGCCGTGCAGGCTGCAGGAAGACGCCCGCCCCGGCGGCCACTGCAGCTGCGGCGTTCTGGGCTATCGGGGTGCGAAAAAGGTCAGTAGAAGCCATGACCTCAGCCTATGCCGGGACGGATGCCGCGTCTTTCACCTGCGAGGAGGCGCGCAGCAACGGGCGTCGAGTGCCGACAGCCAGTGCGGCGCCCAGAACGCAGGCGGTAACCGTGACGGCGAAGGCACCCGTGGCGCCGTGCTCGTCGGCGAAGTACCCGCTGATGGTGGTGCCGCAGGCGTACCCCAGCCCGGTCGCGGCCGCGAGCAACGTCATCGCGGCACCTACCCGCGGCATCGGCGTGATGACCTCCGCCAACGTGAAGGTGGTGATCATGTAGGGCGCGACGCAGCAGCCGAGAATGAGGAGCACGGGGATGAGTGTCGCGAGTGAATCCACCAGCAGGAGCGGCGTCGACAGGGCAAAGAGGGCCAGCGCGGCCAACCGCAGCCGGTCGGCATACGCGAAGGTCGCCGGCACGGCAGCCATCCCAACCCCTGCGAGCACACTTCCGACACCCAGCAATGCGTGGAACAGGCCGGTGATGGAGGCGTAACCGGCGTTCGTCGCGATGACGGTGGTGCCCGTCTGCACCGAGCCGAAGACCGAGCCGATGAGCAGCTGCGCCACGCACAGGATCCCGATGGCAGGAGTGAGCAGCCGAGCGGGTGCCCCTTGTGTCAGGGAGGTGCGCTGAATCAGGGCCGCAGTGGGATGCACGGCAAACCACACACCGAAGACCGCCAACACGACGGCGGCGATCTCGAGCGCGAACTGTGGCCCGCCGAAGGCGCCGAAAATGCCTACGAATGCCGGGCCGAGGACAAAAGAGGCTTCATCGGCAGCGCCTTCGTAGGAGAACGCCGTGTCCACGAGGCGCACCGGCTGGTCACGGTGGGCGATGATCGGCCGCCAGCGCACCCGGGCGAGCGGGCCGACCTGCGGCAGCATGAGCCCGGTTGCGGCGCACATGGCCGCAATCAACGGCCACGCAACTGCGGACTGCGAGAGCGCGACGATTGCGATGAGGCCGGCGGCGCCCGAGATCGACTGGGTGAGAGCTATCGGCCGCTGGCCGATGCGGTCGGCAGCGTTGCCGAACAGCGGGGCGCCGATGGCGTTGGCCAGAGCCAGCGCGCCGGCGCAACCACCACCGATCGCGTAGCTACCGGTGCGCTCGGCCACCAGGAGCAGGACGCCGAGCTGGCTCATTGCGAGTGGGAGACGGGCGAGGAAGGCGATGACGATGTAGCGGCGACCGCTGATCGCGAACAATGCCTTGTAAGAGGTCGTGGGGGACATCAGTGACTCCGAGCATGCGAGCGATGCGCGACGTCCCACCACACGTTCCGCGCCTGTCCCTGAGCTGTAGAACCAGTCTAGTGCAGTGAATCAGAAGTAGGCGGGTGCGGACATCCGCACTGGTAGCTACGGCGCGGTGTCCGTTCCGGTGTCTAGGGTCAGGGCGGTAGAAGTTGGACGGCGACGACGAAGGGTGCACACGATGGCCAAGGGTTACTGGGTCGGACGGGTCGAGGTCAACGATCCGGAGCAGTACGCGAAATACGTTGCGACGAACGGGCCCGCCTACGCCGCTTACGGCGGACGGTTCTTGGTGCGCGGTGGTGATTACGAGACCGTCGAGGGCGAGAGCCGATCGCGTAACGTCGTGATCGAGTTCCCCTCGTACGATGACGCGCTCGCGTGTTTTCGGTCTGATGCCTACCAAGCCGCACGCGAGCACCGGCTCGGGGCTGCAGATGTCGACATGATCGTGATCGGCGGCTACGACGGTGCTCAGCCGGGCGAGTAGCCACGCTGTGCTACTTCGACGATTTCGGGTCGATCGGGGCTGATTGATACGCGGTTCGCGAAAGTGCCCAACCGGTGTGGTCGATCTGTCGTCATATGTGGCATGGAGTCAGGCCAGGCATGAACTCGCGATACGTGGTCGTTGTCCTCGTCGCTGCTGCAGGCGTGAGCGGATGCAGCAACGGGGGCAGCCGGTCCAGCTCGGTGCATATCGGATTGTCGTCCTCTCACGGTGTTCCTTTTTTCCGCGAGGTCCAGGTGCAGCACCCGAAACGTCTGCACGGCTCTTGCAGCGCACCCCCGGTGCCGGTGCCGGTGGCGAAGGCAAAAGATGCGCCGGCGTTCATCGACCCAGATCCGAGCGGTGGCACCGCTGTGTGGCAGCCGGGCCTGAACAGCGCACGATGTCAGGCACTCACCACCCAGTTGACGGCAGCGCGCGCGACCGCGCTGGCCCACGAGGTCGACCACGACAGGGTCATCCCCGCCACCGCGAGTTTCGCCTGCCCGGCCGACGACGGTTCGCGTGTCGACATCTACTTCAGCTACGCCGACACGCGGACCGAGCTGATCGACATTGCTCTGAATGGCTGTCGGTTCGTGTCTGCTCCCGGTCGGAGCGCGCGGTACGCGCCGGAGTGGACCGGCGGCACGTCGGTGCTGAGCGCGGTGACGCCCCGCGGGTGGGTGTTGCGGAACTCGGGGCACTGACCCGGTCGCCTGATCATCAAGAAAAGGTGACTGGCAGACTGAGAAGCATGAGTGTTTGGGACGGTCTCAAGACGCGCACCCAAGGGTGGCTCAACAGTGCGAGCAAGCACTCGTGGCTGGTTCCCATCGAACGCGATCACTGGCAGACGAAAGAGGAGTTCCGTCGTCGCCAGTGGGTGACCGCAGTCACTATCGTGGTCGGCACCCCGCTGCTGCGCAAGGCGCTGAACCAACAGCCGGGCAGCCGCGCGTTCTACTCCCACACCGTTGCCCTGGCATCGGTATGGGCGGGGGGAGCCTTCGCCTCGGGTCCGCTGCACGCCGGTTGGAGCAGCACCCGGGTGCCCGACAAGAAGGCTCGACCTGTCATCCGTCCGATGACGATCGGTGCCGGTGCGGTGGTCGGCTTCGCAGCGATCGCCGCCGTGGTGGCGCCCTACCCAGTCTTTCGGCGACCCATGCTCAAGGTACTCAATCACGCCCGTTTCGGGTCGTTGCCCGTCGTCATCCCGCTGACCATCCTCACCGGCGTCGGCGAGGAGCTTTTCTTCCGCGGCGCGTTGTACGCGGGCACCAAGAATCCGCATCAGATCATCGTCACGACCACCGCCTATGCGGTCATCACGGCTGCGACCGGTAACCCGATGCTGGTATTGGCGGCTGCCGCGCTCGGTGTCCTCGTCGGTATCGAGCGTCGCACGACGGGCGGCGTGCAGGGTCCGATCGTGATCCATATGACCTGGTCGACCGGCATGCTGCTCGTGCTGCCGCCGATCATCGAGGCGCGTCGCTGACGTGAACGGTCTGCCGCGGTGCCAAGGGCAATCCGGGGAGCGGGCATGACGCCCACTTCACCGGGGCGCGCCCTGGTGCTCGGAGCGACCGGGTACGTCGGTTCGCGCCTGGTGCCGCAACTGTTGCAGGCCGGATGGGCCACCAGGGTGCTGAGTCGGCGCCCCGAGCGGTTGGCCGACCGTGACTGGGCCGCTCGCGCGGATATCCGGGGCGGTGACGCGGGAGATGCCGCAGATCTTGCCGCCGCCTGCGATGGCGTCGACGTCATCTACTACCTGCTGCACTCGATGGACGGGGCAGGTGACTTTGCCCAGCGTGATGCCGTGCTGGCGCGGTTGTGCGCGCAGACGGCAGCAGCCGCGGGCGTCCGCCGAATTGTGTATCTGGGGGCGCTGCACCCGGAAGGCCCGCTGAGTGAGCACCTGGCGTCGCGGGTCGAGGTGGGCGACATTTTGCTTGCCGGGGAGGTACCCGCGACGGTGTTGCAGGCCGCGGTCGTGTTGGGAGCGGGGTCGGCATCCTTTGAGTTACTGCGTCATCTCAGTCGTCGGCTGCTGATCGCGCCCGCGCCGAGTTGGGTACGCAACAGGTTGCAGCCCATCGCCATCCGCGATGCGCTGCGTTACCTCGTGCAGAGTGCCGCGATGGATCCGAGCATCAACCGAACCTTCGATATCGGCGGACCCGACGTGCTCGACTACCGCGAGATGGTGATCAGGTACGCCAAGATCGCGGGCCTGCGTAGGCGGCACCTGTTCACCGTGCAGGCCCCCGAGGTGTTGACCGGAATCGCCGGTGAGGTCATCGGCGTCCTGACTCCCGTGCCGCGCGGCGTCGCTGCCCCACTCGTCGGCAGCCTGGTGCACGAGGTGATCTGCCGCGAGCACGACATACAGGAACTGATCGAGCCGGAACTGGGCGGTCTGCTCAGCTTTGAGCTGTCGGTGGTTGCTGCCCTGGAGAATGAGGGCCGTACGCACGGGCGGCTACCCGAGCCGGGAGCCAGTGACCCGGCATACCGCACGGCGGCCGACCCGACCTGGGCCGGCTGAGCGCAGCGCACCCCGCCAAGAGGAAGCCATGACTCAGTTCAAGGCCCACAACCACTCCGAAGCCGACGTCGAAGCGTCGCAGGAGCAGATCTGGGCGGCCCTCACGGATCCGGACCTGCTGACAAAGCTGACACCGTTCCTGAACAAGATCGAAGCTCACGGCGACCGGTGGATCTGGACCCTCACCTCGATCCCGGTCTTGAACAAACAGTTCTCGCCCACGTTCACCGAGGTGATGACCTACGAGCCGATGAAGCGGATCAGCTTCAGTCACGATCCGGCCCAGACCGAGGACAAGGCCGGTACCGAGGGCTACTACCTGCTGACGCCGAAAGCTGATGGCACCACCCACCTCGTGATCGACCTGGAGGTTTCGGTGGATCTGCCGCTGCCCAGGCTCGCCAAGATCCCTGTCGTGACGGCGATGAACGCGGTGATGGCGGGGATGGGCGTCCGGTTCGCAGCGAACCTGCTCGCGCACCTGCAGGAGACGTGAGATTTGGACATGCTGAGCGGGGCATATTTGCCCCGCTCAGCATGTCCAAATCGTGAGAACTAGGGGGTGGCAGCGATCAGGATGTCGCGGGTGATCTGGTCGATCGAAGTCACTCCGGCGACCGCCATGTGCAGGTCCAGCTCGGCCTGGAAATTACGCAGCACTTCGGCTACGCCCTGCTGCCCGGCAATTGCCAGGCCGTAGATGTAAGGCCGGGCGAGACAGACGGCGGTGGCTCCCAATGCGATTGCCTTGATGGCATCGGCGGCGCAACGGATCCCGCTGTCGAAGAGGATCGGCACCTGACCGTTCACTCGCTCAACCACACCGGGCAACGCATCCAGCGACCCGATCGCACCGTCCAACTGGCGGCCACCGTGGTTGGACACGATCAGTCCGTCCACGCCGTATTTCAGCGCGAGCTCGGCGTCGTCGGCCGATTGGATGCCCTTGATGAGGATCGGTAGATCGGTCAACTCCCGCAGCCAGGCCAGCTCGTCCCAGGTAAGTGAGGGGCGGCCGAAGAGCTCCTGGAAGGTGCGGATCGAGGCCATCGGTACTTTCGAGCGCAGGTTGTCCCTGAACCCACCGGGGTGGGCGCGGGACATCGTCGCGAGTGACCGCATCGCGGACGGCGTCGGCCGGCGTTCGACCGCGGCAATCTGCCCGTCGGCCAGTCGCGCGCGGACGATCTGTTGGAAGACCGGGTCAGACGTGTAGTTGGCGATGCCGAGCCCGCGCGCGAACGGTGAGTAGCCACGGTCCAGATCCAGGGTGCGCCAGCCGAGCAGCATCGTGTCGATCGTGACGACGATGGCGCCGGCGCCGATTGCCTCCGCGCGGCGCACGAAGCTGCGCGCCAGATCATCCTCAGCGCTCCAGTACAGCTGGAACCACCGCTCGTGCTCGCCCAGCTCGGCGGCGATCGCCTCCATCGGGCGCGATGCCTGCGAGGAGATGATCATCGCAACGCCACGCTCTTCTGCGGCCCGGGCAAGCGCGAGGTCCGCGTCCGGGTGGCACATCTCGAGCACTCCGACCGGGGCGGTCAGGAACGGGCTGGGGTGACGCACCCCGAACAGCTCGATCGACTGGTCACGTTGCGACACGTCGCGTAGTGCTCGCGGGACGATCTGCCACCGGTCGAACGCCCGTCGGTTGTTGATCATCGTCGTGCCCGAGCCGGCGCCGGTCTCGACGTAGGAACGGGCCGTGCCGCTCATCGCGTTGAGCCCCCTCTTCTCCAGCTCACGGGCAGTTGCGGGCACCAGAGGCTTGTCGCCGAAAACACCTGCCTGATAGATCTGGCCCTGCACGGTGCGACCGACGTCCCGCAACGAGATGCTCATGGCCTCAGGTTGGCACAGCCGGACCTCGGCCGGTGTCAGTTCGGCGGCGTACGGTCGGGGTCGTGATGGATTCAACGTTCCCCCTTGCCGGCCACGACGTGCACCGGATCGGCTTCGGCGCGATGCAACTGCCCGGCCCGGGTGTGATGGGCCCGACGCGTGACCGCGACGTCGCGATCGCAGTACTGCGCCGGGCTGTCGAGCTGGGCGTCGACCACATCGACACCGCCCAGTTCTACGGCCCCGATGTGTCCAACGAGCTGATCCGCGAGGCGCTGTACCCCTACGGGGACCACCTTGTCCTGGTCTCCAAGGTCGGCGCGCGTCGCGACACCGAGGGCGGTTGGATCTCGGCACAACGCCCGCAGGAGCTGACCGAGGACGTCGAGGCCAATCTGCGCGCCCTCGGTGTTGAACGACTCGGTGCGGTCAACCTGCGGATGCACGGCCCGTCAGCTGAGGGCGGCACCGCAGAAGTGGCGCTCGCCGACCAGCTCGTCGCTATGCAGCAGCTGCGCGATGCGGGCAAGATCGCCGGGATAGGCATCTCGACCGCCACCCTTGATCAGGTGCGTGAGGCGCACGAGAGCGTGGGCCTGGTGTGTGTGCAGAACGCATTCAGCTATCTGGATCAGTCCGACGCCGATGTGCTGGCCTACTGCACCGGGCAGGGCATCGCCTACGTGCCGTACTTCCCACTCGGTTCGGCGTTCCCGCACATGCCGAAAGTCACCGAGGACGAGCAGGTGCTCGCCGTGGCCGGGCGCCTGGGTGCCTCGCCCGCGCAGGTGGGACTGGCCTGGTTGCTGCGACGCGCAGCGAACGTGCTGCTGATTCCCGGAACCTCCTCCGTCGCGCACCTGGAGGACAACATCGCCGCGGGCGACGTCGTCCTCCAGTCCGGGGACCTTCCGGGCTGATGCAGCGGTCATCAGTCACCCCTTCACCTAGCGGTAACGCGCCTTCCCCACTTCGCAGAAATGAGTACGACAGATGACTACCTCAACACGCACTCTCGGCACCACCTCACCCTTGATCGTCTCTGCTCTCGGGCTGGGCTGTATGGGAATGTCGGAGTTCTACGGCACGGGCGATGAACAGGGTGGCATCGACACCATCCATCGCGCACTCGACCTGGGCATCACCTTCCTGGATACCGCCGACATGTACGGCCCGTTCATCAACGAGCAGCTGGTGGGAAAAGCGATCGCCGGTCGCCGCGATGAGGTCCAGCTCGCGACGAAGTTCGGGAATGTGCGTGGCGCGGACGGCTCGCGGCTCGGCATCGACGGCAGTCCCGACTATGTCCGCAAGGCCTGCGACGCGAGCCTGCAGCGACTCGGTGTCGAGCACATCGACCTCTACTATCAGCACCGCGTCGATCCGTTGGTCCCCATCGAAGAGACCGTCGGCGCGATGGCGGAACTGGTCGTAGCCGGCAAGGTCGGCCATCTCGGACTGTCCGAAGCATCTGCGGCGACGATCCGCCGCGCTCACGCTGTGCACCCGATCACTGCGCTGCAAACGGAATATTCACTCTTCACCCGCGACTTGGAGCAGGACATCCGGCCGACGATTCTCGAACTGGGAATCGGGCTGGTGCCCTACTCGCCGCTGGGCCGCGGCATCCTGACCGGGGCGATCACGTCACAGGCGTCGCTGCAGGAGGGCGACTCGCGGCGCACCGCATACTTCCCGCGCTTTCAGGGACCAGCCCTGGACGCCAACCTTCTCATCGTGCAGAAGTTGGGCGAGATCGCAGTCGGGAAGAACTGCACCGTGGGCCAACTCGCGCTTGCCTGGGTCCTCGCGCAAGGCACGGACGTCGTACCGATTCCCGGCACGAAACGAGTGCGCTATGTCCAGGAGAACGCAGGCGCGCGAGACGTGGTGCTCACACCCGAGGACCTCGCTGCGCTCGCGGACGCCGTGCCAGCGGGCGCAGTCGTCGGAGAGCGGTACGGCGACATGTCCTCGATCGATAAGTGAACTAGGGGATCGAAGCAGGCGGCACCGTACCGGGCGCGCTGCGACGCGCCCGGTCGGTGTGCAGCAGCTACCCGGTGTGCGGCATGATCGCGTCCGGTGGGACCACCCCGAGGCGACCTTTCTGGTAATCCTCCATCGCCGTCATCAACTCCTGGCGGGTGTTCATCACGAACGGGCCGTACTGGAACATCGGCTCACCGATCGGTGCCCCACCGAGCACGATGACCTCCATCGCGGTGGTGCGTGAGTCCTGGTGCGCATCGGCGGTCAGGCTGATCCGCTCACCCTTTCCGAGGACGGCCAGTTGGCCTTCTCGGATCGGGCGACGCTCAGCACCCACGGTGCCCGATCCGGCCATCACGTAGACCAACGCGTTGTAGTCGGCCTGCCACGGCAGGGACAGCGCTCCGTCCGGGCTGATCGATGCATGCAGCACGGTGATCGGGGTACGCGTGGACCCGGGCCCGCGGTGCCCGTCGATGTCACCGGCAATCACGCGGACGAGAGATGCACCATCGTCGCTGGACAGCAGCACGATCTGGTCGGCCTCCAGTCCCTGGTATGCCGGTGTCGTGAATTTGTCCGATGCGGGCAGGTTCACCCATAGCTGGAAGCCGTGGAACAGTCCACCGGAACGCACCAGCGATTCTGGCGGCGTTTCGATGTGCAGCAGTCCTGAGCCGGCAGTCATCCACTGGGTGGCGCCCTCGGTGATGACACCGCCACCGCCGTGGCTGTCCTGATGGATGAACTGGCCCTCGACCAGATAGGTCACGGTTTCGAACCCACGGTGCGGATGCCATGAGGTGCCCTTGGGCTCACCGGCCTGGTAGTCGACCTCACCCATGTGATCCATCATGATGAACGGATCCAGGTGCTGGTAGTCGATGCCGGCCATTGTGCGGCGTACCGGGAATCCTTCACCTTCGAAACCGGCCGGGGCTGTGGACACTGCGAGTACGGGCCGTTCAGCCTGTCCGAATCGGGCAGAGCCGATTCGGGGCAGGGTCATCGTGTCTGCAGTTACTGCAACCATTTTCATCACCTCATGTAATTGACGCATCAACTATACAGCTCAACGAGGTGGCGGGCGTCGGTATTCCCCGTGGCGGCGCGCCGGCTCTCACAGCGGGCACATTCACGGTTCACATCGTTCTGTCTGGCGGATGTCGCCTAATGGTGTTGTCGTCAAAGCCCGTCAGGGGGGGCCGGCGGCCGGACCAGCAGCTTTGCCTGCATCCGTACTTGTTTCAGATTCACTGCACCAGGAGGCCATGATGGATCAGTTTTCGCACGACGCTCGCGATGAGCAGGCGGCTCCTCAGGGGGCCGATGGATGGTCCGGCCGGCAGTCGGTTGACGGATCCTGGAACGTCCAGAACCCTCCCGTCGGGGGCGCCATCTACCGCGCGCCGCAGCACGCTCCGGCCCGCCGACACCGGGGTTGGGCGGTGGCAGGCGGCGCGTTGGTCGTCGCCGGATCCCTGGCGGTTGGCGCGGGTTTCGGTGCCACGGTGCTGGGTCAGAATGTCGCGGGTGCGCCTCCGGTCGTCGTGCCGAGCAGCGCCACGGGTAACTCAGTAGGCAGCGGGCCCACCGGCGGTGGGTCGGGCATCAATGGGTTCGGAAATGGGTCGAGCGGTTCCGGCAATACTGCTGCCAGATCCACACTGCCTCGGGCTACGCCCGCAGAGGAAGTAGGCGTGGTCGACATCAATACCGTCCTTGGTTATCAGGGCGCTGAAGCTGCCGGCACCGGCATGGTGTTGACCGCTGATGGGCAGGTGTTGACCAACAACCACGTCGTCGACGGTGCGACGAGCATCAGGGTCACCGTGGTCGCCACCGGCCGCACCTACCTGGCCAAGGTGGTGGGTACGGACCCGACGCAGGACGTCGCCATCATTCAACTGCAGGGTGCGTCCGGGCTGAAGACGGTGCGCACCACCGCATCTGCGGCCACTGTCTCGCAGAAGGTGACCGGGGTGGGTAACGCCGGTGGGGTCGGTGGAGCGCCGAGCGCGGCGGCTGGTCGGATCACCGCGACGGACGCCACGATCACCGCCACCGACGAGGGGGGAGCAAACCCCGAAACGTTGCACGCGTTGATCCAGACCAGCGCCGACATACAGGCCGGTGACTCCGGTGGTCCGCTCTACAACAGCACCGGGCTGGTGGTGGGTATGGACACTGCCGCCCAGGCCACCGCGTCCGGTCGGGGCACGGGCACCGGGTACGCCATCGCGATCAGCACGGCACTGAATGTCGCCCACCAGATCGAGTCCGGAGTCACGAGTAACACGATCCACCAGGGTTATCCGGCGTTCCTCGGCATCTCGGTGGTCAGTGACCAGTCGGGCTCTGCGGCAGGCGCCGACGTGCAGCAGACGCTCGCGAACAGCGCTGCCGCAGCGGTCGGTATCACCGCGGG
Source organism: Dermatophilaceae bacterium Sec6.4 (assembly GCA_039636865.1). Taxonomy (NCBI): domain Bacteria; kingdom Bacillati; phylum Actinomycetota; class Actinomycetes; order Micrococcales; family Dermatophilaceae; species Dermatophilaceae bacterium Sec6.4. The sequence goes on from CP144172.1 coordinate 931,685, forward strand.
TGACGTGATCACCGCAATCGGCACGACTCCGATCACCAGCCCAGCGGCCCTGACAACCAGGCTTGCTGCTGATCGGCCGGGACAACACGTCAGCGTGACCTGGACCGATTTACAGGGACAGCCGCATGTTGCGACAGTCACGCTCGGCGCGGGGCCCGCAGCCTAGGCAGTGAATCGAGAGTGGGCCGGTTGCCCACCGCCCCAGGTCGGGCAAAAGTCCTCATCGGTCACGGGTGCGGGCAGGTATGCCGCCCATCACCCGTACGCCCGAACCGAGGAGGTTCAGCCGCGCACGGCGTCCGAGGCCGAGGTGAGGTCCTGCAGTTCCTGCGAGGTCAGATCCAACGTCGCCGATGCCATCAGCGGCGTGAGTTGCTCGACCGTGCGGGCGCTGGCGATGGGCGCCGAAACGGTGGGTCGGGAGCCCAGCCAGGCCAGCGCGACGGCGGCAGGCGCCGTTGCATGCGCCTCGGCAATTTCGTCCAGCACGCGCAGTAGTGCGTCGGCTCCCGGCGTGCGCAGATACGAGGCAGCCTTCCCGCTCGCGGAGATTCAACCGATTGTCCAGGCCGGTATTTTCCGGTGAGAAAGCCGCTGGCTAGTCCCGAGTAGGGCAACTGCGCGAGGCCGTTGGCTTGCAGCGTTGGCAGCAGAGTGGTTTCAACGCCACGCTCGACCAGGTTCCACTGGTCTTGGGTAACCGTGAACGGGGTCAGGCCGTGAGCGTGGGCGAGGTCCAGTGCACCCTGCAGCCGTTGCGCGGTGAAGTTGGACGCGCCCACGGCGCGCACCTTCCCCGCGGTGACCAGGGTGTCGAATGCGGCGACGTATTCGCTCTGGTCGACGTCCATGTCGTCACGGTGCGCGTAGTAGAGATCGATGTGGTCCGTCCCCAGTCGGCCGAGCGAATCATCAACTGCAGCAGCGATATTGGTAGCGCTCAGTCCTGGGCGTGACGACAGCATCGACACCTTGGTGTGGATCTGTACGTTGTCGCGGTGACCGCGCGAGGCCAGCCATTCGCCGATGAGGCGCTCGGACTCGCCGCCGCTGTGATCCGGTACCCATGAGGAGTAGACATCTGCGGTGTCGATGGATCGCCCGCCGGCGGCGACGAATGCGTCCAGGACAGCGAAGCTGGCGTCGCGGTCGGCGGTCCAGCCGAATACGTTGCCGCCAAGGACGAGTGGGCCGAAATCAAGAGATGACATGCCGACATACTCGCCGATGATGCTGGGGCCCAGTCCATCCGGGCCCCAGCATCATCGGTGCGGTTGGGTCAGCGCGAACGACGGCTGAAATTGGCCGCCGAATGGTTCCCGGTCGATCCGGAGCCCGCGCTACGAGTGCCTGTACCGGTTCCGTTGCTGCGGGAGCTCGAGCCCGCACCGTTACGGCGAGCGCCCGAGCCTGATGCGGTGTTACCTCCGCCGCCCGAACCCGCCCCGGCGCGGCGCGCACCCGAACCCGGGCTGCTGTTGCGTGCTCGACCGTTGGCAGCTCGGTTGGACGGTGCCTTCCTGGACTGACGTTGCGGGGCCGCCACCGGAGCGGCGATTCCCTCGACCAGGACGCGTTCGCCCGGCGCAAGCTCACGCAGCACCGGGTGCTGGGTGTCCGAGAGGTGAGTCGTCGTCGGGTGGATACCCGCGGCCCTGGTGAGGCTGCGTACATCGGCGCGCTGATCGGGAGTCATCAAGGTGATGACGGTGCCCTCGCGGCCGGCCCGCGCAGTGCGACCCGAGCGGTGCAGGTAGGCCTTGTGCTCGGCCGGCGGGTCAGCGTGAATGACCAGCGCGATGTCGTCGACGTGGATGCCGCGTGCTGCAACGTCGGTGGCAACAAGGGTGCTGACTGCGCCGGAGCTGAAGGCCTCCATGTTGCGGGTGCGGGCGTTCTGACTCAGGTTCCCGTGCAGGTCGACGGCCGGTACTCCGCGACTGTTGAGCTGGCGGACCAGAGCCTTGGCGCCGTGTTTGGTGCGGGTGAAGATCACGGTGCGTCCCGGCGCCGAGGTGAGGTCGATGAGCACCGGCACCCGAAGGTCCTTTTCGACGCCCAGGACGTGGTGGGACATGGCAGCGACGGGGGACTGGGCCGAATCGGCTTCGTGCGTCACCGGTTTGGTCAGGAACTCGCGGACCAGGACGTCGATCGCCTTGTCCAACGTCGCAGAGAACAACAACCGCTGGCCGGTCTTCGGCGTCTGTCGCAGCAGTCGGCGCACGCCGGGCAGGAAGCCCAGATCGGCCATGTGATCAGCTTCGTCCAGGACGGTGACCTGCACGGCGTCCAGGCGGCAGTGGCCCTGCGTGATGAGGTCCTCCAGCCGCCCCGGACAGGCAATGAGAATGTCGACGCCGGCATCCAGTCCGCGTACCTGCGGGTTCTGGCCCACTCCGCCGAACACCGTCAGGGTGTTCAGGCCCATTGCTCTCGCGAACGGCTTGATCACGGCATCGATCTGCGTGACCAGTTCGCGGGTCGGCACCAGAATGAGGGCACGGGGCTTGCGGCGCGTACGCGGGCTCTTGCTGTCGGCGAGGCGGGCCACGAGCGGCAACGCGAAGGCAAGCGTCTTACCGGATCCGGTGCGGCCCCGGCCCAGGACATCGCGGCCCGCGAGGGAGTCCCGCAGGGTGGCGGCCTGGATAGGAGTTGGTTCGCTGATGCCTTGCCCGGTCAGGATGTCGACCAGGACAGTGGGCACGCCGAAGTCATGAAAAGTTGCAGAAGAAGTCATCGAATCGCGATCTGTGAAGCGTCTCACCGTCTGGCTGATTCTCCAGGTTGGAGAGCCGCGCATGGAGCGAACTCAACATGCGGATCAACCCGTGGCGAGAGCTACGACGAATTGACGCTCCACAGGCTACCGTGCCCGGTGCTTCCTCACCGAATCGTGAGCCGGGGGTGATGCTTTGGTGGGCCCTGTGGGACTCGAACCCACAACCTACGGATTAAAAGTCCGCAGCTCTACCAATTGAGCTAAAGGCCCTTGCGACGTGGCGCCCGGACAGCCTAGTTGCCACGGAGCCAGCCGGTGAAACGGGACCGGTTTCTCGTGGGTGGTGGTCCGATTGCCGTCGTTGGTCCAGACTAGGCGGCAGCGCGCCTATGTCGAACATCCAGGACGTCGCGCAAAGATGGCTGAACCGTCACGCAGTGTCGCATAGGCCGAGTCCCCGGGGGGTGACTATGTTCGGACCAGCCAGTGATCTGGTCGTGGGCGCCCTCTGGTTTGCGGCCCTCGCGGCCCTAGTCGGCGTCGCCGTGTGCTGGCACCGGCTCAATGGTCACGGGCTGAAAATGATTTTGGCCCGCTTGGGCACCCAGGTCGGCGCGTCGATGCTTGTCGTGCTCGCAGTCGCTTCGCTGCTCAATCAGCAGAACGGTTGGTACGGGAGCTGGTCCGACCTCGGGCGTGACCTGTCGGGCGCGTCGCCATCCGTGCAGCGCACCGCCGTGAAGGGGCAGGCCCAGGTCGAGCAGGAATACGACCCGCGCGGCGCGCAGGCAGCCGACGATGCGGCGCAGTTGCGGTTCGGGGCGCAGCGATCGACCTTCCAACAAAAGACCCCGCTGCGCCCGAACCCCGCTCCTACGGGCCAGTACATCCGCGTCGTCGTGCCCGGGCTCGGACCGGCGGCCGGTAAGAGAGCGGGCAAAGTCCTGATCTGGTTGCCGGCGGAGTACTTGACGGGCCCCCACGACCGAACCTTCCCGGTGATCCAGGCCTACGCCGGGGTGCCCGGTGGGCCAGATGACTACGACAAGCGCATGCAGCTGCAGAAGATGATCGTGACCGCGACGCAGACGTCCGGGCTGCTGAGCCCGATCGTGGTGATCCCCGACTACACCCCGTCCAAGCTGGACACCGAATGCACAGACTCCGCCGCGATCGGGATGGAAAGCTGGTTGAACAAGACCGTGCCGGACTGGGTGGTGGCCCACCTACGGGTCCGACCGGACAGGCAGTCCTGGGCCGTGATGGGCTACAGCGCGGGCGGCTACTGCGCCGCCATGAGCGTGTTCCTGCATCCGCAGCGATTCGGTGCGGCGATGCTCTTCGGCAGCTACAACAGCCCGATCCTGAGCAATTGGCACCCCTGGGGCAGTTACCCGAAGTGGCCCGCCCGATACAACCTGCTCGACACGGTGCGACACCGTCCACCCCCCGTGGACGTCTGGATCGAAGTGTCTACCGGAGACCGGTTCAGTGAACCGGCCAGCGCCGCGTTGATCCGCGCTGTCCGCACCCCCACGTCCTTGACGGCTGTCTACCTGCGTGGCGCGGGCCATCGATTCGACGTGTGGGCAAGCGCTATGCCCAGGTCGTTGGCGTGGTTGGCGCGCACGCTGCCCGGCTTCGGCGCCCACACGGGCGTCGCGGTCAGCTCGCCGACACTGCACGGGCCACACCGCTTCAAACAGGTCGTCGCGGGGATCGCCAAGCGTTCACCTACGGGCTGACCCCGGCCGTTGCCGGCACATCGGATTTTCTGAACCGTGCATGGCAGCGGACATCGTGGTCCGGTGGCCGTGACGGGTAAGGGAAACTTGGGGCAATGAATCTTCTGGACGCGCTGCCCGACAAGGCCGGGCCCGACGACGTCTACGCCGCGTTCACCGGCTGGGCCACCGAGCAGGGCCTGACGCTCTATCCACATCAGGACGAAGCGGTGGTGGAGATCCTCGCAGGCGCAAATTTGATCCTGTCCACGCCGACCGGATCCGGTAAGTCCCTCGTCGCCACCGGTGCACTGCTGGGTGCCATTGCCGAGGACCGGGTGTCCTTCTATACGGCGCCGATCAAGGCCCTGGTGTCGGAGAAATTCTTTTCGCTGTGTCAGATCTTCGGCGCGGATCAGGTCGGAATGTTGACCGGGGACGCATCGGTGAACGGTGATGCGCCCATCATCTGCTGCACCGCGGAGATCCTCGCCAACATCGCGTTACGCGAGGGCGCAAAGGCCGACGTCGGCATGGTCGTGATGGACGAGTTCCACTTCTACTCCGAGCCCGAACGCGGCTGGGCCTGGCAGGTGCCCCTGTTGGAGCTGCCGCAGGCCCAGTTCGTGCTGATGTCCGCCACATTGGGCGACGTCGAACTCTTCGAGCGCGAGCTGACCGCCCGCACCGGGCGACCGACGGCTGTCGTTACCGGCGTCGACCGGCCGGTGCCGCTGTCGTTCACCTGGGCGATGACCCCGATCCACGAGACGATCGAGGAGCTTCTGGCAACGCGAGAGGCGCCTATCTACGTCGTGCACTTCACCCAGGCCTCGGCATTGGAGCGCGCTCAGGCGCTGCTGAGTCTGACCGTCGTCAGCAAGTCGGACAAGGAGAAGATCGCCGAGACCATCGCCCATTTCCCCTTCTCCGCAGGGTTCGGCAAAGCTCTCAACAAGCTGGTACGCAACGGAATCGGTGTGCATCACGCCGGCATGCTGCCCAAGTACCGCCGGCTGGTCGAAACCCTCGCCCAGGCCGGTCTGCTGCAGGTCATCTGCGGTACCGACACCCTCGGAGTGGGCATCAACGTGCCCATCCGCACGGTGCTCTTCACCGGCCTGACCAAGTTCGACGGGTCGCGCCAGCGGGTGCTCAAGGCGCGCGAGTTCCACCAGATCGCCGGCCGGGCCGGACGGGCGGGATTCGACACCAGTGGCTCGGTCGTCGTGCAAGCCCCCGAGCACACCATCGAGAATGCGCGCAACATCGCCAAAGCCGGCGACGACCCGAAGAAACTCCGCAAGGTGCAGCGCAAGAAGCCCGCGGACGGATTCATCAACTGGACCGAGGAGACCTTCGATCGGTTGGTCAACGCCGAACCGGAGGCCCTGCAGTCGCGGATGCGGGTCACCCACTCGATGCTGCTCAATGTCATCGCCCGCGAAGGCGACCCGTTCGGCGGCATCCGCCGCCTCATGCGGGAGAACCACGAAGACCCCAGGCGTCGGGCGCGACTGTCCCGCAAGGCGATCGACCTGTACCGCGAATTACTCGCCGCCGGTGTCGTGCAGCGCCTGGACACGCCGGAGGCGGATGGTCGCCAAGTGCGTCTGACCATCGACCTGCAGGACAACTTCGCGCTCAACCAGCCGATGGCACCGTTCGCGCTCGCCGCACTGGACCTGCTGGATCCCGAAGCCGACGACTATGCGCTCGACGCCGTGTCGGTCATCGAGGCGGTGCTGGATGACCCCCGCCCAATTCTGATGGGACAACGTTTCAAGGCGCGCGGTGAGGCGGTGTCCCGGATGAAGGCGGAAGGCATCGAATACGACGAACGGATGGAGCTGCTGGAGGAGGTGACCTGGCCACGGCCGCTCGCCGAACTGCTCGACGCGGCCTTCGAGACCTACCGCAGCAACCAGCCGTGGGTCGGCGAGAACGCCCTGTCCCCGAAGGCAGTGGTGCGTGAAATGTATTCCTACGCGTGGTCTTTCACCGACCTGGTCAAGCAGTACGAGCTGAGCCGGTCCGAAGGCGTCGTGCTGCGTTACCTCACCGATGCCTACCGGACCCTGCGCCAAACCGTCCCCGATTCCCGCAAGACCCCTGAGCTTGCGGACCTGATCGAGTGGCTCGGCGAGATGATCCGGCAGACCGACTCCAGCCTGATCGACGAGTGGGATCGTCTCAACGACCCGGCCGCGCAGCAGGGCAGCGCTCTTGCCGGGCCGCCCCAGCGCCGGTCCATTACCGATAACCCCCGCGCGTTCCGGGTGCAGATTCGCAATGCAATGTTCCGGCGGGTCCAGCTGGCTGCGCGCCGCGACATCATGTCGCTCGCAGCGCTCGATCGGGACGCCGCCGCATCCACCGAGCCGCCCACCGAGATCGTGATGGACGAGCCGGCCTGGGTGGAGGACCTCGCGGCGTACTTCGCGGAACACGACGTGATCGGCGACGGTTCCACGGCCCGAGGGCCTGCATATCTGCAGATCCAAGAGGGTAAAGAGACCTGGGAGGTGCGTCAGGTCATCGAAGATCCGGCCGGCGACCACGACTGGGGTATTGACGCCCAACTGCCGATCGCCGCGTGCGACGATGCCGGGACTGCCGTCGTCGTCGTACTCGGTCTGAATCGACTCGACCACTGATCTGCCCGTACGACTCCCGGCGTGAGGCAACTCCGGGGTGCCAGCAGTACGAAGCGACCGAACTGGAGAACCTGTGAGTCCGAACCTGACTGCGACCTACCGCCTGCAACTACACGCCGGCTTCACCTTCGCCGACGCGGCGGCCCAGACCGGCTATCTGCGATCGCTCGGTGTCTCCCACCTCTACCTATCCCCGATCCTGACCGCGGTCGAGGGTTCGATGCACGGGTATGACGTCGTGGACCACACCCGCATCAACGACGAACTCGGCGGCATCGCCGGGTTCGAGGAACTGGTCCAGGCCGCCCACGCAGACGGCCTCGGGATCGTCGTCGACGTGGTGCCCAATCACATGGCGTTCGTCGCCCCGGAGTACCGCAACCGCCCGGTCTGGGAACTGCTGCGCAACGGACGTGACGCCCCGACCGTGGACTGGTTCGACGTGGACTGGAAGGCCGGCGGCGGGCGTATCGGGCTGCCGATCCTCGGCTCGACGCTGCCGGAGGCCATTGAGGCCGGTGAGATCACCCGTGACGAACTGGACGGCGAACCGGTGCTGCGCTACTTCGAGCACGTGTTTCCGTTGGCGCTCGGCTCGGAGCACATCGAAGACCTGGCAGCTCTGCTGGACCGCCAGCACTACCGGCTCGCGAGCTGGCGCGAAAAGGATGAGGTGCTCAACTACCGCCGGTTCTTCGAGGTCGACGGCCTGATCGCGGTGCGGGTGGAGTTGCAGGAGGTCTTCGATGCCACCCACGAACTCTTGCTGGATCTGCACCACCGCGGGTTGATCGACGGCTTCCGTATCGACCACCCGGACGGTCTCGCCGATCCCGCGGAGTACCTGGAGAGACTGACCAGGGCCTGTCGCAACGGCACCCCTATCTGGGTGGAGAAGATCCTCGAGGGCCCAGAACGGTTACCGCGCAGCTGGCAGTGCGCCGGCACCACGGGGTACGACGCGCTGCGAGTCGTACAGTCCGCGCTGACCGACCCTGCCTCGGCCGATGTCATCGAGCGGGAGTGGGAGGCGACCGGGGGTGACGCGGACTTCGAGGAGGAAGTACGGGCCGCCAAACGGCAGGTCGTCGCGCAGTCGCTTGCCCCCGAGGTGGAGCGACTGACCAGGCGGGCCCGCGAAGCGCTACCCGACCTCGAGGGTGAATTGTTGCGCGACGCCATCATCGAGTTGCTCGTCGCAGGCGAGGTGTACCGCGCGTACGTGCGGCCCGAACACCGGATGAGCCGGACCGCGCAGGTGCGTCTCGCGGAGGCGTTCGGTCGGGCGATGGAGGCTCGTCCTGACCTGTCTTCGACCCTGGAGGCGCTGGTGCCGATGACGGTGCTGGCCGACGAGGACGATGAGGCCGCAACGGACTTCGCCGTGCGTCTGCAGCAGACGTGGGGGCCGGTGATGGCCAAGGGCATCGAGGACACCACCTTCTACCGCTGGCACCGGCTGATCGCGCTCAACGAGGTCGGCAGTGACCCGACCGTGCTGCGGAATGCCTCACCGCAGAGTCTGCACGATTGGTCACAGTGGCAGCAGGAGCATTGGCCGCTGACGATGACCGCGTTGTCGACGCACGACACCAAACGTAGTGAGGACACCCGGGCCCGGATTCTCGCTGTAGCCGGTGATCCGCAGGCGTGGGAGCAGTTGTCACGGGTAACGCGAGAGCTCGCCGCCGACGCGGGCGTCGACCTACCGACAGCGCACCTGGTGTGGCAGACCCTGCTCGGGGTCGGCGAGATCAGTCCGGAGCGACTGTCGGAATACCTGCAGAAGGCGCTGCGCGAAGCCAAAGAACACACTGCCTGGGTGGACGGCGACGAAGACTACGAGCGTCGAATCATCGACTTCGCGATCTGCGCTACGCAGGGCGGTCCGTTGTACGACGCGTTGCACGACGCCTTGGAGAACAACCGCTACGCCGTGCGGGCGCTCACGCTGGGAGCCAAACTGCTGCAGCTGACGATTCCCGGGGTGCCGGACACCTATCAGGGCTGTGAAGGGATCGACCTCTCATTGGTCGACCCGGACAATCGCCGGCCCGTCGATTACGCGGTGCGCGCCGTCACGTTGGCCAACGGATCGGGCCCCCAACTCGACGGATTGAGCGCCGAGAAGCTGCAGTTGGTGATGACCGTGTTGGCGGCTCGCGAGCGGGAGCCGGCTGCATTCGGAGCTGATTCGTCGTACACACCCGTGGAGTCGACCAGCGAGCATGTCGTCGGGTTCGTGCGAGCCCATGCGCCGGGACGTGTCTCCGGAGTATTCAACCGCGGCAGGCGCGCGACGTTCGCCTCGCTGGTGCTGCGCGCGCCGTCCCGGTGGGAGGCCACCGGCGGTTTCACCGACGAGACGGTCGCCCTGGATTCGGGCAGCTGGACCGATCTGTTGACCGGTCGGTCTTTCGATGTCGATGAGCAGATCCACGCGAGCGAACTGTTCGCGGACGAACCGGTCGTCTTTCTGGAAGAGGTGGGTTGATGCAGGATTTTGATGTGTGGGCACCGTCGGCGCAGGACTCTGTCGAGCTGGTGCTCGGCCAGGAGACGGTGGCCATGACGCGCAGCGGGCAGTGGTGGCGCACCGACCGCCCGGCCACGGCCGGCCAACGGTACGCCTTCCGGATCGATGGCAACGGCCCGTTCCCGGATCCACGCTCGCGCTACCAACCTGACGGGCCGAACGGTGCGTCGCAGATTGTCGATCCGCGGTCATTCACCTGGACCGATGACGCGTGGGTAGGCGTGCCCTTGCAGGGTGCAGTCATCTACGAGCTGCACATCGGGACGTTCACCGAGGGCGGCACACTCGACTCTGCGATCGAACGGCTGGACTATCTGGCCGACCTCGGCGTGAGTGTCGTCGAACTGATGCCGGTCGCCGCGTTTCCCGGGGAACGCGGCTGGGGTTACGACGGCGTCGACCTCTACGCGGTGCACGAGGCTTACGGTGGGCCCAGCGCTCTCGCCCGATTCGTCGACGCTGCCCATGCGCGCGGTCTCGGCGTATGCCTCGACGTGGTCTACAACCATCTCGGGCCCAGCGGCAACTATCTGTCCGAATTCGGTCCCTATTTCACCGATCGCCACCACACGCCCTGGGGATCCGCGGTCAATCTGGACGCTCCCGGCAGTAACGAGGTGCGCCGATTCATCGTGGACAACGCGTTGATGTGGTTCCGGGACCTGCACATCGATGCTCTACGACTGGACGCCGTGCATGCATTGGTCGACGAACGCGCGGTGCACGTGCTGGAGCAGCTGGAGATCGAAACCGAGGCGCTGGCAGCGCAACTGGGCCGATCACTACTGCTCATCGCGGAGTCGGACCGCAACGATCCCGCCACCGTGTCTCGGCGCGCACCGGGTGGCTCCGGTGGGCTCGGGCTGACCGGACAGTGGGCCGACGACGTGCACCACACCCTGCATGTGCTGCTCACGGGAGAGACCGCGGGCTACTACGGCGACTTCGCCGACAACGGGGCCTTCGCCAAGGTCGCTCGTACCCCGTTCTTCCACGACGGCACCTGGTCCACCTTCCGTGGTCGTGACCACGGAAGAGCGGTAGTGCCGTTGCTGACCCCCGGGTGGAAGTACGTCGCATCTCTGCAAACCCACGATCAGGTCGGGAACCGGGCCACCGGAGAGCGTCTGTCCCAACTGATAGGTCGTGACAGATTGGCAGCCGGCGCCACATTGCTACTCACGCTCCCGTACACACCGATGCTCTTCATGGGAGAGGAATGGGGTGCCTCCACAAAGTGGGCGTACTTCACTGACCATCAGGAACCGGAGCTGGCGACAGCTGTGTCGAAGGGGCGCCGTGCGGAGTTCGCCGAGCACGGCTGGGGAGATGACGTCCCGGATCCGCAGGCGTCGTCGACAGCCGACAGCTCAACCCTGCGGTGGGAGGAGTTGTCGCAGGAACCTCATGTGCGCCTGCTCGGCTGGTATCGCACGCTCATCCGTCTGCGTCGCACCACCCCAGAGCTCGCTGACCCATCCCTCGGCGTGACGCAGGTACACCGCGACGGCGATGTGCTCGTCTACCGACGCGGTGCCTGCACCGTGGTGGTGAACCTCTCGAACGAGCCGGTGACGCACCGTATCGAAGACCGCGTGGCTGACGGCAGCGGGGTGGACGGCAGCGTGGCTGATGCCGGCGTCGAGGTGCTCGCCGGGTGGGAGGCCGTGCACGAGGGCCACGAGATCCGAGTGGCGCCCGACGGCTCGGTGATCTATCGGGTAACCGCAGAAAAAGCGAGGAAGTGAACGCCCTTGTCGGACAGCATTGAACGGCCGCCGCGACGACCTGCCCTGCGTACTCTGAACCAGTTGGAGGCCCTGGGAGGTTCCAGCGATCCCGCCCAGTTGTCCGAGGCCGCGCATGAGACCGCCGCGGTCCTGGTCGGCACCGGACGCTCGCTGCACGATCCGCAGGTGACCACCCGGCTCGTTCAGCTGGTCGACGAACTCGGCATCGCGACCCTCGCCGAGCTGTGGGCCGACCGCCCGGCGAACAGCCTGCCCGGTGCGCTCTGGCGGCTCTACACCCTGCGCGAATGGGTGCGCCGGGATCCGGTGGGCGCTGCGCGTGACTACGACGCCGGCCGGACCAGCGCCGAGGTGGCGCACGCGATCGCCGGCTCGGCCGAACCGCCGACACCCGCCGCCATTCAGTACCTCGTGGACGAGATTCTGACCGGTGTTTTCGAAGACGACTTCGCGGTGGCCCTGGAGCGCGCGTCGGCGTTCTGCCGGGTGGTATCGGTCGGGCGCGCCCACCGTCTGGACGACGCCGACAGCGGCGCGTCGCAGTTGGCGGCGCGCGCTGCTGCGTTGCTCACCACCGCACAGGACCTTTCCCGTTGCGCGACGCTCTGGCGGGCCGGGAAGCTCGACTGAAGACCGTCAGAGTGCCACGCCGTCAGGATCGTGATGCCTCTTTGATGGTGGACGGGTCCCCGGGGCGGTCCAGCGCGATGACCTGCGGCGGTAGGCCCCACTCGTTGATTCCCAGGCGGCTCATCGGGGCAAGACCGGCCATGGTGGGGTGATCGCCGTCCATCACGTCAGGGTCGATCGCGAAGGCTGTGACGCGTCCGATGATCAGCGTCGAGTCGCCGAGCTGAATGGCGGAGTGCAGCACGCACTCCATTGCTGCGGGGGAGTCCGCAACGCGCTTCGGACGAACGGTCTCGCTGTCCTCCATCGTGATACCGAGCGCGAGTGCCTCGTCGTCGGCCGCGTCGAAACTCGCAGAGCTGTTGTTGATGGCGTGCAGCAGGTGCTGCGGTGCGATGTTGACCACGAATTCGCGGGTCGCGCGGATGTTACGCAGCGTGTCTTTCTCCCCGACGGAGGAGAACACCACCATGGGCGGGTTTGCGCAGGCCACGTTGAAGAACGAGTGTGGAGCGAGGTTGCCTACCCCGTCTGCGGACACCGTTGACACCCAGGCGATCGGGCGCGGCACGACGAGAGAGTTCAGCAACGGATAAGGCTCGACGCCGTCGGCGCCCGGCAGCAGGATTCTTCGCATGTCGCCACCGTAAGGCGCCAGTGACCGGTCCAACTCCACGGGCCCCCGCGGCCCAACTGATCGGCACGGAGGGTCATCCAGGAACAACTCGGGATGCGGTGCGGTTAGGGTTAGTGTGCGTCGGACCGCGGCAGCCCCGGGTCCCAAATAAAGCCGCTACGAGCGGCCACGCGCCGTGAGGCGCTCCCGGTCCGGCGCACCTACTTCGAGCAGGGTTTTGCTCAGTCGCGGTGATCCGTGGTCTTGAGTTTCACCTTGTGGTCGCCGTCGCAGGACTTCGTGTGGTCTTTCGCATCGGAGCGGGCCTTGTCACGCGAGCGCCGGGCGCGGCCCCGCCACGCACAACTCTTGCAGGAGCCGTAGGTGAAGCTGCCCTCGTCCCTGGTCGACTCCTCGGGCTCCGGGGGCGCCGGTTCCGCAGCCTTCGACTTCTTCTTGTCCTTGTCCTTCTTGTCCTTGTCCTTCTTATCCCGGGCCACGCCCATATTGTGCACGCGCCGCCCATCCATGGCTCGCGCGCTCCCACCTTCAGGTACGTGTGCAACTCCTAACCGAAGCGCCCGGAGATGTAGTCCTCCGTCGCACGCACCTCGGGGTTGTTGAAGATCTTCTGCGTGTCGTTCATCTCGATCAGGTGCCCCGGTTTGCCGGTCGCTGCCAGATTGAAGAATCCTGTCTTGTCCGACACCCGTGAGGCCTGCTGCATGTTGTGGGTGACGATGACGATCGTGTATTCGTTCTTCAGCTCGGCGACCAGGTCTTCGATCGCGAGCGTCGAGATCGGGTCAAGCGCTGAGCATGGCTCATCCATCAACAGCACCTGCGGCTCCACTGCGATGGCCCGCGCGATACACAACCGTTGTTGCTGACCGCCAGAGAGGCTTGCGCCGGGCTTGCCCAGCCGGTCCTTGACCTCGTTCCACAAGTTCGCGTGCTTCAGCGACTGCTCGACCTTCTCCTCCAACGCCTTCTTGTTCTTGACCCCGTTCAGGCGCAGGCCGGCCGTCACGTTGTCCCGGATCGACATGGTGGGGAAAGGATTGGGTCGCTGGAAGACCATGCCGACCGTCCGGCGGACGCCGACAGCGTCGACACCGGGTGCGTAGAGATCGACATCATCCAGCAGCACCGTGCCTTCCACGCGACCGCCGGGCGTCACTTCGTGCATCCGGTTCAAAGTGCGCAGGAAGGTGGACTTTCCGCAGCCCGACGGACCGATGAACGCCGTCACTGAGCGTGGCTCGATCGTCATCGTGACGTCTTCGACCGCCTTGAAGTCGCTGTAGTAGACGCTCAGATCCCGGACGTCGATTCGCTTGCCCATAAGTTCTCGATATCGCTTTCAGAAAATGGAAGGAAGACGCGGGTCAGCTCTTGACCCGTGTGAGCCGCCCGAGGAGGCGGCCCAGCAGGTTGATGGCGAGCACGATGATGATGAGAGTAAGCGCAGCGCCCCACACCCGGTCGGCGGAGATCGGCACGCCCGACATGTAGCTGGCCTGCCCGAAGATCAAGGTAGGCAGCGACGCGATGCCCGACGGGGCGAGCGGGTTGTAGGTCAGGTAGGCGAAGTAGGTGGTGAGGAACAGCCAGGGCGCGGTCTCGCCGAGCACCCTCGCGAGGCCCAGCAATGCGCCGGTGATGATGCCGGAGATGCTGGTAGGCAACACCACCCGCACCACCGTCTTCCACTTCGGCACTCCGAGCGCGTAGGCCGCCTCGCGCAACTCGTTCGGCACGAGCTTGAGCATCTCCTCGGTGGATCGCGTCACGACCGGGATCATCAGCATCGTCAGCGCGAGCGACACGCAGATCGGGATCAGACGCTGATGCAGCGTGGTCACCCAGACCGCGAAGACGAACAGTGCCGCGACGATTGACGGGATCCCACTGAGGATGTCGACCATGAAGCTCACCAGCCGCGCGATCCGGCGGTTGGCCGTGCTGCCCGTCCGGCCGTACTCCACCAGATAGATCGCGGTGAAGACTGCGATCGGGATAGCGATGAGAGCGGTGATCAGACCTATCTCCACGGTCCCGACGATGGCGTGTCGGGCGCCGCGGACCTGGGTGTCGCCGATCGGCAGGGCACCGGACTGGTCCTTCTGCCACCAGGTGATCGAGGCCACCGAGTGAAAGCCTTTGGAGGTGACCTCCCAGAGGATCCAGATCAGCGGAATCAGGGCTATCAGGAAAGCCAGCCAGACCAGGGCCGTGGCGAAATTGTTCTTGAACGCCCGTGAGCCGGACCGGCCCGCGGCAAGGCTCGGCAGCGTGTCAGCCGACGGTGTGTCGGCAATCGAGGTGCTCGTGTCGCTCGTCATTCGGAGAACTCCTTGCGGCGCTCGATGATGACCCGGGCTATTGCGTTGACGACGAAGGTCAGGACGAAGAGCACCAGGCCCGCAGCTATCAGCGCGCCCATCGAGTTCGCGTCGTTCTGGTCATTGGGCGCGTCGCTGGCGATCTGCGAGGCGAAGGTCGAGCCGCCGTTGAACAGAGAGAAGGTCCACTTCGTGGTACCAGGCAACGCCGTGAGGATGAGCAGCACGGCGACCGTTTCCCCGAGCGCCCGGCCCAGGCCGAGCATGGATGCGCTGATGACACCGGGTCGTCCGAAAGGCAGCACTGCGGTGCGGATCATCTCCCATCGAGTGGCGCCCAGCGCAAGTGCGCCTTCCTTGTGCTGCAACGGTGTCTGCGCGAAGACCTCGCGCGACAGTGCGGTGATGATCGGCAGGATCATGATCGCCAGGACCACCCCGACCATCAGGATGGTCGATCCTCCAGTCACGCTCGGCACACCGGAGAAGAGCGGAATCCAGCCGAGGACGGACTGCAGGACGTTCTGCACGGGGACGAACTTCGGAGCCACGATGTAGGCACCCCACAGGCCGTAGACGACGGAGGGCACCGCAGCGAGCAGGTCGATCAGCGCCGCACCGATGCGCGCGAACCACGGCGGTGCGTAGTGGGTGAGGAACAATGCGATGCCGATGGCGAACGGCACAGCGAGCGTCAGGGCGACCAGCGAGGACGTCACCGTCGTCCAGAGCAACTGCAGGATGCCGAAGCGTAGATTGTTCGATTCCCACACCCGAGAGGTGAGGAAGTTCGCCTTGTCCTTGCTGATCGCGGGAACTGCCTGCACCAGCAGGAACACCGCGACAAGAGTCACCAGAACGACGACGAGGAGCCCGGCGCTCATCGCCAACCCACCGAATACCCGGTCACCTCTGGTGCCGGTGGACGCACCGGAACTCTTCTCCGGGCCGTCAGAAGGATGAGGGAGATTACTATCGCCGACGGATACTCCGGTGATCGATGACATTGCCGGGTCAGGAAATCGCGTTGATCGCCGCGACGACCTTGGTCTGGATGGGCGCCGGCAACGGAGCTGAACCTACCGTCGACAGCTTGCCCTGGAATTCTGGTGATGCGGTGTAGGACAGGAACGACTTGACCGCCTTTGCGGTGCTCGCGTCGGAGTACTTGCTGCAGACGATCTCATAGGTCACTAGCACGATCGGATAGGTGCCTGCCGCTTTGGTCCCGTAATCGATCTTCAACTTCAGATCATTTCCGGTACCGGAGATCGTGGCCGCTTCTGCAGCTTTGCTGGCTGTTGCAGCTGTCAGCTCCACCGCGCCACCGCCGTTGTCGACCTGCGCCATCGAGAGCTTGTTCGTAATCGCGTAGGACCACTCGACGTAGGTGATGGCGCCGTCGGTCGATTTCACGGCCGACCCGACGCCGGCGCTCCCCGCCTTGCCCTGGCCGACCTTGCCGGCCCACTGCTTCGCGTGATCGGCGGTCCAGTCAGCGGGGTCGGTGGTGTGCATGTAGTTGGTGAAGTTGTCCGTGGTGCCCGAGGAGTCGGAGCGGAAGAAGACCGAGATCTTCGTGCTGGGCAATGTCACGCCCTTGTTCGCCGCGGCAATGGCCGGGTCGTTCCAGGTGGTGATCTTGCCGCTGAAGATCTTCGCGGTCAGGTCCGGTGTCAGCGTCAATTTGCCGACGCCCTTGAGGTTGTAGGAAATCGCGATCGGTCCGACGACCATCGGCAGGTCCCACGCCTCAGAACCGCAAGCAGCCTTGGCCTTTGCCGGCTCGCCCTTGGCGGAGTTCAGCGCAGAGTCCGAACCGGCCCAGCCGACCTGCTTGGCGAGGAAAGCGGTGATGCCCTGCCCGGACGAGGTAGGTGCGTAGTTCACCTTCGCGCCGGAGCACTTGGTTGCGAAGTTGGTGGTCGCCAGTTGCATCGCGTTGCCCTGCGCCGTCGAACCCTGGCCGCTGAGGCTGCCGCTGAAGCAGCTGGCATCGGCCGATGCGGTGCTGCCGGCCTTGGTGCTGGTGGCGTCGGTGTTGGAAGCGCTCCCACAGGCGGTCAGTGCAAGAGCTGCGGCAACGGTGACGCCGCTGACGCGGCCGATGGACGAAATCTTCACTTCGGGAGACCTCTCGAAAGGTAACAAGATATGTGCGCGTTGAACCCGATTGGCTCGACAGGATCGAAGTTAAGGACGTTGGATGGCGTAGTTGTCGCCAGCGGGTGAACGATGGATGAACGACGTCAGTCGATCTAGCGGTAGCGGTCAACGACAACTGAGAGCGTTAGCATCAGCCCGATGTCGGTCCGGCAACCAGGATCTGAGGTCATCCACGTGTCGTCCATGCGATGTGCGCCTTCATCAGGCAGGGTCTGGCAGATGCAAGCGGCCACCTCTCCCGGACTTCCGAGGTGACCCTGCTGCGCGCTGAGCGGGCGCCGGATCCGCGAACGCTTATCGACATCTTCCAGGAGACAGTCGAGGCCTATCCCGATCGAACCGCCATCGACAGCGGCGCCGAGATGCTGACCTATACGGAGTTCAGCGACTCGGCTGACGCCCTCGCGGCTGAACTGAACGCACTCGGTGTCGGGCGCGGTGACACCGTCGGTGTGCGGGTCAGATCGGGCACCACTGACCTCTATGTGGCGATCATGGGCGTGCTGACTGCCGGTGCCGCCTATGTACCGGTCGACGCCGAGGATCCCGACGAGCGGGCCAGGATCGTCTTCGACGAGGCGGGCGTGGCAGCCATCGTTGGCAACGGGCTGGCTGTTGCAGCACGTCGCACGCTGCCCGGTCCGGCTACGCCTCGTGAACCCGAGGAGCCCGAGTCCGGCGATGATGCCTGGATCATCTTCACCTCGGGATCGACCGGTTCCCCCAAGGGGGTAGCAGTCTCCCACCGCTCGGCGGCGGCGTTCGTCGACGCCGAAAGCCGACTCTTCCTCACCGACGCGCCGCTGGGCAGCTCCGACCGGGTGATGGCGGGTCTCTCGGTTGCCTTCGACGCCTCCTGCGAGGAGATGTGGCTCGCCTGGGCACACGGGTCGTGCCTGGTGCCGGCGCCCCGTTCTCTGGTTCGCAGTGGCGTCGATGTCGGTCCCTGGCTCATTGCCAATGAGATCACCGTGGTGTCCACTGTGCCGACGCTCGTAGCGCTCTGGCCGACCGAGTCTCTGGATGCTGTGCGGTTGCTCATCATGGGCGGTGAGGCCTGCCCGCCGGAGATCGGTGCTCGCCTGGTGCGCCCTGGCCGGGAGGTCTGGAACACCTACGGACCGACAGAGGCGACCGTGGTGGCCTGTGCAGCGCAGCTCGACGGCAGCGACCCGGTGCGTATCGGTCTTCCCCTGGACGGCTGGGACCTCGCTGTCGTCGACGGGCAGGGACGCCATGTCGCGCCCGGGGAAACCGGTGAGCTGATCATCGGCGGTGTCGGTCTGGCCCGCTACCTCGATCCGGACAAAGACGCCGAGAAGTACGCGCCGTACCCCTCGCTCGGCTGGGACCGCGCCTATCGCAGCGGCGACCGGGTGGTGTGCGACCAGGCGGGCCTGGTCTTCGCCGGCCGGGGCGATGACCAGGTCAAGCTCGGCGGGCGGCGCATCGAACTGGGGGAGGTGGACAACGCGTTGCTCGCGCTCGACGGCGTCCTCAGCGCCGCCGCAGCGGTTCGACGAACCCGCTCGGGCAATCAGCTCCTCGTCGGTTACGTGAGCGTCGAGGAGGGTTTCGACGCACGCGTCGCCGCTAGGAGGTTGCGCACGGTACTGCCCGCTGCGCTCGTCCCCAGACTCGCCGAGGTTGCTTCGCTGCCGACGCGGACCTCCGGCAAGATCGACCGCGACGCACTGCCCTGGCCGCTACCGGGGTCCGCCACGGAAAAGGGCTCGGCCCCGGTCTTCGACGGCACCCGAGGCCGGCTCGCCGAGCTGTGGCTGGAAGTTGTGGGCGCAGTGGTGACCAGCGAGCGCGACGACTTCTTCGATCTCGGGGGTAGCAGTCTGACCGCCGCGCAGATGGTGTCGCGGTTGCGGGCCGGCTACCCCGAGGTTACCGTCGCCGACCTCTACGAGCAGCCCACCATCGGCGCTCTGGCGGACCTGTTGGACCGGATGTCAGCACCCGTGAGCCGCGCCAACCGCGCCGTCCGGCCGACGACGTCGAAGACCCAGATCGGCCAGCTCGTCTGCACCGTCCCCGTGCAGATGCTGTCGGGTCTGCGGTGGCTGACCTGGGTGGCCGCCGGCAACAACCTCGCGGCGGATCTCCTGGGTCTGAACTTCCTACCCACGGTGTCGTGGTGGTGGGTCGCGGTCGGCTGGCTGGCGTTCGTCACGGCTCCAGGGCGGATGGCCCTGAGCGCGACGGCTGCCCGGATCCTGCTGAGGGACGTGAGCGCCGGTGACTATCCCCGTGGCGGCAAGGTGCACCTGAGGTTGTGGCTGGCCGAGCGGATAGCCGACGAGCTGGGAGCCACCAAACTGTCCGGTGCTGCCCTGATGACGACGTACGCCCGGGCGCTCGGCGCCTCGGTCGGCCGGCAGGTCGACCTGCATTCGGTTCCGCCGATCACCGGGATGCTGACCTTGGGTCGGGGATGCTCGGTCGAGCCTGAGGTCGACCTGACCGGTCACTGGCTCGACGGTGACGTGTTGCACATCGGCACCATGTCGGTGGCCGCCCGAGCCCGGATCGGGACGCGCTCGACGCTGTGCCCCGGGGCCCGGGTCGGCGAGGCAGCCGAGGTAGCTCCCGGTTCGGCGGTGGTCGGGAATGTCTCCTCCGGAGAGTTCTGGAGTGGGTCACCCGCTGAATCCACCCGCGCGGAGCGCGGTCCGTACGGTCCGTGGTCCGATACGCGACCGCCCCACAAGCCATGGTGGGGTGCGGCGTACGCGGCCATCGCAATCATCATCTCGCTGTTGCCCATCTTTGCGACCGTGGCGGGGTTGGCCGTCGCGTGGCCGGTGATTCACCGGGCGAGCTCATTGGGAGAACTCGCGATGCGGCTGTTCGCGGTGCTGCCCCTCGCGCTGCTCGTGGGCCTGATGGTGCTTGCTGCTCTGATCGCGACCCTGGTGCGGTTACTCGGAACGGGACTGACCGCCGGGGTATACCCGATGCACAGCCGGCGGGCCTGGCAGGCCTGGGCGACGATCCGGGTTCTTGACGAGGCCCGGGACTGGCTCTTCCCGTTGTACTCCAGTGCTCTGACACCGGCATGGCTGCGTCTGCTCGGGGCCCGGGTGGGCACCGGCGTGGAGGCGTCGACCGTGCTGCTCATTCCGAGGTTGACCGTGATCAACGATGAAGCCTTCCTCGCCGACGACACCCTGATCGGCGGGTATGAGCTGGGTGGCGGCTGGTTGCGGGTGGAGCGGACCAAGATCGGCAAGCGCGCGTTCGTCGGTAATTCGGGGATGACCGCGCCGGGCCGCAAGGTGCCCAAGCAGGCGCTCGTCGCGGTACTGTCGGCGGCCCCAAGACGCAAGAAGGCGAAGGCCGGCTCGTCCTGGCTCGGCAGTCCGCCGGTCCTGTTGCGTCGTCCCACGGAGACGGGTGACACCAGCCGGACCTATCACCCCTCCCGGCGACTACGGGTGGCCCGCGGACTGGTTGAGGTGTGTCGGCTCTCGGCGGTGCTCGCCTCCTGGGCACTGGGCGTCGGCGTCGTGGTGTGTATCGAGTCGGTGCTCGCGAGCGGCTATCCGTTTGCCGCCCTGGTGCTCAGTGGTCCGATCCTGCTGGTGGCCGGCGCGGTGGCTGCAGCACTGACCTCGGTGGTGAAATGGGGACTTGTCGGACGGATCCCCGTCAGGGAGTACCCGCTCTGGAGTTCGTTCGTATGGCGCAGCGAGCTCGCGGACACCTTCGTCGAGGTGCTCGCCGCCCCCTGGTTCGCGCGCGCCGCCACTGGATCGGTTGCGCTGAACGTCTGGCTGCGATCGATGGGTGCCGAGGTGGGCCGCGGCGTGTGGTGCGAGACCTACTGGCTGCCCGAGGCCGACCTGGTCACGCTGGCCGACGGTGTCACCGTCAACAGGGGCTGCGTCGTGCAGACCCACCTGTTCCACGACCGGGTGCTCAGCATGGATCGGGTCACCCTCGAGGAGGGGTCGACGCTGGGTCCCAACAGTGTGATCCTGCCTGCCTCGCGGCTCGGGCCGCACGCTACGGTGGGCCCCGTGTCGCTGGTGATGAGGGGGGAATCGGTGCCGGCCAAGACCCGCTGGACGGGTAACCCGATCGGCCCGTGGGCCGATGAGGCGGCACCGGTCAACGGGCCGGAAGGCAGAGCCTCGCGTTGACCCGGGCCGCCGAACTCAGCCGCTACACCCCCGGCCACGGCGACACCTCCTACCGGGTCGCGCACTACGAGCTCGACCTCGCCTACCAGGTCGACGGCAACCAGCTCACCGGACGAGCCGTGCTGCACTGTGTCGCGGTCGAGGACCTGCTGCAGTTCAAGGTCAACCTGTTCGGGTTGCGGGTTGCCAAGCTCACCCTGGATGGACGTCGGGTGAAGTACGAGCACGGCAAGCGTGGCATCTCGGTCCGCACCGTCGACGCGATCGCTGCCGGCGAACCGTTCACTGTCGAGGTCCGCTACTCGGGTAAGCCCCGCGCCGTGCCCAGCAAGACGCTGGGACCAACGGGTTGGGAGGAGCTGGCCGACGGCGTGATCGTGTGCGGACAACCGCACGGCGCTCCCTCCTGGTTCCCCTGCAACGACCGTCCCGGCGACAAGGCGAGTTACTCGATCTCGATCTCGGCGCCCAGCGGTTACCGGGTCGTCAGCAACGGTCGCCTCGTCTCGACCCAGCGGCGGGCGGGTTCCACAACCTGGGCCTTTCACCAGCCCGAACCGATGGCGACCTACCTCGCCACGGTCCAGATCGGACGGTACTGCGTATTGGATCTCGACGCGGTCGTTCCGCTGCAGGCCGTCCTACCGGGATCGCTGATTCCTGCGTACGAGGATGTGTTCGGCAGGCAGCCGCAGATGCTGGCGTTCTTCAGCAGAGTTTTCGGCGACTACCCGTTCGGGGCCTACACGGTCGTCATCACCGAGGACGACCTCGAGATACCGCTGGAAAGTCAGGGACTTTCGACCTTCGGTGCCAACCACCTTGTGCAGAGTTGGGACACCGAGCGGCTGATCGCCCACGAGATGTCGCACCAGTGGTTCGGCAACAGTCTGACTCTCGCGGACTGGGCCGACATCTGGCTGCACGAGGGATTTGCCTGCTACTGCGAATGGCTGTGGTCAGAGGAGTCGGGCGGGGTCACGGCCCACCAGCACGCCGCCGCGCACTGGTACCAGCTCGCCGTGCTCAACCAGGACCTGATTCTCAGTGATCCCGGGCCCCAGCTGATGTTCGATGACCGGGTCTACAAGCGCGGAGCCCTGACCCTGCACGCCGTTCGCCTGCGCATCGGCGATGATGCCTTCTTCTCACTGCTACGGGGGTGGGTCGGCGAATATGCCCACGGCACCGTGACGACCGCGATGTTCGCGACTTTCGCCGAGCAGCACACGGGCGTGCCGCTCGCGACGCTGTTCCACGCCTGGCTCAACGAGGCGGCTCTGCCTGAACTGCCGCCTGCACGCTGAGCTGCGGGGACGCAACGCCGAGAACCGTGACACAGGTGACGAAGTCCGGATCCAACGACAGGTCTGCCAGCCACGGCTCGCCCGTGGGCGGGTGCGGTGCGGCCCACTGCAGGAGACGCGGGGGATCAATGGGTGCACTCATTTCCAGCTGTCGCGGATCGATCCTCAGTCCGTGTCCGGTCGCCTTCAACAGTGACTCCTTGCGCGTCCAGGTGATCGCCCGCTCCCGCACAGTGCGGGCGCGCTCGCGCTCGTGCAGAGCCACCTCGTCGAAACCGCAGAACGCCGGTGCGTCGACTCGTTCGACATCGATCCCGACCGGCCCGGCCGTCGAGATGGCGACGACGATTAGGTCGTCCGCGCGCGCGAGGCTGACGAACGGTGCGCCTGGACCCGAGTTGCTGAGCACCAGCGGCCGCCCGTGCGCAGCGCTGCCGCAGCTGGGGCAGAGCCGGGACACCGTGAAATCGGTGGGCGACACGCCCAGGACCGAGGCAACGGTGCGGGCCAGCAGCAGGTCGGCCGAATTGTGCTCGTCGGAAGTTCGCGTCCACGCGACGACCACCGCATCAGGGGAAGGCACCCAAAGGACCTTCCGGGAGGCATCGACCTTCCTCGCCGCAGCAGACATTCGGGCACGCTATTGCATCTGGAGGCGGGTGCATCGCCCAGGCGCCCCGTTCGAACTGGTGCTGAGAGCAACGACATAGAACGCGCCCGGGTCAATGCGATGCGCTATTTCCACTTCTGCTTCCCCTCGTCGGGCGAGCTCAGGGGCGGTTGCGTTCTACCGATACGACCCGCGCAGCATCGCCTACGTCGACCATCTGACAGATGAGGGCCTCACCCTTGTCCATGCCTTGGATCGCCCGCTCCGTCAGGGCGTTACGGGCCGCACCCTCAGTGGTCTGCTCTGCGAGCCGGTGCAGCAGTCCAGGCAGGAGCGGACCGTGGGTGCACAGGGCAACGAATTCACCGTCGTCCAGCGCCCGTTCGAGCTGGCGCACGGCGCGGGCCGGCGATCGCTCGTAGGTCTCCTCGGTGAGCGCGGCCTTCTTGTGCATCGGTAGTTTTGCTGAGTGGGCGTACGGCTTCACCGTTTGTGCGCAGCGAGCCGAAGAAGATGAGACGACGCGCGTCACGCCATAGGCCCCGAGTATCGGCACCAGTGCCTCGGCCCTCTGATGGCCACTTTTGCTCAACGGCCGCTTGCCGTCGTCCCCATGCCAGGAGGAACGGGACACCGAATCTGCGTGCCGCACGATGACGATTGCCCAGGTTCGCAGGGCCCCCCGGCGATCAGCATCGACCAACGCCTGCACCTGGAGCGCGTCACGGGTGTAGGACAGCCGGTCACGTGCCGCGGCAGGAGCAAGCCATTCGACTGCGTCGATCTCGTTCTCCAGATGACCAGTACCACCGACGGCTTCGGCGGCCCAGTAGCGCACCTCCTTGGAGCTGCCGTCACGGATCGGATAGACCGATCGGGGCAACGGGATGCCGAGACGTGGCTCCAGCCCCGTCTCCTCCAGCACCTCCCGAGCCGCAGCACCGCTCCAGCACTCACCTGGGTCGAGTTTGCCCTTGGGCCACGACCAGTCGTCGTAACGTGGTCGATGGACCAGTGCGACCTGAAGTACCCCCTTGTCGCGGCGCCATACCAGTGCACCGGCAGCGGGGGGCGCGCCGAGACAACTTTTCACCGACGGCGCGCCTTCTTGCGTCGCTTGGCGTACCCGGTGATGAGGTGCTGCTGCAGGTCGGTGAGCAGTTCACCCTGTTCGTTGACGCGGTGACGCTCCCAACGGCCATCCCCGTGCAACGCCCACGACGAGGTCTTGTCCGCCATCCCGAGGTCCAACAGCCGACCGAGACTCTCCACGTGTCGAGGCGTCGTGATGCGAATCAGCGCCTCGACCCTTCGGTCCAGGTTGCGGTGCATCATGTCGGCACTGCCGATGTAGACGACGTCGTCCTCGCCCTCGATCTGGAATCGGAAGACGCGCGAGTGCTCCAGGAACCTGCCGAGCACCGAGTGCACCCGGATGTTCTCCGACAGGCCCTCGATGCCGGGGCGTAGCGAGCAGATTCCACGTACCCAGATGTCGACCTGCGCGCCGGCCTGCGAGGCGCGGTAACAAGCGTCGATGATGCCCTCGTCGACCAGGGAGTTGACCTTGATCTGAATCCGGGCGGGCCGTCCCTCCCTGGCCGCCTCAGCGACCTTGTTCATCCGCTCGGTCAGGCCGGTGCGCATCGATCGAGGAGCGACCAGCAGCCGCCGGAACTTGCTGCGCGGCGCCATCCCGGACAGCTGATTGAACAAGCGGGACAGGTCTTCGCCGACCTCCGGGTCGCAAGTCAACAGGCCGAGGTCTTCGTACAGCCGGGCGGTCTTGGGGTTGTAGTTTCCGGTGCCCACGTGGCAGTAGCGTCGCATTGCTTCGCCCTCCTGACGGACGACGAGGCACAGTTTGGCGTGGGTCTTCAGCCCGACCATTCCGTAGACGACATGCACACCCGCGCGTTCCAGTTTGCGCGCCCAGGAGATGTTGTTCTGCTCATCGAACCTGGCCTTGATCTCCACCACGGCCAACACCTGCTTGCCGGTCTCGGCGGCCTCTATGAGGGCATCGATGATGGGGGAGTCGCCCGAGGTCCGGTACAGCGTCTGTTTGATCGCGAGGACCTTGGGATCGGCGGCGGCCTGCTCGATGAAGGCCTGTACCGAGGTGGAGAACGAGTCGTACGGGTGGTGCAGCAGGACATCTCCGCTGCTCATCGCGCCGAGCACGTCGGCCTGAGCAGAGCGCTCCACGGGCGCGAGATCGGGGTGGGTCATCGCGACGAACGAGGGCCACCGCAGTGCGGAACGGTCGAGGTCGGCGATGGCTTCCAGTCCGCGTAGATCCAGCGGCTCGGGCAGCCGGTAGACCTCCCGGGCGTCCACAGTGAGCTCGCGCACGAGCAGATCCAGGACGTGGTCGTCGACGTCGTCAGCGATCTCCAGGCGCACCGGCGGCCCGAACCGGCGCCTGGTCAGCTCGCGTTCCAGCGCGGTGAGCAGGCTCTCGACGTCGTCCTCCTCGACCTCGAGGTCCTCGTTGCGGGTAACCCGGAAGGTGAAGTGCTCACGCACCTCCATACCTGGAAAGAGCACTTCGAGGTGCTCGGCGATGACGTCCTCGATGGCGACGAACCGGGTATTGAAGAGGGGGTCCTCACCCTCGTCCGGTGGCAGTTCGATCAGCCGGGGCAACAAGGGCGGGACCTTGACCCGGGCGAAGTGCTCGCGCTCGGTCTTCGGGTTGATCAGGATGACCGCGAGGTTCAGCGAGAGCCCGGAGATGTACGGGAAAGGGTGCGCGGGATCAACCGCGAGCGGAGTGAGAACCGGGTAGATGCGAGCCCGGAACAAATCGCCGAGATGGTCACGGTCGGCCTCGGTCAGCTCCACGGGACGCAGGATCCGGATGCCTTCGTCCTGCACAGCGGGCCGCAGCTGTTTCTGAAAGAGCTGGGCGTGCACATCCATCAGCTTGTGCGCTGCATGGGATATCTCGTCCAGGACCTCGCGTGGCTCGAGTCCTGAGGCAGACCGGACGGCGAGCCCGGTAGCGATGCGACGCTTCAGCCCGGCAACCCGCACCATGAAGAACTCGTCCAGATTGCTGGCGAAGATAGACAGGTAACGGGTGCGTTCCAGCAGTGGCACCGTCGGATCCGCCGCAAGTTGCAGTACCCGCTCATTGAACTGCATCCAGGAGATCTCGCGGTCCAGGAAGCGGTCTTCGGGCAGTTCGTCGTCCTGCGGGTCGAATTCCAGCTCGGGCGCCACCCGGACGAACCGACCGTTCGCGGCGCGCGCAGGCTCCTCGGAAGATCGACGGGCCAGGCGTACGAGGGTCGCGCTGCTCGACGTTGTCCGTCCCAGGGCGGTGGCGTCGTCAACGGCGTCGTTCTGCTCGGTTTCCCCCGTCGTCTGTGGCTCGGAAGGGTGCTCGGCAGTTGCTGCGGAATGAGCGTCCATGGCTTCATGTTCCCACGAACAGCGCAACGGGTAGAGCTCCCCGAAGAGCGCGTTCCCAACTTCTGCCGACCCGGTGTTCAGGACGGGCTGTGCGGCCCGTACATCACGTCGGCGCTGACTTTCTGGAAACCCCAGCCTCGGTAGGTGGCAATAGCGGCGGCGTTGTCACCCTCGACGTACAGGTCGATGCTGTCGACGCCGGCGGCGGCCAGATAGGCCAGCCCGAGTGCGGTCACGCTTCGCCCGAGGCCTTGGCCCTGATAGTCAGGGTGGACCGCGACGACGTAGACCTCGCCCTCGGTTGACGCGTGCCCCGCGGTGTCGGCGCCGCCGTCAGTGTGGTCACCCGTGTTGCCCACGTCAGCGACCTCGATCTTGGTCCAGTGCGATGCAACCAGAACTGGATCCGGGCCACTCACGTCCTCGATGAGCAGCAGACCCTGCGGATCGAACCAGTCCTGCGACATCCGCTCGTCCAGGTCGGTGGAAGTCATCCGGCCCTGCTCAGGGTGGTGGGCGAAGGCCCGGGCGTTGAGGTTCAGCCATGCTTCCTCGTCCTGACCGGGCACGAAGGCACGAGCGGCGAAACCGTTCGGGATGCGCGGCTTCTCGATAGCCGGGTCACTGAGCACAGGTCGCGACATCCGCCACATCTCGCGCACACTACGTAACCCGTGGCTGGTCGCGAGGGCCTTTGCGGCAGCGAGATCGCCGTGCGCCCAGAACCGCGCATCGGGATTGCGTTGGTTGATGATCAGATCGAGCACGCTGGCGCCGTAGCCGTGTCGGCGATGGTCGGGGTGCACGACCAGTTCGTAGGACGCGCCCGTTTCGTCCGGAACCGCGACAACGCTCAGCTGCCCATCCACGTCGTGCCAGACCATCTGTTCCATTCCACCGCTGCGGGTGGTCGATCCGGCCTCGGCCGGCCGCCCGGCGGCCAGCAGCGCCTGCTCGGACAGTGGCGCGACGCCGTCCGCAACCTGTGCCGCGCGGGCCAGGCCCGGGAGTTGGGCGCGCACCGACTGCGGGGAAAGGGTCATACCAACGATTGCATCACATCGACATGGGGTTTCTGGCTGCGCGACCGGGCGCAGCACGCCGACAGCACGAGGTCACGCGGAGTTGGCTGCCTCTTCGAGCGAGCGCTGCTCCTGGGAGCTGACAAAGCGGTAGCCGACATTGCGCACGGTGCCGATGAGTGCCTCGTTGTCGGTACCGAGTTTCGCGCGCAGCCGCCGCACGTGCACGTCGACCGTCCTGGTGCCCCCGAAATAGTCGTAACCCCAGACCTCCTGGAGCAGTTGGGCCCTGGTGAAGACCCGGCCGGGGTGCTGCGCGAGGTATTTAAGGAGCTCGAATTCCTTGTAGGTCAGGTCAAGTGCGGTGCCTCGCAACCTCACGCTGTAGGCGTCCTCGTCGATGACCAGGCCGCCGGCCGAGATCTGGCTGTTCTCCGGTTCGGTTGCCGAGACCGAGCGGGTCATCGCCAGGCGAATGCGGGCCTCGACCTCGGCGGGGCCCGCCGTGTGCAGCAGCACGTCGTCGACCTGCCATTCGTTGGTCAGCGTCGTCAGCCCGCCTTCGGTGAAGATCGCGATCAGCGGGGTCGACAGTCCGGCGGCCCGCAGCACCCGGGCCAACCCGCGGGCGTTGACCAGGTCCGAGCGTGCATCCAGCAGCACAACGTCGCTTTCGGGGGGGTCGACCAGCGCGCGAGGCTCGGTCGGCAGAATGCGCACGCGGTGGCCCAACAGGCCCAGCGCCGGAAGAACCTCGACACTGGCGCCGCGGGCGTCGGTGAGGAGGAGCAACCGTGCCATGCTGAACGAGAATACGGCGTATATCGATCGCGTGAGGTCGATGCTGGTCGCAGTGACCAGCGCCACGCCCGAGCGCGAAATGCGTGAAGACCCTGGCCGCTGTCTGCGGCCCATGTTGCAAGATCAGAGAAAGGCGTGCCGATATTCATGTCGCAAGTGACTGTTCGCTACTGGGCGGGCGCCCAGGCTGCCGCCGGAATCGCCAGTGAAGAACTGGAGGCCCGCACCGTAGGTGAGCTGCTGGACGTCGCCACAGCCCGTCACGCGGCCCTCGGTCCGGTCCTTGGGCTCTGCGCGATTGTTGCCGATGGCCGACGCCTGGACCTGCAGGATGACGTGCCGGCCGGTGCAACTGTCGAGGTCCTTCCGCCCTTCGCCGGTGGCTGAGCTGCGCCGGTGGATGGCAGGATTCAGCGGATGAACCAGCAAACCGACCAGCGTACGCAGGACGGCGGGGGCCCCGGGTCGGAAGCGGTGAGCATGCCCACTTCGTCCTCATCGTGGTCGATCGCGGCAGCTGCGGTGCTGAGTGCTGCGGTCCTCGCGGTGTCGGTGTACGCCGGGTCGGTGGTGCTCGCGGGAGCATTTCTGCTGGTCAGTGCCCTCTTGGTGGTTGGCTGGCCGGTCCTGTTCGGTCTGCAGCGGGAGCGCTCCAGTATTCTCGTCCTGGGCATCGGGGCAGTTGCCCTGGCTGTCGTTGTCGGACGTTCCGGCAGCGCGGACGGCATCAGGTGGGTGACGGCGGCTCTCGCGATATCGCTGGCCCTGGTCTTCCTGCAGTCGCTGGTCAGCCGAGGCGGTCGCGAGAACGTTGTCGTGGCGCTCGCCGGTATGACGATGGGCCTGGGGGTACTGGCCAGTGGGGCGTTCGTTGCGGACGCCGCCTTGCGACCGGGGGGTCGGGAAGCGGTGGTCGCCGCGCTGTCAGCAGCAGCTGCGGGTGCCGTCATCGACGCCCTGCTCCTGCGTCGCCCGACACTGCGCGAGTGGGGTCTGCCGCTGTCCCTCGTGATCGGTATCGCTGCCGGCGTGCTGACAGCGCGCGTTGCCGACGTGGCATGGAACGCACCACTGGTTGCCGGGTTGCTCGGCGCGGGTGTTGCCCACAGTCTGTGGACGATCCTGCGCGGCCTACCCGATCAGGCCGGCTCGGTGCGCGCTTCCCTCTCGATGGGAGCAGCCGGCGTGCTTTTCGCGGGTGTTCTACCGACCGCAGCGGTCTGGTTGTTCGAACACCTCAACTGAGCGTTTCTCAGCTGACGCGTTTGCACTCCGCCGACGCGTAACTCTGCAGTGGCTGACCGAACGCGGCCATGTCCATGGCCCACATCAGATTTGAATTGACATATCCGTAGAGGCGGGTTGCGGCCGAGTACTCGGTCGCCGTCGGGCTGCGCAGCACCCCATCGGTGCGGAGCTCGATCTTGGCCGGTGTGGTGTTGCCGTAGTACATCTCGATGATCCCCGTGGGGTGGGCGAGTACGAACTCCACCTCGCCGTCCGGCAGCGGGCGCCAGTAGCCGACTTCGCTGGTCAGCGGTTCGACCTGGTTCCCGGCCTCGTCCAGCAGCCACGTCGTGCTGCGCCATTCCAGGAACGGTCGATCGTCGTGGCTGCAGATGATCTCCTGACCGAAGTTCACCGACGCGATACCGGGATCACCGGGGTACCCCAACACCCCTGCGCCTTCCCACCGACCGATCAACCAGGCCAGGGGGGCCAGTTCGCGGGGCATGTCCGTGTCGAGTTCGAAAGGCATACGCCAGATCGTACGGCGGTCAGCCGACAGTGTTGCGGGCCAATCCGGCCCCGAGGACAGAGTCGGTGCGCAGGTGCGTGCCGATCTGCCGGAGTTTCGCGAGGTCGACGATATCGACGTCGCCGACCGCATTGGTGGTGAAACCCTTGATGGGAGCGCTGTAGTAGGTCACGTCGCTCTTGTTGATATTCCGCATACTGACCGCGAGTTTGAGCAGATCGGTGGTCGACATATCGACGAGAAGGTACGGAGCGATGGCCGAAATCATGTCGAGGGCACGTTTGGGGTTCTGCAGCGTGCCCCGACTAAGTGCCTTGACGACCATTGCATCTATCCACTGCTGCTGATCGACCCCACGGTCCAGGTCACCGCGCGGGAGCTGGTGGCGTTCCTGGGAGAACCCGAGGGCCTGGGCCCCGTTCATATGGTGGTAGCCCTTGGTCCACGACCCGTAGCCCTTCTCGTTGAAGGCGATCGGCACGTAGATCTCGACCCCGCCCATCGCATCGGTGAGTTTTGTGAAGCCGTCGAAGCCGATCTGCGCGACGTGGTCGATGTGCAGGTTGAGCAGGTTCTGCACGGTGGTGACCAGCAGCTTGGAGCCGCCGAAGGAATAGGCGGCGTTGATCTTGTTCATCCCGTGGCCCGGAATAGCGACATACATGTCACGAGGGAAGTGGATGACCTGAATCGTGCGTTGGCCTTTACTGATGTGCATCAGCTGAATGACATCGGAGCGGCCGTTATCGCGCAGATTGGTACCGCGGGAGTCCGATGCGAGCAGCAGGATGTTCTGCGCGTCACCGGCGGCAAGGTCTTTGGCGGGTCCGGTATCCGGAAGCAGCGCTTGAGAGTGCTGGACCTTGCCGAGCTCGTGGTTGACGTAGAGCGCCAGCCCGCCGACGGCGAGCGCCACGATGACAAACATCGACAGCAGCGTCAGGCAGCCGACCTTGAAGCAACCCGGTCGCTTCTTCGCCACCGCGGCGTCGTGGCGGGTACCGGGCTGCCCGGAGTCAGCGGAGTCGGCCCTGTCGTCGCCCGTCGCGGGCACATCGGCCTGCCCGTCGGGCGATGTCGGATCCGACGGCCCGTTCTCCTGCGTCATGGCGGTCAGTGTAGGTGGGCCCGCAGTGAGCACAGGCTGACAGGCCGCCACCGCGAGGACCGCGAAATTCCGCGGTCCGCGCGCTCCGGCGTACTGTCGAACAGGTGAGTACGACATGGGCGAACCCCGCAATGGCACGCTCCGGCGCGGTCGAGGGACACGGTGTGGACGCGGGTGTGTCTGCGCACTACGGCGATCCGATGACCGAACAGCGGCTGCTGGTCAGCGGAGCAGGGCTGGTGGACCTGTCGCACCGCGGGCTGGTTCGGATCAGTGGGGCCGACCGCCTCACCTGGTTGCACTCGATGACCACTCAATGGCTCAAAGACCTGGCGCCACACGTAGCGACCGAGACCCTCGTCCTGGACCCGCACGGGCGCGTCGAGCACGCGCTGCATGTCGTTGACGACGGTTCGGCGGTGTGGCTGGGCGTCGAACCTGGTACGGCCCCGGCGCTCACCCAGTGGCTGACGTCGATGCAGTTCATGCTTCGGGTACAGGTCGAGGACGTCAGCGCCGACTACGCGCAGTACGGGGAAATATCGGACGTGCCGGGCAGCGCGGAGCAGTTTGCGGCAGACGGCACGTTGGTCTGGGTCGATCCGTGGCCGACGATGGGCCCGGACACCGCCTCCTACTCCGGTGCTGCTCCCCATCCGGCCCAGGGTCGTCGTTGGCGAGAGCTGATCGTGCCGCGCGAGCGTGCCAGCGAGGTCATCGCCGACCGGCCGTTGGCAGGCATGTGGGCGGCGGAGGCGCTACGGGTGGCGGACTGGCGCCCGCGACTGCTGGCCGACACCGACCACCGGGCCATCCCGCATGAGCTGGACTGGTTGCGCACTTCCCTGCACCTGCACAAGGGGTGCTATCGCGGACAGGAGACCGTGGCGCGGGTACACAACCTGGGTCGCCCCCCACGGCGCCTGGTCTTCCTGCACCTGGACGGTTCGGGGCATGTGCTGCCCGAGGCGGGGGACGCGTTGAACGTGCCGGGAACCGAGCGGCCGGTCGGGCACCTGACCACAGTCGTCCGTCATCACGAGGACGGCCCGATCGCGCTGGCGCTGATCAAGCGCAACACCCCGGTCGATGTCGAGTTGGTGTCGGGGGAGTGCGCAGCGGCGCAGACGGTGATCGTCACCCCGTAGGAGTGGGTACGCGTGAGTAATTCCCTTTGCTACTTGTGAGTAGGATCACGCTTGCTCCAGCTTGCATTCCGCTAACCACAGCAAGCATAATGGAGACATGAAACCGAGCCCTGTCACTGATCTGGGCGGGTTCCTGAAGGAACAACGGCAACAGGCGCAGCTGTCCCTGCGGCAGCTCGCCGAGCGGTCCGGGATCAGTAATCCGTATCTGTCGCAGATCGAACGCGGCCTGAAGAAGCCCAGCGGTGAGATCCTGCAGTCCCTCGCCAAGGGCCTGCGCATCTCCGCCGAGCAGTTGTACGTCCACGCGGGACTGCTGGATGCAGATCCGTCCGGGGGCGAACGCAGCGCACTGGACGTCCGAAGCGCGATCAGGACCGATCCGCTGCTGACCGACCGGCAGCGCTCAGTGCTGCTGGACCTCTACGCCTCGTTCGTCGACGACGAACCCCAGGCATCGCGCTGATCTCCAGAAAATTTTGCACACCTTGTAGAGCGTTTCCAAGAGCTCCGAACAGAAAGGCACGAATCATGGCTGGCAAGTCATCGAAGAAGACCGAGAACAACACCCCCCTCTACGCACTTGTCGGTGCCGCAGATGCTGCGGTGGCCAATGTGCTCGAGCTGCTGGACCAGGCCGGCGAGCGCGCCGAGTCACTACGTAACGAGGCTGCCCCCAAGGCCGTGCAGGCCCGACTGGCCGAGACCCAGTCCCGGTTGACCGCCGCCGTCAACGACCTCGTCGCCCAGATCGAGGCGCTGCCGCAGACGGCAACCACCACCTACAGCCAGGTGCAGAACGACCTGGAGAGTTCCTACAACGAGCTGGTCTCCCGTGGTCAGCAGGTCGTGGAAGACCTGCGGAACCAGCCGGCCAGCAAGAAGCTGCAGGCTCAGGCGGACACCCTCACCGGCCGCGCTCGTAAGCAGGCCGACGATGTCCGCAAGCAGGCCGACGGCGTCCGCAAGCAGGCTGACGACGTCCGTAAGCAGGCGCGTAAGACGGCCGAGGACACCACCTCTAACGCGAAGTCCGCGGTATTCGCCGGTCGCAAGGAAGTTGCCCGTGCCGCTTCTGAGGCCGCATCCAGGGTGGCCAGGGGGAGCTCGCGTCTGAGCCGGGCCGCCGAGCGTGACGAGCGCAGCGCTGCCGCCAAGGAAGGCAACGCCAAGCCGACCGCAAAGAAGCCTGGTCCCAAAAAGGCTGCGACGAAGTCGACCGCCACGAAATCGACGACTGTCAAGAAAGCGACTCCGACCAAGAGCGCTGCTGCCAGGTCGACACCGACCAAGGTGACTGCCACGAAGTCGACGACTGTCAAGAAGGCGACTCCGACCAAGAGCGCCGCCACCAAGGTGACCGCGACCAAGGCGACTGCCACCAAGGCGACGACTGCCAAGAAGGCGACACCGACCAAGAGCGCCACCGTCAAGGCGACGGCCACCAAGGCGACCGCCACCAAGGCGACGGTTAGCCCCGCCACGGCCGCCGCTCCCGCTGCGAAGACTGCGGCGCCGGCCAGCACCTCGGCCGCCAGCACCCCGGCCGCCAGTACCTCGTCTAACGCCACCCCGGCCGGCACCAGCCCTGCCCCGACCACCGGCAGCAACGCCTGATCGATCCAGGATCGTCGATAGTGCGCCGCACCTGACGGCGGCTGATTCACGCAACCAGATCGGACTCCCCGCCGCACCCGTTGAACGGTGCGGCGGGGAGTTCTGTTCTCCGGGCTCCGGCCCCGTAGCGACAGATGTCGCGGAAGGCGATTGGACGCGCCGCCTATCGTGGCTCGGGTGAGTTCGGTCCAAGCCTTGTCCGGTGCGCCCGTGGTGGCGCACGTCCTACGAAACGGATTCGTCGAATCGGTGCATCACGGGTGTGCAGTGATCACCGGCGCCGATTCTGGCGTCGTCCGTCAATGGGGGGATGCGTCCGCACCGTGTCTGCCGCGCTCATCGAACAAGCCGATGCAGGCCGTTGCGATGGTGCGCGCGGGTCTGAAGCTCAACGCTCCGCTGCTCGCGCTCGCCTCGGCAAGCCACTCCGGTGAGCCTTTCCACCTGGACGGGGTGCGGCAGATCCTCACCACGCACGGTTTCACCGAGGACGACCTGCAGAACACACCGGACCTTCCCTACGATGCACAGGCTCGCGACGCCTGGCTCGCAGCGGGGAACGGGCCCACGTCCCTGGCGCAGAACTGCTCAGGCAAACATGCCGGAATGCTTGCCGCCTGTCGTTCGGCGGACTGGGATCCATTGACCTACCTGCACGTGGACCACCCGTTGCAGCGTGAGATGGCGGCCACCATCGGCGACCTGGCCGGCGAGCCGATCGCCGCGACCGCCGTCGATGGTTGCGGCGCGCCCGTCATGGCGATCTCGCTCGCTGGTCTCGCACGGGCGTTCGGCCGCATCGCCGCTGCGGCCGACTCCACCCAGGAGGGTCAGGTGGCACACGCGATTCGGGCCTACCCCGAGTACCTCGGAGGTACCCGCCGCGATGTCACCGCCCTGATCCGGGGCCTGCCGGGAGCAGTTGCCAAAGACGGCGCCGAGGCGGTGTACGCCGTCGGGTTGCCCGACGGCCGTGGGTTTGCTGTGAAAATCGCCGACGGTGGCGGGCGGGCCCGGCAGGTCGTGATGGCGGCATTGCTGCGTTGCGAAGGTATCGAGGCGGCCGTGCTGGACGAAGTGGGGACGGTGCCGGTTCTCGGCCACGGTGAACCCGTCGGTGCGGTGCAGGCGATCGGCTTCTGAGCCGGTCGTGCGCGCTGTGCTCCAGCGTGTCACGTACGCCCGGGCGGACGTTGTGGGCCGGTGAGTCGGGCGCATCGTAAGTCGGGGATCTTTGCGCTCATCGTTGTGACACAACAGGATTCATAGATCCAGGCGGACCTTCTCGCCGCGCAGATTGCCCACCTTCGCCTCACGGTGGGTGAGAAGTCAGTGTCAGACCCGGGCGCCCCGGTACTGGTCGTATCCCAATTCACGTTGTCCGGCGACGCCCGGCGGGGGCGCGGACCGTCGTGGTCCGTAAGGGCTCGTAGCCGCCCGGCCACCCATGCCGAACCGTTGATCCACGCGTCGACGACAACCTGCGGGGGATGGGGCTGGCGGTGGCCACCGGACGCTTCGGCACGTCCCTGCAGATCGCGATGACGGCCGACGGTCCAAGCGCCATGCTGGTTGATTGATAGGCCCCGGTAGACTTTTGTCATGAACCCGTTCAATGGTCTCTTCGTCATCCAGTACTGGGTCGCGCTGGCCCTGGGACTGGCCATGTTGGGCGTCGAGGTCGTCGCATTCGTGGACTGTCTGCGCCACCGCGACAATGCATATACGGCTGCGGGCAAGCTGACCAAGAACAAATGGATGCTGATCACGGGGATCGCGCTGGTTGTCGGCTTCCTCACGGTCCGCAACCCCATCGGGTTCATGGGGGTCATCGCGATCGTCGCGTCGTCCGTCTACCTCGTCGATGTGAAGCCGGCGCTACGCCAGGTGCTCACCCGCTCGCAGACCCGTAGTGACGGCCCCTACGGCCCCTGGTAGTCGCCCCGATGGATCGATTGTTCGGCACGGTGCAGGAGTACGCCTGGGGGTCGCATACCGCACTCGCCGAACTGACCGGCCGACCTGCGCCCACAGAACAGCCCGAGGCCGAGTTCTGGCTCGGTGCGCACGAGGCGGCCCCGTCCCGTACGGCAGGCGGCGGGCTCGATGAGGTGGTCGCAGCGGATCCGCAGGGCGTGCTGGGGGCATCTTGCGCCCAGCGGTACGGGAACCGGCTGCCTTTCCTGCTGAAGGTCCTGGCGCCGCAGCGGGCACTGTCGATCCAGTGTCATCCCGACGCGGCGCAGGCACTCGACGCGCCGGCCGGCACCTACGCCGATCACTGGCCCAAGCCCGAAGCCGTCGTACCGCTCACTCCGCTGGAGATGTTCGCGGGAATGGCGTCGTTCGAGCAGATCGTGGTCCGACTGGACAGCCTCGGCGTACCCGAGTTGCAGTCCGTGGTGCGCTCCGCACGTAACGCCCGCGAGCTGTTGGCCGGGATCCTCGCAGTCCCGACGCAGCATCGACCTGCCGTCGTGGGGCGCGCGCTGGCGGCGTTGGACGGGCAACACGCCGTCCCGCAGGACGAAGCAGATGCGATACGCCGGGTGGCGCACGACTACCCCGGGGATATCGGCCTGATCGTGCTGATGACCATGCACTACCGCGTCGTGCTACCCGGCAGCTATCTTTTCGTGCCCGCCGGAGTGCTGCACGCGTACGTGCGCGGGGTGACGGTCGAGATTCTTGCCAACTCCGACAACGTTGTCCGTGCTGGTCTGACGCCGAAGAAGATCAACGTCGCCGAGCTTCTTCGGATTGTTGCCGTCGACGGGCGGATGGTGGCCGAAGCGGGGCACCGCGATGGCCGGATCGTGCGGTTCCCCGTGTCTGCGCCGCAATTCCGGCTGCTGCGCATCGATCCGGGTGACGAGCCGGTCGGTGTGGACGTGACCGGGCCGCGCATCGTGCTGGCGATCGATGGGCCGGTGCAGGTCATCTGCGACGGACAGTCGCAGCAGCTGGACCCCGGTGGAGCTGTTTTCGTCTCCGACGGCGAAGGCGAGCTGCAGATCAGCGGCGTCGGGACGGCCTACCTCGCGGCTCCCGGTCACTGAACAACCGTCCGACCTGCCCCGTTCTGACAGCTCTGCCCGCTCCAACGGCCCGCTGGGGCCGACAAATCGGGTTTTACAACGTCCCAATCGACGGTCAACTCCCCGAGCCGCCAACGCTTGTACGAGCCGCGCACCGGCCACCCAGCATCGCGTAGGTCCTGGGCAACCTTGACGAACCGTTGCCGGGGACCGTATGCCGACAGAGGCGCCGCGCGTTCCCACGCCTGATCGAGGGCGGCCAGGAAGGTGTGGACGCGTTGGCCCGGCACGTTGTGGTGGATGAGCGCCTTGGGTAACCGTTCGGCGACGATCGAGGGCGTGCACAACCCCGTCAGCCGCAGCGAGATCGTCAGCGAGAGCGGTCCGCTCGCGTCGACGGCCACCCAGCTCGCGACGCGACCGATCTCATCGCAGGTGCCGTCCACAATCAACCCGTCGGGAGCCAGCCGCGACTGCATGCGCGACCACGCGTCGGCGACCTGCGACTCGTCGTACTGGCGCAGCACGTTGAATGCCCGGATCAGATGCACCGGCCCGGCGACGGGGATCTCGAAGCCACCGCGAACGAACTGCACCCCTGACCGGGCCAGGTGTTGTGCGGCGGCGACGCGCGCGGGTTCGATCTCCACCCCGACGACACGGACGTGCGAGTTGACGGCACAAAGTCTGGTGTGCAGCTCCAAGGTGGTGACCGGGTTGGCGCCGTAACCCAGATCCACAACCACTGGCGCGCGGATGCCGCGCAGCCGCCGGCCCTCTGGACCGGTCAGCCAGCGGTCGCCGCGGCGCAGCCGATTGGGATTCGTCGTGCCGCGGGTCACCAGCCCTACTGGTTTCATCGCCTGCATCGAGTGCAGGTTACCGACCGGGCCCGTGGGTGTCGTCCCGCGTGGCGCCCGGCGATCGTCGACTGAGCAGTGTCGCTGCCGCGTGCCACAGTTGGCCGTTATACCGGCGTGCCAGACTGAAGGGTGATGTCTTCACTCCATGAGGTCCCCTCCCCGGTGCGCCGGGTGGCGATGATCAGCGTGCACACGTCGCCACTGGAGCAGCCCGGTACGGGGGATGCGGGAGGGATGAACGTCTATGTCCTGGAAACCGCCAAGCGTCTCGGCGAGCGGGGCGTCGAGGTCGAGATCTTCACCCGTCGTACGAGCGCGGTGTCGGCCGAGGTGGTGCCTGTCGCACCCGGTGTCCTGGTGCGACACATAGACGCAGGCCCCTACGAGGGTCTTTCCAAGGATGACCTGCCGGGGCAGCTGTGCGCGTTCGCTGCCGGGGTGATGCGGCTGGTGGCGATCAGCCCGGAAGGCCACTACGACCTGGTGCATTCCCACTACTGGCTCTCCGGTCAGGTCGGCTGGTTGGCCGCCGAGAGGTGGAATGTGCCACTTGTGCACACCATGCACACCATGGCCAAGGTCAAGAACCGTTCGCTGGCCGCCGGCGACCGCCCGGAACCGTTGGGCCGCGAGATCGGCGAAGAGCAGGTCGTGCGTGCCGCGAGCCTGTTGGTGGCCAACACCGAGATCGAAGCGGCCGACCTGGTGCAGTTGTACGACGCCGAGCCGGCCAGGGTGCGGGTCGTGGAGCCAGGGGTGGACCTGTTGACCTTCTGTCCCGGTGATCGACAGACCGCCCGGACTGCATTGGATGTCCCGACCGAGGCCGAGCTGGTGCTCTTCGTCGGCCGAATCCAGCCGCTGAAGGGCCCCGACGTGCTGTTACGCGCCGTGGCCGAGATGGTGCGCGCCGATCCTGGTCGGCGCCAACAGCTGATGGTGGTGGTCCTCGGCGGGCCGAGCGGGTCGGGCCTGGCCAAGCCGAGGGCGCTGCAGACGTTGGCTCGCGAGCTGGGCATCTGTGATGTCGTGCAGTTCCTACCACCGGTGCCGCGTGCCGAGCTGGCTCAGTGGTTCCGCGCGAGTGACGCGGTCGCTGTGCCGTCGCGATCGGAGTCTTTCGGCCTGGTCGCTCTGGAAGCTCAGGCGTGCGGGGCAACGGTGGTCGCAGCCGACGTCGGCGGTCTGCCCAGGGCTGTCGGTGACGCGGGAGTTCTGGTGCCCGGGCACGAGCCGCAGGTGTGGGCCAGCGCGCTGAAGGCAGTCCTGGACGCTCCGGATGAGCGTTCGCAGCGCAGCGTCCGCGCAGCCGCGCATGCCGGCGCGCACGGCTGGGAAACTACCACCGGTGAACTGCTGGAGGTCTACGAGCAGGCATGCCGCGACGCGAGACAGGACATCGACAGTGGCGCGCAACTGCTGCGACTTCCCCTGACCGATGCAGTGATCCCGTGATGGAGTCCGGGGCTCTGGTCGAGCGGACACACAGCGTGATCAGGGAATTCCTCGCCGACTCGCAACTGGAGTGGGAGGGCGGTGCTCGCGACGGCGAATACATCGTCACCCTGCCGGGCGAATGCAAGCTGCGGACCGTCACGTCCCTACTGGTGGGTGCGAAAGCGCTCACGACCACTGCCTTCGTGATCCGGCACCCCGATGAGAACACCGCGAACTTCTATGCCCACCTGTTGCGTCGCAATCTGAAGATGGCCTCGGTTGCCTACTCCATCGACGGAACCGGCGATGTGTATGTCGGCGGACGGGTGCCGCTGGCCGGCGTGGACGCCACCTACCTGGACGACGTCCTCGGCGCGGTGCTGGACGCCGCAGATACCCCGTTCAATGATCTGCTGGTCCTCGGTTTCCTGTCCTCGATGCAGCGCGAATGGGACTGGCGGGTCAAGCGGGGTGAGTCAACCCACAACCTCGAGGCGTTCACGCACCTGCTCGACACCTGAGCGTCTTCTAGGATGGCCGCCATGACCTACACCCTGGTGTTGCTGCGGCACGGCGAATCGGACTGGAACGCGAAAAACCTCTTCACCGGGTGGGTTGACGTACCCCTCACCGAGAAGGGTTGGGGTGAGGCGATCCACGGTGGTGAGCTCATCAAGGACGCCGGCCTGCTGCCGGACGTGGTGCACACCTCGCTACTGCGCCGCGCGATCATGACCGCGAACCTCGCACTGGACGCCGCGGACCGGCACTGGATCCCCGTGCACCGCTCCTGGCGGCTGAACGAACGGCACTACGGCGCGCTGCAGGGCAAGGACAAGAAAGCGACGCTCGAGGAGTTCGGGCAGGAGCAGTTCATGACGTGGCGCCGCTCCTTCGACGTGGCGCCGCCCGCGATCGAGCCCGATTCGCAGTTCAGTCAGGCCGGTGACCCGCGTTACGCCGATCTGGGTGCGGACGCGCCGCGCACCGAATGCCTCAAAGATGTCATCGCGCGCTTCCTGCCCTACTGGGAGTCCGACCTCAAACCGGACCTGGTCTCGGGCAAGACGGTGCTCGTGGCTGCGCACGGAAACAGCCTGCGCGCCATGGTCAAGCATCTGGACGGCATCAGCGACGACGACATCGTGGGCCTGAACATCCCTACCGGTATGCCGCTGGTCTACCGCCTCGACGATGACTTCAAGCCCCTGGTGGCCGGCGGGGAATACCTGGACCCGGAGACCGCGAAAGCTGCTGCTGAAGCAGTCGCCAACCAGGGCCGCTAGCTGCAGCATGTCCGATGTCAGGCGGGTGGGTAGTTACACGTTGGAGCGCATGATCGGGTCGGGCGCGACGGGGCAGGTATGGGAGGCGACCGACGGCACCGGTAAGCGCTGGGCCTTCAAGATGCTGCGGAGCGACCTCGCTGACGACGAAAACATCGTTCGGCGATTCATCACAGAACGTCGGGTGCTGCTCGGCGTCCACGATCCCCATGTCGTCCAGATGCACGACCTCGTCGTGGAAGGTGGGCAGGTCGGGATCGTGATGGACCTGGTCGACGGCGGGAGTCTGCGCGAGCTGCTGGCGCGTACGCGGGTTCTCGCACCCGAAACGGTCGCTTCTCTGGGCGCGCACATCGCGTCGGGGCTCGCTGCTCTGCACACCGCAGGCATCGTGCACCGGGATATCAAACCTGAGAACGTCATGCTCGAGTACGTCTCGGATCGCATGGTTCCGCGCATCACGGATTTCGGCATCGCCTCGACCCTGGACACCGGCCCGAACGCCGCGGCGAATACCGCGCTCGTGGGCACCCCTGCGTACATCGCTCCGGAGCTCGGGCAGGGTCACCGCCCGACTGCCCAGAGCGATTTGTACGCGTTGGGCATTCTGCTCTACGAGCTGACC
Organism: Dermatophilaceae bacterium Sec6.4; assembly: GCA_039636865.1. Taxonomy (NCBI): domain Bacteria; kingdom Bacillati; phylum Actinomycetota; class Actinomycetes; order Micrococcales; family Dermatophilaceae; species Dermatophilaceae bacterium Sec6.4. The sequence goes on from CP144172.1 coordinate 973,030, forward strand.
TGCGGCGCCACCCCGTTCAAGGCGTCGAACCCGCTGGCGGTATTGCGACAGCACATGGATCAGATGCCCGACCGGCCCGACGATATGCCTGATGAACTGTGGGTGACCATCGCCGCGCTGCTGCAGAAGTCCCCGCAGCGACGGCCGCAGTCGGCTGCCCAGGTTGCCGATGAGCTCGGCGAAATGACCTCGAGTCTGCGGGGAATACCGCCGGCCAGGGTCTGGGCAACCCCGACCGGCGAGCGCAGAATGACCCACCAGATCAGTATCGAAGAGTCACCGACCGTGCACAATCCCATGAAAGCGCAGTCGTTGAGCGGTTGGACACCGCCACCCTTCACATCGCCGAACGCCCCTGTCGATCACGGCAGGAGTCGAAGGGTGCCCGTCATCGCGGGTGTCCTCGCGCTGTGCGCTGCGTTGGTGATCGGCGTGTTGGCCGTTGCGTTGATCAACGGTCGTCAGACGGCGGGGACCTCGAAAACGCAGGCTGTCACGACGTCATCCACGTCAAGTCGGACTGCCACGACAAGTCAGATTCAGACCAGCATCGTCAACCACGCTTCCACGATCGTCCTCGGCGCAGGCGGGCAGGTGTGCGGCGCCTCCGCGCCCGGAGCCTTCGCCTCGGCCGCTACGGGGAATTCGATCACCAGCTGCCCTTTCGCGCAAGCAGTCCGTGATGCCTACGCCGCGAGTGGTGCAGCCGGCAGCGATACGAGTGTTATGGCCTACAGCCCGGCCAAGCAGCGGAACTACACGATGTACTGCAGCGGTCAGGAGCCGGTGCGGTGCACAGGGGGTACAAATGCCGTCGTGCTGATCTACTCGAGCGACGACACCGTGGTGACCCAGTGATGCGTGGCCGGTCCAGCGCGTTCGCCGTCATGGCTTCAGGGATCGTGATGGCGGTCGGCGTCACCGCGTGCTCCCCGGCGGCGGCCCGCGCCAGTGCCGATGTTTCGGCGGAACCAGCCCTCAGCAGTACGCAGTCCGCGAACCCTCCACGGGCGACGCAGGGGGCGTCTGCGCTCACGGCATCGTTTGCCAGATTGCAGTCGCAACTAGGGGGCCGAATCGGGCTCGCAGTCGTACCGGTGGGTCCGGCGGGGCACACACAGCCCGGCGCGGTGCAGTGGGGCACGCTCACCAGCGAGGTGGCCTGGTCCACCTCCAAGGTGCCCTTGGTTATCGCCGCGCTCGCGCGCGCCAGTGGGTCTACGGTGCAAACGCTCGCGCGCGCTGCGATCACGAGATCCGACAACGCTGCAGCCGAACGTCTATGGCGTGAGCTCGGCAACGCCACAGCGGCGGGGAACTCGATGAATTCCGTGCTGGTGGCTCTGGGCGATCCCACCACCCGCACCCAGACTCGGGTTGTCCGAGCCGGATTCAGCGCCTTCGGTCAGACTCAGTGGACAGCGAAGGATCAGGCGAAGGTTGCCTCCGCTCTGCCATGTTCACAGCCGGCCCGCACCGTCTACGACCTGATGGGGAAAATCGATCCCGGCCAGGCATGGGGTCTCGGGACCATCTCGGGCGCTCGGTTCAAGGGCGGGTGGGGCCCGGACACGCAGGGACGCTACCTGGTGCGGCAGATGGGTGTCCTCATGGTCAAAGGCGTTCCTGTCATCGGCGTTTCGATGTTGAGCAAGCCGTCCGACGGCTCATTCTCCGCGGGCACCAGCGCACTCACCGCGATCGCGCACTGGTTGACTGCACATCTGGCAGCCTTTCCGAAGGGCCACTGCTGAACGCTGAGAGCTCAGCCCTGCTCGTCGGCGTAGCGGCCGGTGACGAGGTAGACGATCCGGTCGGCGACGGCGACGGCGTGGTCACCGAAGCGCTCGTAGTAGCGGCTGATCAGGGTGGCGTCGACCGCTGCCTCGGTGCCGTGCGACCACTCGTGATCGACCAGGGTGGCGAAGACACGGCGATGTAGCTGGTCCAGTGCGTCGTCGTCCTTCTCGATCTCGGTCGCCGCCAACGCGTCCTTGTCGGCGATGGCCTCGCCCGTCTTGGCCGCCAGATGCGCCGCGACCCGCTCCATGTCCGAGATCACCGCGCGCAGCTCATCCGGTACGGCATGTTCGGGGTAGCGCATCCGGGCGACCTTGGCGATGTGCCGGGCCAGGTCGCCCATCCGCTCGATGTCCGAGGCCATGTGCATCGCGGTGACGACCATCCGCAGGTCCGTCGCAACGGGCTGCTGACGAGCCAACAGATCCACCGCGTGGTCATCGACCTGGCGGCGTAGCTGGTCGATGTCGTCGTCCGCAGCGATGACGCTCTCAGCGACGGACAGGTCGGCTTCCAGTAACGCCCGGGTTGCGCGGGTCATCGCGACCCCGACGAGTCGGGTCATCTCGACCAGGTCGTCAGAGATCTTGTCGAGGTCTTCGTGAAAGGCATCGCGCATGGGCTTCATTGTCCTAGCTCGTGAGTGGGGTGCTGATCAGGAGGTTCGCAGGCTCGGGTGAACGACGGCGGGCGACAAGATGAACACCAGGGGGACACCGGGCGACTCGTTCTTCCGGGCCCGTCCTGCTGCGTACGCTGATCTGCGTGGATGTCGTTGTCGGCCTCGTGGTCGGGCTCATGGTCGGCCTCGTCATCGGCGCAGTTGCGGTGGCGGCGACCGTGCGTCGTTCCCGCAGAAGTCGGGCGCAAGTGGCGCCGACCGGGCACGACGGACCGCACGTCCTGTCCGATGAGGTCGTCGAGGTCATTCGTGCGCTGCCAGGGATGTCGATCGTGTTGGACACCTCCGACCGGGTCGAGCGGGCCTCGCCCCGCGCGCACGCTCTGGGGCTGATCAGGGGCAGCGAGTTGGCACATCCGGAGATCCTGGAGCTGGTCCGCTCAGTGCGTCGCGACGGGCGCATTCAGGAGGCCGAACTGGAGGTGGCTCGTGGTCCGCTGGGCTCAGGCATGCTCACGTTGCAGATCCAGGCCGCCACCATCGGCGACGAACACGTCATCGTTTTGGTGGATGACCTGACCTACAGCCGCCGCGTCGAGCAGACGCGTCGGGATTTCGTGGTCAACGTCAGTCATGAACTCAAGACGCCGGTGGGTGGGTTGTCCCTGCTGGCAGAGGCTGTCGAGGGTGCAGCCGACGACCCGGACGCCGTGCGACGCTTCGCCACCCGTATGCATTCAGAGACATCGCGGCTGACGCAACTGGTCCAGGAAATCGTGGAGTTGTCCCGTCTGCAGGTCTCGGCAGCCTTCGAGGAGCCTGTCGCGATCGACGCCGCATTGTGCGCGCGTCAGGCACTGGAGCACGTCCGGCTACTCGCGGAGAACAAGCAGATCGATCTGGTCTGCTCCTCCGGTATGGACGCGCCTGCCCCCACCTTCGGCGACGCGACGTTACTGACCACCGCTATCCGAAACCTGCTGGAGAACGCGATCCACTACTCCTCCCCGCACACCAGGGTCGCGCTCGCCGTGCGGCAGGCCGGGAACCTGGTGCAGGTAACGGTCACCGACCAGGGCGTGGGTATCTCAGCGCTCGACCAGGCACGTATCTTCGAGCGGTTCTACCGTGTCGATCCCGCCCGATCCCGACAGACCGGCGGCACCGGCCTCGGTCTCGCGATCGTCAAGCATGTCGCCCAGGGACACGGCGGTGATGTGACGGTGTGGTCCGAGGAGGGCCAGGGATCGACCTTCACGCTGCACCTGCCGTTGTCCAACGAGCGCCTCCCGCAACCCGCAATCGTCGCAGCTTCCACCGACCATCAGGTGGCTGAGCTGCGCGAACCAGAGCAGCAACCCGTCCCAGGAAAGGTAGTTTCCCGATGACCCGCATCCTGCTCGTAGAGGATGAAGAGTCCTACTCCGATCCACTGTCCTACCTGCTGCGCAAGGAGGGCTACGAGGTCATGCTGGCCGAAACCGGCCCGGACGCCCTCACGCTCTTCGACCGTGGCGGAATCGACCTGGTGCTGCTGGATCTGATGCTGCCGGGGATGTCCGGCACCGAGGTATGCCGTGGGTTGCGCCAGCGGTCCAATACGCCGGTGATCATGCTGACCGCCAAGGACAGCGAGGTCGACAAGGTCGTAGGGCTCGAGATCGGCGCTGACGACTACGTAACTAAGCCCTACTCCTCGCGAGAGCTGCTGGCGCGCATCAAGGCGGTGATGCGGCGCCCGCAGGACGCCGAGGAACTGCTGCCCTCGATATTGCAGGAGGGTGGGATCCGGATGGATATCGACCGGCACTCCGTCACGGTCGCAGGCGCAGCAATTGCGCTGCCGCTCAAGGAGTTCGAACTGCTGGAGATGTTGCTTCGCAATGTGGGGCGGGTGCTGACCAGAGGCCAGTTGATCGACCGGGTGTGGGGCAGCGACTACGTCGGCGACACGAAGACGCTCGATGTCCACGTGAAGCGGCTGCGCGCAAAAGTTGAAGCCGACCCCAGCGATCCGCAGTACATCCGCACGGTGCGCGGTCTGGGCTACAAGCTCGACATCGACGGCTGAGCGCCGCCAGCCGGTCTACTGATCTTTGTCCTGGGATTCCAGCACCGGTACCTGGACGGGCGTCTGCCCGGTGCCCGGAGTGCTGAAGACCACGTCGGCCTTCTTCCCGGGGATGACCGGGGTGTTGGCGACCAGGATCGGCGCGACGGTCTTCTCCGTGTTGCCGGACGTCTTGCCGTCCAGGCGGATGGCGGTATCGGCCGGGATCGTCACCTTGGCAGAACTGCCACCGATGGCGATGGTGAGGACCACGGGAGCGCCGCCGGAGTTGGCTACCAGACCATGCATAGCGCCAGGAGCGCCCTTGGAGCGCGTACTGATGGTGACCGAAGACATCTTCAGGCTACCGATGACGGCGTTCGCACCATCGCCACCGTTGTAGCTGACGTTGGTCTGGGCCGGATTGAGGTAGAAGCAGCCACTCAGCATTGTCGCGCTGGTCACCAGTCCCAGGGCGCCGAGGGCGCGTTTGCCAGCCTTGAATCGTCGCGTCACGGCGCTGAGACTACCGGGTCCGATGTGATCAGGCACGACGGAGGTTGATGACGGAGGGTGATGTTGACGAGCCGCAGCGGGCTGCGGTCAGTGGTCGGGTCAGTGGGCGATGCGGCTCACAAACTCGCGCGCGTGCATCAGCGGGGCGCATCTGTCAAGGCCCCTGAGCACATCTGTGGATCGTCCGGATGGCCTCTGACCTGCGAAAACGATGCCTGGGGGTGGCTCTCACCATGGTATTCTTAGGGTCGCGAAAGGGGCTAAACACACATGGCTTTCAAGGTTGGCGAGACAGTCGTATATCCGCACCACGGTGCGGCACTCATCGAAGAAATGAACAAGCGCACAATCCGCGGCGAGGAGAAGCTCTACCTCAAGCTGAAGGTCGCCCAGGGCGATCTGACGATTGAAGTTCCTGCTGAGAACTGTGACCTGGTAGGCGTCCGCGATGTTGTGGGCAAGGAAGGCCTCGACAAGGTGTTCGAGGTGTTGCGCGCCGAGCACACCGAAGAGCCGACCAACTGGTCGCGTCGCTACAAGGCAAACCTCGAAAAGCTCGCATCCGGCGATGTGATCAAGGTGTCGGAGGTCGTGCGCGATCTGTGGCGACGTAATCAGGACCGCGGTCTGTCCGCCGGCGAGAAGCGGATGCTCGCCAAAGCGCGGCAGATTCTCGTCAGTGAGCTGGCGCTCGCTGAGCACACCGACGAAGAGAAGGCTGAGGCCACGCTCGACGAGGTGCTCGCCTCCTGATTCATCCCGTAGCAGTGAACGACGCCCATCTCAGCCCTGCTGTGGTGGGCGTCGTCGTCGTAGCAGGCGGGCAGGGCACTCGGCTGGGTGCGGGCATGCCGAAGGCCCTGGTGTCCCTCGGTGGTGAGCCGCTCGTTGTACACGCAGTGCGTGCAGCGCAATCTGCAGCTCAGCTGGGTGACCTTGTTGTGGTGGCTCCAGCCACCCATCTGGACCAGTTCATTGCGTTGTTGCCGGATGTCCGGGTCGTCGCGGGCGGCGTCGAGCGCACTGATTCGGTAGCCGCCGGGTTGGCGGCACTGGACCCGCTGGCGCAGGTCGTGCTGATCCACGACGCAGCCCGGTCCCTCGCGCCCACCGCGTTGTTCGACAGGGTCGCAGCCGGGATTGCCCAGGGCTATGACGCCGTCGTGCCGGGCCTCGCTGTGACCGACACCATCAAGCAGGTGGATGCCTCCGGCCACGTGAGCAGCACGTTGGACCGCTCCGCGCTACGCGCGATCCAGACACCGCAGGGATTCACCCGGGAGGCACTACAACGCGCGCATACAGCCGGTGGTGCGGCTACCGACGACGCTGCGATGGTCGAACGGCTCGGTGGCCGGGTGCTGGTGATCGAGGGTGATCCCCGCGCGGCCAAGATCACCACGACGCCCGATCTACAGGCGGCTGTCCGTCTTTTGCACCCGCCCGGTCGAGCGACCCTGATCGTGCTCGGGGGGTTGCCCGGTGTCGGCAAGACAACCATGGCCCGCGCGCTTGCGGTGCGAATGCCGTTGATACATCTACGCGTCGACATCATCGAACAGGCCGTTGTCGACAGCGGGCTGACTGAGCACCCGGTCGGAGACGTCGGGTACCGCGTGTCCCACCAACTCGCCGCCCAGCACCTCGACCTGGGCATGACGGTGGTGGCGGACATGGCCAACGCGGTGACGCAGGCTCGCACAGGGTGGCGTCAGCTCGCGGTCGAACGCGGTGCCCGGCTGCTCGAAGTCGACGTTGTCTGCACCGACGAACGCGAACATCGGCGGCGCGTCGAAGTGCGCGTCGATGACATTGCCGGTCTCCCGCAGCCGAGCTGGCGGCAGATCCAGGACCGCGTCGTCGACCGCTGGGAGCCGCACCTGCGGATCGATACCTCTGCCATCTCAGCGGACCGGGCCGCAGACGTCATTCTTGCTGCGCTGGGCTCCCTTGACGAGCTCGATCCGGAGCAGGGGACGATGTTGTCATGAGTACCCGACTGCCCCGCACCGGTATCGGCATCGACGTCCACCCCTATGCCGAGGACGACCGCACGTTGTACCTGGCAGGACTGCAGTGGCCGGGTGAGCGCGGCATCGAAGGACACTCCGACGGTGACGTTGCCGCGCATGCCATCTGCGACGCGCTGCTCAGCGCGGCCGGGTTGGGCGACCTCGGGCAGCATTTCGGAACAGCGCGCCCCGAACTCGCAGGCGCCCGCGGAACGGTACTGCTGGGCGTCGTACGACAGCTCCTTGCGGACAACAGCTTCGAGATCGGCAATGTCGCCGTCCAGGTGATCGGTAACAGGCCGAAGATCGGTCCGCGTCGCCTCGACGCGCAGCAGGTGCTGTCCAAGGCACTCGGTGGCGCCGCCGTCTCGGTGGCAGCGACCACCACCGATGGGCTCGGGCTGACCGGCCGGGGCGAGGGTGTGGCCGCCATCGCCACGGCCCTGATCGTTCGGATGGCCTGAGCCCCGCTCCGGAAGTCAGGCCACCCGGTGGGGTGTCACGGTCGTATGGTCGACCTATGGATTATCGCAATCTCGGCCATACCGGTATGCAGGTCAGCCCGCTCTGTCTCGGGGCGATGATGTTCGGGCCGTGGGGTGAGCCGGATCACGACGAGTCGGCGCGCATCATCCACCGGGCGCTCGATGGGGGGATCAACTTCGTTGATACCGCCGACATCTACTCCCAGGGCGAGTCCGAGACAATCGTCGGTAAGGCACTGAAGGGTCGTCGCGGCGACGTCATTCTCGCGACCAAGTTCCACGGCCCGATGGATGTGGCGCTGGGCCAGGAGGGTGGCGACCCGAACCAGCGGGGCAACTCACGTCGCTGGATCGTCCGGGAGGTCGAGAACAGTCTGCGCAGGCTGCAGACGGACTGGATCGACCTGTATCAGGTGCATCGCCCAGATACCGGCACGGATGACGACGAGACGCTCGCGGCGCTGACCGATCTGCAAAGGGCGGGCAAGATCCGGGCGTTCGGATCGTCGACATTCCCGGCGTACCGGATCGTGGAGGGGCAGCAGATCGCGAAAGAACGCGGGCTGGCCCGGTTCGTGACCGAGCAGCCGCCGTATTCGATCCTGGACCGCGGGATCGAGCGCGAGGTGCTCCCGGTGACGCAGAAGTACCGGATGGGCGTGCTGTCGTGGAGCCCGTTGTCCGGCGGCTGGTTGACCGGTCGCTTCCGCAAGGGACAGGACGCGCCATCCACTAATCGCGCGAAGATGATGCCGGACCGGTTCGACCTGTCCAAGCCCGGTAACAAGATGAGGTTGGACGCCGTCGAGGATCTGGCGCTCCTGGCCGAAGCCAACGACATGACCCTCATCCACCTGGCGCTGGCGTTCGTCATGCAGCACCCAGGGGTCACCGCGCCGATCATCGGTCCGCGCACGATGGAGCAGCTGGACACCCAACTCGGTGCAACAGATATCCGGCTGAGCACGCAGGTGCTGGACCGCATCGACGAGATCGTCGCGCCGGGGAGCAACATCTCCGCCGAGACGAACCCCTACGTCACCGATGCGCTCACCGATCCGTTCCTGCGCAGGCGACGTACCGCCTGACCGGCTGATCCCAGTTCGCCGAGCGGCGGGGTCCACCGACGAGCGGAGGGGAAATATGGCCGCCGCCCGACATGGGACCCCGCCACTCGGCGGTTGGGGTGGCGGGCGCTTAGGTTATGGGGAAGCCAATCGAGGAGAGTTGCCATGTCACAGACCGTCCGCGGCGTCATTGCCCGCACCAAAGGCCAGCCCGTCGAGGTAGTCGACATCGTCATCCCCGACCCCGGACCGGGTGAAGCCGTCGTGGCGATCCAGGCGTGCGGGGTCTGCCACACCGATCTGACCTACCGCGACGGCGGTATCAACGACGAGTTCCCGTTCCTACTCGGCCACGAGGCCGCCGGCGTCGTGGAGTCCGTCGGCGAAGGTGTCACCGATGTCGAGGTCGGCGACTACGTGATCCTCAACTGGCGCGCAGTCTGCGGCCAATGTCGCGCATGTAGGAAGGGCAAGCCCTGGTACTGCTTCGCAACGCACAACGCCACCCAGAAGATGACCCTCACCGACGGCACGGAGCTGTCTGCGGCACTGGGAATCGGCGCGTTTGCGGACAAGACCCTGGTCGCGTCGGGTCAGTGCACCAAAGTCGATCGGGAGGCCTCGGCCGAAGCTGCCGGACTGCTCGGCTGCGGTGTGATGGCCGGATTCGGCGCGGCTGTGAACACCGGGGGAGTCACCCGCGGGGACAGCGTGGCCGTGATCGGTTGCGGCGGTGTCGGCGATGCAGCAGTGGCCGGTGCGTCCATTGCGGGCGCCACCACGATCATCGCGATCGACACCGACGAGCGGAAACTGGAGCTGGCCAGGCACTTCGGCGCCACCCACACCATCAACCCGGGCAACGACGATGTCGTGGAGAAGGTCCGCGAACTCACCGGCGGCAACGGCGCGGACGTCGTGATCGACGCTGTCGGCAGACCCGAGACCTACAAGCAGGCCTTCTACGCGCGCGATCTCGCCGGCACCGTAGTGCTGGTCGGTGTGCCGACGCCGGACCTCAAAGTCGAATTGCCGCTGATCGACCTCTTCGGTCGTGGTGGCGCGCTCAAGTCCAGCTGGTACGGCGACTGCCTGCCCGAGCGCGACTTCCCGATGCTGGTCGATCTCTACCGCCAGGGCCGGTTCGACCTGGACGCGTTCGTCACTGAGCGGGTCGGTCTGGATGACGTCGAGGCCGCCTTCGAGAAGATGCACAACGGCGGCGGCGACGATGTCGTACTGCGTTCGGTCGTGGTCCTGTGAGCGAGGTCGTGGCCGGTGACGACGGCGTACGCGTCGAACGGGTGGTGACATCCGGCACGTTCGAGCTGGACGGTGGATCCTGGGATGTCGACAACAACGTCTGGCTGATCGGTGACGACAAGAGTGTCTACGTGGTCGACCCGGGTCACGAGTCCGGGCCGATCCTCGAGGCGGTGGGCGGCCGGCGTATCGAAGGCATCCTGTGTACGCACGCTCACAACGATCACATCGACGCGGCCGCAGGCATCAAATCTGCTCATCCGGACGTGCGGATATCCCTGCACCCGCAGGAGTGGCCACTGTGGGAGATGACCTATCCCGAGCTGCGATGGGATGATGATCTGGCCGACGGTGACGTCCGCAGCATCGGTGGCGTCGACATCGAAGTGCTGCATACCCCCGGGCACTCGCCGGGCGCCTGCTGTCTGTCGATCCCGAGCCTCGGGGTGGTCCTGACCGGCGACACCCTCTTCCAGGGCGGTCCCGGCGCGACCGGACGCTCGTTCAGCGATTTCCCGACCATCATCGAATCCATCCGGGACAGGCTGTTCACCCTCCCTGCCGACACGCGTGTACTCACCGGTCACGGCGACTCCACCACCATCGGTGACGAGGCCCCGCACCTGCAGGAGTGGATCGACGCCGGGTCCTGACGACGTGACGCAGGTCGCTGCGCCCGTCTGCTGTGATGGCAGGCGGGCGGCGTTCTGCCGATAAACTCCGTCGGGTGAGCTTGCAGATCTACGACACCGCTACCGCAGAGTTGCGCGACTTCCAGCCGCTGCACGAGGGACGAGTCGGTATCTACATCTGCGGCCTGACCACCCAGGGCAGCCCGCACATCGGCCACGTTCGCTTCGCTGTCGCCTTCGACATCCTGCGCCGGTGGCTGACCACCGGGCACGAATACGACGTCACATTGGTACGCAACGTGACCGATATCGACGACAAGATCCTGGACAAGGCGGCCGCCAACGATGCCGACTGGTTCGCCTGGTCCTACCAGCACGAGCGGGAAACCAACGACGCGCTCGACGCGCTCGGGGTGGGTCGGCCGACCTACGAACCGCGCGCCACCGGACACATCACCGACATGATCGAGCTGATGCAGACCCTCATCGAGAAGGGTCACGCCTATCCGGCGCAGGACGGCAGCGGCGACGTGTACTTCGACGTGCGGTCGTGGCCGGAGTACGGCGAGCTGACCCGCCAGAGCATCGACGACATGGAAGCTGCATCGGATGCGGACCCCCGTGGTAAGCGCGATCCGCGTGACTTCGCACTCTGGAAGGGTCGCAAGTCAGGCGAACCGGACTCGGCGAGTTGGCCCACACCGTTCGGCGCGGGCCGTCCTGGCTGGCACCTGGAATGCTCGGCGATGGCGCAGCGTTGGCTCGGTGACACCTTTGACATCCACGGGGGCGGTATCGATCTGCGGTTCCCTCATCACGAGAACGAACTGGCTCAATCGAGAGCCGCAGGAATGGGGTTCGCCCGTTTCTGGATGCACAACGGATGGGTCACCCTGGGCGGCGAGAAGATGAGCAAATCGCTCGGAAACACCCTCGCTGTGGGCGAGCTGATCAAGACCGTTCGACCGTTGGTGCTGCGGTACTACCTCGGAGCTGTGCATTACCGCTCGACGATGGAATACCACGAGGGTTCGCTGGAAGAGGCCGCCGCTGCGGTGGCGCGCATCGAGGGCTTCCTCGATCGGGCGTTGGGGCGGGCCCATGACGGCGACCAGCTCGAGAAGGCCGTTCTCCCGCAGGCCTTCTCGATCGCGATGGATGACGACCTGAACGTCTCGAGTGCGCTGGCGGTCGTGTTCGACGCGGTGCGTGAGGGCAATATCGCGCTGGACGAGCATGAGCCGCACAAGGCCCGTGAGCTGGCGGCACAGGTCGTAGCCATGACCGACGTGCTCGGGGTCAACCCGTACTCCGAGCAGTGGTCTGATGCGGGTGCCGACCGTAGCGGTGGCGCCCTGGCGATCCTGGTCGAGGCCCTCATCACCCAGCGCACCGCAGCCCGCGCCGATCGCGACTTCGCGACAGCAGACCGGGTGCGTGACCAGCTCGCCGTGGCAGGGGTGGCCCTGGAGGACACCGCCGACGGCGTCCGCTGGTCACTGACCGACCCGACCGACTAACTGAGACGATCCCACCTGCGCGCGGGACAATTCGCGCGTCATCGACGCATCAAGAAGAGAGCACATCATGGCCGGTAACTCCCAACGGCGTGGCGCTATTCGTAAGGGCGCGAGCCGCAAGGGCGCGACGACCGGCAGCGGTGGGCAACGACGCCGCTCGCTGGAGGGCAAGGGGCCGACCCCGAAGGCGGCCGAACGCCCGAACCACAAGGCGTATGACAAGTCCGGTGGCGGCTCCAAGTCCTCCTCCGTGCGCAAACCCGTGCGGCGCTCCGGGCCCAAGAAGCCGAGCTCGGAGATCGTCGCGGGTCGCAACTCGGTGCTGGAGGCACTGCGCGCTGACATCCCGGCGACCGCCATGTACGTAGCGGGTCGCATTGAATCCGATGACCGGGTGCGGGCATCGATCAAGATCGCCACAGACCGCAACATCCCGATCCTGGAGACACCCCGCGGCGAGTTGGACCGGCTCACCGACGACGCGGTACATCAGGGGTTGGCGTTGCAGGTGCCGCCCTACGACTACGCCCACCCCACTGACTTCATCAATCCTGAAGCACCCGGCATCCCGCTGGTCGTGGCGCTCGACGGGATCACCGACCCGCGCAACCTCGGTGCGATCCTGCGGTCGGTCGGCGCCTTCGGTGGCCACGGGGTGATCGTCCCCGAGCGTCGGTCAGTCGGTATGACCGCGTCCGCCTGGAAGACTTCTGCCGGTGCCGCCGCGCGCGTACCGGTCGCGCTCGCCGGCAACCTGAACCGAACGCTTGAGGAGTTCAAGAAGGCCGGATTCTTCATCCTCGGTCTCGATATGGATGGTGATGTGGAGCTGCCGGACGTGCAGTTGGCGACCGAGCCGTTGGTCATCGTGGTGGGCTCCGAAGGCAAGGGCCTGTCCCGGTTGGTCACGGAGAACTGCGACCAGATCGTTTCGGTGCCCATGCACTCCGCGACCGAATCGCTGAACGCGGGTATCGCCGCATCCGTGACGTTGTATGAAATCGCCCGTAAGCGGGCCGGCTGTCCCGCCTGATCAACGCGCAGCAGACAACGAAGGGCCCGTATCCGGTCGGATACGGGCCCTTCGCCGTGTGCCGCGAACGCGGCTGCGAGAGTTACTTCGGGACGTCGATAACGACGGTCTTGAGGACCTTGTCAGCGAACGTCTGGCGTTTGGCGTCCCACAACGGGAAAAACCACCCGACGAAGCAGGCGATGGAGTCCAGGGCATGCGCGATGTCACGCACAAATGCCATACCCGGGCCGATCGGCTGACCCGTCTCTTCTGAGATGAGCTTGACACCCATCTGCTTACGACCGATGGACTGGCCGGTCTTGCCACCCATCAACCAACGGTTCCAGATTTGGAAACCCAAAAGCGCCAAATAGCCGAGAAGAACCAGCAGGCCACCTAACGTGCCGCCGATTGCTGCGCCGATTGCGAGCACGATATAGAACGCAATCACAGGCGCGATGATGTCGATCGCATACCCACCTACCCGAGTGCCCCACGAGGACAGCGTGCCCTGGGTCGGAGCAGGGGCGTATCCACTTTCCATCTGCGGTGCCTGGCCGTAACCGCCCTGCATCTGGCCACCCTGCTGGCCGTAACCGCCCTGCATCTGGCCACCCTGCTGGTCGTACCCACCCTGGCCCTGGCCGAAATTACCCTGGCCCTGGTCATAGCCGCCCTGTTGAGGTGGCTGGCCGTAGTTGCCCTGGTCGCCGTAACGGCCTTGAGTGGGCTGCTGGCCGTAGTTGCCGCCCTGGCCCTGGTCGTAACCGCCCTGCTGAGGCTGCTGGTCGTAGTTGCCGCCCTGGCCCTGGTCGTAACCGCCCTGCTGGCCGTTCTCGTGTTGGCCACCCTGCTGTTGGCCACCCTGCTGCGGGTAGGAGGAAGGCTGTCCCTCGTCGCTGGGAGGTTGTCCGTACGGATTGTCGCTGTTACTCATGGCCCATCCCTGTCGGAGTGCTGGTCAGTGGCGCACAGGCTATCGCGGGATTGCTCGAAGACGGCTGAACACCACCTGAAATACCCGCAGCTTCTGAGATACCTGCCGATAGGTCCCACCACCCGTCCTACTTCTGAACACCGGGTAGCACTGCAGCGTCACGGGTGAATTTCGCGGCCCACCACCGGGCGGTCGGCCTGGTGGATGACGCTGCTTCGCGCCTCAGCGGTTCTTTGCGCGTATCGGGATCGAACCGGTATCCACGCCGACGACCGATCGTTCATCGGGCTTGTCGGGCAGCACCCACTGCACGTAGTCCACGACCGCCTGCTCGATCGTCACGTCCTTCTCACGCTTCTCGGCCATGTACCAGCGGTGTTCGAGCACCTCGTGGAACAACTCCGCGGGTTCCAGTTTCGCGCGCAATTCAGCCGGTGCGGTGCGGGTGATGGGTTCGTAGATGGTGGTAAGCCAGTCGTAGGCGACGACCTCTTCGTCATCGTTCTGCCGGTCGGCGGAGGCGCGGAAAGAGTCCAGATCGTTCAGGAGTCGACGCGCCTGGTTGTCCTCGACATCCAGACCGGTCAGGCGGAGCAGCCGCCGGGAGTGGTGCCCGGCGTCGACGACCTTCGGCTGGATGCGGATGCGGGTTCCATCGAAATCAGTAGTGATGTCGAGCTCTCCGACGTCGAATCCGAGGCTGTTGAGCCGCCGGATGCGCTCGTCGACCCGCCAACGCTCGCCACGATCGATGGTCTCCACGCGGGTCAGCTCGGCCCACAGCTCGGCATACCGGGACAGGATCCGCTCAGAAACCTCGATGGCGTCGATGTCAGTGGACAGCAGCTCGCCGGCCTGCAGATCCATCAGCTCCCCGGCGATGTTGACCCGGCCGATCTCCAGGTCGTGCGCGCGCTGGCCGTCGGTGAGTCGGTTGTGCAGCTCGCCCGTCTCGGCGTCCACCAGGTAGGCCGCGAACTCACCGGCGTTGCGTTTGAAGAGCGTGTTGGACAGTGATACGTCGCCCCACCAGAAACCGTTCAGGTGCAGACGGACCAGCAGCACGGCAAGCGCGTCGATCAGGCGTTGGATGGTGCCGGTGCGCAACGCCTGGCCGAGCATGGCGCGGTAAGGCAGCGAGAACTGCAGGTGACGGGTGAGCAGGCAGGCATCCAACGGTTCACCATCGGCGTCGACCCTGCCCGTGACGACCCCGACCGCTTCGACGCCGGGCTGATCCAGGCGGCGCAGGTTACGCAGCATGTTGTACTCGCGCCGGGCGATATCGGACTTGATCTCCTTGACGGCGATGATCCGGCCCTCGATACGTACGAAGCGCACGACGTGTCGGGAAATACCACGTGGCAACGCGGCGAGCAGATCCTCCGGCCACTCCTCCAGTGGGGTCTCCCAGGGCAGGTCCAACAGTCCCGGCCAGGGACGAGCAGCAGTGATGTCCAGACCCACCCATTCATCGTGTCACCTTCGCGGCCGCAGGGCTACGTGTCACCGCGCACATCGAGGTGTCGTCGGCACCGAGATGTCACTTTCGGACAATAGATTCGCTCGAAGACCCTCCGAATCTGACATCTCGTAGGACGGCGGGGGCGCGGACACCCCTTGGCAGGTTTTCCCTGCGACTGTTCCGGCCAGCGGGCAGATCAAGCTGCTGGTCACGGTACGTCGACCCGCTGACTGCGCCGCGTACACATACCGCGTCCGGCGTAGTGACTACGACGGCGCCCTGGCGGTGAAGTGGAGATCACTACTGGACAGGCGCACGAGCGACATCAATGTGCTGGTTGAGCCCACCAGGATCTGCTGATCAGGTGCCGACGGTCACCGGCTGCGTCGGGCCTGCAGGACTGTCTGGATGATCGGCAGCACCTCATCGGTGCCGGTGATGCGGTGTTCGGCGACCGTGTCGCCTTCTCCGACCTTGATCGTGACGTGCCCGCCCGAGGTCGGCAGCACCTCGAAAGCCCGCTCGTCGGTGCGGTCGTCGCCGGAGTAACAGGTGACGGTTGCGCCGACGTGTTCGGCCAGAGCGTGCAGCGCCCCGCCCTTGTCGGTGTCGAGCACCCCGATCTCCAGCACGCTCTTGCCGGCGATGACGTGCGCACCGTCGATGGCGGACCCAGCCTGCTCGGCATCGCGGAGGGCAGCGTCGGCGGCGTCGTCGTCCATGCCGCGCGTGTGGATGGCCGCGCCGGCCGACTTGCGCTCGATCCGGCATCCCGGATGCGCTGTTGCCACTTCCTGCAGGGCCGCGGTCACGGCGTCGAGGCGGGCCTGCGCCGCGTCGTCCCACGCCTGGCCGCCCGGTAAGTCGATGCTCGGTTGGCCGCCGTGCGACCCGATCAGCACTATCGATTCGTCGTCGGCGATGCCGGACAACTGCCGCAGCGTGGCCAGGTCTCGCCCGGACACCACCGCGACCGTCGTTCCCGGCAACGCCGCCAATTCACGCAGCGCATCGATCGAGCCGTCGACAGGGGTCGACGTGGATGGATCCAGCACCAGGGGAGCGAGTACCCCGTCGAAGTCGGTGCCGTACAGGATGCGCTCCCGCCCGGCGAACGTCGTCAGAGCCGCGCGGAGGCCCGCCTCGAGCGCGGTCACGGTCCGGGCCGTTCCGGTGCAGCCTGCAGCGCCGCGAGGAAATCCGCCGCCCAGTGCTGTACATCCGCAGCCAGCACCACCTCGCGCAGGTGCCTCATCCGCGGCTCCAACTCCTCCCTCGATGCGCCCAACGCTTCGAGGATGGTCCGCTTGAGATTGCGGATGTCGTGCGGATTGCAGGGGAAAGACCCTTCGCCCAGCTCGATCGCGGCGCCGGTGAACTCACTGAGCACCAGCGCCCCGTCGTCCGGCCCACACATGACGTACTCCTTGGCGACCAGGTTCATCCCGTCTCGTAGTGGAGTCACCAATGCGACATCGGCCGCGACCAGGAGCGCGACCATCTCCTCGCGGTCGAAGGAGCGGTGGATGTAGGTCACCGCCGGTGATCCGATGGGCGAGTGCTCGCCGTTTATCCGACCAACGACCTGTTCAACCTGACCGCGCAGCGTGCGGTAGGCCTCCAGGCGCTCGCGGCTGGGGGTGGCGACCTGTACGAGAGTGACCTCTGCGGGGTCGATGCTGCCGTCGTTCAGTAGCTCGCTGTAGGCCTTCAGACGGTGCCGGATGCCCTTGGTGTAATCCAGGCGGTCCACCCCGATCAGCAGCTTCTTCGGGTTGCCGAGATCGACTCTGATCTGCTTGGCACGCTCCTGCACGCTGTCCGATAGCGCCAACTCCCGCAGAGCCGCAGAGTCGACCGAGATCGGGACGGCCGCCGCGCGGGTGGTCTGACCCTCGCCGTGCTGCACCAGGTCCCCCTCGACCCGCACGTCCAGCAGCCGATCACAGGCGCGCAGGAAGTTCTGCGCATCGCCACCTCGCTGGAAGCCGAGGAAATCGGCACCGAGCAGGCCCCGCAGGATCTCCTCGCGCCCCGGCAGCTGCATGAAGAGTTCGACGGGTGGGAACGGGATGTGGTCGAACCAGCCGATCCGCACATCCGGTCGCAGCTCACGCAGCAGGGCCGGGACCAGCTGTAGTTGGTAGTCGTGCACCCAGACCGTCGCGCCCTGCGAGGCGACATCGGCGATCCGTTGCGCAAAACGCTCGTTGACCCGGTCGTATGCGGACCGCCACCGCCTGCGGAAGGTCGCCGGAACAATCACGTCGTGATAGAGCGGCCACAGCGTGTCGTTGCTGAAACCCTCGTAGTAGTTGACGTACTCGTCCTGGGTCAGGCCAAGCGGTACCAGGTACATGCCGTCGTCCTCGAACGGGTCCGGCTCGGAGTCGGTGTCGCCCGCCCAGCCGATCCAGGCGGCCCCCTCGCGGCCCCGCATCACCGACTCCATCGCCGTGACCAAACCGCCGGGGCTGCGCTCCCAGCTCTCGTTGCCCTCGTCGTCGACCTTCCGATCTACGGGTAGGCGATTGGCGGCAATGACGAAATCAAAGGTGGTGTCGGACACGTGAAATGCTCCTTGGTGTGCGGGTCGAGCGCATGCATCTGCGCAGTCAGCGTAGGGCGGCAAACTGCGCGCACCCAGTGACCGGTCCCACCTGCCAACCGGGAACAGCCCTGCGGCGTCAGACGCTGTAGCAGGTGGCGGCTCGCCGCGACACGCTCGATTCTGGCCCCTTACCCACTCCACGTTCTACGGTTGAAGAATGCACTCCGATCGCCGCACCGAGGCTCCGCGCGAGCCTGCCGGGGCAACGACCGGTCCCGTCCGGCTGCCTGGCGGTGCCCAGCGTCGCCCGCCTGGACAGTCTCAGCGGTCAGCTCAGTCCCGGACCGCCTACGAGAAGATCGGCCCCTACCGCCTGATCGGCAAGGTCGGCGAAGGGGGCATGGGCGTGGTCTACAAGGCCTTCGACCCCCGCGACCAGATTGTGGCCGTGAAGGTGCTGCGGGCCCACATCGCGTACGACGCGGGGGCCCGGGAGCGTCTGCGGCGTGAGGTGTCCACTCTTTCGATGGCGCGATCCAACCGGATCGGCTGGGTATTGGATGCGGATGTCGACGGTGACCGGCCGTTCCTGGTCACCCGTTACGTCAATGGTCCGCCACTGGACGCCGTGGTCGACGAGTTCGGGCCGTTGGCGCCCGGGCCGCTCGCGATCCTGGGGCGAGGTATCGCCGAGGCGCTGCGCGACATCCACAGTGCAGGCATCGTGCACCGCGACCTCAAGCCCGGAAACGTCCTGATGGACGGCGACGAACCGGTCCTCATCGATTTCGGTATCGCCCACGTCGCTGATGAGTCCCGCCTGACCAGTACCGGACTCGTGATGGGCACACCCGGCTACCTCTCGCCGGAGATCGTCGAGGGCGGCGAGGTCACCGAGGCCACCGACTGGTGGGGATGGGCGGCGACCCTGGCGTTCGCAGCCTCGGGGGTGCCGCCGTTCGGCCGCGGCCCGATGCACGTAGTACTGGACCGGGTCTCCGAAGGCCGTGCCGACCTGCAGGGGGTGGACCCGCGTCTACGGCCGCTGCTCGCTGCGGCGTTGAGCCCGGACCCGGCCCGGCGTCCGAGTGCGCACGTCGTACTGGAGCAGCTGGAGATCTATGCGGCCGGCGGCCACACCACGACCATCGCGACGCGGCGTGGCGGCTCGGCCGTCCCTGCTGGGTCGTCTTCGTCCGCTGCTCCGGGCAATCGGGGCAACAACACGTCGCCGCACAACAACCGATCCGACCGATCCGACCGATCCGACCGATCCGACCGGTTCGATCGAGCGCTCGAGCGTCGTTCCGAGCCGACGGTCAGCTATGAACAGTCGGCCCCACGTGCCTCCGATCCCTACGGTTACGCCGCGCCGTTTACCCATGGGCGAGCTGATGACGAGCCGTACAGATACGCGGGCGAGGACTACGCATCGGCCGGATATGACGGCTACGACGGGAGCTCGCCCTACGATTCGCCGGCGACGCAATCCCGTCAGCAGTCCGGGTCGCACCTCGACCCGCGGATCGGGCAGTCGGCGCGTACGGGCACGTTGGCGGCGCTGGCTGCCTGTGCCATCGCCGTCTGCGCGCACTGGCCGATCATGAGTGTGATCCTGATCTTCGGGTGGTCTTTCGCGGCACGATGGAACGACCGGGCGATCACCTCCATGGTGCTGCGTAGATATCAGTCGGGTCCGCGAAAGTCCGACTCGCTGGTGGCCGTGGCTACCTCGCCGTGGCACGCGATCGTGGGAGCCTTCTCAGCGTTGTTGACCATGGTGATTCCTGCCTTCGTCGCGGGCTGCGTGGTTGCCGCGGCTGCTGTCGGCATGCATCTGGTCGACCATCAACCCACGTCGGTAGGCCGACCGGTCCCGCTGGCGCTCGGGGTCCTCGCGGGCCTGACGGTGCTGTGGTGGGGTCCGGGTAGTACCGGTATGCGGCGTGGATCGCGCAGCATCGTGCGCTCGGTGGCGCGCGATGAGGTACGCACCCGAGTGGTGATCGGGCTGTGTGCCGCGGTCGCCGCGGTCGCCGTGCTGGTAGCGGTGAATGCTCCGCTGCACGAGGTGAGTTGGCTGCCGTACAGCAGCTTCTCTCAGCTCCCGCTGGCTAACGTGATGCCTTCGCTACCCGGCAGTTGAGACACCCGGACACGGGCCTTGCGAGGTCGCGAAATCGAACGAATATTTCTGCCCGAACTACTGGACTTGAGTGACACTGATGGCGCAGTACGGCCACGAAACCCCCCTTCCCGGCCACCGCACGCCGAAATCGGACCGCACGCCGGAATCGCCGTCCCATGGCTTCCCGGTGCACCGCAGGATGCGCTTCCTACAAGGCGAGCCGATCACCGAACCGTTACCGATCGTCGATGCGCTGCGACACACGCCCTACCGCAACCCAGCGACGATGAATACTCCGGTTCGGGATGACGGCATCCGCAAGGCCCTCGATCTGTGTGTCCGCGTGGGGGAGTTGCTGTTGCGCTGCGGCGCCGGAACCAGGGATGTGGAAGCCAGTGTCGTCGCTGTTGCAGCGGCCGCCGGTCTACGCCGACTGGAGGTCGACCTCACGAACCAGTCGCTGCTGATCCAGGCGCCTGCCCCGTCCGGTGAACCCGTAACGATGCTGCGTGTGGTGCGTTCCAGTACCAGGGATTTCGCCCGCCTGACCGAGGTCCATCAGTTGGTGCAGGAGTTGATCAGCGGCGGCTTCACCGATGTTGACGATGCCCTGAAGGATCTACGACGCATTCAACGCGTGGCCCGTATCTACCCCCGCTGGCTGATCGGTCTCGCTTTCGGAGCACTCGCCGGCGCGGTGTGTGCACTGCTCGGCGGACATCTGACCGCGGTCGTGGTCGCCGTGGTGTCCGGGGTGTGTGTCGACCGGATCGGGCAGGCGCTGAACAACCGCCACCTCCCCTCGTTCTACGTCGACGCGGTCGGCAGCGGACTCTCGGTCATCCTGGCCTGGCTGGCCTATCTGTTGTCCGCCAAGGGCGGATTCGGGTTGAGCATGGATCCCAACGACTTTGCGTACGCAGTCTCCGGTGGTCTGGTCGTGCTGTTGCCCGGACGGGCGATGGCCGCCTCGGTGGAGGACGCCATCACCGGTTATCCGGTGACCGGTGCAGGCCGGTTACTGACCGTCTTCCTGACCGCTGCCGGCATCATCGTCGGCGTGGCAGGCGGGTTGTCGCTGACGCTCAAACTGGGCGTCGTCTTCAAACTGGAGCTTTATACGCCGGGGTCGCTGCAGTTCGGATCGCAGCGCGCCTCAGTCGCAGTTCAGGTTCTCTTCGGAGCTGTGGGCGCCGCGGCCGGCGCGCTCACGATGCGGACCAAGCCGCGCTTCATTCTGCCGACGGCGGCGCTGGGCGCTCTGGCGCTCGGCATCGCGGCGACCTTCCCGTTGATCTGGGGTGTCGGGTCCACGAGTGCCGTGGCCGCCTCCTGCGTCGTCGTGGGACTGCTGGGCAGGGTGGTGGCGCTGCGATGGGGAGCGCCCGCCCTGGTGCTGGTGCTACCGGCGGTGTCCCCGCTGCTACCGGGATTGCGGATCTTCGAAGGCATGTACTATGCCATCGCCGGGACCGTCGTGGGCACCGGCAGGGTCGTCCAGCAGAGTGCCGCACTGCCGACGCTGCTCGGGGCGGTAGGCATCGCGCTGGCGATCAGCACCGGTGTGGTGTTGGGAGACGTGATGGCCGCGCCCCTGGATCGGACGGCGTTACGCCGCCGCCGCACGCGTCATCGGTAGCCTGATCCCCTCGTCAACGGCAATTGCAAGCATCTGTCTCCGCGTGTCGCGAATTTAAAGTAACGTATTGCTGCCGAGCCGCGATGTGGTGATAGATCTCACGCATTCGATGCGGGCGTTCACTTTTCTCCCATAACTTCATACCGCCTACTCGCGCGTCCGGACGCTGAACCTCACGGACGCACCGGCCCCGCATCCTGCGGACGTCGGCTGAGGGCGGGGGACCCAATTTTGGCGGCGCCAGTGGTGCCGTCTTGGGGTGAAGCCGGTACGCCGGCCGGGCACCTGACAGCCCGAACCCGACAGCTGACCCCGCAAGCGTTCGTCAGGAAGGAACGCTGTTGCGTTATAGCCCCAAGCACGCTGCCCCCAAGGCGCCGTCCACCACCGGACGTCGCACCGCTGGAGTCGTCATGGTCTCGGCCGCCACCGTCGGTGGCGGCCTGGCGATGGCCGGAGCAGCGCAGGCTCAGTCCCCGCAGAACGTCTGGGACCGCGTCGCCACCTGCGAAAGCGGTAACAACTGGGCGATCAACACCGGCAACGGTTACTACGGCGGGTTGCAGTTCTCCGCCAGCACCTGGAACGGATTCGGCGGCGGCCGGTTCGCCGGCACTGCCAACGGCGCGACGCGCGACCAGCAGATCTACGTGGCACAAGCCGTGCTACGCACCCAGGGCCCCGGCGCCTGGCCGGTATGCAGCATCCGTGGCGGCCTCACGCGCGCCAATGGTCTGGCTGTGCAGGTCGACATCGGTGGCGGCACCAGCACCCCACCGCCGAAGACGGCGCCACCTTCGCGCAGTGAGACCCGCAAACTTGTCGTCGATGGCTCGTTCGGTCCGTTGACGACCAAGGCCGTTCAGCGGTGGGTCGGGGTGTCCCAGAGCGGTTCGTTGTCCTGGGAGACGCGTACCGCCCTGCAGCGCAAGGTCGGAACAGTGGCCGACGGCGACATCGGTCCGAAGACGATCTACGCCCTGCAGACCAAGATCGGAACCTCGCACGACCACTCTTCGTACCTGAACGCACGGACCATCAGCGCGCTGCAGACCTACCTGAACGCGAACCTGGGCTGACACCCTCCTCGATCAACGAAGCGTCCGTCCCTTCGCGGGGCGGGCGCTTCGTCCATTCGGGCGCGCCTAGGGCGGCGGCACCCCTTTTCCCTTTCTCCCTTCCCCCTTTCCCCCGTCTGCGTCGCTCGCGGCCCAAACGCGGCACGCGGACTGGGTTATGCGGTTTTCCTGGGCGCTGGCGACGCAAACGTGGGACGGGCCGGTCACGGGTTGTGCACAGTCTCCCCGCACGATCCGAGCACCTGGGCCAGACTGATCCGATGCTCACTGCCGTCGTCACCTGCGCCGCGGTGCTGGGAGCGGCGTACGGCGAGTGGCTGCGGCGGGTACTGGCTGCCGGTGCGTATCGACTCCCCGGCGAGATCGGGCCGATTCCTGCGCGCTACTGGCTGGGTCCGGTCGCGGCGTTGTTTGCCGCGCTGATCGGCTGGCATCTGGGCGGTCTCGAACGGTGGGTTGTACTACCCGCGTACGCCGTCATGCTTGCGATCGCACTGCCGTTGGCGGCGATCGACCTTGACGTCCACCGACTTCCCGATCGACTCACGTTGTCGGGGCTCCCGGCGCTGCTGCTGTTCCTCGCCCTGGACTGGGATACCGCGCGGATGGCTCGGGCGGTCATCTGCGCGGGCCTGGCCGGGTTGATTTTCCTGTTGCTGGCGCTCGCGGTGCCGGGTGGGTTGGGCCTGGGGGATGTGAAGTTGGCTGCCCTGCTCGGACTCGCGCTCGGTTGGTGGGGCTATGTCGCTGTGTTCCAGGGACTTGCCTCAGGGTTCGTCATCGGCGGCCTGGTATCGCTCGGGCTGATCGTCGCTCGCCGGGCTACCCGGCACACGCACATCGCGCTTGGCCCGGCGCTGCTGGTCGGCGCGCTCGGAGCACTGCTCACAGCAACGTGAGGTCGCCGGTACGATCGGTGCCGGTCCTCGTCGCAGCGCGGACGATGCCGGTGTAGCTCAGTTGGTAGAGCGCCTCACTTGTAATGAGGATGTCGCAGGTTCGACTCCTGTCTCCGGCTCCAGGGTGTAATTGCGATTGCTCGCCGCCGTGGTTGCGAAATCCGCCTCACGAGCCTGCGCACGTCAATCGGGTCGAAAGCGATGCATGAAGAAGTGGTCATAGTCCACTCTGTGCGACGGATCTTGTATTTCGTCGAGCCTCGGTAGCTCGCAATGGTGGCGATTACTGACTCTGGGCATACCAAAGGGCCGGAACCGCAGTGGTTCCGGCTGGTGTTGGCCTTCTCAGGCGACTTTGGGTGGTGCCTTCTGGCCGACGACATATTCCGGCTGATCGGCGGGGAACATCGTCACGGGCGAGGAGCTGCGCCGCCGGAACGGGCTTGATTCGTGAGCGGTGACCCCCAGGTGTGGCGGGTGGAAATGTCCGCGACTGCGCTGCGATCGTTGGACCGGTTATCGGCAAAGGTTGCTGTTGCGGTGGTGGAATTTGTGACGGTGGTGCTGCCGGGTAACCCGCGTCGGATGTCGCAACCATTGAGGTATGAGCTGGAAGGTCTGCGCGTCGCGCGGCGTGGGGACTACCGGGTCACATCCGTTATCGATGAGGACGATCACGCGTTACGGATCGGACGCATTGAACACCGCGCGCACATCTATATGGCGCGGTGATTCTCTCTCGCCTGTGCCAGCAGGGTCTGACCACTGCTGAGCCGGACGTGCAGAGGTGGTGGGTCAGTTTTCCCGGCCGATGGCCGTGACCGTCTCGGTCGAGCTTGCGGGAGCATCCCGGGTGGCCTGCGTAGATGGGTGCGTCACCGGCGGCGCGGACCGCGGCGTAGTTCTCGTAGTCAGACCCGCGTCGGATGGGCCGGTGGTGGTGCTGGCACGACGGGCCTGGGCCGCCGCCGCGGCGTTGCGTTTGTTATCGGCCCGTCTTAGATGTGGGCGCCTGGAAGATGGCCCACACGCCTTTGTGGTCTGAGCCGCGGACGGAGAAGGTGTCGGAGGATTCCACAGCCATGCCTGAGGACAGGATGTGGTCCAGGCGGGTGAAGGGCGCCGCGACGGGCCACGAGTTGGCTAGTCCGATTTTGGGCAGGGCGGTTGCCTCATCGAAGCCGTCGGCGAGGTTGCGGAACCCCGGGTGAGCGGTGCTGGCGTTGAAGTCGCCGGCCATCACGAAGGGCCCGCGAGCCTTGCTCTCGTTGGCGCGAGCCGCGAGCAGGTCCAGCCCGCGCCTCCAGTCGGTCGCCGCTTCGAAGACGGGCGGGAAGACGTGCACGCCCTGCAGTCGGACGACGCCGCCAGGTGTGACGACGTCGGCGCTCGGCTGTTGGAAGGAGTGCAGCAACTCGTTGCCGAAGGAAGAACTCACGGATCGCAGTGGATGCCGCGACAGCAGCGCGGTTCCGTAAATCACGTCACCCACCGGGGCTACCTGGTATTTGAAACCGACCATCCGCGGGTCGCTCAACAGTTGCGCGACCGCGACCTTGTCGGTCTCAGCCAGGATGATGACGTCCGCGTTGACCAGGTAAGCCCTGGCGGCGATATCGGATACGTCTGCGCGCGATTCCTTCATGTTGGCCGACACCACAGCGAACCTCGCGGCCCCGCCGCTTACCAGGGACGCTGTTGGCGGGCGCGACGCGATGGACTGACCGACAATCAGCGCAGCGGCCACGATCGCCGGCACCAACGCGACAAGCCCTCGCCAGCGGCGAAGCGCTGTGAGAACTATTCCGACGACCAGCAGCAGGCCGGTCACGATCATCCAGGTCGCCTGCAGCGCCGGAAGTAATCCGAATACCGTCACGTCAAGCCATCGGGAACCCAAAGCCACCACGAAGGCCAAGCCGAGGACCGCATAGAACCAGTCGCTCGTACGCATCGTGAAGCGGTCTGGGGAGTCAGTATTTGGCGACAAGGAAATCGCTACCGTCGCTCCACTTACTAACAACCAGTTGCAGCTTCGTCCCCGGTTTGATCACTACCGGAAAACTCTGCTGCCCGCCACACAGATCGACGCTGGAACGAAAGATCTTCTCTGCTTTGGTGACCGAACTGCCCTTTGCCAGGACGATGAGCTGCTGGTCCTCTCCCACGTTGGACGCATCAGCGGCATCGGCCCAGTTGAAACCCAATCTCGCCTTCATCGCGGCGCCAGTCCCGTGCGAACAACCGACAACAGCCCTGTCCCAGCCCGCACCATATATCTCGCCGAGCGTGATGGACGTTGGAGCGGGTGTGCGCTTCGCGACGTCCACCAACGGGCTACTGGAGGTTTCGACTCCGCCCGAACACGCGACGAGAGTCGACAAAAAAATCCCCCCGATCACACATTTGAGGACCCAATATTGCTGTTGCACCAGAACGAACTCACTTTCTTGACGCTGAGAGATCCGTTCGACCGGCCTGAGCGTCAGCCCGCCAGAATCGAGCCCGGATAGCTTGGCCCCCTGACTACTCCCCACCCCGCGATGTCCGTGGGGCTGCCGCTCCCCTGCGCATGACAAGGGAATCTGGTCATCATCCCATGTAATAAAAGGAGGCTCGAGTGTGTCTGCTGGGGCTGCGACGGTGAGGCGCCTACCCGAGACACCTTTCGGCTCGTAGAGCACTGCCTAGTCACCACCATCGACAATTGCGTTGGTGGTGCCTCAAGAACCTTTACCTTTACAAGTCACCCCACGGTATGTAATCGGGTGCTTGTGGCGGCATCACCAGATCGCGGATCACATGTCACGTGTCGTTGCCTGAGATGCAGGAGATCTCGACAACGAACCGTGGTAGCGCGGTCCCGGTTCCCACCGAAAAGATGAATTCAGCATCGGTTTTCTTCTTGCGTGAACCGAGGTCGACCTGATCAGCCCAGCTGCCTCCTGGCGAACTGACTCGGTAGATAAGACGGTCCTTGGTGTCAGGTCGCTTCACGATGACTGTGTCGAGGTCCTGTCTCAGATGTAGCTTGTGCTCACTGTTCGCGGTCCCAGCCATCTGTTTCGTGTACCAAGCGGCGGCGGCTGCGACCACGATCGCTACTACCGATAGCACCAACGCCGTCATCGCCATTGGTGCAGTATGCGGCCTGCGCCCAGACGTGATTCCAATGGAATCATTCGCGTACACATGTTCGAATATGCTCGGTGTGTGGGTAAGAGGCGGGCAGAGCGGACGTGGTCTCGGCCGCGTTCGATCCGGCACGTTTGGGTAAGGTTTCGTGACCTGCATCCGAAGCAACCCCTAGACGCCGGCGTGGTCATTTGGTGGAAAAAGGGACCAAGTCGCAGTGGATGGCGTTCGTGATCGTGGTGCGCGTCGGGCCGGAAGGTGAACCGAGCGGCCACTGACCCCAACAAGGTCCGCTCTAGTCACTGCAACGTTGAGAATCACGGCGCACCGAAGCTGAGGTGGACTCGGGGATTTACAGTTGAGCGGTCAGCGTGGTTCTGGCGACGAAGATCCTCACGTGCCCCTGGCGTGCCCCCGCGACTCAGCGAATGTCATGTAGCGCATCCCGGGCACTGACGATAACCTCCGAAACGACTACATACCAGCCATGGCGTGGCACTTGTAATGAGGATGTCGCAGGTTCGACTCCTGTCTCCGGCTCTACAGCCGTCAGGCCGGTTGCGCGGTCCGGCGCCTGGTCGCTCCCGTTGGTAACCGGGGGGGGGCGGCCAGCCGCCGAACGCGTGCAACGGCTGGTCAGCGCGGCAGTGTCGTCGCCATCTTCTTCACCTGAGCGTGCCGGGCTGCGAGCTGCATCTTCGCGGTAGGGCCGGACAGGTAGGTGTAGTCATAGCCCAGGACGTCCAACATGGGGAAGCCCGATGCCACCGTCGTGCCGAGGAGCGCGGATTCGTCACCTGCGATGACCTGGGCTCCGGGTCGAGCGGCCAGGTAGAGCACCCCGTAGCTGACCTCGCCCGAGGAGGACGCGCACAGCTGAGCAGTCACCAGGCGCACGTTCGCATTCGAGCGCACCCTGTTGGCCGTCCAGTTGGCGGATTTGTTGCACGTGGCGACGGTCCAGTACGTCGACGGTCGGGCGACGGCATGCAGGTATCCCCAGGTGGCCTCGTTGTCGGCCTTGAGCGAGGGGCCGAAGCGGTCATCGATGTTGACGAAGTGGTCGTACTTCGTCAACGGCACGCCCTTCTTGGCGAAGTACGCGATCAGGTAGGACCACTGGCCGGTCGAGACCGGGTAGCACGAGGTGCGGCTCTCGGGGCCGGTGATGCCGGGGTCGGAGTACGCCGGGATCAGCGTGACCTGCGCCGGTTTGGAAGCGATCTGCTTGACCCAGTAGCGCGAATAGGCCTCGCACGTCGAACGGCTCTGGAAGTGAGCATCGCGCGACGTGCCGTGGTAGTAGATGGTGTTGGTCGACCCGGCAGCGGAGGCGGGTGCACTGACCGCGCCGAATCCTGCGAGTCCTGTGCTTGCTGCTGCGACGGTGAGCGCGGCGGCCCAGAGTTTCTTCATTGGATGGATCCCTCCCGGAATGTGGGGTCTGAGCCCCGATGCTGTGGCTGTGCGAAGGACCGCCGAGGTGGCGGTCCTGGGTCGGCTGTGATGCCGGGCCGCAACTGGTGCTGCGGCGAAATGCTGCGGCGGCGTGTTGCGTCGGTGAGCGCCTGGATCAGCGCTGCGACGTCGGGCTGGTGGCGCCCCACACATAGGCCGCTTCGCCGTAGACGACGCGGTAGTCCCGCTTCGCCGACGAGGTGTAGGTGTACGACGCGTTGCCGGCTGAGTTGGTGGTCACCTGCTTGAGGATGCTCCACGCTGAACCGCCCGCAGGTCGGTACTGGATGATCCCCGTCGTGGACGTCCACGGGATGTTGACGTCGCGAGCAGTGGAGTACCGCACCGTTCGGGTGTTCACGGTGACCTTGGAGCCCTTGCGACTGGTCCACAGGCCGGCCCACGAGCCGACCTTGACGGTGGTCTGGGGCAAGTTCTGGCTGTAGACGTGATCATCGACATCGCTGGCGGCGTCCGGTGTCCAGGTCCGCGTGCCGAGTGGGGTGAATGCGAACAGCTGCCAGGAGGTGCGGTTGACCCCACCGAAGAAGATGTAGTCGGCCGGGTCGTCGTAGCTGCCGACGTACCAACCGGAGTAGACGTCCGGGTGGAGCGTGCAACCCCCTGTCAACCGGACAGGCACTGCCCGGCCCGAGCTGACCACCCGCACCGCGCTGGGCACGATGAGTGAGCAACTGCCGTACGGCTTGGCGTCGGCCGACCCGTGTCCGTGCACGAGGGCGCGCTCCTTGACGAACGAGCGGTGCTGGCCGTTGTGGGCGGTGCTGTCCGCAGCGTACGCGGGAGCGCCGAGCGCGGCGCCGAGGGTGAGAACGAGGGGTACGACTGCGATTGCAGCTCGGCTTTGATACATGGTGGCGGTAGCTTTCTGTCCCGGCTCAGCCCCCTGATTTCGGCCTCGCGATGCAGCAGATACTAGGGCGGGGGGAGGGCCAAAACTGGCTCGCGCCAGGTTGTGTCCAAAACGTCACCTCGGCCCGCCAAAAACGGTTCAGCAGACGGCCTCGCACCCCACCTAGAAACGAGATCAGCCGCGAGCTCGCATCAGCCGGTCGTCGTATCCAGAGCGCTACGCAGCAGTTGCGCGAGAGTGTCGCGGTCCTGCTCACTCAGCGTGGCGAAATGCGCGCGGCTGATCGCGACATGGGCCTGATCCAGGGTGCGCCGGAGCCTGAGGCCCTCTTCGGTCAGTCGTAGGTCGATAGCTCGTCGATCGATGACGCTCGCGGTGCGCTGCACCAGGCCTTGCGTCTGCAGGGCATCGACGACATCGGTGGCCGAGCGCGGCGCGATACCCAGCTCGGTGGCCAACGCAGACAGCCGCAACCCGGTGCCCTCATGGCGCCCGATGGCGGCTATCGCCCGGGACTGGTGGGGGGAGAGGCCGTAGGGCTCCAGGGCCTCCCGGTGGCTGCGGCGCAGGACCCGGGCGGTGCGTACCACCAGATCGCCGAGCGTCGCCTCATCCGTGCTCACGTTGGGAATCATATCCGGTACACAGGGGTTACGTCATAGTGAGGTAACCTCACCACATCGACAGAGAGGAGCCCGGATGACCATGCCCACCGCACGGCCCGGTGGCGGCCGACCGCCGAGTCCCGGCCAACGTGCTTCGCTCAAGGTCAGTGCAGCCGATGCCGCACAGCTGCAGGAGTACCCCGTCGGCGCCCGACGGGTGTTGTCGCTCTTCACGCCGTACCGCACCCCGATGCTCGGGGTCGCCGCGATCATCGTGGTCAGTACCGTGCTCGGACTGGCCAGCCCTTTCATCCTGCGCGCATTGATCGACCATGCGATCCCGCAGCAGGACGTGCACCAGCTGGTGCTGCTCGTCGGCGCGATGCTGGCCATCACGATCGTGACGCAGGCGCTCGGCGTCGTGCAGACCTACGCCTCCACCCGGATCGGTCAACGGGTGATGCACACCCTTCGCACCCGCCTCTTCACCCACCTGCAGCGCCTGCCGCTCGGCTTCTTCACCCGCACCCGTGGGGGTGAGTTGCAGTCGAGAATCACCAATGACATCAACGCAATGCAGTCGGTTGTCACCGACACCGGTACTTCGATCGCCACCAACGTCACCAGCACCATCGGGGTGGCCGCGGCGATGGTCGCCCTGTCCTGGCGACTGTCCCTCATCAGCCTGCTGATCCTGCCGCCCGCGATCTATCTGACCCGGCGCGTCGCGCGGATGCGCAGGGCCATCCAGTCGCGTGCCCAGCGCTCCCTGGCGGACATGCAGACCCAGATCGAGGAGTCGTTGTCGATCTCCGGGGTGCAGTTGGCCAAGACCCTCGGTTCGGGCCCGATGCTGTCCCGCCGTTTCGAGCAGACCTCTCTGGAGCTGACCGAGCAGGAGCTGCAGTCCCAGATGTCCGGCCGCTGGCGGATCGGCACGATGGCCATCATCTTCTCCGCGATCCCGGCCTTCATCTACCTTGCGGCAGGCCTGCCGGCGACCAGTGGCGGTATGACGATCGGCACCCTGGTGGCATTCACCGCGCTGCAGACCTCGCTGTTCAGGCCCGTGATGGGCGTGCTCAATGTCGGCATTCAGATCACCACCTCGATGGCGCTTTTCAGTCGCGTCTTCGAGTTCCTGGACGCGCCGGTCGAGATCGACGATCCGGTTGCGCCCACACCGAGCGACGGGCAGCCGGTGCGCGGGGAAAAGGTACGCGGGCAGGTGCTGTTCGAAGCGGTCGACTTCCGCTACACCGGTTCGGACACCGACGCACTCACCGGCATCGACCTGCAGATTCAGGCCGGGGCACGAGTGGCCGTGGTCGGCACCACCGGCTCGGGCAAGTCGACTCTCGCGGCCCTGATGTCCCGCCTGTACGACCCGACCGGCGGGCGGGTGCTGATCGACGGACATGATGTGCGCGATCTGCCGTTGGCGCTGGTTGCCGAATCGGTCGGCGTCGTCTCGCAGGACACCTATCTGCTGCACGCGACCATCGCGGAGAACCTCCGCTACGCCAAGCCTGACGCCACGGACGGTGAGCTGCGCGATGCCGCCCGTGCCGCGCAGGTCCACGACCTCATCGAGGCGCTCCCGCAGGGTTACGACACCGTCGTCGGTGCTCGCGGATACCGCTTCTCCGGCGGCGAGAAGCAACGGATCGCGCTCGCCCGCACCATCCTGCGCGACCCACCGATCCTGGTGCTCGACGAGGCGACCAGCGCGCTGGACAACACCACCGAACGGGCGGTGCAGCTTGCGCTGGACGAATTGAGCATTGGCCGCACCACCCTCACCATCGCCCATCGGCTGTCCACAGTCCGGCACGCCGACCAGATTGTGGTGCTCGACCACGGGCGGATCGTGCAGCGGGGGCGCCATGAGGAGCTCCTCGCGCAGGGCGGCCGGTACGCCGACCTGGTGCACGCGGCCGGCACGTCCGAGGACTCCTACCTGCAGGTCCCGGGCTGAAACCCGCCCCTGGTAGCGCACCCTCACCCACCCGGCGCGCACCCCGGCAACTTATGGTGATGTGCGGGGCTGATGAACTAAGGGTGTGGATATGGCAGTTCGGTCTCGGGTCTCCACCCGGGGCATGGTGCTGCCCTTGCTGCGCTCGGCCCACCTCGGGCCAGGACTGGCGGTGACCGGCCTCACCACGCTGCTGGCGTCCGCCGCCCGGCTGCCACCCCGGCGGGTTGTCGCGAGCGCGGCCGCCGTTTTCCTCGGCCAGCTGTCCATCGGGTGGGGCAATGACCTTGTGGATGCCGCGCGTGATCGTCAGGTCCAACGCGCAGACAAGCCGGTCGCTTCGGGGCAGGTGGGCATTCCCGTTGTGGCGACGGCCTTGGCGGCAGCGTTCGCAGGTACCACCTGGACGTCGCTGCGCCTAGGACGGCGTGCTGCGTTTGCGCACCTGGCACTCGGGGTAGCACCGGCTCATGCGTACAACCTCGGTCTCAAGAGCACGCCCTGGTCCTGGGCGCCGTACGCCGTCGCGTTCGGCGCGCTGCCCTCAGTCGTGAGTCAGGCAGCTCCGGATCCGAAGTGGGCGCCCGTCCGGATCACGATCCCGGCGGCCGCGATCGGGGTGTGCGCGCACGTGCTCAATGCGCTGCCCGATCTCGCACAGGACGACGCGACCGGGGTACGGGGGCTGCCGCACCGCCTCGGGCAACGTCGCGGGCAGCAACTCGCCACCGGACTCCTGGGCCTGGCCTCGATCGTGGTCGTCTTCGGACCCGCGCAGCCGCCGTCGGTTGCCGGCTGGGCCGCGCTCGCGATCAATGTCGGTCTCGGCACCGTTGCCTGGCGGGGCACCGGCCGGGATCCTTTTCGCGCTGCCGTCGGCATCGCGCTGATCGACGCTGGTCTACTGGTGGCAGGAGCCCGATGAGCACCCACGATCTGATCATCGTCGGGGGCGGCCCGGCAGGAGCCGCGACTGCCCTTGGCGCATTGCAGGCCCGACCGGGTATGTCGGTTGCATTGCTGGATCGCTCCGAGTTCCCCCGCGACAAGACCTGCGGGGACGGCATCGCTCCGGAAGTCATGGATCTCTTGGACGAAGCGGGCGCACCGGGTATCGGCGACGGATGGCAGCCGATCGACCGGTTGTCAATGCGCCGCGGGGACCGGGTCGTGGAGCGCACGATGGCTCGTTCGACCTGGGTCATCCCACGCGAAGTCTTCGACGCCCGGCTGCACGACGCCGCCGTGCGGGCGGGTGCCACGCCGCATACGCACCGCGTCAGCACCCTCAGCCTGGACGGGCCTGAGTGCGCCGTCGATGACCGGTTCAGCGCGCCGCTGATGGTCGGCGCCGACGGGGTGCACTCGGTTGTACGCCGCGCGCTGGGCCTGGCGACCGGACCCACCGCTTTCGCGCTGCGCGGTTACGCACCGGTGGGCGAGGACCGCAGCGGATCGCAGGCGATGGCCTTCGGGATGGTTCGGCAACCCTCCTACGCCTGGTCCTTCGACCGCGGCGACGGCCTGGCGAATGTCGGATACGGCGAGGTCCAGCTGCCGGGTGCGCCTCGACTGGCACGTCCCGCGTTGATGGAGCAGCTGGAGGATCTACTGCCCGGTTCGACCGCTGACGGCACGTCCTGGAAGGGTGCTCACCTCCCGCTGTCCGGGTGGAGCTTCGAAGGCTCCAACGGCCGGGTGGCGTTGACCGGGGACGCCGCCGGGATGGTGAATCCGATGACCGGGGAAGGCATCTACTACGCGGTCCTGACGGGGCTCATCGCCGGCCGCGCAGCAGCGGCCGCCCTGGATACCGGCGATATCGACCACTTCGCAGATGATTACACCGCCGCCGTGCGCGCCGCCCTCGGCGCACACCTGCGGCACAGTGCGCTCGCGGCGAAACTATGCCGCAACGGTCCGCTGTTGGACGCCGGGGTACGCGCGGCAGAGGACAATCAACAGGTCTTTGACGATCTCGTCGACCTCGGCCTCGCGGGCGGCAAGATCACCGCAGCCGTGCTGCGCAACCTGACCCGTCACCTGATCGGTGGCGCCTTGAACCGGACGGAGTCCATGCGATGACGGTGCAGATTTTGAGTGCGCGGGGCGCGTTGCCGCCCCACCGCTACCCGCAGGAGCAGATCACCGATGCGTTCGTGCGGTCGATGGTGCCCGGCACGGACGAGCGGCTGACCCGGCGCTTCCACGGCAACGCGGGGGTCGACTACCGGCATACCGCCATTCCCCTGGAGCAGTACTCCGAGCTGACCGATTTCGGTGCCTCCAACGACATCTTCATCGACGTCGCCGTACAACTGGGCTCCCAGGCCGTACTGGAGGCCCTGAAGGCTGCCGGCCTCGAGCCGCGCGACCTCGACGTCATCATCTCCGCGACCGTCACCGGCCTGGCGGTGCCTTCTCTGGACGCTCGGATCGCGGCCAACATCGGGCTGCGACCGGACGTCGTACGGATGCCGCTGGTGGGCCTGGGCTGTGTAGCCGGCGCCGCGGGGGTCGCCCGCCTGGATGACTTCCTGCGCGGTCGCCCGGACGCGGTCGGAGTACTCGTCGCCGTTGAGTTGTGCTCGTTGACGCTGCAGCGCACCGACCGGTCGTTGCCGAACCTGGTCGCCAGTGGTCTTTTCGGCGACGGTGCCGGCGCCGTCGTGGCCGCCGGGTCGCGTCGGGCCGCCGCGCTGGCGGACCCGATCACCCGTGAGCCGGTGCAGCCGCGCATCCTGGCCACCCGCAGCCACCTCTACCCCGACTCCGAGCGCACGATGGGCTTCGACGTGCGTAGTACCGGGCTGCAGATCGTGCTCGATGCGAACGTCCCCAATGTCGTACGGGAATACCTCGGCGATGACGTGGACGCGTTCCTTGCCGACCACGGCCTGACCCGCGCCGACATCGGCTGGTACGTCGCCCACCCGGGCGGCCCCAAGGTGCTCGAAGCGATGCAGGACACCCTCGGCCTCGAGCGCGAGGCGCTCGCGGTCACCTGGGATTCCCTGGCGCGGGTCGGCAACATGTCATCGGTCTCGGTGCTGCATGTGCTGATGGACACCCTCGCCGATCGGCCTCCGAAGCCCGACTCCTACGGTCTGATGATCGCGATGGGCCCGGGATTCTGTTCCGAACTGGTGCTGCTGCAGGCTCCCGGTACGGCCGAAACCCCGGCTATGTCTGAGACAGCCGATGCGGCGGCCGCACCGGCATGAGCAGCGAGATCCTCTACACGATCCTGATTCTGCTCGTCGGGTTCGAACGGATCGCCGAGCTGATCGTCACCAAGCGCAACGAGGCGTGGTCGATGGCCCGCGGCGGACAGGAGTACGGCGCCCGGCACTATCCCCCGATGGTCGTGCTGCACACCGCACTGCTCGCGGGTGCGTTGATCGAGGTGTGGGTGCGCCGCCCACAGACCCCGCTCTGGCTGGCGATCGTGATGCTGGTCGCGCTCGTCGGTTCGCAGTCCTTGCGCTGGTGGTGCATCACCACCCTCGGCCACCGCTGGAACACCCGGGTGATCATCGTGCCCGGCCTGGCCCCGGTGACCGGCGGCCCGTACCGCTTCTTCTCCCACCCCAACTATGTTGCCGTCGTCGCCGAAGGTATCGCGCTGCCGCTGATTCACGACGCATGGATCACCGCAGTGGTCTTCACCGTGCTCAACGCCTGGTTGCTGACCGTGCGGATCCGTTGCGAGAACGCCGCTCTGGCCACGCTGCCCGCGCCGGACCGCGAGGCCGTGGCGTCGTGATCGACCTGCTGGTGGCCGGTGGCGGTCCTGCAGGCCTGGCCGCCGCGTTGTACGCCGCCCGGGCGGGTCTGGACGTACAGGTCTGGGAGCCGCGCGCGGGCAGCATCGACAAGGCGTGCGGTGAAGGGCTGATGCCCGGTGCGCTGGCGGCGTTGCTGGACCTGGGCGTCGATCCGGACGGCCAGCAGATCCGGGGCATCCGCTACGTCGCCGGGCAGCGTCATGCGCAGGCGGACTTCCGGGCCGGCGTAGGTCGCGGGGTGCGCAGGGTCACCCTGCATGATGCGCTGCGTGACGCGGTGCTGGCCGCAGGAATCGTCACCGTGCAGCGAGCCGTCAAGGGCATCACCCAGGACGACGCGGGAGTGGTCGTCGATGGGCAGCGGTTCGGGCACCTCATCGCTGCGGACGGACTGCACTCGCCGATTCGGCGCTCGCTGGGGCTGGACCGCGAATCGCGCGGGTCCGCCCGATTTGGGTTGCGAACGCACTTCGAGATGGAGCCGTGGAGCCCCTATGTGGAGGTGCACTGGACGACAGGGTGCGAGGCCTACGTCACGCCGATCTCAGCCGACCGCGTCGGCGTCGCGATCCTGACGTCGGACAAGGGGCCGTATGCCGACCATCTCGCCCGGGTGCCTGCCATCGCCGAGCGCGTCGCGGGTGTCGAGCACGACAGGATCGCCGGTGCCGGTCCGTTGCGCCAGCGCAGCCGCGCCCGGGTGGCCGGTCGGGTACTGCTGGTCGGTGACGCGTCGGGATATGTCGACGCGTTGACCGGCGAAGGGATCGCGCTGGGAGTCGCGCATGCGCGGGTCGCCGTCGATGCGATCGTGGCCGGGCGGGCCCGCGATTATGAGCGGGCCTGGCGGCTCGCGAGCTGGCGGTACCAGGCCCTCACCGCGGGGTTGTTGCATGCGACGCAGGTCGGCGTCGTACGCCGCGCGATCGTGCCTGCGGCCGGTCGCGCCCCGTGGCTCTTCGGCGCAGCAGTCAATGCGCTCGCCGGCTCCGCAGCCTGAGCACACCAGGCCAGGCCGTCCTGCCAACGGGCCACGCTGCGTCAGCGGGGCGGCTGCAGGTGGGAGTGATGGGCGGCGACGACATCGGGGTGGGCGCGTAGCCGTGCCTTGAGGATGTTGTGCCCGAAGACATCGAGGATCGGGTTGGATTCATCCAGGGTGATGCCTGCGGCGTGGGCGGCAAGATGAGTCGGCAGCTCGATCTTCGGGAAGGTGGCCTCCAGAGCCGGGTTGTGGAAGTAGGGGACCGAGATGCGGTCGGTTCCAGCTTCAGGCGCGAGGACGCGGTGCTTGGTGGCTTTGAGGTATCCGTCCGTTGCCCACTCGAGCATTTCGCCGATATTGACGATGAAGGCGCCGTTCAGCGGCGGCGCGTCGACCACCTCGCCGTCGTGTTCGATCTGTAGACCGGCCGTGCCGGGCTCGACGAGCAGCAGGGTGAGCACGCCCGGGTCGTTGTGCCACCCGACGCCCTGCGTCGCCGACTCGGTCGTCTTGCCGGGGTAGCGGACCATCTTGGTCAGCGTCGCCGGTCGGTCACCGAATGCGCTGTCGAAGACGGTCGGCTGTTGGCCGAGCGCCAGCGCCCATTGGGCCAACAGCCGTCCCGCGAGCGCCTCGAGCATCGCGTTCCACTCCTGCACCACCTCGCGCAGCCGGGGCAACGCGGCCGGCCACTGGTTCGGTCCTTGCAGCATGTTGTAGTCCGGGTGACCAGCTCCGTACGGCAGCGGTTCGCGTTCCGGCGCGATGTCGATCTGCTCGCGCCAGTCGGTCTTGCCGCCGGTGAGCTCCCCGCCCACCCGGTTGTAACCACGAAAGTGCGGGCTGTTGACCATCTCGACCGACAGTTTCTCCGCATCCGGCAGCGCGAAGAACTCGCGGGCCACGGCGATGATCCCGTGCATCAGTTCCAGGTCGATGCCGTGGTCGGTGAGGTAGAAGAAGCCCACCTCGTGGGTGGCCTGCAGCAGATCCGTCCGGAACTGCTGTGAAGTCAACGGGTCGTCCGCATCCGACATGCGCAGCGTGGGTAGTTCCAGGCCGACATTTTCAATCACCATGCTCTGATTCTGACAGGGCGCGACCCTCACGTGCGGCGGTGTACGGGCTCAGACGCGTCGGATCCGGATCGGGCCTTTGGCAGTCGACGGATCAACGATGCGCCCACCTTGGGTGATGACGACGTCGCCCGCGTTCACGAGCCGCCGCGCCGCGCGCCGGGCCGGCTCCATCAGGTCCCGCCAGCCGTCTGGATTCGCCGCCGACGCGCCCACGATCCGGGCCGCGTCCGAAGGGCAGATGGTGGCCGACCGTGCCCTGGAATCGAGCAGTTCCAGGATCGTCTGTTCCAGTTGGGCATCGACGGCAGTGACACCGTGTTTGCGGCACGACGCGCTGCAGTAACGCACCTGCTCCCAGTCCCTCGCCCATTTCTTACGCCACTCGATGCGTCGTCCGCAGGCAGCGCAGGACTTGGGCTCGGGTGTGCTCACAAGGGCCAGTCTGCGGGAGCAGTCCGCTGCTCGGTCAGCTGCTGATGGCTGCGTTGATGGCGTCCACCGCGTGTGGCGGGTCATCGACGGAGATGATGAGCCGGGTGAAGTGCTCAGCGGGATCGAGCTGCACGACCACGGTCTGAGCGAAATCGGAGACGTTCCAGAACTGACGTCGGGTGAAAGACCACATCTTGTCCAGGCCCTGCGGCTCGACGACGAGCGTGTCACCGGTGATGGTGACGTTGGTGTGTGTCATGACTGAGCACTCCTTTGATGAGCTCCCATACCGGCCCGCGCCAGCATGCGTTCCCCGAGGTGCGAGGCGGTGAGATGGGTCGCAGCGATACCGTCGATCAGGCGCTGTCGCACGGCCGCGTCGGAGGGCGCGAGCTCGACGAGCGCGATGAGGACGAGGTCGAGGCCAGTAGGCCATTCCTCGTCGTGACTGCCGGATAGCCGTGCCAGTGCTTCATCGAGGGCTCTGACGAAGAGCCCGTATTTGCTGCCGAAGACGCTGTAGAGGCTGGCTCGATGCACCCCGGTGGCGCCGACGATGTCATCGATCGAGGTCGATGCATACCCCTGTCGCCGGAACAGTGCAGCGGCAGCGGCTACTGCGGCTGCTTCGCTGAACTGTCGGGACCGACCCATGAATCAAGAATGGTCGTTCCAATAAAAACTGTCAAGATTGCGAAGCGAAAACCCAGGTCACCATTCAAGCGATCCGGCGGCCCGGATCTGCGATCCCCACACACCGACCCGCTCAAAACTGCTGGCGGCAGAGCACTCTTCGCGCACCGGGCACGCGAGGCACCGGAAGGCTGCAGCCTCGCGGTCTGCCCTGTTGTTGCTCGTCCACAGATCGGGATTGATCTCGCACGGGACCTGCCGGTCGGCAAGGCGCACAGCGCGTAATGCCGTATTGAGGCGCTGTCGAGCATCCGTTGCTTCCGGCGATATGGCGCGCATGATTTCTCCCTCATCCTGTTCACCGGCGCTCGATCCGGTGCTCTTATCTGGTCATACCCCGCGCGGTGAGAGTTGAATCACCCGAAATGGCCGATCTGGATATATCTGCCTCGATACGCGTCGGCGGGAGACCTGACCCGGTCCCCGCAGCGGGTCAGGTGGACGTCGTCCTGGGGAGGATGGTGGCGGGGGGATCATGGCAGGGTGAATCCGAGCATCGCCTGCGCCACGACGTTGATCGACGAACTCATCCGCCATGGGGTGACGGATGCTGTGCTCGCACCCGGATCGCGATCTGCCCCACTGGCGTACGCGCTGCAGGACGCCGATCGCGCAGGACTGCTGCGGCTGCACGTGCGGGTGGATGAACGGTCGGCGGCGTTCCTTGCGCTCGGGCTGGCCAAGGCCAGCAGGGTGCCGGTTCCTGTCGTCGTGACCAGCGGTACCGCGGTCGCCAACCTGCACCCGGCGGTACTGGAGGCCTCCCACGCCCAGGTGCCGATGATGATCCTGTCGGCGGACCGGCCGCCGGAGTTGCGGGGGACCGGCGCCAACCAGAGCACCGATCAAGTCGATATCTTCGGCTCCGCCACCCGCTGGTCCCATGACCTCGGCACCCCGCACGAGCGCGACGAGCGCGACGCACAGAACGCCGTATGGCGATCGGTGGCTTCCCAGGCTGTCGGGCATGCTCGCGGTCTGCTCGGCGGGGCGCCGGGGCCGGTGCACCTGAATCTGCCGTTCCGCGAGCCCCTGGTCCCTCAGACGAGCGATCACGGGCAACGTGCGCCGCGCCTGGTCGCGAATGGCGGGCGGCCAGACGGTCGCCCCTGGACCCGCTTCGCCGCGCCTGCGTCCGCTGCTGCCAGCACGATTCGCGCCGTGCCGCGCACGCTCGCGGTGCTCGGCGATGTCCCCGACCCCGCAGCTGCCGCCCAGTTCGCTGCCCTCGCTGATTCGGCCGGGTGGCCGTTGATCGCGGAACCGTTCGGGGCCTTTCACCGGGTGCGGGTGCTACCGCACGGCCCGTTGCTGTTGCACGCGCAGGACTGGGTGGACGCTCACCTGCCCGAGCGCGTGCTGGTCGGCGGCCGTCCGACGCTGGACCGCGGTGTGGCCCGTCTGCTGCGCAACCCGTCGGTGCAGGTGGAGCTCGTCAGCCCGTCCGGACTCTGGTCGGACCCGGCGCACTCGCTCAGCGCCGTGCACGACTGGGCGGCTCTGGAAAGTAGCCACGATGCCGTGGCCAGCAGCGTGGACCGCGAGTGGGCGGCGCAGTGGCGCGCGGCGGGCGCGACCCTGGCGCAGGTTGCCGGCACTGTGATCGATGAATCGTGGCCCAGCGGTTTCACGATTGCCCGGGCAGTGGTCCACGCCGTACCGGCGGGGTCGGGACTGTTCGTCGGGTCTTCCAGCGCAGCGCGCTACCTGGATCTGGGTCGCAATTCCTCCCTCGTATCGAGGGATGTGGTCTCCGTCGCGAACCGCGGCCTGGCGGGCATCGACGGGTCGATCTCCACCGCAGTCGGTTTCGCGCTGAGCCGGGCGGACCACCCGGCGTACGCGCTGATGGGCGACCTGACGTTCGTGCACGACGCCAACGGCTTGCTCATCGGGCCGGGCGAGCCGCGTCCCGATCTGACGATCGTGGTGTTGGGCGACGACGGTGGCGGCATCTTCGGCACGTTGGAGCCGGGCGCCGCAGACGGCGCAGGGCTGGACCCCGCATATGAGCGCGTCTTCGGCACCCCGACCGGGGTATCGATCGCGGGGCTGTGTGCGGCGTACGGCGTGCCGCACGAGCTCGTAGCCGACGCCCGCGTGTTGAGTGAGCGGGTCGGCTCGAAAGCAAAAGGTATCCGCGTGATCGAGGTGCACCTGGACAGGTCCCGACAACGTGCTTTTCAGGAGCGGCTCTTCGCCCTCGCCGGTGAAGCATTGACCTGAGCCTGCCCACTCAACGCATGAGCTCCGGGCGTGGAACTCAGGCAGCGAGGGCGCTCCTGATGTCGGCGGCGATGTCCGCGGGCTTGGTCGTGGGGCCGTACCGCTTGATGACCTGCCCGTCCTTGCCGACCAGAAATTTGGTGAAATTCCATTTGATACGGCTACCGAGCATCCCGCCCTTCTCCTTGCGGAGCCACTGGTAGAGCGGGTGCGCGTCGGAACCGTTCACCTCGATCTTGGCGAACATCGGGAAGCTGACGCCGTAGTTGGCCTGGCAGAACTGCCCGATCTGCTCGGCGTCGCCGGGATCCTGGGAGGCGAACTGGTTGCACGGGAAGCCGAGCACGACCAGTCCCTCCTCGCGGAAATCGCCCCACAACTTCTCCAGGCCCTCGAACTGAGGGGTGAAACCGCACTTGCTGGCCGTGTTCACCACGAGGGCCACCTTGCCGTCGTATTCGGACAGCAGCTGCTCCTGCCCGGTCAGGGTGTCCGCAGAGAAGTCGTGCAGTGAGCTCATGAGGGGTCTCTTTCGCAGTGGGGTCATGACGATTTGGGGAAGTGCGCCCAGATTCGAAAGTAGTTCGACGCCGTCGCCCCGCCGGATGCCCCACCCCCAGTTTCCGGACAGTCGACCGGCGAGTCTACGAATCTGGGAGTCTGCGAATGGCTGTTTGGGCTGGGCGAGCGGGATCAGCCGGTCAGGGCCTCGCGCATCGGCAGCAGTTTCGATTCGGACTCAGCCAGCTCATCGGCCGGCACCGAGCCGGCCACGATGCCGCACCCTGCGTACAGACGCATCCGCGAGGGATCCGATGCGTCCAGTTGCCCGCAGCGCAGCGCGATGCCCCATTCGCCGTCACCGCTGGCATCCACCCAGCCCACCGGGCCGGCATAGCGTCCACGGTCCAGGTGCTCCAGCGAATGGATCAACGTGGCAGCGGCGGTGGTGGGTGTGCCGCAGACGGCGGCTGACGGATGCAGCGCTGCAGCCAATGTGAGCGATGTCGCATAGCCCGCGAGTACCCCGACGACATCGGTCGCCAGGTGCATCACGTTGGGCAGGTGAAGTACGAAGGGCGACTCGGGCACATTCATCGAGGTGCAGTGCGGTTTCAGCGCGTCCGCGACCGATCGCACGGCGTACTCGTGCTCCTCCAGGTCCTTCGACGAGCGCGCCAGAGAGCCCGCCAACGCGAGGTCGCGACTGTCGTCGCCGCTGCGCTGGATGGTCCCGGCCAGCACTCGTGATGTCACCAGCCCGCGCTCGCGGCGTACCAGCATCTCCGGAGTGGCTCCGACGAGGCCGTCCATGGAGAAGGTCCAGGTATTGACGTAACGCGACGCCAACTGTCCGATCAACCATCGGGGGTCGATGCGTTCGTCGGTGCGGGCGATGACATCGCGCGCCATGACGACCTTGTCCACGTCTCCGGCGACGATCGCGTCGACCGCCCTGGCTACCGCTTGCTCCCACTGGGCGCCCGTGAGTGCGCCGTCGCTGAAAGTCGCGGCGCCGGGTGGGAGCGGCGTGGTCTGCGGCATCGGTGCGGCCAGCTTTTCCAGTCGTTCGCTGATCGTGGTCACCCAGGAGGTGCCTGCACGCCGGCCCACGATCGTGGACGGGACGACGAGCGAACCCCCGGCAGGTGATCCGGACGAGAACGCGAAAGAGCCGAACGCCACCAGTCCCGTGCCGGCCAATTCCACGTCCGAGCGCACGAAGGCACTGGTTCTCACCTCATGCCACCAGTCGCTGGCGTCCTTGAACCGGCGCGCGCCACCGGTGTCGATGGAGGCCGCCCGACCCCAGCCGACGAGTCCGTCCCCACCGCGGAGCCAACTCAACACCTCACCGGAGGGGAGTCCGGGGGGGATCAGTCGGGCGAGGTCGCCCGGGTCGTCGATCCGTGTTGTCCTGACGACCAGATCCGGTATGCCCATCGGTGCGGATGCGGCGAGCGAGGTCACAAACGACAACGGTAGCCGGGGCATCTGGCCCGTCCACCCGGGGATCCGGTTTGAACTGACGCGAGGCCAGGACGGAGAGCAGGACGAAGGGCAGCCGCCAGGCCGGCTCCGTGCCCACCCGGGACGCCGGCGACGCAAACGTGGAAAGAATCGCCTGGGCAGCACCGGCCTCGGTCGCCGGCGACGCAAACGTGGAAGGGGAATTGGTGTACTCGGTCGACAGCCTGAAGCTGCGATGAGCGAGGATGCGAGATATGAACCGTGCCAGCCTCGACAAGCAACCAGCCGACGTTGCCCGGATGTTCGACGGCGTCGCCAAGCGCTACGACCTGACCAACGACGTGCTGTCGCTGGGGCAGGATCGCCGCTGGCGTCCCATCGTGGTGGAAGCCGTTGACCCTCAGCGCGGTGAGTTGGTGCTGGATATCGCTGCCGGCACCGGCACCAGCAGTATTCCGTTCGAAACCCGTGGTGCCCGCGTCATCCCCGCGGATTTCTCGCTGGGAATGCTTCGACAGGGCAAGAAGGTGCGGCCCCGGATGGCGTTCACGGCAGCTGACGCGATGCGGTTGCCGTTCAGGGACGACACATTCGACGCGGTCACGATGACCTTCGGGTTACGCAACGTAGCGGACCCG
The DNA here is from genome assembly GCA_039636865.1 of Dermatophilaceae bacterium Sec6.4. NCBI lineage: Bacteria > Bacillati > Actinomycetota > Actinomycetes > Micrococcales > Dermatophilaceae > Dermatophilaceae bacterium Sec6.4. Next base: position 1,016,572 of record CP144172.1, read on the forward strand.
CTGATCGCACTGACCGAATTCCTGAGAGTCACCAAGCCGGGCGGCCGACTGGTGATCTGCGAGTTCTCCACACCCACGAACGGCGCGTTCCGCAAGGTGTACTCCGAATATCTGATGCAGGCGCTGCCCAAGATCGCACGTCGCGTCGGTTCGAACGCAGAGTCCTACGTCTATCTGGCTGAGTCGATCCAGTCCTGGCCGGATCAGTCCGGGCTGGCGGTCGAACTGCAGCAGGCTGGGTGGGCAGGCGTCGAATGGCGCAATCTGACGGGCGGAATTGTCGCGCTGCACCGGGGCCGCAAGCAGTCCTGACGTCGGCCGGTCCACGTTCGGGTCTGCTCGTCCTCAACCGTGCGGCGCACCGACCTTCGGTACCCACATGTGGCCCTGCCCGCCGCCGAACGTGCGGTTAGCCGAAGGTTGGTTAGGTCCGCCTTAGTGAGAGGCGTGTGCCTCTCGGACGTAGAGTTTCAGGCGCTCGTGAAAACTGTCACAAGACCCCCCGAGGACGCCCCGTGAGCCAGTCACAGATGGGCGGCGCTGTCAGCACCACCGCCCCCGAAACAGCCGATGTCATCGTTGTCGGAGCCGGTCCCGGCGGATCGTCGGTCGCCGCATACCTCTCGATGGCCGGGCTCGACGTCCTGCTACTCGAGAAGACGCACTTCCCGCGCGAGAAGATCTGCGGCGACGGCCTCACTCCCCGGGCCGTGCGCGAACTGGTCAGCCTCGGTATCCCGATGCCCGAGGACGACGGCTGGATCAGGAACAAGGGCCTGCGGATCATCGGCGGCGGCATGCGGCTGCAGTTGGACTGGCCCGACAACGCCAGTTTCCCGCCCTACGGCCTGGTTCGCACCCGGCAGGATTTCGACGACATCCTGGCCAAGCACGCCGTCAAGCACGGCGCGCAGCTGCGGGAGGGTGTGAACGTGATCGGGCCGATCAGGGGCTCGAACGGTCACATCGTCGGCGTGGACGCCAAAGAGATGGGCCGGGACGGTCGCGCCACCGGCAAGACGATGAGCTACCGGGCGCCCCTGGTGATCGCCGCCGACGGAAACTCCAGCCGGCTGTCTTTGGCGATGGGCCGGGAGAAGCGTGAGGACCGCCCGATGGGTGTTGCCGTCCGCGCCTACTACACGAGCCCGCGCCACGATGACGACTACCTCGAGTCGTGGTTGGAGCTGTGGTCCAAGGACAAGAACGGCAAGCGGGTCCTGTTGCCCGGATACGGCTGGATCTTCGGGGTCGGCGACGGTACGTCGAACGTCGGGCTCGGCATCCTGAACACCTCCTCGGCGTTCGGCAAGACCGACTACAAGGACGTCATGCGCCGCTGGGTCGCGACGATGCCGGAGGAGTGGACGTACAACGAGGAGACCATCACCGGTCCGATCCGCGGCGCCGCTCTGCCGATGGGCTTCAACCGTCAGCCGCATTACGCCGACGGTCTGCTCCTGGTCGGCGACGCAGGCGGCATGGTCAACCCCTTCAACGGGGAGGGCATCGCCTACGCGATGGAGTCCGCGCGTCTCGCCTCCGAGGTCGTAGCGCAGGCGTTTGCCCGCACCGACGACGAAAGTCGGGAGCGCGTGCTGTTGAGCTACCCGCAGGTAATGCGCGACGCGCTGGGCGGGTACTACACACTGGGGCGCGTGTTCGCCAAGATGATCGGTAACCCCGAGGTCATGAGGCTTGCCGTGAAGTACGGTCTGCCCCGCAAAACCATGATGCAGTTCCTGCTGAAAGTCATGGCGAACCTCGGTGACACCACCGGCGGCAAATTGGACGACAAGGCGTTGGCCCTGCTGTCCCGGATGACTCCGGCGGCATGATGTACCTCAAGATCGTCGCTGCTGCGGTAGCGGATGAATTGCGCTCCGGGTCCGCCCGCCGCGCCTGGAAGGAGCTCGCATGACCAACTACTCCTATTACCCGCTGCTGATGTTCGCGGCGCTGGGCGCTGGTTTCGCGATCTTCTCCGTGCTGGGCGCGGCTGGTCTTGCCGGCCCGAAGCGGTACAACCGCGCGAAGGCCGATGCCTATGAGTGCGGAATCCAGCCCAGCCCGCAGGCCGACGGCGGTGGTCGGGTGCCGATCAAGTACTACCTGACCGCGATGCTCTTCATCATCTTCGACATCGAAAGTATTTTCCTCTACCCGTTCGCCGTGCACTTCGACTCGATGGGCCTGTTCGCGCTGATCGAGATGGTGCTCTTCGTGGCGACCGTGTTCATCGCGTATGCGTACGTGTGGCGCCGAGGTGGCCTGGAATGGGACTGACCCCGCATCGAATGACCTGCAGCACTGTCCGGCTCGAAAGCACAGGTGTGTGAAATGGGTATTGAAGAGAAGCTCCCCGCAGGATTCATGCTGACGACCGTCGAGCAGGTGGCCGGCTACATGCGCAAGGGTTCGGTCTGGCCCGCCACTTTCGGTCTCGCCTGCTGCGCGATCGAGATGATGGCGGTCGGCACCCCCGACTACGACATCGCCCGGTTCGGGATGGAGCGCTTCAGCGCGACCCCGCGCCAGGCCGACCTGATGATCGTGGCAGGTCGGGTGAGCCAGAAGATGGCCCCGATCGTCCGCCAGGTCTACGACCAGATGCCGGAGCCCAAGTGGGTCATCTCGATGGGCGTCTGCGCAAGCTCCGGCGGAATGTTCAACAACTACGCCATCGTGCAGGGTGTCGACCACATCATTCCGGTCGATGTCTTCCTGCCGGGCTGTCCGCCGCGTCCGCAGATGTTGCTCAACGCCATTCTCGAGCTGCACAAGCAGATCCAGGGGATGAAGTTGGGCGTCAACCGGGTTGCCGCGGCGCGTGCTGCTGAGGCGGCCGCACTGGAAGCGACGCCGACCCACGCGATGAAGGGTCTACTGGCGTGACCGACGACTCGAAACAGGACGACTCGAAAAGGGACATCCCCACATCAGGGGGCAAGCCGACTGCGGGTCCGGCCACCACAGGGCCGGTCAAAGAGCCGTCCGGCGGTCCGATCACGCGTACCGCAGCTGCTCAGGAATTCGCGATTCAGCCCCACGAGCAGCACAACGCCGACCCGGTGGTCGTGTCGCAACGGCAGGGCATGTTCGGCTCCTCGCTCGGCAATGACACCAGCGGGTACGGCGGACTCAAGAGGCCCGTGCTCTTCCCCGGAAACAGCGAGCGACCGTTCGGCGGTTCGTTCGACCTGATGGCAGATGCCCTCGGCAGTGCGCTGCAGAACACCGGCACGTCGTATGAGCAGGCAGTCGAGCGCACCGTGGTCGACCGGGGCGAGCTGACCTTGTTCGTCCGCCGCGAACACCTGCCCGCAGTCGCGCAGGCGCTGCGCGATGAGCCGAAACTGCGGTTCGAGATGTGCATGAGCATCTCGGGTGTTCACTACCCGGACGAGACCGGCGCAGAGCTGCACGCGCTCTACCACCTCGTCTCGATCACCAACAACAACAAGCGCATCCGGTTGGAGGTCGCGGTCCCCGAGGGCGACGCGGTCATCCCGAGCATCGTGTCGACGTACCCCGGTGCGGACTGGCACGAGCGTGAGACGTGGGACATGTTCGGCATCGTCTTCGACGGTCATCCGGCCCTGACCCGCATCCTGATGCCCGACGACTGGCCGGGCCACCCCCAACGCAAGGACTATCCACTGGGTGGCATCCCGGTGGAGTACAAGGGCGCCACAGTGCCGCCCCCGGACACGCGGAGGTCCTACACATGAGCACCACAGCAGAGCACGACGCATTCGGCCAGACCAGCGCCAGGAGCGAGGAGAAGGTCGGCGTCGACGGCGACACACCTGTCCTCAACGCGTCCGGCGGCGACTGGGACGACCTGGTCGATGAGGCATCCGCGCTGCACGAAGAGCGGATCATCGTCAACATGGGTCCGCAACACCCGTCCACGCACGGTGTGCTGCGGTTGATCCTGGAGCTGGACGGCGAGACGGTCACCGAGGCGCGGGCCGGTATCGGCTACCTGCACACCGGCATCGAAAAGAACATGGAGTTCCGCACCTGGACGCAGGGGGTGACGTTCTGCACCCGGATGGACTACCTCACCCCGATGTTCAACGAGACCGCCTACTGCCTCTCGATCGAGAAGCTGCTCGGCATCACCGACCAGATCCCCGCGCGGGCCAGCGTCATCCGGGTGATGATGATGGAACTGACCCGGATCAGCTCCCACCTCGTCGCGCTCGCGACCGGCGGCATGGAAATGGGCGCGACCACGGTCATGACCATCGGCTTCCGCGAGCGTGAGCGCCTCCTGCAGATCTTCGAGGCCGTGACCGGGCTGCGGATGAACAACGCCTACATCCGCCCCGGTGGTGTCTCACAGGACGTCCCGGAAGGTACGACCGAACAGGTCCGGGCGATGATGCCGGACCTACGTCGCGGCATCGGCGAGCTGGAAGCACTCCTGAACGAGAACCCGATCGTCAAGGGGCGCATGGTCGACGTGGGCTACCTGGACCTCACCGGATGTATGGCGCTGGGCGTCACCGGTCCGGTGCTGCGTGCCTCGGGTCTGCCGTACGACCTACGCAAGGCCGACCCGTACTGCGGTTACGAAACGTATGACTTCGAGGTCCCGGTACGCGACAGTTGCGACGCCTACGGGCGCTTGCGGTTGCGGATCGATGAGATGTACCAGTCGATGCACATCGTGCAGCAGTGCGCCGATCGCCTGGACGCTGAGCCAGGTCCGGTCATGGTCGCGGACAAGAAGATCGCCTGGCCGGCACAGTTGTCGGTCGGCGCCGACGGGCAGGGCAACAGCCTGGAGCACATCCGGGAGATCATGAGCGAGTCGATGGAGTCGCTGATCCACCACTTCAAGCTGGTGACCGAGGGATTCCGGGTGCCCCCCGGCCAGGCGTACACCGCGATCGAGTCGCCCAAGGGCGAGCTCGGCTGTCACATCGTCTCCGACGGTTCGACCCGGCCCTACCGGGCGCACTTCCGCGATCCGTCGTTCAACAACCTGCAGGCAGTGGCAGCGATGTCGGAGGGCGGATCGGTCGCCGACATCATCGTCGCCGTCGCCTCGATCGATCCCGTGATGGGTGGAGTGGACCGATGAGCAACGAGTCACATCGGTCCGCAGACGCCGAAGTCGCCACGTCCGAGAGGTTGAGCTCGGTGACCCACGTGCATCCCGAGCATTTGAAGAATCCGTCCGATGCGTTCCTGCATCCGCCGACCCCACTGCACGCCAGCAGGACCCCGTACGACGAGCAGACCCTGGCAATGCTGCACCTGGACGCGGATCTGATCATCGCGCGTTACCCCCAGAAGCGCTCCGCGTTGCTACCGCTGCTGCACCTGATCCAGAGCCTCGACGGGTATGTGACGGGGCGCGGCGTCTCTTTCTGCGCAGCGAAACTTGAGTTGGCGGATGCCGAGGTCAGTGGCGTCGCGACGTTCTACACCCAGTACAAGCGACACCCGAACGGTGAGTACACCGTCGGGGTATGCACCAACACGCTGTGCGCGATCATGGGCGGCGACCAGATATTTGACACCCTCAGCGAGCACCTCGGCATCGGGCACGACGAGACGACGGCGGATGGCAAGGTCACCCTCGAGCGGGTCGAGTGCAATGCGGCATGCGACTACGCGCCGGTCGTGATGGCCAACTGGGAATTCCTGGACAACCAGACGCCGCAATCGGCAATTGCGCTGGTCGAGGACCTGCGTGCGGGCAAGGACGTCGTGCCCACCCGTGGAGCTGCGAAGGTCTGTACTTTCAAGCAGATGTCCCGGGTCCTCGCCGGGTTCTCCGACGGGCTCGCAGGCGAGGGTGTGGGCGCAGGCGGCCCGTCGCTCGAGGGCCTGCGGTTGGCCAAGCAGCGCGGGTTCGACCCGCATGCGCCGTCGGTGGATATCACCGGCGACTCCGACGCCGACAGTCCGTCCGACCACATGGCGGCGGGTCTGGCGGGATCGACCGACACCCCCGCAAACCCCGCAGGCAGCAAGGCCGGCGAAAAGGTGGATGAGTGATGAGCAGCACCCCCCCAAGTTTCTCGCCTGCTTCGCTCCTCCGAATACTTCGCAAGGACCCCGCATGAGTACCCCGTTGACCCCGATCCTGACCCGGTTCTGGGACCAGCCGCAGAGCTGGACCCTGGAGACCTATCTGCAGCACGAGGGCTACCAGGGTCTGGAGAAGGCCTTGGCGATGGATCCGGCCGATCTCGTTACTGCCGCCAAGGGCTCCGGTCTGCGCGGGCGCGGTGGTGCGGGATTCCCGACCGGCCTGAAGTGGAGCTTCCTGCCGAAGCCGGACGGCGGCCCCCGCTACCTGGTGATCAACGCTGACGAGTCCGAACCGGGCACCTGCAAAGACACCCCGATGATGCTCGCTGCACCGCATCTGCTGATCGAGGGCATGATCATCACCTCGTTCGCGATCGGCTGCAACCACGCGTTCATCTACCTTCGCGGCGAAGTCGTCCACGTCTACCGGCGGTTGCTGAACGCGATTGATGAGGCGTACGCGGCCGGACATCTGGGTCACAACATCCACGGCACCGGGTTCGACCTGGACATCACGTTGCATGCCGGTGCGGGCGCCTACATCTGCGGTGAAGAGACCGCACTGCTGGACTCCCTGGAGGGCCGCCGCGGACAACCGCGCCTCAAGCCGCCGTTCCCGGCCGTCGCCGGCCTGTACGCGCGACCGACCGTCGTCAACAACGTCGAGTCCATTGCCTCCGTACCCTCGATCGTGCTGAACGGTGCTGACTGGTTCTCAGCGCTCGGCACCGACAAGTCCAAGGGCTACGGCATCTTCAGCCTGTCCGGTCACGTCACCCGCCCGGGTCAGTACGAAGCACCGCTGGGCATCACGTTGCGCGAGCTGCTGGAGATGGCCGGCGGTATGCGTAATGGGGCGAAGCTGAAGTTCTGGACACCCGGCGGGTCATCGACCCCGATCTTCACCGACGAACACCTCGATGTGCCGCTGGACTTCGAATCAGTAGCCGCCGCCGGCTCGATGCTCGGCACGCGTGCGCTGCAGATTTTCGACGAGTCGGTGTCTGTGGTCCGGGCCGTCAGCCGGTGGACCGACTTCTATGCCCACGAGTCGTGCGGAAAGTGCACCCCGTGCCGCGAGGGCACTTTCTGGTTGAAGCAGATCATGACCCGACTGGAGCACGGTCAGGGCACCCAGGACGACATCGACAAGCTGGTCGACATCTGTGACAACATCCTGGGGCGCAGCTTCTGCGCGCTCGGCGATGGCGCCACCAGTCCGGTGACCTCGGCGGTCCAGTACTTCCGCGAGGAGTTCGAGGTCGGCATGCACAGTCCCTGGTGGGAGGCGTTCCCCCCGGAAGCCTCGGTACTCTTCGACGTCCCTACTCGCGATACCAAGGAGGTTGTGTCCGCATGACGACGGTCACCTCACCCGCTGGCGGCGGCAACGCCGTCGACAAGGGCGGCAACGCGAGTCCGGTGCCTACCGCGGCGGATGCCATCACCCTCACCGTTGACGGCGTCCCCGTCAGCGTTCCCAAGGGCACGCTGGTCATTCGTGCTGCCGAGCACATCGGCATCCAGATCCCACGGTTCTGCGACCACCCGTTGCTGGACCCGGTCGGCGCCTGTCGCCAGTGCCTGGTCGAGGTCTCGACCAAGGGCCCGGACGGCTCGATGCGTGCGATGCCCAAGCCGCAGACCTCCTGCACCCTGGAGGCCAGCGAGGGTATGGCCGTGCAGACCCAGCACACGTCGCAGGTTGCCAACAAGGCGCAGCACGGCCAGATGGAATTCCTGCTCATCAACCACCCGCTGGACTGCCCGGTGTGCGACAAGGGCGGGGAGTGCCCGCTGCAGAACCAGGCAATGAGCAACGGCCGCGCCCGAAGCCGCTTCGAGGACGTCAAACGGACCTATCCCAAGCCGATCAACATCTCGACGCAGGTGCTGCTGGACCGCGATCGTTGCGTGCTGTGCGCACGGTGCACCCGGTTCTCCGACCAGATCGCCGGCGACCCGTTCATCGCGTTGATCGAGCGTGGGGCGCTGCAGCAGGTCGGTATCTACGCCGAGAAGCCGTTCGAGTCCTATTTCTCCGGCAACACGGTGCAGATCTGCCCGGTCGGGGCCCTGACGGGTGCGGCCTACCGCTTCCGGTCCCGCCCCTTCGATCTCATCTCCACCCCGAGTGTGTGTGAGCACTGCGCGAGCGGTTGCTCGATGCGCACCGACCACCGTCGCGGCAAGGTCATGCGCCGGATGGCGCTGGAAGATGTCGCCGTCAACGAAGAGTGGAACTGTGACAAGGGCCGTTGGGCGTTCACCTACGCCAACGCCTCCGATCGTCTGTCCACCCCGATGGTGCGGGGGGAGGACGGCGAACTACGCGTATCCGGATGGCCCGAGGCCCTCGAGGCGGCAGCGGCCGGCCTGTCGGCTGCCCGTGACTCGGGCGGCGTCGGTGTGCTCACCGGTGGTCGAGTCACCGTCGAAGACGCCTACGCCTACTCCAAGTTCGCTCGGGTCGTGTTGGGCACCAACGACGTCGACTTCCGAGCTCGACCGCACTCGGCTGAGGAAGCCGCGTTCCTGTCGCATGCAATCGTCGCGACCGGTCCCGATACGCCGGGAAGCGTTACTTATCTAGATCTGGAACACGCCTCATCGGTACTTCTGCTCGGACTGGAGCCCGAGGAGGAGAGCCCGATGGTCTTCCTGCGGCTACGCAAGGCAGCCCGCAAGGGTCACCTCGCAGTGCTGTCCGCGGCTCCGTTCGCGACACGCGGGCTGCGCAAGATGAACGGTGTCCTGATCCAGGCCGCGCCCGGCACCGAAGCCGAAGTCATCGACGCGCTCAGCGCGTCGACTGGCGAGTTGGCCGTCCACGGCGACCAGATCACCGGCGACTCGATCGTGCTGGTCGGTGAACGCCTCGCGTCGGTTCCCGGCGCGTTGTCGGCAGCTCTGAAGCTGGCCGAGCGCAAGGACGCCCGTATCGCGTGGATCCCGCGCCGTGCCGGTGAACGCGGCGCTCTAGCAGCCGGTGCACTTCCGAATCTGCTGCCTGGCGGCGCGCCCGTCGAGGACGCCGGCGCCCGCGCTGCAGTAGGCGCGATCTGGGGCGCCGAGCTGCCCGGAACAGCTGGTCGCGATACCGCAGCCATGCTGGCGGCCGCAGCGAGCGGCGAACTGGCCGGCCTGGTCGTCGGCGGTGTCGACACCGCAGACATGCCGGACCCGCAGTTGGCGAACGACGCGATGAAACGTGCGTTCACCGTGAGTTTGGAGATCCGCGCGAGCGCTGTCACTGAGCATGCGGACGTGGTGTTCCCCGTTGCTCCGCAGCAGGAAAAGTCCGGTACCTACTTCGACTGGGAAGGTCGCGCGCGACCCTTCCAGCGCGCTATCGAGACCCTTTCGATGAGTGATCTACGCGTGCTCGATCTGCTGGCGGGTGAGCTGGGGGAGTTCCTCGGCACCCGCACCATTGAGGCGGTCCGGAACGAGATCGCGAAGCTGGGGGTGTGGACCGGCGTTCGTCCGGCAGCCCCCCGCGAGCGCAGCCAAGGCGTGCCGCGTCCGCTGGTCGGTCAGGCGGTGCTCGCCACCTGGCCGCATCTGCTGGACAAGGGCCGGATGCAGGACGGCGAACCCTTCCTGGCAGGTACAGCACCGATCTCGCAGGCCCGCATCTCGGCTGCCACTGCAGCCGCTGTCGGTGTGCAGGACGGCGGCCAGTTGACCGTCAGTACGCGGTCCGGCGCCATCACCGCACCGGTAGTGGTGACCGACATGCCCGACCATGTCGTGTGGTTGCCCACCAATTCAGCAGGTAGCGCTGTGCGATCGACGCTGCGCGTCGATGCCGGTGACCTGGTCTCGCTCGGCCGTCGTGCGGAGGTACGTCGATGAGTCACCTCGCAGCTCTCGGCTCGCTGGGGTCTGCCGTCGGCAACCCGGCAGCCGATTTCAGTGACACCCCATGGTGGTTGTCGTTGATCAAGGCGGTGCTGCTCTTCGCCTTCCTGCTCATCCAGACGCTGCTGGTGATCTGGTTCGAACGGCGCATCATCGGTCGGATGCAGCAGCGACCCGGTCCCAACCGGATGGGCCCGTTCGGTCTGCTGCAGACCCTCGCGGACGGTGTGAAGTTGGCGCTGAAGGAGGACGTGACTCCCAGGCGAGCCGACAAGTTGATGTTCATCATCGCCCCGATCCTGGCCGGATCGATGGCGTTCGTGTCGTTTGCGATCATCCCGATCTCGGGCAACGTCTGGATGTTCGGTCATTACACCCCGCTGCAGCTGACCGATACCCCGGTGGCAGTGCTGCTCGTACTCGCGGTCGCCGGTGTCGGTGTCTACGGCATCCTGCTCGGCGGCTGGTCCAGTGGCTCCACCTACCCACTGCTCGGCGGATTGCGCTCCAGCGCGCAGGTGATCTCCTACGAGATCGCGATGGGGCTGGCCCTGGTCGCGGTGTTCCTCTACTCCGGCTCGATGTCGACGTCGCAGATCGTGCTCGCGCAGGGCAAAGGCGTCTGGTACATCATTCCGGCCTTCTTCTCCTTCATCATCTACGTGATCACCATGGTGGGCGAGACCAACCGGTTGCCGTTCGACCTCGCGGAGGGCGAAGGTGAGCTGACCGGTGGTTTCCACACGGAGTACTCCTCGCTGAAGTTCGCGATGTTCTTCCTCGGTGAGTATGTGAACATGTTCACCGTCGCCGGACTGGCGACCACCTTGTTCCTCGGCGGCTGGCAGGCCCCTCCGGGCATCGCCGCCATCGGCGACGGCTTCTTCAACCATGGTTGGTGGGGCGTGTTGTGGTTCGTCATCAAGCTGTGGATCTTCATGTTCTTCTTCGTCTGGCTACGCGGCTCGCTGCCCCGTATTCGGTATGACCAGTTCATGCGCCTGGGCTGGAAGCTGATGATTCCGAGCACCCTGGTCTGGGTCGTCGTGGTGGCCTTCATCCGGGGCTCCAACGCCGGCTTCCTGGGCACCACGCGTATCGACCTGTTCGGCAGGCAGATCTACCGGTCAACGCTCATCGTGATCGCCGTGACGGCGTTGCTCGTGTTGGCCGCCGCCTGGATCTGGGACACTCGCAGTGCCCGCAGACAAGAGGCTGCCGACGCCCGAAGTCGGGTACCGGAGGAGATCGACCCGTTCGCGGGTGGTCACCCCGTACCTCCGCTGCCGGGCCAGCGCCTGGTAGAGCCGCTGCCCGCCCTGAGTGCTGCTGCGGCCCGGCCGGGCACGACACGAGACACCGACGACATACTCGCGAAGGAACCCCGTGGCTGACAAGAAGAAAACCGGCGCGAGCAGCGCCGACGGCACCCCCGAGCGGCCCGGCATATTTGCCGGTGTCGCCGGTTTCGGGGTGACATTCGCGACTATGTTCCGCAAGGTCGCGACCGAGGAGTATCCGGAGGAGAAGCGCCCGACTCAGCCGCGTTTCCACGGCCGTCATCAGCTGAACCGCCACCCGGACGGTCTGGAGAAGTGCGTCGGCTGCGAGCTGTGTGCGTGGGCTTGTCCGGCGGATGCCATCTTCGTGGAGGGCGCCAACAACGACGATGCTGCCGGTGAGCGTTTCTCGCCCGGTGAGCGGTACGGCCGCGTCTACCAGATCAACTACCTGCGCTGCATCTTCTGTGGACTGTGCATCGAGGCGTGCCCGACCAGGGCGCTCACGATGACCAACGAGTACGAGCTGGCCGACAACAACCGCGCCGACCTGATCTTCACCAAGGATCAGTTGCTGGGCCCGATCCAATCTGGCATGTTGCCCGCGCCGCACCCGATGGTCGACGGCATGGTCGAACGCGACTATTACATGGGCAAGGTCGATGGCGCGACAGATGCACAGCGCGCGTGGGTGGACGCCGACGCGAATCACGAGGCGGACCGGCAAGACAAATTTGACCCGAAAACCCGCGATGAGGGCACGCCGTCGATGTCCGCTGTGGCGACGGGCTCGCGCAATTTCGCGAACCAGGACAGGGGTTTTGACCGTTCGCACGCCGTGGGTGGCGCGCCCGACGAGCTCGTCGCCGAGGGTGGACCGGCCGGCGAGAAGAAATCCCAGGAGCCCAGAGATCGGGCGCTGCTGGACTCGGAGACGAGAGAATGATGCACCTGGGTGGGGCCGAATCCACGCTGTTCTTCTTCTGCGCACCACTGACCGTGTTCGGAGCGCTTGCGCTGCTGTTTGCCCGCAAGGCCGTCCATGCGGCCATGGGTATGGCGTTGTGCATGATTCTGCTGGGGATCTTCTACATCGCCCAGGAGGCTGAGTTCCTCGGGATCATTCAGATCTTCGTGTACTCCGGCGCTGTCATGATGCTGTTCCTCTTCGTCGTCATGCTGGTCGGCGTCGACTCCTCCGACTCGCTCGTGGAGACGATCCGCGGCCAGAAGGTAGCCGCGCTGCTTCTCTCTCTTGCCCTGATCGGCCTGCTGGCCTCGGGAATCGGGCGCGCCGCGTTCGCCCCCGGCAAGGGTTTGGCTGCCGCGAACCTCGCGCAGGGCGGAAATGTAGGCGGTATCGCCAACCTCATCTTCGGCCGCTACGTATGGGTCTTCGAGGTCACCTCGGCGCTGCTGATCACCGCTGCCATCGGCGCGATGATGCTTGCGCACCGCGAGCGGTTGACCCCCAAGGCCGGGCAGGCCGACTGGTCCCGCCGCCGCATCCGCGAGGGTGTCAACGTCGCAGGTCTACCCGTTCCTGGGGTGTACTCCCAGCACAATGCGGTAGACACTCCGGCGTTGCTCCCGGACGGCAGCCCGAGCGAACTCTCGATTTCGCGAGTGCTGCGCGCCCGCGAGCAGGTCAACCACGGCAGCGCCCACCAGTTGGAGCTGACCGAGCAGATCGAGGACGAGGTCGGCGATATGACGACGAAGGAAGTTGGGGACCGCCAATGAGGAAACCCCACGACGTGCTCCTCCGCTGCGCTTCCCCGATACTTCGCGAGGACCCCAAATGAGCATTGAGGTCTACCTCTACCTGTCGGTCATTCTGTTCAGCATCGGCTCCGCCACGGTGCTGTTACGCCGGAACGCCATCATCGTCTTCATGGGGGTGGAGTTGATGCTGAATGCCGCAAACCTCATGTTCGTCACTTTCGCGCGGATGTACGGCTCGTTGGAGGGTCAAGTGATCGCGTTGTTCGTGATGGTTGTCGCTGCCGCCGAAGTCGTCGTCGGCCTGGCGATCATCATGTCCATCTTCCGCGCCCGTCGTTCGGCTTCGGTCGATGACGCGAACCTGTTGAAGCTGTAAGGGAGCCCGCTGTTGCTGTCTTTGGTGGGGTCTGTCCCCCTGTCCGAACCCGGAACCGTTGCCACGGCTGCGTCCGGGATCAACCAGTACGCCTGGTTGCTCATCGCGCTACCGCTACTTGGAGCCATCATCCTGATGGTCGGTGGAAAGGCGATGGACAAAGCGGGACCGCTGCTCGGCGTCATTCTGCCCGGTCTGTCCTTCGTGCTCGGTGTGGCGATGGTCCTGCACACCGCAGGTCTGTCGTCTGCTGACCGGGCAATCCAGAGCAATGTGCACCTCTACGACTGGATCGACGCCGGCAGCTTGCATTTGTCGGCTGGCCTGCGCGTTGACCCACTGTCGTTGACCTTCGTACTGCTGATCACCTTCGTCGGCACGCTGATCCACATCTACTCCCTCGGGTACATGGAGCACGACCCCGCCAAGCGGCGGTTCTTCGCCTACATGAACTTGTTCGTGGCCTCGATGCTGACGTTGGTGCTGGCCAACTCGTTCGTCGGGTTGTTCGTCGGCTGGGAGGGTGTCGGTCTGGCGTCCTACCTGCTGATCGGCTTCTGGAACTGGAACCCCGAATATGCAACGGCCGCTAACAAGGCGTTCGTGGTCAACCGCATCGGTGACGTCGGCGTCCTGCTGGCCATGCTCACCATGTACGCGACGTTCGGACGGCTGGACTTCAACGGCGTCTTCGCCGGCGCGGCACAGGCCAACACCACTGCGGTGACCTGGATCGGTGTCTTCCTGCTGGTCGGTGCCTGCGGCAAGTCCGCTCAGTTCCCGCTGCAATCCTGGCTGGGTGATGCGATGGCGGGCCCGACCCCCGTGTCGGCGCTGATCCACGCCGCGACAATGGTGACCGCCGGTGTCTACCTGATCGTGCGTAGCCATGCGATCTTCGATGCCGCACCGAATGCGCGCCTCGCGGTCTGTGTCGTCGGCGCGATTACGTTGGTCTACGGCGCGATCGTCGGTTGCGCCAAGGACGACATGAAGAAGGCGCTGGCCGCCTCCACCATGAGTCAGATCGGCTACATGATCCTGGCCGCTGGGCTCGGGCCGATCGGTTATGTCTTCGCCATCTTCCACCTGCTGACGCATGGCTTCTTCAAGGCCGGGATGTTCCTCGGCGCCGGTTCGGTGATGCACGGTATGAACGACCAGGTCGGGATGCGCCGGTTCGGCGGTTTGTCGGCGGTCATGAAGATCACCTGGGCCACCTTCGGCCTGGGCTTCCTGGCAATCATCGGGTTCCCCCTGCTGTCCGGTTTCTGGTCCAAGGACAAGATCATCGAAGCTGCGTTCGTCGGTGAAGGCTGGCGACCGTGGGTCTTCGGTGGCTCAGCGCTGATCGCGGCCGGCATCACGGCCTTCTACATGGCGAGGTTGTTCTTCATGACTTTCCACGGCAAGCGCCGCTGGACCGACGACGTGCACCCGCACGAATCCCCGTTGACGATGACCGTCCCGATGATGGTCCTGGCGGTTGGATCGGCTTTCCTCGGTCTGGCTCTGGGCCCGACGAACATCATCATCAACTGGCTCGAGCCGGTCACCGGACACACCGAGGGCGACCCCAAGATCCCGGCAGCGCTGCTGATGGTGATCACCTTCGTGCTGCTGTGCATCGGGGTGGGGTTGGCGTGGGCGATGTACATCCGCGACGACGTGCCTATCACGCCGCCGGTCGGATCCCTGGTAACGCGCGCTGCACGTCGTGACCTCTTCCAGGACGACCTCAACGCGGCCGGTTTCCAGCGTCCCGGTCTGCATCTGACCCGGGCCCTGGTCTTCGCGGACAACCGCGGGGTGGACGGTGTGGCCAGTGGCCTGGCCGCCGGGATCGGTGGTTCGTCCTCGCGCATCAAACGTGTTCAGAACGGCTTCGTGCGGTCCTACGCCCTCACCATGTTGATCGGCGTCGTCGCAATCCTCGGCATTGTTTGGGTGGTGCAGTAATGACCTCGAGTTTCCCCTGGCTGACAGTGATCGGCCTGATTCCACTGGTAACCGCGATCGTCGTACTCGCGCTCCCGACGCCCGCTGCCGAGCGCATCGCGCGACCGGTGGCACTGGCCGGATCGGTCATCGCGCTGGTCCTCGGACTGGTGCTGTGGAGTCAGTACAAGACCGGCAAGGTCGGATCGCAGTTCCAGTTCGTCGAGACCCACCAGTGGATTCCGCAGTTCGGCGTTTCCTACCAGGTCGGCATCGACGGTCTCGCACTTGCGTTGATCCTGATGAGCCTCGTGCTCGTACCGGTCTCGCTGCTCGCGGCCTGGAAGGACGTCCCCGCTGACGGCAGTCGCCGGATGCAGAACTACTTCGCGCTGATGCTGGTGCTGGAGACCTTCATGATCGGGGTCTTCTCAGCCACGGACGTCTTCCTGTTCTATGTCTTCTTCGAAGCGATGCTGATCCCGGTTTACTTCCTGATCGGGTCCTTCGGCGGCCCGCGCCGCCAGTACGCCGCAGTGAAGTTCCTGCTCTTCAGCCTGCTCGGTGGATTCGTGATGCTGATCGCGGTCATCGCCATCTACCAGTACGGCCCCGGCGGCGACAACGGATTCCTGTTGTCCAGCCTGACCGGCTTGAAGCTGGGCACCTGGCCCGGCCGTTGGATGTTCCTCGGCTTCTTCTTCGCGTTCGCTGTCAAGGCGCCGATGTGGCCGGTCCACACCTGGCTGCCGGACGCCGCATCCGAGAGCAAGCCGGCGGTTGCTGTGTTGCTGGTTGGTGTGCTCGACAAGGTCGGCACCTTCGGAATGATCCGCTTCTGCCTGCAGCTCTTCCCGGACGCCAGTAAATGGGCGACCCCGGTGATCATCGTGCTGGCGCTGATCTCGATCGTCTACGGCGCCGTCGTAGCGATCGGGCAGACCGACATGATGCGGCTGATCGCGTACACCTCGGTCAGCCACTTCGGTTTCATCGTGCTGGGTATCTTCGCGATGACGACCACCTCACTGGCGGGTTCGGACCTCTACATGGTCAACCACGGGATCACCACGGCCGCGTTGTTCCTCTTCGCGGGCTTCCTGATCATGCGCGGCAAAAGCCGGGATATCCGCGACTACGGCGGCTGGCAGCGGGTCACCCCTGCCCTGGCCGGTGTCACTCTGATCGCCGGACTGTCGGCGCTGTCACTGCCTGGGATGAACTCCTTCATCTCCGAGTTCCTGGTGATGGTCGGTACCTTCCAGCGGTACAAGGCAGCTGGTGGGATCGCGACGGTCGTGGTGATCCTCGCAGCCCTCTACGCACTGCTGATGTACAAGAACATCTTCACCGGGCCGCCGCCGGCCGCTGTAGCGGACGGCGATGGTCATACCGGTGTTGACGCCGACGGTCCTCGCGGGGGCGACCCCTACACGGGCGAGTTGCTGCCGGTCGGTTCTGGCCCGTTGGCCTTGAACCTGTCTGCCGACAGTGACCCCCGTCGCCAGCTGGCGCAGCGCGAACCGGGCGGTGAGCCCAGCCTCGGCGGGCACACGGCGCCCACCGGCTCGAGTTTGAAGGTGCCCGATCTGGACCTGCGTGAGCGGGTCGTCGCCGGTGTGCTGGTTGTGCTGATCGTGGCTCTCGGCTTCTTCCCGAAGCCGGTGCTCGACATCATCCGTCCCGCAACCAACGCAACCATGCAGCTGGTCCAGATGACCGATCCGGCGCCCAGCGTCCCGAGCAGTCAGGTGAACTCGAAGTGATTGCCGCCGCAACCGGCTTCTCCCAGGTCAAGATCGAATACGCCGCCGTCCTGCCCATGCTGGTGGTCCTGGGCGCGGCGATGGTGGGTGTCCTCGTCGAAGCATTCGCGCCGCGTACCTTGCGGTACGCCTTACAGGTAGGCGTCACACTCGTCGGTCTTCTCGTCGCATTTCTGGCCTTGGTGCTGGGCGCGAAGAATCATCAGGCCGTGACAGCGGGCGGCTCAGTCGTCATCGACGGTCCGGCGCTGATGTTCCAGGGCGCAATCCTGGTGCTGGCCTTCCTGGCGGTCATGGTGATGTCCGAGCGGTTCCAGGGGTCCTCGCTGGACGCCTTCACGCAGTCCGGCGCCTCCGTGCCGGGGTCGCCGATGGAGACGAACGCTGTCCGCCTGGGAGCGACCTCGACGGAGGTCTTCCCGCTGGTGCTGTTCGCCGTCGGCGGGATGATGCTGTTCCCGGCGTCCGGTGACCTGCTGACGGTCTTCATCGCGCTGGAAGTACTGTCGTTGCCGCTTTATATCCTGACCGGCCTGGCTCGTCGTCGTCGGCTGCTGTCGCAGGAGGCTTCGATGAAGTACTTCCTGCTCGGCGCCTTCTCCTCGGCGTTCTTCCTCTTCGGTGCGGCACTCGTCTTCGGGTTCGCCGGTTCGCTGAACTTCTCCAATATCGCCGCTGCTATCGCCACTGGCGGGGACCGCGACGGGATCCTGATCCCGGGTGTCCTGCTGGTTGCGGTAGGGCTGCTGTTCAAGATCGGCGCGATTCCGTTCCACGCGTGGACCCCGGACGCCTACCAGGGCGCACCGACCCCGGTCTCGGGTTTCATGGCCGCCTGTACGAAGGTTGCGGCGTTCGGAGCTTTCCTACGCGTCTTCTATGTCGCGTTTCCCGGTATGGCGTGGAACTGGCAGCCGGTCGTGACGGTCGTCGCGATCCTCACGATGGTGGTCGGTGCAGTCATGCTGGTCACCCAGACCGACATCAAGCGACTGCTGGCCTACAGCTCGATCGTGCAGGCCGGTTTCATCCTCGTCGGTGTCGTGGCGTTGGACCGGGCGGCAGTGACCGGAACAGTCGTATATGTCGTGACCTACGGTCTGGCGACGATCGCTGCTTTCGCACTCGTCGCCATGGTGCGCTCCGGTGGTAACGAAGCCACCCACCTGTCCCAGTGGGCCGGGCTCGCCAAGACGAACCCGGTCGTCGGCGGGCTGATGGCGCTGATGATGATCGCGTTCGCGGGTATCCCGTTGACCTCGCTCTTCACGGCGAAGTACGCGATCTTCTCGGCCGCAGTCGGGCACGGTGGCACCTGGCTGGCGGTGATCGGTGTGGTCTTCAGCGCTGTCGCGGCGTTCGTCTACGTGCGCGTCGTGGTGCTGATGTACTTCTCCGAACCCACCGGCGACACCGTCGTGCTGCCGCCCTCCGTGTTGAGTGCCGCCGCGATCACCGCGTGCGCTGTGCTGACCGTTGCGCTGGGTGTCTTCCCGTCGCCGCTGCTGGACATGGCCAACCATTATTCGCAGTTCATGCGATGAACGACGTGCGAGGGCTGTTGCATTGAGTGTCGTGCCCGAGATCGGTGATGCACTCGACGAGAAGTTGCGCGAGGGCCTGGAGTTGGTAGACCAGCGACTGGCCGAGGTTGTCCGCCACGACGACGAGTTCATTCGCGGCGCATCGCATCACCTGCTGGACGCGGGTGGCAAGCGGTTCCGTCCGTTGCTCACGCTGCTGGTCAGCGAGTTGGGCACCGGGCGCAACGAGCAGGTCGTTGACGCAGCGGCGGGTGTCGAGCTGACCCACCTCGCGTCGCTCTATCACGATGACGTGATGGACGAGGCGACCCTCCGCCGCGGAGTGAGAGCAGCCAACCTGGCCTACGACAACTCCACCGCCATCCTCATCGGCGATCTCTTGTTCGGGCGGGCATCGCAGCTGGTTGCCGGTCTCGGATCCGAGGCGGTCCGCATCCAGGCCGACACGTTCGTACGGTTGTGCGCCGGTCAGATCGAGGATGACCGCCAGGCGCCCGAGGGCGCGGACCCGACGGAGTACTACCTGCAGGTGCTCGCGGGGAAGACCGGCTCGCTGATCTCCACTGCGGCCCGCTACGGCGGCATGTTCGCTGGAGTTCCGGCCCCGACGATCGAGCTGCTGGCTCGTTACGGTGAGTTGCTCGGGATGGTCTTCCAGCTGTCCGACGACGTGCTGGACGTGGCCTCCGACCGCGAGGAGTCGGGGAAGGAAGCCGGCGCTGATCTGCGGGAAGGTGTCACTACCTTGCCGGTCCTGTACGTCCGCAGCTCCACCGACCCGGCCGATGCCCGCCTGCAGGACCTTCTCTCGCGGCCGTTGACCGATACCGGTGAACACACTGAAGCGCTGGGATTGCTGCGGGCCCACAAGGCGATGCAGCAGGCGCAGGACCACACGATGGCAGTCGCCATGCAGGCCGTACGCCTCCTGGACGGGTTGCCCGACGGCGAAGCAGTGCGTGCTCTGCGCGCCCTCCCACCGTCCGTAGCTGCGCGCACCGCCTGATCGCTGCGGGGGGCCCACCCGCCGAGTGGCATAGGCATGTTTCCAGTGGTGCAGTCACAGGTCTGCCACTCGAACGTTATGGCTGCCACTCGGGGATGAAGGACCGCGTGCTCGGCCTGGGCGCTATTTTGACTCAGTCCAGAAAAGGCGACACCATATGGGTGTGACCGTCATCGCAGAGCCGCTCCTTCGTGAGGCTGGACTGCGGGTGACGAAGCCACGCGCCGCCGTGCTCGGGGTCGTACAAGCGCAACCGCACGTCGACAGCGCGACCGTCTATGACCTCGTGCGCGCTGCCCTTCCGGACGTGTCCCGCCAAGCCGTATTCGACGCACTGAACACCTTCGCGGCAGTCGGCATCGTGCGCCGGATCGAGCCCGCGGGCTCGCCTGCTCGGTACGAGCTGCGGATCGGCGACAACCACCACCACCTCGTGTGCCGGCGCTGCGGCGTCGTGTCCGACGTCGACTGCGCTGTCGGAGCCGCGCCATGCCTGACCGCAGATGACCAGTCGGGTTTCGTCGTCGACGAAGCCGAAGTCATCTACTGGGGTCGTTGCGCCGACTGCGCAACGCCCACTGACCTGACAACCTGAGTACGAAGCAACAACCCGAAAGGATCTCCTGTGACTGATGACCACACCACCGTCTTGAGTGAATTCAACGAGGAAGACGCCGAGCAGTGTCCGGTGATGCACGGCCTGCGTCGCCCGACCGAAGGTGATGCCAACCAGGACTGGTGGCCCAATCGGCTCAACCTGAGGATCTTGGCCAAGCACACGCCGGTCACCAACCCCTACGGCGCCGACTTCGACTACGCGAAGGCATTCGGGGAACTTGACATCGCATCCGTCAAGTCCGACATCGCGCACGTTCTGACCGACTCCCAGGACTGGTGGCCCGCCGACTTCGGCAACTACGGTCCGTTGATGATCCGGATGGCGTGGCACAACGCCGGCACCTACCGGATCCAGGACGGCAACGGTGGGGCGAGTTCGGCTCAGCAGCGCTTTGCGCCGTTGAACAGCTGGCCCGACAACGTCAACCTCGACAAGGGTCGCCGGTTGCTGTGGCCGGTCAAGAAGAAGTACGGCCGGAACTTGTCCTGGGGCGACCTGTTCATGCTGACCGGCAACGTCGCTCTGGAGACCATGGGTCTGAAACCGTTCGGCTTCGGCGGTGGACGGGTGGACGCGTGGGAGCCGGATGACGACATCTACTGGGGCCCCGAGACCACCTGGCTCGGCGACAACCGTTACACCGGCGATCGCGACCTGGAGAGCCCACTCGCCGCAGTGCAGATGGGCCTGATCTACGTCAACCCCGAAGGCCCCAACGGTGAACCGGACCCGGCCGCCTCTGCTGTCGACATTCGCGAGACCTTCGCCCGGATGGCGATGAACGACTACGAGACTGTCGCTCTGATCGCAGGTGGCCACACCTTCGGAAAGACTCACGGTGCCGCAACGCCTGAAGGCAACGTGGGCAACGCACCGGAGGCAGCACCGATGGAGGACAACGGCCTCGGTTGGACCAGCACCTACGGCAGCGGCCACGGCCGCGACACCATCAGCAGCGGTATCGAGGTCACCTGGACCCACACTCCGACAACGTGGGACAACGATTACTTCGACACCCTCTTCGGCTATGAGTGGGAGCTCGTCAAGAGCCCGGCTGGTGCCTACCAGTGGCAGGCCAAGGACGGCACCGGCGCCAACACCGTGCCCGACCCCGAGGATGGTTCCCTGTCCCGCCCGCCGACGATGCTCACCACCGACATCGCGTTCCGCGTCGACCCTGCATACGAGAAGATCTCCCGTCACTTCCAGGAGAACCTGGACGAGTTCGCTGATGCGTTCGCCCGTGCGTGGTTCAAGTTGACGCACCGCGACATGGGGCCGATCGACCGTTACCTCGGCTCGGACGTCCCGTCCGAAGTTCTGATCTGGCAGGACCCGGTTCCCGCCGCGCAGGCGCCTGCCGTCGGCGACGCTGAGATCGCTGAGTTGAAGCAGGCTGTCCGCAGCAGTGGTCTCACCGTTGCCCAGCTGGTTTCGACCGCATGGGCCTCGGCATCGACATTCCGCGGTGGTGACATGCGTGGAGGCGCCAATGGTGCTCGCGTGCGCCTGGCTCCGCAGAAGGACTGGGATGTCAACGACCCGGAGCAGCTTGCGGTTGCCCTGGGCGCGCTCGAAGATGTGCAGACCCAGTTCAACGCTGCGCACGATGGCGGGGTCCAGGTCTCGATGGCTGACCTCATCGTCCTTGCGGGTGGAGTCGGCGTCGAAGATGGCGCCAAGGCTGCCGGCCTCGACATCACCGTGCCGTTCACTGTCGGTCGTACCGACGCAACGGATGAGATGACCGACGTCGAGTCGTTCCAGTACCTGGAGCCGACCTCTGACGGCTTCCGGAACTATGAGCGACGTGACAACACGTTGCCCGCCGAGCACCGGCTGGTCGAAACTGCGCACCGTCTGACGCTGAGCACCCCGGAAATGACGGTGCTGGTGGGTGGACTGCGCGTATTGGGCGCCAACACCGAGGACTCCACGCACGGTGTCCTCACCGACAAGCCGGGCGTGCTGACCAACGACTTCTTCGTGAACCTCGTTGACCTCGGCACCAAGTGGACCCCGATCGAGGGTTCAGACAACTACGCCGGGACCGGCGCAGACGGCCAGAAGTGGCGCGGTAGCAGGGCCGACCTGGTCTTCAGCTCGAACGCCGAGCTTCGGGCTGTGTCCGAGGCCTACGCATCCGACGACGCACACGAGCAGTTCGTGCACGACTTCGTAGCAGCGTGGACCAAGGTCATGGAACTGGACCGGTTCGACGTCAAGAAGTAAGCACTTCGCACCATCTTCGCCGGGCCCGCCGCGTTCACGCGCTGCGGGCCCGGTGTCTTTGTCGGGTGGAAACATGTCAGCAGAGCCTTCCTGATGTCTACACTCGCCCTGAGCAAGCTGACTATCGAAGGGGCGCATGGTGGGACGGATTCTCTGCATGTTGCGGCTACATAAATGGGGTCCGTTGCAGACCGACGAACGCCGCTCCTTCCGGATGTGCGACCGCTGCGGCAAATTCGAGGGCTCCAGCAAGATGGGCCCGGACGGCTACGACGAGATGCCACCACAGGTGGTCGGCGGTCTCTGAAGGCAGGCCCGCCTCGACAGCTGCCCCCGGGTGATCAACTGGGCGAGGTCAGAGCGGTCCCAGCTGTCCGTTACCCCAGGTGCAGTGAGTAGGTAGTCGCAGATCTGCTGGGCTGACCAGAGGTGTGCATCCTGCAGCCCGGACGCGATCATCCGCAGGTACGCGGCACTGGGCGAGTTGAGCGGTGCGCTCGCCGCAGTCCACGACGCGGAGAACGTAACGACCGGTAGGTCCTGGATCGTGCCCACCCGGTGCAGCGTCTCATAACGCCCGTCCCCGAGCGTCACGCTCCGTGCGTGCCTCAGCAGGCTGTGAACGTCGAGGTCAGCGCCCTTCGTGCCCGGGAGGCGGTGCATCTCCTGTGCAGCGACATCGCTGAACTGCTGCACGGTGAGCAGGTATGCGCGTGCAGCCACCCCATCCGTGGGCCCCGTCGGGTCATAGAAGGCAACGCCGCCGGTCCAGGTCGCGGACTCCCAGGCGAAGTACAGCTGACCTGGCAGTAGGAGTGCGCGCTGGTCGGCGGGCGGGGTGTGATCGCGGGCGCCGGGATAGATGCGGGTCCCGCCGGCAGGTCGCCCACCCGACAGGTAGGTCTCGAAACGAGCACGGGACAGGTTGGAGCCGTAGGCCGCGTACCAGACCCGCTCCATCAGCCGGGCTCCATCAGACCGCGGCTCCGGCCGCCGACCGGGCCAGTCGACGGCCCTGGGTCGAGGCACGCACGGAATCCGCGGCCAACAGGACCAGTGAGACCCAGACGATGCCGAAGCCGACCCATCGAGCAGCCGTCATCGTTTCGCCGAGCAGCGCCACCCCGCAGATCAACTGCAGGATCGGGGTCAGGAACTGCAGCAGCCCGATCGTCACCAGTGGCACCCGACGCGCGGCCGCTGCGAAGAGCAGCAGCGGAATCGCCGTGACGATCCCCGATCCGGCCAGCAGCAGCGAGTGACCTGCGCCGTAGCCGGAGAACGTGGTGTCACCGCGAACGGTCAGTATCACCAGCACGACGGCGGCGATCGGTGCAAGCACTGCCGTCTCGAACGACAGGCTCTCCAGCGCGGTCATGCTCCCGCCGATGCGCTTCTTCATCAAGCCGTACCCGGCAAAACTGACGGCCAGGCTGAGCGCGATCCACGGCGGTTTGCCGTAGTCGATCGCAAGGTAGACGCAGGCCAGTAGGCCGATGCCCACGGCGACCCACTGCGTCGTGCGCAGTCGTTCCTTCAGGACGACGACGCCCAGCGCCACTGTGACCAGGGGGTTCAGGAAATACCCGAGTGCGGCTTCGGTGACGTGCCCGGTGACGACTGCCTGGACGTAGATCGTCCAGTTCGCGGCCACCAGCAGGCCGGCGAGAGTGAGGGCGGCCAGCCGTTTGGGTTGGCTCAAGACCTCGCGGATGAAGCCGAGTCGCCGACGTACCGACAGCACGATCACGCAGACCAGTAACGTCCAGAGCACCCGGTGGCAGATGACCTCCCACGCGCCGGCCGGCTCGATTGCGTTGAAGTAGAGGGGGAACGCGCCCCAGAGCAGATAGGCGATGAACCCGTACGCCGTCCCGACGTTCGTCTCCGAGCGAGCGGGCCGGTTCGCGCCGGCAACCATCAGGGGGGTCTCACGATCAGTCAGCAATGGGTCGATCGAAAGCCTAACTGCCTTCACAAAGACTCGACATCGTGCGTCCCGTGCGGGTTCCGCAACAAGCGACATCCAGAGGTGGGTATCCGCTACCGTCACCGGACGCACAGCACTCGACGTGCCCACGCATCCTTCCGAAACGTCGGTGGATCTGTCGGTGGCAGCAGTGAGCACATGTAGGTCAGTGCTCAGGACACCTCGGGGTGATCGCCGGCCCGCACTGAGCGTGCTGGAGCGCGTAGTCCGAGTAGGAGCAGAGCGCCCCAGATGAGGAAGAGCGGATCCCACAGCAGCACGTGCCCGGCCAGAGCATGCCGATCGGCTGGGGACACCGCACCGAATGCACCGAGCAGCGAGGCTCCGCCGAGCACGGTGTTCGCGCCGCCCCAGAACACCAGCACCACGCCACCGGCGACGCACGCCCACCACCACACGCGTGGTGCACGCAGCCGTCCGGCGGCATTGAACAGTGGGACAACGCCACCGGCCAGTTTGAGGATGCCGACGACGCCCAGCGTGAACGCGGTGAGTACGGGGAGATCACGCTGCAGATCCGAGGCCCACGATCCGACCGTCCACACGAATGCGCTTCCGCCTGCGGCCCAGTAGAAACTCGGCAGCGCGTGGATGACCGCGACGACGCACGCCGCATTGAGTAAACGCTGTCCGACCCCACCCATTGGCCCACGCTAGACGCTCGCCGGCCGAACCTGAACGGTCGCGATACCGACTCGCCGGTCGAGTGTCAGGAAACTGGAGTGTGGGGTTACGGACCTACGGTCCAGGTGTCATTGCCGTAGAGCATCTGCTCCAGCGAGCGGTCATCGGCCGGGCCACCGGCTGTGTCGATCGCCGCCGCTACCTGCGCGCGGACGCCGTCGTCGTAGGTCGGGCGGCTGGTCGAGCGGAAGATGCCCATCGGCACCTGCGCAAACGACGGATCATCCAATCGACTCAACGCGAACGCCTGGCTCGGATCGGGGTCGCCGACCCGGTGACGCACGATCGCAACGGGATCGGCCGATGCCTCGGGGACAACGAGCAGCCGACCCTCGGGGTCGCGCACGACGACACGAGCCGATTCGCCATCCCCGGCCCTGATCGGCTCGCCG
The DNA here is from genome assembly GCA_039636865.1 of Dermatophilaceae bacterium Sec6.4. Lineage (NCBI taxonomy): Bacteria > Bacillati > Actinomycetota > Actinomycetes > Micrococcales > Dermatophilaceae > Dermatophilaceae bacterium Sec6.4. The sequence continues at coordinate 1,042,042 of CP144172.1, forward strand.
TCCACGAGGTGCATGATGCGCGCCGTCGCCTCGTCGCGGTCCTTGACCATCTGGAACGCGCCGTCGTTGAAGATCGGGCAGTTCTGAAAAATCTCCACCAGTGCGCTGCCGCGATGTTCGGCCGCAGCCCGAAGTGTGGCGGTCAGGTGCTTGCGGTCCGAATCCATGGTGCGGGCGACAAAGCTCGCCTCAGCGCCCAGCGCCAGCGAGACCGGGTTGAACGGCTGGTCCACCGACCCCAGTGGCGAAGACTTCGTGACCGCTCCGACGTTGGACGTGGGGGAGTACTGACCCTTGGTCAGGCCGTAGATCTTGTTGTTGAAGAGCAGGATCTTGATGTTCACATTGCGTCGTAGCGCGTGGATCAGGTGGTTGCCGCCGATCGACAGCGCGTCGCCGTCGCCGGTCACGACCCACACCGACAGATCCGCGCGCGAGGTCGCCAGTCCGGTCGCGATGGCCGGAGCCCGCCCGTGGATCGAGTGCATACCGAACGTGTCGAGGTAGTAGGGGAAACGTGCTGCGCAGCCGATACCGGAGATGAAGACGACGTTCTCGCGCTTCAAGCCCAACTCGGGCAGAAAACCCTGCATCGCTGCGAGGATCGCGTAGTCACCGCACCCAGGGCACCAGCGCACCTCCTGGTCGGAGCTGAAGTCCTTCTTGGTCTGTGTCTCGCCGTCAGTCAGACGTGGCACGCCTGCCGTGCCGTGCTGGACGCCGATCTGCGGCATGCCGAGGTCAATGCTCATGCGGGGTCCTCGTGAAGTATCGGAGCGGAGTGCAGAACTTGGTGGGGTGCTTTCATCGCAGCTCCTCCAGGTGGGTGGTGATGACGGTGGCGAGTTCGGTTGAGGTGAAAGGCAGCCCCCGAACGGCGGTGTGGCTGCGTACATCGACGAGGTATTTGCCGCGCAGCAGCAACGCGAGCTGCCCGAGGTTCATCTCCGGAAGGATCACCCGTTCGTAGGACCGCAGCACCTCACCCAGGTTCGCCGGGAACGGCGCCAGGTTGCGTAGGTGTGCGCGCGCGACATCGGCACCATCCGCGCGGCACAACCGCGCAGCTGCAGCGATCGGTCCGTAGGTCGATCCCCAGCCGAGGATCAGCACTCGCGCCTTCCCGGACGGGTCGTCGACCTGCAGGTCCGGCACGTCGATGCCGTCGATCTTGGCCTGGCGGGTGCGCACCATGTGGTCGTGGTTATCCGGGTCGTAGCTGATGTTGCCGGTGACGTCGGCCTTCTCGATACCGCCGATCCGGTGCTCCAGACCCGCCGTGCCCGGGACAGCCCAGGGCCGGGCGAGCGTGTCCGGGTCACGCAGGTATGGAGCGAAGGTCGGGTTGCCCTTGGCATCGACGGAGTTGGGTTCGGTGGCCGACTCGACCTGCAGGTCGGGCAGGTCGGCTGCCCGCGGCAACCGCCATGGTTCCGACCCATTCGCGAGCGCACCATCGGACAGCACGATGACGGGGGTGCGGTAGGTCGTGGCGATCCGCACCGCTTCCAACGCGGCGTCGAAGCAGTCGACGGGGGTGCACGGAGCGATGACTGCGACCGGCGACTCACCGTTGCGGCCGTACATCGCCTGCAGCAGATCGGACTGCTCGGTCTTGGTGGGCAACCCGGTGGACGGTCCGCCGCGCTGCACGTCGACGATGATCAGCGGCAATTCCAGCGACACTGCGAGACCGATCGTCTCGGCCTTGAGTGCGAGCCCGGGCCCGGACGTCGTCGTCAGCCCGATCGCACCGCCGAACGCGGCACCCAGCGCCGCGCCGACACCGGCGATCTCGTCCTCTGCCTGGATGGTTGTGACGCCGAACCGCTTCATTCCCGACAGGGTGTGCAGGATGTCCGAGGCGGGCGTGATGGGGTAACTGCCGAGCACCAGCGGGCGCTTGGCCTGGTAGGAGGCGGCGACAAATCCGTACGCGATGGCGGCGTTTCCGGTTAGATTGCGATACGTGCCGGCAGCCTTGGTGGCCGGCGCGACGGTGTAGGACACCGCGAACGACTCGGTGGTCTCGCCGTACGCGTGCCCGGCGGCCAACGCGGCAAGGTTGGCAGCCAGGATCTCCGGCTTCGCTGCGAACTTGCGCTTCAGGAAGCCCTCGGTGCCGGCGGTCGGGCGGGAATACATCCACGACAGCAAGCCGAGCGCGAACATGTTCTTCGCGCGTTCCTTCTCCTTGCGGGTCAGATCGAAGCCGGCGAGGGCAGCGACGGTGATCGAGGTGAGCGGCACGGCATGCAACGCCCACGACTGCAGACTGTCGTCCTCGAGCGGGTTGGTGTCGTATCCGACCTTGCCCAGATTGCGCTTGGTGAATTCGTCAGCGTCGGCGATCAGCACCCCACCGCGCGGCAGGTCGCCGAGGTTGGCGCGCAGCGCTGCCGGGTTCATCGCGACCAGTACATCGGGTGCATCACCCGGGGTGAGCACCTCGTGATCGGCAAAGTGCAGCTGGAAGGAGGACACGCCCGGCAGGGTGCCTTGCGGTGCGCGGATCTCGGCCGGAAAGTTCGGCAGGGTGGAGAGGTCGTTTCCGAGGCTGGCCGTCTCTGCGGTGAAACGGTCGCCAGTCAGTTGCATACCGTCGCCGGAATCACCGGCGAAACGGATAACGACACGATCGAGGGACTGTTGGGATTTGCTGGTCATCAGTGACATCGCTCCGTGGAGGTGAGGGCTACCTTTTCCAACCTAAAGGCAGCCGAATTTCATCCCGAACCGGCCCACCCGCTGGACACGGTCTGAGCTGAGCCGCGGCTGAGCTGGGCCCGCGCCCAGCCGACCGGCATACGCTGCGTGGATGGGGTGGTGGCAGCAGCGCATTGTCGACGCCGGCAAGGAGCCGCTGGCGGTGTGCCTCATCGCGTTCATCCTGACCTTTTTGCTGACCCGGCTGGTGACTCGACTGATCCGCAGCGGGCGCGGCCCTTTCCGTAACAACGTGAGCGCCTCGGGAGTGCACGTCCACCATGCTGTCCCCGGGCTGGTGCTGCTGCTCCTCGGATCGTTGACCTCGCTGGCAGCCTTCGAGCCGACGTCGATGAACATCGCTGGGTTTGCCATCGGTGCTGGGGCTTCACTGGTGCTGGATGAGTTCGCGTTGATCCTGCATCTCAAAGACGTCTACTGGTCGCATCAGGGCCGCGCCTCGGTGCAGGCGGTCGCGCTCGCGGGCATGGTGATCTCGCTGGTGCTGCTCGGTTTCACTCCCACGTCTCTGGAGGAGCTCAATGACGCCCAGGCGCCGGTGCGGTACTCCGCGATTGTGATCCTGCTGGCGACGTTCGTCTGCTGCCTGGTGTGTGCCGCAAAAGGGAAATACCGCCTCGTTGTCCTGGCAGTCATCTTTCCGCCCGCCGCGTATGTCGGGGCAGCACGCCTGGCCCGACCGGGTTCACCGTGGTACCGCCGATACGAGCCCGGGTCGGCCAAGCAGATTCGCGCCAGTACCCGTGTGAGCCCGTTGAACAACCAGTGGGCCCGACCCATCTCGTGGTTCGCCGACCTCGTCGCGGGCGCGCCGACCCGCGACGAAGCGCCGGCGCCCTGAAGAGCGGGATGGCGGTGCGTCGTCCCGGCGTTTGCGTCGCTGGCGACCAAAAGTCAGCTGCAGGCCCCGATCGGACCCACGTTTGCGTCGCCGGCGACCACAACGCGGGAAGGGGGAGGCGGGGATCAGCCGAGTGCGTCCTGCAGGGACGTGGCGTCCATCGAATGCGCCTCTGCAACGGGCGCGTTGGTCAGCGAACCGGCGTGTGTATTGAGCCCGAGCGCGAGTGAATGGTCATCGCGGCAGGCCTGCGCCCAGCCCTTGTTCGCCAGCGCGACCGTGTAGGGCAGCGTCGAATTGGTGAGCGCGTACGTCGAGGTGTTCGGCACGGCTCCCGGCATGTTGGCCACGCAGTAGAACGTCGAGTTGTGCACGGCGTACGTCGGGTCCGCGTGCGTGGTCGGATGGGTGTCCTCAAAACAGCCGCCCTGGTCCACGGCAATATCGACCAGGACCGAGCCGGGCTTCATCTGCGACACCAGTTCGTTGGTCACCAGTTGCGGGGCTCTGGCGCCGGGGATCAGCACCGCGCCGATCACCAGGTCGGCCTCGATGCACTGCTGCCGGATCGCCAGTGCCGAGGACGCCAGACCGTGCACCCGGTTGCCGTAGCGCCAGAACGACATCCGCAGCTTGTCCAGGTCGGTGTCCAGCATCGTGACGTCGGCACCCATACCGAGCGCGATGTTGGCAGCGTTCTGCCCGGACACCCCGGCGCCGATCACCACCACCTTGGCGTTGGCGACCCCGCCGACACCGCCCATCAGCACCCCGCGCCCACCCTGCGCCTTCAGCAGACAGTGCGCGCCGACCTGCGGCGCGAGACATCCCGCTACCTCGGACATCGGGTACAGCAGGGGCAGCGAGCCTGAGGACGCCTGCACCGTCTCGTAGGCGATGCCGGTGACCTTTTGCCGCAACAACTCGTCGGTCAGAGCCCGGTCGGCAGCAAGGTGCAGATAGGTGAAGAGCACCAGACCCTCGCGCAACCGGCCGTACTCCTGCTCGACCGGTTCTTTGACCTTCAGCACCATCTCGGCGCCATTCCACACGTCATCGGCGGAATCGAGCATCTGGGCGCCCGCGGCGACGTAGTCCGCATCGTTGATCGCCGACCCGACGCCTGCGCCCTTCTCGATCGCGACCTCATGCCCGGCAGCGACCAGCTCGTGGACGCCTATCGGGGTGATCGCCACCCGGTACTCGTTGTTCTTTACTTCGCGCGGCACGCCGATATGCATGGGAGGTCCTCTGCTGGATGGCGAGGAACCCGGTGGCGGGCACCCCCTCGAGCATCGAACAGGAAGGCTGTGCACCGCTACCCTTTTGGGCATCTTTCTTCGCCCCACCAGGGTCCGGCGGCTGACCCGGATGAGTAGGGCACCGAGCGCAATGTCTCAGTCGAAGGCGATCCACTGGCCGTGCGGATGCGCGGTGCCCCAGCACTGCGGCGGTAGCTCGACACCGTCCCGCCACTGGTGAGCGCCCAGGATCGTCCCGCCGGGTGCATCCCGGAGCCGGTCGGGCAGTGGGATTCCTGGGACGCAGCGGGGTGGCTCCGCGCTGATCCAGCTGACGGCTCGACCGTCTCGAGCCACCTCAGCGAGGTGATCGACGATCAGCGGGCGACGGGCAGAGTCGGTGTAGGTCAGCGCCCATGAGCTGAACAGCACCAGATGTTCGCCCCTCACGCGGCCCAGGGTGTCGGGCAGGTCATCGATCATGTCACCGCTGTCCACGACCGGGGGATGCACGCGCATCAGATCCACTGCCGCTGTGAAGCGTTCGTACCGGCCAGGCACCTCGGGCCACAGGCAGGCCGCGAGCCACCGCACGGCGGCGGTGTCGCGCAGATCCACCGGCGCGAGATCGAGCCCGCGCCTGTCGAGGATGGGCGGGAGCGTGATCGCGGCGAAGGGTGCCGCGCTTCGGTCATCGCCGACGCACTGCACGGCGGACGCGGCCGGACCGTACGAGGTGTGTCCACCGCCGGATCCCACCAGCGTCGTGTGATATTTGTCGATTCCGAGCAGCAGTCCCGCGCTCGCGCCGATCTCGACCAACCCGACGTTCTGGTCAGGGATGTCGGCGCAGGCGCGCTGCAGCAGGGCCGCGAGGTAGACGCAGCGGTTGACCTCATTGGTCTGCGTGGAGTGGGTCGCGATGACTTCGCGCATCCGGTCGGCGTGTTCCAGCAAGGCAGCGCGCGCGTCCGGCCATGGGTCACCGGAGGGCAGGGCACCCTCGGGGTGGACGCTGCGATACCACCGGGCGATCGGCAGGTCGGGGTGATCCAGCACGAGGTCGTGCAGTGCAGCAAGCAGCAGCACCGGCCGCGCCTGACCGGGTCGAGCAGTGCGCAACAGTGCTGCCACATCGTCGTCTGCAGAGGAACCCGCGCAGATTGCCGCGTAGAGCGGAAGGTCGCAGTATTCGCGCGACCACTGCGCCAAACGAGTCTGGATCGCGCGTAGATCGGTCATTTCCACATCGTGCCCTGCGGCGAGCAGATCGTGCACCCGGGTTGTGCAACCCTCCCGAAGTCCGGAGTCCCCATCCGGGCGCGCTGCGAGGTCAGAGGATGACGAGCTACCTCATCGTCCGGGCTGCTGCAGCCCGACGGGCGTGTTCGCAGTGTTCAGGTATTTGACGGCACCGTTCAGGGTCTGACGATTCCGTAGGAACGCCACCACCATGAGGACCAGCAGGAACAACGGACGCTCCGCCTGCGAATAGCTGTCGCGCCACCCCACGATCGTCCAGATGATCAGGCCCGTGCAGATAATCGCGAACACGACGACGGCCTGGGTGCGCTGCTTGACGATCTTGCCCGCCAGGTCGGCCCCGGTATAGCGCGTCAACAGGTCGTCGCTGGGCTTACCCGCGCGCACGGTGCGGATGATCGAGCGACGATCACCGCGGGAGAATCCCCAGATGAGCGGCACCCGGGTCCCGATGCGGTGTTTCAGAACCCACTGCGTCGCAACGTAGTAGAACGCGATCGCGGCAATCGTCACGAGAACGACGATGACCAGCGCGATCACCGACGGATGGTGCTGCGCTGATCCCTTCTTGGAGTTGTTGCCATCCTGGGTGCTGACGAGGATCCCGGCGACGATCCCGAGCACCGGGATCACCGCGCCCAGCTGGATGGCGTACCGCTTGATGGCGCGCTGTCGGACCTGATCGACGGCGGCCGCGATCTGATCCGGGGGTGCGGGCATGTGCATAGTGGTTCCCGTCGTCGTCGGCCACCACGGAATCGGCGGTTGATAGTCGCACTATGCACGGCGACCCTGGGATCTCTGCCACGGTTTGGGGGAGACCGGAGATGACGCGGCCGCGGACGGTCCGGGGTTTGACCCGATGCTCTCGTTAGGCTGCGTGGCGTGAGTTCAGGGATGAGTGGATACCTCGTCCTCGCCGGGGTGAGCGCCGGCGGGGTGCTGCTGTTCGTGGCAGCAATGTTCGCCCGCAGCCTCCTCGCGCCGCAAGCGCCCGGTCACGCCAAGGAATCGACGTACGAGTCGGGGGTGGACCCCGTCGCCGGCGGGTGGGCTCAGACGCACGTGCGCTTCATGAGTTTTGCCTTCCTCTACCTGGTTTTCGCGGTCGATTCGGCCTTCCTCTTCCCGTGGGCCCTCGTCCTGCACGACACCTCCATCAACCGTGCGAGCCTGGTCGAGATGGGCATCTTCATCGCCGTCATCCTGGTCGGCCTCGTACATGCTGCCCGGCGCGGGTTGCTGCGCTGGACCACCGACAACTGAAGGGGAGCACGCTGCGATGACTACCGATCTCCCCATGCCCCGGGTCGGGCCTGCGCAGGCCGTCGCGCCCAAACCGATGCGCCTGGTGCTCAACTGGGGTCGCCGCTACTCCCTGTGGGTATTCAACTTCGGGTTGGCCTGCTGCGCCATCGAATTCATCGCTGCGTCGATGGCCCGCCACGACTTCATCCGGCTCGGGGTGATCCCCTTCGCACCCGGCCCCCGCCAGGCCGACCTGATGGTCGTCTCCGGCACCGTCACGGACAAGATGGCGCCCGCCATCCGCCGTTTGTACGACCAGATGCCCGAGCCGAAATACGTCATCTCCTTCGGCGCCTGCTCCAACTCCGGCGGGCCCTACTGGGATTCGTACTGCGTCACCAAGGGCGTCGATCAGTTGATCCCCGTCGATGTCTACGTGCCGGGGTGTCCGCCCCGCCCCGAGGCGTTGCTGCAGGGCATCCTCACGCTGCAGGCCAGAATTGCGGACGAACGACCCACCACGAAGGGTCTGCGGGAGAAACTCGGTCCGTACGCCGGTCGCCGTGCCATTGCTGCTCAGGTCAGCCGTCCGCTGGTCGCGCCACCGAAGGCTGACACCGTGGGCGACGACGTATGAGCGAGGCCGTACCCGTTGTCCATTGCGCCCCGGAGCTGTGGATCGAGACGTTGCGCGATGCCCGCAACGGCGGCTTCGCGATGTTCGACTTCCTGACCGCAGTCGATGAGACCGACCGCGCCGAAGACCCGGGGTTCGACATCGTCGTCCACCTCTACGACATCACGCCGGGCGATTTGCGCGAGACGCTGATCTGCACGCGGGTGCCCGACGGGCAGAACATGCCCAGCTGCACCGGTCTGTGGCGAGGTGCGGCCTGGCACGAGCGCGAGACCCACGAAATGTTCGGGATCGGCTTCGACGACTTCGAGGACGGCACCGGCCTCGGCCTGCGCCCCTTGTTGTTGCCGGACGGATTCGAGGGCACCCCGCTGCGTAAGTCCTTCGTGCTCACCGCCCGGGTCAGCAAACCGTGGCCCGGAGCGAAGGATCCTGCTGACCCGCCCACCGGCGCGACTACGGATGTCAAGGACGGCAAGGACGCCAGACCGGCCCGCGCGCCGCGTCGACGGATGCAGCCGCCCGGCATACCCGATCCCACCTGGGGCCCGAGATGAAGGGCCCGCGATGAATACGCTCGGGGAGGTCGTGCTTCGTTCGCTGTGCGTGCTGGTGGCATTCCTGGTGCTGCCGCTGCTCATCGGGCAGACCGAGCACAAGATGATGGCGCACATGCAGGGGCGCCTCGGGCCGATGTACGCCGGTGGTTTCCATGGCTGGGCGCAGCTGGTCGCCGACGGGGTGAAGTTCACCCAGAAGGAGGACATCGTCCCCCTCGCCGCCGACAAGACGGTTTTCAAACTTGCGCCGGCGCTCGGGATCGTTTCCTACCTGCTGGTGCTCGCCGTCATCCCGTTCGGGCCGAACCTGGTGGGCGCCGGTATCGCAGGAAGTCTGCTCTGGGTGCTCGCGGTGAGCGCCGTCGGCACCGTGGGTACGTTGATGGCGGGCTGGTCCAGTGGCAACAAGTACGCGCTCATCGGCGGGCTGCGGGCGGCCGCTCAGCTGGTGTCGTACGAGGTGCCACTGATCCTGGCCTCGGCGTCGTTCGCGATGGCGGCCGGGTCGTTCTCGTTGCTCTCGATCGCGCATGCCTGGACGCCCTGGTGGTTGCTCTGGCAGCTGCCCGGCGCACTGGTCTTCCTGGTGGCCGCGACCGCCGAGCTGCAGCGACCGCCGTTCGATATGCCGGTCGCCGACTCCGAAGTGGTGATGGGGGCGTGGACGGAATACACCGGACTACGGTTCGCCCTCTTCCTGCTGGCGGAGTACGCCGGCATCGTCGTCATGTCGCTGGTACTCGCCGTGCTGTACCTGGGCGGTTGGACCGGACCGTTCGACGCGCAGATCGGTTGGCTCTGGACGTTGCTCAAGGGCTTCTTCTTCGCGGCGATCATCTTGTGGATGCGGATGTCCTGGCCCCGGCTGCGTGAAGATCAGTTACAACGCGTTGCCTGGCTCGGTCTGGTGCCACTGGCTCTCGCGCAACTCGTGCTGACCGCAGTTGGGGTGGTGTTCGTGACATGACCGATCCACAGAAGAAGCCGAAGGGGTTCGTGCCCGGGCTGCTGAAGGGCATGGGCACGACAGCCCGTGCGATGACGAAACACGCGCATACCCAGGAATACCCGCACGTCCAGCCGCAACTACCACCCCGCTCGCGCGGTGTCATCGCGTTGGAGGAGTCCAACTGCACCTCGTGCATGTTGTGCGCCCGCGAGTGCCCCGACTGGTGCATCTACATCGACTCCCACAAGGAGACGGTTCCGGCGAGCACCGAGGGCGGGCGGGACCGCAAGGAGAACGTGCTCGACCGGTTCGCGATCGATTTCAGTCTGTGCATGTACTGCGGGATCTGTATCGAGGTCTGTCCGTTCGACGCGCTCTTCTGGAGCCCGGAGTTCGAATATGCCGAGACCGACATTCGCGACCTGCTTCATGAGAAGGACCGGCTCGGGCAGTGGATGCACACCGTCCCCGCGCCGCCGCCCATCGACCCCGGTGCGCCCATCGTTGAGCCCTCCGTTGAGCCCTCCGTCGGGTCCGCTTCCTCCGGGCCCGCTTCCTCCGATGCCGAAGATCCGGCACCGTGACGACGTACGACATCTTCTTCTCCATCCTCGGGGTCCTGTGCGCTGCCAGTGGGGTGCTCGCGGTGACGACACGGCACCTGATGCACTCCGCGCTCTGGTTGACCGTCGCCCTGGTAACCCTCGCCGGGTGCTATCTGGTGCTGGGTGCCGAGCTCGTGGCGTTGGTGCAACTGTTGGTCTATATCGGCGCGATCATCGTGCTGGTGATCTTCGCGCTGATGCTGACCCGGGCCCCGATCGGCCGCAGTCACGACCATGACACTCCGCTGTTGCAGCGCGCCATGGCACTCGTCGTCGCCGGATCAGCCGCCGTGCTGCTCGGCGCGGTACTGATCACGGGCGTGCGGGGCGGCACGGTCAAGGTGAACGGCGGATCGACGTACGGGTTGGCCAAGAACCTGTTCACCATCTGGGTATGGCCGTTCGAGCTGCTGTCGCTGCTGCTGCTCATCGCCGTGGTGTCCGCCTTGGCAATGAGCCGCAGGCTCGTGCCGGCGCGCTCAGCCGATGACGCCGCTGAGGAAGACTCGTGAGTTATGCCATGGGGTGTGACTCGTGAGGCATTTCGGGGTCCTCGCGAAGCATCGGAGCGCAGCGCAGAACTTCGTGGGGTGCGACTCGTGAGGCATTTCGGGGTCCTCGCGAAGTATCGGAGCGCAGCGCAGAACTTCGTGGGGTGCGACTCGTGATTCATTTGTGGCCGCCGCTGCTGCTGGTCGCGATTCTGTTCGGTACCGGCCTGTTCGGGGTCCTGGCCCGACGTAACGCGATTCTGGTCCTGGTCGGAGTGGAGTTGATGCTCGCTGCCGCCGGCCTGCTGTTCGTGACTTTCGGATCGACGGTGCGTGACACGGCCCGCGCGGGGCACGTGCTGACGATCTTCCTGATTGCCATTGCCGCCGCCGAGATGGCGGTCGCTCTCGCGGTGATCCTGGCCGTCTACCGCTCCCGGGCGAATATCGACGTCACGGTGGCAGGGGAGGACGACCTGTGATCGACACCCTGAGCGGGTTGACGACACTGGCCGACTGGCCGGTCCAACCCGCCGTACTCATCGTCCTGGTACCGGCGATCGTCGCTGCGCTGAGCGTGGTCCTGACCCGCAAGGCGCGGGTGCCGGCCTTCTGGTTGGCCCTGCTGGGGTCGCTCATCGGGCTGCTGGCTGCACTCGTGGTGCTGATCGCCCACCTGCGCGGTACGGGCGTCGCGTTGCCCGGCACGATCGGGTCGCTGCCGTTGGAGCCGGTACTGCGGGTCCCGCTGCACCTGCGGGTGGACCGCTTCTCGGCGTTGCTCAGCGTGACGGTCGCGATCGTCGCGCTCGTTGTGCAGCTCTTCACCCGCTGGTATCTGCGCGAGGACCCCCGCTACGCCGGCTTCGCAGCCACGGTCAGCCTGTTCACCGCGGCGATGCAGGTCGTGGTGCTGTCCGACGACATCCTGCTGACGATCCTCGGGTGGGAGTTGATGGGCTGGTGCTCCTATCTGCTGATCGGGCACGACAGCGAACGCGAGAAGGCCCGGCGCGCGGCCTACAAGGCGTTCCTGGTCACCCGGCTGGCCGATGCGCCGTTCGCGATCGGGTTGGTGTTGCTCGCAACCGGTGCGCACAGCACGTCGATCACCGCCATCGTGGCTTTCTGGACAGCGCAACCGTCCACCTTCCTGTCCGCAGGGATGATCGCGGTCATCGTCGGTGTCGCGGGCAAGTCGGCGCAGGTGCCCTTCCAGGACTGGCTGCCCGACGCGATGGAGGGCCCCACGCCTGCGTCGGCGTTGATCCACGCGGCCACCATGGTGGCCGCGGGAACGGTCGTTCTCGCGCGGTTGCTGCCGCTGCTGGAGGTTTCTCGCTCGGCCCGCTTCGCGCTCGTCATCAGCGCTGGTCTGTCCACCGTGCTCGCGGGCTTCCTCGCCTACTGCCAGACCGATCTCAAACGACTGCTGGCCTGGTCCACGGTGTCGCAGGTCGGTCTGATGCTGCTCGGATTGTCGGTGATGCCGATGGGTGGCGGTCCGGATCTCGCGCTGGACCACCTGGTGTCGCACGCGATGTTCAAGGCGCTGCTGTTTTTGATGTTCGGTTGGCTCTCGGTGCTGGTCGGGGGCACGGTCGTCGCGCGGATGTCGGGCTCGACGCGGTTGCACCCTGCCACCCGGACTCTCGTGGCCATCGGGTTGCTGTCGCTCGCGGGGGTGCCGCCGATGGCGGGTTTCATCAGCAAGGACCTGATCATCGATGAGGCGGCCACCCGAGCTGTCAACGGCGATGGCGTAGCCGGGATAGCCTTCGCCGCGCTCGTCCTGTCCGTCGTACTCACCACTGCCTACTGCATGCGCGCCTGGCTGGTCATCGATCACCGCTCGATCGTGGAGCGGCATGCTGCGCTGGATGTGGTGGACGATTCGCTGGACGTGCAGCAGGTCGGCATCGTCGAGATGTTCACGACCGGTGTCCAGGTGGACCGCAAGGGCAACGAGATCGACCCCGAACCGTCCCCAGCGCCGGTCGTTGAGGTCGAGGAGCCGGCGGGTCCGCCGGCGCCCGATTCCGCCGCGCGGTTCGGCCTGCAGGTGTTGGCACTCCTGGCGGTGATCGGCGGCCTTGTTGTCCTGACACCGCTGTTGGATGTCGACGTGCAGCACCCGACCTGGGCGTTGGTTGCGGCCACGCTGCTGCTGATGACCGCTGTTGCGATCGTCGTGCGGGTGCAGTCGCTCGGGATGCCGTACGGCGACGCCGCCGGTCGGCTGAGCAAGCGCCTGCGGCTGTCCGCCGACCGCGGCTTCGGTGTCGACTCGGTCTACGTCGCAATCGGTGGCTCGGTGTTGGCACTGGCCCGGCTGGTGGCCGACAGTGAGCACGCCCTGGACCGCGGCGTACGGTCCAGCGCGAGTGGCCTGCAACGCCTGGCCAGCGGTGGTGCGCGGCTGCAGAACGACACGCCCACCGCCGGGCTGATCGCTATTGCGCTCGGCGTCCTGCTCGTCGGTCTGGTGGGAATTTCACTGTGGTAGCCGCTTTGCTCCTCGCGCCACTGCTGCCTCTGCTGGGCGGGATCGCCTTGCTCCTCGCCGGTCGCGCTGCGCCCCGGATATCGCGCCCGGTCACCTGGGGCATCGCGCTTGCGCTGGCCATTGCCGCGCTGGCTGCGGTGCTGCTCATCGCGACGCAGAGACCTACGTTGGACCGTCCGTGGGTGCCGGCCATCGGGATGCGCCTGCATCTGAGCGCCGACGGTTTCAGCGTGCCGTTGCTGCTGCTCACTGCCGCGATCGGGGTCCTGGTCGTGCTGCACGCAGGGTGGAAGGATCACGGGCCCACCTACCTCGGGGCCTTGCTGATGGTCATCGGCGGAGCGATCGCGACATTCCTCGTGCAGGACGCGATTGCGTTCTTCCTCGCATTCGAGTCCGTGCTGATCCCGATGTGGCTGCTGATCGCCCGCTTCGGGGACACCCGGCAGCCCGGCGAGCGCGAGCGGGCTGCGCTGATGTTCCTGCTGTATTCGGTGCTCGGGTCCACCTTGATGCTGCTCGGCATCCTGGTGCTCGTCATCTCGGCGGGCACGTCTGATTTCGCCGGGATTGCCCGCGCTAATCTGTCGGGCAGCACTCAGATCGTCGTGGCGACGTTGCTGATGGTCGGGATCGGGATGAAGATCCCGATCTGGCCGCTGCATTCCTGGCTGCCCGCAGCACACACCGCTGCGCCGACCGGTGGGTCCGTGCTGTTGGCTGCAGTGTTGCTCAAGATGGGCACGTATGCAGTGGTGCGGCTCGTCGTGGTGCCGCTCCCGCTCGGGCTGCACACCATTGCGCCGTACGTCGCGGTGTTCGCGGTGCTCGGCATCCTGATCGGCGGCCTGGTCTGTCTGGTCGAGCGCAGCCTCAAGCGTCTGGTCGCGTGGTCCTCGATCGCGCATATGGGTTTTGTCGTCCTCGCATTGATGACCGGCACGACCCTCGGTATTCAGGCCGCGCTCTACGCCAACGTCGCGCACGGCGTGATCTCGGCATTGCTCTTCCTCGTCGTCGGGGGCCTGAAGAGCCGGTGGGGCAACGACGACCTCGACACTGCGCGGCGCTCTCTGCGGGACGTGAGTCCGCGGCTCGGGTTCGCGTTGATCGTCGGTTTCGCCGGGTCACTCGCGCTACCGGGGCTGGCCGGCTTCTGGGGTGAGATTCTGACGCTGCTCGCAGCCTGGGGGCCGTCCTCCGACCGTCCCCAGGTGCTGTTCCGGGTGCTGGCATCGCTTGCGGCACTTGGCGCTGTGCTCGCGACGGCGTACGCGTTACGCGTCCTACGCATCGTCTGGGCGGGCGGATCGCCGACGGCTGCTGATGACTCGACAGGGGCCGACGGGGGGACGGGTCACTCCGGAATGGAGGATCCGTCGAGCGAGGCCGCCGCGGCGCGCGATGCGCACTCCGTGGAATGGGTCGCCATGGCGCTGCTGATAGCCGGCGTCGTCGCACTCGGTGTCTGGCCGATCGCGCTGATGGATCAGACGAGCGACGCGCTGCGCCTGGTGGCGTACGCGTTCACCGGAGGACAGCGATGAATCCTGACTTCAATTTCCTCACCCTTGCTCCCGTGCTGATTCCCGCCCTCGGCACGATCCTGGTGCTGCTGCTGGACGCGGCCTTCCCGCGGTTGGGTCGGGCGCACTGGCTGATCGCCGCCCTGTTGCTGCTGGGGGGTGCTGCGACGACGGCGCCGATTCTGCTCGACAGTGCGCACCGGCCGCGGTCCACCCTGTGCACGGGCGGCAGCTGTTGGTACGCGGTCGATCACCTCGGCGCCGGCCTGCAGCTGTTGGCGCTGGTGTCGTCGTTGACGGTGGTCCTGCTGGCCTACCCGATCCGCGTCGTCGACGAGCGGGTTCCGATCCAGGTTGCTCTGGTGCTGACGAGCACGGCCGGCGCGGTGGGGGTGGCAGGAGCGCACGACCTGGCATCCCTACTGATCACACTGGAGATCTCGACGCTCCCGCTGATCGCGCTCGTCGTGCTGCGTGCGCGTCACTCGGCTGTCGATGCGGGTCTGAACCTGTTGACGACCTCGCTGGTGTCGTTCGCGATCCTGGCGATGGGTGCCGGGCTCTGGTTCGCCGCGACCGGCACCGCGCGACTGGACGTCCGCCCCGCCCTCGTTGCCGGCAACCAGCCGGACCTGCGGCGCATCCTGGTGCTGGCGGTCGTCTTCATCGTCGCCGGTCTCGCCTTCAAGTTGTCGCTGGCGCCCTTCCATCTGTGGACAGCGCCGACTATCGGTGCGGCCTCGCTCCCGGTAGGCACCCTGCTCGCAACGACCTCCAAGGTGGCCGCGGTGGCCGGTCTGGTGGCGCTCCTACGTACCGTGACCGACCTCAGCAGCGCCTCGATCGCCTCGATAGGCGTCCTCGCCGTGCTCTCGATGACCGTGGGGAACATCATGGCGTTGCGCGAGCGCAATGCCCTGCGGTTCCTGGGCTGGTCGACCGTCGCGCAGTCGGGGTGGATCGTGCTGCCGTTCACCACAGTGAGCACCGACTCGGGTCGCCGCAGTGCCCAGTACCTCGCGATCTACGTGCTGGCCTCGCTCGTTGCCTTCGCGGTAGTGACAGCTATCGCGCATGCGCAGGGTCGCCAACACGTCACCCGGATCACGTCGTACGCCGGTCTGCTGCGACGGCGTCCGTTCCTGGGCGGAGCGCTGGCCCTCGCGCTCCTGACGTTCGCGGGCCTGCCGCCCGCCATTGCCGGCCTCGCCGCGAAAGTGGTTGCGTTGCAGTCGATCATCGGGGATCGCCTATGGGTGCTCGCGGTGCTCGCGGCCCTGAACGCCATGCTGGGCGTGGCGGTCTATCTGCGGTGGATAGCGATCATGCTGGCTCCGGTCAGGCAAGCGGATGCGGCAGAACCGGGCATGCCCGGCGAACACGACCACGAGCTCGCGGGTGCGCCGGACATGGATCCGGTACATCCGGCGCACATCGGCGTCGTGGTCGTGAGCACGGTCGCTCTGGTGGTCTGCAGCGTCCTGCCCCAGGCGGCATTTGCATTGTTCAACTGAGCAGCTGTGTCGGGTCACCAGCACTGGCGACGGCCGGTCGTGGAACAAAGCGCTGGGCGTCGGTCGTTTCGCGGATATGCACAAGCACCACAACGGTCTGAAGACCACGCTGCTGTTCAGCAGTATCTGGGTCGTCCTACTCGGCGTCGGCGCACTCGTATCCGGTGGGAAGTACATCTGGATCTTCGCGCTGATCGGGGTCGGCACCACGTTCTACGGCTACTGGAACAGCGACAAGATGGCGATCAAAGCCATGCAGGCCTACCCGGTGAGCGAGGCTCAGGCACCGGCGATGTACCGGATCGTGGGTGAGCTCTCGACGGCCGCGGGCAAGCCGATGCCCGCTCTCTACATCTCGCCCACCCAGGCACCGAACGCGTTCGCCACCGGTCGCAACCCCAGCCACGCGGCAGTGTGCTGCACCGAGGGCATTCTGTCGTTGCTGGACGAGCGTGAGCTGCGGGGAGTACTCGGCCACGAACTGATGCACGTCTACAACCGCGACATTCTGACGTCCTCCATCGCCGCCGCACTGGCCGGGATCATCACGTCGGTCGCGCAGATGATGATGTGGTTCGGCGCCTTCGGGGGAGGCGGCGGCAACGACGATGACCGCCCGAATCCGCTCGTCATGCTCGCGATGGCACTGCTGGCTCCGATCGCGGCCACCATGATCCAGTTGGCGATCAGCCGCACCCGCGAGTTCGACGCCGACGAGGACGGCTCGCGGCTGACCGGTGACCCGTTAGCGCTCGCCTCGGCGCTGCAGAAGCTGGAGGCAGGCATCGCTCGCTCCCCACTCGCGCCGGAACCCAAGGTCGTCAACGCCAGTCACATGATGATCGCCAACCCGTTCCGTAAGCAGGACGTGTCGCGCGCGATGTCGACTCATCCACCGACGGCAGAGCGCGTCAAGCGGCTGCAGGAGATGGCCTACGGCCCGACCGGCAGATAGTCGCGGGGCGAAAGTTGTGTGAACGGGTGCGCCCAAGAGAGCGCACCCGTTCACACAACTACGGCACCCGTGGGGCGACTACGCAGACTGGGCGTGGAATGGTGTCGGTATGGCGATCCTGCAACGTACCGAGGCCGAAGCCCGCGCAGCACTGATCGAGGTCACGTCGTATGACGTGGACCTGGATCTGGACCAGGGCGC
The DNA here is from genome assembly GCA_039636865.1 of Dermatophilaceae bacterium Sec6.4. Taxonomy (NCBI): domain Bacteria; kingdom Bacillati; phylum Actinomycetota; class Actinomycetes; order Micrococcales; family Dermatophilaceae; species Dermatophilaceae bacterium Sec6.4. The sequence continues at coordinate 1,059,306 of CP144172.1, forward strand.
GACCGAGTTCGGGTCGACCACCACGGTCCGGTTCATTGCGCGGCGGCCGGGGGAGTCCACCTTTCTGGACCTTAAGGCCAAGCATGTCGAGTCGATCACGCTGAACGGCAACGCCATCGACCCCGCCAGTGTCGATGATGAGCGAGTCACGCTTACCGATCTACGCGCCGATAACGAGGTCCGTGTCGTGGCGACGATGAAGTACAGCCGCGACGGCGAGGGGCTGCACCGTGCAGTCGACCCGGAAGACGGCAACGCCTACATCTACGGCATGTCGTTCATGGACGCCGCTCCGCGGGTCTACGCGTGCTTCGATCAGCCGGACCTGAAGGCGCCGTACGACGTGCGTGTCCGGGCCCCGCAGGACTGGGTCGTGGCCGGCAACGGCGACGCGACGCAGACGGCGCCGGGGCAGTGGACGCTGGGCACGACGCAGCCGATCGCGACCTACTTCTTCACCGTCTGCGGCGGCCCCTACGCGACCGTGACCGACGAGCACGACGGCATCGCGCTCGCGGTGCATGTGCGAGCGGCGCTCGCCAACGAGTTGCGCGAGCAGGCGCCCGATATCTTCGCGGTCACCAAGGCGTCCTTCGACTACTACCACCAGCTTTTCAGGGTGCGGTATCCATGGGGTGACTACCACCAGTTCTTCGTACCCGAGTTCAATGCCGGCGCGATGGAAAATCCCGGCTGCGTCACCTTCCGCGACGAGATGATCATGCGCGGCACCCTGGCTCCCCAGGCGCTGCAGTCGCGCGCCAACACGATCGCCCACGAGATGGCGCACATGTGGTTCGGCGACCTGGTCACGCTGGCCTGGTGGGACGACCTGTGGCTGAACGAGTCGTTCGCCGAATACATGGCCGGTCGCACCGTCGACGCCGCAACGATCTACGACGAGTCTCGGGTCGCCTTCAGTGCCGCGCGCAAAAGCTGGGGCTATGCCGCCGACCGCGCTCCCTCGACCCACCCCGTCGCCGGCTCGCCGGCTCCCGACGCGCTGTCGGCGCTGACGAATTTCGACGGCATCTCCTACGCCAAGGGCGCTTCGGCGCTGGGGCAGCTGGTGCTGTACGTCGGCGACGACGCCTTCATCGCGGGGGTCCGCGACTATCTGACCCGACACGCATTCGGTAACGCGACGCTGGCTGATTTCCTGGCGGCCATGGAGCGCTCGAGTGGGCGCGACCTCTCACAGTGGAGCCAGGAGTGGCTTCGTCGGTCCGGTGCGGACGAGCTGGCCGTGCAGGTCGTCGCAGACGGTGACCTGATCACCGGTGCGCAGCTGCGGCGTACCCCACCCGCGGACCACCCGGCCGACCGCACGCACGTGGTGGACGTTGCGGGGTACACCGATGGTGCCCAGATCTGGCGCGCTCAGGTCGAAGCAGATGCATCGATGACTGAGCTCGCCGACCTCACCGGCGAGCGGGTGCCGCAGATTCTGTTGCCGAACGCGTCCGATGAGACCTGGGCTCAGGTGGTGCTGGACCCCCGAACTCTGCAGGGGCTGCGGACCGGTCTGCGTACCCTGCCCGACGCTCGCACCCGTGCGGCGGCCTGGTCGGCGCTGCTGAACGGAATGCTGACGGGATCGGTCGATCCTCGGTTGGTGCGTGACACCGTGCTCGACTTCTGGCCCGTGGAGACCAGCTTCACGCTGCTCGCCTACGTCGGTGGTCAGGCTCGTTCCGCACTTCTCGGTGGTTACCTGCCGAGTGCTGAATCAGCCTCGGCTGCAGCAGTATTCGCCGAAGTCGGATTGTCGATGCTGGATGGCGACGATGTACCGCTGCCGGCAGGTATCGCGGCCGCAACGATGGTGGTGCACACCACGTCGGACCAGGAATTGTTGGCTGACTGGGCGGCCGGGCGACAGCTGCCCAGAGTGTTCGAGGGCGACCCCGACTTCCCGTGGTCAGCGGTGCGGCGTCTGGCCGGCCTGGGGGCGATGACCGCCGAGCAGATCGATGCTCAGCTCGGCAGCGACCGCTCGATGTCGGCAGCATTGGACGGGCTCGCGGCCAAGGCCTCGATCCCGACGATCGCTGCCAAGGAATGGGCCCTCGATCTGGTCTTCGGCGGGGGCGACCTTTCCAACTACGAGGCTGCTGCGCTGCTCGGCTCGGTATTCCGACCCTCCCAGATCGACCTGGTCCGGCCCTACGTGGCGCGGTATTTCGAGCAGGTCGGTTCTCTCGCCGATCACTTCGGCGGGATGCCCGCAGAGCAGCTCACCCGCGCTGGATTCCCGCACGGCGTGGTCGAACCGGCAACTCTGCAGGCCGCCCAGCGGGCGATCGGGTCGCCAGGTCTGTCCGCAGGTATCCGGCGTGCGCTGATCGATCAGACGGCTGCGTTGCAGGAACGGATCACCTCGCGGCAGAAGTACTTTCCCGAGATTTGGACATGCTGAACGGGGCACAGATGCCCCGTTCGGCATGTCCAAATCGCGAAACTGTGCGCTGGAGCATCCAGGTCGGGGTGATCGGCGCCAGTCCCTGGCTGGTCGAGCAGCCCGATGTGGCGCTGCCCACGGCTTCGGTCGGCAAATTGTTGCTGCTCGGAGCAGCGGCCGAGATGTTTGCGGACGGGACTCTCTCCCGGGATGAGCCCCTGCAGCGCAGCAGCGGGAGCTTCGTGCGTGATTCCGGCGTCTGGCACGCGCTCGATCAGGACTGCTTGAGTGCTGTCGACGTGTGTCGGCTGATCGGCCTGGTGAGTGACAACCTGGCCACGAACGTTCTGCTGGAACACATCGGGCAGCGTGAGGTGCAGGCGTACGCGGACCGGCTGGGCCTCGCACCGATGGCGTTGCTGGACCAGGTGCGTGGATTGCGAGATCCCCACGATCCGGACATCCCGCCGACGCTTTCCGTGGCGAGCGCCACGTCACTGATCCGATTCATGGAGCTACTTGCGGACGGCACGGTCTCGCCCGAAGTAGGGCGGTGGCTCTCGCTGAATACAGACCTGTCGATGGTCGCCGACGCTTTCGGCCTCGATCCCCTGGCGCACAACGCGATTGGCGGTGGCGAGCCGGGTGGGTACACATTGATCAACAAGACAGGCACCAATGGAGGCACCCGTGCCGACGTGGGTCTGGTGCATGCTGGTGGTGCGCCGACGGCGTACGCGGTGATCGCCTTCTGGGACGAATCAACTGATGGTGACCGACTGCCTCAGGTCATCACCCGGATGCGCGAGATAGGCGCCCAGATCCGCGAGCGGACAGTAAAACGCCACGAGCCAACTCGCCGAGCGGCGGGGTCCGCCGCCCAGCGGAGGGTCAATAACCCCTCCGCTGGAGCGTGGACCCCGCCGCTCGATGGGCGAAGTGGTCAGTCCTTCGGGCCACCAGCGACGTAGAGCACCTGACCGCTCACGAACCCGGCCTCTTCACTGCAGAAGAACGATGCCGCCGCTGCGATGTCTTCCGGCTTGCCACCACGGCCCACAGGGATACCGGCGGCTGCAGCCTTCTTGAAGTCCTCGAAGTCCATCCCGACCCGCTCCGCGGTTGCCTTCGTCATGTCGGTCTCGATGAACCCCGGGGCGATCGCGTTGGCGGTGACACCGAATTTGCCGAGCTCGATCGCGAGAGTCTTGGTGAAGCCCTGCATCCCGGCCTTCGCGGCGGCGTAGTTGACCTGGCCGCGGTTCCCGAGCGCCGAGGTGCTCGACAGGTTGACGATGCGGCCGTATTTCTCCTTGGTCATGTACGCCTGCACGGCGCGCGTCATCAGGAAGCTACCGCGCAGGTGCACGTTCATCACGGTGTCCCAGTCGTCGACGGTCATCTTGAAGATGAGGTTGTCGCGCAGCACGCCCGCGTTGTTGACCAGCACTGTCGGCGCACCGAGCTCGGCAGCGACCTTCTCGACAGCGGCCTGCACGTCGCTCTCATCGGCAACGTTGCATGCCACGCCGATCGCATGGCCGCCGGAGGCGGTGATTCGCTCTGCTACAGCGGTGCACGCGTCCTGGTCCAGGTCGAGGATGGCCACGGCCATCCCGTCGGCGGCCAGCCGTTCCGCGACGGCAGCCCCGATCCCTCGGGCCGATCCGGTGACGATTGCGGTGCGGGTGCTCTGTGCTGACATGTGCAACATCCTTCGATTGGGGCATCGGTATGACGTACCGCACAACACGCCCGGAAGATCTGGCGCGCCGGGTCGGCACGGGGACTTCGCCCACTACGTTCTCACGTCTCGCTGGCGGCGAGCTCGCGTACTCCGGTGGCGAAGTCTTCGCGGGGTGACCAGCCGAGCTCCCGCCGGATGGCGGATGAATCGGCGGTGATGTGTCGTACGTCGCCCAGCCGCCACTGGCCGGTCACCGTCGGAGCGGGGCCGGACAGTGCAGTGCTCAGCTCGTCGGCGAGGTCGCCAACTGTCCTGGGTGTGCCGGACCCGACGTTGTAGGCCCGGAAACCTTCCCGTGGCTGCTCGGTCGCGGCAATCACCGCGCTCGCGATATCGCGCACATGTACAAAATCTCGCCGCTGGCCGCCGTCCTCGAACACCCGTGGTGCCTGACCGCGACGCAGCGCAGCCGCGAACAATGACGCAACCCCTGCGTAGGGAGTATTGCGCGGCATACCTGGGCCGTAGACGTTGTGGAAACGCAGTGCGGTCGCCGAGGCCGCGGTCTCGCGCGCCCACGTCATCGCGTAGTGCTCCTGAGCGAGTTTGGAAACGGCGTAGGCGTTGCGGGGATCGGCGGGCGTCGCCTCGTCGACCAGCGCGGGGGTGAGCGAGCGGCCGCACAACATACAGTGCGGCTCGAAATCGCCCGATTGCAGGTCGGTGGCGGTGCGCGGCAGACCCTGGGTCAGGCCGTGCTCTGGGCACTCGCCGTGGCCCTCCCCGTAGACGACCATCGAGGCGGCCAGAACCAGGGAGTTCTGCCCGGCGGCGGCCATTCGCGCGAGCAGCACGGCGGTGCCCACGTCGTTGGACGAGGCGTAGTCCGGCAGGTCTGAGATGTTCACTCCAAGGCCTACTTTGGCGGCCAGGTGGATCACGGACTCGACGCCGTCGAGCGCCTCATCGCAGATGTCAGGGTCGCGTACGTCGCCCTGCAGCAGCTGTACGCCGCTCGGCGGCTCCCAGGTCGAGGTTGGATGCACGTCTTCACGCAAGTTGTCCAGCACGAGCACGTCGTGACCGCCCGAGAGTGCCGCGGTCAGTACGTGTTGACCGATGAACCCGGCGCCACCGGTCAGCAGGATGCGCAAGGGGACCTCAACTTGCCAGGGGAAGCACGATGGTGAAAGCGCATCCGTCGTCGGTGTTCTCGAAATGAATGGTGCCCTCGTGAGCGTCCACGATCTCACGGGTGATGGTCAGTCCGAGACCTCCGCCGGCGCCGAGTCCCGGATGCGGTGCGCGGTGCTGTTCGCCGCGGAAGCCGACGTCGAAGAGCCGCGGCACATCGGCGGCGGCCACCCCGCCGCATCCGTCGCTCACCCGCAGGCAGGCCCGCCCCGGCGCCTTGCTCGAGCTCAATTCGATCGTCACCGTCCCATGCTTGCCCGTGTGTTGGATCGCGTTGTGCACCAAGTTGGTCAGCGCCCTGTTGAGGCCGCTGGCGTCGCCCAGTACCTCGGTGCCGTCCGCGACTCCGGTGGTCGTGCCGAGGAGTCGGATCTGCTCGTCGTGCGCCACCGGTTCGAGGCTGCTGACGGTGTCCGAGACAAGGTCGGAGAGGCTGATCCGATCCTGACGGCGGACCCCCACCCCGACGTGTAGACGACTGAGTTGGAAGAGGTCATCGACCATCCCCGTGAGCCGGGTGACCTCGGTGCCGATCTGTGCGTGGTAGCGGGCCTCGTCGGTGACCACGCCGTCCTGCAACGCTTCGGCCATCGCCCGAAGACCCGCCAGCGGGGTCCTCAGATCGTGGGAGATCCAGGCGATCAGTTCACGCCGCGAGGACTCCAGTGCCTGCTCGCGCTCGCGGGCCAGGGTGAGGTTCTGCGCCAGGTCACGCATCGCGTGGTGTACCTCGCGCAGCTCCCGCGACATGGGTTCGGTGTTGCCGGTCGGTACGACACCGAGCTTGATGGCGGCGATATCGCTGTGCAGGAATGCGCTGTCGCGGCGAAAAGTGCGCGCGGTGACCAGAGCTGCGACGGCGGCAAGGACCCCGGCGATCGTCGCCGCCGCGATGGTCGCCTTTCCGTCACCGTCGCTGATCAGCATCGCCCGGGTATTTCCGATGACCGCGGCGATCGTGGCGAAGGTGGCGACCAGGGCGATAGAAACGTAACCACCGACCCAACCCTTGCTGCGGATCGGCCAACTGAGCAGCCAGGCGAGGCCGGCGCCGCCCGCGCCCCACAGCAGCGCCGTCGCCAGGATGCGCACGAGGTCGTTCACGAGTCTGCCTCCAGCCGGTATCCGACTCCCCAGACCGTCTGGATCAGCGTGGGGTTGCCGGGATCGGCTTCCACCTTGGCGCGAATCCGTCGCACATGCACGGTGACCGTCGAGAGATCGCCGTAGGACCAGCCCCATACGTCGCGCAGCAGCTGCTCACGGCTGAGTGCCTCTCCAGGATGCCGCGCCAAATGTGCCAGCACGTCGAACTCCCGGGCTGCCAGGGAGATCTCCAGCGGTTCGCCACCGTGTGGATCGGTCCGGGTGACGCGGCGTGCACGGACATCGATGGTGAGCGGACCGACTCGGATCGGGGCGTGCGTGGGTGCCGGCCGGGTGCGGCGTAGCAGCGCCTCGACGCGGAGCATGAGCTCACGCGGAGAGAACGGTTTGGTGACGTAGTCGTCGGCGCCCAAAGTCAGCCCTGAGATGCGGTCCTCCTCCTGCGCAAGTGCGGTCAGGATGACGACCGGCAACTCCGGTCGGTCGGCGCGGATCTGAGCGCACAACTGCCATCCGTCGACTCCCGGAAGCATGACGTCCAGAATGGCCAGATCGAATTCGTCGGTCGGGTCGCGCAGCACTGCTGCTGCGGTGTCGCCCCGACACAGGTGGCGTACTTCGTGATGAGACCGCCGCAGATATTCGATGACGACCTCGGACATCGTCGGGTCGTCTTCGACGAACAACACCCGGGCCACACCAGGCAGCTTATTGTGCCCCGCAGGTCTCGGCTCGCAGTCGGACCGATCATGACCCATCCGAAGTTGTGGTGGGCTCAACCTACGCGAGCGCCTGCGCCTGCGCCTGCGAGCGACATTGTTCCTGACTTCGTAATGGCGTTGGGTGCCCACATTCAGCCGCCGATGGGGCAGGCTTGGCCACGATGATCGATATTGTCCTGCCCTGCCTCAACGAAGCTACGGCGCTGCCTCTGGTCCTGTGCGCCTTGCCCGAAGGTACCCGGGCGCTGGTCGTCGACAACGGAAGTACCGACGACAGCCCAGCCATCGCGCAATCCCTTGGCGCGTCGGTCGTTACCGCTCAGCAGCGCGGGTACGGCGCGGCATGTCACGCGGGCCTGCTGGCTGCGACGGCCGACTACGTCGCGTTCATCGACTGCGATGCCTCCTTCGACCTGTCCGTGGTGCCGCAGCTGGCTGCACCCGTCATCTCCGGTGCAGCAGATCTGTGTGTGGGTCGCCGTCGCCCCGTGGCCAGGGGTGCTTGGCCACCGCATGCCCGCGTGGCCAACGGAGTGCTCGCGTGGCGGTTGCGACAGCTGGGCCTGCCCGTGCATGACGTGGGCGCGGTGCGGGTAGGCCGCCGGGAGGCGCTGCTGGGCCTCGGCCAGACCGATCGGCGCAGCGGATATCCACTGGAGACGATGGTGCTGGCGGCGAAGGCCGGCTGGCGGGTCGTTGAGACGGACGTCGACTACCACCCTCGTGAAGGTCGCTCCAAGGTGACCGGCACGGTGCGCGGCACCATTCAGGCGATGCAGGACATGACCAGGGTGTTGGCCCGATGAGCAGCCTGAGCAGCGTGGTGGTCATTGCCAAGGAGCCGGTAGCCGGACGGGTCAAAACCCGCCTGACTGTGGCGATCTCACCCCAGCAGGCAGCCGACGTCGCGGTCGCGAGTCTGCGCGACACGCTGACGGCGATGCGTCAGGTGCCCGCCGAGCGTTACCTGCTGGCACTCGACGGGTCTGCAGGGGACTGGGTGCCGCGCGACTGGAGCGTGGTCGCGCAACCGGCCGGTGGCCTGGACCACCGACTCGCCACGGTCCTCGGTGAACTGCCGGCTGGGCCCTGCCTGCTCGTCGGCATGGACACCCCGCAGGTCACCCCCTCAGAGTGCGTGTTCGATACGAATTCTTACGATGCCTGTCTCGGGATGGCGACCGATGGTGGCTACTGGGCCATTGGTTTCGTCGATCCTGCTCTCGCCCCCGAGGTGATCGAAGGAGTGCCCATGTCCACCGACCACACCGGCTCCGACCAGCTCCAGCGGATGCTCGCCGCCGGCCTGCGCGTGCAACACCTTGCGTCGCTGTTGGACGTGGACACCCCGCAGGATGCCGACGCTGTGGCGCAGTTGGCACCGCACACGTCGTTTGCGGGCGCCTGGTCTTCAGCCGTCGGAGCCCGGTTATGAGAGTCGGTGCGCTCGCGGCGTACGAGCAGGCCCTGCGTGACCGCGGACCGTTGGGTCTACGCACCAGCTCCGGGCAACGCGTCGAGCTCGACATGGCCAGGTATCTGGCCGATGCGGACGCCGCGGACCGTACGGTGCTCGAACGCTGCGTCGGTCCCGTCCTGGATGTCGGATGCGGGCCAGGTCGGATCGTCGGCGCGCTGACGGAGTCGGGAGTCTCCGCGCTCGGCGTCGACATCGCCGATGCCGCCGTCGAGTTCACTCTGCAGCGCGGGGCTCTTGCGCTGGCCCGCGACATCTTCTCCCGGCTTCCGGGCGAGGGGCGCTGGCGAACGGTGCTGGTCATGGATGGCAACTGCGGCATCGGCGGTGACGTGCCCGCACTGCTACGGCGTCTGGTCGAACTCACCTCCGACGACGGCATCATGATCATCGAGGCGGCGACCACGGTGCCCGGCACCGATGATGTACTGACGGCCAGTTTCAGCACCGACGGTGAGGATGGTCCGACGTTCCCGTGGGCTATCGCGTCCGCAGATGTTCTGCAGCGCTACGCCGAGCAGGCCGGTCTGGCCCTGGTGCAACGGTGGAGTCACTCCGAGCGGGATTTCCTGATGCTGAGGAGCGAAGCCGCGTACCAGGTGCCGGTGACCACGACGACGACCCCGACGATGATCGCGTAATTGGCGATGTAGTTCTGCTCGAGCAGCGCCAATCCGGGGCTGGAGGCGGTGCCTTGTTTCCAGATCACGAAGAAGGCCATCGAACCAGTCAGTCCGATCACGACCAGTGCACCTTGCACGAATCCGCGAATGCGCGCGGGTAAGGCCTTGACCAGGAGCCACCCGATCAGGAGCAGCACATTGGCGATGACGATGTCGTGCAGCAGAACCCCACCGATCAGCCATTCGGCGAAGTTGATCGTCTTGATGTAGGGCCGCTCGTCCCACAGCAGCCGGAATCCAAAGGCTGCAGCGAGGATGCCGACCCCGCCGATAACGAAGCGGACAGCGCGATCAGGCATTCTTGACCTCCACTTTGCTGACCCACTTTGTTTGCAATTCGCCCTTCCGGTCCGGCGCGATGAGGCGGATCGGATACCCGTGGTCCATCGACAGTCGCTCACCATGCAGGTGGGTGGCCAACAGGGCTGCCTTGAGCTGTCCCGCTGTGATGGTCGAGTGGTTGAAGCCACTCTTCTCCAGGGACGTGATCGTCACGAGGCTCTCGGAGTTTCCGCCGACCATCGTCACGATGTCCATCAGCGACGGGCCCGACCAGGTTGCTCCACGACTCCATCCCTCGACGCAGGCGATCGACAGGTCACGGGTCTGGCGCGGCAGTGCCTCCAGCTGCGCGGTGCTGAAGGTCTTGGTGCTCGTGCCGCTGACGGTGAGTTTGTAGTCGTCGGCCACGGCTGTCTTGCGGACGCCGGCTTGAGCCGCAGTTCGTTGAATCGGCAGATCCTGTTGGGGTGCCTGGTCGGGACGACGCGGGGCCAGGAGCGCTATTTTGGCCAACGGGCCGACTGACTGCCCGATGGTCGTCACTCCGACGAGCCCGACTCCGATTCCGATTCCGGTCACGGCGCCACGCCGTGTCAGGCCGTGCTCGTCGATCATCGGCCCGGTCAGTTTGGTACTCAGACCTCGACGGATGATGGGCAGCTTGACGGCGATGTGCAGCAGTAGTGCGCCGATGACGATCCAGGACAGCGCGTAGTGCACGGTCACGAACGGCCACTTGAACGGGTAGTACTGGATGACGTTGAGCACTCCGGAGACCAGTTGGACCAATGTTGCGGCAATGAGCACGAAAACGCTGAGTCGCTCCAGCACATGAACGATGGACCGGGCCGGCGGCCACTGCACGAGCTTGTGCTGCACCGACCACAACTTCGCCAGAATCAGTGGGATCGTCATGAATCCGGTGATCATGTGCACGCCCTGGGTGAAGCGATACCCACCCGCGGGCGTTGCGGGCGGAGGGAGCCAACCCAACGCGTGGGACTGATAGTGACTGATCAACCCGGTCACGAAGCAGATTCCGAAAGCGATCCCGGCGGCCGCGCCGAGTCGTGCAGTGATCGACTCGTGGTGCAGCCTGCCCCGGTCCGCGCTCGGCCACCCCGGCGGCGGGTTCGCAGGCAGGCGCAGTTTCAACGAAGGCATGGGCTCATCATCCCCGGCCGGTTCGTGACGTGACACTTTCTGGCCCATTACGAAACACGGAACTACCCGACCTGACTAAGCGCTTGCTTAGCATCGCAAATCTGCGGCATGCTCGTCACCATGCCGACTCCCGCGCCCGGATCCAGCCGGCCCGATGCGCGGGTGCGTTTGTTGGAAGCGGCTCGTGCAGCCTTTGCGGAGAAGGGTTTTCACGGCACCACCACACGGGATATCGCCGCAGCGGCGGGGATGAGTCCCGCAGCGATCTACGTGCATCACCGCACCAAGGAGTCCCTGCTGCACGAGTTGTCCCTGGACGGGCACCGCGCCGCGGTCGAGGCTGTGCAGTTGGCCACCCGGGGCGTGGCCGACCCGGCCGAGGCGTTACGTGCCTGGGTGACGGCGTTCGTCACCGGGCAGGCCCTCGGTCACACCACGGCGCGCATCGTCAACTACGAGCTGGAGGCCTTGACCCCGCAGCACCGGTGCGATGTCGATCAGCTGCGCTCGCAGATCCAGGACTGCCTCATCAAAATTCTCGAACGAGGTTGTCAAGCTAGGGTTTTCGTTGTGGAAGACACCCATATGGCAGCAAACGCGATCGCCGGGATGGGTGTCGACGTCTCGCGGTGGTTCCGCGACGACGCAGGCACGTCACCCACTCAACTGGCACGCGAGTTCGGCGATCTCGCGGTGCGGATGGTGCGCGCATGATGCCGTTCACCGGCCGCACCTTCCGCGCCGTGCTCTTCGACAACGACGGCACTCTCGTGAACTCGATGCCCTCGGCAATGCGCGCCTGGGCGGCCTGGGCGGCTGAGTACGAGGTGCCGCTGAGCGCCCTGGAAGGCATCGCTGGAATGCCGGCAGCGGCCATCATCACCAAGGTTGCGCCGCACCTGGAACCCGTTGCAGCGCTGGCTCGGATCACCGCGCTCGAACTCGCCGACACCGATGGTGTGGTGCCGTTGCCCGGCGCCGTTGAGGCGGTACTGGCGACGCGGGACTGCTGCGCGATCGTCACCTCCGCGACGGCCGACCTCGCCGCGGCCCGGCTCCGCGCGGCCGGCATACCGTCACCTACCCGACTGGTGACCGCCGACGACATCACCCGGGGCAAGCCGGACCCGCAGCCGTTCCTGGTCGCGGCGCAGCAGCTGGGGGTGGACCCCGCGCAGTGTCTGGTCGTCGAGGACGCACCGAGCGGTCTGGCCGCCGGACGGGCAGCGGGATGCGCAACCATCGGCCTCACGACCGAGCTGTCCGCCGATCAGCTGGACGCCGACCTGGTCGTCGGGACGCTCGCTGACGTTGTCTTCGAGCGCACCCCGACCGGAATCCGGGTCCGCCGCATCGACGCTGCCCGATCCTCATAACCAAGGCCCCGTTGGCGACTACCGGTAGTTGGTGAACTGCAGCGCGACGTCCAGGTCGGCCGTCTTCAGCAGCTGCTGAACTTCCTGCAAATCGTCGCGTGACTTGGACGACACCCTGAGTTCATCGCCCTCGATGCGCGACTTGATCGACTTCGGGCCTTCGTCGCGGATCAGCTTGTTGATCTTCTTGGCGTCTTCCTGACTGATGCCGTCCTTTACCGTGAGGGACAACCGGTATTCCTTGCCGGACAGCTTCGGCTCCCCGTCGTCGCTCTGCTCGAACGCCTTCAGCGACACGCCGCGACGTACCAGTTTGGTCTGCAGCACATCGAGCACCGCCAGCACCCGTTCGGCGGAATTGGCCTTCAACAAGATCGTCTCGCCACTCCACTCGCAGGAAGCGCCGACGTTGCGGAAGTCGTAGCGGGTGCCGATCTCCTTCGCAGCCTGGTTCATTGCATTGGCGACCTCCTGCTTGTCGGTCTTGCTGACGACGTCGAACGAAGAGTCGGCCACGGGTGCTCCTAGGGGTGGGAAAAGGTTCGGGTACGGCGGCTTTCGAGTATGCCGGATCGGGCGTAGGTGCGCGGTCGGGCCGGGGCGGCGGCACTGTCAATGTGGGCTCGATTGGAGGCAGGGCCCGCCGATTGCTACCCTTGCGCACGCACTCCTGCCAGGTTGCCCGAGCGGCCAATGGGAGCGGACTGTAAATCCGCCGCGTAAGCTTCGAAGGTTCGAATCCTTCACCTGGCACCAGCAGTGTGAGCACGACACAGAAGGCGCGTCCAGCGGGCGCGCTTTCTGCGTTCTGCCCGAACCTCCTGCCCCGCCTCACCCCACCGCAATGAGCGCAATGCCGACCACGACGATGGCGGCGCCCAGCAGACGGCGCACCGGTCGCGGCTCCTTGAAGAGCCACCACGCGAGCAGTGACCCCACCACGATGCTCGATTCGCGCACTGGTGCCACGAGCGCGACCGACGTGGTCTTCATCGCCTGCAGTACCAGCACGTAGGCGAACGGCGAGAGCAGCGCGATGACCGCGACTTCCCGCCAGTAGGCCCGCACCACCGGCGCCACCCGGTCGCGCCGACGCCAGGCAACCGGGCTCATCGTCACGGCCTGCCAGAAAGCACTGATCGAGTAATACGACACAGCGCCCAGACCCAACGCGGTGACCGAGTGGTCATCGAAGAGGGTGTAAGTCGCGATCACCGCTCCGGTCAACGCGCCCCACCTCAGCCCCGCAACCCGTCGTCCGCGTGAGATCGCCGCGGTGTGCTCTGCACTGTCGGCGGTGGCCCGGGTGCTGGCGGTAGCGACCACGGCGACCCCGCCGATCACGACGAGGCCGCCGAGTACGGCTGCCCATCCTGGTCGCTGTGACAGCGCGGCGATCGCCACGATCATCGTCAGCAGTGGCCCGGTGCCGCGGGCTACGGGGTAGACCACGCCCAGATCGGCCCGGTCGTATCCCGTCTGCAAGCTGACTCCGTATGCGAAGTGCACCAGCCCCGAGATCACCGGCGCCCACAGCAGCGACCAGCTCAGTGGGTCAGGGGAGCGGGCAAGCAGGATGACGCCGATGGGCAGCCACAGCAGCGCCGAGGCGGTCGCGTAACACCACACGAACACGGTGCCGTCGGACGTGACGCGCTTGGCGGCAATATTCCAGGTGGCGTGGCAGACGGCCGCGATCAGCACGAGGGCTAATGCTGATCCGGACACCTGGCTATCCCATCACCAACGGACCGGCCAACTCGCCGGTCCGGAGTCGGGTTGCAGCGCGAGTGTCGGGATTCCGCCGCAGACTCGCCGGTCGAGTGGCGGGAAACTGTAGTGGGTGAACTGGAATGTCGGTCGGGTGACCTTCGTTCCATAGCTGTGAATGATGGCGTGCCCTTGCTGCGGATGGGCGACGCGGCCGGGCGCCGGTTGCTGGCCACCGCAATTCTCGGGTCCGGCATGGCGTTCCTGGATGGGACGATCGCGAACGTCGCGCTGCCGAAGATCGGCCGCGAGCTGCACACCGAGCTTGCCGGTCTGCAGTGGGTCGTGAACGGCTACACGCTGACGCTCGCTTCCCTGATTCTTGTCGGCGGATCCTTCGGTGACCGCTTCGGCCGGAAAAAGGTCTTCGGGGTCGGTGTCGCGGCTTTCATGCTCACCTCTGCCCTTGCCGCGATCAGTCCCACGATCGGGGTGTTGGTGGGCGCGCGAATGTTGCAGGGTGTTGCTGCCGCCCTGCTGACCCCCGGGTCGCTGGCCATGCTGCAGGCCTCCTTCGTGAAGGAGGATCGGATGCGAGCCATCGGCGCATGGACCGGCATGCTCGGGATAGCGACGGCGGGCGGTCCGATCCTCGGTGGCTGGCTGGTCGGTATCGACTGGCGCCTCGCCTTCTGGATCAACGTGCCGCTCGGCGTTGTCGTGCTGTGGTTGTTGAGGTCGGCCCCGGAGTCCAAGGATGCGCACGCCAGCACCGACCTCGATGTGCCTGCTCTCGTGCTGGCGCCGGTGGCGCTGGCCGGCCTGACCTGGAGCCTGACTGCCTGGCCCGATCGCGGTGCCGAGGTGAGTACCGTCGGACCACTGGTCATCGCGGTGATCGCGGCCGTTGCCTTCGTGGTGATCGAGCGGCGTTCACAGCATCCGATGGTGGCGCCTGAGTTGTTCGCGAATCGGGTGTTCACCGTCATCAACCTGGTAACGCTCGCGGTCTACGCGGCGTTGTCCGGCAGCTTCTTCTTCCTTGCCGTCTATCTGCAGATCAGCGCCGGTTGGAGCCCTCTGGAGGCCGGAGCTGCAACGGTGCCGATCTCGGGCATCATGCTGGTGCTCGCATCCCGGTTCGGCGCCGTGGCGACACGGTACGGCGCCCGCGCGCCGATGCTCGCCGGTACCGCGCTGCTCACGACCGGGTTGGCGTGGCTGGCGATGGCGCCGGACCACCCCGCGTACCTGACCCAGGTGCTCCCCGGCATCGTGACGATGGGGCTGGGCCTGTCGATGGTGGTGGCCCCGCTGACCGGCACCGTGCTCGCGGCTGCTCCCGACCACGAGGCGGGGCTGGCCAGCGGCATCAACAACGCCGTCTCGCGGACAGCGGGCCTGATCGCCATCGCCGCGCTGCCACTGGCCGTGGGTCTGAGCGGCAGGCAGTACCGCATCGGGCATGAGGTAGCGAGCGCCTACCGGTCCTCGATGTGGATCTGCGCGGGGCTGGTCGCAATCGGCTTCCTACTGACCCTCGCGGTCGGTGGGCTCAGCGCCGCTGAGGACCCCGAGTAGTGATCTGGTCACGCTCTGCGTCTGGTCGAGCAGGTCGTCCAACGCTTCGCGTAGGTCATCCGCCCGCACTCGGGAATGGCGTCCGTCAGCGAGCGCGGTCAGCACTGCACGACGGATCAGCTCCTTGAGGAAGGAGGCGGTCACCCCCTCGGTCCGCCCCACGGCGGCATCGATATCGCCGCCCGTCAGATCGTCGAGCACGTCGGCTCCGTACAGCCGCAGCAGCGCCGTCCGGGCGGCCACATCCGGGCGCCCCACCTCGACCGCGACATCGACCCTGCCGGGACGTTGGACGAGCGCTCGTTCCAGCACTTCGGCCCGGTTGGTGGTCAGCACGAACAACAGATCCGCGTCGGGTGCCGAACCGTCCATTGCGTCCAGCAGCTCGAACAGCACCGGGTTGACGTCGCCGTAGGAACGGTCCTCTGCGACGAGGTCCACGTCCTCCAGAACCACGATGCCGGGCGCAAGCTCCCGTGCGAGGGAGGCGATCTGTCCGACCGCGCGCAGCGATTCACCTTGCAGCAGCACCCGGGTGGCATCGGTGCGGGCGCCGACCAGGTAGCGGACGGTATGGGTCTTGCCGGTGCCGGGTGGTCCGTAGAGCAGCAGACCGCGCTTGAGGTGCTGTCCGGAGGCGGTCAGCTGGACCGCGTGCTGGGAGACCCCGAGCGCGTGCCGTTCGATGCGGGCGATCACCGGCTCAGGCAGGATCACGTCGTTGCGTTCGACAGGCTCGAGCGTCGCGAAGGTGAGCGCCACCGCTCCCATCGCGTTCATCGACGCGGTCACGACCTGGCCGCGGTAGACGTTCAGTCGGTTCCGCAGCCGTTCGATCTCGGCAAACACGGCCTGCGCATCGGGCACGGGTAGCCCGGCCACCTCGATGGAGACGCTCGGTTCCTGATGCTCCTGCGGTCCGCTGATCAGGACTGCGAACGCACCCGCCGGCCCGTGCACCAGGAGCAGCGCACAGTTCCAGCACGCGAGCGTCCGCCCCGGTCCGGCCGGCAGGTCGGTGATGTCCGGCGTCGACATGCGAACCGGCGGGAGGTGCTCCCCGTCCAGGAGCTGACCCAACGAGATTTCGGAGAAATGCGGCGGGACGGACAACCCCTGTACGCGTACATCGCGGGACTCTTCATCGATCCAGTGGTCCAGCGCCCGCTGCACGTTGACCTGTTCGAAGGCACTCCACTGTCGTCGCACGGCGGGCTGGTCGACACGCTCGCCGAGATGCTCACGAAGCATCGAGGTCACCGGTTGTTGCGCCGATCCGCCGAACGTGTGGGCCCACTGGATGAACTCGCTGAAGCGCCGCCCGAAGTCTCGGATTTCATCGCCCTGCTCTTCGTCGGTCCCGCTCATGCCGACCCCTCTCGTCAGGTGCAGCGTAGGGGCAGATACCGACAGTCTCTGGCCGCTGAGCGCGGCCTGCTCAGGACTGCCCACTCAGCGTTGCGCGATCGGCGCCGTGATCAGATCATCGGGAATTCCGAGGGCGTCCACCAGATCGGTGACGTGCCCACGTAGCTCGCGGCACAGCTCGTTGACCGTCGCGGTAACCAGCCGCGACCGGGTGGTGTTCAGCCGGCCGTGCTCGATGAACCAGGCCTTGTCGGCCTCGATCGAACTCAGCGCGTACAAGCTGAGCGTGGTTCCGAGCAGGTCCTTGGCCGGACCGTCGGCCAGCTGTGCGTGTGCGGCCTGCGACTCCTCCAGGACGATCGCGTCGATGTGTGTGCGCGCCGCGAAGAGCACGTGGTCCTGAGCGTTGTTGAACAGCTCGAAGCCGTTCTCCTTGTTCGCTTTACGTAGCCGCATGCCCAGCGTCGACAGGGCGTGGTCGGCGCGCTGCTCGAACATGGACAGCTGCCAACCGTGGTCGTCCATGGCGCTCTCGCTGTCGCGTCCTTTCGCGAGATCAACCAGGCGCTGGATGCCGATCCGTCCAGTCGTGCGCTCCAACACGCCGCTGGCGATCTGCTTGCTCACCTTGGCCACAAGTTCCGGGCCGCCCAGGCCACCCCAGACCTCGGCGTACTCGGTCAGCAGGCCTTTGGCGACCAGCTGCATCAGGACGGTGTTGTCACCCTCGAACGTCGCGAAGACATCGACGTCGGCGCGCATCTGACCGAGCTGGTTGTCTGCGAGGTAGCCAGCGCCGCCGCAAGCCTCGCGACAGGTCTGGATCGTGTCCACGGCATGCCAGGTGGTGACTGCCTTCAGCCCCGCGACGCGTGCTTCCAGCTCGCGTCCGGCGTCCTCGTCGCGCTCCTGCCCGTCCACCGGCGCAGTGCCGTGCAGCTCCTGCAGCATCTCCGTCACGGCGTTCTGGGCAAAGCTCAACGCATACGACTTGGCCAGGCGGGGCAGCAGTTTGCGCTGGTGCGCGAGGTAGTCCAGCACGATGGTCTCCTGCTCGGCGCCGGGTGCCTCGAACTGGCGACGGACCTGGCCGTACCGGATGGCAATGGCGAGGGCCTTCTTGGCGGCTGCCCCGGAGCCGCCGCCGACGCAGATCCGACCTCGCACGAGCGTGCCGAGCATGGTGAAGAACCGACGGTTGGGGTTCTCGATGTCGGAGACATAGTGCCCGGCGTCGTCGATATCGCCGAACGCGTTGAGCAGGTTTGCCTTGGGCACCCGCACACCGTGGAAGGCGAGGGTCCCGTTGTCGACGCCGGGCAACCCGGCCTTGTCGCCGTTGTCGCCGATGACGACACCGGGCATCGGCCCTCCGTCCACATCGCGGATCGGCACCATCATGGCGTGCACGCCGTGTTCTGTGCGGCCATTTTTCTCGGTGCTCAGCTGCGCGAAGACGACGGCCATCCGGCCATCGCGCGCAGCGTTGCCGATGTAGGTCTTCACGGACGATTCGGTAGGGGAGTCCAGCACGATCTCACCGGTGGCGTGGTCGTAGCGGGCGAGCGTTTCCAGGTGTTGCACGTTGCTGCCGTGCCCGACCTCCGTCATCGCAAAGCAACCGAGCAGCTTCGCAGTCATGATGTCTTCGAGGTATGCCTCGAAGTGCCGGTGGGTGCCCAGACGCGTCACCGCTCCGCCGAACAGCCCGAACTGCACGCCCGTCTTGACCAGTAGCGACAGATCCCCGAAGGCCTGCATCTCGAACAGCACGCAGGAGGCGCCGTAGTCGTAGATGCCGCCGTATTCGACGGGGAAGCCGATCCTGCCATAGCCCTGGTCGGCCACGCGGAGCAACTGCGCGAGCACACGCTCGCGCTGCTGCTCCACCGGCTGACCGGGTTCGCCGAGCAGGTCCTCGGGCTGCAGCTCTGCGCGAGCCTTCTCGCGCAGTTCGAACCACGCGCCGTCCAGGGCGCGACGGATCTGCTGCGCCACCGGGGAAACTCCGGGGGCAGGTGCGACTGCCGAAGGGCTGGCCAACGCCGTGGTCGTGTCCTGTGCGACATCCGTCGCCTGCGGTGGCTCGGATTCGGATTGCGGTGGCGAAGTGGTGCTCATTGCGACTCTCCCTCGTGGTGGTGCAGTAGTCCGTTCAGCCCGATCGCTGCGAATTCGGCCAGTTGCGCGACGATCACGCTTCGTGGTGCCCGATCGGGGTCGGTCATCCACCGGTCTGCCGACTCGCGGACGAGTCCGACCAGTCCGTGCGCCAGGATCGGCGCGAAGGTTTCGTCCCGGCCGGTCTCGCGCAGGTCTACGGCGAGTAACTCGGTGAGTCGATGGGCGATGGTGGCCGACAGACCGATGACCGGGTCGGCGTCGCGCGGCACATCCACCTGGGGTGGGCGGGTCACGAAGCGGTACACCTCCGGGTCGTGTTCCACGAGCGCGAGGTAGCTGTCGATGGCGGCAACCACCACGGCCTGTGGGTTGTTGGTCCGCACCCGGTGGGTGGCTCCTGATGTCTGCAGCGCGGCGCCGAAGTTGGCGAGGATCAGCCGGTCCACCGACGCGCATACTGCGAGATACATACCGAGGCGGTCCCCGAGATGGCGGTAGATGACCGTTTTGCTGGTTCCCGCGACGGCCGCGATCTCGTCCATCCCGACCTGCGCGCCGTGTTGCCGAATGGCTCGGATCGCGTCCTCGGTCAACTGCGCCCTGCGCTCCTCGCGGTGCGCTCGCCAGCGGGCGTCACGGCCATCGACGCGGTGGCTCCCAACGGGGTGGCTCTCAACAGGATGGCTCTCGACGGTGATATCCGTCGAATGTTCAGTGGCCGTCATTCCGGCAGAGTATCCGACACTCGGTGTATCTGCTACTTTGAGTATCAGTTATTTTCCCGATATCCGGGACCCCACCCCCAGGAGACGAATCGATGAGTCCACGCGATGTTTTCGTGCTCGGCGGCAACCGCATCCCCTTCGCCCGATCGGGTAGCAAATACCTGAAGGCTTCCAATCAGGACATGTTGACTGCTGCGATCGACGGCCTGGTCGCGCGCTACCACCTGCAGGGTGAGCGGCTGGGTGAAGTAGCAGCCGGGGCCGTCATCAAGCACTCGCGTGACTTCAATCTGACGCGGGAGTGCGTGCTCGGTTCGCACCTGTCGCCGACCACCCCGGCTTATGACCTGCAGCAAGCCTGCGGAACCGGTCTTGAAGCCACGGTGCTCGTCGCCAACAAGATCGCGCTCGGCCAGATCGAGTCGGGGATTGCGGGCGGTTCTGACACGACGTCGGATGCGCCGCTCGCCGTCAACGACAACCTGCGTAGGACGCTGATGAAGGTCAACTACGCGAAGACTCCCCAGCAGCGGGTGTCGGCCCTGCTCAAGATCCGCCCTTCGCAACTTTTACCGGAGCAGCCCCGCAACGGCGAGCCGCGCACCGGCCTCTCCATGGGTGACCACATGGCGATCACGACCCAGGCGTGGCACATCACCCGTGAGGCGCAGGACGAACTCACGGTGGCCAGTCATCAGCACCTGGCGGCGGCATACGACCGCGGATTCTTCGACGACCTGGTGACGCCTTACCTCGGTGTGACTCGCGATCAGAACCTGCGCCCGGACAGTTCGGTGCAGAAGTTGTCCACTCTGAAACCGGTCTTCGGTCGGGGCGAGGGCGCCACGATGACAGCAGGCAACTCCACGCCACTCTCCGACGGCGCATCGACGGTGCTCCTCGGATCGGGGGACTGGGCGAAGGAGCGCAACCTGACTCCGCTGGCCCGGTTCGTCGATGCCGAGACGGCGGCGGTCGATTACGTCTTCGGTGACGAAGGCCTGCTGATGGCGCCGCCGTATGCCATCGCCCGATTGCTCGCGCGTAACAATCTTTCACTTCAGGACTTCGACTTCTACGAAATCCATGAAGCGTTCGCATCGACCGTGTTGTGTCATCTTGCTGCTATGGCGGACCCGGCATTCTGTAAGGACCGGTTGGGTCTGGACGAGCCGCTCGGCGCGATCGACCGCAGCAAGCTCAACGTCGTGGGCTCCTCGCTCGCGGTCGGCCACCCGTTCGCGGCTACCGGGGCCCGCATTGTGGCGACGCTTGCGAAGCTGTTGCACGAGAGGGGTTCCGGGCGTGGGCTGATCTCGATTTGCGCAGCGGGCGGTCTCGGCATCGTCGCAATCCTGGAGGCAGCGGAATGACCGACACCCTGACGAATCTGGTCAATCAAGGCATCGGCAAGAAGATCGCGGTCCAGCTCGGGCTGCCACGTCCGACGATCCTGCGCCGATACGAGCCGGGCCAGCCGCTGGTCGAGGGCAGCATCGCGGTGGGCGGTATCCCGGTCGACGGCGCGGCACCGAACATCGCTGCTTTGCAGAGCATCCTGACCGAAGCGAAGGCTGTCCACGTCCGGGCGACAGCCGACACGACCTACGACGGAAAGCTCGCCGGGGTCGTCTTCGACGCCTCTGATGCACGCACATTGGACCAGTTGGAGCAGTTACGCGCCGTACTCGGTCCGGCGTTGAAGGCGCTGGGCAAGAACGGCCGGTTGGTGATGCTCGGTACCCCGCCGGCCGAGTTGAATGACAGCGAAGCGGCTGCCACCCAGCAGGCGTTGGACGGCATCACCCGCTCGCTCGGTAAAGAGATGCGCGCCGGAGGCACCGCAAATCTGCTGTGGGTGGCGCAGGATGCGCATGGGGACCAGGCCGTGCTCGACGCGCCGGTGCGGTTCCTGCTGTCCAGCCGCTCGGCCTACGTGTCCGGTCAACCGATCCGGGTGCTCGCAGCACCAGCGGGAGCGTCGGTCGATCCGCATGCGCCACTCACCGGTCAGGTGGCGGTCATCACGGGTGCTGCTCGCGGTATCGGCGCTCAGATCGCCCGTGTCTTTGCCCGGGCAGGTGCCGACGTGATCGCTGTGGACGTTCCCGCCGCGGGCGACGCACTCGCCACGATCGCCAACGAGATCGGTGGCACGGCACTGCAGCTGGACGTCACGGCGGTCGACGCCGGTCAGCGCATCGCAGCAGCCGTCAGTCGCCGCGGTGGCACGCTCGACGTGATGGTCCACAACGCCGGAATTACCCGGGACAAGCTTTTCGTCAACACCGACGCCGCCCGCTGGGGCAGCGTGCTGGACGTTAATCTCCGCAGCCAGTTCCGGATGAACAAAGTGTTGCTGGACCCGGCGACAGAGGGTGGTCTGCGCGATGGCGGCCGCATCGTCAGTGTCGCGTCCATCAGTGGCATCGGCGGGAACCGTGGTCAGTCCAACTATGCAGCCTCCAAGGCCGGTGTGATCGGGATGGTGCGGCAGCTGTCGCAGGAGCTTGCGCCCCGGAACATCACCGTCAATGCGGTGGCGCCGGGCTTCATCGAGACCGAGATGACGGCCAGGATCCCTGTGGCGACCCGTGAGGTCGGGCGCCGGTTGAATTCGTTGCTGCAGGGTGGTCAGCCGGTCGACGTGGCCGAGGCAATTGCGTTCTTCGCCGAACCCGGCGCCTGTGGCGTGACCGGGCAGGTGCTGCGGGTGTGCGGCCAGAGTCAGTTGGGGGCCTGAGTGTGTCGAGGGTCATCGAGGTGTCGAGAGCGCCGTCGCTCGGGCCGCTCTTCGTCAAAGCGGTCCTGCGCGCGCCGTTGCGCAAGGGCGGGCAGCTGCCCGATCTGCTCGTACGTCAACGCGACGCGGTCGCGGATCGGGAGCAACTCGCGGAGTATGCCCACGTATGTGGTTTCGATCTGGGAGACGTACTTCCCGCGGCGTTCATCCACCTGCTGGTCTTCCCGCTGCAGACCCGAATCATGGCGGATGCGGCATTTCCCTTCCCGCTGGTGGGCAGCGTGCACCTGAGTAACTCCATCACGTCTCACCGACCGGTATACGCCGATGACATCATGCAGATCGAGGTGCGGGCCGCGAATCTGCGTCCGCACTTCCGTGGCGCGCAGGCCGACCTCCTGGCCGAGGTGCGCATCCGCGGCGAGCTCGTCTGGCAGGAGCGCAGCATCTACCTCTTCCGCGGCGCCGACGCGCCCGGTGCGGTGCCCCAGAAGCCGGCCGAGCCCGCACCGCCGATCGGGCCGGGTGCGATCTGGCGGGTGCCCACAGACATCGGACGGCGGTACGCCGCGGTGTCCGGCGACGTGAATCCGATCCATCTGCATCCGCTTGGTGCGAAGGCGCTCGGATTCCCGACAACCATCGCGCACGGCATGTGGAGCGTTTCCAAGGTGTTGGGCGCGTTGGCGAACAGGGTTCCGACGGCTTTCATCTACGACGTTGAGTTCAAGAAGCCGATCCTGCTGCCTGCAACGATCAGATTCGTTGCGGAAGAGCACGACTCGGTGTGGGATCTGGCCCTGATCAACGCCAGGGAGGGTGGCGTGCATCTGGTCGGATCGATCCGGCCCGCGGTTCCTGCCGCGATTTCATGATCGGCGAGGCTCTGAGGTAGCCTCTTCGCTGCGCTCCCGGGACGTCAGACCCATGCGCGCAGGCCCCCATAGCTCAGTCGGTAGAGCGTCTCCATGGTAAGGAGAAGGTCAACGGTTCGATTCCGTTTGGGGGCCCGGTACGGCGTACGTCGGGAAGAAATATCCCGGCACCGCTGTTCTCCCTGGCGGGGTAGCTCAGCTGGTTAGAGCGCACGACTCATAATCGTGAGGTCGCGGGATCGAGCCCCGCTCCCGCTACGACAAATGTCCAAGCACCACCCGAGAGCAGGTAGCCCAGTGGCTAGCAAGAGCGGCGACATTCGCCCGAAGATCACGTTGGCATGCACCGACTGCAAAGAGCGCAACTACATCACGAAGAAGAACAAGCGCAACAACCCTGACCGGTTGGAAATGGCGAAGTTCTGCCCGCGTTGCAGCAAGCACACATCGCACCGCGAGACCCGCTGACCTCAGCAGGGAGCACGCGAGCACGACATTCTTGACGACCGGTCGTCGAGGGCAACCACTGGCTGTCCGCGACGGCCGGTTTTCTTGCGTCCCGGCGGCGAGCAGCTGAACCACGTGGGTCGAGTAACCCGCCGCTGTGCCATTTTCATCAAAGTACAGAACAGTGAGTGCAATGCCTGTGGCGATCGTCAGTAGCGCGGCGGGCCTCGGTGATCGGGTGCGATGGACCATCACCACAGCGTGTCATCGAACCCGCAACGGCGGTCTGCCTCGAACTATCTGACCGCCTGCTTCACCGCTCCGACTCACGACGGTCAGTGCTCCAGGGGATCGCTGACCGGTGAGCTTGTCTCCGACACCCAACCGCCTTCGTTGCCTCGGAATGAAGGCATGCCCTGGTCGTCGGTCAGACTGGGGCCGTGACGAATCTGGTCGTGTCGTTTAAGCCGAATTGGGTCAATGGTTGGTGGCTACGCGCGTTCACGGATCCATACGCGGAGGTTGACCGGGCGGTCACGAAGTGCTCATGGCCGACACCCACCACGATCGTCACGGCGCCCGGTGTACATCACGTTCGCACGTTCGTACGGTATCGACGGCTGATTCCAGGAGACGGCGGCTCAGGCGAAACCACTGTGGACCTGGCCCCCGGAGAAGACCTCAGCATCACCTCGTCAAACGGGATCGCCAATCAGAGCCCCTTCGTGCCGCGGGCGTCAGGCTGACCAGCCGTCCTCGACCACGTTGATTTCTGGCCTGGGTGATCTGGTCGAACCGGTACTCGGTGCGGGCGGGCACAACGGCCGTTCCGACGGCCGCCGATTGGGAAGCTCTGAGCATTGCTCCCAACGACCTTGAGCAGCGATCTGGCGGTTGCCCGTGTCGACCCAGACCACGCAAGCTCTTCCGGCTGCTCTCCAGTCGTTGTAGGTTGAAACCACGTCCAGGTGTCAGACGGAAGGACCTACAGGATGACTGTCACCGGTTCTGACGATGTTCTGCAACAGCTACCCCCAGGCACGTACCGGGTCGACCCGACTCGTTCGAATGTTCGTTACACCGGACGACATATGTTCGGACTGGGCGGTGTACAGGCAACCTTCGCCGTCGCCGCGGGCCTGCTCGAGGTTGCCGAACCGGCCTCCGGCTCGTCGATCCAACTCACGGTTGACCCGGCGACGTTCACATCGGACAAGACGCGGCGAGACCTGCACGTCAGGTCCAAGACGCTGCTGGACGTCGAGCAGTACCCGGAAATCTCGTTTCACAGCACCGCCGTGCGCGCGGACGGTGACCAATGGGTGGTGATCGGGGATGTCACGGCACACGGCAGCACCCAACCGGTCGAGATCACCGTCGATCGAGTCACCGCCTCCGGGACCGACGTAACCGTCCACGCCGTCGCAACGCTGGACAGATACGCCTTCGGCGTGACCGGGGTCAAGGGTATGGCCGGCCGGCAGGTGGCCCTGGAGTTCGATCTCACCGCTGCAAGGACGTCGACGTCTGCGGAGAGCTCGTAACCACGCGTCATCCATGCCACTCTCAACGTCCCCGATCGGCGACCCCGTCCCGGTCTACGGGTGCTGAGGATCGCCCGAGCACGTATACGAGTCGATTCGCAGTCGATCTGTGCCCGGTGGATGACCTGCCATGAACGTATTCTGGGGAATCCTTCGGTGGTGGCCCACGCTGCTGTCTCGCGCAGCGAACTCCATCTCAGCGACGGCACGGCGTGGCGGGAAACGGGCGTGGCCGCAGGACCTGTTGACTACCAGTTGAGCGTTTGCTCAAAAGTGTGCGAGATGGGTGTCAAGCAGTTGCTCCGCACAAATTTGGAGTCTGACATGGACGCGATCCGCCCGGCCCCGCCACAGCCCAGCCCGCGGCAACGCTCGGCGCGGGTACCCGCATTGTCTGTTTCCGTAGGAGTGGGGGCCTTATTAGTTGGACTGGTGGCTTCGGCTGCGGGACTGCAAGAGCTCACGGCCTTCCGCCACCTGAAACCTGGCTGGATCCGATACCAACCACCTTGGACTGTTCCGGTATTTGTTGGGGGCCTGGTGCTGACCCTCGTCGGCCTCGGAACACTCGCCGTTACCGCATCATGTCCCGACGAGAACGCTGATCTGGTCATTGCGCGACCGGCGCAGGGCTGACGCCACAACGTCCCGGTATCACCCCCGCTTCACTCCCGGCGGGATGCCCAGCGCTCGACATCCGTCAGCCCATTGCTGACCGATCTCGTCCCGGTCCTCGATCGTGAAGTGAGCTGCTGGTTTGGAAACTCACAGCTCGAGCCGCATGCGCGTCCGAGGCATCTGGACGGCTGTCTCATCGATACTGTGCCCTATGTCCACGGCAGAACCAGGCGAGATGATCCCGTTCAGGCCGTACGCACACGACGAAGTCGTCGACCCTCCTCTTACCGCGCCGCTGCGGTGGTTGGAAGGTCGGTGTGCTGCGCTATCGAGCAGGACGTATCGGCGGACTGATCCGAGTGGTTCACCGGGAGCCGCTAGCTGCAGCGACGGACCCCACAGCCCGGATCGCCGAATTAGTTGCCGATGTCGAAACTGGCCACTTCGACTCCTGACGATCGCGTAGTGGCCCCGAGCTGCGAGTACGACAACATGTTGGTCGCTCACGGAGCGCGCGGGACCGGGAGGTTGTCCACCAAGGCGCCCAGGGCCCGCATCGTGGCACCGCCGGAGTTCTGACGCGCATCGGGCTCCAGTGAGGTCTGGATCCGCTGGTAGGTGACGGCCTGAAATGCGAAGTCCGCCACATCTGCGAGTTGTAGAGCCCGGCGCAGGACGGACTCCGGGTAACCCACGCGCCACGGCTTCAGGTAGGCCTGCACCCAGGGTGCATCCCAGTCCAGTTCGGACCGCGCAGGGCGGACTGTGCGGGGTTGGCGCGCGCACAGGTGCGCCAGGTCGAGCATCGGGTGCCCGAGGCAGGCATCCGACCAGTCGAACACCACCGCTCCGTCGACGCTGACCACCACGTTGGCGGGGTACAGATCGCCGTGCACCAGTACGTCGGGCAGCCCGCACGCCGCCAGCCCATCGAGCAGACCGAGAGCCCGGTCCAGGCCGTCTTTCAGCTCCCGGTGGCGCCTGCCTTCCAGCTGTTCGGCGGGGATACCGGTGCTCAGCATGTCGCTGAGCTCGAGCCCGGTACCGGTCAGTCCGCGCTCTGGTGCACCGGTGGCGCGCAGCTCGTCGTTCCTCCCCGCGACGGCCACCTGCAGGCGCGCCATGGCAGTACACGTCGCCATTCGCTTCTGCTCTGGCGTCAGCGCCGGTTGTGCGGGAGGCAGGGCCTGCATGAGCAGGCAGGACCGCGCCTCATCGAGCGCCAGTACGCCAGGCACCAGGCCCGGAGCGAGATCGGCGAGCCACGCGGCGATGGCCGGCTCATGGGCGAACAGAGCGGATGAGGCCTTGAGGTAGCGGACGCCCTCGCTGGTGGGGATCTGCTCCACGTGTGAAAGACCCCACGACTTCACGACCGTCGACTCTCCCGTGCGGTGCGCTCCACGCTGCGCGAGGACCTCCTCGAGCCATGCTGCGGTCTGCTGCGACCACCCCTGGCGACACCACGGGGCGCGTGCGCCCGGGATGGGCCCACCGTGCTCCTGCTGGAGCGCAGTCGACACCACCCGCGTCAGCTCTTCAGGAATCGTGGACGAAGGGCCCGACACCCGGCCGCGCACCCGATGCACCACGTGACCGGGCGCTCGCAGCGGCGGACCAGCCGGGTCGGCGTTGCGCCCGGGGCCGAGGACTGCGACGAGCTCGGCGAAACAGGTGGGGTCCATCACCGGGCCCGGCAGGGCGATGCATTCGTGAGCACCGGCCGGGTCGATCACGAGCAGATGGTGGATCTCCACGTGCGCACCGTGTCACACCATCCGGCTGCACTTCACGACCAGTCTGGGACCCCTGCCGTCACCGCGTCGCCGAAACCCCTCGGGCGTTACTGCCATGACCATCTGTGGTCCAGGGCAGCTGACGGCGAGTTCGCGTCCATCAGGCACCTCGGGCGCTGGATCCGGGCCGTCCCATCCACCGGGGCGGTGGCTGCGAATACCCCGTGAGACGCAGAACACCGGGCAGAATCCCGGATGCATGACATCAGTGCATCGCCACTGCACGTCACAGCGAAGATCCGATGACGCGATTGCCATCTCGGCATCGATCGGGCTTAGTGGAAGGGTGCCCGATGTCCACCAGGAAAACCCTCGCGCTGATCGCGACCAGGGCAGTGCCGTGTGGGCATCCGGTTGACCACTGTGCGGAGGACAGCCCCTACGACGATGCGCCCAGGACACATCTGGACCGAACCCGCCGGAGGCGGCTACTGACCCGGCAGTCGGCGCGGTGGCCGTCGGTACCGCGGCAGCCGCCGTCGGCGCCGTAATCCTGCTGCATCGCCGTCAGCACACCGACAACTGATCCACGGGTAGGAACTTCCCCATGAATGAGCAGAGACGTCTACGTAGTCGCAGTATCGGTATCGGGCTTTTGTGCGCATGCCTGGTTCTGGCCGGAGCTGTCGCGATCGTGTGGGGCCTGCACCGGCCCCCGCACAACGGGCCCATTGCCTTGCCCACCTCGACGGCCACCACTGCTTCGACGGTGCCCGAAACGAGCAACGGCGGCACGCCGAACTCAACACCGGCTCCCACCAGCGCCACGACGACACCGGCAGTGGCCCCGTCGCTACCGACGAAGGTCGACATCCCCAGCATCACCGAGGGGTCACCCCTGCTGCGGTTGGGCACCACGACTGCCGGGGAGATCGCCGTACCGACCGACAAACTGGCTGATGATGCCGGGTGGTACACCGGGTCGCCGATGCCCGGCGCGGATGGGCCAGCCGTGATCGTGGGGCACTCCACCAGCTCCCGCGGTGCAGCGGTGTTCTACAAGTTGGCGCAAGTCAAGGTCGGTGCTGAGGTGCGCGTCACGACCAAGAACGGGAAGGTGCTGGTGTTCACCGTGTACAAGGTGGCCAGCTACCCCAAGACCAACTTCCCGACCAACACCGTTTACGCGAACACGACCGGCCCCGAACTACGTGTG
The DNA here is from genome assembly GCA_039636865.1 of Dermatophilaceae bacterium Sec6.4. Classification (NCBI taxonomy): domain Bacteria; kingdom Bacillati; phylum Actinomycetota; class Actinomycetes; order Micrococcales; family Dermatophilaceae; species Dermatophilaceae bacterium Sec6.4. Next base: position 1,088,086 of record CP144172.1, read on the forward strand.
GTCACCTGTGGGGGCACCTTCGATACCCAGACAGGTCATCTCCGTAACAACACCGTCGTCTACGCCAAACTGACCGCCTGACGTCCTGATCCAGGCCGCCATCAGGGGCTGCCGCTGCAGCGCAGGCGATGCTGACATCGGCAGGAGGACGTGCGCCGGCACCGGTTCGATTACGCTCGCGTCTCATGGCTGTGAATCCTGCGGTGCAGGGCAAGACCTATCCGAGTATCGCGCCCTACGTCGTCTCGCGCGCCAAGATCGCCGAGTTCGCGATGGCGATCGGCGCGACCGACGCGGTGCATACCGATCCCCGGATTGCCCGGGCGCGCGGCTATGCCGACGTGATCGCGCCGCCGACGTATGCCATCAGCATCGCCCAACGCGCCGAGTACGCCGTCGTCGCGGACCCCGCAGCCGCGATCGACTACTCACGCGTCGTGCATGGTGAGCAGAAGTTCGACCATCACCGGCCGCTGGTCGCCGGCGACGAGATCATCGCGGCGACCACCGTGACCAAGGTGCGCTCGGCCGGTGGTCACTCCATGGTGACGTTGCAGACGGTCATCACCACGGTTGACGGCGAGCCCACCACGACTGCTACCTCGTTGCTGGTTGTTCGAGGCAGTGACGGCAAGGACACCGAGGGCAAGGACGACGCAGGGGAGCGCGCATGAGTACCGAGGATGGACGGCTGCAGTTGCCAACTGTCGGGGCACAGCTGCCCGCACGGGTCATTCACCTGGACCGGGCCACCCTCGTCCGGTATGCCGGTGCCAGCGGTGACTTCAACACCATCCACTGGGACCAGCAGTCCGCAACGGCCGTGGGGCTGCCCGACGTCATCGCGCACGGCATGCTCACGATGGGCAGCGCGGTACAGGTGGTCGTTGACTGGGTTGGCGACGCGGGGCGGGTGACGCACTACTCGGTGCGGTTCAGCGCTCCGGTCCCGGTCCCGCACGACAGTGGCGCGGACCTGCTGGTCGAGGCGGCGGTGAAGTCGGTGGATGAAGCCGCCGTGAGTGCTGTCGTCGAGCTGATGGTGACGTGCGGTGGGGCGAAGGTCCTGACCCGCGCGCTCGCAACCGTCTCGTTTGCCTGACCCGCGCGACATGCAGGAACCGGCGTGCAGGAAGCGGCGCGAGGAAGCCCTCGAGAAGGATTGCGTGTGAAGGAACTGCAGGACATCCCGCTGGCTGCGTTGACCACGATGCGCGTCGGCGGACCGGCACGCAGACTCGTGATCGCCGAGAGCATCGACGAGATCGTCGATACGGTCCGTGAATGTGACGATGCGGACGAACCGTTGCTCGTGCTCTCCGGTGGCTCCAACCTGGTGATAGCGGACGAGGGTTTTGCGGGCAGTGTCCTGCGCATCGCGACGACCGGAATCACGGTCGAATCGAACGACGCATGCGGCGGGGTGTTCGTGCGGGTCGCGGCCGGTGAATCCTGGGATGACTTCGTGGCCTACGCCTGCAGACAGGGTTGGTCCGGAATTGAGGCCCTGTCCGGAATTCCGGGCCTCACCGGAGCGACCCCGGTGCAGAACGTCGGCGCTTACGGCCAGGACGTTTCCCAGACGATTGCCTCGGTACGGGTCTGGGATCGGCGTGAGGAATGTGTGCGCACCATCGTCAACGCCGACGCCCGGTTTTCCTACCGGCATTCGATGTTCAAGGACACCGATCGGTACGTCGTGCTCGATGTGCTCTTCCAGCTGCGTCCGGCCGACCGGTCCCAGCCGATTGCCTACGCCGATCTGGCGACCGAGTTGGGGGTGCAGGTGGGGGACCGGGTCTTGCTGGATGAAGCCCGTACCGCGGTACTTGCCCAACGGGCCCGGCGGGGAATGGTGCTGGACGAGGCCGACCACGACACCTGGTCGTGCGGATCATTTTTTACCAACCCGATCCTCAGTGCGCGGGCGTTCGAGATATTCGAGCGCCGCGCTGCGCAGGTTCTCGGCCCGGATGGTCCGACCCCGCCGAGGTTCACCGCCGATGAGGGCATCAAGACGGCAGCCGCCTGGCTGATCGACAAGGCCGGTTTCGGTAAGAGTTATGCCATGCCCGGCCCCGCCGCGTTGTCGACCAAGCACACGCTCGCTATCACCAACCGAGGCACCGCCACCGCCGCCGATATCACTGCGCTGGCCCGTGAGATCCGCGACGGAGTCCACGATGCGTTCGGAATCACGCTGGTCGCCGAACCGGTGATGGTCGGCCACACCATCTGAACATGAGACCCGTTGTGCGCTGCCCGCCGCTGCTCAGCTGTAAGAAAATGTGTCGGCAAATGCGCGCCTGACCCTAGCCTGGGGATCCTGCCAGGACGGTGTATGCCACGTTTGCAGGATCCTTGAAGAACTGGCCCATGCGTCCGCTTTCTTGAAATATCCCGTAGGTATTGGGCGCCGAACCTTGATTGAAGGCGGCCACGTCGCTGGGTGCAGGGCGGCGTCCTTCGTCCAGCGCGCGGCGGATGAGTTCGCCGTGCTTCAGGTCGAGGCCGGAGCGGGAACCGCCGCCACCGCGGGGATCGGAGGCGAACACGAGTCCTGGATATCTCCCCGACATACCAGTCGACACCACTGTCGAGAACACTTTTCCTTTCCCGCCGGCAGGATCCAGGAATGAGATATTTCTGTTTAGTCCGGCCGGAACATTTTCGAGGGCATCCTGCATCGAGACATCCCCAAGATGACCGAGCTCATTACCGAGCCACGACATCGGTGGCGTGATCTCGCCACTCTTGAGGGTCACGAGGTACATGACAAGTTGGTCGTTTTCGAACACTGCGCGCACTACGAGATTCGGCTTCTCACTGACGTACATCTGTAGGTGAGTCGGCTTCGGATTGGTGCAGGGCTGCTCCAGGCCACAAAGATCCACAATTTTCTGAGGATCGAACATCTTGTCGAAAACCGTGGGGCGGATCCCCAACTCAAGGGAGGCGATGCGCTCGTACTCGGCCTTGTTCGGGTGCAACCTCGCTTCGGACCAGGCCCGTAAGTCCTCGAATGCACCCAGGAAACCGGCGAGAGCTACAACGGACATCACGAACGCTCCGAGCGGCCAGACGAATTTATGACGCTTCATCCGCTCTGCTGATACCGCCAGCTTCGATTCGTTACCCGGCCCAGGATTCATTCTGCAGGTATACCAGTGCAGCAGGCGGCGGAACGGATTTTTGACCGATCACCAGCCACCGCTCGTTCATCGGGCGAGTGCCGGCCCCGTTGGTGACACGAATCCGAAAACTGTGATGCGGGGGTGACCCGAAATCCAGAGAGTGACGCGAAAGCTGAGTTCCTGCCTCAGCGCGACACGGACCGGCGCCGTGAGGTGGACAAGGGTCCTCCGGTGCGCATGGCCCGGGCCCGTGCGTAGAGGTTTGTCTCGGCCCGTACCGCGTCCTGCGGGCTGACTCCGGGTGGGAGTGCTGCTGCATTCGTGCGTAGTCGATCCAGTTCCTGCGGGTCGTTGACGAGCGTGACGATCGCCTCGACCATCGCTGCGGCGTCGGTGACGAGCAGCCCGTCCACCCCGTCGGTGATGAAATCGGACAGTCCGTTGCGGCGGTATCCGAGCACGGGCAGCCCCGCCGAGCGGGCCTCCAGCGCGGCGATCCCGAAGGCTTCCTGCCGTGAGGAGGCGACGAACACGTCGGCGTCGTGGCAGATCGCCCGGATCTCCTCGGACGGGTGATACCCGAGGAGGCTGACCCAGTCGGACAGGCCCAGTCGTTCAACTTGCTTCTGCAGGTCTTTCTGCCGCGGTCCGTCGCCCAGGATGCTGACCTTCACCCGCGTGCCGACCGGGACCCGCTGCCGCACCTGTGGGAGGACGTCGATGAACTCGTCCACGTGTTTGCGTTTCTTCAATCGACCGACCAGCACCATCCGGATCTCGCCGTCTGCGACGCGCATCGGTCCCTGGTTCTTCCACCATGGCGTGTCGATCAGATTGGGAAGGACAGATACCTCATCGACCCCGCGAAGCGTCCGATGCACATGTTGCGCGGCAACCGAGCTCACCGCGGACCACGCTGCCCGCATCCGGCCCCACCCGAACGGCAGGGTCGATACGCGCGTCGCGATGGCCACCTTCCACCACAGGGAATGCACGGTGACCGCGACGGGAATGCCCCGGCGTGATGCTTCGCGGGTGACGAAGATCGCCAGCGGCGAGATCACGGTGAAGTGGGCATGCACGATGTCGACATCGCCACGGTCGAGGATCTGCGTCACCATCGCGTGGTTGCGCCAGGGAAAGGCCACGGTGAGCCAGCGCCCGGATGCAGCGCGCGCGACCGGGATATCGCTGTCGACCGGACCCGTATCTGCGACCGCGGTGATGACCGTGACGTCATGGCCCTCGGAGAGCTGTCGGCGTGCCAGTGTCTCCACCTGCCGCTCGATCCCGCCGACGTCCGGTGGGAAGGAGTCTGCGACGTGGACGATTCTCATTGCGCCGTCCTCAGACTTGGTACGCAGCGGGAGAGGTGACGTTCAGCTGCACAGGCAGGGACCGGACGCCGTACACGATTGACAGGTCATGGAAGTCCAGAGTGCCCACCTCGGTGGCCAACTCGGCGTGCGGAAAACGGCGAGCGAAGGCGCGAAATGCCACCCGCATCTCCATCCGGGCGAGTTCGGCGCCGATGCACCGGTGCATGCCCCGCCCGAAAGCAAGGTGGGGTTGACGGTCGCGGTCGCTGCTGAACGCCTCTGAGTCCGTTCCGAACACGGGGTCACGATTCGCCCCGCTGAGCGAGCAGATCACGACATCACCCTTTTTGACGACATGCTCGAACAAGGTCATGTCCTGCAGCGCGAAACGCGGAAAGGCGATCTGTACGACGCTGAGGTACCGCAACAGCTCCTCTATCAGCGCGTCCAGCCCATCGTCCTCGCGGACGCGGGCGGCTGCTTCCGGGCGCTGTAGAAGCACCATCGTGCCCAGGGCCAACATGCTGGCCGATGTTTCGTAACCACCGGTGAACACGCCGTCGCACAGCCCCGCGAGCGCGATGTCGTCGATCTGGTCACCGTGCGCACGGATCATGTTGCCGATCAGCCCGGGGCCGGGCTGCGAGCGCTGCCTGTGCACTTCCTGCATCAGGAATTCCTGAGTGTCCGACATTGCCCCGAATGCCCCCTGCCCCCCGCCGTTGACGTCGAAGCGAGCCCGGCCCAAGTCTTGGAATCGTCGCCGCTCATCGACCGGTAGTCCGAGCAGCTCACAGATCACCGCAAACGGGATAGGAAATGCGAACTCGGACACGAGGTCGACCGGCCCGCCCTGGGCCTCGAGCCGATCCAACTGCTCTTCCACGATGCGCTCGACGTCGGGCACGAACGAGGCGAGCCTGCGAGCGGTGAACTCCGGGACGAGCATTCTGCGCAGGCGGGTGTGTTCGGGTGCGTCGGTGAATCCGAGGCCGGCGATGTCGGTGGAGGACTGCGCACCCATGAACGGCCGGATGTCGGTGCTGAAACTGTTGCGGTCCTCCAGGACATGACGGGTCTGTTCGTATCCGGTGACGAGCCACAGGGTGATGCCGAACACCCGGCCGAGTTTGGTCACCGGCGCTGCGGCGCGTTTGTCAGCCAGCTCGCTGACCGGATCCAGGCCGACGCGCCGTAATGGCATGGTGACCTTTTTCGGCAGCACCGTCACAGCCGAAAGTCCATGCCGCCGGGACGCCGACGTCGCGAGTAGTCTGCGAGCGATCGTGCGTCGCAGCCACCCGGGCATCAACAGCCTGGCCTCCTGTCGACATCATCTGCGCTTACCACTACCGCTGCGGTAGTCGCCGTTGATCTAAGCAGGACTTTAGGCGTTCCATGCCATGGACCCCGCCAGGACCTGATCCGCGGCGGCAAAAATTGAGTGTTCTACGGAGTCGGGCCCCGCTGTCCTCGACGTAGTCACCAGGGCCTTGAACTGCCGTGAGCCGCGCAGCGGCGGGAATTCATCAGAGGCGGCTCGCGCTGTGCTCGAGGTCGGTCCGGACCGACTCCTCAATGGTGATCGGTGCAATTGCGAAATATTCCTGTGCGCGTGTCGAGTCCATGACGTAGGGCCTGCGGAACTGGCACTGCGTCTCGCGCAGCTCTTTGACGAACGGGTTGAACACCCCACCCATCCACACCGCGGCGTACGGCATCGAGCGGACCTTCGGTGCTACGCCCAGCCGGCTCGCGGCGAGCCGCGTCAGCTCGCGTAGCGTGATCGGCGGCGCGCTCGGCGCATGCCAGACGGTGCCCCAACTGCCCTCGTCGGCTGCCGCTGCCACCAGGGTTGCGGCCATGTCGCGGACATTGGTGAAGGTGTGCGGCAGATCCAGATCGGCGGGCACCCAGGCGGTACGTCCCTTGCGGTAGGCGGGCGTCACCACTGCGTCGAGGTAGGAGTTGCCGCCGAGGTAGTCGCTACCGCGCACCTCGACAGCCCGGAGCCGCCCAGCCCGGTGCGCGTCCATGGCCTCCCGTGTCATGACTGCGCGCACGACTGCTTTGGTGCCGGTGCCGAGGTCCGGCATGCCCTGTGTCATCGGCCCGTTCAGCGGCCCGTACGGATAGAGGTTGCCGGCCGTCGCGAGCACGGCTACCGAGGCTGCCGCCGCAGACAGCAGTGCCCGCGCGATCGGTGGCCAGCTCTGCGGCCACGTGTCGTACGGCGGGTTGACGCAGTTGTAGATCGCGACGGAGCCTGCGCAGATCTCCGTCAACCGCGCGCCATCGCACGCATCTGCCACCACCGGTAGGGCCCCGGCCACGGTTGTTCCGCTGCGGGTGACCACGTGTACGTCGTGGCCCGTCGCGCATAGTGCGGTAGTCGAAGGGCGCACCAGCACTCGCGAGCGCATCCGTGCCGAAATGACCGAAGACATCAAGCGGGTCGCTCGTGCGCACCTGGCATCACGATGAGCGGATCTCTCGCTGCGGGCCGTCGCCAGGGACGTCGGAGTTGTCTCCTCGGCGGTCTATCGCTACTTCGCCAGCCGGGATGAGCTGCTCACCACGTTGGTGGTCGATGCGTACGACGAGCTCGCCGACGCTGCCGAGAGCGCAGAGCTCGCCCACCCCCACGAGTACGCATTGCTCTACGGCAGCCCCGTTCCCGGATATCAGGCGCCGCAGGACACCGTCGGACCTGCCAGTCGTCCGCAGCGGGTGTTCGCGCAGATCGTCCATGATGCGGCGTCGACCACCCGCAGCAACGCTGCAGCGGACGATCCGATGGCCGCGAGCCTGCGCGCCGATACCGACGGCGTCGCATAGTTCTTGCAACTCACAGATGTCCCGGCAACGATCATCGTGCGGGCACGTGGCGTGGACTCAGCTTTTCGGGGCACTCAGTTTCGAGATGTTCGGCAGGTTCGAGGGCGGAATCACCGACGCCGGGGCGCTCTTCGACTTCGAGGTGACCGCAATGAGTGACTATCTGGGGTTGCGCGCCACCTGACCTGTTCACTGCTTCCGGGTAGCCCTGGTCTGGTCGTTCTGCCGGTTTGCGTTACCCCGGGGCGGCGAGCCATGTGTCGATGTCCGCGAGCGCCTTTTTCTTGATCTGCGCCGGTGCCCTGGAGGCATACAGCGAACGACGGGCAAGCTCGGCGAGTTCGGCATCGCTGAAACCCAGATCATCCCGGGCGATGTCGTACTGGGCCGTCAGCCGGCTGCCGAACAGCAGCGGATCGTCGGCGCCGAGGGCGATTTGGGCGCCGGCGTCGTAGAGCCGGCGCAGCGGGATCTGGTCCGGCGTCGGGTAGACCCCGAGTGCGATGTTGGAACCGGGGCACACCTCGAAGGCGACGCCAGCTTCGAGTGCGCGCTCCAGCACCGCGTCGGACTCGACCGCGCGCACGCCATGGCCGAGGCGGTCGGGCGCAAGCGCGTCGAGGGTTTGGCTGACGGCCTGCGGTCCCAGTAGCTCGCCGGCATGCGGCACGGAGGCCAGGCCGGCGGCGCGGGCAATAGCGAAAGCCGGCGCGAACTCGGCGGTGTCACCGCGGCGTTCGTCGTTACTGAGGCCGAACCCCACGACGCGCCCGTGGCCCTGGCCAGCGTGTCGGGATGCCAGTCGGGCCAGTGTCCGGGCCTCGAACGGATGCCTCATCCGGGATGCGGCGACGATCAGGCCGACACCCACGCCGGCGTCGGTGCCCGCGGCGGTCGCCTCGTCCAGGACGATCTCCAGCGTGGGCGTGATTCCACCGAGCGGGCCTGCGTAAGAGGTCGGGTCCACCTGCAGCTCCAGCCACCGCGAACCTTCTGCGGCGTCGTCCTGCACTGCTTCGCGCACCAGGCGGCGCAGGTCGGACTCGTCACGAACGCAGGCCCGAGCAGCGTCGTACAGGCGCTGGAAACGAAACCAGCCACGCTCATCGGCCCCGCTCAAAGTGGGTGGCCAGTCGGCGCGCAGCGAGTCCGGCAGGCGTAGGTGATGGCGGTGCGCGAGGTCGTGCAACGTCTGGATGCGCAGCGAACCGGTGAAATGCAGGTGCAGATGCGCTTTGGGTAGGTGCGCCGTGGATCGCATGATGGGCCGACCGTACTGCGCCAGGGTGATCGGACGATTCAGGCACCTGGCGCACTGCGCGGGGCAGGTCATCGGTTCGCGCCTCGTCGCCGCAGTCGCGTACACTTGAGCGCTGATGGTTGACGATCGCCACGCTGACTGCTGTCCTTTTGCGGAGCATGCCTGACACCCCGCATGAAGGCAGGTCGCTCGGCGGACGTTGTCTATCAGTTGAGTCGCGCAGGTAGCGGCTCGAAGGGCACTAGCTCAATTGGTAGAGCACCGGTCTCCAAAACCGGGGGTTGGGGGTTCAAGTCCCTCGTGCCCTGCGTTGACCCACCGGTCGATGCGGACATCAGTTCGTGTTGCGGTGAGCCAGTCAGAAGCAAGTACATACGACGAAGAGGAGCCTCGCCCGTGACGAACATCAGCACGACCGCCGCGCGCCGCGGTTCGAGCAAGCCCGGCGATCCGGGTCGGCAGGGATTCGTCGCCAGGATCATCTTGTTCATCCGTCAGGTGCTGGACGAGATCCGCAAGGTGGTGCGTCCCACGCAGAGCGAGCTGGTCAACTACACCGGCGTCGTCGTCGTCTTCATTTGTTTCATCATGGCGTTCGTGGTCGGTCTGGACAGACTGTTCGAGCGGCTCGTCTCCTTTGTGCTCGGCACCTGACCCGGAGTCGTTAAGACCTATGCGTCTCGCTGTTGACACCCTCTGCAGACGCGCCCCGCACGAATCATGCATGACGCACTGAAGGAAGCAGGAAGCAGTTCAATGACGGACGAATGGACGCCCGAGAGCTCTGACACCGACATGGTGGATTCCGTATCTGTCGACGCAGGCTCCGGCGAGACGGTTTCGGCCGACGACACCCTGGCTGCCGAGCTCGACGCGGAGAACGCCGACGGGGATATCGATTCCCGACAGCGCGCAATGGCCGATCCCGGAGATGCCGCCACCGACGCCACTGACTTCAGCAATGCCGATGACACAGACACCGAAGAGGTCGATCTGTCCGGGATCCCCGATGCCCCTGAGGTCGCCGAGGGCAGTCAGGCGGAGCTCGACGCGGAAGCAGATGAAGCTGATGTCGCCGCCGAGGTGGAAGCCGCCGAAGACGCGCCACCATCTGCTGCGCAGCAGCGCGAGGCCTACCTCACAGACCTGCGCGCGCAATTCGGAGACTGGTACGTCCTGCACTCCTACGCCGGTTATGAGAAGCGGGTCAAGGCGAACCTGGAGACCCGTATCTCCAACCTCAATATGGAGGAGTTCATCTACGCCGTCGAGGTGCCGATGGAGGAGTTCACCGAGATCAAGAACTCCCAGCGCAAGCTCGGCACCCGGGTCCGGATGCCCGGATACGTCCTGGTCCGGATGGATCTGACCGACGAGAGCTGGGGTGCGGTTCGCCACACTCCAGGTGTCACGGGCTTTGTCGGCAACTCCCACCAGCCCTCACCGTTGATGCTCGACGAGGTCGTCACGATGCTCAACCCGGTCTTCGAGGAGCCCGAAGGCACCGCAGATGGCGGTTCAGGAGCAGGCGGCGCAAGCAAGAAGCGCGCCGAGGTCGCCGAGGTCGACTTCGTGATCGGCGAGTCGGTCACCGTCATGGAGGGTCCGTTCGAGACGCTGCCCGCGACGGTGTCCGAGATCAACCCCGATACCCAGAAGCTCAAGGTTCTGGTTTCCATCTTCGGCCGGGAGACCCCGGTCGAGTTGTCCTTCGAGCAGGTCTCCAAGCTCTGATCGACGGACGCGTTTGAACACAGCCGCCTGCCCGATACGTTCGGATCAGCGGTGTGCAACCGGGTCATCGCCCACGGCGTAGTCCCACCACCACAACAGGAAGTAACAACGACATGCCCCCCAAGAAGAAAAAGGTCTCCGGCTTCATCAAGCTGCAGATCCAGGCCGGCGCCGCGACGCCAGCACCTCCCGTCGGCCCCGCGCTGGGTCAGCACGGTGTCAACATCATGGAGTTCGTCAAGGCCTACAACGCCGCGACGGAAGCCCAGCGTGGCAACGTCATCCCCGTGGAGATCACGGTCTACGAAGACCGTTCGTTCACCTTCGTCACCAAGACGCCCCCGGCAGCCGAGCTGATCAAAAAGGCCGCCGGTGTCGCCAAGGGCTCTGGCGAGCCGCACAAGACCAAGGTCGCCAAGCTGTCCAAAGAGCAGGTTCGCGAGATCGCCGAGCAGAAGATGGTCGACCTCAACGCTCACAGCATCGAGCAGGCCAGCAAGATCATCGCCGGTACCGCCCGGTCGATGGGTATCGACACCGAAGTGTGATCCCCGGTATGCCGACCCAGCCGGGTCGGCATACCCGTGGCAGGGCCGGCTTCGGCCCGTGGACCACAACTCCCACGCATCACCACTGAAGGAGCAGCACCATGAAGCGCAGCAAGTCCTACCGCGCCGCAGTCGAGAAGATCGACGGCGACGCCCTCTACGCCCCGCTGGACGCAGTTCAACTGGCCAAGGAAACCTCCACGACGAAGTACGACGCCACCGTCGAGGTTGCTTTCCGCCTCAGCGTCGACCCCCGCAAGGCGGACCAGATGGTCCGCGGCACCGTCAACCTGCCGCATGGCACCGGTAAGACGGCCCGCGTGCTGGTCTTCGCCAATGGCGACAAGGCAGCTGCGGCTGAAGCAGCAGGCGCCGACTACGTCGGCTCCGATGAGCTGCTGGAGCGCGTCGCAGGCGGCTGGACCGACTTCGACTCCGTTGTCGCCACTCCGGACATGATGGGCAAGGTCGGGCGCCTGGGCAAGGTGCTGGGCCCGCGCGGGTTGATGCCCAACCCGAAGACCGGCACCGTGACGATGGATGTGGCGAAGGCAGTCACCGAAATCAAGGGCGGCAAGATCGAATTCCGCGTCGACAAGCACTCCAACCTGCACTTCATCATCGGCAAGGTGTCATTCGATGACGTCAAGCTGGTGGAGAACTACGGCGCAGCGCTGGAAGAGATCCTGCGTCTGAAGCCCTCGGCATCAAAGGGCCGTTACATCAGCAAGGCCACCATGTCGACCACGATGGGCCCGGGCATTCCGCTGGACTCCTCGCGGACCCGCAACCTCATGGGCGATGACAACGGCGAGAACTGACTCCCGCACCTTTCACCGAACCGCCCCGCGCCGATCCTCGGCGCGGGGCGGTTCGCTGTCCGCAGTGTCCAGTCGACTCCCAGGTGGGCCGCATAAATTCCCCTCCAGCCGCGGTGTCCGTTGTGCTGGTGTTCGTTCTGTCAAAGGGGAGTTTTCATGCAGGTCCGCAAGAACGTCACGTGTGTCGGGGCGGTGGTCACCGGCGCGCTGCTGATTGCCGGTTGCGGTTCCAACTCCGGTACGGCGGCTCCAGCAGTATCCAACCCGCCTTCCGTGACCAAGGGTGCGAGTTCACCGTCCGGAGCGTCCACCAGCGCACCGTCCTCGTCGACCAGTACGGGGTCGTCAACCTCGAGCGTTGCCGGTACTGCGAAGACATTCACCAAGGGCCAGAAAGTCGAATCCCAGAAGCTTCAGCGGGTCGTGAAGGCGGCGGTGGCTGCTTCAGGCGGGTCGTACGCCGTCAGGTTGACAGCGGCTGGGCTGGCGGCGGTCGGACACATCAAGCTCGTTCACGGCGCCACGCAGGGAAGCGTGCAGGAGACCGCGGGCGAAACAAAGATCTCCATCATCATCATTGGCGGGGTTGCCTACCTGAAAGGCCTGGGCGTCGGATCAAAGCCTTGGGTGAAGATCACGGACAAGAGCACCGGCACGCTCGCCGAGGCCTTCAAGCCGCTGCTCCAGATCGCCGACGGGGCTGCCGTGAGCGACTCGGTGCAATGGACTGTCACCTCGGCGACTGCGTCAGGAACAACCCTCACCTCCTCGCCGGCAACGGGTATCACCGTGACCGATCAACTCGACGCCAAGAACCGTCCCGTCCTGACGGTCGTCACCTCACCGGCGGGAACCAGACGCGAGACCTACTCCGACTACGGGACACCGGTAAATGTGCAGGCGCCCCCGGCCTCCCAGGTCGCAGCCATTCCCGGAGACAGCTCAGCCACCTGAGTTCCTCCGGTGAACACCGCAGGACAAGTGCCGATTAGGTGCTGACCCGGCCGTCCTCCTATGCTGGCATCACCGAAGACCGCCGGTTGCAAGCTCACCCGAGCTCGCCGAAGGTCCCGCCATTCGAGGCAGGGCAACCAGCGCAGGTGAGCAAAAGGCAACGTCAGCATCAAGTTGACGTGTGCGTCCAGCCGATGAGGCCGAGCGCATCTGGGAGCCCCGCGCCACTGCGCCGGGGCTCTTTTCGTATGTCGGGGCTTCACCCCGGTGGCCACACCATCGAAGGAGGCCCGCATGGCGAAACCTGACAAGGCTGCTGCCATCGCCGAACTGACGGAGAAATTCCGCCAGTCCGATGCGGCCGTTCTCACGGAGTACCGCGGCTTGTCCGTGGCGCAGCTGACCCAGTTGCGATCAGATCTTCGTGAGCACGCGACCTATGTCGTGGTGAAGAACACGCTGACCATGCGTGCTGCTGCCGATGCGGGCGTTACCGCCTTCGACGGCCAGCTGCAGGGTCCGTCCGCGATCGCCTTCATTACCGGGGAACCGGTTGAGGCGGCCAAGGGCTTGCGTGACTTCGCCAAGGCCAACCCGCTGTTGGTGATCAAGGCTGGCGTCCTGGACGGCAAGCCTCTCACCGCAGACGAGATCAACAAGCTCGCGGCTCTCGAGTCGCGCGAAACCCTGCTCGCCAAGTTCGCCGGAGCGATGAACGCATCGCTCAGCGGTGCAGCAGCGCTGTTCGCGGCGCCGCTTGCCCAGACGGCTCGCGTGGTCGAGGCGCTGCGCGCCAAGACCGAGCAGGAGGGTCCGGCCACCGCGCCGGCACCCGAGACCGACGTCGCCGAGGGTGGCGACGAAAGCTGAGACCTGTGGACACCACAGATTCAGTGCACACATCACATCCCGCCACTCATTGGCAGCACGACCAACAGAAAGGACGCCACCATCATGGCGAAGCTCAGCACTGACGAGCTCCTTGACGCGTTCAAGGAAATGACCCTCATCGAGCTCTCCGAGTTCGTTTCACAGTTCGAAGAGACCTTCAACGTCACCGCAGCCGCTCCGGTTGCAGCTGCCGCTGCAGGCGCTGCCGCCCCTGAGGCAGAGGCCGAGCAGGACGAGTTCGACGTCATCCTGACCGGTGCCGGCGAAAAGAAGATCCAGGTCATCAAGGAGGTCCGCTCGTTGACTTCTTTGGGTCTGAAGGAAGCCAAGGACCTCGTTGACAGCGCCCCCAAGGCGATTCTGGAGAAGGTCGACAAGGCTGCGGCCGAGAAGGCCAAGGAGCAGCTCGAAGGAGCCGGCGCAAGCGTCGAGCTCAAGTGATCTCCCGGGTGTGAGCAGGTCTTTCGACCTGCCCCACCCACCCCGCGGTTTCCGCGGACCCGCAGGACGACGGCGGGCCAGACCTCTCAGAGGCCAGGCCCGCCGTTTCGCTGTCTGCGGCCTTCCTAGATCACCCTCGCGGGTCCGGTGTCGGGTTACCTACGGATGGGCGGGGGCCGCGGTTACTGGCTGGCGCGGCTGTGTTCGCTGATGTGCAGGACCGTCGGTCGGTCGGCGCCCCAGGCCGTGCTGATCTCGGCTGCCAGGTCCTCCGGGCGTTGCACTGTGATGCCGTGGCAACCCATTGCGCGCGCGATGGCGGCGAAGTCGATACCACCCAGCCGCACCGAGTGGACAGTGTCGCCACGGTCATCCATCTCGTTGCGGATTTCTCCATATCCGCCGTTGTCCACGATGACGATCGGCAGCGCCAACCCCAGGGCGGCAGCCGTCGCGAGTTCGGGCAGGGTGAACATCGCGCCGCCGTCGCCGATCAGGGCCAGTACCCGCTGGGTACGGCCGCTCAGTGATGCGCCGATCGCGGCCGGTAGCCCGTAGCCGAGTGTTCCCACGCCGGTCGGGTAGAGGAATCCACCGGGCCGGCGTACCCGCAGTCCGCTGAGCGCGCCGTAGTAGCAGACCATCGTGCTGTCCCCGGCAAGCACCATGTCCTGGTCCACGACAGAAGCCAGCGCGGCCACGATGTCGACCCACGGTGCACCTTCGGTCCGGGCGTCGCCCGCCAGGGCCTCGCGGGCCGCTCGGGCCCGGTCATCCTCCCGCGGCGCGCCCGCGTCATGGTCGCCGATGTCCACCAGCAGCTGCTCCAGCACCGTGTCAGCGGCACCGACCAGGCGTACCCGTGGATCGGCGTTGGTGACCACGGACATCGCGTCGATGTCGATGCGCACCAGTCGGTCGTCCAGGTCCAGCGGACCGTTCCACAGGTCGGACGGGGCGAGTTCGGTCCCGATCGCGAGGATGACATCGCTGTCGGCGAGCAGCTGGGCCACTGACGGGTGATGCAGGCCCGCGCCGACGCTGAGCGGGTGTTCCTCATCGAAGACACCTTTGCCATTGGCGGTGCTGAGCACGGGCGCTGCCAGCCGCTCGGCAATCCGCAGCACCTCGGGTGCAGCCCCGCGGGCTCCGCCGCCGACAATCACAGTCGGCCGTCGGGCGGAGCGGAGCAGGTCCGTCGCAGTAGCCACAGCTGCGGTGTCGGCGCTCGCGACCGGTCGCATGACGGGAGCGAGCATGCGGACCGGCCCAGACTGCTCGAAGAGGTCTATGGGGATTTCTATGTGCACCGGGCGCGGCCGGCCCGTCTGCATCGCACTGAACGCGTAGGCGACCGCCGAGGGAATCTCCTGGACGCTGGTGACGCGGTGGCTGTAGGCGACTACCGCATCCAGCGCGGCGTGCTGATCTTTCACCTCGTGCAGGTATCCGTTGCCCCGACCCGGGTGGGTGAGCGGCATACCGGGGGAGATGAACAGCACCGGCACCGAGTCCGACCATGCCTGAGCGGCCGCGGCCACGGCATTGAGTATCGCGGGACCGGTCGTGGTGAGAACGACGCCGGGACGGCCGGTGACCCGGGCGTAGCCGTCGGCCGCGTAGCCCGCACCCTGCTCGTGTCGGGTCAGGACGGACCGAATGGGGGAGTCGGCCAGTGCGGCGTACGCGGCGAGATTATGCGTGCCGGGAATGCCGAAGACGGTGTCCACACCGTGTTGCTCCAGTGCGCGGATCAGCGCGGCACCTCCCGTCATCTCGATCGGCGTCGCATTCGAGGTGATATTCATGGGGTCCTTCGAGGTGGTGTCAGATGCCGGTCGGGTGCAGGAGTCTTCAGCCGAGATTGCGGGAGATCACCAGGCGCATGATGTCGGAGGTGCCTTCCTCGATCTCCTCGAGTTTGACGTCCCGCATCCACTGCTCGACGGGGAACTCCCGCGAATAGCCCCACCCGCCGAGGGTCTGCACGGCGGCATGAGTCACGAACATGGCGGTTTCGGACGCGGTCAGCTTCGCCATCGCAGCGAGACCAGGTGCGGACACACCGGCGTCCAGGGTGCGAGCAGCGTGATGCACCAGCAGCCGGGCGGCCTCGATGCGGGTCGCCATATCGGCGAGCCGGAACGCGACGGCCTGATGTTCGATGATCGGCTTGCCGAACTGCTCCCGCGTCTTCGCGTAATCGAGCGCGAACTCGTACGCCGCCCGCGCCGCACCGAGTGCGGCAGCGCCCAGGACCACCCGTGAGACGTCGAAGGTGCCCATCAGCCCGTAGAAGCCCTGACCTTCCTCGCCGAGCCGATCGGCATCAGGGACGAAGACATCGTCCAGGAACACCTCGCGGCAGACGATGGCGCGCTGACCCATCTTGCGCATCGGCTCGCCCCAGCTCAGGCCCTCGGCGTTTCCGTCGACCACGAAAGCAGTCACCCCACCCGAGCGTTTCGTGCGGTCCGTCTTGGCGAAGACGACGTAGAGCTTGGCGGCACCGGCGTTGGAGATCCAGGCCTTCTGCCCGTTGAGGCGGTAGCCACCCTCGACCCGGGTCGCAGTGGTGATGATCGATGCCGCATCCGACCCAGAGCCGGGCTCGGTGGTCGCCAGGGCGGTCATCGGTGCGTTCGGTCCGGTCACCATGCTCAGCCAGCGCTTCTTCTGCTCGGCAGTACCGGCCAGCATGATGGGGTCGGAGAAGAACCCGTTGGAACATACGAGGTTGCCGATGCCGGGGTCGCCCCAGCACAGCTCCTCCTGGACCAGGCACTGGGTGAACACGTCGGTGAACCCGCCGCCGCCGTACTCACTCGGGATCATGAAATCGGCAATTCCACACCGGGCGGCTTCGGCAAAGATGTCGACGGGTGTCACCACGTCCGCTTCGTCGACCTCCCTGCCGCGCGGTCGGATGATGCGCCGCGCGAAGTCGCGAGCCAACCCGATGAGCTCGAGCTGATCCTCGCTGAGCGGCCATGGGGTGGGCATGGTCGTGGGGGTGGCGGTCTTGGGGGTGAGGGTCGTGGTCATCGCGGTGAATCCTCCATAGCGTGCTCAGGTGTGGTCATCAGGGGTGGGGTGGCCGACGGTTGCGGGGGGTCCGGCAGGTGCGGGTGGTCGTTCGCAACGACGGTGTGCAGGGTCCATGGGGCGGCAGGCACCAGGAGTGCATCGACGGCGACCGCTCCCTGTGGTCCGACTCGCACAGGGTTGAGTTCGATCTCCGCAATGTCGACGCGGGCGCACACCAGTCGGGACAGCGCGGCTGCCACGGCTGCTAGGGCCCCGATGTCACAGGCCGGTCGGCCACGCCAACCGTGCAGCAGCGGGGCGCACCGCAGCCTGTTGATCATCGCGAGGGCACCCGGTTCGTCGATGGGTGCGCACTCGATGGCGATGTCGCGCCAGACCTCGGCATCGGTGCCGCCCATACCGAGCACGATCACGGGTCCCAGGGACGGATCGCGCCGTGCGCCGACGATGATCTCCAGGCAGTGCTCGCGAGTGTCCTGTTCTTCCACGACGTACTCGCCCTCGCCGAGTCGATCGCTCATCAGGTCGTAGGCCGCGACGAGCTGGGCCTCATCGAGCAGTCCGAGAATCACGCCGTCGGCCTCGGTCTTGTGCTCGATCCACCCGGCTTTCAGGACGTACGGCGGGTGCAGTGTCCGTGCTGCATCTCGGATCTCGCTGCGGTCCCGCGCGGCCCGGGCGTCGGGCATGGTTATGCCGGCGGCGGTCAGGAGCTGTTGGGCCGCGAGGTAGCCCGGTGAGGTGGGGGTTTCGTCGTTCGAGGATGAGGTCGGTGAAGGGGCAACCGGTTCGGCGTGCAGGACCGAAAGCCCGCGGATCATCCGGACGGCCTTCTCGATGCTGGCGACGACGGGTATCCCGCTGTTCCACAGGTGACGAGCAACGGGTCCGTCCGGTGCCATCGAGTGCACCACGATGGCCTTACCGGTCTCTTGGGCAATCTCGCCGATGCGTTGGGCAACCTGCAGTTCGCGGTCCGCCAGGGGTGGGGTGTCCTCGCTGTACCTGCCGAAGTATCCGGTGAGTACGGCAGCGTCGATCCCGGGGTCAGCGAGCATCGATTCGATGACTGTGGCGTATGCCGTGAGGTCCGCCTCGCCGCTACCGGCCAGGTCGACGGGGTTCTCCCGAGCGGCGCCTTCCGGCACCACCTGCGCGAGTCCCTGCTCGACGTTGTCGTCGAACGGAGCCACGATGAGGCCGGCATCTGTCGCGACGTCCGCTGCGATGCCGCACTGACCTCCGCTGTCGCCGGCGATACCTACCCGCAGGCCACTGGTGCCGCGCACGGTGAGGAAACCTTCCGCCACATCTACGAGCTCGGCGGGGGTCCGCACGCGTAGGACGCCTGCGGCTCGACAGGCCGCGTCGATCAGATCTGTGGCTGCGGTGAGTGAGCCGGTGTGCGATCGGGCCAGCCGGGCGCTCGCGGCACTGGAACCCACGGTCAGCAGCAGGGTCGGTTTGCCCGTGGCGCGCAACAGTCGCAGGGTCTCGAAAAGTTGCACACCGCTGGCGAAACCCTCGAGATAGAGGGCGATGACCTCGGTACTTCGGTGCTTCCGCAGTTGGTCGAGTATCTCGGCCGCGTCGATGTCGCTCTGGTTGCCGACGGATACGAAGCGGGATACGCCGATTCCCCTGCGGGCAAACCTGATCGCCAGCTCGGAGCCGAGCTGGCCGCTCTGCGTGACAATCGCGACGGGACCGGGGCGGAAGTGACCCCACGCCAACTGCAACTCTGTCTCCGCGTCGTACACGCCGAGGCTGTTCGCGCCGAGCAGTCGTGCTCCGCCGTCCCTGATGCGCCGGGCCAGGTCGGCTTCCTGCGCGACGTGGGCGGTGACGCCGAGGAATCCGCGGACCCCGAGGGCCAGTCCCTCCGCGACGACGGCCGATACGGCCGCGGCCGGGACGGCCAGCGCCACCAGCTCCGGCGGATGATCCAGCTCGGACAAGGAGCGGGCGCTGGGTTGCCCGAGGACGGTGTCGTGGGTGTGATTGACAAGGTCCACCGAACGTCGATGCCGGCCCTCGAGCGCGCCACGGGCCAGCCAAAAACCCCACTTGGCCGGGTTGTCCGATGCGCCGACGACCGCCACTGAGGCCGGGTCATTGAAGACGCGCAGGGTGTCATGCGCGTTCGTGGGTCCAGCGGTCACGGGTGATGCTTCTCCTTTACATTGTTCAAGGGGGAGGCAGAGGGGTAGGCCTGGTGGGCCAGCGCTCAGGAGCGCGCTCGTTCGTCGGTATAGATCGATTTGCCGAGCCACTGTCCACCGTCAACGACCAGAACCTCACCGGTGACATATGAGGCTCGGCCACTCAGCAGGTAGCACGCCGATTCGGCGATTTCGTCGGGGCTCGCGAAACGGCCTGCAGGAACCCCTGACTGGACGCGGGCCCGTGCTTCGTCGGTGCCCCAGAGCGCTGCTCCGGCCCCTTCGGTCTCCGTGGGACCGGGTGCAATCGCGTTGACCCGGACCCCGCGCCCTGCCCATTCCACCGCCAGGGTGCGGGTCATCGCCACGACGCCGCCCTTCGCGGCAGCGCTGTGGACTGTCCCCGGGTGGCCGTGCCAGGCGTAGGTTGCGATGACGTTGAGGATCGATCCTGAGCCGGCCGCCAACATATGCGGAGCAGCAGCGCGCGCGGCGTAGAAAGAGCCGTTGAGCACGATGTCGATAACGGCCTTCCAACCGTTCGGGCTCAGCTTCTCTGCCGGGGAGACGAAGTTCCCGGCGGCATTGTTTACGAGCGCGTCTAAACGACCTTCACGTTGCACGACGTCGTCGATTGTTTTCAGGACCGCTGCTGCATCGCGCATATCGCAGCAGGCGAAGTCGGCGAGACCACCTGCGGCCGTGATGCGGTCGACGGTTTCGCGCAGCGGGGCCTCGCGGCGACCAAGGACGATGGCCTTGCCGCCTGCGGCGCTGTATCGTTCGGCGATCGCGCGACCGATCCCGCTACCGCCTCCTGTTACGACGACGACCTGACCGCTGAACTCGCGGGAGATGTCTGGGACGGTCACCATGTCAGTCCTTGGGTGTGAGGATCGGCGATTCAGCTACTGAACCATGGTTCAGCATGACTGGAGGCTCAGGGCGCTGTCAAGACCCCGGAAGCGGTCATTACCGGGCTGCACATAGGCGAGCATCACCCTGTGCATTTCCGACCGCAGAGCTGGTCGTTGGCTGTATTCGTCACGCCTCGTGGCTTACCCTCCAGAAGTGGTCAGAAAGCGAATGGATGCAGATGTTCGACGTGCGGAGATCTTGCGCGCCACGATGCGTCAGATCGAGGAGCACGGCACCGCACTGTTGCGGATCGCCGATGTGGCAGCAGACCTGGATGTTTCCGCGGCGCTGATCGTCTATCACTTCCAGACCAAAGAGCAGCTGATCGTCGATACTTTCGCTTCCGCCGCGCAGCGCGACCTGGACAAGCTCGCGGAGCTCACCTCAGGTAGCGGCACGGCCCGGGAGCGGTTACGGGTCGCACTCAGCTGGTACGCGCCGACCGGGCGGGCCAATGGCTGGCGCCTGTGGATCGAAGGATGGGCTGAGGGAATGCGTCAGCCGATGCTGCAGAAGGTCGGCAGCGAATTCGATCTCGCCTGGCGCGCAGCATTGATTGCGATCATCGAGGAGGGGGTCGCTGCCGGTGAGTTCGTGACGGGCGATGCCAGGGGTGCGGCATGGCGGATCACCGCATTACTCGACGGTTTGGCGGTGCAGGTCATTGTGCACAACGGACTGATCACCCGGACCGAGCTACTGGATTGGACAATGGCGATCGTCACGCACGAGCTGGGGCTGGAGCCGCAGGCTGCGTTATCCGGCTGAGCTGCCAACTGCCCGGCGGACCATCCCTCCCGGTTGACCGACCACCTCTTTTACTGCACCATGGTTCAGTAAAAACAACGGGAGGACCCTCATGTCAGTCGCTGTACCCACCATTTCAGGTGTGAGCACCAGATCGCCCACCATGCAGGTGATCTGGACCGACCCGGTAACGGGTCGACAAGGTTTTGTCGTCATTGACAAGCTGGTGCGAGGGGTATCGAGCGGTGGCCTCCGAATGCGCGCCGGCTGCACGCTGAACGAAGTGGCCGGGTTAGCGGCGGGAATGACCCGCAAGGAAGCGCTGCACTACCTGCCCGACAACAAGTACGTGCCGCTGGGCGGCGCCAAGGGCGGCATCGACTGCGACCCCACCGACCCCGACGCTTTCGGCATGCTGACCCGCTTTCTGGACGGTGTCCGGTCCATCCTCGCGGAGCACTGGACGACGGGAGAGGATCTGGGAGTCCGCCAGGACACCATCGATGAAGCAATTCAGGCCGCTGGACTGGTCAACTCGATCCAGGCGATCTACCCGCTGCTGGACGACCCGGACGAAGCCCGCACCCGGCTCTCGGACGCCTTCGCAGTGATGGTCGACGGTGTCAGCCTGCCGGAGCTGATGGGCGGACTCGGTGTCGCCCAGGCCGCTCTGACCACGCTCGCGGTGCGGGGTGTTGATCCTGTCGGAACCCGGGCCGTGATCCAGGGCTTCGGCTCGATGGGCGGGGCGACTGCGCGGTATCTCGCGCGGGCCGGCGTCCGCGTCGTTGCGCTGTCCGACGTGCACGGCACGGTGGTCAACCCGGAGGGGCTGGACGTCGAACGGCTGTTGCTCTCCCGCGACCCATCGGGCGGGATCGACCGCGCGCAGCTTGCTGAGGGTGATCAGGATCTTGACGTCGGCGCCTGGATCGATGTGGACTGCGACGTCCTGATCCCTGCCGCCGTCTCGTACTGCATCACCCCGGCGAACCAGGGCCGGGTGAGCGCGACGTACATCGTCGAGGCTGCGAATATGCCCACCCTGCCCGAGGCAGAGGTCGAACTCCAGGCGCGTGGGGTGGAAGTCATCCCCGACTTCGTCGCGAACTCCGCGACCAACGCCTGGTGGTGGTGGACCCTTTTCGGCGATGTCGGCGCCGATGCCGAAGACGCCTCCAACCAGGTACGTAGCTCGATGACCCGCCTGGTCACCGCAATGTTGGAGCAGGCCGATGCCGAGCACATCACCCCGCGCGCAGCAGCGCAGCGGGTTGTAGAGGCGAACCTGACGGCGATCGACGAGCGCTTCGGCACCTCGGTCGGCTGACCTCATCCCCATGAAGCCAGAAGGCGGGTACCACGGGAAGTCCCGTGGTACCCGCCTTCTGGCGTTGGTCGGAAGTAGTTACAACCGACCGGCCTGCACGACTCGGGACAGGAACTGTTGGGTTCGCTCTTCCTGAGGGTTCTCAAAGATCTGCTGAGCGGTGCCGTTCTCGCAGATTTCGCCCTGGTCCAGGAAGCACACCTGACTGGCGACTTCCCTGGCGAAGCTCATCTCGTGAGTGGCCAACAGCATCGTCAGCCCTTCTTTCGCGAGCTCGCGGACAATCTCCAGCACATCTCCGACCAGTTCGGGGTCCAGCGCCGCCGTGATCTCGTCCAACAGCATCACGCGCGGCTCCATAGCCAGTGCGCGCACGATCGCGACCCGCTGCTGCTGACCACCGGAGAGCATGTCGGGGTAGGCCTTCGCCTTCATCCCCATGTTCACCGATTCGAGCAGGGCCATGCCCTTTTCAATGGCCACCTTTTTCTTGACCCCGCCGAGCATCGTGGGCGCCAGAATCACGTTCTCCAGCACGCTCATGTGCGGGAAGAGGTTGTAACTCTGGAAGACGATGCCCACGTCTTTGCGTAGCGCATTCAGGTCCACGCCTGTTCCGGTGACAGTGTCGCCCTCGATTCGGATTTCACCACCATTCACCTGTTCCAACTGGTTCACGCAGCGCAACAGTGTTGACTTCCCCGAGCCGGAGGCACCGATCAGGCAGACGACCTCGTGGCGCTCGACATTGAGCGTGACCCCTTTGAGGACCTGGTTCGAGCCAAAGGACTTCTTGACATTGTCGATCTCCAAAAATGACATCGATCAACCTCCTGCCTTGCGACTGGCGTCGCGATCGATGAGCCAATCAACGAACCGCGCCTGCGGAATGGTGATCAGGATGAAGAGGCCCGCGACGAGCATCACCGGTGAGAGATTGGCGAGTTTCGACTGCCAAAGCGTTGCAATCAAGAAGGCTTCAGGTACTGCTGCGATCGCCAGCAGTGCAGTGTCCTTCTGCAAGCTGATGAAGTCGTTCAGCAACGGGGGGATGACCCGACGCACAGCCTGCGGCACCAGCACTTTGCGCAGTGTCTGGACGTAGCTGAGGCCGAGTGAGCGCGCTGCCGCACTCTGACTCGGGTGGATCGAGGACAGACCCGCCCGGTAGACCTCTGCGACATACGCCGAGTAGGTCAACGTCAGCGCCACGATGCCCAGATAGGTAACGGGCCAACTAGTCATAGCGGGAATGGCCAATGGCAGGCCGAAGATGATCAGGTAGATCGTGACGATTGCGGGAATGGCCCGGAAGATATCGCAATACATGATTGCGATGAACCTCAGGGGCGCACCCGCTCGACCTGGCAGCATCCGCATAATCGCGAGAATCAGCCCGAAGATCAGAACGAAGACCTGTGCCACCAACGCTACCCAGATGTTGATCCAGAAACCATGGATAATTTCCGAGAAGGACATCCGAAAGGCACGCTGCTGAAAGAAGGTAATCGCGACGCTGCCATTATTGGCGAGTGCCAGGAATAGAACTCCAGAAGCGATCAGCGCCGCTGCTGCATATCCGATACCGATGAACGCTTCCTCGCGCCCACCCGCTGCTGCGCGCCGCGCCGACACAAGCTTCTTATCCCGCAGCAGCGAAGATCGCTGCGCATTGGCGCCGAATGCTTTGACCGTCGGCAGGAACGGATACAACGCGAGAACAATGAATACGATGGCAAAGATCGTTGATTTGATCCCGCCGTGGTTGAACTCACGGAGCTTGTAACTCACGAAAGCCGTGAACGCCAGACCAGCTGCGGACGCTAGGAGCGCGATCACGGCAAGGGGGAGTACGGGCTGTGGCGGGCTGGGCGTCGGAGGCGACTGGGTGTCTTCCCTGATCAGGTTTGCTGTACTCATATCGCAACTTCAGCTGGTCGGGGAACGACGGTGATCATTTAATTGCCCACACCGGGACGGTCGACGGGTCGCCACCGAATGCCGGGCCGAGGTAGTCCGTCGTGAGCGTCTTGAGTACGCCATCGGACATCAATGTCTTGATGCCCTTGTCCAGCTCGGTCTTGTTCTTGGATGCCTTGGGGTAGATCGCGCCGTACTTCTCGCCGGTCTTGAACTGCCCAACGACTTTCAGCGCCGGGACTGCCTTTGCCTCGGCCAGCACAATGGCGGTGTCCAGGAAGGCGGCGTCGATCTGACCGGAGATGACGGCCTGGTACAGCGTCTGTGAGTTGGGGTAGATCTTGGCGCTCTTGCACTTCAAGGTGTCCTGGATGAACGGCACAGAGGTGGTGCCGGCGTAGGCGCCGCAGCGCTTGTCCTTGATGTTGGCTTCGGTGACACCGCCGGTCTTCTTGGCGAGCACGCCGACGTTCGAGTCGTAGTAGGGGGTGGAGAAGTCGACGACCTTCTGGCGCTCCGGCGTGATCGAAATCTCGGCAAGAGCAATGTCGTAGTTCTGCGTGCTACCCGCAACGAGTTGGGCGAACGCGACATTCTTGACGGTGATGGACTTCAGACCGGCCATATTCGCCAGCTCGGCGCCCATGCAGTACTCGTAACCATCTTTGATCGATGCGGCGGTGGTTCCGTTCCACCAGCCCTGCGCCGGCAGCGTGGTCTCCACGGTGAGAGTGCCTGCAACGGCGGGAGTCAGCTTGATGGAGTTGGCCTTGCTGGTGATCTTGCAGTTGCCGAAGTCGGCTTTGCCACCTCCGCCTCCGCTCGCGCCGGAGCTCTTGGTCGAGCCGGAGCTACTGCCACAGGCTGCGAGCGTGGCCGAGGTTGCCAGCACGCTGACGATGGTGATGGTGCGCTTGAGGGCCATCTGATGATTCCTAACCGTTGGTTCAGGAGGGCGGAGGTTCTGGGAAGCGTGGCCCGGATGGGGAACAGAGTCAAGGATTTCGCAGCTATATGCAGGTTTCGATCAGGTATCGGTTCGCTGAGCCGCGGGTTCCGGGCGATGTCTGCGTGCGGGCAGGTGACAAGGCCTGCCGGAAATGGACACGCCGGCCGAAAATATCCGGCGAGGTTCTTGACCGGCCTGCGTCAAAGGTGCACGCTCGTGGCTAGCAAGTGGCGAGTAGGACAGGAACGGAGCGATCGCGTGCCCGGGTGGACGTAACTGTCCCTGTACGTGTAACGTAGACCTTTGTGCTGCCTTCCGTCAGCTCAAATCTTCTGTGTCAGCAAATTTCTCGCGCGACGCGCGGCAGCCGAATGGTTGCCGGGTGCGGTGTTTGATTGAAAGAGTTGGCTCGGCGTCTCAAGCGTCGCGGCAGGGGTGGTGCCGGCGGGGGAAAGCGTGACCGTACCGCCCTCCCGTTAGGCCTGTGGAAGGAATCTCCTTGGCTGCCTCGCGTTCCGCGAAATCAACTCTTACTACGGCGAAGACGGCATCGGGCCGTCTTACGTTCGCGAAAATTCGCGAACCGCTGGAAATGCCCGACCTGCTCGCTCCACAGACCGAGAGCTTCGACTGGCTGCTCGGTAACGAGCGTTGGCAGGAGCGGGTGGCTGCCGCGAAGGCTGCCGGTCGTCAGGAGGTGAACGACCGATCCGGCTTGGAGAACATCTTCGAAGAGATCTCCCCGATCGAAGACTTCGCCGAGACCATGAGTCTCTCTTTCCGCGATCACCGCTTCGAAGAGGTCAAGTACTCCATCGAGGAGTGCCGCGAGCGCGACATGACGTACGCGGCGCCGCTCTTCGTGACGGCCGAGTTCATGAACAACACCACTGGTGAGATCAAGAGCCAGACGGTCTTCATGGGTGACTTCCCACTGATGACCGGTCGCGGCACGTTCATCATCAACGGCACCGAGCGTGTCGTGGTGTCGCAGTTGGTGCGTAGCCCCGGCGTGTACTTCGAGCGGACCCTGGACAAGGTGTCCGACAAGGACGTCTACACCGCAAAGATCATCCCGAGTCGTGGTGCGTGGCTGGAATTCGAGATCGACAAGCGCGACCAGGTCGGCGTCCGCGTCGACCGTAAGCGCAAGCAGTCGGTCACTGTGCTCCTGAAGGCTCTCGGCTTGTCAGAGGCCGACATCCTGGAGACCTTCGGACAGTACGACTCGATCCGCGGGACCCTGGAGAAGGACCACACCACCACCCAGGACGAAGCTCTGCTGGACATCTACCGCAAGCTGCGTCCGGGCGAACCGCCCACCCGCGAGGCTGCCCAGAACCTGTTGGACAACTTGTACTTCAACGGCAAGCGGTACGACCTGGCGAAGGTCGGTCGTTACAAGGTCGACAAGAAGCTCGGTCTGGACGCGTCGATCAACAACTCGACACTGTCGGTCGACGACATCGTCGCCACCATCAAATACCTCGTTGCGCTGCATGCCGGCGAGGCCGAGATGGCCGGTGTACGCGAGGGCGAGCAGGTCACCCTGCCCGTCGAGGTCGACGACATCGACCACTTCGGCAACCGTCGCCTTCGCAACGTCGGTGAGCTCATTCAGAACCAGGTCCGCACGGGTCTGTCCCGGATGGAGCGTGTCGTCCGCGAGCGGATGACCACCCAGGACGTCGAGGCGATCACCCCGCAGACCCTGATCAACATCCGCCCTGTGGTGGCCTCGATCAAGGAGTTCTTCGGGACCAGCCAGCTGAGCCAGTTCATGGACCAGAACAACCCGCTCGCCGGATTGACGCACAAGCGTCGGCTGTCCGCGCTGGGCCCGGGTGGGCTGTCGCGTGACCGGGCCGGCATGGACGTGCGAGACGTGCACCCCAGCCACTACGGCCGGATGTGCCCGATCGAGACCCCGGAGGGCCCGAACATCGGCCTGATCGGTTCGCTCGCGTCCTACGGTCGGATCAACCCGTTCGGCTTCATCGAGACGCCGTACCGCAAGGTCACCAGTGGCCAGGTCACCGACGAGATCGTCTATCTGTCGGCTGATGAAGAGGACAAGTTCGTCATCGCGCAGGCCAACGCCGGCCTGGCCGAAGACGGCACGTTCTCCGAAGAGCGCGTCCTCGGTCGTACCAAGGGTGGCGAGGCCAGTGACGTACCGGCCGACGAGGTCGACTACATGGACGTGTCCGCACGCCAGATGGTCTCCGCATCCACCGCGCTCATCCCGTTCCTGGAGCACGACGACGCGAACCGCGCCCTGATGGGTGCGGCTATGCAGCGTCAGGCTGTGCCGCTGGTCCGCTCCGAGGCGCCGCTGGTCGGCACCGGTATGGAGTACCGCGCGGCGCTGGACTCCGGCGACGTGGTCCGCGCCGAGAAGGCCGGTGTGGTGCAGGCGGTGTCCGCCGATCTGGTGAACGTCATGAACGACGACGGCACCTACTCGACGTACAAGATTGCCAAGTTCACCCGGTCCAACGCCGGCACCTGCTACAACCAGCGCGTCGTGGTCACCGAAGGTGACCGTCTCGAGGCCGGTGGCGTCATCGCCGACGGTCCCGCGACCGACGGCGGGGAGATGGCTCTCGGAAAGAACCTGCTCGTGGCATTCATGCCATGGGAGGGCTACAACTTCGAAGACGCCATCATCTTGTCCCAGCGCCTGGTGCAGGATGACGTGCTCTCCTCGATTCACATCGAAGAGCACGAGATCGATGCCCGCGACACCAAGCTGGGCCCGGAGGAGATCACCCGCGACATCCCCAACGTCGCCGAGGAGGTCCTCGCCGACCTGGACGAGCGCGGGATCATCCGCGTGGGTGCCGAAGTACGCGACGGCGACCTGCTCGTCGGCAAGGTCACGCCCAAGGGTGAGACCGAGCTGACCCCGGAGGAGCGCCTGCTGCGCGCCATCTTCGGTGAGAAGGCCCGTGAGGTCCGTGACACGTCGATGAAGGTCCCGCACGGTGAGACCGGCACGATCATCGGCGTCAAGGTCTTCGATCGTGAAGAGGGCGACGAGTTGCCGCCGGGCGTCAACCAGTTGGTGCGTATCTACGTGGCCAACAAACGCAAGATCACCGACGGCGACAAGCTTGCCGGTCGGCACGGAAACAAGGGCGTCATCTCCAAGATCCTGCCCGTCGAGGACATGCCGTTCCTGGAGGACGGCACGCCGGTCGACGTCGTGCTCAACCCGCACGGTGTGCCCCGCCGAATGAACCTGGGCCAGATCCTGGAGTTGCACCTCGGATGGGCCGCCAGCCGCGGCTGGGACATCTCGACCAACGAAGGGGACACCTCCTTCTCCGAAGAGATCGCCGCAGACGCGCACACGGCCCCGCCCGGATCGCGGGTTGCAACCCCGGTCTTCGACGGTGCGTCCGAGGGCGTCATCACGGGTCTACTGGATTCCACCCTGCCCACGCGGGACGGAAAGCGGTTGATCGGCAGCTCGGGTAAGACCCAGTTGTTCGACGGTCGGTCCGGTGAGCCGTTCCCCGAGCCGATCTCGGTGGGCTACATGTACATCTTGAAGTTGCACCACCTGGTGGACGACAAGATCCACGCCCGCTCGACCGGTCCCTACTCGATGATCACTCAGCAGCCGCTCGGTGGTAAGGCGCAGTTCGGTGGTCAGCGGTTCGGTGAGATGGAGGTCTGGGCACTGGAGGCCTACGGCGCGGCTTACGCGCTGCAGGAACTGCTCACGATCAAGTCCGATGACGTGGTCGGCCGCGTGAAGGTCTACGAGGCCATCGTCAAGGGTGAGAACATCCCGGAGCCGGGTATCCCCGAGTCTTTCAAGGTGCTCATCAAGGAGATGCAGTCGCTGTGTCTCAACGTCGAGGTTCTCAGCAGCGATGGTCAGGCCATCGATCTGCGTGACACCGACCAGGAAGTGTTCCGTGCGGCCGAAGAACTCGGCATCGACCTGTCCCGGCGTGAGCCGAGCAGCGTCGAAGAGGTTTAAACACCCCACGAACTTCCTCGCCTAGCGGTTCGGATACTTCGCGGGGGCCTCGAAAGGGCCTCCGCGGGGTACCCGGGACCGCATCACGTAGCTCTTGTTAGCTAGCAACAAATGAAAGAAGGACAGCAACAGTGCTGGACGTCAACTTCTTCGACGAAATTCGTATTGGTCTCGCTACCGCTGAGGACATCCGTCAGTGGAGCCACGGTGAGGTCAAGAAGCCCGAGACCATCAACTACCGCACTCTGAAGCCGGAGAAGGACGGACTCTTCTGCGAGAAGATCTTCGGTCCGACCCGCGACTGGGAGTGCTACTGCGGTAAGTACAAGCGGGTCCGCTTCAAGGGCATCATCTGCGAGCGCTGCGGTGTCGAGGTCACCCGCTCGGCCGTGCGCCGTGAGCGGATGGGCCACATCGAGCTCGCCGCCCCGGTGACCCACATCTGGTACTTCAAGGGTGTGCCCAGTCGCCTGGGTTACCTGCTCGACCTGGCGCCGAAGGACCTCGAGAAGGTCATCTACTTCGCTGCGTACATGATCACTTCTGTCGATGTGGACCAGCGCCACGCCGACATGCCCTCGCTCGAGGGTCAGATCGAGGTCGAGAAGAAGGAGATGGAGAACCGGCGCGACAACGATGTCAACAACCGCGCCGCCAAGCTCGAAACCGACCTCGCGGAGTTGGAGAAGGAAGGCGCCAAGGCTGACGTCCGCCGCAAGGTACGCGAGTCCGCCGAGCGCGAGATGAACCAGCTGCGCAAACGCTCCGATCAGCAGATCGAGCGTCTGACACAGGTCTGGGACCGGTTCAAGAACCTCAAGGTCCAGGACCTCGAGGGCGACGAAATGCTCTACCGCGAGATGCGTGACCGTTTCGGTCTGTACTTCGAGGGTGGCATGGGAGCCCAGGCTCTGCAGAAGCGTCTGGAGACCTTCGACCTCGTGGCCGAAGCTGCTTCCCTGCGCGAGACCATTGCCACCGGCAAGGGTCAGCGCAAGACGCGTGCCCTGAAGCGCCTACGCGTCGTCATGGCGTTCCTGCAGACCAAGAACAGCCCGGTCGGCATGGTGCTGGACTGCGTCCCGGTCATCCCACCGGACCTTCGCCCGATGGTGCAGCTGGACGGTGGCCGCTTCGCGACCTCTGACCTGAATGACCTGTACCGCAGGGTCATCAACCGCAACAACCGGTTGAAGCGACTGCTCGATCTCGGTGCACCCGAGATCATCGTCAACAACGAGAAGCGGATGTTGCAGGAGGCAGTCGACAGCCTCTTCGACAACGGCCGTCGCGGCCGCCCCGTCACGGGCCCCGGCAACCGTCCGCTGAAGTCGCTGTCCGACATGCTCAAGGGCAAGCAGGGCCGCTTCCGTCAGAACCTGCTGGGCAAGCGCGTGGACTACTCCGGCCGTTCGGTCATCGTCGTCGGCCCGCAGCTGAAGCTGCACCAGTGTGGTCTGCCCAAGCAGATGGCGTTGGAGCTCTTCAAGCCGTTCGTGATGAAGCGTCTGGTCGATCTGGACCACGCGCAGAACATCAAGTCGGCCAAGCGGATGGTCGAGCGGGCTCGCCCGGTCGTCTGGGATGTCCTCGAGGAGGTCATCACCGAGCACCCGGTGCTGTTGAACCGTGCGCCCACCCTGCACCGCCTGGGCATCCAGGCCTTCGAACCGCAACTGGTCGAGGGCAAGGCAGTCCAGATCCACCCGTTGGTCTGTACCGCGTTCAACGCCGACTTCGACGGTGACCAGATGGCGGTCCACGTGCCGCTGTCCACCGAGGCGCAGGCCGAGGCCCGGATCCTGATGCTGTCCAGCAACAACGTGCTGAAGCCTTCTGACGGTCGTCCCGTCACCATGCCCAGCCAGGACATGATCACCGGAATCTTCTTCCTGACCTTGGGCGGCGACGACGTCATCGCCAACGGCAGCGAGGAGAAGCTTCGCTCCTTCGCCACTCCCGCTGAGGCGCGGATGGCTATGGACCGGGGTGAGATCCGACTCGGTTCGATCGTCCGGATCCGCATCTACGACCAGGTGCCGCCCACCGGCTACACACTGGGCGAGGATGAGGTCGTCGACGATCTCGGGCGTCTTGCCTGCCTCACGCTGGAGACCACACTCGGTCGGGTCCTGTTCAACGAGACCCTGCCGGAGGACTACCCGTTCCTCAACACCGCCATCGACAAGAAGGCACTCTCGGCAGTCGTCAACGACCTGGCCGAGCGGTACCCCAAGGCGCAGGTTGCCGCGTCGCTGGATGCGTTGAAGGAAGCCGGGTTCTACTGGGCCACCCGTTCGGGTTGCACCGTGGCGATCTCCGACGTTCAGACCCCGCCCCGTAAGACGGAGATCCTGAACGGCTTCGATGCCAAGGCCGCCAAGGTCCAGGGTCAGTACGAGCGTGGCTTGATCACCGACGACGAGCGTCGCCAGGAGCTCATCGAGATCTGGACGCAGGCCACCAATGAGGTCGCTGCCGAGATGCAGCGGAACTTCGATATCGACAACCCCATCTTCCGGATGGTGTCCTCTGGTGCCGGTGGTAACTGGCACCAGGTCCGGCAGATCGCCGGAGCGCGAGGGTTGATGGCCAACCCCAAGGGCGAGATCATCCCGCGCCCGATCAAGTCCAACTTCCGTGAGGGCCTGTCGGTGCTGGAGTTCTTCATCTCCACGCACGGTGCCCGTAAGGGACTGGCCGACACTGCGCTGCGGACAGCGGACTCCGGGTACCTGACCCGTCGTCTGGTCGACGTCAGCCAGGACGTCATCATCCGTGAGGACGACTGCGGCACCGACCGTGGCCTGGTTCTGCCGGTGGCTCAGCGCAATGCTGAAGGCGTACTGGTCGAGCATGACGATGTGGAGACCTCGGTCTACGCACGCACGCTCGCCTCGGATGTCGAGTCCGACGGTGAGGTGCTGGCCGCTGCCGGCTCCGACCTCGGCGACGTCAACCTGGACCGGTTGCTCGCAGCCGGCGTGGAAGAGGTCAAGGTCCGCTCGGTACTCACCTGTGAGTCCCGGGTAGGCACCTGCGCCAAGTGCTACGGCCGTTCGCTCGCAACCGGCCTGTTGGTCGACATCGGTGAGGCGGTCGGCATCATCGCCGCGCAGTCCATCGGTGAGCCCGGCACCCAGTTGACGATGCGTACCTTCCACACCGGTGGCGCCGCGGGTGATGACATCACCCAGGGTCTGCCCCGCGTGGTGGAGCTCTTCGAGGCACGTACCCCCAAGGGTGTCGCGCCGATTGCCGAGGCCGCAGGCCGCGTGCAGATCGAGGAGACCGACAAGGCCCGGCGCATCCTGTTGACCCCGGACGACGGCTCGGAAGAGCTGGCGTACCCGGTGAGCAAGCGTGCTCGGATGCTGGTCGCCGACGGCGAACACGTCGAGGTCGGTGCACTGCTGATGCAGGGCGCGATCGACCCCAAGCAGGTGCTTCGTATCCTCGGCCCGCGTGCCGTGCAGAAGCACCTCGTCGATGAGGTCCAGAGCGTCTACCGCCAGCAGGGCGTGTCGATCCACGACAAGCACATCGAGGTCATCGTGCGGCAGATGCTGCGCCGGATCACGATCATCGAGGCCGGCGACACCGACCTGCTGCCCGGCGAGCTGGCCGAACGCGGCCGGTTCGAGGACAGCTCACGTCGTGCGGTAGCCGAAGGTGGCCGTCCGGCATCGGGTCGTCCCGACCTGCTGGGCATCACCAAGGCCTCGTTGGCGACCGACTCGTGGCTCTCGGCGGCCTCCTTCCAGGAGACCACCCGGGTGCTCACCGAAGCGGCCATGCACGCCAAGAGTGACCCGCTGCTCGGCCTCAAGGAGAACGTCATCCTGGGCAAGCTCATCCCGGCCGGTACCGGTCTTGCGCGTTACCGAAACGTCAAGGTCGAGCCGACCGAGGAAGCCAAGGCTGCGCTGTACGCGCTGCCTGACTACCAGAGCTACGACTACCCGGCCTTCGGTCCGGGATCGGGCGAGGCGGTCCGGCTGGACGACGCTTCCCTCGGGCTCGACTGATCTACTGAGATCACGAAGCGGCCCCCGAACCGAACGGTTCGGGGGCCGCTTCGTGCGTTGTACCGGGCGTAAGAGGGCGTGAGTCAGTTCGGCAGCAACTGCCAGGCGCTGGCGTCCGCATCGCGGTACCGCAGAACGGCGTACGGCGCAAGACTGGCCGAGTGGGGGCGGGTGTTCTCTTCGTAGACCCAGCGCACTCCCATCCCCCACAGTTTGCGGGCCCCGGCCGCGGTCGGGTGGGTGTAGAACTCGTCATTCAGCCGGAGGAGGGCGGGATTCCAGTAATTGATCGTGATGGAGTCACGACCGTTCGGAGCGAGCCGAGTTGCCGTGTTCGTCGCGGTCCATCCCTCGATCAATGCCTGCCGCTGGGTATAGGCCGTCACCAGCCATCGGCGGCTGTCGCAATGATCAGGGGCTGACGGTCGTTGGCAGTGTCGATTCGTCATCACCAGGTCCTGCTCCTGCGAATGGTCGCGGATGTACACGGCCGCCGAGATCTGGCCGTTGGAGCTCACCCCGGGCTGGTCGACGGACAGGTTTCTGGCTACCGGCGACAGGGAGATCGACGGTAGATACCGGCCGTACGCGATCGGTGCGGACAGCACCACCGCCGCCGCGATGGGGGCGGCACCGATACGCCAATCGAGACGACGGTGGTCATCCCTGATCAGGACCATCGAAATCGCTCCTGCGACGATCAGCACGATGACCGCCAGGAGGGCAATCATCTGCATTTGCTGGAAGTCGTGCGATCGCAGCATTCCCAGGGCGAGTTCCGGGAGCACGTAGAAGCCGAATGCGCCGACGACGGAGACTGCCACCAGCTTTATCCGAGTAGATCGCTCCACCATGCGCAGGATGCGTTCCGCCCCGATTGCCGACGCGATAGCTGCCAATGGAAGAGCAGTGAGCAGGAAATAGCCTTGGCTCCCGCCGGGGTGGGAGAAAATACCGGTGGCCGTGGCTCCCGCCACCGCTGAGCCGAGAAGCACCCAGATCACCGGATCGTTGCGGTCCGCGCGTCGGCCGAGTGCTGCGCAGCCGAGCAGCGCCGGACCCACAGCCAGCAAAATCGACAGGCCCGAGATGATCAATTGCCACATCGGTGTCGGCGCGCCCCTCAGGACTCCCGCGAGCGTCGTCTGTTTGGCTGAATCGCCGATGCCCAATTTAAGCCCTGATGCCGATCCATGGAAGACAATCACGAGAGTGAGCGCCAGCGATGCGATCGTCATCACCAGATCGGCGACGAGGTGCGGCACCAGTCGACGTTGCCAGATCAGCATCGCGACCAGGGCCAGCGCCAGACCCGCAATGACGGTCGGAGCGGTCGAGCCCTTTGTTCCCGTAGCAATCACGGTCAGGAGGGGGACGAGGATGACCGATCCGCGTTGCGCCTGCCCGCGCCAGCGCATGGCCAGCACGGCAACGAGCGCCATCACGGTCGGCACCCCGAGGCCGAGGGTGGGAGAGTCCGGGGTGATCAGCGGGTGGGGAACATTGAACTGGAACGGACTGGTCCGCCCACCGAGCGATGCCAGCGCCACGGCGCCGAGTGCGACGTACGGACTCCGGGTGAGCCGCAGCGCCAGCGCTGCCACGCAGCTCACCGCAACGATCGGCATGAGGGCCGGCAGAATCCGCATCAGAACAACATCGAGTGACACCCCGCTGGACGCAGTGACCTGGGCGATCCACGCGTGTGCGAACCACTGGTATCCGAGCGGTTCGCCGATGACGGTGGGCCAGGCTGCTGGACCTCGTTCGAGCAGTTCGGAGGACAAAGCCAGGTGCAGGTAGGTGTCGACCGCCGGGCGCCCGGTGCTGAGGGGCCAGGTCGGTTGGTTCACGCGGAAGTAGGAGATCAGCGAAGACAGGGTCGTGATGGAGAACAGCGCAATGCCGCCGCTGAGCCACCAGGGCAGAGGTGCACATCTGGCACGGCTGATACGGGACCGGGTGATCGGCGTGCCGAGCAGAGTAGCCGCGACCAGTAACGGGAGCACCACCGCGAGCCAGCGTTGATGGGCGAATCCGGCAATGGTCTGGGTCGGGACGGCTACGACGATGCCCATGGCGAAACCCATCGCCATGTCCTCCAGCAGCCAACCGTCGGCCGGACGGATGCATCGCCACAACAGAATGCCGGGGAACATCTGGGTCACCGCGATCGCGCCGACAGCGACGATGACGTCCAGGCCGGTGGCGCCACCCGTGGCTGCGTACCAGAGGTAGAGACCAGCGCCTATCAGTAGGAGCCAGTAGCCTCTCTGATGGCCTAGCCAGTTGAATATCGTCCGCCGGGTCACACGCAGGCGTTCAGAGGCGGGCACGACGCACACCGTACCTACCGCGGCTGTCGGTACCGCAGCGATGCGGGCACTGCGTTGGATCGCAGATCGTGGCCGGCCAGGGCACCACGACAACAACGAGAAGGAACTCCCCATCACCGAAGCAGCATCCGGCACCTATGAGCCCGGATATTTCGAGACTCGACTAGCTCACAATCCCGCTCGCTCAGATGTGTGGCGGCACTTGGGAATCTACTTTCAGCAGTGGGTCGCAGCTGATGCGAGCGTGCTGGAACTGGGTGCTGGGTGGTGCGATTTCTCCAACGAGATCAGCGCCGCGCGCGTGGTGGCCATGGACCTGGACGACATTGTCGAACGGAAAGCGGGGGAGCATGTCGAGGCTGTGGTCGGCGACTGCACCGATCTGAGCCGGTTCGAGGAGAACTCCTTCGACGTGGTGTTCGCCTCCAACCTGTTGGAACACCTGGAACGCTCACAGACCAACCAGCTTGTCGACGGGGTTTTGCGGGTACTGCGGCCGGGCGGGCGGTTGATACTGATGCAGCCGAACTTCCGGCTGGCGCCCAAACGATACTTCGACGACTACACGCACGTCGCGATTTTTACCGATCAGTCGTTGAGCGACTATCTCACCTCGCGGGGCCTGCACATCGAGACGGTCAAAGCGAGGTTCATGCCGTTGACGATGAAGTCCTCGGCGTCCCGGTTGTCCTTTCTGGTGCCCTGGTACCTGCGGTCGCCGATCAAGCCATTGGCGGGCCAGATGCTCGTCGTCGCACGTACCTCGACGCCGTGACCGTTTCGGGGCGCCCATCGCTGACTGTTGTGCTTCCTACCTACAACGAGAGGGACAGCATTGCGGCATGTATCACCGCCTTCGCGACCATGCCGGAGGTCGACGAGGTACTGGTCATCAACAACAACGCGGCGGACGGCACTTCCGCCCAAGTTGCTCTGACGGGTGCACGAGAAGTGTGCGAGCCACGTCAGGGCTACGGCGCCGCTATCCAGCGTGGTCTTCGTGAGGCTCGCACCGACTTGATCGCCGTATGCGAGCCCGACGGTACGTTCGACCCGACGGATCTACGCAAGCTGCTTGCGTTCATGCCCGAATGCGGATTCGTCGTCGGCTCACGCACGGTGAACGAGTTCATTTGGGATGGTGCCAACATGGGGTGGTTCCTCAAGTGGGGCAACTGGGCGGTGGCCAAGTGGGTAGAGGTTCTCTACAACACCACCAGCCTGTCCGACGTCGGTTGCACCTTCCGGGTGATGACCCGTGCACATGCCGATTACCTGCTCGAGCACTCGACGATGGATGGATCCGCATACGGCCTGGAGATGTTGGTGTTGACGGCAAAGAGCGGGACGAAGATGGTCCAGGTGCCGGTCAACTACCACCCGCGAGTGGGGGAATCGTCGGTCACGGGCGATCTGAGCAAGACGATCCCACTCGGGGTGAAGATGTTCGCGATGAGCACCTCTATGCGGATGAAGGAACCACGGCGGCAGAAGTCTCGGTGAACGTGCCTGTCGAACTGCGCTTCGATGATGGCGAGCAGCTCCGTCGATCAACGGCCGATGCCTGGGACACCGTTGTTTTCCTGTGGGCGGCGGCACGATACGCCGAGGTTGACGTCCTCGCCTTGCGCCACACCGGTGCGCGGCTGAGGCGGCGTGCAAACCGTCGTACCCTGACTCGGTGACCCGGCGCTGGCTGATCGTGTGCGCAGTGGCGCTGCTGGCAGCCTTCGGCGGGTTGACGCTCACTTCGTGGATGACCCAGCGGGCGCCGTTGCAGAGCGTTTCCCAGCCGGGACCGACTGTTCTGGTGCGGGTGCCGACCATCGACTGGAACTCCACGTCCGTGCAGGCCAACCCGACTCTCTACGCATTGGCCCGGCGCGGGGCGGTTGCTGCGATGTTGACCCGCAATATCGCCGGCCACAGCTGCACCAACGACTCGTGGCTGACGTTGTCGGCCGGCACCCGCACGTCGGTGGGTGCGGTGGTCCAGGAGACATTGCCCGGTCAGCCGGTCGGCAGCTGTCCTGCAGTGCCGAAGTTCCTGAACCTTGACGCCGGCACCGTCCAGTACCCGTATTGGGCTCGGTGGCGGCAGATCGCGCTGTCGCGTTCACCGAAGGCCGACATCGGTCGGCTTGCTTCGACCGCAGCGCTGTCGAATCAATGCGTGCTCGCGGTTGGTAGCGGTGCTGCGTTGGGCGCAGTCGACCGCGAGGGCGTGGTCACCCACTATGCGCCCGGTGTTGCCCAGGCCGATTTCAATGAGTGTTCCATCAGTCTGGTCAGTCTCACCACGACGAAGGACTCCGTGCTGCGGCAGGTCATTGACAGACTTCCGCAGAACGCGACCGTCATCGTCGCTGCGCTGGCAGATGACGCCACTCCGGAGCATGTACGTGCTGTCGTTGTCGCCGGACCCGGCGTGCCGCACGGGCGGATGACGTCCCTGAACACCCGCCAACCCGGTCTGATCGCGACCCCTGATCTCTCGGCGCTGCTGTTGCACCGATTCGGTGCCGATGCGCCGAACCTGCCCGAAGGCCGGATGCCGTCGGTCGAGCCGACGGGGAGCGTCTACGGGTCGGTGAGGCTGTCTCGGGATCTGGGTCAGGAACTCGCTGTTCAACATTCGGTGCTGCGCAGCTTCTTTCCCCGTTCCCTGGTGATCGGCGCGGCGATCCTCGGTCTGGGCATCCTGGTGTGGCGCTGGCTGGTGCACCGGGTTGGTCGGGGCAAACGGGTACGGGCCGCACATCCGTCGCTTCGTGGCGCTATCGCGCTCACTGCCGGCGCATTGTCTGCGCTGCCGGTAGCGACATTCGCTGTCGGGCTGGTGCCCTGGTATCGAAGCAGTCATCCCGGAATTGCGCTGACAGTGTCGGTGCTCCTGATCGCGATTCTGATTCCCGCGGTCGCGCTCGTGGGTCCATGGCGCAAGTTCCCTGGCGGCCCGCTGATCGTCATCCTCGCGGTTACCTGGTACGTCGTGGTCGATGACACCACTCACGGGTCTCGACTTCAGCTCACCTCGATGATGGGCCTGGAACCGGTCTACGGCGGCCGTTTCTACGGCATGGGGAACGTCGGGTATGCCATGTTGGCGACCAGCGGACTGCTCCTTGCGGCGCTACTGGCCGATCCGCTGATCAGGGCCGGCCGACGCGATCTGGCGGCGCTGACGGTCATCCTTTTCGCCGTCCCGTCCATTCTGGTGGACGGTTACCCGTGGTGGGGAGCCGACGGTGGAGGCCCGGCGGCGATGATCCCTGCATTCGCCTACCTGGCGCTGAACGCAGCGGGGTTGAAGGTGACCTGGCGGCGGGTGGGTATTACCGGCGGCGCGACTGTCGTGGTGGTCGGTGCGCTGGCCGTGATCGACTACCTTCGGCCGGTCGCCTATCGAACCCACCTGGGTGATTTCGTCGCGGGTCTCAGGGATGGCGGGAAGGTCGGTGGACTCGGCCGGATCCTCACGCTGAATGAACAGATGGTCACCTCGAGCCCACTGACGCTGTTTGTGCCGGTCCTGCTCATTGTGGCGATCATCGTGCTGATCGCACCAGGGCGGCGCTTGACCCAACCGGTGAGCCGGCTCTGGGATCGTCTGCCGTTCCTGGGCAACGGCCTGGTCGCGTGTGTGATCTGCTGGGTGATCGGCTTCTTCGCCAACGATTCGGGTACAGCCATACCGCCGGTCGGCATGTTGATCAGCGTGCCCCTACTTGTGGTGTTGTCGACCTGGGCCGGGCGATCCCAGACCGGCACGGCCCTCGCTGGCCCTTCCGGTGCTTCCGCCGGAAAGGGATCGAGGACGATAGACCCCGGCGTACCGAACTCGGACTGACGCGATTTGGTGCGGTATGTCAGCCCCGGTAGGATCAACGGCTGTGCATGGTCTCGCCATGTCTCGTCCCACTAGCAGTAGGGCACAGCCGGTCCGGCACGAACGTCGGGAAGCTGATCGCCGGGTTCGTTGTTGACACCATTGTGCAACCGCCGCGGTCTCTCTGTGAGTGGTACCGAGGAAATCGAGACTTGTGCGCCCGCTCTCGCCGGGCAGCCTGGCATCGTCAGGAAGTGCGGGGGAGGGCTCCGGCATCACAGGCAGGCGGCAATCACCCGACATCGGGCGGTTGCCTAGGGCTTGGCCGGCATTCCAAGGAGTCGATCGGGCATCAGCTCGTTCGTAGACAAGATCACCAACAGACGGAGTCAACAGGTTGCCTACCATCAACCAGCTCGTCCGTAAGGGTCGGCAGGACAAGGCCACGAAGGTCTCCACGCCGGCTCTGAAGGGCAGCCCACAGCGACGCGGCGTGTGCACCCGCGTTTACACCACGACGCCCAAGAAGCCGAACTCGGCGCTACGCAAGGTGGCTCGCGTGCGGCTCACCTCCGGCATCGAGGTCACCGCGTACATTCCCGGCGTGGGCCACAACCTGCAGGAGCACTCGATCGTGCTCGTGCGTGGCGGTCGGGTCAAGGACCTGCCGGGCGTGCGTTACAAGATCGTCCGCGGTTCGTTGGACACCCAGGGTGTCCGCAACCGCAAGCAGGCCCGTTCCAAGTACGGCGCCAAGAGGGAGAAGAAGTAATGCCACGTAAGGGCCCCGCTCCGAAGCGTCCCCTCGTCATCGACCCGGTCTACGGTTCGCCCCTGGTGACGCAGTTGATCAACAAGATCCTGCTGGACGGTAAGAAGTCCGTTGCAGAGCGCATCGTCTACGGCGCGCTGGAAGGCACCCGCGAGAAGACGGGCACCGACCCGGTCGTGACCCTGAAGCGCGCGCTGGACAACATCAAGCCGAGCTTGGAGGTCAAGAGCCGCCGCGTCGGTGGCGCCACCTACCAGGTGCCGATCGAGGTCAAGCCGGGCCGCGCGACGACCCTGTCGTTGCGTTGGCTGGTCGGCTACTCCCGGCAGCGCCGCGAGAAGACGATGACCGAGCGACTGATGAACGAGCTTCTCGATGCGAGCAACGGCCTCGGCGCCGCTGTGAAGCGCCGCGAGGACACCCACAAGATGGCCGAGTCCAACCGGGCCTTCGCGCACTACCGCTGGTGATCGTTGTCGGGTTCCGGATGCCTGACAGGTAGCCGGAACCCGACACTCACCACACCATTCGACGAGCGGATAAGGAACCACACCGTGGCACAGCAGGAAGTGCTGACCGACCTGAAAAAGGTCCGCAACATCGGCATCATGGCCCACATCGACGCCGGCAAGACCACCACTACCGAGCGCATCCTCTACTACACCGGCGTGAACTACAAGATCGGTGAAGTTCACGACGGCGGAGCGACGATGGACTGGATGGAGCAGGAGCAGGAGCGCGGCATCACGATCACGTCCGCCGCGACGACCTGCTTCTGGAAAGACAACCAGATCAACATCATCGACACCCCCGGCCACGTCGACTTCACGGTCGAGGTGGAGCGCTCGCTACGGGTGCTCGACGGTGCTGTCGCGGTCTTCGACGGCAAAGAGGGCGTGGAGCCCCAGTCCGAGACGGTCTGGCGAC
Organism: Dermatophilaceae bacterium Sec6.4; assembly: GCA_039636865.1. Taxonomy (NCBI): domain Bacteria; kingdom Bacillati; phylum Actinomycetota; class Actinomycetes; order Micrococcales; family Dermatophilaceae; species Dermatophilaceae bacterium Sec6.4. Next base: position 1,128,987 of record CP144172.1, read on the forward strand.
AGGCGGACAAGTACAACGTCCCGCGCATCTGCTTCGTCAACAAGATGGACAAGATGGGCGCCGACTTCTACTTCACGGTGCAGACCATCATCGACCGCCTGGGAGCCAAGCCGCTGGTCATCCAGCTGCCGATCGGCGCGGAATCCGACTTCGTCGGCGTGATCGACCTGGTGGCCATGAAGGCTCTCACCTGGCATGGCGAGACCAAGTTGGGTGAAGAGTATTCGACCGAGGAAATCCCGGCTGAGCTGCGGGCCAAGGCCGACGAGTACCGCACGGCCCTTCTCGAGCGTGTTGCTGAATCCGACGACGCGCTCATGGAGAAGTACCTCGGCGGCGAGGAGCTGACCGAAGCTGAGCTGAAGGCCGGCATCCGGGCCATCACCATCGCCGGTGAGGTCAACCCCGTCCTGTGTGGGACCGCGTTCAAGAACAAGGGCGTACAGCCCATGCTCGACGCGGTCGTGGACTACCTACCCACACCGTTGGACGTGCCCCCGATGATCGGCCACAAGCCGGGCAACGAGGACGTGGAGATCATCCGTAAGCCCAGCACCGACGAGCCGTTCTCGGCGTTGGCCTTCAAGGTCGCGACCCACCCCTTCTTCGGGACGCTCACCTACGTGCGCGTCTATTCCGGTCGGATGTCGACCGGTGGCCAGGTCATGAACACGACCAAGGGCCGCAAGGAGCGCGTCGGCAAGCTCTTCCAGATGCACTCCAACAAGGAGAACGCAGTCGAGACGGCTTCCGCAGGTCACATCTACGCATTCATCGGCCTGAAGGACACCACCACCGGTGACACCCTGTCCGACGTGCAGGACCAGGTCGTCCTGGAGTCGATGACCTTCCCGGAGCCCGTCATCTCGGTTGCCATCGAGCCGAAGACCAAGAGTGACCAGGAAAAGCTGGGCATGGCGATCCAGAAGCTGGCTCAGGAAGACCCGACGTTCCAGGTCGAGCAGGACGAAGAGACCGGCCAGACCATCATCAAGGGGATGGGCGAGCTGCACCTCGACATCCTGGTCGACCGGATGCGGCGTGAATTCAACGTCGAGGCCAACGTCGGCAAGCCCCAGGTGGCCTACCGCGAGACGATCCGTCGCGCGGTCGTCAAGCTGGACTACATCCACAAGAAGCAGACGGGTGGATCGGGCCAGTTCGCCAAGGTCCAGGTCACCATCGAGCCGCTGGACACCCACGAAGGCGAGATGTACGAGTTCGTCAACGCGGTCACCGGTGGTCGCATCCCGCGGGAGTACATCCCCTCGGTGGACCACGGTATGCAGGAGGCCATGCAGCTCGGTGTCCTCGCTGGCTACCCGCTGGTGGGTATCAAGGCGACCCTGCTCGATGGTGCCTACCACGACGTCGACTCTTCGGAGATGGCGTTCAAGATCGCCGGTTCGATGGTGCTGAAGGAAGCGGTCCGCAAGGCCGATCCCGCACTGCTCGAGCCGATGATGGCGGTCGAGGTCCGCACCCCGGAGGACTACATGGGTGAAGTTATCGGTGACCTCAACTCTCGTCGTGGCCAGATTCAGGCCATGGAAGACATCAGCGGCGCCAAGATCGTGCGAGCGGTCGTGCCTCTGTCGGAGATGTTCGGGTACGTTGGCGACCTTCGGTCCAAGACCCAGGGTCGTGCCAACTACACGATGCAGTTCGACTCCTACGCCGAAGTTCCCAAGAACGTGGCGGAAGAGATCATCAAGAAGATCCGGGGCGAATGAGGCGCACCTGTTCATCCGTTTGCACTTTTAGCGGCTGAGCAGGGATCCTCAGGGACGACTGATGTCGTCTTCCCAGCAGCATTACCACCATTAGGACGCCCCGGCGTCAGACCAACAGTCTTTGAAGGAGTACCCAGTGGGTAAGGCCAAGTTCGAGCGCAGCAAGCCGCACCTCAACATCGGCACCATCGGTCACATCGACCATGGCAAGACGACGTTGACCGCAGCCATTTCCAAGGTTCTGCACGACAAGTACCCGGATGTCAACGGGCAGTCCGCCTTCGATCAGATCGACAAGGCGCCCGAAGAGAAGCAGCGCGGAATCACGATCACGATCTCGCACATCGAATACCAGACCGAGAAGCGTCACTACGCACACGTCGACTGCCCCGGGCACGCCGACTACGTCAAGAACATGATCACCGGTGCCGCGCAGATGGACGGCGCCATCCTGGTCGTCGCCGCGACCGACGGCCCGATGCCGCAGACCAAGGAGCACGTGCTGCTGGCACGTCAGGTCGGCGTGCCTTACATCGTCGTCGCGCTGAACAAGTCCGACATGGTCGATGACGAAGAGATCATGGAGCTTGTCGAGATGGAGGTGCGTGAGCTGCTGTCCGCTTACGAATTCCCCGGCGACGATCTGCCCGTGGTCAAGGTTTCCGCTCTCAAGGCGCTGGAAGGCGACGAGAAGTGGAGCGCCAGCATCATGGAGCTCATGGACGCGGTGGATGAGAGCATCCCCGAGCCCGTGCGTGACGTCGAGAAGCCCTTCCTGATGCCCGTCGAGGACGTTTTCACGATCACCGGTCGTGGCACCGTCGTTACCGGACGTATCGAGCGCGGGGTGCTGAAGATCAACGAGGAGATCGAGATCGTCGGTCTCAACGAGGGTCCGGTCAAGTCAACTGTTACCAGCATCGAGATGTTCAACAAGATGCTCGACACCGGTCAGGCCGGCGACAACGCCGCCCTGCTGCTGCGCGGTATCAAGCGCGAAGACGTGCAGCGCGGACAGGTCATCGTCAAGCCGGGCACGACCACGCCGCACACGAACTTCGAGGCAAGCGTCTACATCCTGTCCAAGGATGAGGGTGGCCGTCACACGCCGTTCTACGACAACTACCGCCCGCAGTTCTACTTCCGCACCACTGACGTCACTGGCGTCGTGAGCCTGCCGGAAGGCACCGAGATGGTCATGCCCGGTGACAACACCGAGATGTCCGTCGAGCTCATCTCGCCCATCGCGATGGACGAGGGTCTTCGGTTCGCAATCCGTGAGGGCGGTCGTACCGTCGGTGCGGGTCGCGTGGTCACCATCACCAAGTGATATGACCTCCGCAAGGAGGTAGAACACGAGAAAGACCCCGGTCTGCTGTTGCGGACCGGGGTCTTTCCCGTCACAAGCGCGCAACCCGGATCGACTACGCGCTGGGTCAGGTGCGGTGCTGCTGGATCAGAGCAGGACCACGATCAGCACGGCGATGATGCCCATCAGGAGGGCGAATCCCAGGCCTGCGGCAGCGACGATCAGGCCGGTGCGGGTGGCGGAATCCACCTGTTTGCGCCAGCCCGTGTCTGCCATGAAGTCGTTGACGGTCTTCGACAGCCAGGTGCTGTCGAAGGCGTAGCCGACGGCGGCCGGCCGGCCGCTGTCGGTGAGTCCGAACTGAAGGTGCAATTCCTTCTCGTAAACGGTTCCTCGCAGCACTGTGCGTTTGGTGGAGACCTGCGCAACGGCGCCCCCTGTCCCGACCCCGGTAATCCAGGACACCGCGCGTACGACCTGCTGACGACTGTAGATGTGTTCGTCTTCCCGGAGCATGAGTTCGATGCTGTACTCCTTCTGCAGGCTGTGCTGGTGCAGCAGGCCCACCCATCGCAGATCGGCCACCTGAAGGTGCAGCAGTAACCCGTAGTCGGTGCGCGTCACGGTGTACGGCGTGTCGCGGACCCGATCCTGCAAGCCTTGGTAGATCTCATCTGACGTCTGCACGTGGATCTCCCTCATCGTCGGTGACGCTGTTGGGACCGTTTCAGGAAAGTCTGGTGATTCGCGGTGAGAACCCTGCTGAGAACGAGGGCGACCTCGCGGAGCGGATCTCCGATGGGGCACCGGCGGGGATCTTCGCTGATCGCGCGGACGGCGGCACGTCGGCGACTCCCCATGGATGAGACGGCCCGGAACGGCGACCGGGCGTGCTGCGAGAATAGGCGCTCCGGCACATCCCCAGCACAGAAATGGTGACTTGTTGTGGCCTTGACCGACCTGTCGGCAGAACAGCTGCGCGAACTGTCCGATATTCAGCGCACGGCCTACGACGATGCGGTTGCCCGCGGTCTGAAGCTGGACCTGACGCGCGGCAAGCCCAGTTCCGCGCAGCTGGACCTGGCCGAGGAGTTGCTGTCACTTCCGCGCGGTCACCGCGCGGCCGACGGCACCGATGTACGCAACTACGGGGGTCTGTTGGGTCTGCCGGAGCTGCGCGCGATGTTCGCGGAGTTGCTCGGTGTCGACCTGAACCAACTGGTAGCCGGTGGGAACGCCAGCCTGACGATGATGTCCGACGTCCTGATCTACCATCTCTTCCACGGCGGCGTGGATTCCCAGGAGCCGTGGGGGGTGCAGGAATCGGTCAAGTTCATCTGCCCCGTGCCGGGGTATGACCGTCACTTCTCCCTTCTGGAGCACTACGGCGTCGAGATGGTCACCGTTGCGATGAATGCCGACGGTCCCGACGTCGAGGCTGTCAAGGAACTGGTCGCGGAGGACGCGAGCATCAAGGGCATCTGGATCGTGCCGACCTATGCGAACCCCAGCGGCGCGGTGTGCTCCCTGGAGGTCGCGTCGCAACTTGCGGCGATGCAGACCGCGGCTCCCGACTTCCGCATCTTCTGGGACAACGCCTACGCGTTGCATCACCTCACGCAGGACGAAGCCAAGAGCGCTGACATCCTGTCGCTGGCGAGTGCGTCGGGCCACCCGCACCGCCCCATTGTCTTCGCCTCCACCTCGAAGGTCTCGTTTGCCGGATCGGGTGTCGCGTTCCTTGCGGCCTCAGCCGAGACGATCGCCTGGTACACCGGCCACCTCGGCAAGAGTTCGATCGGGCCGGACAAGGTCAATCAGCTGCGTCATGCGCAGTTCTTCGGCAGTGCGGAAGGCGTACGCGCGCACATGCGCAAGCATCGCGAGATCATCGCTCCCAAATTCGCCGAGGTGCAGCGCATCCTGCAGGAGCGGCTCGGGGAGCACGGCGTGGCGTCCTGGAACACTCCGCTGGGTGGATACTTCGTCAACCTGGACGTGCTGGATGGTACAGCCTCTCGGGTTATCGAGCTCGCGAAGGCCGCCGGCGTGGCCTTGACTCCGGCGGGGTCGTCTTTTCCCTACGGCGACGACCCGCGGGACCGCAATATCCGTCTGGCCCCGACCATGCCGCCGCTGTCGGAGGTCACTGACGCGATGGACGTGGTCGCGACCTGCGTGTTGCTGGCCGCGGCAGAGAAGCTCCTCGCCTGATCGGATCGGGTAGGCAGGCTCCCGCGCGGCCAGGACACGGACGATTTCCTGGGTGTTCCGGGACCTGGCCGGCGGCTTGGTGTCCGTTGCGCAACGAGGTGTGTCAAGGTGACCCCTATGGCATCCGTTGAAGCGACGCCGGTCTTCTTCCTGGCCGGTGGCACGGGAATCTCCGCCGAGACCCTCGGCAACATGATTCTGCAACAATTCCCTACGCTACGCTTTATTCGGCAGAAGATTCCGTTCATCACAACTGTCTCGCACGCAGAAGAAGTTCTGGCGAATGTGAACATAGCGAAGACCGAGAATGTCATTCCACTGATCTTCTCAACCGTCGCGGACGAGGAAATCCGTGCTGTTCTGATGCGTACCGACTGTGCTTTTGTCGACCTTTTCGGTGCCCAGCTCGATCTGGTCGAGCGGGTGTTGCACGTCAACGCAACCCGGGGTGGCGGCAGCGCTCACGGTGTCGGCGATCCCATGGCATATGACGCCCGGATGAAAGCTGTCGAATACGCCATCGAACACGATGACGGTCAAAGCCTGCGGGCCATCGAACGCGCCGACCTCATACTCACCGCGCCCTCGCGATGCGGCAAGACTCCCACCACCATGTACCTGGCGCTGCAACACGGGCTCCTGGTAGCCAATTACCCGCTGGTCGAGGAAGATTTCGAATCCACCGATCTCCCTCGTCCGATCAGGGCGTATGCCAGGAAGTGTTTCGGAATCCTGACCACGGCAAGTCGGCTGAGCCAGGTGCGCGGTGAGCGTCGGCCGGGGTCGGCATATGCCTCGATCACCCAGTGCAGCTACGAGCTGCGCCGGGCAGAGGCTATGTTTCGAGCACACCGGGTGCCGAGTATCAACTCGGCAGCCATGTCGGTGGAAGAGATGGCAGCAGTCATCATGCAGACCCAGAAGTTGAACCGCGCCCACTGAATCACTAGTTTTTCCGTTCTCAGCTCTCGTCGAAAGAGGTCCGATTCCATGACCGTCAGCAATATCGAGTGGTTTGCCGATCTCGGGCTCGGCGACGTGGACCGGGTGGGCGGCAAGAATGCGTCGCTGGGCGAGATGGTCAGTAACCTCGCGCAGGCAGGGGTGCGGGTTCCCGACGGGTTCGCGACGACGGCCGAGGCCTACGTGCGGTTCCTTGGCGAGACCGGGCTGGCCGACCGGATCAACGCACTGTTGGACGACCTCGATGTCGACGACACGCGTGAACTCTCCCGGGTGGGAGCGCTGATCCGTACCTCAGTGCAGGAACAGGCTTTTCCCGACGACCTCGAGCGGGAGATCCGGTCGGCATACGAGCAGCTGCGTGGAGACGACGAAGAGCTCTCTCTCGCCGTTCGGTCCAGCGCGACAGCGGAGGATCTGCCCGACGCCTCGTTCGCAGGGCAGCAGGAGACCTTCCTCAACGTTGTGGGCATCGACAATGTCCTGCAGGCGATCAAGCTCGTGTTCGCCTCGCTCTACAACGACCGCGCGATCTCCTACCGGGTGCATTCGAATTTCGACCATGCCTCGGTTGCGCTGTCGGCGGGGGTACAGCGGATGGTCCGCTCGGACATCGGTTCCTCCGGCGTGATGTTCACGATCGACACTGAATCCGGCTTTTCCGATGCGGTGTTCATCACCTCCAGTTACGGCCTCGGCGAAGCCGTTGTTCAGGGCGCGGTCAACCCCGACGAGTTCTACGTGTACAAGCCGGCGCTGCGCGAAGGTCGCCCCGCCGTGCTCAAGCGCGGGCTGGGTAGCAAGGCCACCAAGATGGTCTACACCTCGGATGCGACCGTGGGTAAGACGATTGAGTTCGTCGATGTGCCGGCGGCCGAGCGCGGCCGATTGAGCCTGACCGACGATGAGGTCCAGGAGCTCGCGCGGCACGCTCTCAAGATTGAGGAGCACTACGGCCGCCCGATGGACATCGAATGGGGCAAGGACGGTATCGACGGAAATCTGTATGTGCTGCAGGCGCGTCCGGAGACCGTGAAGTCCCGGCAGAATGGCTCGATGCTGCAGCGGTATGTGATGGGCTCGCGCGGCGAGGTCATCATCGAAGGCCGCGCCATTGGTCAGAAGATCGGTGCCGGCAAGGTTGCGGTGCTGACCTCGATGGACCAGATGCACGATTTTGTCCGTGGGGACGTGTTGGTGGCCGATATGACCGACCCGGACTGGGAACCGATCATGAAGCGGGCCTCGGCGATTGTTACCAACCGCGGTGGGCGTACCTGCCACGCCGCGATCATCGCCCGCGAGCTGGGTATCCCGGCGGTCGTCGGCACCGGCAATGCAACGACTGCGCTGGAACCCGGACGCCCGATCACGGTCTCCTGCGCCGAGGGCGACACCGGTTTCGTCTACGACGGTGAGCTGAATTTCGAGGTCAAAGAGACTGCGCTGGACGAGATGCCCGACATCCCTGTGAAGATCATGATGAATGTCGGCACCCCGGACCAGGCGTTCGAATTCTCCCGACTTCCGAACAAGGGCGTCGGCCTGGCGCGACTGGAATTCATCATCAACCGCCAGATCGGTATCCACCCGAAGGCGCTCCTGGACTACGACACGCTCGACGCGGATCTACGCGCCGAGATCAAGCCGCTCATTTCCGCCTACGACAGCCCCCGTGACTACTTCGTCAAGCGCGTGGCCGAGGGCGTCTCGATGCTGGCCGCAGCGTTCGCGCCGGAGCCGGTCATCGTGCGGATGAGTGACTTCAAATCCAACGAATACGCCGGACTGCTGGGCGGCGAGAGCTACGAACCGCACGAGGAGAATCCGATGATCGGCTACCGCGGTGCATCGCGGTACCTGTCGGAGGACTTCGCCGAGTGCTTCGCGATGGAGTGCGAGGCACTGCGCTACGTACGCGAAGACATGGGCCTGCTCAACGTGAAGGTGATGATCCCGTTCGTTCGTACCGTCACCGAGGCGAAGGGCGTCATCGATCTCCTGGGCAAGAACGGCCTGAAGCGCGGTGAGCATGGCCTGGAAGTCATGATGATGTGCGAAATCCCGTCGAATGCTGTTGCCGCCGAGGATTTCCTGGAGTACTTCGACGGCTTCTCGATCGGGTCCAACGACATGACCCAGCTGACGCTGGGTCTGGATCGCGATTCTGCCTTGGTTGCTGCGGGCTTCGATGAGCGCGACCCCGCTGTGAAGAAGATGTTGATGATGGCGATCACCGCGTGCCGTGAGCAGGGCAAATATGTCGGGATCTGCGGTCAGGGCCCGTCGGACCACCCCGATCTGGCCGACTGGCTGCTGGATCAGGGCATCGAGTCGATGTCGCTGAACCCTGACACCGTTGTGGAGACGTGGCTGCGGCTGGCGAAGCGAGCGAACGCCTGACCCACCCCGGTCGGTAGAAGTGCGGTGAACGGGAACGCCCGTTCACCGCACTGTTTGTGATGGTCTCAGGACAGGACGCGGCGGCGGAAGTTGCGCAGGCCGATGGTCAGGAACACCACGGCGAACCCAAGAATTACCGGGTAGATCGCGAAGAGTGTCATGTGTGGTGCCTGGGTGAACGCCGCCCGCATTCCTTCGTTCACGTAGATCAGCGGATTGATCAGGACGAGGGTCTGCAGCCAGTGGAAGCCGCCGATCGTCACTGGCGACAGCGTGGTCCAGGAATAGTAGGTGCCGCCGAGGAAAGTGATCGGCAGGATGATGAACCCGAACATCAGGCCGATGTTGCGTGGTTGGAAACTGGTTCCGAGAACCAGGCCGAGGCCGGCCATCGCGACACAGGCCAGCGGTACCAAGGTCAGAATGACGGCCCAGTGCAGGTGCAGGTGGGCCTGCACCCCGTTGGCGTGCACGACCGATGCGATCGGCAGGACGATGATCGCGGAGATGATCCCCTGCACTGCGCCGGACAGCACTTTCGCAATGGCCACCAGCCAGATGGGGCAGGGCGCCTGAACGCGGTCCTCGATCTCGCGGGTGTAGCCGAACTCCTGGGCCATCGACAGGGCAATCGACTGCACTCCCTGGAACATGATCGAGATGCCGACCACCCCGGGTACGAGCACGGTCGCGAAGTCCGACTGGCCGCCCTTACCTTTGCCGCCGCCGATGCCCTGGCCGATCTTGGGAAACACGTAGAGGAATACAAAACACAGCAGAAAAGGCTGGATGATCGTGCGAAGGACGAACAGCCCCCAGTCCTTGCGCAGCACGGTGACGTCGCGCAGCATCAAAGCCCCGAGTGCGGTCCACGCTGCGCGCGGGACACTTCGGGTCGGAGCATCGGAGATGAACGCTCTGTCTGCGGGCACTGCGGGCACTGCGGGCACTGCGGCCGGTGCTGTGGGGCTGCTCATTCGCGGAGTTCCTTTCCGGTCAGGTCGATGAAAACGGTCTCCAGGCTGGGTTCGGACACCGACAGATCCAGGATGTCGTAGCCGGCCTTCTCAGCGGCCAGGACGATCCGGGGCACGAGGCGGTCGCTTCCGTCGATGTGCAGCTCCAGAGATTCCCCACGCACCCGATGCTCGGCAACCCCGTTCAGTTCCGCAGCCAGCAGATCGCCCAGTCTTTCCTGATCACCGGCTGCGCGGATGGTGACCACGGTATCGGCGCCGACCCGTTTCTTCAGTTCGGCGGGAGTGCCCAACGCGAGAACAGTGCCGTGATCCATGATGGCGACCCGATCGCACAACTGGTCGGCTTCTTCCATGTAGTGGGTGGTCAGCAGAATCGTCTGACCGTCATCGTTCAGCTCCCGCAGTTTCTCCCACAGCGCAAGGCGACTCTGGGGATCCAGCCCCGCTGTGGGCTCATCCAGGAAAAGCACCGCCGGGCGGTGGAAGATCGCCCGCGCAACCATCAGCCGTTGCGCCAGGCCTCCTGACAGGGTGAAGACGGACCGGTCGGCCCATTTGGTGAGCTGGAAGTCCGCCAGCAGTTCATCAGCCGTGGAGCGCGCGGACCTGGCGCTGTAGCCGAACAGGCGACCATGGAAGTAGAGGTTCTCCCGCACGGTCAATGCCCGGTCCAGGGTGTTCTGCTGGGAGACGATCCCGGTGACCTGCTTGGCCAGCGACGGTTGCTTGACGATGTCGATGCCGGCGATGAAGCCTCGTCCGGATGTGGGGATGACCCTGGTCGTCAGCATCCCTGCCGTGGTGGTCTTGCCCGCTCCGTTGGGTCCGAGCAATCCGAAGATCTCGCCCGTCGGCACGTCCAGATCCAGCGCCTGCACGGCGGGAGCATCGGCGCCGGAGTAGGTCTTCGCCAGCGATTCGGTGTGGATCGCCCACTCACCCTGCGGGCTGTGCCGATGATGTCTCGTCGTGTCCATAGTCCCTCAAACTACCTGGGGAAGCTGTTCTCGTGGCCCATCATTCGGCATGTGCAATGCCGAGTAGGGCGATGTCGACGGCTGCGGCGATGAGTGCGTCGCTGGGCAGCGTGTCATGCATCATCGCGGCATTCGAGACGAAACCGGAAAGCATCAGTGCAGCGGCTTCGAATCGTTCGCCGTCGGCGACGGTCGCCAGCATGGTCCGCAACGGAGCCTCACCGTCCCGCACCATTTCGTCCCGAATGACCGCCATCCGCGGATCGGAGGACGCGAGCTCGGCAAGCACCGCGAGCAGTTGATCCAGGTGGTAGTCCTCGATGGCAGCGCGGAACATCGTCAGTTCAGCGATCAGGTCATTGCGCAGATTGCCCGTCGCCGCGTGGTGCGGCATCTGCCGCAACCAGGCGAAGGCTTCGTACAGCAGATCTGACCTGGTGGGCCAATGTTTGTAGACGGTCGCCCGCGAATAGCCGGCGACTCGCGCCACATGGTTGTGGGTAACCGCTTCGCGGCCTTCATCCACCAGTACCTGCAGGGTGGTGGTGAGGATGTCGTTACGGGTCCGGACGACCCGGGCATCAACTGGTTCCTCGGTCGGGGAGGCGGTCAGTGCCACGCCGGTCACCTCCTGGTTGCCTAATGGACGGATTGTCCACTAGCTTTGTTCTAGTCCATTAGGACCCCCACTGCCAAAACCGGTGTGGGGGTCCTGGCGCAAATCCGGAAGCCTCTGCGGTCGAAGGTCGGTGGATGTCGGTCCAGATCAACCTAGGAGCCCCACATGTCAGCTGTTCTGTTCGGTTCGATCAGCACGATCGCCGACACCTCCGAGTTGCAGCGCGAAGCCTTCAACAAGGCCTTCGTCGCGCATGACGTGAACTGGGTCTGGGATCGCTCGGACTACCTCGCGATGCTCGACAAGAGCGGAGGCCGCGACCGGATCGCTGCCTACGCGCAATCGCGTGGTGAGTCCGTCGACGCGGACGCCATCCACCGGACGAAGTCCGAGATCTTTCAACGTGACCTCGCTGAGTCGAACATCGTTCCCCGCGATGACGTCGCCCAGACGATTCAGGACGCGGTGGACGCCGGGATGTCGGTCGGTCTGGTGACCACGACGTCGCGCCGGAACATTTCCGCGATGTTGGACGCACTGCACCCGCAGATCCGGGTCGACCAGTTCGACATCATCGTCGACGTCACCGACGTGGACCAGCGAAAGCCGGCCGGTGATGCGTACGAGTTCGCACTGACCAGCCTGCATGTGAAATCCGACGACTGCGTCGCGATCGAGGACAACATCGAGGGCGTCCGGGCGGCGCAGGCTGCCGGAATAACCTGCGTGGCTTTCCCCAATGCAAACACCTCCGGTCAGGACTTCGCCGCAGCTGACCGACGCGTCCATCAGGTGCAGTTCGACGAGCTCGCCTCACTGATCACCGCCAACTGAGTTACCAAGAACCTCCGAGACAGGACCTGAAGATGCCCGACCCGACCGCTTCCGTCGAGGCCACCGAGACCTCGTTCCATGTCCAGGCGTACGAGAAGATCGAATACTCCCTTACCTACGTCGATGGCGTATTTGCTGTCGAGAACAGCCATCTCGCCGACGCATATCGCGCGTGGGGCCGCACCCTGATGGTGATCGACGAGACGGTTCTGGCGCTCTACCGCGAGAAGATCGAGGCGTACTTCGAGCACCACGAGATTGCGCTCACCATTTTCGCCATCCGCATTGCGGAGCCGGACAAGTCGTTGACCACCCTGGAGAAGATCATCGACGCGTTCGGAGCCTTCGGGCTCGTGCGTAAGGAGCCGGTCCTGGTCGTCGGGGGAGGCCTCACGACCGATGTCGCCGGCCTGGCCTGCGCAACGTTCCGGCGTGCGACGAATTACATCCGCATCCCGACCACGTTGATCGGGCTGATCGACGCCAGCGTTGCCATCAAGGTTGCGGTCAACCACGGTCATTACAAGAACCGGCTCGGCGCCTTCCACGCATCCCAACAGGTGATTCTGGACTTCTCCTTTTTGCAGACGCTGCCGATCGATCAGGTCCGCAACGGGATGGCCGAGATGCTCAAGATCGCGGTGGTCGGCAACGCCAGCATCTTCAATCTGATGGAGAAGTACGGCGAGGATCTGCTGACCACCCGCTTCGGGCACCTGGACGGCACGCCCGAGCTGCGTGAGATCGCCCACCGGGTGACCTACGACGCTATCGACACCATGCTCAGGCTCGAGGTGCCGAATCTGCAGGAGCTGGACCTGGACCGGGTCATCGCCTTCGGTCACACCTGGAGTCCCACCTTGGAGCTGACCCCCGACGTGCCCTACTTCCACGGGCACGCGGTCAATATTGATATGGCCTTCTCCACCACCCTCGCCGAGCGACGGGGAATGATCAGCGTCAGCGAACGTGACCGCATCTTCTGGTTGATGAGCAACATCGGCCTCACCCTGGACAGTCCTTACCTCACGCCGGAGCTGCTGCAGACCGGCACCGAGTCGATCGTGCAGACGCGCGACGGGTTGCTACGAGCTGCAGTGCCGAACCCGATCGGTAGCTGCGCCTTCATCAACGACCTTCCGGAGGCGGAGATGCGCGAGACGCTGCAGGCCCACCGCGAGACGGCGCGCAAGTACCCGCGCGAGGGTCAGGGCGAGGACATGTTCATCGACTCCGCACCGGTTCACTCGCGGTGACCCGATGACCGAACCAGCTATCTGGGTCAGCCCGATGCCGAGGCCCGTGACGCCGGTGGCAATCGCCGGTCACGAGCTGTCGGCGCTGGTGCGGGATCTGGCGGCCGACACGTCCCTGGATGACAGCGTCCGGGAGCGGTTGGCCCGATGTCGCGATCTCGTGGTGGGTCTGGACCCTTACCTCGAGGCGTGTACGACGCCGGAGTCACCGGACCTGAGTCGCCTCGCCGCCCGTACCCGAGAGGAGTCCTGGGCCGATCGAGCAGGCAGCTCTGCCGTTGGTGGGGGCTGCGGTGTTCTGGAGCAGGAGATGCTCTCGGGGCATGTCGAGGGTCAGTTCCTGAAGATGCTCGTGCATGCTACGGGCGCCTCGCGGGTGCTGGAGATCGGCATGTTCACCGGATACTCGGCGCTCGCAATGGCCGAGGCGATGGGGCCGGACGGGTCGATCGTGGCGTGCGAGATCGATGCGTACGCCGCCGACATCGCGCGGGAGTGTTTTGCGGACTCCACCGCCGGCTACAAGGTGGATGTGCGGGTCGCCCCCGCCCTGGAGACGCTGGCGTCCTTGTCGCAGTCCGGCGAGCAGTTCGAGTTGGTGTTCATCGACGCCGACAAAGCCGGCTACGGGGAGTACCTGGCGGCTGTGCTGGATTCGGATCTACTGACACCGCAAGGCCTGATCTGCGTCGACAACACGCTGATGCAGGGCGAGCCGTGGCGGACAGGGAAGCCGGGGCAGCCCAGTGGCAACGGCGCGGCAATCGCCAGGTTCAACGAGATGGTGGCTTCTGACGCCCGCATCGAGCAGGTGCTGTTGCCGCTGCGAGACGGACTGACCTTGATTCGCAGGACCGATACCTGAGCAGCCGCGCCGGGTGACCGGCCGTTGCCACCAAGAGGAGAGCAGACATGCAGACCACTGCACTGGACCCGATCGGAATGCAGGTACGGGGCCTGGATCTCGCAACCATAGATGCCGACACCGTCGGCCAGTTGCAGGGCCTGTTGGCCCGGCACGGTGTTCTGGTCTTCCCGGATCAGGACATCAGCGACACTGTCTTCACGCGCTTTCTGCGTTCGTTCGGGACCATGACGTTCTCGGTGGGCGAGACCCCGGTCGAGGGCCATGAGGACCTCAACCTGATCAGCAATGTCGGTCGCAAGGTGCCGCCCAAAAGTGAATTCCACGTCGACACCAGTTACGTGAGCAGGCCCCCGGCCTACACGGCACTGCGTGCGGTACAGATTCCCAGCGAGGGCGGCCAGACACTCTTCTCCAACCAGTACCGCGCCTACGAGACGCTTCCGGACGACGTCAAAGGTGATCTGCGGGACCGTACGATCACCCACGTGGTGACCGGGCTGGAACTTGGCGAGGACGAGGAGCGCTCGGCGCAGCATCCTATCTTCCGCCAGCACCCCGTCACCGGTGACGTGTCGCTGTATCTGACAACTGCCAAACGCTGTGAATCAGTCAGCGGCATGGGCCAGGAACAGTCGAGGGAAATTGTGGACTATCTGCTGGCGCACTCCACTGCCGATGACAACCTCTACCGACACTCCTGGGCGGCCGGAGATGTTGTCATGTGGGACAACGGATGCGTGCTGCATCGTGCGGACCATTCCGGGGTGGTGGGTGACCGGGTCATGCACCGCGGAATGGTCGCGGATTACCCGCAGTCGGTGCCCGCGTGATCGGTGCCGCCGTTCGCTCCACCCTGAAGACGACGGCAGCGCTCGCCGTACTGCAGGTCGCGCTGCCGCTCAACCTGCTCTGGACAGCGGGGGCGTTGGTCCGACCACGGTCGATGCAGGCAGTTCTGCCTGAGGCCAGCGAGCGTAGAACCATCCTGATCAGCGGCGGCAAGATGACCAAAGCACTTGCGCTGGCCCGCGCATTCCACAACGCAGGCCATCGTGTGGTCCTGGTGGAGGCAGCCAAATACCGGTTCACCGGGCACCGCTTTTCTTTCGCCGTAGCAAAGTTCTACACGGTGCCTGCGCCGACCGATCCCCGGTACGCCGATGCCCTGCTGCAGATCGTGCGCGCTGAGAAGGTGGATGTCTACATCCCGGTGTGTGCGCCGGCCGCCTCGTATCCCGATGCAATGGCAGGTGAGCTCCTCGCGCCGTACTGCGAGGTGGTGCACGGCACTCCGGCGCAGATCATGGCGCTGGACGACAAATTCGAGTTCTCAGCGATGGCGCGTGAGGCGGGGG
Source organism: Dermatophilaceae bacterium Sec6.4 (assembly GCA_039636865.1). Lineage (NCBI taxonomy): Bacteria > Bacillati > Actinomycetota > Actinomycetes > Micrococcales > Dermatophilaceae > Dermatophilaceae bacterium Sec6.4. Next base: position 1,144,498 of record CP144172.1, read on the forward strand.
TCCGGGTGCCCGAGTGTTTCCGGATCACCTCCGAGCAACAGCTGCGTGACTTCGACTTCGGATCGGGGCAGACGTCCTACGTGCTGAAGAATCTCGCGTACGACCCGGTCAATCGACTCGACCTGACGCGGTTGCCGACGCCGGATGAGAGCACGCTGGACGCTTTCCTGGCAGGCAAAACGATCTCGGCGGAGAATCCGTGGATCCTGCAGGAGTTCATTCCTGGGCGGGAGTACTGCACGCACGGAACGGTACGCGCCGGGCGGGTACAGGTGTACTGCTGCTGTCCTTCCTCCGCGTTCCAGATCAACTACGAATCGGTGGACAAACCTCGCATCCAGGAGTGGGTGACGACGTTCGTGGCGCACCACGAACTGACCGGGCAGATGTCGTTCGACTTCATTGAATCCTCGCGGGACGGATCGATCTACGCGATCGAGTGCAACCCGCGCACCCACTCGGCGATCACGATGTTCTACGACCAGAGTGAGCAGCTGGCCGGCGCCTACCTGCAGGACGGCCACCCGCTGGTCACACCCACGCCTGCCAGCAAGCCGACGTACTGGATCTATCACGAGGTATGGCGGCTGCTCACCGGATACGGTCCGGTGCGGGAGCGGCTGCGCGTCATCGCCGAGGGCAAGGACGCGATCTTCGACGTAGCTGATCCGATGCCCTTCCTGCTGGTGCATCACCTGCAGATCCCCTCGCTGCTGTTGACGAACCTGGTGACCTGCAAGGAATGGATCAAGGTGGACTTCAATATCGGCAAAATCGTGCAGGCGGCGGGGGACTGAGGCCATGACCACGCGTGTACTGCACCTGGCCGGCTCACCGGTGAGCGATTTCTATGCCGACCTGTCGCGGCTCTATGCCTCGGATGCGCTCGCTGCGACTGCCGATCCGGCGCGTTACGAGATGGTCCCCGCATACGTGCTGCCGGGCGGGCAGTGGTGTTTCCCGACGGACCTGAGCCACCAGGCGATCGACGACGCCCCGCGGATGACGGTCGGCGCGGCGGTGCAGCGGCTGACCCAGTCGGGGTTGGATGCTGTGCTCCCGCAGCTGTTCTGTATCCCCGGTATGACCGCGTACCGGGGACTCCTGGAAGTGATCGGGTTGCCCTATCTCGGCAATCGGCCCGACACGATGGCCCTGGGTGCCCACAAGGCGCGCGCCCGGGCAGTAGTGGCAGCGGCAGGTGTGCGGGTGCCCGAGGGGGAGTCGCTGCGGGTCGGTGACCACCCGACGCTGACTCCGCCCGTCGTGGTCAAGCCTGTCGATGCCGACAATTCGCTCGGAATCAGCCTGGTCCGCCGCGACAGCGAGTACGACGCGGCACTGGCACTGGCGTTCGGGTACTCCGACACGGTGCTGGTGGAGGCCTATGTCGAGCTGGGCAGGGAAGTGCGTGCCGGCATCTTCGAGCTGGACGGTGAACTCGTGCCGCTGCCGCTGGAGGAATACAACGTCGATGCGGATCGCAAGCCGATCCGCGACCACGCCGACAAGATCGGATCGGCCGACGACGGAGACCTGCGGCTGATGGCCAAAGATGTCGAGCACGCCTGGATACTGCCGACCGACGACCCGGCGACGCAACCCGTGTGGGCGGCAGCTCTGGCCTGTCACCAGGCAATGGGTGCCCGTCACTACAGCCTTTTCGACTTTCGGATCGATCCGCTTGGCCGACCGTTCTTCCTGGAAGCCAGCCTCTACTGCTCGTTCGCGAACTCCAGCGTGCTCGCCGTGATGGCCAAAGCCGCTGGTATCGAGGTATCCGAGCTATTTGCCATCACCCTCGCGCAGACGCTGAATTCCTGACGCCTGCCAGGGTGGGCGAGCCGGCTCGGATTCCGTCGAGATGTCAATTTCGGAACATTTTTATGCTCAACGACCCTCCGATACTGACATCTCGCAGTGGCAGCGCGCCCGGCGGGATGCGCCAGGTCGCCGTCGTTGCTGCAGGCTCGATTTGGAGCGAGCCGCGCCCTCTGGCAGACTGCTCAAGTTGCTTGACGCGTGGGTGTCGATCAGCACAGGCCAGTTCGCACGTTCTCCGGAGCGTGCGAGGGCAGGTGCCTCGCTCCCGCCGCCTTTCACTCCTGAGGTTCGTGGCCCAATGGCTGGGAACCGGTAGTGCAGGGAAGCGCAGGCTGGGTCCATCCGGATCCGAGAACACCCCCGGGTTAGAAGTACCGTTCAGCGCGTCGATCCGGCGTGAGGGCGACACACCCGAGCGCGGGGGTCGGAGCAGTCCGGCGGACTACAAGTTCTTTTCACAGGCAAGATGACGGCGAGAGAGAGACGCACTCAGATGGCGGGACAGAAGATCCGCATCCGGCTGAAGTCGTATGACCACGAGGTCATCGACAGCTCGGCGCGCAAGATCGTCGACACGGTTACCCGTGCCGGCGCAACAGTCGTAGGCCCGGTGCCGCTGCCGACGGAGAAGAACGTGTTCTGCGTTATCCGTTCGCCGCACAAGTACAAGGACAGCCGCGAACACTTCGAGATGCGCACCCACAAGCGTCTCATCGACATCATTGACCCGACTCCGAAGGCCGTCGATTCGCTTATGCGTCTGGACCTGCCGGCGGATGTCAACATCGAGATCAAGCTCTAGATCGGTAGGTGACTCACTCATGACACACACGACTGAGCGCCCCGTGAAGGGCGTTCTCGGCAAGAAGCTCGGCATGACCCAGGTGTGGGATGCCAACAACAAGCTCATTCCCGTCACCGTGGTGCAAGCAGGCCCGTGCGTCGTCACCCAGGTGCGTGGCGAGGGCGAGGGCTACCACGCGGTGCAGCTCGCCTATGGCGAGATCGACCCGCGCAAGGTGACCAAGCCGATGCTCGGACACTTCGAGAAGGCTGGGGTCACACCCCGCCGCCACCTGGTGGAAATCCGCACGGCGGACGCCGCGCAGTATCAGCTCGGCCAGGACGTCACGGCGGAAGCCTTTGGCGACGGCCAGGTGGTCGATGTCATCGGCACGACCAAGGGCAAGGGATTCGCAGGTGTCATGAAGCGCCACGGCTTCCACGGCGTCAGCTCCTCCCACGGTTCGCACAAGAACCACCGCAAGCCTGGTTCGATCGGTGGCTGCGCCACTCCGGGCCGTGTCTTCAAAGGTATGAAGATGGCCGGCCGGATGGGTGGCGAACGCCAGACCACACAGAACCTGACCATTCACGCGGTCGACGCCGAGCGCGGCGTACTGCTCATCAGGGGTGCCGTTCCCGGCCCCAAGGGTGGGCTCGTGCTGGTGCGCACTGCGGCCAAGTCGACGCAGAAAGGCGCATGATCGCCATGACTACGCTCGACATTCAGACCCCCGCCGGTAAGACCGATGGAACAGTTGAACTGCCCGCCGAGATCTTCGACGTCGCAACCAACGTCCCGTTGATCCACCAGGTCGTCGTTGCGCAGCTCGCTGCTGCACGACAGGGCACGCACTCCACCAAGACCCGCGGCGAAGTCCGTGGTGGTGGCCGCAAGCCTTACAAGCAGAAGGGCACCGGCCGCGCCCGTCAGGGTTCGACCCGCGCTCCGCAGTTCGCAGGCGGTGGCGTCGTTCACGGCCCGAAGCCGCGTGACTACAGCCAGCGAACCCCGAAGAAGATGAAGGCTGCTGCCCTGCGCGGAGCATTATCGGACCGGGCACGCCACGGCCGAATTCACGTCTACACGGGGCTCGTCGACGGCGACTCGCCTTCGACCCGCACCGCCGCGACTCTGCTCGGCAATGTCAGTGAGCGCAAGAACCTCCTGGTCGTGCTGGGTCGCGATGAGCGCAACTCGCTGCTCTCGGTCCGCAACCTGGAAGCCGTGCACACGCTGTACGCCGACCAGTTGAACACCTACGACGTGCTCTGCGCGGACGACCTGGTATTCACCAAGGCAGCGCTGGATGCATTCCTTGCCGGACCGCTACAGGCCGCCAAGATCACGGAGGACGCGAAATGACCAGCCGGATCCACAACAAGGACCCCCGCGACATCCTGATCAAGCCGGTTGTCTCGGAGAAGTCGTACGCCCTGATGGATGAGGGTAAGTACACCTTCGAGGTCGACCCGCGGTCGAACAAGACCGAGATCAAGATTGCTGTCGAGAAGATCTTCGAAGTCAAGGTCGACTCGGTGCACACGCTCAACCGCAAGGGCAAGACGCGTCGGACCAAGGCCGGTCTCGGCAAGCGCAAGGACACCAAGCGCGCGATCGTCTCCCTCAAGGAAGGTGCGATCGACATCTTCGGCACCGTCAGCTGACCGGCTGAGTTGCTGAAATGCATTTCGCACACATGGACTTCGAGGGACAAGGACGTAAGGACAAGTAATGGCTATCCGCAAGTACAAGCCGACAACGCCGGGACGGCGTGGGTCGAGCGTGGCGGACTTCGTCGAGGTGACTCGCTCGACACCGGAGAAGTCTCTGGTTCGCCCGCTCACCAAGACCGGTGGTCGCAACTCAGCAGGTCGGATCACAACCCGACACATCGGTGGTGGCCACAAGCGCGCCTACCGGTTGATCGACTTCCGTCGCAATGACAAGGACGGCGTGCCGGCCAAGGTCGCGCACATCGAATACGACCCCAACCGCACGGCGCGTATCGCGCTGCTGCACTACGCCGACGGCGAGAAGCGCTACATCATCGCCCCGAACAAGCTGCGTCAGGGCGACCCGATCGAGAACGGCCCTTCGGCCGATATCAAGCCCGGTAACAGCCTGCCGTTACGCAACATCCCGACCGGTACGGTGCTGCACTGCATCGAGCTGCGTCCAGGTGGCGGCGCCAAGATCGCCCGTTCTGCCGGTACCCGCGTGCAGCTGGTCGCCAAGGAAGGTGCTTACGCGCAGTTGCGGATGCCCTCTGGTGAGATCCGCAACGTCGACGTCCGCTGCCGCGCCACTATCGGCGAGGTCGGTAACGCCGAGCAGAGCAATATCAACTGGGGCAAGGCCGGCCGGATGCGGTGGAAGGGCAAACGCCCGACCGTCCGTGGTGTCGCCATGAACCCGGTAGACCACCCGCACGGTGGTGGTGAGGGTAAGACTTCCGGTGGACGTCACCCGGTCAGCCCGTGGGGACAGGCCGAAGGCCGTACCCGCCGCCCGAACAAAGAGAGCGACAAGCTCATCGTGCGTCGCCGTCGTACTGGAAAGAAGAAGCGGTAAGACATGCCACGTAGCCTGAAAAAGGGTCCCTTCGTGGACGACCACCTGCAGAAAAAGGTGGATGTCCAGAACGAAGCAGGCACCAAGAACGTGATCAAGACCTGGTCCCGCCGGTCGATGATCACCCCCGACATGCTCGGCCACACGCTGGCTGTGCACGACGGCCGCAAACACGTCCCGGTCTTCGTGACCGAGTCGATGGTCGGTCACAAACTCGGCGAGTTTGCACCGACCCGGACCTTCAAGGGTCACGAGAAGGACGACCGGAAGGGGCGCCGCCGCTGATCGCGGTGCAACAGTGATGACTACTACAGACACCATCTCCGAAGGGAGTGCGATGCAGGCCGAAGCTTCTGCCCGGTATGTCCGGGTGACGCCCCAGAAGGCCCGGCGTGTCGTGGACATGATCCGCGGCAAGCAGGTCTCGGACGCCATCAACGTGCTCACATTCGCTCCCCAGACGGCGAGCGAGCCGGTGCTGAAGGTGCTTCGCAGCGCCGTGGCCAACGCCCGCTTCACTGCCGACAAGTACTCGCAGGCATTCGACGAGCGGACCCTCGTGGTCACGGTCGCATATGTCGACGAAGGTCCCACCATGAAGCGGTTCCGACCGCGGGCACAGGGCCGTGCGAGCCAGATCCTCAAGCGCAGCAGTCACATCACGGTGCAGGTGACTCAGCCCGTCAAGCCCGTCAACAACACCGAGAAAGGTCGCCGGTAGTCATGGGCCAGAAAGTCAACCCGAACGGTTTCCGTCTCGGCATCACCACCGAGCACAAGAGCCGCTGGTACGCCGACAGCAACAAGCCCGGTCAGCGATACCGCGATTACGTCAAGGAAGACGTTGCCATCCGGCGCCTCATGTCCAAGGGCATGGAGCGCGCGGGCATCAGCCGGGTAGAGATCGAGCGCACCCGTGACCGGGTCCGGATCGACATCCACACCGCTCGCCCGGGTATCGTCATCGGCCGCCGCGGCGCCGAGGCCGACCGGCTGCGCGGCGAGCTGGAGAAGCTCACCGCGAAGCAGGTACAGCTGAACATCCTCGAGGTCAAGAACCCAGAGGCCGACGCTCAGCTGGTCGCACAGGGTATCGCCGAGCAGTTGACCGCTCGGGTGAACTTCCGTCGTGCGATGCGCAAGGGCATGCAGTCCAGCCAGCGCGCGGGTGCCAAGGGCATCCGGGTGAAGGTGTCCGGTCGACTCAACGGCGCCGAGATGAGCCGCGCCGAGTTCTACCGCGAAGGCCGCGTACCGCTGCACACGCTGCGCGCGAACATCGACTACGGCTTCTACGAGGCCAAGACGACGTTCGGCCGCATCGGTGTGAAGGTGTGGATCTACAACGGTGACATCACGGCAAAGGAGCTCGCCCGCGAGCAGGCCGCGGCCCCGTCACGGCCGGCACGTCGCCGTGATGACCGTGGACCCCGCACCGGTCCTGGTGCAGATCGCGGCGCCAGCCGTCCTCGTCGTGACGACGCTCCCGCTACTGCAGAGAATGCGCCCGCAGCTGCTGGCGCATCCACTGAGGGGGTGCAGGCCTGATGTTGATTCCCCGTCGTGTGAAGCACCGCAAGCAGCACCATCCAGGTCGCAGCGGCGCCGCCAAGGGCGGCACGCGCGTCACGTTCGGTGACTTCGGCATCCAGGCTCTCGAGCCCGCTTACGTCACCAACCGCCAGATCGAGTCCGCTCGTATCGCAATGACCCGTCACATCAAGCGTGGCGGCAAGGTGTGGATCAACATCTACCCCGACCGCCCGATCACCAAGAAGCCTGCGGAGACGCGGATGGGTTCTGGTAAGGGCTCGCCCGAGTGGTGGGTTGCGAACGTCAAGCCCGGTCGGGTCATGTTCGAGCTGTCCGGTGTATCCGAAGATGTTGCACGCGAGGCCCTGCGCCTGGCGATGCACAAGTTGCCGATGAAGTGTCGCTTCGTCGCGCGTGAAGGTGGTGACTTCTGATGGCTACCGGTTCCAAGGACCTCATGCCGGAGGCGCTACGCGAGTTCGATGACGAGCGCCTCGACGAAGAGTTGGGCAAAGCAAAGCAGGAGCTGTTCAACCTGCGCTTCCAGTCCGCAACGGGCCAGTTGGAGAACAACTCCCGCCTGCGGGCAGTCCGCAAGGATATTGCCCGTATCTACACCGAGATGCGTGAACGTGAGCTCGGTATCGGTCAGGCTCCGCCTGCCTCGAAATCGTCGAAGGTGAGCTGACATGACTGACACAGAGAACAGTGCGCAGGAGAAGACCGTGACCGACAGCGAGCGCAACTACCGCAAAACGCGGCAGGGCTACGTGGTCAGCGACAAGATGGACAAGACCGTTGTGGTCGAGGTCGAAGACCGGGTCAAGCACCCGCTCTACGGCAAGGTCATCCGCACCACCCGCAAGGTGAAGGCGCACGACGAGACCAATGACTGCGGTATCGGCGACCGCGTGCAGATCATGGAGACCCGCCCGCTCTCAGCGCAGAAGCGCTGGCGCGTGGTGGAGATCCTCGAACGCGCCAAGTAGACCATCAACGGTCTGCCCTACTCCGGTACTCATCGGAGAGCGACGGGCAGCCAGCGTGACCGCACCTCAAACCACTAGTTCCGCAAGGCTCACCCGTCGCGGTGAGAACCAGTGAGACGACAGGAGACAAACCAGTGATCCAGCAGGAGTCGCGACTTCGAGTCGCCGACAACACCGGTGCCAAGGAGATCTTGTGCATTCGGGTTCTCGGCGGTTCAGGCCGTCGTTACGCCGGCATCGGTGACACCATCGTGGCGACCGTCAAGGACGCCATCCCCGGTGGCAACGTGAAGAAGGGTGACGTCGTCAAGGCGGTCATCGTTCGCACCCGCAAGGAGCGTCGTCGGGTGGACGGTTCCTACATCCGCTTCGACGAAAACGCAGCAGTGATCCTCAAGGGTGACGGTGACCCTCGCGGTACCCGCATCTTCGGCCCGGTGGGCCGTGAGTTGCGCGAGAAGCGCTTCATGAAGATCATCTCGCTCGCCCCGGAGGTGCTCTGAGCCATGGCTATGAAGAAGAAGATCCAGGTCGTCAAGAAGCCGACCATGAGGATCAAGAAGAACGACCTGGTCCAGGTCATCACCGGACGGTCTCAGGCCAACGGTGGAGACAAGGGCAAGCAGGGCAAGGTCATCGAGGTCTTCCCCGAGCGCCAGCGGGTGCTCGTCGAGGGCATCAACCGGGTGACCAAGCATGTCCGCGCCGGTCAGCCGGGCGGCGGTGCTGGTGGCCTGGAGGTCGTCGAGGCGCCTATCCACGTGAGTAACGTCGCTGTGGTGGACCCCGAGTCCGGTAGGCCTACCCGTATTCGTATGCGAGTCGAGCAGGTCGAACGCGATGGCCGGATGAAGACCGTCCGTACCCGCGTCGCCGTTCGTTCCGGAAAGGATCTGTGATGACTGCAACTGCTACTGAGCCCACTGCCTCCGCGGCGACCACGCCCCGGATGAAGACTCGCTACAACGCCGAAATCAAGCCGGCTCTGCGTGAACAGTTCGATTTTGCGAACATCATGCAGGTGCCCGGCGTGGTGAAGGTTGTCGTGAACATGGGTGTCGGCGATGCTGCCAGAGACTCCAAGATCATCGACGGCGCAATCACCGACCTTTCGGCGATCACCGGCCAGAAGCCGGCCGTGACACGGGCCCGCAAGTCGATCGCACAGTTCAAGTTGCGTGAGGGTATGCCGATCGGCTGCCACACCACCTTGCGCGGCGACCGGATGTGGGAGTTCCTGGACCGGTTGGTCTCCACTGCCCTTCCCCGGATCCGTGACTTCCGTGGCCTGTCGCCGAAGCAGTTCGACGGCAACGGCAACTACACGTTCGGTCTGACCGAGCAGTCGGTGTTCCACGAGATCGATCAGGACCGTATCGACCGGGTCCGAGGTATGGACATCACGGTCGTGACGACCGCCAGTAACGATGACGAGGGCCGAGCGCTACTGCGTGCACTGGGCTTCCCGTTCAAGGAGAAGTGACCCATGGCTAAGACCGCACTGGTCAAGAAGGCCGAGCGCAAGCCGAAGTTCGCCGTCCGCGGGTACACCCGTTGTCAGCGGTGCGGTCGCCCGCACGCTGTCTACCGCAAGTTCGGGCTCTGCCGCATCTGCCTTCGCGAGATGGCGCACCGCGGCGAGCTGCCCGGCATCAAGAAGAGCTCCTGGTAGACCTTCGCTCGAGGGTTCCCGCTGTGCTCAGTTGATGGGCGATAGCAGGGATCCACTGCACGTTTCACGTCGATGAGTGAGCCTCATGAGTCGACAGTCACTACGAACTACACCGTAGGTCGCTCACGGATGTCCCGTGAATCCGAAACCCCGGTGAGGAAGGGCAATGAAGCCCAATGACCATGACCGATCCGATCGCGGACATGTTGACGCGCGTCAGGAACGCCAATTCGGCGCACCATGACTCGACGTCCATGCCGTTCTCGAAGTTGAAGTCGCACATCGCGGAGATCCTGGAAGCCGAGGGCTACATCGGTGGCTTCCGCGTCGAGGATGCCGAGGTGGGCAAGACGCTCATCGTCGACCTTAAGTACGGCCCGAACCGGGAGCGCTCCATTGCAGGCGTTCGCCGCGTATCCAAGCCCGGTCTGCGGGTTTACGCCAAGTCCACGAACATGCCTCGCGTGCTCGGTGGCCTCGGCGTTGCAATCGTGTCCACGTCTTCCGGTCTACTGACCGACCGGCAGGCAGCCAACAAGGGCGTTGGCGGGGAAGTCCTCGCCTACGTCTGGTGACCAGGAACTAAGGAGGAGTTAAACGATGTCTCGTATTGGACGTCTCCCCGTTCCGGTCCCTACCGGAGTGGACGTAGCGATCGACGGTCGCACCATCAGTGTCAAGGGCCCGAAGGGTCAGCTCGGTCTGACATTGCCCGAGCCGATCACGGTCGCCAAAGATGAGGGTGTACTGCAGGTATCGCGGCCCAACGACGAGCGCGCATCGCGTGCCCGCCACGGGCTCACCCGCAGCCTGATCAACAACATGGTCGTCGGTGTGACCGAGGGTTACACCAAGAAGCTGGAGATCCACGGCACCGGTTACCGAGTGACCGCCAAGGGATCCGATCTCGAGTTCGCGCTCGGGTACAGCCACTCGATCACCATCACCGCGCCTGAGGGCATTGCCTTCACGGTCGAGAACCCCACCCGGTTCTCGGTGACTGGTATCGACAAGCAACTCGTCGGCGAAGTGTCGGCGAACATCCGCAAGTTGCGCAAGCCCGACCCGTACAAGGCAAAGGGCGTTCGCTACGAAGGCGAGCACATCCGCCGCAAGGTCGGAAAGGCTGGTAAGTGAGCCATGGCTAAAGCAAAGATCACGAAGCGTTCCAGCAGCAAGCAGGCGGCCCGCAAGCGCCGTCACGCTCGCCTACGCAAGCGCATCTCCGGTACCTCGACGTGCCCGCGTCTGGTGGTGTCCCGCTCGGCGAAGCACGTTTTCGTGCAGGTCGTCGACGATGGCATCGGTCAGACCCTCGCATCTGCCTCCACGATGGAAGCAGACCTGCGCGGCTCTGAGGGTGACAAGACAGCAAAGGCCAAGCAGGTGGGCCAGCTTGTCGCTGCCCGCGCGAAGGATGCCGGTGTGCAAGCCGTTGTCTTCGACCGCGGTGGTAACAAGTACGCCGGCCGAGTCGCGGCGATCGCCGATGGCGCCCGCGAGGGCGGTCTGAAGCTATGACCGCGTTCATCTGCACGGCTTCAAACACGAAGGTGAGGAACCACTGATGGCTGGACCCCAGCGTCGAGGTGCCGGTGGCCCCCCCCAGGGCGCCGCATCCGGTGGCAATGCCGCCAACTCCGCCGGTGGCAACGCCGGCAATGACCGTGGCGGCCGCGCAGGTGGCGGCGGCCGTGGTGGTAACGACCGTGGTGGCCGTGGTGGCCGTGGCGGGGATGAACGCAACCAGTACCTGGAGCGCGTTATCACCATCAACCGGGTATCCAAGGTCGTCCAGGGTGGTCGTCGGTTCAGTTTCACCGCGCTCGTCGTGGTCGGAGATGGACAGGGCACCGTCGGAGTCGGCTATGGCAAGGCCAAAGAGGTCCCGTCCGCGATTGCCAAGGGTGTTGAGGAAGCGAAGAAGAACTTCTTCCGCGTCCCGATGATCGGCGACACCATCCCGCACCCGTTCCAGGGTGAGGCTGCAGCAGGTGTTGTCCTGTTGAAGCCGGCATCGCCTGGTACCGGTGTCATCGCCGGTGGCCCGGTGCGCGCCGTGCTGGAGTGCGCGGGCATCCACGACGTGTTGTCCAAGTCGCTCGGCTCGGACAACGCGATCAACATCGTGCACGCCACCGTGGCTGCGCTGAAGGGCCTGGAACGGCCCGAGGCCGTCGCGGCTCGTCGCGGCATGCCGCTGGACCACGTTGCTCCTCCCCGGATGCAGCGTGCGATGGCAGAGGCGGCTGCAGCAGCGAAGGCAGGTGCCTGATGGCGTCGCTGAAAGTGACCCAGATCCGTTCCGACATCGGTGGCAAACCCAAGCACCGCGAGACCCTTCGTTCACTGGGTCTGCATCGGATCGGTGAGACCGTCGTCAAGGAGGATCGTCCCGAGTTCCGTGGGATGGTTCGATCGGTCGCCCACCTGGTGACCGTCGAGGAGACTGACTGATGAGTGAGAGCAAGAGCACGACAGGCACCGTGGCCCCGTCGGCTGCGCGTGAGCACGCCCTGAAGGTCCACCACCTGCGTCCCGCGCCGGGAGCCAAGACGGCCAAGACTCGTGTCGGTCGTGGTGAGGGTTCGAAGGGTAAGACCGCCGGACGTGGCACCAAGGGCACCAGTGCCCGTTATCAGGTGCCCGCCACATTCGAGGGTGGCCAGACGCCGTTGCACATGCGACTGCCGAAGCTGCGTGGTTTCAAGAACCCCGCGAAGGTCACCTTCCAGGTCGTCAACCTGGACAAGATCACCGCGTTGTTCCCTGAGGGCGGCTCCATCGGTACGCAGGAGCTCGTGGCCAAGGGCGCGGTTCGCAAGGGCGCCCCGGTCAAGGTGCTGGGTACCGGCGAGATCGGTGTGACGGTGCAGTTGACCGTCGCGGCCTTCTCCCAGTCGGCCAAGGAAAAGATCGAGGCAGCGGGCGGATCGATTTCCGCATCCTGACCCACACGTCTCGACAGTGACGTGACCACCGTGCGCCCCGGGCCTGCGGGACACTCATCAGAGGGTCTCGCACCCGGGGCGCACGTATGCCGGGTATTGTCACCCCGGTGACCGGGACGGATCCCGTTCCGTCGTCGTCTGTATCCGCCGAGTGCCACGGCAGTCCGGCTGCTCGCAGAACGTAGGTCCGACCCGCCGGGTCGACCGTTGTAGGAGGACCCTGTTGCTCACCGCCCTGGCCCGCGCGTTCAAGACGCCGGAACTGCGAAAGAAGATCCTGTTCACCCTCATGGTGATGGCGATCTTCCGTCTGGGATCGCATATCCCGACACCCGGCATCAGCCTGCCGTTGATCCAGGCATGTCAGAAGGGTGCGACGTCCAATCAGAGCTTCCTCGGGTTGGCGAACCTCTTCTCAGGTGGTGCGCTGCTGCAGTTGTCGGTTTTCGCGCTCGGGATCATGCCGTACATCACCGCGAGCATCATCGTTCAGCTGCTCACGGTGGTCATTCCACGCTTCGAGGAATTGAAGAAGGAAGGCCAGGCGGGGCAGACCAAGATGACGCAGTACACGCGTTACCTCACCATCGGTCTTGCGTTACTGCAGTCCGCGACGTTGGTAACAGCGGCCAAGGCAAACCCGTCCTCTCTGCTGGGCGGCGACGCCAGCAGTTGCCCGACGATCATGCCCCAGCAGGGGATCTTCAACATCGTCCTGATGGTGCTGGTCCTGACAGCCGGCACCGGCCTGATCATGTGGCTCGGTGAGCAGATCACCGAGCGCGGTATCGGCAACGGAATGTCGCTCCTGATCCTGACGGCCATCGCCGCGCAGGTGCCCGGCTCGGTCTGGGCCATTCACAGCCAGGGCTGGGGCAAGTTCATCGTTGTCGTCGTCATGGGTCTGGCCATCACCGTGGCCGTCGTCTTCGTGGAGAACTCCAACCGGCGCATCCCGGTGCAGTACGCGAAGAAGATGGTCGGTCGCCGGATGTACGGCGGAATGTCCACCTACCTGCCGCTCAAGGTGAACATGGCGAATGTGATCCCGATCATCTTCGCAACATCCCTGCTGTCCCTGCCGGTGCTGCTCGCTGGTTTCGCCCAGCCCAGTGACCGCAGTAAGCCCCCACCCGGATGGGCGCGATGGGTGCTGGAGAATCTGGCGCGTGGTGACAACTGGTCCTACATGCTGCTCTCAACGGTGCTCGTCGTGTTCTTCACGTTCTTCTACGTGTCGGTGACCTACCAGCCCGAAGAGGTGTCGGACAACCTCAAATCGGCCGGGTCGTTCATCCCGGGTGTGCGTGCGGGTAAGGCAACATCGGAGTACCTCAACTACGTGTTGACCCGCATTACGGTGGTCGGCGCGCTGTATCTGGGCATTTTGGCGTTGATCCCGCTGATAGCCCTCGCTATGGTCGGTGCCAACTCCAACTTCCCGTTCGGCGGTGCATCCATCATCATCCTCGTAGGCGTGGGGTTGGAGACGGTCAAACAGGTTGACGCCAAACTTCAGCAGCACCACTACGAAGGGTTCCTGCGCTGATGCGATTGATCATTCTGGGTCCGCCAGGGGCGGGTAAAGGCACGCAGGCCCAGCGGCTGTGCGACCGGCACGGCATACCGCACGTGTCCACCGGTGATATCTTCCGGGCCAACATCAAGGACGAGACGCCGTTGGGCCTTGAGGTCAAGGGCATCCTGGACGCAGGCGGTTATGTCACTGACGAGGTCACCAATCGGATCGTCGCCGACCGGCTCGGTCACGATGACGCGGCAGCTGGGTTTCTGCTCGACGGATACCCCCGCACCACTGTCCAGGTCGATGCGCTGGACGAGCTGCTCGCTGCGACCGGGCACAGCGTCGACGGGGTATTGCGCCTGACGGTGGACGACGATGAGCTGGTCTCCCGGCTCGCCGAGCGTGCAAAGACGTCTGGGCGGGCGGATGACTCCGAGCAGGTCATTCGCGAACGCCAGCAGATCTACAACAAGGAGACCTCCCCGTTGGCGCAGACCTACTCCCAACGGGGACTCCTGCACGAGGTTGATGGGATGGGCGATGTCGACGAGGTGACCGCTCGAATCGAAGCAACGCTGGACGCACTGTCGGCCGGCGGCTGACGGGTTCAGTGCACTGTGTTCGGTAGGGAACGTCTCCCGGTCAAGACGCCACAGCAGTTGCTCACGATGCGAGCGGCTGGGCTGGTAGTCGGTAACTGTCTGGCCCACGTACGCGAACAGTCCCGAGCCGGTATGACGACGCAGCACCTGGATCGACTGGCCGAGGCGTTCATCCGTGACGCCGGTGCTACTCCGAGCTTCCTGGGTTATCAAGGCTTCCCCGCAACGCTCTGCATCTCCGTCAATGACGAAGTGGTGCACGGAATACCGGGGGAGAGGGTGCTGGCCGCAGGTGATCTGGTGTCGGTGGACTGCGGTGCGATCGTCGACGGGTGGCACGGAGACGCAGCCGTCACGTTTCCGATCAGCGATTTTGCGGCTGCTTCCGACCGGGCCCTGACGACAACAACGTACGACGCGCTCTGGGCTGCGATTGCTGCTTTCCGTCCCGGCACGGGCGTCTACGACATCGGTGCGGTCATCGAGGACACCATTGCGGCCGGAGCTCAGCGGTGGAACGCCTCGGGATTGGATCTCGCCTTCGATACCGTCGATGGCTATACCGGTCACGGCATCGGTACGGCGATGCACATGGAGCCCACCGTGTACAACGAGCGGGTGCGCGGGTCGGGACCTACGATTCGCGAAGGCGCGACGGTGGCCATCGAGCCCATGGTCACGCTCGGCGGATTCGAGACGCACGAGCTCGAGGACGGCTGGACGGTTCTCACGGACGACGGCTCGCGCGCGGCACACTGGGAGCACACCGTGGCTGCCACTGCGGGCGGGCTGTGGGTACTGACCGCAATCGACGGCGGCGAGCGGGAACTCGCGGCCGTCGGAGCGCCGTACGGGCCACTGGGCTGAGGAAGAATGGCGAGGGTCTGCCCGGGGTGCGGGAGGCACGCTGCTCGTCAAGCGCCCTCGTGCTCGGCCTGCGGCGAGCCACTGGCAGTGCGCGCCACCGGGTCTGCGGTGCTCGCCACCAGCGCCGGTCGGAGCTACGTGGCACCCAGCGACGAGGCGGGTGCGCCGGCTACCCGCGCCCCGGGCGACGCTGAGTCGATCGGGGGCCGCGTCGATGAAAATTCCGCCAGGAAGTTGACCCGGGGGACCCGGTGGATGGTGGCGACAGGGGTGGTCGTCCTCAGCGTGTCCCTGAGCGCGTCGTACGTCGCACTCAGATCCACGCCTCCACGGGTGCCCGACGGCGTGGCATATGGTCGCGTACGGCTGTCGTCGGACCCCGGGTTGCGTTGGCAGCGCAACTTCGAACAGATCGCGCCGGATCTGGGGTGTCCGACAGCGGTGACCCAGGACAACCCCAGTGTCGACGCCTGCTCGGTCACTGCGAGCGCGACGGTCGATGGCCTCGTGGTGGTGGCGGTGCAGCGCTCCCAGCGGGCCGAGCTTGTCGGGCTTGCCACTCGTGACGGGTCCGTGAAATGGCGTCGACAGTCGCCCACGGGTTCGACCTACGACTGCATGGTGACCGGCGGTCGGTTGTGGTGTCTGAGCGTGCCGCTCTACTACCCGGTGATCGAGCACAACACCCCGAACGGCGCCACGGATGGAAGCTTCGATGTCCTCCCGCGGCGAAGCGCCGCTTATCGCAGCGCCAGCCTGGTCCGGCTGGAGCCGACTACGGGTGCCGTGGTGGCCGGCTCACCAGTGCCCGGGTCAGGTGTGGGAGCCGCCTTCGCAGGTGTGGGCAGGGGCGGTTTCTACGTCCTCGGGCGGGGGCCAACGCCCGAGGGCACCGTCGTTAGTTACTCCGGTCGGGGCGAAATGCAGTGGAGCCACCGGGTGACACTCGTGCTGCTCCAGTCGAGTTCCTCCACTCTGATGAGGCGGGTGGCGACACCGCAGGTACACGAGCTGCAGGGTCGGGCGCTGGTCTCACTCGCGCAGGTTGCCGGTCGGCAGGCAGCTTTCACCGTCGTAGGGGGCGCCCCGGTCCGGTCGGCGGTCGGCCACATCGTGACGGTGCTGGGTCGGACTGTCGTGAGTCAGGTGGGCAGTGGCACGCTGAGGGTCGATGGCCACGAGATACCGGAGAATGCGCTCGCCGTCCTCTCCGCTGACGACCGGTCGGGTGGGGAACCACTACTGGTGACGCAGTTCTCAGCGGTCGATCCGAACGGTCCGGGCGCCGCGGGTTCCGCCGGTTTCACCCTCCGGTCGCCGCCCCACCCGACCGTGGGCGGGCACAGTCTGCAGGCGCGGGATCAGCCTGTCGCCTACTGTGCTGGGGTTGTCCTCACGCTGGCCGACGGTGCCGTCGCTGGTTACGATTCGGTCAGCGGTGTGCGCCGCTGGACCGCGGGAGTGCTGGACGGAGCAGATCTGCAGGTGCGCTGCAACGGATCGCAGGTCGTGTTCGCGAATTCATATCAGGCGACGGCGTTTTCACTGGACAGCGGGACACAGATCTGGACTGTTTCCTACCCGCTCGGATCCATCGTGACTGGTGGCGGATTCGGAGATCCACCGCAGGGACTACTTGCCGGCCCCTCGAACAACACGGGCCTGCCCACCGGAACGACGTCAGTGAGTTACCTGCGATGAATGTTCCCGGTGGCCAGGGCCGATCGAAGCTGGACACCTGATGCCCAGGATGTGCTCGGTGTGCGGGCGACGGGCTGCCGGTGGGGCGGTCGCGTGCGCGACGTGTGGCGAACCCTTTGCGGGGAGCGAGACCGTGTCGAGAGTGCTTGCGACCACCGCAGGTCGCAGTGCTGGTGCAGATGCGGCGGACCTCGGCGGTGCCCAGCTCGGTGATGGGCCGGACGGTGACGGGCCGGACGGCAGCATCGTCCGCAGGTTGTCGCGGAACATTCGGTGGGTGGTGGTCGCCGGTGTCCTGACCATCTGCTTATCGCTGAGCGCGACCTACGTTGCCCTGCGCGAAGCACCGCAACGCATCCCGGACCGCAACGCGTCCGGGCAGGTGCGGCTGTCCTCGGATCCGCAGGTGCGCTGGCAGCGCCCGCTCAATGACGTCGCTGCTGCGCTGGGCTGCCCGACTGCGTTGCCGTCCTCGTCATCTCCGGAGGACCCAGGTGGTCTCTTCGCCACGGATCTGTGTTCGGTTACCTCGAGCGCCATCGTCGGTGACGTAGTCGTCGTTGCGGTTCAACGCTCGCAGCGGGCAGAACTGGTCGGTCTCGTGCGCGAAACCGGTTCGGTCCGCTGGCACCGGGCTGCCCCCGCCGGTTCGACGTACGACTGCCTGGTGATCACCGGTCGGCTGTGGTGTCTCACCGTGCCGGTGTTCTACCAGGTGGTCGACAACACATCCCCGATCGACGGTGACCAATCAAGTTTCAGTAGCCACTCCGAGCGCAGCGCTGCCTATCGAGGCGCGACGATCAGCAGGGTGGATGTCGCCACTGGCGCGATCCTGCACAACTCTCAGGTTGCGGGTGCGCCCGAGGGCGCTGCGTTCGCGGGTGTGGGTACCGGTGGTTTCTACGTGCTCGGTCATGGGTTGCCGGACGAGGCAACGGTGGCGCGTTATTCGATGGGTGGCCAGGCACAGTGGAGCCACCGGGTTTCGCTGGTCCGGTTGCAGTCGAGTTTCTCGTTCGTGACGGGCCAGGTCGCGCATCCGCACGTCGTTGAGTTGCGGGGCCGGGCACTGGTCTCACTCGCGCAGGTCGCGGGTCGACAGGCAGTTTTTTCCGTCGCGGGGGGTGCGCCCGTCAGTGCGGGTGCCGGTCATGTCGTCACAGTCCTCGACAGGACCGTCGTGACACAGGTGGGCGATGGCGTATTGACGGTCGGTACGCGACGGATCCCAGAGAACGCGACCGCGGTTCTCTCGGCCGATGATCGCACTCGTGGTGAACCGCTGCTCGTGACGGTATTTTCATTTCCCGACCCCAGCGGACAGGACGGGTCGGTATCGACCGCGTATGTCGGCCGTTCGCCGTCGGACCCCGCCGCAGCTCCTCGACGACTATCGCCCGGCGATCAACCGATCGCGATCTGCGGCGGGGTGATTGTCACCCTGGGCAGCGCGGTCTTGGCCGGGTACGACGCCGCTACCGGGGTCCGACGCTGGGTTGCGGACGGCGCGGCCGGCAACGACGTGCAGGCGCGATGCACCGACAGCCAGGTCGTCCTCGCGAACGGATATCGCATTTCGGGGTACTCGTTGCGGTCGGGTGCGAGTGCCTGGTCGCTCTCTATTCCGGTGAATTCATCGATCGGCGACAGCGGACTCGGTGACCCTTCAGACGGCATGGTCGTCGGCCTGTCCGGTGAGCTGAGCCTTCCAGGCGATCGGGGCGGGCTGAGCTACCTGCGCTGAGCAATCCGCATCCTCCTACTGCTGATTCACTGCACTAGCCGCCGGGACGGAATGCGGAGCCCATGGAGTCCAGTGCGCCATCGGCCACCGGCACGCGACCGTTCCTGGCAGCGGTCACCAATCTGGCGTGATCACGTTCGGTCTGGTCGGCATAGGCGAGGGCGAAGTGGCCCATTGCGCGGTCCAGGCTGGCGCCCTTTCCGACGTACCCGGCAATCATCGAGGCGCCGCTCGTCCGCGCGTGGCCTTTGGCCAGCAGGTGGCCGACGATGCCGGCATAGTCGGCCAGCGCGCGCCCATCCATCGAATCCAGGGCGATTGTGCCCTTCATGTTGCGGAACTGACGCACGTAGTACTGGCGGCGGTCGATCGTGGTCCAGCCCAGCAGCGGGTCACTCACAGTCTGCAGCGCCTGCTGGTATTCCACGACGCGCTGGCCCTGATGCCGGTGCCACGCCGAGTCGCCGTGTACGTACGTCGCCAGGACCGAACGACGGGCCTGCTTCATCTGCAGGAACACGACGTCGTCGGCGGAGGACCCCTCGAGTAACGCCACGTAGGCGCGTAGGCCCACGCTGCCTACTCCGACGACCTTGAGGGCCACATCCTGGATGGTGTACCCGCCCAACACCCGGGCCCAGTGCGGGGCCAACGTGGGTAGGTATCGGTCCAGCCCGGACGCGATCAGGTCAGCTTTGCTGTCGGTGACCCGGCGGATCAACGGCGGCTCTTCCACGATGTGGCGCTCGTCGCCCTGCTGATGGGTGAACTTGGGCAGGGCGCGGTCACTCGTGCGCTTCTTGGCGCGTCTGACCGAACGCTTGATCTCGTTGCGCAGCGACTTCTCGGTAGCGCTCTCATGCAGCCGCCCCACGTCCAGCCGGTTGTAGGAGCGCATCAACAACGGCTCGTGAGCCAGGAACCGCACTTCATCGCGGTACGCCGCCACGCACGACTCGACAGCGGTGCGGCACTGGCCCTCGCTCAGGCCGTTCTCCCGCCCGGCCACCCAGATGCTGGTGGTCAGTCGTCGTAGATCCCATTCCCATCCGCCGGGGTGGGCTTCGTCGAAGTCGTTGAGGTCGAGCACCAGCTCACCTTCGGGGGAGCCGTAGAAGCCGAAGTTGCCCAGGTGGGCGTCCCCGCAGATGACCGGTTGGATTCCGGTCGCTGCGAGATGAGCGACGTCCCATGCCATCACAACAGCCGCGCCGCGCAGGAAACCGTACGGCGAGGAGATCATCCGGCCCACCCGGATCGGGACCAGGTCATCAACTCGGCCGCGGTGGGATCGACTCAGCAACGTCACTGGGTCGGGCCGGTCCTTCGGGGCGCCCCACGCCGCCATCGAGCTGCGCGGGACCTGCTGACGGATGGCCTTACCCGTCGCGACGCGCTCTGCCCGGGAGGTAGGACGCAGGCGCAAGGAAGCGAAGGATCCGCCGTCGGCGTTGGCCAGCACCTTGTGTCCGGAACCGGATGCGGTCACAAGGTGCTCCCACCAGATCGTTTGGTCAGCCCGCGAAGGAAGGGCACAGTTGAACTTACCCGGCCCGGCGCCTCTCGGCGCTGACCGGCGAATTCGTGACGGATGCGGCGCAGCGGCTCTCGATACGGCACGATCGTGCCGACGACCCACACAGGCCGACGTGGTGAGAGGCAGCACCGGATGAGCAACTTCGACGACTTCTTCCCGCGCGACCCGTCGGGGCAGGAGGACTACGTCGACGAGCGACCCCGCGAACCCACCGGATCGGGTTCCTCGATTCCATTGCTGCTCGGGGCGATTCTCGGCGCCGTTGTCTTCGGTATTGCCGGTTTTGTCATCGGGGCATCGCGTGATCGGGCGGTCGGACCCGCTGCTGGGACGCAGACCCAGGCCCAGACCCAGACCCGGACCGTGACGACGACCCAGGCCGCGGTCACCGAGAACTCCACTCTGGTGAGCACGAAATACTCGACTGCAACCAGCACGGTGACGGGCCCGCCGCAGACCGTGAGCGTCACGGGGCCGGGGTCCGTGACAACCGCCACGCAGACAGTCACCGCACCCCCCACCACGGTGTCGGTGCCGCCGTCGACCGCCACCGTGACGGCCACCGCCACCGTGACGGCCACCGTCACTGCGACGGCCCCGCCCGCCCCCTGACCGACGCGCGGTCGACCACGACATCTTCGAGCGCCTGACCACCCCCGGCGGCCTCGCGATTTGGGCCATATACGCCGGGCCGGTAAGGTAACTAATCGGTTCACGTGCGCGCTGTGACCTCGGTCCCGAACCAGGTCATCGTCTGCCAACTTCCGCTTCTGGCTCTCAAACTGGACAGCTCTGCTGTGCGGCCAGCCCAGGGTGCAGGAGGGCAGGTGCGCACGAAGCGTGGTCCGCACATCAGGGACGCCCGTCAGGGGTGCTCCCGCTGAAGCAGGTGAGTTGGAGGACATGGCCAAGAAGGACGGTGTCATCGAGATCGAGGGCACGATCGTGGAGGCTCTACCGAACGCAATGTTCCGGGTAGAGCTGAGCAACGGTCACAAGGTGCTCGCCCACATCTCAGGGAAGATGCGACAGCACTACATCCGGATCCTCCCCGAGGACCGTGTCGTGGTCGAGCTCAGCCCGTATGACCTGACTCGCGGTCGTATCGTTTTCCGGTATCGCTGATCGACCTGATTCAACACTGGTCGATTTTTTACTGCCTGACATCCGCCCGGATGTCGGGTACCGACTTCGAAGACAAAAGGTGCGATGAAAGTCCAGCCGAGCGTCAAGAAGATCTGTGACAACTGCAAGGTGATCCGCCGTAATGGTCGGGTCATGGTGATTTGCGAGAACGCCCGCCACAAGCAGCGGCAGGGCTGACCTTCTGCCACTGGCAGAGGTCGTGTTTCTCTCTTAGAACGCAGCTACACAACTTCATCACGACGACACAGGTTTTATCTGTGTGGCATCTGCCGCACATCTGCTCGTGCCCGGCCCCGATGGATTACTCCCATCGGACGTCACCCCCGGCTCGGAGGCCGGGGACCCATCTCAGCCACTCCGGCTGGTCATGGGATCGGCGCGTGCATCAGACCTCCGAAGACACATCAGGAGAACCACCAGATGGCACGTCTCATCGGTGTCGACCTCCCGCGCGAGAAGCGCGTCGAGGTTGCACTTACCTACATTTACGGCGTGGGGCGAACCCGCGCCGAACAGACGCTGCAAGCAACCGGCGTCAGCCCGGACACTCGTGTCCGTGACCTCAGCGAAGAGGAGCTCGTTACGCTCCGTGACCACCTCGAGGCCAGTTTCCGCCTCGAAGGTGACCTGCGCCGTGAGGTGGCTGCCGATATCCGCCGCAAGGTCGAAATCGGCTCCTACCAGGGGCTGCGCCACCGTCGTGGCCTGCCCGTGCACGGCCAGCGCACCAAGACCAACGCGCGCACCCGTAAGGGTCCCAAGCGCACGGTCGCCGGTCGCAAGAAGGCGAAGTAAATCCGTCCACTGGATGGTTCCACCGCCTCTCTCACATTCGTACATTCGCTGACAGTCACACCAGGAGTTCTATAAATGCCTCCCAAGAGCCGTACGGCGCCCGGCGCCAAGAAGGTGCGTCGCAAGGAGAAGAAGAACGTTGCGGCAGGCCACGCCTACATCCGCAGCACGTTCAACAACACGATCGTCTCGATCACCGACCCGCAGGGTGCGGTGATCGCATGGGCGTCCTCCGGTCAGGTCGGATTCAAGGGCTCCCGTAAGTCGACCCCGTACGCCGCGCAGATGGCCGCTGAGGCCGCCGCGCGTCGGGCGATGGAACACGGAATGAAGAAGGTCGACGTCTTCGTCAAGGGCCCCGGTTCCGGTCGCGAGACCGCGATCCGTTCCCTGGCCGCCGCTGGCCTGGAGGTCGGCGCCATTCAGGACGTCACCCCCCAGCCGCACAACGGCGTCCGCCAGCCCAAGCGTCGTAGCTGAGCGACCGACTTACTTTCAAGGAGATCTGAATCATGGCCCGTTACACCGGCCCCATCACCAAGAAGTCGCGTCGTCTCAAGACCGACCTCGTCGGGGGTGACAAGTCTTTCGAGATGCGCCCCTTCCCGCCCGGCCAACACGGTCGCGGTCGGGTGCAGGAGAACGAGTACCTGCTGCAGTTGCAGGAGAAGCAGAAGGCCCGCTTCACCTACGGCATCATGGAGAAGCAGTTCGTCCGCTACTACAAGGAGTCTGTCCGCCGTCAGGGCCGGACCGGCGAGGTTCTGCTGACCATCCTTGAGTCGCGTCTGGACAACGTCGTCTACCGCGCGGGCCTGGCTCGTACCCGCCGCGCCTCGCGACAGCTGGTCAGCCACGGTCACTTCAGGGTGAACGGCAAGGCTGTGGACATCCCGTCCTACCGCGTCGAGCAGTACGACATCATCACGGTGCGCGAGAAGTCCCGCGAGATCTTCCCGATCCAGCTGGCGCGCGAAACCTTCGGTGACCGTCCTATCCCGGCGTGGATGCACGTCTCGGCGGGCACGCTGCAGATCCTGATCCACTCGTTGCCGACTCGTGCGCAGATCGACAGCCAGTTGACCGAGCAGCTCATCGTGGAGCTCTACTCCAAGAACTGATCACTGTTTGGACATGCCGGACGGGGCAGATATGACTCGTTTGGCATGTCCAAGTCGTGGGATGGGTGTACGCGGACAGAGGTGCACACCCAGCAATCATGAGGCGTCAAATAGCGGACGCCCGTGGGAAGGAAAGAAACAGTGCTTATCGCACAGCGCCCCATCCTCAGTGAGGAAGTCGTCGCCGACAACCGCTCACGGTTCGTCATCGAACCGCTGGAGCCCGGCTTCGGCTACACCCTCGGCAACTCCCTGCGCCGGACCCTGCTGTCCAGCATCCCCGGAGCCGCCGTCACCAGCCTGCGCATCGATGGTGTGCAGCACGAATTCACCACGATCCCCGGTGTCAAGGAAGACGTCACCGAGATCATCCTGAACATCAAGAGCCTGGTGGTCTCCTCCGAGCAGGACGAGCCCGTCGTGATGTACCTGCGCAAGCAGGGTCCCGGTGCGGTGACCGCAGCCGACATCGCGCCGCCCGCCGGTGTCGAGGTGCACAACCCCGATCTGCACATCGCGACGCTGAACGATGGCGGCAAAGTCGAGATGGAGCTGACCGTCGAGCGCGGTCGCGGCTACGTCTCCGCCGCGCAGAACAAGTCCGCGGAGCAGGAGATCGGCCGGATCCCGGTGGACTCGATCTACTCCCCGGTGCTGGCCGTGACCTACAAGGTCGAGGCGACCCGTGTCGAGCAGCGCACCGACTTCGACAAGCTCATCGTCGACGTCGAGACGAAGAACTCGATGGCGCCACGTGACGCGATGGCCTCCTCCGGTAAGACCCTGGTCGAGTTGTTCGGGCTGGCCCGCGAGTTGAACGTCGAGGCCGAAGGCATCGACATGGGCCCGTCACCGACGGATGCCGTGCTCGCCGCGCACCTCTCGATGCCGATCGAAGACCTGGACCTCACCGTCCGCTCCTACAACTGCCTCAAGCGCGAGGGCATCCACACCGTGGGTGAACTCGTCGGGCGCAGCGAAGCCGACCTGCTCGATATTCGCAACTTCGGTGCGAAGTCGATCGATGAGGTGAAGGAAAAGCTTGTCGAGATGGGTCTGCAGCTCAAGGACAGCCCTCCCGGGTTCGACGCGAGTGCTATCGCCGACCGTTACGACGACGAAGAATCAGCTGACGACGACGGCAGCTTTGCCGAGGACGAGCAGTACTGAGCCGCTGAATCCACTGCTTTCGCAATGTGATTCGTAGACCAAGGAGTTATCAATGCCAACCCCTACCAAGGGACCCCGCGTCGGCGGCGGTCCTGCGCACCAGCGGCTCATCCTGGCCAACTTGGCCACAGCGTTATTTGAGCACGATCGCATCACGACCACTGAAGCAAAGGCCAAGCGGCTGCGGCCGCTGGCTGAGCGTTTGGTGACCTTCGCCAAGCGCGGTGACCTGCACGCGCGCCGTCGGGTGATGAGGACCGTGCGCGACAAGGGTGTCGTTCACCGCCTCTTCACCGAGATCGCGCCGGACATGACACAGCGTCCCGGCGGCTACACCCGTACCACGAAGATCGCTCCGCGTAAGGGCGACAACGCCCCCATGGTCGTGATCGAGTTGGTGCGCGAGGCCGTCAACGCCAAGCCCAAGCGCGCCGTAGTCGCCGAGGCCGAAGGCGCCACGCGTCGTTCCGCAGCGGACAACGCCAAGGCTGCCGAGTCGTCATCCTCGGCTGACAGCAAATACGGCGAGGAGTCAGCGGCCCCGCTCGAAGGCGGAGCATCCCCTGATGCCGCGAAGTTCACGGTCAAGGGCAACGAAGACTCGATGAAGTATCACGTCGAGGGTTCGCGGTGGTACGACTCGACCGTTGCTGAGGTGTGGTTCACCACGTCCGAGGCAGCTGCAGCTGCAGGTTTCGCGCCGGCTGGTGGCGAGGACGCGCAGGCCGAGCAGCCTGACGCAGCTGACGCAGCTGACGCTGCAGAGGCGGACGAGCACGACACCAACGTCTGATCGAATATCTGATGAACGGGGCTGCACCGATGCCGGTGCAGCCCCGTTCTGTCTGTGCGCCAGCTCACGCTGCGGGCCCGTTCCTACGCAGCGCGGTGCTGTGCGAAAGTGGGGTAACCGGCGAATATCTCACGAGGAGCAGTCATGAGCGATGAGCAGAAGCAGGACCCCAAGAACCAGAAGCCGGAGCAGGATGCGCCGGCTGGAACGACCGATGCGGACTCCAAGGACGCGCAGATGGCTGCTGCCGGAGCGACGGCAGCCGACGCGGAATCGGCCTCCGCGGACCCTCAGGCCACCGACGGCTGAACAGATCGGAACGATCGGGCCAGCGGGATGAGGGTGAGCATCAGCACCATCGGCCCTGAGGGTGCCGCGTGCGCCAAAGGTGCGATCAAGGTAGGTCGGAACCCACGTCGTCACCGCCATGTCAACCATGTGGAAGAGGACGAGTGCAGGCCCGATGTGGAGGATGCGCCGCCAGGCGATGGACTTCTCGATCGAGGTGCTCGGTGGTACCTGAAGTGGGACGGTGTGACCGGCAGAGCGAGCACCATGACCACGAATCCCGCCCGTAGGATCGCCGCGTTTCCGTACCTCGGCGCGGTGCGCTCGGCGATCAGTGAGCCGAAATCGGCGGCAACGAGGAGGGCCAGAAGGAGCGCGGGGAATTCGCCGGGACCGATGTCGAGACGGTCCTGCAGGGCGGGCAGCTTGGTACTGAGGACGATAAAGACCAGGCCCTGAGTCGCGAAGGCGGCAGCGACTGCTATCTGATGGCGGGTGAAGTCGACGGTGTCGGACACCTGCCGATTGTGGTATCCCGTTGGCCGGGCGTCCGGGGATTGCCGGGGGAGATGCCCGCGCAGATACCCTGTGCGGGTGCGGCTGAGGATCGACTTCGGGTATGACGGCGGTGACTTCTTCGGCTGGGCGACGCAGCCGGGTCTGCGCACCGTCGAGCAGACGTTGAGTGAGGCGTGGGGGACGATCGCCCGTACCGGTCCCGCGCGCTTGACCGTTGCCGGGCGCACCGACGCCGGCGTGCATGCCCGCGGTGCGGTCTGTCACCTGGACGTGGACGAGGCAACGTACGAGGCACTACCGGCGAGGTCGCGTCGCACACCGGCGGTTGCTGCGACGCGACGTCTGAATGGCGTGCTGCCCGCCGACGTCGTCGTGCATCGGGTGAGTGCGGCTCCGGAAGGATTCGATGCCCGGTTCTCCGCGCTGCGGCGACGCTACAGTTACCGGCTTTGCGACGACCGGGCCTCCTGCGACCCCACCAGACGCCATGACACGGTGTTGGCAAAGCATCCGGTGGACGTGCCGGCGATGGATCTCGCCGCGCAAGCGTTGCTCGGACTGAACGACTATGCCGCATTCTGCAAGAAACGAGGTGGCGCAACGACGGTCCGTACGTTGCTGGAATACCGGTGGGAGCGGACAGCAGACGGGACCGCAGTCGCGACGGTCGTCGCGGACGCGTTCTGCCATTCGATGGTGCGCTCGCTGGTCGGGGTCGTTATGCCCGTCGGGGAGGGTCTGCAGCCCGTGTCGTGGCCGCTCGCGGTCATGTCGGCCCGACTACGTCACCCGGGAGTCAAGGTAATGCCGCCGCACGGCCTGTGCCTGGAGGAAGTGACCTACCCGCCCGACGGGCAGCTCGCTGCCCGTGTCCGCGAGGCGCGAGCTACCCGCGAGCTCCCGCAATTACGAAGCTGACGGAGCCGGCCCGGTCTCGACGAGGCGCTTGACCTCCGCCAGGGTCGCCGAGATCCCCTCGTTGATCTGGTCGGCCGCTCCGTGCTCGGTGTGCAGTTTGACGGTCACGGTCGAGGTGTGTGTATCGCCCGTGACATCCAACAGGCCCCGGTAACCGCCGGTCCCTTCGGAGCCCCACTGCAATCTCTTGGCGACCTGATCCACCCGGAACCACGCCTCGCCCTCCTCGCGTGAGCCGTTGACCTCAGCCACCACGTGGACGGCTTCACCGTCGGCCGGGTCGGCGCTGACCATGGCTGCGAAATAGTCCGGCAGGTGACGGACGTCCGACAGGTAGTCGAAAAGCTGTTGGGCGGGTGCCTGTACGTCGATGCTGCCGTCGTGATCAGCCATGGGGGAACTCCATTCGGCCGGTGAACGGCCTGGTCGGCACTCGGGAATCGACTCGAGCGACGGGGCGGCCCCGCCTCACCACCTTCACACGGTACGACGATCTATGGGTGAGTTGCAGAGGGCACGGTTCAAGAGCCCCTCGGGCGGTCTCCCGGACCGGTCGGCAGAGCGTGCTCGCGCGAGGTGGTGACAACGAGGGGGCGGGGTGCGACGATCGGCAGATGGGGATGCCCGGGGGTCTTGCGAACGGGCAGCCGTCACCGACAGCGGATGGCGGGTGCGCAGCTGAGAAATCTATCGGGCGCGCACGTGCTGGTCGTGGGCGATGGGCGGCATCGCGCGTTGTCGGGATCATGCTCGTGGTGTTGTGGGTGCTGTACTTCGCATCCTCGTTGTGGGCAGCTCCCGTGCGGGCATCCGGCGACTCATTGCGTGCAGCCACGGAGAGTGGCCGCGTGACCGACATCGACCGGGTGGCTTCGCGGCCGGCGCGATTGAGCGCGAGCCCGATGTTCTCGTTCCGTGGCGACAACTCCACGGACAATACGGGCGATTACCTGGTGTGGAGTGTGCACAACGGTCATCGCTACTACACCGACGTGATGACCTTCCCCGGGCCGATCACCTCCTCGGCGATCACCAGCGGCACATCCTTCGTGAGCGGCTCATCGGAGCCGTCGTACGTCGACCGGGTCACTGACTTCGTCGTCAAACGCACGCATTTCGAGGGTGGCATCGCCTGGGCGGGACTGGCTCAGTTGTTGATTCTTCTCCTCGCTCTCGGATCGCTGTTCAATCGCGCACCGCGCACCGGCACGCGATGGTTCTGGTTCTGGGTGATCAATGTGCCGCTCGGTATCGGCCTGCTCTGGTATGCCTCGAGCGAACGGCTGCGCGAGCCGGCCCCGATCACGGTGCGCAGGGGAGGCGGTCAGGGGTTCCTGCTCGGCCTCGTCGCGACCTTTGCGATCCCGCTCGCCGTCACTGTCCTCCAGCAGCTGGTCGACCGGATCTGATTGATTTCGGCCAGGGTGAAGGCTGGTGCAGTGCTTCAGGCGTTGCGTAGGCCGAGGCGGCCGAAGGGGGCGCCGATCAAAGTCCCCACCGACACCCCGACAACAGCGAAGACAGCCGTCAGAATCGCATGCGTATCGGTGCCCGACCCGAGACCGGCTGTGTTCAACAGACCGAAACTGCCGGGGACCAGAACCCAGAACGCCGGCAGGTAGGCCACCTGCCAGGACGGACCGTTCGGCAGTCGATGGGCAACGGCGGCAGCCGCGGCAGCCACCACTGCCCCGGCCAACCCGCCGAGACCAGGACCATAGAAGTGCTGGACGCTCAACTGCACGGTGGCAGTGACGGCAACCACAGCGGCAATGGGGGCGATCGCGCGCAGCGGTACGTAGACGTTCACGATGATGCCGGCGATGGCAATGGTGAGACCCAGGGCGATTGCCCACACACCGTGGTGCGCCACCGCAGTGTTGTTCAGCACGGTTGCGGGAGCGTCGGTCACTGCGACTGCGGCCAGTACCCCCGCGAGAAAGAGCACGAGCTGGGCTACTCCCGCCGTCAGCCTTGCGGTACCCGCCTGCAGCGCTCCGGCCGCGATTTCCGACAATCCGGTGACCAGGAGGCTGCCGGGCAGCAGGACCGCCAGCACCGCGACGATCGTGCGTAACGGCCCGTCCATCAGCGAAGCCCGAGTCGCCAGCAACACCACGATGGACACGCTGAAGGCAGCAGCGACAGGCACCAGGGGCCGCACCGATGGCCAGCGCCGCGCTGCGGCGGTCACCCCGGCGACCATGAGCGAGGCCACCGCCGCGACCAGGACGTTGGCCAGCGCCGGCTGTAGGAGCAGACAGAGACCGACCCCGATGGGCAGGGCTCCGAGATCTGAGAGCCACGCCGGCCA
Source organism: Dermatophilaceae bacterium Sec6.4 (assembly GCA_039636865.1). Taxonomy (NCBI): domain Bacteria; kingdom Bacillati; phylum Actinomycetota; class Actinomycetes; order Micrococcales; family Dermatophilaceae; species Dermatophilaceae bacterium Sec6.4. The sequence goes on from CP144172.1 coordinate 1,173,868, forward strand.
GCGGGCAGGTCGGTGGCGGATCGTTTGCAGCCGCTCGAGAGCAGCCGGGTAGGGCACGGTTCTGCGGCGTACGGCGTGCATGACGTCCAGGACGGCCGCCGTCTGCTCGAAACGGAGACCAGGGCCGACGGGGTGGAATCCTGTCGACGCATCGTGGCCCATCGTTACGAAGAGGCCCGTGGGGGTGGCAGCCACCATGACGTCGTCGGCGCCGAGCACCGAGCCGATCGTTCGCAGCATCTGCTCGATGTCAGGTACGGGCAGTCCGCCGCTCAACAGGTCGGCCCCCAGCTCCAGCAGGAATCTGCGCCGCAGATCAATCGCGGCGACGGGCCCGGTGTCAGCATCTTTGCCGGAAACGCCGCTACCCGACATGTGTCCTCCTCCGCTGTCCGAATGGGTCTGCAGTCACGCGTAGCCGACCCTCGTTCTGCCTGGCCCGTAGGCGGCGCGATGTCGGATGGCGACGCGCAGCGTGCACGAGGGGAGGACCAGTGTGAGCCGTATCAGGTCCCGCACGCGCTGATGGATCTCAACCTAACGTGCGGACGCTCTTGGACCCGCAATGCAAGCTCTGCGTGCAGCACTTCACCTCGCTGCTGGTGTCCAGGGCTGCACGAAGTCGTTGGCGGGGCGGCCCTCGACGGCGGCCTTGAGCGAGGCGGCGTCGGCGCCGTCCAGTTGCTCGCGAAGGATGTCCGCATGGCCGGCGTGCCGGGCCAGTTCCTCGACGTGATGCAGCAGGTAGAACCGTTCCCTGGTGGGTGCCTCGTGCATGATGCCGTTCCACGGCGCCGACGGCTCGATGACGTCGGCGCTGGGGTCAGCCGCGCGCACGCTGGCCAGGTACGCGCTCGCCATCTCATCGAAGCGCGCCAATGCCGCAGTCAGGGTGTCGTGGGCTGGAAGCGAGAAGCTGGTGAGAAAGGCCTGAATACCGTCCTGACTTAGTTCTGTGTTGCGGCTTCCATGAGAGTCGCGGTCCAGGCGACCCTTCATTACGTACATCGCATGCTCGATGAGGCCACCGACCGAAAGTTTGCTGCAGCAGGGAGTTTCGCGGGCCTGCTCGTCGGTCAATCCGTAGGCAGCAGCGCGTAGCCCGGCGAGTTGGTCGGCCAGGTAGAGCGCAAACTCGGCTGATTCGGGGTGGATCCCAGGTGTCGGCATGGCAAGTTCTCCTCGGCTGCGCCGCGATGCGGTCCCGCGTGCCGCGAATGTAGCCGCGTGCACCGACAGCCTCCCGGCAACGCGATCCCGGCTTCGACGCTGTCGTACGCCGTCCTACTGCGTCCGCGTCCGGGTGACGTCATCGCGAGGTACATCCCGGTAATCCCTGCCCGGGTCGCCCCAGTGTCAGGATGACGAAATGCATACGACGAACTACACGAACACGCTGATCACAGTGTCGCCGGACACCAAGTGTGTCGCCGCGGTGCCGCCGCCGGTAGGCAGATCGTCGATCGCAGAGATGCAATTCGCGATGCTGCATGGCCACGACTACGAGCTGACGAGCGATGACGTGATCTTTGCCGTTTTCGCTGACCGCAAGGGTGTCGCAACCTATGAGCGTGCTGCGGCTCGCGACCGTTTCTTCTCCCGAGGTCAACCGTGCATGCGCACCTCGCCGCTGGCAAAGAACTACGGGTGGGGCGTACATGCCGACGAGACGGGCAGAATCGCGCTGGTTGCGATGGGAACGAGCGCCTATCACGCCATGGTGAACGATGACGCCATCATCAAGCGACCTGCCATGAAGACATCGCGTGAGGGCGAGGCTTGATGACTGGCGTGACTGGACCGGCTGGCCATCGGACGACATAGAGCCGCGACCTACCTCAGCAATTCAGACGCTTCAGACATGTCGCACGCCGGACAGGGGCCAGGGTCGGCGTGCGCGGCCTCGGAAGAGGCGGGTCACCCTTGTTGTTGTCTCAGTCATGAGCTTGAAGGTTGAAGTCTGGTCCGACGTTGTCTGCCCGTGGTGCTACATCGGTAAGCGCCGCCTCGAAGCGGCCTTGGCGCGCTTTGCGCACCGCGGCGAGGTGGAGTTGGTGTGGCGCAGCTTCGAACTCGACGTGTCCGCATCCCCGAGCGCTGCCGAGGGGGGCACGTACGCGCAGCGGCTCGCGGCCAAGTACGGCTGCTCGGTTGACGAGGCACAGGTGATGATCGATCAGATGACCGCAACGGCCGCGAGCGAAGGTCTTGACTTCCGTTTCGATCTGGCCCGGCCCGGCAACACCTTCGACGCGCACCGGTTGCTGCACCTTGCTTTGGAGTACGGCCACCAGGATGAGCTCAAGGAGCGCCTGGACCGCGCGACGTTCACCGAGGGGTCCCCGGTCTCCGATCATCGCGCCCTGCGAGGCCTCTGCGCGCAGGTGGGGCTGCCCGAAGCCGAAGTGGACGCCGTGCTGACATCGAACCGTTACTCCGATGCTGTTCGTGCAGACGAGGCGCAGGCGCAGGCGTACGGCATCAGTGGTGTCCCGTTCTTCGTCATCGACGGCCGGTACGGCATCTCCGGAGCCCAACCCGCCGACGCCATCCTGCAGGCGCTGGACACAGCCTGGTCCGAACACTCTCCGCTCACCCTGGTGGCCCAGGACGGCGACGCGCCCTCCTGCGACGGTGATTCGTGTGCCGTCTGACGCAGGGTCCATCGGCGCCCCTGACCCGAGATTCTGCCCGCAGAAGTGCCGGATGCCCTGATCGCCCGGAGCCGACTTGTTGCGGCTGCGGCCGTAAATCGGGCTGACGGATGCCGCGACGTCGTACAGACTGGACGCTCGTGGGCCATGTGGATGTCAACTCGATCGACTACGCGCTTCCCGACGGACGACCGCTGCTCGGCGGTGTCAGTCTGCGGGTGGGTGAGGGCGCCAAGGTCGCGCTGATCGGTCCCAACGGCACCGGCAAGACCACACTGCTGCGGATCATTGCCGGCGAGCTCACCGCCGACGAAGGCGCGATCACCCGCAGTGGCGGTCTGGGGGTAATGCGTCAGTTCATCGGCAAGGTAGGGCGGGACGGCAGTCAGGTCACCGTGCGGGACCTGCTGGTTGACGTGGCGCCGGGCCCGATCGCAGCCGCTGCCCGTGCCGTCGATCGGGTCGAGCTGGCGATGATGGAACAGGACGATGAGCCCACTCAGATGGCCTACGCGCAGGCGCTCGCCGACTGGGGCGAGATCGGTGGCTACGAAGCGGAGACCCTGTGGGACGTCTGTACCGTCGCGGCCCTCGGCGTGTCCTTCGACAAGGCTCAGTGGCGCGATGTGTCGACCTTGTCCGGCGGGGAGCAGAAGCGGCTGGTCCTGGAGGCGCTGCTGCGCGGACCCGAGGAGGTGCTGTTGCTGGACGAACCGGACAACTACCTCGACGTACCGACCAAACGGTGGCTGGAGCACACCCTGAACGAGTCGCCCAAGACCGTCCTGTTCGTCAGCCACGACCGCGAACTGCTCGACCAGGTCGCGACCCGCGTCGCCACGCTGGAGCCAAGTGCTGCCGGGTCCGCCGCCTGGACGCACCCCGGCCGATTCGCCACCTACGCCCAGGCGCGGATCGATCGCAATGCCCGCCTGGAGGAGCTGCGCAAACGGTGGGATGAGGAGTTGGCCAAGTTGAAGGCTCTGGTGCAGATGTACAAGCAGAAGGCGGCCTACAACTCGGACATGTCTCCCCGCTACCACGCCGCTCAGACCCGGCTGCGCCGTTTCGAAGAGGCCGGTCCGCCGCAGGTGACCCCGACCGAGCAGAAGGTCACCATGCGACTGCGAGGCGGCCGCACCGCCAAGCGCGCAGTGATCTGTGAGCGCCTGGAGTTGTCGGCTGACGGTGGGCAGAGCGTGCTCATGGCGCCTTTCGACGTGGAGCTCTGGTACGGCGAACGGGTGGCGGTGCTCGGATCGAACGGGTCGGGCAAATCACACTTCCTGCGGTTGCTCGCAGCAGGCGGCAGCGACCCGGATATCGAGCATCAACCGGTGGGCGACGTCCAGCCGGCGCCGGTCATCCATCAGGGGATCGCGCGGCTGGGCTCACGGGTACGGCCGGGTTGGTTCGCCCAGACCCACCAGCACCCTGCTCTGCTCACACGGACCTTGTTGGAGATCCTGCACCGCGGTGACGAACACCGCGCGGGCAAACCCCGCGAGGAGGCATCGCGAGCGCTGGACCGGTACGAGTTGGCGCACGCGGCCGAGCAGACGTTCGCCTCGCTGTCCGGTGGTCAGCAGGCCCGGTTCCAGATCCTGTTGCTGGAGTTGTCCGGAGCTACCTTGCTACTGCTGGATGAGCCCACCGACAACCTAGACCTGCACTCGGCCGAGGCATTGGAGGAAGGCCTCGAGGCGTTCGAAGGCACGGTCGTGGCCGTCACGCACGATCGGTGGTTCGCGCGCGGTTTCGACCGGTTCCTGGTCTTCGGCCAGGACGGCGAGGTGTACGAGCCGAACGAGCCCGTATGGGACGAACGTCGGGTACGACGCCGACGCTGACGGTGTTGGCCGGTCGTTGACGGTGTTCAACGACCGTCAACGACCGTCAATGGCCGCCGATACCGTCAACGTGCTGGTTTCGTGTCGACGGGGAGCAACGTCGTGTACGCCGCCACGCGTCGCGCGCCTGGGCTGCCCGCCCCGATCCGCCGGTACCGCGCGAACACCTCAGCGAGTTCGGCGCTCAGCGCCGACAGTTGCTCGGTGGTGAGCAGCACCGCGTGGTCCTGGATGCCGCAGGATTCGCGCCAGGCCCGCGGCCAGTCGTCCTGCAGGTCGATCCAGGCGTCCGCGCGTTGGCCGACGTACTGCACGAGGTCGTGCTGCAGCCAACGGGCGACCGCCGCTTCATCGGGATCCTGCACGTCGTCGGCGGCGAGATCTGAGCGCTCCGGTTGGGCAGCGGCCGCCCAGACCCTGCGGCGTCCGACGCCGGTCCCGGTGTCGTGGACGTGGCCCGCCTCGGCCAGCACTCTCAGGTGGTAACTCGTCGCGCCGGTATTGCTGTCCAGCGCTGCGGCGAGCAATGTTGCCGTGGCCGGTCCATGGACTCTCAGTCGGGCCAGCAGCCGCGAGCGCAGGGGGTGGGCGAGCGCTCGCAGACTCGTGGGTCGGGTGATCTCATCGGCATCAGAAATGGGCACTTTATGCACAATACTTGTGCATAGATCCCGTGGATACCAGCTGTATTCCTGGACCGCACCGCTCGAGATCATTGCCATCCGGGCGTTCTCAGCCAATTTGGGACCTGCGACGTCGGGTTCGTAGACTGTACGAGGCGCGGAAACGTGCCCCGAGATGTTCCAGTCGCGACCGTGCGCACGCGAGATCAGCTTCTTCCTCGTGAACGAGCTTGTGTCGTTGCCAGATCGGTTCGGCAGTCCAGCACGAAAGACCACCCCAGAAAGTTGACGAACGTGCGTACTTTCACGCCCAAGCCGGCGCAGCTCCAGCAGGAGCGCGCCTGGCACATCATCGATGCCACCGACGTGGTGCTGGGCCGACTGGCCACGCACACGGCGAGCCTGCTGCGCGGCAAGCACAAGCCTGTTTTCGCGCCGCACGTCGACGCCGGTGACTTCGTCATCATCATCAACGCCGACAAGGTTGCGCTGACCGGTTCGAAGTTGCTGAAGAAGAAGGCTTACCGCCACTCGGGCTTCCCCGGCGGCCTCAAAGAGATCTCCTACATCGACCTGATGGCCAAGGACCCGGCGAGGGCCGTTGAGAAGGCTGTCCGGGGCATGATTCCCAAGACCAGCCTCGGTCGTGACCAGATGACCAAGCTCAAGGTCTATGCCGGTCCGAACCACCCGCACGGCGCCCAGCAGCCTGTGCCGTTCGAGATCACCCAGGTCGCGCAGTAACGCGCCTGCGCCCCTACCCCTTCAGACTTCAGGAGAATCGTGGCTGACGATCAGACCACCGAGCAGGACGTCCTCGAAACGGACGAGCCCGCACTGTCCACCTACACCTCAGAGTCCAGCGGCCCCGTTGGCGAAGACGGCGAGGGCGCACCGCGTCGTCGCACCGCGTCCGAGCCCGGCGCCGGCACCGGCCGCCGCAAGCAGGCGATTGCGCGGGTGCGCATTGTGCCCGGCACCGGCGAATGGACGGTCAACGGCCGCACCCTGGCGCAGTACTTCCCCAACAAGGTCCACCAGCAGCTGGTCAACGACCCGTTCACCATCCTCGAGCTCGACGGTGCCTACGACGTGCTCGTGCGGGTCACCGGTGGTGGCCCCTCCGGCCAGGCCGGCGCCGTCCGCCTCGGTGTTGCTCGTTCGCTGAACGGCATCGACCCCGAGCTCAACCGCGCGCCGCTGAAGAAGGCCGGCTTCCTGACTCGTGACGCCCGCGTCCCCGAGCGCAAGAAGGCCGGTTTGAAGAAGGCCCGTAAGGCTCCTCAGTACAGCAAGCGCTGATCTCGACCGCGGACCGACGATGCTCTGGTATCGCGGCCCGCAACGACCCTGGTTTCCTGCCACTGCAGGGGGCCGGGGTCGTTTCGTCTCGGCGATGCAGGTCGTCGGTGTAGAAGGAGACTGCATGACAAGAATGTTCGGCACCGATGGGGTGCGTGGCCTCGCCAACCGTGAGGTAACCGCAGAGCTGGCGCTAGGTCTTGCCGCTGCAGCGGCACGGGTGCTGTCCGAACGGGGCGAGCTCGCCGGCCATCGGCCGCACGCCGTCGTCGGCCGTGACCCGCGCGCTTCGGGTGAGTTCCTGGCCGCCGCGACGATCGCAGGTCTTGCCTCCGCAGGGATTGACGTCTACGACGCGGGTGTCCTGCCGACCCCGGCAATCGCGTTCCTCACCGCTGAGAGCGACGCCGATCTGGGCGTCATGATCTCTGCGTCGCACAACCCGATGGCCGACAACGGCATCAAGTTCTTCTCCCGTGGCGGGCACAAACTCGCCGATACGGTCGAGGATGCGATCGAGGCGCACCTGACCAGCGACTGGGACCGCCCGATCGGCGCTGCGGTGGGCCGGGTCACGGCCTACCCCGACGGCGCCGAGAAGTACATCGCACACCTGCTCAGCGCCCTACCGCAGCTGGAGCAGGGGCTGAACGGTCTGCACATAGTTCTCGACGCCGCCAATGGTGCGGCGTGGGACGTGGGGGCGCGCGCGTTCGCGCAGGCGGGAGCCCGCCTGGACCTGATCGGTGCTGCCCCGGACGGCATCAATATCAATGACGGATGCGGATCGACCCACCTCGAGCCGCTGCAACGAGCGGTGCTTGGTTCCGGCGCCGATTTCGGTCTGGCGTTCGACGGTGACGCCGATCGCTGCCTGGCCGTGGACGGCGACGGTCAGATCGTGGACGGCGACCAGATCATGGCGGTCCTCGCGATCGATTTGAAGCGGCGCGGCAAGTTGGCGCAGGACACCCTCGTTGCGACGGTGATGAGCAACCTCGGACTGCACCACGCCATGCGTGCGGCGGGCATCAAGGTCCGCCAGACCGGTGTCGGCGATCGTTACGTACTGGCGGAGATGCGGGAGTCGCAACTTTCGCTCGGCGGTGAACAGTCCGGACACGTGATCGTGTCCGAGTACGGCACCACCGGTGACGGTGTGTTGACGGGACTGTTGCTGGCCGCGTGCGTTGCCTCGCAGGGCAGTTCGCTGGCCCAGTTGGCGGGATGCGTCACGCGACTACCGCAACGCCTGGTCAACGTGCCACACGTCGACAAGGACGCGGTGGACCACCACGCAGGTGTGCAGGCAGCGGTAACGCAGGTGCGGGCCGAGCTCGGTGACACCGGGCGGGTGCTCCTACGCAAATCCGGCACCGAACCGTTGGTGCGGGTCATGGTGGAGGCAGTCACTTCCCAGCAGGCAGACGAACTCGCTCATCGGTTGGCGGGCGTCGTCGCCGCCGAACTCGCGCTGGACTGAGAGCGTCCTTCAGCAAGGACCGCGAGGCGCGGGGAATTGTGAGCGTCGGCGGACGTTGCAACCGGTGTAACCAACAGGTTTTATGACGAAAGGTGTGTCCATGCCGTACGAAGCCCTCGATGAGGTCCTTTACACCACTGACGCGACTGCTGAGGGTGGCCGCGACGGCCACGTGAAGAGCGCAGACGGAGTCGTGGACCTGCTCCTCGGCAAGCCGGGCAGCACCTCCAACCCCAAGGCCAACCCCGAGACGCTCTTCGCGGCCGGGTATGCCTCCTGCTTCTCGGGTGCGTTGGCTGTTGTCGCCGGCAAGGCCGGACACGACGTGAGTGAGTCCACCGTGACCGCATCGGTCAGCCTGGGCAAGGGTGCCTCCGGTTTCGGTATCGCGGTGAAGATCTCCGCGCACATCCCGGGCGTCGATCACGCAACCGCTCAGGACCTGGTCGATCAGGCTCACCAGGTCTGCCCGTACTCCAAGGCGACGCGCGGCAACATCGATGTGACGGTGTCCGCCGCCTAACTCGATCTGACTGCCTCGACCGCGTCCTGTGCTGCTTGTGCGGCCAGGGCGCGGTCTGCGTCCACCAGCCCGATGCGGGTACGCCGGTCCAGCAGGTCTGCTGCGCTGAGCGCACCCTCGTGGCTCATCCCGTAAGCGAATTCGGCGTGCGTGGTGGGCAGACCCGCAGCGACCGATCCCCACAGCTCGGGGTCAGCGCGCAGTGCGGGCGCCTCGATTCCGTAGCGACGGGTCAGCCGTTTCGGCGCATCGATCTGCGCCAGGATTGACGGCGGCGCCGCCCCGACCAGGGGGGTACGCGCGGTCACGCAGGGTCCCGCAGCCAGGTCGGCGACCCGCACCGCCGCATCGACGGCGTCCTGCGCCATGCGGCGGTAGGTGGTGAGTTTGCCACCGACCACCGTCACCTGTGCGCCTTCGGTGATCACGCTGTGGTTGCGGGACAGGTCCGCAGTGGCGCCGTCTCCGGTGTCCAGCAGAGGCCGCAGGCCCGCGAACGTGCCGAGGACGTCGCTGCGCGTCAGGGGTACCTGCAGCACCGTATTGACCGTGTTCAGGAGAAAGTCGATCTCGGCCTGGGTCGCGGTCGGTTCATCCGGGAGCTGACCCTGCACCGGTTCGTCGGTCAGCCCGATGAAGGTGCGCCCGTCCGGTTGCGGCACCGCGAAGACGTACCGCGCGAAGGTGCCTGGAATCGCGGCGTTCACCACGGCGTCCGGGCAGCCCACTGCATCCGTGGACACGACGAGGTGAGATCCACGCGACGGTCGCAGCCGGACATTCGGGGACAGTTGCCCGGCCCACACTCCTGTCGCGTTGATGATGCACCGGGCGTGCAGGTCGCATTCGGCGCCGGTCAGCTCGTCCCGGATCCGAGCCTCGCGTTCCCCGATCTGCAGTGCCCGGACCCGCGTCAGCACGTTGGCACCGTGCCCGGCAGCCGTCCTGGCCACCGCGACGACCAGTCGCGCGTCATCCTCCAGCTGCCCGTCCCAGCCCACAGATCCGCCCCGCAGGCCGACTCGGCGGACTCCCGGTGCGATGCTCAGCACCTGCGAGGCGTTCAGGCGCCGCGGCGGCGGAAGCAACTCGGACGGCGTGCGGGCGGACCGCCGCAGCACGTCCCCGGCCCGCAGGCCGACGTACGTGAGCGCCGCATCCCCTCGCCCGGCCGTCTCGTAACTCGGCATCAGCCACGCACCCCGTCGCACCAGGTGCGGCGCCGTCCGGGTCATCAGGATGTGCCGCTCGAGCGCGCTTTCGCGGGCGATACCGACCTGACCGCGAGCCAGGTAGCGCAACCCGCCATGCGCGAGCTTGGAGCTCCAACGGGAGGTACCGAACGCGAGATCATGCGCATCGATGGCGGCGACCCGTAGGCCGCGGCTGGCCGCGTCCAGGGCGATCCCGGTGCCGGTGATACCCAGGCCGATGACCAGCAGGTCCAGTTCGCGCCCATCGACCAGGGCAGCGAGTTCGCGCTGGCGGCGGGCGGCGTTCAGGCGGGTGTCGCCGCTCACCGCAGATAGCTCTCGACGGCCGTGGTCAGCTCGCGGCGCGCGATGCGATCGGTGTAGCGGTCCTCGATCATCGTGGACGACGAGACGACGTAGCCGTGGGCCAGCAGCAAGACGGTGCGGGCCAGGACATCGGGTCGTCCCTTGCGGACGTCGCCGTGGCGTTGCCCGGCACGGATGTGGCTGGTGAGGGTGCTCAGCAACAGGTCCTGCACTCGGCCACGGCGGTTCAGCAGGTACGGCAGCAGGAGCTCCGGATCGACGTCGACCATCTTGACGAAGAGCGGGTCGGTGCAGATCTGAGTCGCGGCGGTCGTCACGGCACGGGCGATCTCGGCGGCGTTGATCGGTGTGCCTGCGTCCTCGTGCAGGGCAGTGCCCGCACCGGTGAACTCTCGCGTCATCAGATCGGCGGTCAGGGCATTCATGTCGGGCCATCGGCGGTAGACCGTCATTCGGGATACACCGGCGCGCCTGGCGACGTCGGTCATTGTCGTGCGCCGCCAGCCGACGGCGAGCACGCAGTCGCGGGCAGCATCGAGTAGAGACTCTTCACCGGTCCCGTTGCTACGAACGGTATTGTTACGCATTGACGACATATGTCACACTCTATCGCATGAGTGACACTATGCACTGGGCCCGGTGGGGCGATCCTGCCCGGGAGATGCAACTGGCCGGTCCGACGCGGGCGCTCATCGACGCAGCCTTCGGTGCGCGCTCGGCGACACCACCAGTGCAGGAGTCCCAGATACCGATCGCGGCGTGCGGGCTGATGCCCGACGCGTTGTCGGCGCTGACCGAAGTGGTGGGTCAGGCGTACGTCGACATCTCAGCTGCGACCCGCCTGAGGCATACGGGCGGCAAGTCCACCAGTGATCTGCTGCGCCGGCGTCGCGGAGACGCGGCGAACGCGCCGGACGCGGTGGTGCGGCCGGCGACCCACGAGCAGGTGCAGACACTGCTGGCTATCTGTGCCGCGCACCACCTCGTGGTCGTGCCGTTCGGCGGGGGTACCTCGGTCGTGGGCGGCCTGGACGGTTCTGCGGGCGGGGAACGTGGCTGGGTAGCCCTGGATCTGGGTCGGCTGGACCGGCTGCTCGATATCGACCTGATCTCCATGACAGCGACCCTGCAGGCGGGTGTCACCGGCCCGGATGCCGAGCGATTGCTCGGCAAGCAGGGGTTGACGTTGGGCCACTTCCCGCAATCGTTCGAATATGCATCGATCGGGGGTTTTGCAGCGACCCGGTCCAGCGGACAGGCCTCCAGCGGCTACGGACGGTTCGACGAGATGGTGGTCGGGATGACGGTCGCTACCCCGCGTGGCACGTGGCGGCTCGGATCCGCCCCGATGACGGCGGCCGGGCCGGACCTGCGACAGATGCTCCTCGGCTCCGAGGGCGCCTTCGGTGTCATCACCTCGGTGCGGCTCGCCGTGCACCTTGCGCCGCAGGTGCAGGAATATCAGACATGGCGGCTTGCGTCGTTCCAAGACGGCGCGAACGCACTGCGCGCACTGGTCCAGGAGGGTCTGAACCCCACGGTCCTGCGGTTGTCGGACGAGATGGAGACTGCAGTCAACCTGGCGAGCCCGGTCGACATCGGGACCGAGCAGGGAGGGATCTCCGGCGGGGTGTCGATGGTCTGCGGTTATGAGGGCACCCGGGTTCGCGTCGACCGGATGCGTCGGGAGGTCGAGGATCGGTTGCGGGAGCTGGGTGCGGTTCCGCAGGACAATCAGAGCAACGAGAGCAGCAAGGACGGCGCGAGCTGGGCCGCGGGCCGGTTCGACGGACCGTATCTGCGGGATGCCCTGCTGGACGAGGGGTTGCTGGTCGAGACGCTGGAGACAGCCGGATTCTGGAGCGACCTGCCGGCCGTCTACTCAGCCGTTTCCGGGGCCGTCGTCCAAGCGTTGTCCGACGGGACGACGAGCCCCATCGTGATGTGTCACATTTCGCACCTCTACCGCACCGGCGCTTCGCTCTATTTCACGGTGGTCTGTCCCCAGGATGCGGATCCGGTGGCTCAGTGGGCCCGTGCCAAAGTCGCGGCGAACGATGCGATACGGGGGTGTGGCGCGACGATCACCCATCACCACGGCGTCGGCGTCGATCATCGACCGTGGCTGGCGACGGAGATCGGCGAGCTCGGCGTCGATGTACTGCGCGCCGTCAAGGAGTGCCTCGATCCGCAGGGTGTGCTCAACCCAGGGGTGCTCATCCCGTGAACACGTTTCAGGTGGTGATCAACCCGTCCTCCGGTAGTGGCAATGCGGCGGGCACCGCACAGCCGGTCATCGATGCATTGCGGGCACGTGGCGCCAGAGTGCGCACCACGATGAGTCCGGGTCCGCAGGCCGCTGATGCGCTGGTGGCAGCCAGCGCGGCGGCAGGGGAGCGGTGCATTGCCGTGGGCGGTGACGGAATGGTCAGTTCGATGGTTGGTCCCGTGTTCCGGTACGGCGTCGAGTTCGGGATCATTCCCGCGGGCCGGGGCAACGACTTCGCACGCCAACTGGGTGTGCCCTTCGATCCGGAGCAGCAGGCGTCGGCGCTGCTGGCGCCGACGGCTACCGCGGTCGACGCGATCGCGGTAGCGGATCGAGTGGTTGCCGGCAGTGTCTACGCGGGTGTCGATTCGCGCACCTCGCAGATCGTCAACGGGCTGCACCGGATGCCGACAGCACTGCAATACCCGTACGGCGCGGTGCGCTCGCTCGCGACCTTTCCCCGCACTGCTTACACAGTGACGATCGACGGTGCAGTGCATCGTTACGAGGGATTCACGGTGGTGGTCGCCAACTCCGGGTACTACGGCAAAGGCATGCACATCGCGCCCGGCGCCGATGTGCGCGACGGGCTCCTGGACGTGGTGATGATTGCGGCGGGTAGCCGCGCGCGCTTTATCGCTCGGTTACCCAGCGTCTACCGCGGCACGCACGTCGATCACCCGGAGATCACTGTGCTGCGCGGACGGACCGTGACCATCGAAGCCCCGGGGGTGGTTGCCTACGCTGACGGTGAGCCGGTCTGCCCGCTGCCCGTTACCGCGGACGTGTTGCCTGCGGCATTACGCATGCTCCTCGGCTAGCGATCGCGAGTTGTGGGGTTGCGCCGGGGTGCGCGTTCGAGTACCTCAAGGACGTCCCCGACGCAGATAGTGCCTTCGCCGTCCGGGATGAGGTTCGGTGCGAACCAGGTCCTGCCGTCCCAGCGTCGGTGGCGGGCCATCGTCCGGATCGGTTCCTTGCCCTTGTGCAGGCGCTCGTCGATCGTCGTCATCACGCATCGTGCGGACGGCACGGGCACCCTGAATTCCACTGCACCGATCCGGATCCGGGACCAGGTGTCCTCCTCGAACGCAGCGATCGGCCCACTGACCTCGATGTTCGCGCGGAATCGAGCAGCCGGGATCCGGACCGGCTCTTCGCCACGTTCGCTCGTGGTCTCATCGACCCACTCCTGCAGGCGGCGCACCGACGGATCGGTGACCAGGGTGAGGGGAAAGCCGTCGGCGAACGCGGTGTAGTCGCCGGGCCTGCTGTATTCCGGGTCCAGACGTCTGGCGGCCGGGTCGTGGCACCACACCAGATGCAGGTCCGCTCGACCGATTGCCTGTTGCAACCAGTCGTCAACGTCGCTCCCTGCTGACCGTGCCGTGAGGGGCGGATCGGAGAACATCCGGACCTGGGTAGCCCCGTTCTCAGGGTAGGAAACCACCATCGGGTGCATTCCGGGGGCGGTCAACTGCAGATCGTGCTGCACACCGGTTCCGCGGTTGTCCGCGACGATCGCGAAGAGCGCGGGTAACTCGCGAGCCGAGACGAGGTCGCCGCCACCATCGACGACCATCCATTCGCGATCGCCGATCAGCCCTGCCCGGGTCACCTGCGCGGACTGCACACCCCGGATGGCGGTCGATTTCACCGGGTGGATGCGCAGCCCGGTCACCTCGATGGCAGTAGGTAGATCGTCGCTCACGGGGGTCACTCCTCGATCGATGTCTTGATCCGGTCGGTCAGGCAGGGTGGTCCTCAGGCCTTCTCGACCCGTTTGACGGTGCCGGGCAGCATGCCGGCGTCGATCACGGCTTTGACGAACGGTCGGCAGGCGCTGACCAGCTCGGCTGCATCCGCAACTTCGGCGTACGCGCCGGCAGCGGCGTCGTCGGTAGCTTCCTCGAGAGCCGCATACAACTCGGCTCCGAGCGGGCTGATCGTGCCGTCAGCATCCAACAGACCCCGATCGGTGAGCGCCGCGAGCGCGGCGTCCCACTCCTGGGTAGACCAGCCGCGCGACTTACGGGAGAAATCGCTACCCAGGGCGCGGCGGCGCAACGCCGGGTCTGGGTGCGGTGACTCGTGGAAGGCCAACGCCTGCACGCCGCTGAGACCGGACTGCACCAGTGCTGCGATGTGGCCGTCGCCGCGGTATTCGCGCAATGCCGCGAAGCACTGCCACAGTGCCAGGTGCGGTTCGTCGGGCACAGGGGTAACAGACCACGCGGCTGCCAGGGGGCGCCCGGCGTAGCTCAGACCAGCCGCGATCTCGCCGAAACGGCGCGCGAGCGCAGGCAATGATGGGTCCTCGCACAGCGGGCCGAGTGCTTCCCGCAGGGACCCTTCGATGGCTTCCAGGTGGAGCCGGTACAGCCGGTCCAAGCCGTACTTCCTCGCCTCCTGCCAGGCGGGCTCGACCGCGGCCGGGTTGAAATTGAAGAAGGTCGCCGAGACACATGCGGCGGGACAGTCGCCGAGCGGGGCACCCCGCCCGCCGAGATACCGGGCCATCGAGGACAGCCCGGTGCGCTGCTGCTGCTCGCGGATGGCCGGGTTGAAGTAGGCGATCACGTGAAGTGGCTCGACGCTCTCATAGACCGAGCGGGCGAGCCGACGTTCGGCTGCGTTGTACCGAAGGGGTATCCGGGAGAAGTCAGAAGGCACGTGGTGATCCGATCTGTGAGGGGGTGCTCGCGGTTAGAAGTGCTGGTCCAGTAGGCCGGTGTCGACGTCGTAGAGAAATCCGCCCACCTGCACCCGGTCACGGATCAATGGGTGGGTGCGCACCTTCGCGACATCCTCGGCGAGGGACTCCAGCTGGTCCGCCACCACGTGGAACCGCTGCCAACTGGCATCGACACCGGCTGAATCGGCGACCTGCTCGCGTAGCTCGCGCTCGGTGGAGGTCGAGACCGCGCAACGGGTGTGCGGGATGACCAGCACGCGCTCGACATTCAACAGGTGGGCACACATGACGAGAGCTTCCAGCGCTGCGTCGGTCACCCGGCCGCCGGGGTTGCGGAAGATCTTCGCGTCACCGGGTGCCAGCCCGACCATCCGCAGCGGGTCGATGCGCGAATCCATACACGTGACGATGGCGACACCGGCAGCCGCGACGCCGTCGAAGCCACCCAGGGTGAAGGTGTCGGCGAACTGCCGATTGGCACGCAGGAGGTCATCGAATCCGCTCATGATCTCGGCAGTCCTTCTCGTCGGTTGATGGTCAATGCCATCGGTTTTGCGGTCGCGGCGAAGAAGTCGCCGCCCTTGTCATCGACCACGATGAAAGCAGGGAAGTCGCGCACCTCGATCTTCCAGATCGCCTCCATTCCCAGCTCGGGGTACTCCAGGACGTCCACCGAGGTGATGCAGTCCTGGGCCAGCCGCGCCGCCGGTCCACCGATCGACCCGAGGTAGAACCCGCCGTGCGCTGTGCAGGCATCGGTGACCTGACTGCTGCGGTTGCCCTTGGCAAGCATCACCATCGACCCGCCTGCCGCCTGGAACTGCTCGACGTACGAGTCCATCCGACCGGCAGTGGTGGGCCCGAACGAGCCGGACGCATAGCCTTCCGGGGTTTTCGCGGGCCCTGCGTAGTAGACCGCGTGGTCCTTGAGGTACTGCGGCATCTCGTGCCCGGTGTCCAGGCGTTCCTTGATCTTGGCGTGTGCGATGTCGCGTGCGACGACCAGCGGACCGGTCAGCGACAATCGCGTCTTGACGGGATGCCTGGTGAGCTCGGCCAGGATGTCGGCCATCGGCCGGTTCAGATCGATCTGCACGACATCCTGGCCGCCGTCGCTGCCGCTCAGGGCCTCATCGGTGACCTCCGGCAGGAAGCGCGCGGGGTCTGTTTCCAGCTCCTCGATGAAGACTCCGTCGGCAGTGATCTTGGCCAGGCACTGCCGGTCTGCGGAACAGCTGACAGCGATCGCGATCGGCAGGGAGGCCCCGTGCCGCGGCAGCCGCACGACGCGCACGTCGTGGCAGAAGTACTTGCCGCCGAACTGCGCGCCGATACCGAATGCACGGGTCAGTTCCAGCACCTGCTCCTCGAGTTCGACGTCCCGGAAACCGTGCGCGACCCGCGAACCCTCTCTGGGCAGATCATCCAGATATTTGGCGCTCGCGTACTTCGCGGTCTTGAGGGCGAACTCTGCGCTGGTGCCGCCGATGACGATGGCGAGATGGTAGGGCGGGCAGGCGGCGGTACCCAGCCCGCGTAGCTTCTCGTCCAGGAACGCCAGCATCGCGCTCGGGTTCAGCACGGCCTTCGTCTCCTGGAAGAGGAAGGACTTATTGGCCGAACCGCCGCCCTTGGCCATGAACAGGAACTTGTAGGTCGTCTCGTGCCCGGCCTCGGTATCGGCGTACAACTCGATCTGGGCAGGAAGGTTGTTACCGGTGTTGACCTCCTCCCAGGTGGTCAACGGCGCCATCTGGGAGTAGCGCAGGTTCAGGCGGGTGTAGGCGTCGTGGATGCCGCGGGACAGCGCGGCTTCATCTGGGGTACCGCCGTTGATGAGGACCTGAGAACCCTTCTTGCCCATCACGATCGCAGTGCCGGTGTCCTGGCACATGGGCAGCACGCCGGCGGCGGCGATCCCAGCATTCTTCAGCAGGTCCAGGGCCACGAACTTGTCGTTGTTGCTCGCCTCCGGATCATCGATGATCGAGCGCAACTGAGCGAGGTGTGCGGGGCGTAGGTAATGCGCGATGTCATGCATCGCGGTGTCGGCCAGCAGCTGCAAGATCTGCGGGTCGACCTCCAGGAAGGTGCGACCACCCGGGCCCGGTACGGTGCGGACTCCCTGGGTGGTGAGCAATCGGTACGTCGTGGCATCTGCCCCGATGGGCAGTAGGTCGCGGTAGCCGAAGTCGGGCATCAGCCGGTTTCTCCCTCGTGTGGAGTTGTCTGTGGACGCTTTCGGCCAGAATATGCCGTCGCAGGGCTGCGCCGGCGGTATCGAACGGAAGAGCCGCCCGCTCGATACCGCTGGGTAGGTACCGATTGTGCAACGTTCCGGGCGCAACGGTGACGCCCGCTTGCCCCCGAAGGCAGTGCCAACAACAGTGATGGCTGTCACAATCGAGTGGATCGGGTATCCGGTGCGCCCCAAATCTAGGAGTCATCTTTCATGAGAAGACACTCATCTGGTCGCCGTGGGCTCGCCCTGGCAACTGCGGGGGTCATGCTCGCCTCGCTGGGTCTTGCTGCCTGCGGAAGTAGCAGCAGCGCCAGCGGGACCAAAGCCCTGACCTGGTACATCAACCCGGACATCGGAAATACCGACCCCAGCAAGGGCGGTCAGGCCTCGTTGGCCCAGATCTGCTCTAAGGCCTCGGGCGGGAAATACAACATCAAGGTGCAGTTGCTTCCGAACAGCGCCAGTGATCAACGGATCCAGTTGCTGCGGCGCCTCGTCGCCAACGACAGTTCAATGGATCTGATGAGCATGGACCCGGCCTTCGTGACCGAGTTCGCCTCTGCTGACCTCCTGGCCCCGGTCCCGGCGAGTATGGACAAAGAGTTCAAGGCCGACCGGGTGGACTCGGCCATCAAGGGCGCGACGTTCGACAACAAGTTGATCGCGGTGCCGTTCTGGGCCAATACCCAGCTGCTCTGGTACAGCAAGAAGGTCGCCAAGGCTGCCGGCCTCGACATCTCCGTCAACAACCCGGTCACCTGGGCGCAGGTCATCGACGCAGCCAAGAAGGAAAAGAAGCAGATCGGTGTACAGGCCAAGCTGTACGAGGGATATTCGGTCTGGATCAACGCGTTGATCGCCGGTGCAGGCGGCAAGATCGTCGACAATCCGGCCGCCACCGCTGTCGATACGAAGCTCGGCATCAACAGCCCCGCCGGTAAGGACGCCGCCAAGATCATCTCCACGATCGCCAACTCTGGCCTCGGAGGACCGGCGATGGGTTCCTCGGATGAGACGGCGGCACTGGCACTGTTCCAGAGCAAGGCCGCCGCATTCCTGGTCAACTGGCCCTACACCTACGCCGCGTTGACGGGTGACAAGAGCGACGTCGGCGCTGCTGTCTATCCGCGCACCGTGGCCGGCAAGGACGCCGCGCCGCCGTTCGGCGGTATCGACCTCGCGGTCGGCAAGAGCAGCAAATCCCCCGAGGTGGCCTACCAGGCCGCCGCCTGTATCACCAACGAAAAGAACCAGGCTGCCTACATGGCCGTCGCCGGTAACCCGGCGAGCCGTAAGGCTGCGTTCACCGATCCGGCCGTGCTGAAGGCGTTCCCGAACGGCATCGCAGCGACCATCCTGAAATCACTGGGTACCGCTACTCCGCGACCGTTGTCGCCGTACTGGGGTGACATCTCCACGGGTCTGCAGCAGCAGTTCAGCCCGCCGAGCTCGGTGAATGCAAACACGCCCGTCAAGGCGCAGAAATTCATCACGAACGTCTTGAAGGGGAAGGCACTGCTGTGAGCACTGTCGAAGACACCAAGACCGGAGCTCGCTCCGCTCGCCGCGGTGAGAAGAAACCGCAGATATCGGACCGCACCAGAGGTGAGCGCAAGCTCGGCTGGAAGCTGGCGGGGCCGGCATTCCTGGTGATGATCCTGGTGACGTTCTACCCGATCGCCTATGCGCTGTACCTGTCGTTGTTCAACTACCGGTTGACCGACCCCGCCGCGCGCAAGTTCGTGTGGTTCCAGAACTACATCACCTCCCTGAGTGACCCGTTGTTCTGGAAAGCCACCGGCATCACGGCGCTGATCACCATCATCACCTTGATCGTCGAGCTGGTGTTCGGTATGGCGATCGCCATGGTGATGAACAAGATCGTGCTACCGCGCAAGACGCTGCGCACCATTGTGCTGATCCCGTACTCGATCATCACCGTGGTCTCGGCGTTCTCCTGGCTCTACGCGTTCAAGTTCGACACCGGATTCGTCAACCACTGGTTGCACTTCCTGTCCTTCGGGGCGTTCGATCCGACCTACAACTGGTTCGGCGGAACCTGGTCCTCACTGACGATCATCTGCCTGTCGGAGATCTGGAAGACGACGCCCTTCATGTCCCTGCTCCTGCTGGCGGGATTGGCCCAGGTCGACCAGTCGATGGAGGAGGCCGCGAAGGTAGACGGTGCCTCCTGGTGGCAGACCCAGGTGAAGGTGGTCTTCCCCAGCATGAAGGCGGCCATCATGGTTGCCGTGGTTTTCCGGGCTCTGGATGCCTTCCGCATCTACGACAACCCCTATGTGATGACCGGTGGTGCCAACAACACCGACACCCTCTCGATGCTCGTCGGTCGAGAAACGGTCACCCGAGCCGAGATCGGAATGGGTTCGGCGCTCGCTGTGCTGTTGTTCATTTTCGTGCTCATAATCGCCGGGGTGCTGGTCCGCGGCTTCAAGGTCGACCTGACGGGGGATAAGAACTGATGGACACCAACGTCACCAACAAGACCAAGTGGGGTCTGGCCGGGATCTCGATCCCGATCATGCTGTGGACCTTGATTCCGATCCTGTGGATTCTGGCGACCTCGCTCAAGAGCACGACCGCGCTCGCAGACCAGGGCGCCAACGTCTTCGGAAACTTCTGGCCGAAGAACATCTCGTGGGAGAACTACAGTCTGATCTTCACCGGGGGAGCCAAGGACCTCTTCGTCCCGGCGTTGTGGCACTCCGTGGTCGTCTGTCTGGCCGCCACCGTCATCAGTGTGGTGCTCGCGACGTTCTGCGCCTACGCGATCGCCCGGTTGGAGTTTCCCGGCAAGAAGGCAATCCTGCTCACCGCGCTCACCGTCTCGTTCTTCCCGGTGATCGCGATGGTCACCCCGTTGTTCAACCTGTGGCGCATCCTGGGCCTGTTCGACACGTTGCCCGGGTTGATCATTCCCTACATCACCCTCACGCTGCCGCTGTCGATCTGGATCCTGACGGCGTTCTTCCAGCAGATCCCGTGGGAGATGGAACAGGCGGCTCAGGTCGATGGAGCAAGCAGTTGGGAGGCGTTCGTGAAAGTGGTCGCGCCGCTGGCACTCCCAGGTGTTTTCACGACGGCGATCATTGCCTTCTTCGTAGCCTGGAACGACTTTGTGTTCTCCAGTAACCTGACCGCGGCTCGAGCTCAGACCGTCCCGGCGGCGTTGAACTCCTTTACCGGGGCCAGTCAGTTCACCCAGCCCACCGGTGCGATCTGCGCTGCAGCAGTCGTCGTCACCATCCCCGTCGTCATCTTGGTGCTGGTCTTCCAGCGTCGGATCGTCGCCGGACTCACCTCCGGTGCCGTCAAAGGCTGACCGTCCTACTCACAGCAAGAAGGAGCAACACTCGTGTCAAGCATCAAGCTCAAGAATCTCGTCAAGAAGTACGGCGACGGCTTCCCTGCGGTCAACGATGTCTCGCTGGACATCGCCGACGGCGAATTCATGATCCTCGTCGGACCGTCCGGTTGCGGCAAGTCCACGTTGTTGCGGATGGTCGTCGGCCTCGAGGACATTACCGGCGGTGACCTGGAGATCAATGACAAGCGGGTCAACGACCTGGCCCCGCGCGATCGCAACCTGGCGATGGTCTTCCAGAACTACGCGCTCTACCCGCACCTGACCGTCTTCGAGAACATTGCGTTCCCGCTGCGTCTCGCCAAGGGCAAGTTCACCAACGAGGAGATCAAGGCGAAGGTCAATACCGCGTCGGACATGCTCGAGCTCGGTGAGCACCTGGACCGCAAGCCCGCCAACCTTTCCGGTGGGCAACGCCAGCGGGTGGCTATGGGTCGCGCCATCGTCCGCGACGCCGATGCATTCCTCTTCGACGAGCCGCTGTCCAACCTGGACGCCAAGCTGCGCGGTCAGATGCGTACCGAGATCGCGCGTATGCAGCGTCGGCTCGGTTTCACCTGCCTCTACGTCACGCACGACCAGACCGAGGCCATGACTCTGGGTGACCGGGTGGCCGTGTTGAAGAAGGGCGTTCTCCAGCAGTGCGCCTCGCCGCGCGAGCTGTACGAACAGCCGGTCAATATCTTCGTGGCCGGCTTCATCGGATCGCCGCCGATGAACTTCCTGCCCGCGCAGGTGGAGGGTGACACCCTCAAGTTGCCCATCGCCGACGTCAAGCTCACCGGTGAGTTGGCAGAAAAGGTCAAGGGCAAGAAGGCCGTCATCGTCGGTCTGCGCCCCGAGCACATCAAAGACACCTCGCTGGGCGACACCATCAACAACGCTGTCTCGTTCACGTCGATCGTCGACGTGCGGGAATGGTTGGGCAATGAGCAGTATGCCTACATCCCCTTCGAGCCGGACCCCTCCATGCAGAAGACGCTGGAGGAATTGGACCGCGACCTCGACGGCGAGGGCATGCGTACCCAGATGGTCGTCAACCTCGACGCCCGCTCGCGGGTGCGTGAGGGCGAGGAGGCCCATCTGGCCTTCGACCCGTCCCTGATGCACGTATTCGACCCCGAGACCGGTGACTGTCTGACCCGCGACGACGAGCTTGCAGCCGAAATCGCGAGGGACAACGAAGAGCAGCGCAAGGCCGCATTGGAGCGGGCCCGTTCCATCGAAGCCCGAAGTGCCGAGGAGAAGGCACCGAAGCAGGCTTCATGACCCGCTAATACCACCTGTTCGACGAGCACAGAGCCGGATCCTCCTTCGAGGGTTCGGTTCTGTGCTTACCTGGAGGGGCGTCCCTGGTCTGCAGGGAGTTGTGACTGATCAGGGCAGGAGGTGCCCCGTGCCTGTCTGGTTTCAGTACGTGCTGGTGTGCACCGTGCCTACTGCGTTGATCTGGTCCCTCGTCGCTATTCCGAGGGGTCTGCACTGGTGGGCCCTTCGTCAACCCGACAGGCCCGCCAGCAGGGCGCCCATCGAGCGGTTGGTGGCCGATCTACGACGACTGAGTGCTGACCAGGACGCGGTGCGCACCGGGTGGGAGCTACCGGCTCGGCATCGGCGACTCACCGCCATCGAGTTGGCCTATGACGACGTGCTGCTGGAGTGCTGCGACGCGCTGGAGATCGCGCATTCCGGGTCCCCACCCCTTTCCCGGGAGCAGCGCCACGCTGTCGAGGTGGCTTTGTTGAGGTCAGGGTTGCGCTGGTAGCGCCCTACCGGCAACGGGCAGATCCTTAAGCTGATCGGATGACGCAACGAGCAAAGTCCGTCCTGGTCACCGGAGGCACGCGCGGGATCGGCCGCGCGATCGCCGAAGAACTGTCGCCGACCCACGACCTGCTGATCGGCGGCCGCGATGAAGCTGCAGTGCTGCGGGTGTGCGCTCAGCTGCGGTCGGCGGTGCCCTTCGTCGCGGATCTGGCTGACGAGGAAGCGACATCGGCCGCTGCGGGGCGCATCGAGTCGCTGGATGCCGTGGTGCATTCGGCCGGACTACTCGGGCACGGCCGGATCACCGAACTGACGCGGGCCGACTGGCGCATGACGATGGAACTCAACGTGATCGCGGTCGCTGATCTGACGCGTCTGTTACTTCCGCAGTTGCGCAGCGCGCGCGGCCACGTGATCGTGATCAACTCCGGCTCGGGGTACCGCTCCGGCGCCGGAGGCGGTCTTTATTCGGCGAGTAAGTTCGCGGCCAGAGCGTTCACCGACGCGCTGCGGGAGGAAGAGTCTGCCTCCGGTGTCCGCGTGACCAGCGTGCACCCGGGCCGGGTGGACACCGACATGCAACGTGAGCTCGTTCTCGCCGAAGGCGGGACCGACTACGACGGCGACCGCTTCATCCGACCGGAATCCATCGCCCTCACCGTGCGTCTGGCGCTCGAGCTACCCGCTGACGCCGCGATGCACGAGGTATCAGTGCGGCCCGGGCCCCGCTGAGATCAGTTCGCTGCGGACCGGCGGGTTGGACCCCGCACGGGACACCGTGATCGCTGACGCCGCTATCGCCCGATCAACAGCTTCCAACAGGACATCCCGGCCCGCCCCACGCAGGCGCTGGCGGGCTTCGACATCACCCAGCAGGCCGCTGTCCAACAGGCTGGACAACATGCCCGACATGAACGAATCTCCGGCACCGACCGTGTCGATGAGGTCCACCCGCAGTCCGGGCACCTTGACGACCTCGTCGGCGCCGCTCAGATACACCAGCGCACCGTCTGATCCGAGAGTTGCCACGGCCAGCGACGGACCCAGTTGTGCCCACAGCCTGAGGATCTGCGTCAGGTCGACCTCAGCGCCGTCGTGCCCGTAGAGCCATTCGATGTCTTCGTCGCTGGCTTTGACGACATCGCTGAGGCCCACCAGCTCTTCGATACCGGAGCGGACCGAGGCTGCATCGCCGATGATCGTCGGTCGCAGGTTGGGGTCGAAGGAGGTCGTGCCTCGCGCTCGGTGGCCCACCACCGCATCCCGCACGGTGCTGGCACCAGGTTGCAGCACCGTCGCGATCGACCCGGTGTGCAGGTGACCCGAGAGATGGGGCAGGGGAGGCACCGGGTTCCATTCCAGGTCGAAGGCGTAGGTCGCAGCTCCCGTGGGATCAAGGGTGGCTGCTGCCGTCGACGTGCGCGGTGATTCGGCACTGTGCGCGCCCAACCGCACCCCGTCATCGCGTAGCACCTGCTCGATCAACTCGCCGTGTACGTCCGCGCCGATGCACGTCGCCAACGTCACGTCATGACCCAACCGTCGAAGGCCGATAGCGACATTGAGCGGCGAGCCGCCGACGTGCTCACGCACCGAACCATCGACACTGTGCACGATATCGATGAGTGCCTCACCGATGACGAGGTGGGAATCCACAGGTCAGACGTCCAGACTCGTGTACTCCGCCAGCTTGGCCGGCGAGTGGTGGGCGTCGATGGTACGGATGGTTCCACTCTTGGAACGCATCACGAGGGACTGGGTGTGGCAGCCGTCGGCGCCGTACCGCACACCGCGCAACAACTCACCGTCGGTGATGCCGGTGGCCACGAAGAAGGCGTTGTCGCCCTTGACCAGGTCATTGGTGGACAACACCGTGTCCAGGTGCAGACCGGCGTCGATGGCCTTCTGCCGCTCATCGTCGTCCTTGGGAGCGAGGATGCCCTGGATAGTGCCGCCGAGGGCCTTCATCGCACAGGCCGTGATGATGCCCTCCGGGGTGCCACCGATACCGAGCAGAAGGTCGATACCGGTGTCCGGGCGAGCCGCCATGATGGCACCGGCGACATCACCGTCGGCGATGTAGCGAAGCCGCGCGCCGGCATCGCGGATCTGCTGAGCCAACTCCTGGTGGCGGGGTCGATCCAGCATCACGACCGTTACATCGACCGGGCTGACCCGCTTGGCCTTGGCGACGCGGCGGATGTTCTCCGCGACCGGCAGCCTGATGTCCACGACGTCAGCGATGTCCGGACCGGCTGCGAGCTTGTCCATGTAGAAGACGGAGCTGGGGTCGTACATTGCTCCACGCTCGCTCACCGCCATGACCGATACGGCGTTACTCATGCCCTTCGCGGTCAGGGTGGTGCCGTCGATCGGGTCCACGGCAACGTCGACGCCAGGCCCCGTGCCATCGCCGACATGTTCGCCGTTGAAGAGCATCGGGGCTTCGTCCTTCTCGCCCTCGCCGATGACGACCACGCCGTTCATCGCGACCGACGAGATGACTCGGCGCATTGCCGCGACTGCAGCGCCGTCGGCGTCGTTCTTCTCGCCTCGACCAACCCATCGCCCGCCCGCTATGGCCGCGGCCTCGGTGACTCGCACCAGCTCCAGAGCCAAGTTTCGGTCGGGTAGCTGGGCGGAGGTGTGACGGGCATCATCGGTTGACATATGGCTCCTTCATCGGCGGGAGGGACCTGAGAACAGGTCCGCTCGGTCACTAGCGGCGAGTCTATCCAGCGCAGCGCCGGATGCGGGGTGGGAACGACAAGGGCGATGGGCGACCATGGAGGGGTGAGCACTCCGACGTCGGCGCCCGTACAGGCCGTCAACCCACCGCCGGCCCGACGCGGGATGGGTGGGACCGCCAAGAGCATGGTGATTTCAATGATCGTGCTGCTGGGCGGGTGCCTGGTCCTTGTCGCGTTGGTGCCGAGGGTGAAATCAGTGCAGCAGGCGACCGCGAACGCAACGGCGATCGCGCGCGAGGTGGGCTCCGCGCAGAAGTGGAATGTCGCTGTTGCGAATGGACTACCGAAGGGATGGACAGCCACCAACGTCAACCTGATCCCGGGTAGCTCACCGCAGACCTGGCTGGCCGGATACGCCGCGCCCGGCGATCACTACGCCGCGATCAAGCAGACCCGTGGGGGGGACCGGCGATGGGTGGCGCAGCAGACCGGGGCTTCCGCGCAGGTCGGGACCGTCACGATCGACGGCACGGTCTGGGCGAAATTCAGGCGCAACGACGGCGGCGCGCGCAGCCTCGTGCGCTCTGCCCCGCTCGGAGGGTTGTCCACCGTCGTGATCGGCACCGGCCCGTGGGCCCAGGTGCAGCTGTTCGCCCGGGCGGTGCAACCGCTCAAGGGTTCTCCAGCGGGCGCGACCTCCTGAGGGGCCCCCAGAGGATCGCGTGGGCCCCGGTGATGAGGGGTGTGGTGGCCGTGGCGGAGCATTGGCATAGTGAGTAAGACTGCGGGCCGACAGAACGCTGAGGCAAGGCCGCATGAGGGTGCGGATGCAGGTGACTACCCCGAAGGGGAAAACCCCGCCAGATGGCTCGCGCTCGCCGTGTGTCTCGGCGCCGTCTTCATGTCGCTGCTGGACGTAAGCATCGTCAATGTCGCCTTGCCCTCGTTGGAGGAGGGTCTCAAGGCCTCGTCGTCCGACCTGCAGTGGGTGCTGTCCGGCTACGCCGTGACCTTCGGGCTGACACTCGTGCCAGCAGGCCGCATCGGCGATGCCTACTCGCGGCGGACGATGTTCCTGATCGGCATCACCGGCTTCGTCTCAGCGAGCGTTGCCTGCGGCCTGTCGTGGTCGCCGTTGTCGATCATCGCCTTTCGACTGCTTCAGGGCGTTTTCGCAGGGATACTCACCCCGCAGGTCAACGGCATCATTCAATTGCTCTTCCGGGGCGCCGAACGAGGCCGGGCCTTCGGCTACTTCGGTGCTGTCGCAGGTATTTCGACCGCTGCCGGACCTCTCGCAGGTGGCGGCCTGATTGCCGCTTTCGGCACCCAGCACGGCTGGCGGGCAGTTTTCTTCGTGAACCTGCCGATCGGGTTGATCGCGATTCCGTTCGCGGCCAGATTGCTGACCAAAGCAGGTGTCACCAGCAGCAGGTCCGAAAGCGGGCGACCGCAACTGGACCCGGTCGGCTCTTTGCTGTCCGGTATCGGGATTGTCGCGTTGCTGCTACCCCTGGTCGAGCAACGGGAATGGTCCAGCACAGTCCGGTACCCGCTCTACCTCGTTGCGGTGGTGTTCCTGGTGTCGTTCGTGCTCTGGGAGCGTCGTGTCGAGGCAAAAGGAAAGGTGCCGGTGCTCAACCTGGACCTGTTCTCGCTACGCAGCTTCAGCTTCGGCTCGCTCACGGGACTGCTGTACTTCGGTGCCTTTACCTCGATCTTCTTCGTGTTGACCGTCTATCTGCAGATGGGGCAGGGGTACTCGGCGTGGCAGGCCGGTCTGACCGTGACAGCGTTCGCCGCAGCGACGATCCCAGCGTCCCGACTATCGGGCTCGAAGGGTCCGCAGCACCCGATTGCGTTCCTCGTTACTGGATCGCTCTTGTTCACTCTCGGTCTGATCCTGGTCATCGGCGCGGTGCGAATCGGAGCCGGCCCTGATATCGGCTGGTGGATGGCGCTACCGCTGGCGGTGGCCGGATTCGGAAACGGTCTCGTGCTGCCGGCCAACCAGACCCGGGCGGTGTCGGAGGTGCCGGTGAAGGAAGCGAGCTCGGCGGGTGCCGCCTACCAGGTATTCCAGCGCACCGGCACCGCGCTGGGAATCGCTGTCGTCGGATCGGCCTTCTTCGGCCAACTCGCCGCCAGCCGGGGTGATTTTTCGCGGGCATTCGAGTACGGCGTAGCCATATCGGCCGGCCTCGGTGCCCTGACCGCGATGCTCGCGGGCGTCGAGGCGTTCAGCGATCGACGCGCGCGACTGGCGCATCGCGGGGCCCACGCCGCCTGACCAGACCGCGGCGTTTCCGTCGCCCGGTCAGTTGCGCTCTGCCGTCATCGCATCAATGCGCTGCTCGGCGTCCGCCAGCCACTTCTGGCAGTGCGCCGCCAATGCTTCGCCACGCTCCCAGAGGTGCATGCTGTCTTCGAGGCTGGGCTCGCCGCTCTCCAGCCGGGCGACCACCTGAGCAAGCTGATCGCGGGCATCCTCGTACCCGAGCTGTACCACCTCGGCGTGCATCGCAGACTTCGGTCGGTCCGATGAGTCGTCGGCGATATCGCTGCTACTGGACTCTTCTGTGGCGGTCATTGATAGGTACTCCTTTGAAATCGCTGGGCAGGTCAGTTGCTGGGCAATCTCGCGGTGACCGGACGTACTGCGAAGTCTCCGTGCGCGACGGTCACTCTCAACAGGTCGTGATCCTCCAGCTGGGCGACATCGGTGATGACCTCGCCCTCGCGGGTACGGACCACGGCGTATCCGCGTTGCAGGACCTGCAGGGGGGACAAGGCGCGTAGTTGGCCGGCCATCCGATCGATATCGCCCTCCGCGCGTTGCAACCGTCGGCTGAAACACGCGCTTGAGCGTTCGCGTAAGCGATCTATCTGCTCCGCGCGGACCCGCACCATACCGGCCGGGTCCGAGATGACCGGTCTCGTGCACAGCTGGTCCAAGGTGCGTCTTTCGAGCGTCGCGTGATGGCGTAGCGATCGGGAGGCGCGGCGCAACAGATCATCCAGGCCGTTTTGCTGTTCCCCCAGGTCCGGCACCACCAGTCGGGCAGCATCCGTCGGTGTCGACGCACGCACGTCAGCGACGAGATCCAGCAGCGGGCTGTCGACGTCGTGTCCGATGGCGCTGACGATCGGGGTACGCGCGGCAGCCACTGCACGGATCAGAGCCTCGTTGCTGAAGGGGAGCAGATCTTCGAAGGCCCCGCCTCCGCGCGCGATGACGATCACATCGACGTCCGGTGCCGCATCGAGTTCCGCGAGTGCAGTCGACACCTGCTCGACGGTCCCCGGGCCCTGCACCGCGACTTGTCGGATTTCGAACCGGGTGGCAGGCCATCGCTGCAGGGTGTTCTGCACCACGTCTTTCTCCGCTGCGCTGGAGCGGCCGCAGATCAGACCGACTCTGCGCGGCAGGAAGGGCAGCGGACGCTTGCGGCGGGGATCGAAGATGCCCTCACTGTGCAAGAGCTGTTTGAGGTGCTCCAGCCGCAGCAGCAGGTCACCGACGCCCACTGGTCGCATCTGGCGGGCCTCCAGTTGCAGGGTGCCGCGTTTGGTCCAGAAGGTGGGCTTGGCCTGTACGACAACGCGGGCACCAGGCCCGATACCGGGTCCCATCGCGTCCAGAGTGTTGACATGGACGGTGACGGACAGCGACATGTCGACGTCGGGATCGCGCAGGGTCACATAGCAGGTGGGTGCGCCGGGGCGCCGCTGCAATTGCACAATCTGCCCCTCGACCCACAGAGCCGACATCCGGTCGACGTACTCGCTGATGCGCATCGAGAGCGTCCGTACGGGCCACGGCTGCTGGGCTGTGGTGTCGGCGGCCTTCTCCGGCAACGGCGAGCTCATCGCGCCACCGTAGACTCGGTGGTATGACGAGCACAGCTGCGGGTACCCGACCGACCACCGCCAAGCGCGTCCTGCTGGCGGCGCCACGAGGGTATTGCGCGGGCGTTGACCGCGCCGTGATCACGGTGGAGAAGGCGTTGGACCTCTATGGTCCGCCGGTCTACGTGCGCAAACAGATCGTCCACAACAAGCACGTGGTCACCACGCTGGAGAAGCGCGGGGCGATCTTCGTGGAAGAGACGGACGAGGTCCCCGAGGGTGCCACGGTGATCTTCTCGGCACACGGTGTAGCACCGGTCGTGCATGAAGAAGCCGCAGCTCGCAGCCTGAAGACCATTGATGCGACCTGCCCGTTGGTCACCAAGGTGCACCGGGAGGCAGTGCGGTTCGCCAGTGACGACTTCGACATTCTGTTGATCGGACACGAGGGCCACGAAGAGGTTGTCGGCACCGCAGGTGAGGCACCGCAGCACATCACCCTGGTCCAGAGCCCTGACCACGTCGACGCGATCACCGTGCGCGATCCGGAAAAGGTGGTGTGGCTGTCGCAGACGACGCTGTCGGTCGACGAGACCATGGAGACCGTGCGCCGACTGCGGGAGCGGTTTCCGGCGCTGCAGGATCCGCCCTCGGATGACATCTGCTACGCCACGCAGAACCGGCAACTCGCGGTGAAGCAGATGTCGCAGGACTGCGATCTGATGATCGTGGTCGGCAGTCGCAACTCCTCCAACTCGGTGCGCCTGGTCGAGGTTGCCCTGGAGCACGGTGCTCGCGCAGGGCACCTGGTCGACTATGCCGACGAGATCGACGACGCTTGGTTGGCGGGTGTCGGCACAGTAGGCGTGACGTCGGGTGCCTCGGTGCCCGAGGTGCTGGTGCGCGGAGTACTCGATTACCTGGCCACCCACGGGTTCAGCGACGTCACCGCGGTCACGGCCGCCCAGGAGAGCCTGCTCTTCTCGCTGCCCAACGAGCTGCGTCGCGATCTGAAATTGGCCGGGAACACCGACGACAAGGTCAGTCACGACGCGGGTTCGCTGCACTGATCGTCACCTCGGAACGAATCCCGCGACGCGGAACGGCCGACGCGTAGATCCAGTTGCGGGCGGGCCACGTCGTCATTGATCGCGTCGATCAGTTCTCTCGCGCTGAGCGGACGCGGGGCGGCGGTGATCGGCTCGGCGGTGTCGGCGGGCCGGTCGGCCACTCCCAGCTCGTGCATCTTGCGGGCGGTGACCAGCACGCGGCTCTCCAGAGTGCCGAGCAGGGAGTTGTATGCCTCCACCGACTTGCGCAGCGAAGCACCCAGCTTGTCCGCGTGCTGCCCCAGGGTCGCCAACCGGGCGTAGAGGGTGCTGCCGAGCTCCAGAAGTTCTTTGGCATTGGCGCTGAGGCTGTCCTGCTGCCAACTGAACGCGATGGTGCGCAACAGCGCCAGCAGGGTGCTGGGGGAGGCCAGCACCACCTTGCGGGAAATCGCACGCTCGAAGAGCGTCGGGTCTGCCAAGAGCGCGGCCGACAACACTGCGTCGGACGGCACGAACGCCACCACCATCTCCGGAGTCTCCCGGAAAGCGGCCCAGTACGCCTTGGCCGAAAGCGCGTCCAGGTGTCCGCGCAGGGCGCGGGCATGCGCTGACAACGTCGCAGCTCGCTCGGCGTCTGTGATGCCGTCGCGCGCGGCGCCTAGGAAGGCGGTCAACGGCGCTTTGCTGTCGATAATCAGGGTACGCTCGCCGGGCAGCCTGACCACCACATCAGGGCGCAACGTGCCACCCTCACGCACGTGCACACTGACCTGTTCCTCGAAGTCACATCGCGCCAGCATCCCCGAGTGCTCCAGGATGCGGCGCAGCCCCGTTTCGCCCCAGGTGCCGCTCACATTGGACGATTTCAGTGCGCCGGCGAGTGAGGCGGTCTCCTGCTGCAGGCGCGCGGTCACCGAACCCACCGCATCCAACCGCTCACCCAGCTCTCCCCACTGCTCGATGCGGTCCCGTTCCAGGACGCCTACCTGGCGCTCCACGCGAACCAGAGCCTCCCCGAGCGGGCCCAGGATCTGTGCTGTGCGGTCGTCGTGCTCCCCTGCCAGGGAGAGTTGCTGCACTCTGGCGTCCAACATGTCGCGCTGTGTGCTCAGCGAGGCACAGCGGGCTGCGTAGGTGGAACGCAGCAGCAGTGCCGCGACAGCGGCGCCGAGGAACACGCCGAGGAGCAGCGTCAAGATCAGGTCCATGGGTGCAGCGTGACACCCGCCACTGACAAAGGTCAGGCGCGCCCGCGCCGGAAAAATGGTTTTGTTATCCGTTGCAGATGGTGCCAGGCATGACGCTGCACCATGAGGGTGAGCGTGCCAGCCGCGACCATGCCGACGAAGTTGATCCCCAGTTGGGTTGCTGCACCGCCCATCTCACCGGGTACCCACAACCCCAACGCCAGCGCGAAACTACCCGCCGCGGGCACCGTGGTGACCGAGATGAAAACACCGACCATGGCCTGTGCCTTCTCCACGGACAGGGCGAGCACACCGGCGGCACCCGCGAGTACAGCGACGACGAACGACCAGGTGGTCGGTTGCCAGATGAACTGGGTCTGGGGTCGGGGACGGGTCACGGCATCGGGGCTGAGGAGCCCTGCTGACCGGGCGAGCAGAGCCAGCAGAGCAACGACGAGGGCCGCGGACGCGAAAGTGAGAAGGAGCACCAGGACGCTACGTCCCGCTAATTTCAGGTCTCGCATCGCCAAACCGGTACACACCGCTGCGACGGTGGCGAACTCCGGTCCGATGACCATCGATCCGACGACCAGGATGGAGGAGTCCGTGATCACGGCTACCGAGGCCAGTGCCACAGCCAAGAAGAGGAAAATCTGGTAACTGAGGGTGGGTCGTGCTGCGTTGTAGGCCTGCTCTTGCAGCACGTCCCAGACGACGGCGTCGTCTGGGTCTCCGGTGGCGGCGCGGTCGATCTGACGGGCTGCTGCGAACGGCGTGCCAGTGGGTTGTGACAGTACGATGCCGCCACGCTTGGCGAGCCCGAGGGCATGCAGTCGGGCCAGGAGCGCGTTGGCGTCCTCGCGAGCCACGTCGGCGGTGTACACATCACCCTCAGGTCGAAGCGATGCGCCGGAGAGAACGACGACATTGGTAACGGTGTCGGTTTCCAGCAGCGCTTCGCGAACCTGGTCGGACAGATCAGCAGGCACATTCAGATCCAGGTGAACCAGCATGGTTCAACCTACGATTCAGCCGAGCCTGCGCGGCGCAGAATGAGCCGGCGTGATCATGCCATAGGGATGGCGAGGATCGGTGGGTTTGTAGGTACTGCCGATCCCCCGGCTGGCTCGATGGTGATGTCGAACTCACTGGCTCCGGACAGCTTCGACGCGAGCACACTCTGACCGCTGGGCATCAGTACACCTGCACTGGTGGGACCGTCAGACTTGATGTACCAACCCTGGTAGGTCGTCTTGTCGCCTGCGGCGGCGACCTTGTCCAGTGTTGCCACGGCCTGGTTCATCGACCGGGACATCACCACGGTGATCGTGCCACCGCGAAACGGTGCCGTCTTGCGGACCGCGTCGGGGGCCTTGGCAATGCGGGCCGCAGCATTGGTGGTGCTGGAGGAAGAGTTCGACCAGGGTGCCACCTTCGCAACGCTGGCTCCACCGACGACTATCGCAGCTGCAGCCACGAGGCCGATGAGCGCGCGGCGTCCACGGCTCGAACGCGATGCCTGAGCAGAGTGTGTGGCCCGTATGTCCTGGGGTGCATCTTGCGGAACGTTCTGAATCTGCTCCAGCAGGTTGACACGCAACGCGGCGGAGGGCGTGACCTCGGGCGCATCCAGAGCCAGCATGGCAGTGACCTCGTTCATCTCGGCCACCTCCTCGCGGCATTCTGAGCACTCTCGGAGGTGCCGCTCGTAGCGGACCCTCTCCAAGTCGTCGACAGCGTTGAGGGCGTATCCGACAACGTCGATATGGGTGGTGTTCATGCTGTCCCTCCCATCGCGGTACGCAACCGCAGTAATCCGTCTCTGATGCGTGTCTTCGCGGTCCCGAGTGGAATACCGAGCGTGTCGGCAACCTCTGCGTGCGTGCGGCCTTCGAAGTACACCAGGCTGAGGGCCTGTCGTTGATTGTCTCCCAGCGTCTTCAACGCTGTGCGGACTCGTTCTGCGTCCAGCGTTGCGGTGACCTGATCGACGGTCGAGTCGTAGGAGGTGTCCTGCGACTCACGGGTGTAGACCTCGTCCCGGCGACGGGTGGCTTGGGCGGATCGAATGCGATCCACTGCCCGCCGGTGGGCCATGGTGAAGATCCAGCTGAGAGCTGAGCCCTTGTTCTGATCGAACTTGGGGCTGGTGCGCCAGATCTCCAGAAACACCTCTTGAGTTATCTCTTCGGCCTGCGCACGGTCAACGATCAGTCTGGTGACCAGACCGTTGACTCGTGCGCTGGTCGCGTCGTACAGCTGAGCAAAGGCGTCTTGATCCCCCCGACCCGTGGCCACAAGGAGCTCTGAGAGCTGTGGCGCCGAGTCGGGAACTCCGGCATCAACCGTCCGTAGCGCACCCGACATGGGGTCCATCTTGGCTGATGGACCCCATGCGAGCACTACCGACGTCACGCTTGGTTCGATCTGGGGTGGATCAGGCGGGGACGAGAACGGTGTCGACGATGTAGACCGTGGCGTTCTTGGTCTGCACGTTGCCACAGATGATCTTGGCCTCAGCGCCACCCTTGACGGTCAGGTTCGGAACCGTTCCGCTGACGACATCAGCGGTCTTGTTCAGGGTCATGTGCGAGCCCACGATGGTGGTGGGGGTCAGACGCTCGCCGACCACGTGGTTGGTCAGGATCTTGGTCAGCAGTGCCTTGTCGCCGAGCACCTTGGCCAACGTCGCCTTGGGCAACTTCGCGAAGGCGGCGTTCGTCGGGGCGAAGACGGTCAGGGCCGGCGCGTTGTTCAGCGTGTCGACCAGGCCGGCCTTCTTGACGGCGGTGACCAGGGTCGAGAGCAGCGGGTTGTTCGAGGCAGCAGTCGCAACGGTGTCCTCGGTCATGCCACCGAACGAACCCTTACCGGTCTTCGGCACTGCCGAGCAGGCCGGACCGAAGGGCTTGGTGTCGGCTGCAGCAGCGGCGGTGCTGGAGCTCGTGGCCGGGGCCGAAGAACTTGAGCTCGAGGTTGCCGGTGCGCTGGACGATGATGACGAGGTGGCCGGGGCGGCCGAGGAGCTGGAGCCACCGGAGCCGCTGCTGCCGCAGGCGGTGAGGGCCAGGGCGCCCACCGCGGTCAGGGCAGCTGCTGAGGTGATGGAACGAGTCTTCATGGGTTTCTCCTTGGTTGGTTCCCGCTGCTGTGAGCGGGTTTTCGAGCCGAAGTACACGAGTAGTTCGGAGGCCACCGAAAGGTGGATTGGACCGGTTGAAACTATTTTCAGTCGACGCTGAAGAACAGGTTGACGATGCCGCTGGAGCCGTTGGGGAAGACGTCCTTACGGGTCGTGGACTGCAGAGAGTCCTTGCCGTAGACGATGCGAGCGCGAACCTGGTGCTGGCCCTTGGCCTTGGTGTCCCAGAGGTAGACCCACTGGCGCCAGTAATCGACATTGACGTCCGGACCCATGGTGGCGTCCTTCCAGGGGCCTTCGTCGATGCTGACCTGGACCTTGACGACGCCTTCGCCCTGCGCCCAGGCGATACCCCCGATGATCTGCTTGCCATCAGCGGTCTTTTTGCAACTGCCGAAGTTGCTGGGGGTGTCGATCCGCGCAGATGGCTTGATCGGCCCGTCTTTCGTCCAGCCGCGCTTGGTCCAATACGCCGTCTTCTGGTCGTAGTCGGTGACCGTCAATCTGGTCACCCATTTGGTGCAGCCGAGCATCCCGTACAGGCCGGGGGTGACCAGACGTGCGGGGAACCCGTGCGCCCTGGGAAGTGCCTTGCCGTTCATGCCGATCGCGAGAAGGGCGTCGCGATCATCCAGCATCGCGCTCAACGGCGTGCTGATGGAGAAGCCTTCTGAGGACTCGCTGAACAGCTGTCGACCCTTCTTCTGCGGGTCTTTGATCCCGGCCATGTCGAGCAGGTCCTTGACACGTACTCCGAGCCAGGTGGCACCGCCGGCGTAGCTGCCGCCGGGTTCGTTGCTGATGCAGGTGAGTGAGATGTTGCGCTCGATGAGATCCATTTTGCTGATGTCGTCGTAGCTGAGCGTCAGCTTCTTGTCGACATCGCCGCCAATTTCCAGGCGCCACTCGTCCCGGTTGATGTTGGGCACGGTCAGCGAGGTATCGACGCGGTAGAACTTGTCGTTGGGGGTGCGCAGTGGGGTGATCTCCGGGTATTTTGCGGTGAGACCGACGGGGATCTGGGGAGCCTTTTTCTTTGCGGAAGGCAGCGCGAGCTTGACGGTGCTTGTGACAGCGCCGAGCTTTTGACCGACGACCCCGCTGGCCACGGCCAGCGCGGCGACCGCCCCGGAGCCGACCAGAAAGACACGTCGGGTGCTGGCCAGCGCCGGTTGCCGGCCATCGGCGGGTCGGCTCCGGGTGCGGACCCTGTCCACCAGGTTGCGGGTGTAGGCGTCGCCGGAGAGCCAGAAGAGGCCGAAGAGCGTGATGACGCCGACGACTGCGGTCGCGAGTGTCGGGACGATGTCGGAGCCGACGGCCGCCGGTCGGGTCATTGCTGCATATCCGGCGATGGCGACGAGGAAGAGTTCCAGGCCAAGGCCGGCAAGGAAGATCTTGCGTGCCAGTAGGCCCGCGAGCCCGGCCAGGATGAGCGCTCCGGCGGACACCGACAACAGCAGGACGAGTTTGTCGTTCGTGCCGAACTGCTTGATCGCGAAGTCCTTCAAACCGGTCGGCGTGCGGTCGATGACCGCTTCGCCTACCGCCAGAACGGGGGAGGCGGACGCGCGCTTGAACGATGCGACGAGGTGACCGATCGCCATACCGAGACCTGCTGCGAGGATGCCGATGAGGACGGCACGCCAGCGGCTGACGATGCCGTTCGGGTTGTCGGGATGCAGGATGCGCTGCATCCGGGAGTTGCCCACCGAGTCACCGGAGGGGTGCACCGGTGTAGCGCCTGTCGGTGGGCTCGAGTGGTCTGAGGGTGTCGGGGAGCGGTCCTGGCCGGACCGGTCCTTGGAAATCGCGGACCGCAAACGGTCGAGGAAGTCACTCATGGGAGAGATTCGGAGCGAACGGCCTGTTGGATGCTGGGGAGTGGACCGCGTAGCCTCTTGTCCCCGTGGCCCTTACCATCGGAATCGTAGGACTGCCCAACGTCGGCAAGTCCACCATGTTCAACGCGCTCACCAAGAACAATGTGCTCGCCGCGAACTATCCCTTCGCAACGATCGAGCCGAATGTTGGCGTCGTGTCGTTGCCCGACGCCCGGCTCAAAGCGCTCGCTGAGGTGTTCGGCAGCAAGGCCATCATCCCGGCGACGGTGTCGTTTGTGGATATTGCCGGCATCGTGAAGGGCGCCTCCGAGGGTGAGGGGCTGGGCAACAAGTTTCTTGCCAATATTCGCGAGGCCGACGCGATCTGTCAGGTCATCCGCGCGTTCGATGACGACGACGTTATTCACGTGGACGGTTCGATCTCGCCGGTGCGCGACAAGGAGATCATCGAGACCGAGTTGATCCTGGCCGACCTGGAGACCATCGACCGCGCGATCCCGCGTCTGGAAAAAGAGGTCAAGGGCAAGAAGGTCGAGAAAGCGGTGCTCGATGCCGCGGTACTGGCCAAAGAGACGCTCGACACCGGTGCGACGCTTTTCTCCCAGCGCGAGAAGCTGGACCTTGTATCAATCCGCGAGCTGGGCTTGCTGACCGCAAAGCCGTTCCTCTACGTGTTCAACGTCGACGAGGACCAGCTGACCGACACCGATTTCCAAGCCTCACTCCAGGAGCTGGTCGCGCCTGCCGAGGCGATCTTCCTCAACGCGAAGCTGGAGATGGAGGTGGCGGAGCTTGAGGACGACGAAGCAGCCGAGCTGCTGGAGTCGGTCGGGATCACCGAACGTGGTCTCGACCAGCTGGCACACAAGGGTTTCCACACTCTCGGGCTGCAGACCTACCTGACGGCCGGGCCCAAGGAAACGCGCGCTTGGACGATCCCTGTCGGCGCGACAGCGCCGCAGGCCGCGGGCGTCATCCACTCCGATTTCCAGAAGGGCTTCATCAAGGCCGAGGTCATTTCCTTCGATGACATGGTGCAGCTGCGTTCCATCGCCGAATGCCGCTCGCACGGCAAGGCCCGCATGGAGGGCAAGGACTACGTCATGGCCGACGGCGACGTCGTCGAGTTCCGCTTCAACGTCTGAACCGCCGCGTTTCCGCACGTCAGAAGGGGTACAGACCCTCCCAGTCCGCGGGAAAATCAGCGGTAGGGGGATCAGGCGGTGCCAGACGCCAACTCTGGCCCGGTGCTACCCGTTGATACTGGTGAGATCAGTGGCCCGTTGGCGGCGGGTTGTCGCACTCCGACTTCCCGTGTGCGCAGTGCTAGCATTGCTGTCAGGAGGTCCAGGTGAGCACTCTTACGATCAGGCAACTGGATGAGCGCACCCACGCCCGGCTTCGAGGGCGAGCGGCCGAGCATGGCCGCTCGGTGGAGGCAGAGGTTCGAGCGATTCTGGACGCTGTTGTGAACCGTCCCGAGCGCAACTTCCTCCTGTCCCTGCACGAATCCATGGCAGAGGTCGGTGGGATCGACCTCGAGGTGTCTGAGCGGACCGATCAGCCTCGCACGGTCGACCTGTCGTGATCATCGCTGACACCAACGTCGTGTCAGAGTTCATGCGGGACACACCTGACCCCGTCGTACTTGCTTGGGCGCAGTCGATCGATGCATCGGACCTGACCATTTGCGTGGTGACGGTTGAGGAGATCGAGCGTGGGCTGGGGAGGCTTGCCGATGGGCGACGCCGCCGGGACTTGGAGCAGCGGTGGGCCCGACTGTTGGACACCTTCGCCGAGTCCGTCGTTGCTTATGACTTGCCCGCTGCCCGCGAGACTGCCGTCGTATTGGTGGCGGCCGAATCATCTGGTCGCCCGATGGCCCTGGCCGATGCTCAGATCGCTGGGATCTGTCTCGCACATGGCCATGAACTGGCAACTCGCAACATGAAGGACTTCTCCAACACCGCTGGTCTGACGGCCATCGACCCGTTCGGGTAGAAAGCAGCCAGTGGCGCTGCAGGCGGCTGAGTGACCCGTATTCGAGATCGGCTGGCGGGGGAGCGCAACTCCAGGGCCGTCGGAGGCCACAGCCACGGCATGGAGCGACGGTGATCGGTGCGCTGTTCCAACATGGCCCGCCGAAGGCACTGTCCGTTCGGCATTGCCCGCGAGCCGCCCGCAACCTCGTCGTTCCACACGTCGCTGCGGGTGGAGACAGGGCCCGGTGTTTCACCCACTACCGTTGTCAGGTGAGTGATGTAGCGAACGGAGCCCCCGCGGCACGCGAGATGCCGACCTTCGCCGAGCTCGGGTTGCCCGAGAAGGTGCAGGCCGTGCTACGCGACGTGGGCTACGAGACTCCGTCGGCGGTGCAGGCCGCGACGATCCCGCCGCTACTGGCGGGCCGTGACGTCGTCGGCGTTGCGCAGACCGGCACCGGCAAGACGGCAGCGTTCGCGCTGCCGATCCTGTCCCGCCTGGACCTGACGCAGAAGGCGCCGCAGGC
This sequence comes from Dermatophilaceae bacterium Sec6.4, assembly GCA_039636865.1. NCBI lineage: Bacteria > Bacillati > Actinomycetota > Actinomycetes > Micrococcales > Dermatophilaceae > Dermatophilaceae bacterium Sec6.4. The sequence continues at coordinate 1,212,454 of CP144172.1, forward strand.
GCTCGTGCTCGCCCCGACGCGTGAGCTGGCACTGCAGGTGTGCGAGGCCTTCGAGAAGTACGCCGCCCATCTCAAGGGCGTCAAGGTCCTGCCCGTCTACGGCGGCCAGGGGTACGGCGTGCAGCTCTCTGCGTTGCGCCGCGGAGTCCATGTGGTCGTCGGCACCCCCGGCCGCATCATGGACCACCTCGACAAGGGCACTCTCGACCTGACCCAGCTGCGCTTCCTGGTCCTCGACGAGGCCGACGAGATGCTCAAGATGGGCTTCGCCGAGGACGTCGAGACGATCCTGGCTGATACCCCCAGCGACAAGAACGTCGCGCTGTTCTCGGCCACCATGCCGGCTCAGATCCGCCGGCTGTCGAAGAAGTACCTCAACGACCCCGTCGAGATCACCGTCAAGGGCAAGACGTCGACGGCGGCCAACATCACCCAGCGCTACCTCACGGTCAGCTATCCGCAGAAGGTCGACGCTCTGACCCGGATCCTCGAGGTCGAGAACTTCGAGGGCATGATCGTCTTCGTCCGCACCAAGAACGAAACCGAGACGCTGGCCGAGAAGCTGCGGGCCCGGGGATTCTCGGCCACGGCGATCAACGGTGACGTGGCCCAGAATGTCCGAGAGCGGACCGTGAACCAGCTCAAGTCCGGCGCCCTCGACATCCTGGTGGCCACCGACGTGGCGGCCCGCGGCCTCGACGTGGAGCGGATCAGCCACGTGGTGAACTACGACATCCCGACCGACCCTGAGTCCTACGTGCACCGCATCGGCCGCACCGGCCGGGCCGGGCGCAGCGGCGACGCGATCTCGTTCGTCACCCCGCGGGAGAGGTATCTGCTCAAGCACATCGAGAAGGTCACCCGCCAGCCGCTGACCCAGATGACCTGGCCCAGCGTCGAGGACGTCAACACCACGCGCCTGGCCCGCTTCGATGACCAGATCACCGAGGCCCTGCAGGCGACGGCCCGGATCGAGGGCTTCCGCGAGATCGTGGCCCACTACGTCCGCGAGCACGACGTGCCCGAGGTCGACGTGGCCGCCGCACTGGCCGTGGTCGCCCAGGGCAACGAGCCGCTGCTGCTCGACCCGGCCGCCGAGAAGTCGCGGCGCACCGAGCGGCCGGTCCGTGCCGAGCGGCCCGACCGCGGCGCCGGCACGAAGCCCAGCTGGCGCGATCGCGCCGAGCACGGCGACCGGCCCGAGCGCGGCGCCAAGCACGAACGCCGGGTCCGTCCCAGCCACGTGACGTTCGCGAGCTATCGGATCAACGTCGGCAAGCGGCACAAGGTGGAGCCGCGCCAGATAGTCGGCGCCATCGCTAACGAGGGCGGCCTGAGCCGCGGCGACTTCGGCGCCATCACGATCCAGCCCGGCTTCTCGCTCGTCGACCTGCCGGCCGACCTGGCCCCAGAGGTCTGGGACAAGCTGCGCACCACTCGCGTCTCGGGCAGGCTCATCGACCTGGCCAAGGAAGACGGCACGCGGGGGTAACGCTGTCCTGCGAAGACCGGGCGGTTCGCACGCCCTGTCAGCAGCGCTGACCGGGCCGGCCCCACCAGCGCATCGGCCCCGACGGGATCGGCGTGCGGGACCGGCGGATCTCAGAAGTCTCGCTGATCGCCTTATCGCCCGTGCATCGATGGCACGAGGCTGTCACGGGGGCTCATCGATTCTGGGGAGCGACGAGGGTCGCTGATCGTCAGTCAAAGATGAACGAGAGCGTGCGCGGTCGCACGGTAACGATCGTGGAGCATCGGCCGCCGTGGCATCCGGCGTTGGGCCCGGAGTGGACGGACAGTCCGCAGGCTCGGATGAAGTATGACGACCACACCAAGGGCTGGACCTTGTACTGGTTCGACCGGAACTCCCGGGCCCATATTTACGACTTGCTCGAGCCGGATCAGCCGATCGAGCGGCTGTTAGCTGAGTACGCCGACGACCCAACCTGCATCTTCAAGGGCTGACTCGGCCGGCTTTCCACCGCCGCCTCAGACCTGAGGGCGCTCGCTCGTTCTGCAGCGTGGCGTAGCCCGGGCACGCGGTTGAGCGGCCTGTCGCGGGCGGAAAGCTCTAGTGCTGGGACAAGATCGACGCTACGGTGCGGATCTTCGACGCCGAGACGTGTACGGACTTACGTAGGCCGACCAGAACCAGTAGATAATCGAGCTGTCACGCCATCCTGGCGGGAACGCGTTTTCGCTGAACGACCTCAGTTCGCGTCGTGCCGACAACGCGTAGTCGACCACCGGATTCATGTTGTCAGAAGATGGAGCGGAGCAGTCATGCCACTGGTACGAATCGACCTCATCGAAGGTCGCACCGATGAGCAGGTCAGGACGCTAGCCGACACCGTCCAGGATGTGATGGTCGATGTGTTCGCCGCTCCTGAGCGGGACCGCTACCAGGTCATTCACGAACACCGACGTGGCCGAATCATCGCCCAGGACACCGGCCTCGGATTCGAACGCACCGATGGTGTCGTGATGATCCAGGTGACGCAGCAAGGCAGGGACGAGGCACAGAAACAGGCTCTTTACGCCAGACTGGCCGACCGGCTGGAGTCCGAGGCGGGGGTACGCCCCGAGGATCTCATCGTGTCGATAGTCGCAAACACCACAGCTGACTGGTCGTTTGGCATGGGACGGGCGCAGTTCCTCCAGGGTGATCTTTAGCCCGCCTGTCCATACGACCGACGCACGTTCTGCGCCTAGCGGCTGGTGCGATGTACCTCTGGGAGGCTCACAAGGCGTCGCTTTCGGCATCCTCTGCGTTACGCCGAACCGCAGCGGCCAGCCGGGAAAGTGTTCGATGCGCTGGAATCACCCTCTCGCTCCTCGCCGGGGGCTAGCGTCTGTTCCATGCTTAAAGACGTACGCCAGCTCATTGACCTCCTCGACATCGAGGGCCACACCATCGGCGAGGACTACGACGACGATCCGATCCTGCTGGGTCCGGACGGGCGAGCCGTCGATACCTGGCGGCAGAACTATCCCTACCCGGACCGCATGGACCGCGACGAGTACGACGAGGTCAAGTACGCCCTGCAGGTGGAATTGTTGAAGTTTCAGAACTGGGCTGCTGAGAACCAGAGCAAGCACGTCATTCTTTTCGAGGGTCGGGACGCTGCGGGCAAGGGTGGGACGATCAAGCGGTTCATGGAGCACTTGAACCCGCGGTACGCCCGAACTGTCGCGCTGACCAAGCCGAGCGATCGTGAGCAGAACCAGTGGTATTTCCAGCGGTACGTGCAGCATCTTCCGACGGCTGGCGAGATGGTGCTGTTCGACCGGTCCTGGTACAACCGTGCCGGCGTCGAGCGGGTGATGGGATTCGCCACGGCTCCCGAGTACCAGCAGTTCATGGCCCAGGTGCCTCTGTTCGAGCGGATGCTGGTCGACAGCGGTATTTCTCTGACCAAGTTCTGGTTCTCGGTGACCCAGTCCGAACAGCGGACGCGGTTCATCATCCGCCAGGTTGATCCGGTCCGACAGTGGAAGCTCTCGCCGATCGACTTGAAGTCCTTGAGCAAGTGGGAGGACTACACCGAGGCCAAGGAGGAGATGATCCGGGAAACCGACACGGACTGGGCTCCATGGACGACCGTCAAGAGCAACGACAAGAAGCGCGCGCGGGTCAATGCGATGCGCTATTTCCTGTCCCGATTCGACTACGAGGGACGGGATGACGCTCTCGTGGGCGAACCGGACCCGAAGATCGTCCAGCGCGGCATCGAAGCGGTCGGGGACTGACCCCGATCCAGCAGTGAGGTCCGGTGCTCCCCGTTTGGGTCGCCGGCGACCAGAAAAGCGTGGGGTGGACCGGATCGGTCCGCGTTTGCGTCGCTGGCGACGGAAACGTGCGCCGCCGGCTGCGCAACTGTGTCGAGTTGGCCTAGGGGGTTCGGTGTTCACGGTGATGTTCGTGCGGGTGCCGGGAAGGCGCCGAGTTGCACCAGTAGTCCGAGGTCGTCCCGGCAGGCCCAGTGTTCGGCAATCATCCCGTCGCTGACCCGGAACAGATGCATGAAGGTCCAGACAATCGGCGTGCCGGTTGCGGGAACGCCGAGCAGCAGCGGGGACGTCGACGCCGTGTGGGTCCCGACCAGATCAAGGTGGACCGACACCAGATCTGCCGAAGCGACCACATGATGGATGACAATGTCCGGCTGACCAAGGTCATGTTCGAGAACGAGCGCAGTCTGTCGTAAACCTGCCCGTCCCTGGGGCGTCGCAGCATGCTGGATCAAGTCCTCGGCCACCAGGTCGAAGGCCGTTTCTTCACGTCGACCAACGCGAGCGAAGTACTCCTCGACAACTGCCTGTGGGTCAGCAATCTGTGATGTGAACCTGGTGTGAGACGTCATTGCGTCATCTCTTCCGTCGGTCGGCAGACGCCTCACTCGGCGCCCGACCACAATCATCGAGGGGACGCTCATCAGTGACAGCCCCGATTCGCCCTGGACGATGCCGGGCTTCTTTCAGTGCCAGCGCTCACGTGGCCAGGGGCTCGCAAACCTAGTTTCGATGTATGACAACGACACCGAGACGAATCGCCGTTATGGGTGCGGGCCTGATCATCGCGGGACTGATGACCGGGTGCGGATGCCCGCTCGGCACGGTGTCCGATGCTCGGCTGCCGTCGCCTACACCGGGTGTCATGCCTTCGCCGGCCACCACACCCCTGAGCATTCGGTCGGCGACCCAGTCCACGTCCGACGGCGTTCTGCGAATATCAACGCCATCCGAGCGCACGGGACGCTACGTTCTTGGGACTACGAACGTCCCCGCGTCCGTAACCACCACGATCGCCGTCCCGTGAGCATGCAGGTCCACGTCGGCGGTGGAGTCGGGCCACCTCTGAACCCTGGTGTGGGAAGGGCTGGCGGTATGCGTCGACCGGGCAGGACCCGCACGACCCGTTGGCTCTTCGCCATCCTGGCCGTCGTCGGCGTCGTTCTTGTTGTGGTCGGGGCGACGCTGGCGGCAAGGAACTGGATGCACGGTGCTGCCTGGACCGGCTACGACGCGGCCCTGGTGACCGTGCGCCTGATCGGTGCAGTCCTCGGACTCGGGGTCGGCTTGTGGTGGTGGTGGCGCGCTCCAGCGAATCCCACCGGTCGGCTGCTGTACGTGGCCGCGGCAGCAGACGTCCTCCTGGTCGTGGGCTACTGCTGGCCAGGGTCACGGTGGGCCGATGAACTCACCTGGGTCTCCTGGCTGACCGAACCACTCATCGTGATCATTGTGCTGAGCTGGCCGTCCGGGCACCCGAGCCGACGTCTTGTGCGCACCGTGACGTGGTGGACCGTTGCCGGCGCTGCGCTCGTTCTCGTGGGGGACGTCTTCAGCCGACGACCGAATGCGCCCACAGACTGGCCGGACCCGTTCGAGGCACTTTTTACCGTCCCGACCGTGTTCCGCATCGTCGATCCGATCCAGGCACTGGCAACCCAGGCTCTTCCAGCCGCCGTGGTCCTGGTGGTCCTCGTGCGGCGGCGTCGAGCAGTACCTCCCGCCGTCCGGCCCCTACTCACGCCGATCACGACGGCCGGCGTCGTGGTCTGCGGATCGCTGCTCATCCTGCATCTCGGTTTTCAGGTCTTCGGCTACCTGCTCGGCTACGGCGCCACACTGACGATCTGGCGGTTCCTCATCTTCCTCGGTTACTACTTCATGGTCGGATTCGTCGCACTCGGTGTGTTGTTCGGCGCGCGTCGTCGTCGCCGAGCTGTCTCGATGGGGCGGCGCCACCGCGAGGTCGACCTGCAGTCGGCCAAGGCTGTCATCACGCCTTCGGCAGCTGCGGCTGCCACTACTGGCGATCCGACGACGCTGGTCCGCTACCGGCGTCTGGACGGTTCCTGGATCGACGCAGCGGGCACGACGTTGCCCAAAGCCACCACCGGCCGTCGACTCATCCCCGTCCTGGACGAGGTGGGTGCGACGACCGCCGCGCTGGAGGTCGCCGAGTCAACGCCGCTGTCGCCCCTGCTCACCGACCTGGCGATCAGCATCATCGCTGCGCAGTCGGCCAACGAGCGAGCCACTGCAGTCGCGGACGCGCGGCGGGCCGAGGTGCGAATGCGTTCACGAGAGCTGGTCGCGGCAACGGACAGTGGCCGACGCCGACTGGAGCGCGACCTGCATGACGGGGCTCAGCAGCTGCTCGTCGGGCTCGCACTGATGGCTGGGCTGTCGGCGAGACGTGGTGAGCTCGATACGCAGGGCCTCATCGACCACATCGGTGAAGTCCGCCGCGAGATCCTGGCACTCGTGGATCAGGCCACCCCAGCGGCCTTGGCGGAGGGCCTCGCCGGTGCACTGCACGCCCTGGCCACGGTCTGTCCTATCCCCGTCTTCGTCGACGCCGAGGGTGACCTGACGGCGGATGACCCGCTGGCACTGACGCTCTACCTCGCCGCCGGTGAGGCGATCACGAACGCGGTCAAGCACTCCGGCGCGCGGCTGATCTGCGTGCGCCTCGGCGTCGTCGCGGTGGGGATAGACATTCGTGTCAGCGATGACGGCATCGGTTCGCTCGCCGAGGTGCCCCCCAGCATTGCCAGCCGGTTGGTGGACGTCGGCGGCTCTGCCAGTGTGGCGAGCCCACCTCTTGGCGGCACGGTGCTGCACATTTATGTGCATCGACCGACGGTCTCAGCGGCGGCCCTGACATGACTCGTCGACGTCTCGCGATGACAGCACTGTGGGTGGCTGCAGTTCTCACGATCAGCGCAGGCTGGTTCGAGGTCGTCACGCGCGTCGGTATCGACCGGGTCAACTCTGGGCAGGCCGTTTTCCTGACACTGTGTGCCCTCGCCGCCCCGGCACTCGCGACAGTCATGACATCCCGGCATCCTGATGACCCCACAGGCGTGTTGCTCGGACTCACCATCCTCACGACCATGCTCGCCGCCTGCCGCACGACGGACCTGGGGTCCGTAGCGCCGATCGCCGGCCTGACCGCCCTTGTCGCGGCGCCGCTGCCCGCGGTCGTCGTGTCCCGTTACCCGGCACTTACCTTTCCCCAGCACACAGTGCGCCTGGTGTCGCGCTGCTTCTGGGTATCGGCTGCCGTCGGACTGGTGCTGGGGGTTCTGCTTCTGCTGGGCGGGTCGGTCCCGACAGCTCAGTGGTTCACGACGCTGCCCGGCCCCGTCGGGATCCCGGCGACGGTCCTGCTTGTCGTTCGAGCAGGGCTTGTGTGCACCGGGCCGACAGCACTTGCCGCGGCCTGCGTCATCGGCCGGATGCCACGCGCCGCGCGGGTCGCGGCGCGCCCCATCAGGTGGCCTGTCACCTGTTGGGCGCTCTCGCTCACCGCGGGCGAGGTCTGGGGGGCCCTGCGCGGCGTGAAGACACCGACACGTGACATGTTCGTCGGCCCGGACGCAACGCTCTTCGTGATCCTGCCGGCGGCCCTGGTCGGAGCGCTGGCCGCCGGTATCGGCTGGATCGATCTGACCGCGCGCATACCGACCTCTCGATCGGGTAACCCCGCCCCGCGCACTTCGGTTGTCAATGTCGAGCAGTACCTCGCGCGGGCGCTCGCCGACCCGTCGATTCGCGTCCGCTACCCGGTCGACGGCGGGCAGAGCTGGGTGACGGCTGCAGGCGTCACGGTCTTGCCCGAGACCGAAACCGCCGACCGGGCGACCACAGTTATTGTCCGTGGATCCCAAGTCATCGGCCTCATCGATCAGGATGCAGCCGTCACTGCCCACCCCGACGCCGTCGAGCTGGTGGCGACCGGCGCGGGCCTCATCATGGAGACCGAGCGTCTACGGGCATCCGCCGCAAGTGATCTCGAACAGGCCCGGCTACTGGCGCAGCGGCTGCTGGTCGCCTCGGACGAGCCCCGATCGGAGTTGCGCACGGCGCTTGTGAACGGCCCGTTGGCCGAGCTCGACTCGATCGCGCGCCTACTGCGTAGTGGGACCCCTGTTGCGGACGTGGTGGTCAGGCTTACCGCAGTGGCCACTGACGTAAGAGCTATCTCGCACGGGGTCTTTCCCGCGTCCCTGGCGACCGGCGGACTGCGCGCCTCGCTGGGCGGCCACCTGGTGCCCGATCGTCGGTACGCTCCCGTCATCGAGATGACCACCTATCTGGCCACACACGCTGACCTGGCCGCGACCATCGAGGAGTCGGTGGGCGAGGAAGGGCCGCGTCTGGTTGTCCGCACCGGCTCGGCACCGGCTGTCGACGTTCGTGACCGCGTCACGGCCCTCGGCGGCACGATCTCCGGTCAGGACGGTCGTTGGGTCGTCGGCCTCCCCACCGGTGATAGGCCGGGCGGCCTATGACGACCACGACCCTGTTGGCCTGGCCGCTCGAAGCTCCCGGGCCGACCCCCGTGGTGCGCGCGCACGCGGAGGAGCGTGGCGGTCGGTTTGCGTACCGGGGCGGGCTGGCCCTGTTCTCAGGAACGGCGGACGCCGTGGCGACCGCTATCGACTGGCAGCAGTCCGAGCAGGACCAACCGGAGACGTCCCTCGCGCTGCACGTCGCCGAGGTGACCTACCGGGCCGACGCAGCAGAACCTGCTGCGGTCGGGCTGGTTCGCGGACTCGCCGAGCGCGGACACCCGGGGGACATCCTCGCCACCGAGATCGTCCGGATGCTCCTTCCCGCGCCTACCCCTGCGCACTGGTCGAACGAGCTGGCCACATCCATCGGGGTGCCGCCGCAACTGGTCCATCCCATTCTGTGGCCTCGCAACGCCGATGCGCTGCCTGTCACGGTCGTCGTCGCGGAGGACGTCGCGCTCATCCGTGCGGGACTCGTCAGTCTGTTGCGGGACGACGGCTTCGATGTCGTCGCGGAGGCCGCAGATTTCGACTCGGTAGTGGCCACCGTGCGTGCCACGCGACCGCGGCTGCTCATCACCGATGTGCGGATGCCACCCGAGCAGGGCGACGAAGGGCTGCGTGCCGCGTCGTTGCTACGGGCCGAGCAGCCAGGGCTCGCCGTGCTCGTGCTCAGTCAGGCGGTGCAGGCCGGGGCTGCAGCCGACCTGCTGACCGAGCAGACCTCGGGCCTGGGCTATCTCCTCAAGGAGCGGGTAACGGCACTGGATGAGTTCCTCGACGCAGCCCGCGCAGTGGCCGCCGGCCGGACGGTCATCGACCCGCTCATCACCGACGAGCTGCTGGCCCGCCGGCGCAACCACGATCAACTCACTGCACTGGCCGACCGGGAGCGGGCCGTCCTGGAGCTGATGGCGCAGGGACTGTCCAACAGCGCGATCGCCGACCGTCTCACCCTGTCGGGACGCACGGTGGAGTCCCACGTGCGCTCCATCATGACCAAACTCGACCTCTGGGAGGATCCGTCGGGCAACCGTCGTGTTCAGGCAGTCATCCGGTGGCTGAACCAGTCGTGAGCAGCGTCTCGACTTCACCTTCCACGTTTGCGTCGCTGGCGACGCAAACGTGGGGTGATCCAGGTACGGGCCTCGGTGGGCCAGGTGAGGGTTGAGGTGTCGGGGATGGGATCGGTTCCTGAGCCATCGACAGGTGTCTCGAAGGAGAGGATGCTCGACGGTGCCCCTTCGCACTGAACTGATCACCGGAGCGGGTCATCCACGGCGCCCCGCAGTCGGGATGCAGGCGAGGTGAGGGCTGGACCGCATGAGCGATATGGGAACGGACCCTGAGCAGCCGGTCGCCGGTGCCGACACCTTCCAGGTCACCGGCCAGAAGTACGACGACTTCATGGGGCGCTATTCCAAGCCGCTGGCGAGCGGCTTCGCGGATGCCGCCGGTGTGCGCCCGGGAATGACCGCTCTGGACCTCGGATGTGGCCCCGGCGCGTTGACGACCGTCCTCGTCGAACGACTCGGCGCGGCGTCCGTCAGTGCCTGCGATCCATCCCGCCCGTTCGTGACGGAATGCGCCGCTCGGCACCCCGGCACCACCGTGCGGGTGGGCCGCGCTGAGGCCATCCCGTTCGAGGACGACGCTTTCGACTGCCTTCTCGCGCAACTGGTCCTGCATTTTGTCGGCGACACCGCAGCTGCGGCGGGGGAGATGCTCCGGGTGTTGCGGCCCGGCGGCACCGCGGGTGCCTGCGTATGGGAGAGCATGCAGCTGCTCGACCACTTCTGGACGGCAGCGATCAGCGTGGATCCCACCGCAGCAGCGAACGCAGTGCGAGAGTTGAAGCTCAGCCAGGAGGGCGACCTGGGGGCGCTGTTCGCGGCCGCCGGATTTACCGACGTGACCGAGACGACGGTGGATGTCAGCTCTACCTACATCGGCTTCGACCAGCTGTGGTCCGGATTCCTGGCGGGTATCGGTCCTGCGGGCGCTTACTGCCTGAGCCTCGACCCGAACACCCGGGCCGACCTGCGATCGGCGACGTTCCACGAGATGGGATCGCCCAGCGGCCCCATCACGTTGGATGCCGTAGCGCGATGCGGGTCCGGACGTACTCCGCGCTGAGGTCGGACCTCGTCGATACTGCGCGGCCGGATCAGTCCGGCATACGGTCGGGGCATGAGATGCCGCGAAGTGCAGTTGACGTCGGTGCCGAACGTCGGTGTCACGGCGGCGAACTTCGGTGTTTTCGATACCGACACCGACGCACCTGCCGACGGGCAGGTACTTGTCGGGCTTCGCAGGCTCGGGCTGAACGCGGGTCTCGCGCACCGCCTCGGAGGCGAGGGCACCGCATACGGTCCGGGGGTCGGTGTCGGTGACGTCCCCGCGAGCGACGCTGTGGTCGAGGTGCTGGAATCGAACGACCCCCAGTTCGCGCGGGGTGATCTTGGCGTTGTTCAGCTGCCCTGGAGAACCACCGCCGTTGTCGATGCCGAATCACTGCGCGCTATCGGTGGCGGCGTCTCGGACGACGATCTCAATGCGCGCATGACGGTGCTGGGTCACGTCGGGTTCACTGCCTGGACCGGCATGATCCAGATAGGGCAGGTGCGCCCGGGCGACACCGTGTACATTTCCGGTGCGGCAGGCGGCGTCGGGAGCTGTGCCGTGCAGTTCGCGAAGGCCGTCGGAGCGAGTGTCATCGGCGTCGCGGGCTCCGCGGAGAAGGCCAGGTTGCTCACCGACGATCTCGGCGCAGATCACGCGGTCGACCGACATGATGGCGACGCCGTCGACCTGTTGCGCAAGGCAGCACCCGACGGCATCGATCTCTACTACGACAATGTCGGCGGGGAGCAGCTCGACGCCGCGTTGGAGGTGCTCAACTTCAGGGGTCGGGTGGTCATGTGCGGCGCTGTCGCAGGCGCCCCCGCTCCTGAGAACCTGCGGAAGATGATCTACCAGGAGCTCACCATCCGCGGATTTACGGTGACCGCACACGAGGATTTGCGCGATCGGTTCGAGTCGCAGGTCGGTGGGTGGCTACGGGATGGGAAGGTACGCAGTCTGCACACGGTGTTCGACGGGATCGACAGGGTCCCTGAGGCGTTCGAATCGTTGCTGGCCGGTGGCAGTTGCGGCCGGGTGATCGTCTCGGTGCCGTCACAGCTCTAGTGCACTGAACGCGAAGTAGGGCAGGCCAGCGCGGCACCGGCGCGGTCAGCCGGCCAGGCGCGCGAAAAGGACCGTGTTGTCGCGGTACCGACCGGTTGCCGGGTCAATCGATCCGCCGCAGGTGATGACGCGTAACTCCGGACCGGTCGTGTTTCCGTAGACGACGGCGGCGGGGAAGTCGTCCTTCGGGTACCGCGCGACGTCGTAGACGTCGAAGGTCAGTTTTGTCCCGTTCGCCTGGCCGATCTGCACGGAGTCGCCCTTTTTGACGTCAGCCAGGCGGAAGAAAACCCCACGCACCCCGCCCGCACCGTCGACATGTCCCTCGGATCACGGCAGGCCCGACCTGGCCGGGTCTGGGCGATCCCGTGAACCATGCGGCCTGCTTGACCTGGGCGTTGGTCGGCACCGCGATCTTCCCGTCAGCATCCAGGCCGAGCTGCAGCAGTCGCGAGGACGCGCCGATCGAAGAAATGTTTACCGTGGCCGGCACGCTGACCGAGGCCGCTGAGTTCGTCGATGACGAACTGCGGGGCGTAGTCGACGAGGGCGTAGTCGAGAAGGACGATGTCGAAGAAGGCGAGCTGGACTGTTGGGAAAGGGCGACCTGGGGCGAACTCAGGGGCACCTGCGGGGCATGTGTCTGGTCGCTGACAGCAAATACCACGAGGCCCACGCCCACCGCCATCAGCACGACCAGCAGGGCTGCGCCGGTTTGTCGCGAAAAGGGTGCGCGGCGACGCGCGTGGTGTTTGCCGGTCATCAGCGCCGAGCTGCCGGCGTGCGGCGTTTCAGCGCGATCAGGCCAACCCCGCCCACTGCGATCGCAGTCGCTCCGGCACCCAGGGCGCCTGTGTGCTGCATGCCCATGGTCGACCCGTCACCGGTCTGTGGTCCGCGGTTGGGAATGCCGCTGAGTTGACTCGCCACGAGGCGGCCGCAGGTTGCCGGGTCAGTGGCTTCCTCGGGCAGGGCGGCGTTCAACTCGGACTTCGAGGCTCCGTCATATTTCCCGCTCTTGTTGTAGTCGACACCGTGCTGCACGACGACTGCCTTGCCCGCGCGGATCTCACCGGCGATCGTCGCTGATATCGGGATACTGCGGGTGTAGGTCGTGTTTCCCACGGGGAAACGATCGACGGCCAACGCGCTCTTGGGGGAGGTGTCGCCGCTGGTCGTCAGCGATACGGCAATCGATCCGTAGCTCGTAGCGCCGTCTTTGACGCGTAGGTGACCGTTGATGCCGGTGCCCCGTTGGGTGGCCGCCGGGCAGCTGTTCGTCCCACCGATGTGCAGGTGTGCCGCGTGGGGCAACTCGGCGCTCAGACCACTGGATGTGACAGTGATCCACAGCGTGTCACCGACCAGTTTGCCGACGACTTTGCTGTGCGCTCCGCTACCGTTCAGTGCTGTCAGGTTGGCGGAGAAGGTGTCGTTCGTCGCGGCGTGAGCCGGTGCGACACCGGTCAGCGGCAGGGCGACCAGCGTGAGCGCGGCAACCGGTAGAGCGCGCTTGAGGATCTGATGCATGTCGTCCTGCTCTCATCCGTTACTACAAACTGTGCCACGTCCTTCTGGAGATTCGGAGCCGTCGGCACTTTGGATGGATAGCCGACCCTGCCTGATGGGCCAGCTGCGCAGCTCAGATAGTGCCGGTGGCCCACTGCAGTCCGAGGCTGGACAGTGCGACACACAACCACAGCGCACCACCGAGCAGCAGGGGCCGCACACCCGCGGCACGCATCTGTCCCAGGCGCATTGACAGTCCGATACCCGCGAGCGCCATCGTGATCATGAAGGTGCCGATGTGGTTCAGCGGGCTGTGCCAGCCCGCCGGTATAACGCCGAGCGAATCCAGCACCGCTGCGAGCAGGAAACCGATCAGAAATGGCGGCACCACCCGCTGCCAGGGAATGGATGTGGTGATCTCGCCTCCTGCGCGCGCCTGCCGTCGCGAATACAGCAGCGACAGGGTCATCACGATGGGGATGATCATCAGTGATCGGGTCAGTTTCACGACCAGGGCGTAGGGCCCGGCTCCGTCCCCGAAGCTGTAGGCCGCTGCGACGACAGACGATATGTCGTTGACGGCGGTGCCGCTCCACAGTCCGAAGGAATGCCCGCTCATCCCGATGAGGTGCCCGATGGGGGGAAAGAGCAGAACTGCAGCGATGTTGAAGGTGAATATGGTGCCGATCGCGTAGGCGACGTCGGCCTGTTTGGGTTTGATCACCGCGGTAGCTGCAGCGATTGCGGATGCGCCGCAGATGGCTGTACCCACCCCGATCAGCGTGCGAACGTCGGAGTCGAGGCCGAGCGCACGTCCGATCACGTAGGCCCCGATCAGCGAGACGGCCACGGTGCCGAGCATGACGGGCAGTGATGAGCCGCCGACGTTCAGGACCTGGCGGATGGACAGTCCGGTGCCAAGGACGACCACCGACGCCTGCAGGACGGGTTTCGAGGCGAATGTGTACCCGGAGGAGAAGCTGTCCCCGCGCAAGGCGGTTACCGCCGTTCCGGCGACCAGGCCGATCAGGATGCCGAACAGCGGCCCGCCCACGATGGGGAAGAACTTCCCGAGCGTGGTCGCTACTCCTGCGACGACGAGGGTCACGAGCAGCCCCGGGATGGTTTGACGAGCACGGACGCCGCGAGTTGAGGACCTGGGTTCCGTCGTTGTCGACTCGTGCGTTGGGTGGGTGCTCGTGCCCCGGGGTGACCTCACACTGACCAGCCTGATCGCGATGGCCCTACGGCGGTAGACCACGATCTACCATCGGGGGTATGTCCGACGGATATTGCTGGGGTTGTCCACCCTGTTACGAAAGCCCACATTGTGGCTGAGTGGCCCGCCCTGGCAGCAACGGAGCTGCTGGTCGCGGTTGCCGACCACGGGTCGCTGGCAGCCGGTGCCCGCGCGGTCGGGATGGCGCAACCCAACGCCAGCCGCTCCATCGCCCGCCTGGAGCGGCATCTGAAATTGTTGTTGCTGCAGCGCTCGACCGCTGGCTCCACGCTCACGCCGGCCGGGCTCCTGGTCGTGGAGTGGTCCCGCGCCCTGCTGTTCGCGGCGCGGGACCTCACCGACGGCGCGGCCGCGCTCGCTGCCGATGGAACGGGCGCGATGACGGTCTCGGCCAGTCAGACCGTCGCGGAACACCTGTTGCCGCGCTGGCTGTCCGATCTGCGGTGGACACACCCGGACGTGCGGATCACCGTCCGGGTGCACAACACCCACGCTGTGCTGGCCGACGTACTGCACGGCAGGTGTGCAGTGGGTTTCATCGAGGGCCCCGGGACGCCCGCGGGGGTGCATTCCCTGGTCGTCGCTCGGGATGAACTGGTGCTTGTCGTGTCGCCTGCACATGTGTGGGCGAGTAGCGCCGTTCCGATCACCGCTGAGGAGCTGCGCGAAACGGCATTGGTGACCAGGGAGTACGGCTCCGGCACCCGGGTTGCGCTCGACACCGCGCTCGGCGGGCCTGTGCGGTCGGTGCTGGAGCTGTCGGGGAACGCAGCCGTCCGGGTCAGCGTGATGTCCGGGACAGCTCCTGCGGTACTCAGCAGACTCGCGGTCGCGGATGCGCTGACGGCCGGCACCCTGTGCGAGGTGCCGATCGAGGGCCTGGACCTGCGCAGGCCGCTGCACGCCGTCTGGACCGGACCGCGACGCCTGGGCGGTGTGAGCGCGGATCTGGTGGGTATCGCCCGAGCGTCCGGCAGAGCCCGTGGCGACGGTCTGGACGAGGTGGCCCGATAGCCGGCTGAACGCGCGGGCCTGACCGCGTCGATAACGCGCACACGTGGGGAGGGACTTGGAGTAGTCCCTCCCCACGTCGTCGCCCCGCTCTCAGCCGCCGGGCGACGATCCGTCACTTGACGGTGCGGATGAGCTTCTTGTTGATGAATTCCTCGATGCCGTAGCGGCCGAGCTCACGACCGAAACCGGATCGCTTCACGCCGCCGAAGGGTAGTTCGACGGAGTCGGCATTGACGCCGTTCACGAACACCATGCCGACGTCCAGACGGTCTGCGACTCGTTGGGCCTGATCGGCATCGGTGGTGAACACGTAGGAGCCCAGACCGAACGGCGTGTCGTTGGCCAACTCGATGGCCGCGTCCTCCGAATCCACCTTGAACACCATCGCGACCGGCCCGAAGAGCTCCTCGTGGAATGTGGCGCTGTCATGGCTTACCCCGGTCAGGACGCTCGGCGGGTAGAACGCGCCGTGGCGCTCGCCGGCGCTCTGCAGGTGGGCACCACCCTGCACCGCGCGCTCGACCTGCTTCACCAGGTTGTCGGTTGCCTGGATCGACGACATCGGCGCATCGTTCGGGGTAGCGAGCACCTTTGCGGTGAACGCGGAGATGAACTCGTCGTACACGCCGTCGGCGATGATCAGCCTCTTGCCGCCATTGCAGGCCTGGCCGGTGTTGTAGTAGCGCGCATCGAATGCAGCCTGCACGGCGGCGTCCATGTCATCTGTGCTCAGCAGGATGAACGGGTCGGAGCCACCGAGCTCGAGGACGACCTTCTTCAGGTTGCGACCGGCAATCTCCGCCACGGCTGAGCCGGCCCGCTCGGAGCCGGTGAGCGAGACGCCCTGGATGCGGGGGTCGGCGATGATGTCGGCGCACTGGTCGTTGGTTGCGTAGAGGTTGACGTACGCACCTTCGGGAAATCCGGCGTCGACGAAGATCTTCGCGATCGCGGCAGCCGATTCCGGGCACTGCGGGGCGTGCTTGAGGATGATGGTGTTGCCGGCGACCAGGTTGGGCCCGGCGAAGCGCGACACCTGGTAGTAGGGGAAGTTCCACGGCATGATGCCGAGCAGGGGGCCGACCGAGGTACGGCGGATCAATGCGCTTCCGGCGCCTGCTTCCTGCTCGATGGGCTCGTCAGCCAGGAACTTCGGTCCGTTGTCCGCGTAGTACGCGTAAATAGCCGATGCGAACTCGACCTCCTCGATGGCTTCTGCCTCGGGCTTGCCCATCTCGCGGATGATGATCTCGACGAGCTCGTCCTGACGCTCGGTGTGCAGTTCAGCGACCCGGTGGATGAGTGCTGCCCGCTCGTCCACTGTCGAGCTACGCGACCACTCACGGTGTGCCTTGGTGGCCGAAGCCATCGCCGCCTGGACGTCCTGGTCGGTAGCGGTCGGGTACTCCTGCCCCGTCTCGTTGGTGCTCGGGTCGACAACTGCGTACTGCGTGGTCATACAGGCCTCCAATAGCTTCGATTTCCAACAAATGGGCTGAATCACAGGCTAACGGGTGCAGGCGTGGCGGTAGGCGCCTGCGGAAAATGCACCGGGCCCGGGATTCGCCACATAACAAACAAACTTGACTGTTTCTCACGATGGCGGGAGAGTTGGGCCCGTGACCACCACCGCACCATTGCCCGCTCGGGTACCTCAGCCGCAGCGCGCTGCGGCAATGCGGGGCAGGCTCTTGGAGGCAACGGTCGAAGTGCTCGTGGAACGCGGCTGGTCGGGTACGACGACCACCGTGGTTTCCACCCGCGCCGGGGTGTCCCGGGGCGCCCAGCTGCATCATTTCCCGTCCAAGCGTGAGCTCGTGGTCGCCGCAGTGGATCACCTGGGCGAGCGACTGCATCACCAACTGCAGCAGTTGCGGATCGAGGCGCCCACCGGGCAGGGCAGCACGGTCGCCGCCCTCACGACTCTCGCCGACTTCTTCGTCTCCGACCTGTTCGTGGCCGCGCTCGAGCTGTGGGTCGCAGCGCGTACCGATCCTGAGCTGCTCGAATCAGTGGCTCCGATGGAACGGCGTTGGGGACGCCGCGCACACCGTCTTGCCGTTGAGCTGCTCGGCGTGGACGACGAGGACCCGCAGACCCGGCTGCTGATACAGGGTCTGCTGGACATGTTGCGCGGGCTCGGCCTCGCCAACACCCTCAGCGACGACGGTCCGCGTCGAGCCGTGATTCTGCAGCGCTGGGCGCCCCTGATAGACCAACATGCTCGGCGAAAGGCCCGCTCATGAAGCTTCTGGATCTGCTGGACGATCTACGCGCCGAGTGCATCGCCGTTCGGCAGCTGGTGCAGTCCCTGCCGGATGCGGACTGGGAGCGCTCCACGCCGGCCCTGGGTTGGAACGTCGCCCACCAGATCGGCCATTTGGCCTGGACCGACGCAATGTCCTCGATCGCGGTGGCGACAATGCTGGATGCCGGTGACACCGCTGCGCAGCACGCGTGGCGAGCCGTGGTGGAGGGTGCGATGAGCGCGCCGGACACCTTCGTGAACGACGGAGCGACCGAGTTCGCCGCACTGCCTCCGGCGCAGCTGATGGCCCGGTGGGACAACGAGCGGGAGCTGCTGCATGATCGACTGGGCCGCGTCGATTCGGCGGCGCGCATCCCGTGGTTCGGGCCACCGATGAAGTCAACCTCGATGGCGACCGCCCGGTTGATGGAGACCTGGGCGCACGGGCTCGACATTGCCGATGCGCTCGGCGCGCAGACATTCCCGACCGACCGCATCCGGCATGTTTGCCACCTCGGTTTCGCCACCCGCGCATTTGCCTACCTGGGGCGCGGAATGGACCTGCCGGAGCGCGACGTCGCCCTGGACCTGATCGGTCCGGGCGGTGACTCGTGGACCTGGGGTCCGGCCGACGCCGAGCAACGCATCACCGGCACAGCGTGGGACTTCGCGCGGGTCGCCGTGCGTCGGGTGCACGCGTCGGACACCGAGTTGCTCGCCACCGGGAAGGACGCGCAGACCTGGCTGGGCATCGTGCAGGCCTTCGCCGGGCCACCCGGCTCCGACCCGCAACCGTCTGCCGCGCCCGAATGAGTGAGCCGCTGCGGATCGCAAATGTCTCCGGCTTCTACGGTGACCGCCTCTCCGCGATGCGCGAACAGCTCGAGGGCGGACCGATCGACGTCCTCACAGGCGACTACCTCGCAGAGTTGACGATGCTGATCCTGGGCCGCGATCAGCTCAAGGACGCGTCGCGTGGTTATGCCCGCACCTTCCTGCGCCAGGTCGCCGACTGTCTGTCACTCGCCCATGAGCGCGGGGTGCGGATTGTCAGCAACGCGGGCGGTCTGAATCCGCAGGGGCTGGCCGACGCGTTGCGGAAGGTCATCGCCGAGGCGGGCCTTCCGATGACCGTCGCTTATGTCGACGGTGACGACCTTCGTTCTCGTGCGGCCGAATTCGGCGTCGAGGGCATCCTGACCGCGAACGCCTACCTGGGCGCGTTTGGGATCGCCGAAGCCCTGAAGCGTGGAGCGGACATCGTGGTGACCGGGCGTGTCACCGACGCGTCCGTGACGATGGGACCGGCTATCGCCCACCACGGTTGGGGGCGACAGGACTATGACGCGCTCGCGGGTGCCTTGATCGCGGGGCATGTCATCGAGTGCGGTGCGCAGGCGACCGGCGGCAACTTCACCGGCTTCGCCGCCCTTTCCGACCTCTTGCACCCCGGTTTCCCGATCGCCGAGATCGCCGTCGATGGCAGCAGCGTGATCACCAAACATCGCGGCAGCGCGGGAGCGGTCACCGTCGATACCGTGACAGCCCAGCTCGTCTACGAGATCGGTGCCCCGACCTACCTGAATCCGGACGTTGTGGGGCACCTGGACACGGTGCGTCTGACTCAGACAGGTCTTGACAGGGTGCAGATCGATGGGGTCCGGGGCACTCCGCCACCGCCCACTACGAAGGTGTGTTTGAACAGGCTCGGCGGCTTCCGCAATGTGGTGGAGTTTGTGCTCACCGGCCTGGAGATTCCCGCCAAAGCTGTCCTGGTGCGCGCGCAGATGGAGCATGCGCTCGCGCTGGATCAGCCTGCCGAAGTGACATGGCGACTCGACGACCTCACGGTTCCCGACCCCGAAACTCAGGTTGCGGCAACGGCACTGTTGACCTGCCAGGTGCTCGACCGGACTGACCGACCGGTCGGTCGGGCGTTCAGCGCTGCGGCCGTCGAGCTGGCGCTCGCGTCCTACCCCGGTTTCACCATGACCCGCCCACCCTCATCAGCGACCGCCTACGGCATCTACTCGGCGGCGTACGTCGCGCAGGGCAGCGTTCCGCACCGCGTCACGATGCAGGACGGCGAGGTCATCGAGATCGACCCGCCGCAGGTAACCGAACAACCCATCCTCGATGTCGTTGCACCGGTAGCTGCATCGTTCGTCGCATCCGACTCGGTCCGCGCGCCACTCGGTGTGGTGGCACATGCCCGCAGTGGCGACAAGGGCGGCGACGCCAACGTCGGCGTGTGGATTCCGTCAGCGCACCTGCACCCGGATGCGGCCTACGAATGGTTGCAGGCGCTACTTACCCCGGATGGTGTTCGCCGACTGTTGCCGGAGGCGGCCGACCTCGACATCGACGTCTGGCCGCTGCCGCATCTGCGTGCAGTCAACGTCGTCATCCACGGGCTGCTCGGCGAAGGTGTCGCGGCATCCACCCGGCTCGACCCGCAGGCCAAAGCGCTCGGTGAATGGCTGCGTGCCCGGGTCGTTGACATCCCCAAGGAGTTCATATGAGTGACAGCTGGACGAACTCCGAGCGGGAGGCGCTGCATGACAGCGTCACCCGCTTCACCCGTGACAAGATCACTGACCAACTCGCCGGCTGGGAAGACGAGGGCATGCTGCCGCGGTCGCTGCACCGCGAGGCGGCTGCGGCCGGACTGCTCGGCGTTGGTTTCGCCGAGGAGGTGGGTGGCCAGGGTGGAGATGCGATCGACAATTCTGTGGTGTGTGAAGCCATCATCGGGGCCGGTGGATCGAGCGGCCTGGTGGCTGGGCTCTTCACCCACGGCATCGCACTGCCGCACATCGTTGCCAGCGGTAATGCCGATCTCATCGACCGTTACGCGCGGCCCACCCTCGCCGGCGAGTTGATCGGCTCGCTCGCCGTGACGGAGCCGGGCGGCGGCTCGGATGTAGCTGCCGTGCAGACCCGGGCTGTTCGCGACGGCGACGACTACGTGGTCACCGGTTCCAAGATGTTCATCACCAGCGGGGTACGTGCCGACTTCGTGACCACGCTGGTGCGCACCGGGGGCGCCGGTTACGACGGACTCAGCCTGCTGGTCATCGACAAGGAATCGACCGGCTTCTCCGTCTCCGCACCGTTGCGCAAGATGGGCTGGCACTGCTCGGACACCGCTGAACTGTCGTTCGATGCGGTGCGGGTACCGGTCCGGAACCTGATCGGCGGCGAAGGGGAAGGATTCATCTCCGTCATGCAGCAATTCGTCCACGAGCGGCTCAACCTCGCCGTCCAGGCATACGCCGTTGCCCAGCGCTGTCTCGATCTGGCGGTTCAGTACGCGCGCGGCCGGGAGACGTTCGGCCGGCCGCTGATCGACCGTCAGTCGATCCGACGCACCCTGGTGGCAATGCACCGACGTACCGATGTCGCACGTGCCTACACACGGGCGGTCATCGAACGTGAAGCGGCGGGAGAGGAGCCGCTGCTGGAGGCGACCGTGGCCAAGAACGAAGCGACCGCAGCGTGCGATTTCGTGGTCGATCAGGCAGTGCAGATCTTTGGCGGCGCGGGGTATCTGCGTGAGTCCGAAGTCGAGCGGCACTATCGCGATTCGCGCATCCTGCGGATCGGTGGAGGCACCGACGAAGTGATGGACGACCTCGCGGCGAAGTTGCTCGGATACTCCAGTAGGGCGGGCGCGCGATGACGGTGCTACGCAGCGGGATCGACGCGCAGTCAGCAGAGTTCGCAGCCAATGCCGACTCGATGCGTGAGCAGGTCGAGGACCTGATCGTGCAGCACGGCAAAGCACTGGAAGGTGGTGGCCGGAAGTACGTCGACCGCCATCACTCTCGCGGAAAGCTGTTGCCGCGGGAGCGGATCGAGCTGCTCCTCGATGAGGACAGTGCGTTCCTGGAGCTGTCGACCCTGGCAGGCTACGGATCGGAGTTCCCGGTCGGCGGCAACCTGGTGACCGGCATCGGCGTCGTCGAGGGCGTCGAGTGCATGATCGTCGCCAACGACCCGACCTCGCGCGGTGGGGCGAGCAATCCGGTGACTTTGAAGAAGTCCGAGCGGGCGGCTCGGATAGCGGCCGAGAACGGGTTGCCGACGATCAACCTGGTGGAGTCCGGCGGCGCGGATCTGCCCACTCAGAAAGACATCTTCGTGCCCGGCGGACGAGCCTTCGCGAACCTGACCCACTCCAGCGCTGCCCGCTGTCCCACCATTGCCCTGGTCTTCGGCAACTGCACGGCGGGTGGCGCCTATGTGCCGGGTATGAGTGACTACACAGTCATGGTCAAGGACGCCGCGAAGGTCTTCCTGGCCGGCCCGCCCCTGGTCAAGATGGCGACCGGCGAGGAGTCCGATGACGAATCGCTGGGTGGCGCCGAGATGCATGCCCGTATCTCGGGGCTCGCGGACTATCTGGCCGCCGACGAGCACGACGCAATCCGTATCGGGCGCAGCGTGATCCGGCGGTTGAACTGGCGCAAGAAGGGATTGAGCCCCGCCCCGACATACGCCGATCCCGTGCTGGACGGCCGGGAACTGCTGGGCGTGGTGCCGAGTGATCCGCGGGCGCCGTTCGATCCCCGTGAAGTGATCGGGCGGATCGTGGACGGCTCGGACTTCGATGAGTTCAAGCCGCTCTACGGGTCGAGCCTGGTCACCGGTTGGGCGCAGTTGCATGGCTACCCGGTCGGGATCCTCGCGAACGCCCGTGGGGTGCTCTTCAGCGAAGAGGCTCAGAAAGCTGCGCAGTTCATCCAACTCGCCAACCAGATCGACACACCGCTGATCTTCCTGCACAACACCACCGGCTACATGGTCGGCAAGGAGTACGAGCAGGGCGGCATCATCAAACACGGTGCGCAGATGATCAACGCGGTGGCGAACTCCACCGTGCCTCACCTGTCGGTGATCATCGGATCGTCATATGGCGCAGGTAATTACGGCATGAGTGGGCGCGCCTACGACCC
Organism: Dermatophilaceae bacterium Sec6.4; assembly: GCA_039636865.1. Classification (NCBI taxonomy): domain Bacteria; kingdom Bacillati; phylum Actinomycetota; class Actinomycetes; order Micrococcales; family Dermatophilaceae; species Dermatophilaceae bacterium Sec6.4. The sequence continues at coordinate 1,234,921 of CP144172.1, forward strand.
GCGGTTCATGTTCAGCTGGGTCAACGCGAAGTCCGCAGTGATGGGCGGCGCGCAGCTGGCAGGCGTCATCTCGATCGTGTCGCGGGCCTCGGCGGCCAACCGCGGCAAACCGTTCGACGAAGAGAGTGACGTGGCGATCCGGGAAATGGTCGAAGCACAGATCGACGCCGAATCGCATGCATACATGATGTCCGGGCTGCTGTACGACGACGGCGTGATCGACCCACGCGATACCCGCACGGTGCTCGGTATTGCACTGTCGACGATCAATACGACCGCGACCAGCGGGGCACAGGGATACGGGGTGTTTCGGCTGTGATGATTGAAGCGGTATCGATCCGGCGGGTGCTGGTGGCCAACCGTGGTGAGATCGCCCGTCGGGTCTTCGCCAGTTGTCGCAGGGCCGGTATCGAGACGGTCGCGGTGCACTCACCCGCAGACGCCGAGGCGGCCTTTGTGCGCGAAGCCGATCAGGCTGTGGCGTTACCTGGTGATGCACCGTCGGAGTCGTATCTGCGTGGTGATCTGATCGTGGCGGCCGCGCGTGCAACGGGTGCGGACGCCATCCACCCTGGGTACGGATTCCTTTCCGAGTCAGCGGGTTTCGCGAGGTTGGTCACCGATGCGGGGCTGACCTGGATCGGACCGGACGCCGACACCATCGAGGCAATGGGCTCCAAAGTCCGCGCCAAGAAACTGATGGCAGAAGCCGGGGTGCCCATCCTCGAGGTCGACGTCGACACCGTGAGCGACGAGCAGTTCCCGCTCCTGGTCAAGGCGTCCGCAGGTGGCGGTGGCCGAGGGATGCGCGTGGTGCGCGGGCGCTCGGACCTTGATGCGCAGTTGGCTGCGGCGTCGTCGGAGGCAGCGTCGGCGTTCGGCGACGGCACGGTCTTCGTCGAGCCGTACCTGCCCACTGCGCGGCACGTCGAGGTGCAGGTGCTCGCCGACGCCCACGGCACCTGCTGGATCGTGGGCGAGCGGGACTGCTCGCTGCAACGTCGCCACCAGAAGGTGATGGAAGAAGCCCCGGCGCCTGCGCTTGCGGACGGAGTGCGAGAGCTGTTGGCTGACGCGGCTCGCGCCGCCGTCGGCGCGGTGGGATACCTCGGCGCAGGCACCGTGGAGTTCCTCGTGCAGGGTGAGTCGATCTACTTCCTGGAGATGAACACCCGGCTGCAGGTCGAGCATCCGGTCAGTGAGTGCGTCTACGACGTGGATCTGGTCGCGGCGCAGTTGTCCGTCGCGCAGGGCGAGGCGTTGCCGCCTCGCGACTTCACGCCGCGAGGCCACGCGATCGAGGTGCGGCTCTACGCCGAGGATCCGGGATCGGACTGGGCGCCACAGACCGGCACCGTGCGGGCGTTCGACTTCCCCAGCGCCACCACGTCATTCGAAGTCCCGACCACGTATGGCGTGCGCCTCGACAGCGCCGTCGACGCCGGTGCTCAGGTCGGGATCCACTACGATCCGATGCTCGCCAAGGTGATCGCATGGGGCCCGGACCGCGCATCAGCGGCACGCATGCTCAGCGACGCGTTGCGGCGGGCACGGGTACACGGGGTGGTCACCAATGCGGCCGTGCTGCGGGTGATGCTGAACGACCCCGATGTACTCGCGTCGCTGATGCACACCTCGTTGCTGGAGGAAAAAGCTGCTCACTGGATCAGTCAGTCGTCGTCGAGCGGGCAACGCCGAGTCATCGCAACAGCGGCCGCGCTGAGCGATGCCGCGGCCGCAACTACCGGGGCCGGTGTGCAGCAGCGGATGCCTGCGGCGTGGCGGTCGGTGCCGTCCCAGTCCCGCACCCGCAGTTACCTTCTCGGCGGTGATGAAGTGAGTATCGGGTACCGCGACGTGGGCGGGCTGCTGTGCAGCGACGACGATGAAGTCACCGCGGTCGAGGTCGGCCCCGATGTCGTCGTGCTCGATGTCCACGGGGTACGCCAGCATTTCGAGGTGTCGCGGTCGGGCTCGTTCGTGGACGTATGGGGACCCAGCGGAAGTTGGTCGCTGGAGCGGGTACCGCGCTTCACCGACCCGGCAGCGAGCGTCGGCGAAGGCTCGTTGGTCGCTCCGATGCCTGGCGCTGTGGTGTCCCTTGCGGTCGCGCAGGGTGACCGCGTAGCTGCTGGTGACCCACTCCTTGTACTGGAAGCCATGAAGATGCAGCACACCATTCGCGCAACCACCGACGGGGTACTCAGCGACCTACGCGTCCACGTCGGGCTGCAGGTCGAGTCGGGCGCGGTACTGGCTGTCATCGAGCCGGACAGCGCATGACGAGCTGCCTCCGAAACATCCGAAACCTACTGCTGTCCATGAGGAGTCGAAATGACAACGACTGAAACCCAACCTGCAGAGATTGCTTTCTCGGAGCCGTCGGAGCGCCGCGATCTGCGCGTCTCGGTGGCGCAGTTCGCGAAGTCCTACGGGCCGGACTACTGGCTGGGCAAGGCCTATGCCAATGCCAAGACCGACGAGCTGTGGCAGGCAGCCGGACGCCAGGGCTTCCTCGGTGTCGCCATTCCCGAGGAGTACGGCGGCGCGGGCGGCACCATCGGCGACCTGGCAGCTGTCTGCGAGGAGCTGGCGACGGCGGGGTGTCCGTTGCTGCTGATGGTCGTGTCGCCGGCGATCTGCGGCACCATCATCTGCACCTACGGCACGGATTCGCAGAAGTCGCGCTGGCTGCCGGGTTTCGCGGATGGCACCACCAAGATGGCCTTCGCCATTACCGAGCCGGATGCCGGATCCAACTCGCACAACATCGTCACCACCGCGACGCCGGACGGCGACGGATGGCGGTTGCGTGGCGGCAAGGTCTACATTTCCGGGGTCGACGAATGTGGGCACGTGCTGGTCGTGGCGCGCACCCAGAGCGCGAAGACCGGTAAGTTGCGCCCGGCGCTGTTCATTGTGCCGACCGACGCCGATGGCTTCTCCTTCACCGAGATCCCGATGGGGATGGTGGAGCCGGAGCGGCAGTTCAGCGTGCACATCGACGACGTGGCACTGCCCGCCGACGCGCTGGTCGGCTCGGCCGATGCCGGCATCGAGCAGCTCTTCGCGGGCCTGAACCCCGAGCGGATCATGGCTGCCTCCTCGGCCACCGGCATGGCGCGCTACGCGCTGGCCAAAGCGACGGCATACGTGAAGGAACGTGAAGTGTGGGGTGTGCCGATCGGGCAGCACCAGGCGGTCGCGCACCCTCTCGCGCAGTCCCACGTCGAGATCGAGCTGGCCCGGTTGATGACCCAGCGGGCCGCGGCGCTCTACGACGCGGGCCAGCTGATGCTGGCCGGTGAGGCCGCGAACATGGCCAAATACGCCTCTGCCGAAGCTGCCTGCACTGCGGTCGACCGGGCCGTACAGGCGCACGGTGGCAACGGACTGGCCAACGAATACGGCCTGGTACACCTGATTGCAGCCTCACGACTGACACGCATTGCTCCCGTGAGCAAGGAGATGGCGCTCAATTTCGTCGCTCAATTCAGTCTCGGCCTGCCCAAGTCGTACTGAACCCGCTCGTCTTAGTTTCTTTTTCGAAGAGGGAGCAGCAATGGAACTCGTTCGGTACGACGTGTCCGACGCGGTCGCGACGATCACGCTGGCCAGCCCGCAAAACCGCAACGCGCTCAGCCGCCAACTGGTCGGCGAACTGTTGGACACCCTGCGGGCGGCGCAGGATGACTCGGACGTTCGGGTGGTCGTGCTGGCAGCGGAAGGTCCCGCCTTCTGCGCAGGCGCTGATCTGAAAGAGGCAGGTGCAGGGGACGGTGGGGTCGGTGACCTCATCGAGATCCAGCGACTGATCCTGACGCTCGCGGTACCGGTGGTGCTGCGGCTGCATGCGCCGGTACGAGCCGGTGGGCTGGGTCTGGTTGGTGCCGCCGACATCGTGGTGGCCGCCCGTTCGGTGTCTTTCGCATTTACCGAAGCGCGGCTGGCACTCGCGCCGGCGATCATCTCGCTGACGACTCTGCCGCGGATGACGAGCCGCGCTGCGGCATACACCTTCCTGTCCGGTGCGACCTTCGACGCAGATGAGGCGCAGTCGTACGGGCTGGTGACGAGCACTGTCGACGACGGCCAGTTGGATGCCGAGATAGCCCGCGTGGTGGGCGAGTTGGGTAAGGCCGACCCCCAGGGGCTGCGCGAGACCAAGAAGCTGCTCAATGCCGACATGGTGGCTGGGATCGATCGCGACGGAGAGCGGCTGGCGCGGCTGTCCGGTGAATTGTTTGCGAGCGAAGACGCCCGAGCTGCGATGTTGCGTTTCTTCGAGAGCCGCAAGCCGCGCACCTGACCCTTCCTTTCCGGCGTTTTGGTCGCCAGCGACCCAAACGAGGCCGTCACGCCTCCCGGACGGGCTTTTATCGGCGCCAGCGACGCAAACGAGTGGGCCAGGCCGCGGTCGGAGACTTTTCGGGGCGCTGGCGACCCACACGTGGGCAAGCGGGGGAGAAGCGGCCCGACGTGGCAGACGTCAGCCGTACCCGCAGCGTGGTCAGTCCGCGTCGGCCTCATCGG